>NZ_JBHUDJ010000002.1:640647-682077 GCF_042678165.1 Halorientalis brevis | reverse complement strand
CGACATGTTTCGGTCGGAACCAGCTGTTGCCGAGTTCGATGGGCCTTTCACCCCTATACGTAGATCACGAGAGGGTATTGTAGGACACCAACTCTAACAGGCTTCCACGTGCCTTTCGGCACGCTTCACCTTGTCCACGCATAGATCACTCGGTTTCGGGTCGTACCCGTTTGACTCCCCGCGCTTGAACACGGCGGCCCTCGTCGTGAGACTGCGGCCATGTCGGTTTCCCTGTGCCTTCCCCGATAATCGGGTTAGACTCGCCAAACAAGTACACTCCCTGGTTCGTTTTTCAAAACGTACGACGGAACATCGGCTTCCCGTAACTCCTACTGGAAGGTCGCCCTTCGGTCGTTTGTCACGGGACCTTGTATGCCCCGTCGCTCCATCACCAACTGATTTCAAGCCCTATTGCACCTCCCTTCTGAGGGTGCTTTTCAGCGTTCGCTCACGCTACTTGTTCACTATCGGTCTCAGGTAGTATTTAGTCTTAGCAGTCGATGCCTGCCGTATTCACGAGGGATTTCCAACCCCCGATACTCTGGAACTGACGCACACCGTACTGGCCTTCATTACGGGGTTGTCACCCTGTTTCACGCTCCATTCCAGGAGACTTCATGAAGACGATCCGGTGATGAGAGTCAGCCCGAACACCACATTGCCCGAAGGCTTCGGTTTGGACTGTATCGCGTTCACTCGCGGTTACTAACGACATCACATTCGTTTTCTTTTCCTGTCCCTACTGAGATGTTTCAATTCGGGACGTTCCCCATTGCGCAAGGCAATTGCGAAGAGGATTCCTATTCGGAGATCCGTGGTTCTTAGCCTCCGTGCGGCTTCCCACGGCTTATCGCAGCTTGGCACGTCCTTCGTCGGCACCTGAGCCGAGCTATCCACCAGCTGGCATAGTAGCCAATCTGATAGGTGACCCGGACTAGGTCCGGGTCGAATAGTGACTCGGAATGATTCCGAGTCGCGTCATAAGACTCGATAAACTGCACACGAGTCCAGTGGACGCCTGGATCGCACGTACACACAGTCTCATCTGCGCCGCCCGGTGGTAGCCGGTGCGTGCATCAACCCTTCCCACCCGCGTTCACACGGGGTGGTGCATCGGTCGTCCGTACCCATTCGCAACGCCGTATCCCACTTAAGGGACACGGTTCGGAGCGGGCACGGGGTATGGACCCACTGGGATTTGAACCCAGGGCTTCCTCCTTGCAAAGGAGGTGCTCTGCCGCTGAGCTATGGGCCCGTACGGTTCCGCCGACAATGTTAGCCCTGGCAGTTCATAGGTGCTCGGTCGGCGCGAGTGCGTCGAGTAGTGAAGTCACCAGTGCCTGTCCGAAGACAGGACTTGAAAGTGGGCTGGGGCGAACCCCAGTCCCGTACGTTAGGAGGTGATCCAGCCGCAGATTCCCCTACGGCTACCTTGTTACGACTTAAGCCCCCTTGCGAAGCCCAGATTCGACCAGCGCATGCTGGCCTCATCCGGACCTCACTCGGGTGCTTTGACGGGCGGTGTGTGCAAGGAGCAGGGACGTATTCACCGCGCGCTTCTGACACGCGATTACTACCGAATCCAGCTTCATGCGGACGAGTTTCAGTCCGCAATCCGAACTACGACCAGGTTTCGGAGATTAGCGCCCCCTCTCGGGGTGGCTTCCCACTGTCCTGGCCATTGTAGCCCGCGTGTTGCCCAGCACATTCGGGGCATACTGACCTACCGTTGCCCGTTCCTTCCTCCGCTTTAGCAGCGGCAGTCTCCCTAGTGTACCCAGCCACGACAAGCGTGCTGCTGGCAACTAGGGATGCGGGTCTCGCTCGTTGCCTGACTTAACAGGACGCCTCACGGTACGAGCTGACGGCGGCCATGCACCTCCTCTCAGTAGGTCAGGTAAGGTCATCAACCTGACCGTCACTCCTACTGTCGGTGCTGGTGAGATGTCCGGCGTTGAGTCCAATTAAACCGCAGGCTCCTCCGGTTGTAGTGCTCCCCCGCCAATTCCTTTAAGTTTCATCCTTGCGGACGTACTTCCCAGGCGGCTCGCTTCTCGGCTTCCCTACGGCACAGCGCAGGCTCGTAGCCTGCGCCACACCTAGCGAGCATCGTTTACGGCTAGGACTACCCGGGTATCTAATCCGGTTCGAGACCCTAGCTTTCGTTCCTCACCGTCGGGTCCGTTTTTCCAAGGTGCTTTCGCCATCGGTGGTCCGTCCAGGATTACGGGATTTCACTCCTACCCCGGACGTACCCCTTGGATCTCCCGGCCCCAAGCCACTCAGTTTTCGCCGGACGCCTGCCCGTTAAGCGGGCAGATTTCCCGACGAACTTGAGTGGCCGGCTACGAACGCTTTAGGCCCAATAATAGCGGCCATCACTCGTGCTGCCGGTATTACCGCGGCGGCTGGCACCGGTCTTGCCCAGCACTTGTTCCTGTACCACCTTACGGTACAGAAAAGCGAGGACTGTATGCCCTCGCACTCGGAGTCCCCCTATCGCACTGTCGTGCAGTGTAAAGGTTTCGCGCCTGCTGCGCCCCGTAGGGCCCGGTATCTTGTCTCAGATACCGTCTCCGGGTTCTTGCTCTCACAACCCGTACCGATTATCGGCACGGTGGGCCATTACCCCACCGTCTACCTAATCGGCCGCAGCCACATCCTATGGCGCCGGAGCGTTTCCAGCTCCCTGCATTCCAGCATGGGAGCTGTATTCGCGATTAGCCTCAGTTTCCCGAGGTTATCACGATCCATAGGGCAGTTTGGCCACGTGTTACTGAGCTATCTGCCACGGGTCTAAACCCGTGCGACTAGCATGGCTAAATCGGACTCCGATAGCAATGGCCTCCGGCAGGATCAACCGGAATGGTCCCTGGCACAAGGCCAGGGGGGCTGGCGGGAAAACTCTCGTAAGAGAGTATTCCGCTATCGAAGGTTCACGTAGTTCGACGACACACGGACCGACCGAGTGTCACCGAACTGCCAGGGCTAACATCAGATCCCATCTATACGGCGGACCGCAGGGGTGGAATCCTCATTTACTACGGATCCAAACATAGACCACGACAGGGTATAAACCCATCGAAGTCCATCGATCCGTCGGCCGGGCGATCTCGGCCCCGACCGGGCCGCGTCTGCAATCATTCCGAGCGCCCTTAACCACTTAAGGGCGTCGGATCGGTCGTGGCCGGAAATCGACATCCGGCGGGACCGTGCGTATTCATTCGGAAGCCCACGTTAGTACATAAGGGCACCGATGCAGACTGCCGCACGGCAGGTCGCTCCCACCGCGCCGCGTTCGTATTTCTACGGATGGGGGTGATTTACTTAAGAGCGTCGAACCACGGCCACATCGTGAGGAAATTTCATGGTTGAGGCTCACGCGCGATCGCGTTACTGATAGATTTTGTATGTGAGTGTTTTCTGGTAAGTTGGCATCAGAGCGAGCTCGCGAGAGTGCAATGATATCGCGTGGGAGGAGACCGACGAGTCATTCCGCGCGTCTCACGTGCGGTCGGGTCGGGTGCTGTCCACGCACGTGACGCTTCGGGTCGACAGTGGTTATACTGTCGGTTGGCACCGAGAGAGACCAAGACGAATCCAGCGACGGAACAATGGCAGTCGCGATGTCAGCAGACCGAGCTCGCAGCTGCTACGTGGTCGTTGTGTATCTGTACACGCCCACACGCGTGAGTGCGCAAAAGAATCGCCAATCGGAGCGGCTTATATGTCTTCTAAGTGTTCGACACCTTGTTTCTCGACGTTCCCTTTGGTGATCTCGTTCGGCATCCAGTCGGGCTTGTCGTCGGGCGCTTCCTCTTCCCAGGCCCACGCTTCGTAGATGTGGACCTTGTGGGTGCCCTTCTCTCGAAGTCGGATCGTTGTTCTGTCAGCCGCGGACTCGCTGCCTGCAGGATCGAGCCGTCGGGCTGCCTTGAGTGCCGCCTGCCGGGGTGTGCCACCGGAGAAGACACTCGACTCCTCACCACTGTCGTCTCGAAGCGCAAAGTTGCGCTTATCTTCGTCACGTGCCATGGTTTTGGCCTCTCCGTGTCAAATCAGCACATGACCCACCATAAATATACCCCCCAATACTGCCGCCGTCTGGCGGTACATTTTTATACAAGAACGTAAACCGGTCGACAGTTCAGTCGAGATACAGGTATTAGAGCGTGATATTTCGCTCGCCCGCGGGCTGCGGAGTGCCTGTCACCGGTAGAATCATGCGGAAGCAACGACGTGGTGAGTATCGGGACCGGCAGTCGCACGGTAAGCTTAAGTATATCCTACGGCGAACCACGACGTACGATAACGCGATGGTGCGAAAAAAGAAGTTGAGTCCCAGTGGCGCCAAAGACGAGGATGGCGAATACCACAACGTCCACATCAACTTGCACGAGGACGAACTGGCCGTCGCGGGCATGGAAATCGGTGATGAAGTGTTCGTACGGGTCCGTGACAACAAGATCATTATTCAGAAAGCGGACCCGGAGGACGTAGAGCACGAGTTCTAACGTGCCCAGGTACACGAATTCTTTGCGGAGCCGCCCCGTTCAGGAGCTGATGCCGTGACCGTCTACGATCTCGCGAAACCGCTGTTGTTCCAACTCCCACCGGAGACGGCACACGGGCTCGGCCACGGGATGCTCGCGCTCGTCGACGGAACCCCCATAGAGCAGCTACTGGCCCACAGGTACGTCGTCGACGACGAGCGACTCCGCGTCGACGCGTTCGGGCAGTCGTTTCGCAACCCTGTCGGCGTCGCCGCCGGGTTCGACAAGAACGCCGAAGCGCCGGGAGCGCTCGCCGCCCTCGGCTTCGGTCACGTCGAGGTCGGCGGCGTCACCGCAGAGCCACAGGCCGGCAACCCGCGGCCGCGGATGTTTCGACTCCCCGAGGACGGCGGCGTCATCAACCGGATGGGATTGAACAACGACGGTGCGGCCGCGGTCGGTCGGCGACTGGCCGCCGCGGACGTGGACGTGCCGGTCGGCGTCAACATCGCCAAGACCGAACACGTCGACAGTGCGGACGCCCCGGCCGACTATCGAGAGACCTACGAGCGGGTCGCCGAGGGCGGCGACTTCTTCGTCGTCAACGTCTCCTGCCCGAACTCCGAGGGGTTCCGCGAACTCCAGAACCGCGACTCGATGGAAGCGATTCTCGGGGCGCTGGTCGACGCGGGTGCAGCGCCACTTCTGGTGAAGCTCTCGCCGGACCTGCCCGAGCCGGCGGTCGAGGACGCGCTGGAGTTGGTCGACGAACTGGATCTCGACGGCGTCGTCGCGACGAACACGACGACCGACAGACCGGCGTCGCTCCGCAGCCCGAACCGCGTCGAGAAAGGGGGCCTCTCCGGGAAGCCCGTCGAGCATCGGGCGACGAAGATGGTCCGGTTCGTCGCGGAGCGAACGGACGTCCCCGTCGTCGGCGTCGGCGGCGTCTCGACCGCCGAGGACGCCTACCGGAAGATACGGGCGGGCGCGAGCGTCGTGCAACTCTACACCGGCCTGATCTATCGTGGCCCGTCTATCGCACGCGACATCAACCGCGGCCTGCTCGAGTTGCTTGAGCGGGACGGGTTCGACTCGGTCACGGACGCCGTCGGCGTAGACCTCGACTGACGGTGCGACCACCGCCAGCCCACCAGCCGTTCACGGCTGCCGACGAAACCAGTTGTACGACACTACTAATTTAGAGTGGTTTTATTTTTCTGCCGACAGGAAGGGCAGTCGCACATGGCCCTCCACTCTCGTCGGGAGTTCGTTGCGTTGTTCGGTACGGCGGCTGCGACCGGTGTCGCGGGATGTTCCCGACAGGAAACCGATCAACACCCGGAGACCGGACAGCCGACTGAACACGCGACAACTGGGCAAACGACAGCACCGACCGAGCCTGCCGCCGACGCGATGACGACGGACTCGGCGTCGACAACCTCGGCCGAGCAGCCACCGACGGTCGCCAGCGTTCCCATCGGTGAGACGATCGAGTACAGGGACGCACGACTGACGGTAGCGAACCCTCGCGTCCGTCGCTGTGTGATGGCGCGGACCGGCCCCAGTCGCTTCCTTGGCGTACACGACGGCCAGTACGTCGTCGTCGACGTGACGGTCGACGGGACGCTCGACGCGGACCGGTGGACCTTCGGACTGCGGGGGAGTGCCGGCGGAAGTTTCGTCTCGACAGACGAGTCGCACTTCCTCGTCGAGTCCATGCTCGAAGACGACTCCCTCCGAATGGACCCGTCGACGTGGACCGAGCGGCCGGTCGCCGTGCCGTTCCCGGCGCGGTATCTCCCAGCCGCGAGCGTCCAGTGGCGACACGACGACGGTGAGACAGTCGAAACCCGTGGCGAGTGGGAACTCGACACCGAAACTCGGCGGGCGCTCACGCACGCGCCACAGTTCACGCTGAAACGGTACGAGGTACAACGGACGGACGGTGGCGTCCGCCTCGACGTCGTCGTTGAAAACGTGGGCGTCAGTGATGGTCGGTTCCTCGCACGCGCACTCCCGGGTCCGAACATCGCCGACGTGAGCGCCGTCATCGAACTCGACGTCCCCGCCGGCGAAACTGCACGGTACCGTGACGTTCCGTCTCTCTTCGAGCAGTGGCTCGACTCCGTCGAGATCGGCAACGTCACACTCGAGTATCCGGAGCGTGGCCAACGGACGCGCGTCCACCGGGAACTGCCGGAATCGACCGGAACTAGGACCAGCAAGGAGTGACAGCGGCCGTTTTCCCGAACTTTCGTCCCGTTCCGATCAAAAAGCCGCTCGCCGTTCCGAGGTCAGATCACTGCAGCGCGTCCAGTCGGAACTCGAACGCCGCCACCAGCCCACCTTTTTCGGCGTCGGGTCGCGCTCCTCGCGACCACTCCTTGAAAAAGCTGGACCAAAAAATCCACTCGGTCCCGGAGGTCACTCGCGGGTCTACGTCTACGACTGCAGCGCGTCCAGTCGGAACTCGAACGCCGCAACCGGCAGCTCCAGATCGTGTTCGACGATGATTTCGGGATGGACCTCGCCGATGACGCCCACGTCCTCGCCGTCGAGGACGACGCTCGCGGTTCGGCCGGGGATGAACGTGGGGTGTTCCGTCGACGGCGTCTCGAGGTCCTTGTCGAAGGCGTCGGCGATCGCCTGCAGGCGGGCCTTCGCGTCCTCGTAGGACGCCCCGTCGTGACACAGCGCCGCGGCGACGGTGCGGTGTTCGGCGACGTTCGTGTTCTCGGACTCGTCGACCTCGACCGCGAGGCCGATCTCCGCTAAGTCCTGCGGGTACGCGCGGTGCGTGTTGTTCTCCAGGACCATCATGATCGAGGGGAGCGCCCACGAGCGAACCATCGTGAAGTCCTCGCTGTAGGGCTCCTGAATGGTGACGGCCTCGCCGCCGCCGACGACGTCACTCCCTTGTTCGACGCCCATTCGCTCGTAGTTCTGCTCCTCGTCGATGAGGTAGAAGTTCAGCAGGTCCTCGAAGCCGAGGCCGACGAGCGTCTCGCGTGCAGCGCGTTCCAGTCGGGAGCGTTCGTGGCGACCGCCGACCGTCGACACGTCGGGATAGCGGGGTTCGAGTTCGTTGAACCCGTACGCGCGCCCGACGTCGTCGATGAGGTCGACTGGGTGGAGCACGTCCGTCCGGTAGGGCGGCACCTCGACCTCGTAGGACACCGTGTCGTCGGTCTCTTCGGTCGTCGCGTCCATCCCGGCGCGTTCGACGAGGTCGACGACGTCCGTCGGGTCGAGATCGACGCCGAGCATCGTCTCGATGTCGTCGTGGGTGACGGTCTTGGTCTTCGTCTCAAAGTCCGGGCGCACGAGATCGCGGTCCTCGTAGACGACGCGGACCTCCTCGACTTTCCCGCCGCGGGCCTCCAGCGAGTAGCAGACGATGTTCAGCATCTTGTCGATCGTCCACTGGTCGGTGCCGGTCATCTCGATGAACAGGTCCCGGGAATCCTCCGAGACCTCGGTCCGGCGACCGTTGACGACCGGTGGGAACGAGAACAGGCCGATCTCGTCGTAGATCGCCGGGAACGAGTCGTAGTCCTCGACGAGGTCGGCGTACTCCTGGCCGATGTGGTGGTCGGTCAGGACCTCCGCGAGCGTCAACTCGGCGTCGCCCTCTAGCGGGACCATCGTGTCACCCTCCGGGTCGATCCCGGTGTAGGTCACCGACTTCCGGGAGTCCTCGTCGCCGAGGTCCTCACCTTTCAGCATCGTCAGGTCGTGGACGCCGATGGCGCCCTTCGCGCGCTGACGACCCATCGTCGCGTGGAGTTTCTCCTGGACCTGGATCAGGGATTCGAGGGCCTCCTCGTCCATGTCCAGCCCGCGAACGATGGCGCCCGTCACGTAGGGGCGCTCGTCGGGCACGTCCTCGACGTGGATGGACCACTCGGCGCTGTTGGTGTTCGGGACGTAGACGCCCCGGTCGTCGCCGTACTGATACCTGAGAGAGCGGGCGACCCCCTCGACGGAGAGCCGGTCGAGTCGGTCGGGGGCGAACTCGAGCTCAAACTCGCCGTCCTCGGTCTCGCCTTCGAATTCCAGTCCGAGGCCGAACAGGTCGTCTTTCAGCTGTTCGTCGTCTTTCTCGTCGTGGCCGGTGAGCCGGCGGAGTTCGTCGGGATCTACCTCTACTGTAGGCATCAGTAAATCACCTCCTCGCTTCGCAGGTAGTCAAGGTCCAGCAACGTGCCGTGCACGTCGCGGATGTCCTCGGCGCCGGTGACGAGCATCATGAGTCGCTCCAGGGCCAGCCCCCAGGCCATCACGTCGCAGTCGACGCCGAGCGGTTCGAGCATCTCCGGCCGGAAGATCCCGGAGTTGCCGATCTCGATCATCTCGCCCGTCTCGGGGTGGCGACCGAACAGCTCGAAGCTCGGTTCCGTGTAGGGGTTGTAGTGGGGCTTGAACTCGACGTCGGTGATGCCGAACTGCTCGTAGAACTCGGTGAACGTCCCCATCAGGTCGCGCACGGAGAGGTCCTCGGCCATCACCCAGCCCTCGATCTGGAAGAACTCCAGCAGGTGCGTCGCGTCGAGCGTGTCGTTCCGGTAGGCCTTCTCGATCGAGAAGAAGCGCTGGGGCGGTTCGAGGTCGCCCATCGCCTCCCCGGAGAGGTGCCGGGCGGTGAGCGACGTGGTGTGTCCCCTGAGCGCCAGCGCCTTCGCGAAGTCCAGGTCCCACGGCGAGTGGTAGCCTTCGCCGTCGTCGCCGACGCCCTCGCGGTGGGCGGACTCGACGCGCTCGACGAGGTCTTCTGGCAGATCGTCGATCTTCGCCGGGTTGTCCAAGGCGAAGCGGTCCCAGTGATTTCGAGCAGGGTGGTCCTGGGGCATGAACAGGCAGTCGTTGATCCAGAAGTCGGCGTCGACGGTCGGCCCCTGCATCTCCTGGAAGCCCATCCCCACGAGGACGTCTTTGACGCGCTCGGACATCTGCCGGAGGACGTGGGTCTTCCCGGGCGTCAGCTCCTCGGCGTCGGCCTCGACGTTGTACTCGGCGAACTCGACGTCCTCCCACTCCCCGCTCGTGATGAGATCGGACGTGACCTGGCCGACGGTCTCTGCGACCTCGACGCCGGCCATGAGTTCGGTGACGCCCGCGTCGGTCAGAAGCACCGACCGGATCGTCGTCTCGGACCGCTCGACGAGCCCGCGCTTCTCTAAGTCTTCGAGCGCGAGGTCGCTCTGGTAGGCGACGCTCCCCTCCGCGATGGCCTCCAGGGTGGCCGCTTCCGAATCGCTCTCGGGGTCGGCGTCGGGATCGGCTGTGATCTCGCCGCTGTCGATGCTGCCGTAGCCCTTCCGGGCGTAGTTCGAGAGCGCGATGTCGACGGCCGGCCCCTCAAGCCCGGCCTCGCCGATGACCTGGCCGAGCTGGACGGCGTCCTCGTCGGCGCCGAGCGAGACGGCGGCCTCGTACAGGCGGAGTTCGGGCAGACCTTCCTCGACGTACTCCTCGGCTTCCTCGGTCATCGAGACGTCGTCGCTCGTGCGTTCGACGATTTCGACGAGGCCCTCGTCTTCGAGTTCGAAGGCCGCGCCGGTGACGGCGGCGGGATCCAGGTCCGTCTCCTCGGCGATACGCTCGATTGTCTGTTCCTCGTCTGCACTCGCGGTGTTCAACACCGCGACCTGTGCTTCGGGTAGCTTCATGCGTAGTGGTCGTTGTTCAGTAGGGCGCGGGTCGGTCAGTTAACGGTTCTCATAAGGACAGCTGTAAGCCAGTTTCGTCTGTCGCCGACATGCGTCGGCGACGAACGAGGCACCTTACAGGTGTCCGCACAACGTGCGCGGCCGGTTTCATCCCCTTCAGAAGTTATCCGTCGGGAAGTCCACTGCCCTCAGCGCGCGCCGAAAAAGAAGCCGAACCCCCCGGACTGCGGTGGCTGACGGACGGTGCGCCGGCAGTGGGGTTCGGATGCCATGTGCGACCGATTGTGATAGGCCAGTAAAAACGTACCGCTGTCGACCAACGGCCGCTGTCAGCACAAAACAGCTATCAGCACCGACACTGACGTATCGAAACGTGACAACCGAACGCGACGACGACGGCGCGGACCGCGATCGAACCAGGTGGCTCGACGCGATTCCGGGCTCAGGCTTCGAGTTGCCCGGCACGGGCGTGCTCGAGGACCTCGGTGCGGAACTCCGACGAGGAATCGAGGGAATGACGCCGAGCGCCGACGGCATCGAAGCGATCCTCGACGGCGTGTCGATTCCGGACGTTGGCGACATAGACGTCGACGCAGTCGTCCGCCCCGGCGAGACGATCGACGACGAGCAGGTCGACGGCGTCGTCGAGACCGGCGAGCACGCGGTCGAGATCGCCGTCGAACACGGCGAGGACGCCGCGACGGTGCTGGTCGATACCGGTGGCGAAGTGATCGAAATCGGCGTCGAAAACGGCGGCGAGGCGGCGGAGGCGACGGCCGAGTTGCTGGCCGCAGCGCTCGACGGGCTGTAGACGGACAGCGGCGTTCAGTTCCCGCCGGCCCGCTCGCCCGCCACGTCGAACTCGAAGTCGAGTTCGTCCAGTTTCTCGGCCCACTCCTCGCGTTTCTCCTGGTGATCTGCGAGGAATTCCTTCATGAGTTCGGCGGCCTGCTCCTTGCAGCCGCCACAGAGGCGTTCGCCACCGACGCACTCGTCGTAGACCTCCTTGGCGAACTCGTCGTCGTCACCGGAGAGGAGGTACGCGTACAGTTCGTACACGGGGCACTCGTCTGCCTTCCCGCCGAGTTCGCGCTGTTCTTCGGCTGTCTCGCGCCCGCCGGTCGTCGCCGATCGAACCTTGTCGTACCCGTCCTCGGGGTCGTCAAGCAAACTGATGTGGCTCGCCGGCACCGACGAGGACATCTTCCCGCCGGTCAGGCCGGTCATGAACCGGTGGTAGATCGACGATGGCGGAATGAAGCCGTACCCGCCGTGGTCGGCTTCGACCTCGCGAGCGAGTTCTTCGGCCGCCTCGTGGTCCATCTCGAAGGCGTCGATGTGGCTCTCGTACCGGCGCTTCTCGCCGTCGATGGCCTCGACGAGCGCGTCGAACGCCTCGTCGGTCGCGTGTCGCGCGAAGAAACGAACCCGCGGCCGGAGCGGTTCCTTCCCGGCGTTCCGTAGCTTTTCCACCGCACTCTGGCGTGCCTCCGTCGCGCTCGTCTCGTAGTCGGCCAGCCAGTCGCCGGCTTCCCCACAGCGCGGCATCGCTTCGTCCTCGGCGTACTCCTCGCGGTGGTCGTAGGCGACGGCGACGAGTTCGCGTTCGGCGTCGGTCAACTCGAAGCTCGCGAACGCGTCGGTGACCTTGAAGAATCGCATCCGCTCTGCGAGGTCCCGGGCGAACCGCATGTGCGGATCCTGGTCCGGCCCGACCGGGATCACCGTGGGCTTGGGCTCGTCCAGTTGCGGGTAGAGGATGTCCGCCATCTGGGTGGTGACGCTCTGCATGTGCGAGATGTCCGTCTCGCCGTCGAAGCCGTAGATGGCCTGGAACTCCGAGAAGTTCGCTTCGATCCCCAGTTCGAAGGCGAGATCCTGGACCTCGCGGTTGGTGGACTGGCGGTAGAGCGTCCCCTCCTCGGGGTCGAATCCCAGGGCCAGGAGGCTCAGAACGTAGCTCCGGGCGTGCTCGTCGATCTCCTCCCAGGAGAGGCCGCGCGCGCTGTGGGCCTCGAGGTCGGCGATGAGGCCGTAGGCGTCGCCGCCCTGCTGCTGGTGCCAGATGATCTCGTCGAACACCATCTTGTGGCCGATGTGGGGGTCGCCCGTGGGCATGAACCCCGACAGCACCGCCCACGGCTCGTCGTTGCGCATGGCCGCTGCGATGGGTCGGTAGTCGCGGTGGCCGAAGATGACGCCCCGGCGCATCAGGTAGTGGGGGTTGGGCACCTCGTCGAGCACCGCGTCGAACTCCTCGATGCCGA
The DNA here is from genome assembly GCF_042678165.1 of Halorientalis brevis. GTDB lineage: Archaea > Halobacteriota > Halobacteria > Halobacteriales > Haloarculaceae > Halorientalis > Halorientalis brevis. The sequence continues at coordinate 669,645 of NZ_JBHUDJ010000002.1, read as the reverse complement.
ACTGCTCGAACAGTTTGCGGTAGTCCGAGACCGTCGAAGAGCCCCACGGGTCGAGGGCGACGTCGTCGGCGCCCTCGGTGTCCGTCCCGCCATCGGGCAGCGCGCGGTCGGCTCCCCGCTGCGGTGCAGACCCGTCCGCTGCCGGCGGTGTTCGGTCGTTCGAAATCGGTTCCGTCTCCGAATCAGTGTCGTGTTCGCGTGTCATCTGTAATGTCGTGAGTCGCCGTGTCCGTTCGTGCAATCATCAAAAAGCGGAGTGAGCAACGCGAGTCGCGCCCGCGGCGTCAGGGGCACGCGGTCAGGATCGCGAGACTGTCCACTTCCCATGCCGGTCGCCAGCGCCACCGCCCGAAATCGGCGGAAGTGGACATCTTACGATAGCGTAATCGTCAGCAGGCGTTTAACCGTTTCCCATCCGGCTCACGGCGTGAGCCGTCCCGCTTCGAGCCAGGAGATGTGGCCGTCCCCTCCGGTCAGCGCGAACACCATTCGTTTGCGGACGCCGCCCGACAGCCGCACGTCTAGCGCCAGGTCCCGCGGTGCGAAGGCGTGTTCGTCCGGCAGCACTCGCACCAGCAACTCGGAGTGGGTCAGGTTCGCGACCGATTCGACATCGGCGTACGTCCGGAAGTCCGCCCCGAACTTGTAGCCTGTCTTGGGCACGACGCCGCGCTCCCGGAGGGCGGCGTACACCCGGAGGCGGCGGTCGAACCGGTCGCCCTCGACCTCGCGACCGCACTGCAGGACCGCTTGTTCCCCGCCGTCGATGTCGAGGACGCCGTGCCGGACGAGGTATGCGGCCTCGACCAGCGAGAGCTGGAGCGTGTCGATGCTCCCCTCCTCGCCGTCGCCGGAGAGCGGTTGGCCGTAGAACCCGTGCTGAAAGAGATCCGCGGGCGGGTCCCAGAGGAGAACCCGGTCGTCGAGCAGATCCCCGGTGACACCGGCCGGCGGTTCGTAGTTCGTCGTCCCGCTCACGTCCGGCCGATCCGTGTCGAGGTAGGTGATCTCGCTCTCCTCGTCGACGACCGCGAGGACGACGTCGCCCAGGTCGTCGGCCGAAACGGTCGCGCGCTCGCTGACCACTCGGACTCGATACGCCACCTCGTCGTCCCACGGTCCCTTGCCGCGGGGGTACACGACGAGGTCCGCCCCCGCCGGGTCGTCGACCCAGTCCTCACGGGCGGGCGACAGGTAGAAGCCCCGGTCGCGGAGGTCCTTGTACACCAGAAAGTGCAGGTCGGGACAGGTCGCCGACGCCAGGAACGCTCGGAAGTCCATGTCGTCGACTGAGTCGAGATCGCCGCGGAAGAGGAGGTGTGCGGCCTCGACGGGTGCGAGGACGATGTCCTCGCCGTCCGTGCGGCCGTACCCGCGGGCGTCGTAGAACTGCTCGCGGGCCTGGCGGCCCGCCCGAACCACGCCCTCGGAAAGCGTCGCGTGCATGCGTCCCTGTCGCCTGCCCGGCGATAAATCCCCTGCGGTCGCGCTGCTCACGCCCGTCTCTCAGCGTCACACCCCGTGTCGAGACAGCGCTCACCACTCCCCGTCTCGAACCGGGGCAGCCCGCAGTCACACTCACCGACGACCGTCCCCGCGGGAATCCCCCAACCGGTGTCGCAGTCGGGATAGTTCTCACAGCCTGCCAGCAGGCCGCCGCGGCGAAGGATTCTGAGATCCCCGTCACAGCGCGGGCAGTCCCACTCGCGGTCGAACGCGTCCGTGACGGCCTCGTCCAGCGACTCGCACTCCCGGTCGAGGCACACCTCGAACGCGCGCCCGCGGACGACGCGCAGCCGCGGGAGTCCACACGCGCACTCGCTGTCGAGAACAGTCGCGTCCCGCGGAATCCCGTGGCGCTCGTCGCATCCCACACACCGCACGGTACCATCGGCCCGGATCAGTCGGCCGTCACAGACCGGACAGTCACCGACCGGAACGCCCGCGGCGGAGGTCGGATAGCTGGCGCTGCCGTACTCCTCGTGGGTCTCCACGCAGAGTCGCTGGTCGCCGTCGGTCGCCGTCAGCGTACCGTCGCGGAGCGACACCGAGTCGGCGCGGGTGAGCCAGGCCACGGGCTGATACCCGTCGGCGTCGTGGACCAGAACGGTGTTGTCCGGTTTGCAGACGACGAGTACCTCGCCGCGTTGCTCCCGTTCGCGCGATCCCTCGAAAGTCGTCGTGCACTCACCGGCCAGGACGCAAGTTCCGTCGTGCATAGCCTTGGCTGGGCTGGTGTTGGTATATAAACGTCAGGTCGCGGGCCAGCGAGGCAGCGACAGAGATGCACCGAAACGGAACCGACAGTGGCGCAGTCGCAGAGCGTAATGGCGGGTGGGAATCGGAGGGCTGGGGTGGACGAATGGCAAAAGGGCGTGAAGTGGTTGGATGGTTTGGGGAGGGGAGTGGTGGGGGGACCGCACGGGTGGACAGAGAACCCACCTGTCCGGGAGCAGGTGCTCAGTCGCTGTTGTAGTCGCGACCGACCACGAGGGCCACGACGTTGGCGACGACCAGCGCGGTGAAGGGGGCGAGGTGCTCGCCGGCGACGCCCGAGAACAGCATCGGGAACAGCGCCATGGGGAGCAACACGGCGCTCCAGAACCCGAGGAACTGCACGGGCGCAACGAGCCGGGTGAGGGACTGCTCGGAGACGACACTCCAGTCGCGGGCGGCGGATCGGTCCTGGTGAGGGGATTGCGTGGACATGGTGGGCCTCTCTGCACTCGTCGCTTGGACTGACAACCCCATATAAGGGGTCGAAGCTTCGGACGAATTCAGTTCGTTTCGATGGATTTGGCACCGACTTCGAACCTTTTAGCGGTAAATTGGCTGTATTTTACGTACCAGGAGACGTTTCACAACCGCCCCAGGTTCGTTTAGACGTTTCACGATCCGATCTGAGAGAGTTTGATGGATCAAAAGAACCGAGTTGCGATAGCCCAGGTTGGCCGCCCGATCTCACTCGACGCGGACGGTCCGCGAGTCCGAGACCGGCAACAGCGGCAACTCGGGGAAGAACACTTCGGCCGTGTAGGTCAACTCCTCGGCGTCGCCACCGAACACACCCACCGGCAGCGTCGCGGTGCCGACGTACGAGTCCGTCGCCGTCATCTCGTGGTCGTTGACCGTAATGCGGACGCCCGCGCGGGCACCGTCGCCGACGTTCGTGACCGTCACCTCGCACATCTCGTTGGCCCCGCGGGCGATGCGCTCGGGGAACTCGCCCCAGTCGAACTCGAGATCGGGGAGCGAGCGTGCACTCCCGACGACCTGCTTCGCGACGCCGTCGGAGAGGCCCGCCGCGACGACGCCCTCCACGCCCGCCTCGCGCACGTCGGCGACCGAACTCAGCCCTTCCTTGGCCAGCCGACTCGCTCGCCCGGAGCCGACGCCGTCGAGCGCGGTCAGTTCGACCGCGTCCGCGCTGACGCCGTGTTCGATGCGGGCCTCGACGCGACTGGCGAGGTTCGCCGCGGGCGCACCGGCCAGGTGGTCGAGAAACGACCGGAGGGCGGCCAACAAGCGAAGGGAGTTCTGGCGGATGACCCACGCGTCGCTCCGGAGTTCGGCCGGCGTCGTCGAGTTCATGCTCGACTGCAGGATGGCAAGCACCTTTCGAGGACCGGGGTCGAGGTCCTGCCCGAACTGCCCTAACACTGCTCGAACCGCGTCGCGCTCGTCCCGGCGGGCGCTGGCGCTGTCGAACTCGCCGGCGGTCGCCACTGCTTTGAGAACGTCGTCGCTGCTCAGGGAGGTCGCACTGTCGTCGTCACTGGCGCGCTCTGCCAGCGTCGCGAACTCCCGGGCGGTATCGAGTCGGAGGTAGAACTTCGAGGCGAGGCGGCCGAGGCGCGTCGGCGAGAGGCGAAGGTCGTCGTCCATGTCGACGAACCCGCGGTCGACGAGGCTCTCCAGGGTGTCGCTGACCCGTTCGCGCAACTGCCCCTCGGACTCGTACTCGTCGGGGGCGGACCGGGCGCGGACGGCGTAGAACGTCGTCTCGATCCAGTCGAGCACGTCGTCGAGATCGCGGACGGTTCCGAGGACGATCTCGGCGTTGAGGTGCGCGTCCAGGTCCTCCGCCAGGCGGGACTCGATCTCTTTGCCGTCGCGCAACAGCTGGCGGTACTTGTCGGCGTCGGCGCGGTCGCAGACGACCCAGGCGTACCCGCGGTCGTCGTAGCCGGGCCGCCCCGCTCGGCCGAGCATCTGGAGCACGTCCAGCGGACTCATGTCGACCTCGCCCTCCAGCGGGTCGTGGAGCTTGGTGTCGCGGATGACGACGCATCGCGCCGGGAGATTGACCCCCCACGCCAGCGTCGAGGTCGAGAACAGCAGGCCGAGGGTTCCCTCGCGGAACCACTTCTCGACGAGTTCCTTGTCGCCTTTCGAGAGGCCGGCGTGGTGGAAGCCGACGCCGTCCAGCACTGACTGGCGGAGCGTCTCGTTGTTGACCTCCTGGGCCTCCTGGTGGAAGTCGTAGTCGCCGCGGGCGCCCATCGGGACGTCCCGCTCGGCGATCTCGTCGCGGGCTTTCTTCGCTGCCTGGACGGTGTCCTGCCGAGACGAGACGAACACCAAGCCCTGGCCCTCCTCGCGAAGGTGTGGTTCGACGAGGTCCATCGCTCGGTAGAGTCGGCGGTACTTGTCGGCGAAGGCGTTCTCGCCGTGGGTGTAGGTCTTGACGCCGGCCTCCAGCGGCACTGGGCGGTAGTCCTCGCCGAAGGCGAACGTCGTGTCGGGCGTGGCGTCGAGCCAGTCGGCGACGTCGTCGATGTTCGGCATCGTCGCCGAGAGGGCGACGACGCGGGGGTCACACAGCCGGCGGAGCCGCGAGATAGTGACTTCCAGCACCGACCCGCGCTTGTCCGAATCCAGCAGGTGCACCTCGTCGATGATGCAGGTGTCGACGTCGGTGATGAAGCCGTAGCGGGGCGAATCGTGTTTTCTGGTCGCGGAGTCGGCCTTCTCGGGCGTCATCACGAGGATGTCGGCGCGCTCGGCGCGGCGCGGGTTGAGGTCGCGCTCGCCGGTGACGACGTACACCGAGTAGCCCAGTTCCTCGAAGCGCTCCCATTCGCTTTCCTTCTCGTTGGTGAGCGCGCGCAGCGGTGCGAGAAAGAGGGCGGTTCCGTCGTCGTCGATGGCGCGACAGATGGCGGCTTCCGCGAGCGCGGTCTTCCCGCTCGCGGTCGGCGCGCTGACGACGACGTTCTCCTCGCGCTCTACGATGGCGGGGAGCGCCTCCGACTGCATGCGGTTGAACGAATCGAAGGGGAACGCGTCCGCGTAGCCCGGAAGGACCTCCCGTACCGCGACCTGCGGCTCGTACTCCGTGCGACCTGGCACGAAGGAACCAGCGAGGGCTGGGAGTATAGGCGTTTCCGTAGCGAGCGAGGTGCGACCGCAGGGAGGCCTCGATAGCGAGCGGCGAAGCCGCGAGCAGGGCGAGGTGCGACCAACGGGAGCACCTCGGAAAGGTGAACGGTGAGCGGATGCGAGCCGTGAGTGAGGCGGACGTGAAACGCGTGCGGGGGACGGTGCTCGCGACGCGTGTCGGTCCAGTGGAACCGCACGTTTTTCACCCGACAGCCCCCACTATCCGGCAATGAGTCGCGCCCGTAAGCCCGACTGGCTGAAGATGCGACCCCCGTCGGGCGAGCGTTTCACGGACATCAAAGAGACCCTGCGGGACCACGACCTCCACACGGTCTGTGAGGAGGCCAACTGCCCGAATCTGGGGGAGTGCTGGTCGGGCAGGGACGGCCCCGGTACGGCGACGTTCATGCTCATGGGCGACCGCTGCTCGCGGGGCTGTAACTTCTGTGACGTGCAAACCGGCGGGATGGAACCCCTGGATCCAGAGGAACCCGCGAACGTCGCCGACGCCGTCGCGGAAATCGGCCTGGACTACGTCGTGCTGACCAGCGTGGACCGCGACGACCTGCCCGACCAGGGCGCGGGCCACTTCGCCGAGACGATCAGACAAATCAAGGACCGCAACCCCGGCATCCTCGTCGAGGTCCTCATCCCCGATTTCCAGGGCGATCCCGACCTCGTCCGGAAGATCGTCGACGCCGAGCCGGACGTCATCGCCCACAACGTCGAGACCGTCGAACGCCTCCAGTGGCCGGTGCGCGATCGGCGGGCGGGGTACGAGCAATCCCTCTCTGTGCTCAGGCAGGTCCACCGCGAGTCGGACATCTACACCAAGACCAGCCTGATGCTCGGCGTCGGCGAGTACGACCACGAGATCTACCAGACGTTACGGGACCTCCGGGCAGTGGGCGTCGACGTGGTGACGCTGGGCCAGTACCTCCAGCCCTCCCGGTCGCATCTGGAAGTCAGCGACTACGTCCACCCCGACGCGTTCGATACCTGGCAGCGCGTCGCCGAGGAGGAGTTAGACTTTCTCTACTGTGCGTCGGGGCCGATGGTGCGCTCGTCGTACCGCGCCGGCGAGCTGTTCGTCGAGTCGGTCCTCCGAGACGGCACGTCCGTCGAGGCAGCGCGGGAGACGGCGCGGGCAAGCGAATGAGCAGGTGCGGTCCCGTCAGTCGCTCCCCAGGAGTCTGTCGGCAGGGGCCAGCACCAGCGCCGGTCCGTTAGTCGACTCCGGACAGCGGTCGGCGCGTCGGACGGGAACAGTGCCCAGACTACGCAACTGTTCGGTCGAGAGCCCATCGACGTGTTCCAGCAGGAGAGCGACCGTGTATTCTCGGGTCTCGCCGCTCGCGAGGCGCGGGTCGTCGGCCGGACTGACCATCGACCCGCCGTCGACGATGGACGCCGACGCTCGGCCGACGGGTCCCGATCCCGACGGCCCGGTGTACAGACAGGCGTCGTACGCTGGTAACCGTGCCGTGCGACCGAACTCGAACTCGTTTCGAACCGTGACCGTGCCGACAGAGACCAGTCGCTCTTTCTCGGCGTGGTCGCTCACGGCGTACCACCGCTCGTCGGTGGTCGAGAGGTTCACGGACGACGCGGTGTCGAGCGTGACCGAAGGTCGCGGGCCACCGAGGTCGTACGCGTACGTGCCACCGCTGACCGCCAAGAGCGCCAGGACGAGCGACACCGAGACGCGGCGGTCGATGGAGCCAACGGCTTGCAACCGCCACCGCGCCGCGAGCAGTGCTGGCATCCCGACCGCGGCGGCGACGACCATGCCTTGCCAACCCAGCGGGCGCAGCAGGACGGCCGACAGGACGAACGCGTAGATGGTCGCCCCAGCAGTGGACAGCGTCGTATCGACGCCCCGAAGCGCAACTGCGTTTCCCGCGAGGACGAACGCGACAGCAGTCCCAGCGAGTACCCCGACCGGTATCACGGTCGAGAGATGGTCGGGAACGGCGAACACGAGTAACGCTCCGAGGACGGCTCCCTGAGCCGCGCCGAGAATCGACGACAGCGGGATATACTCCCACACAGAGCTCGTCGTGCTGTCACGGAACTGCGAGCGGTCCGCGGTTCGCCTCGGTGCGACCACAGCGGTGAGCGCGAGCGTTGCGAAGTACAGCAAGACCTGGACCGCGATCAGTAAATTGGCGAATCCCGTCAGAAACACGAGCGGTTCCAGCGTTCCGAGCGGGATCCCGACCGCCAGCATCAGGACCAGCGCCGTCAGCGCAGCGCCGAACTGCATGACGACCAGCACTGCGTCGGCGACCGGCGGTCGTTGCTGCGCCGTCGACATGTGCGAGCGAAGAGTCTGACCGCCGGAATAAGCCTTGTGTAGTTGTCACGATGGAGGAGCGCGCGCGAGCGACCGGCCCCTGAATCACGTTAGCCGCCAACACGCCACACGGAGAACATTCGTCCAGATTCTTCGATCATACCGGGACGTTCTTGGCCGTTCTTCGAGAATTTTTAACCCACCCATACAATCGGCGAGGCAAGATTAGCAGCGAGCGAAAGGTATTTGGGAAAACAATATTACCGAGGCAAGAGACGTTGTAGTATGCCTCGGAGGTTTTTCGTGTGAGTACCCTACAACGAGACCCGGGCGAGCGGGTCGAAATCTTGGACGAGGACGGACAGGTACGGGACGGTGCGACGGTCCCGGACCTCTCCGACGAGCAACTCGTCGAGATGTATCGAGAGATACGACTGGCGCGACACTTCGACCGACGGGCGGTGTCGCTACAGCGCCAGGGGCGGATGGGGACGTACCCGCCGCTCTCGGGACAGGAAGCCTCGCAGATCGGGAGCGCCCACGCGCTGGACGACGAGGACTGGCTGTTCCCGAGCTACCGCGAGGCCGGCGCGGCGCTCATCCGCGGGATGACGTTGAAGCGAATCCTCCTGTACTGGATGGGCCACGAGGTCGGGAATCTCGTTCCGGAGGACGTCAACATGTTCACGATGGCGGTGCCCATCGCGACGCAGATTCCCCACGCCACGGGGGCGGCCTGGGCCTCGAAACTGAAGGGCGAAGAGAAGGCCTTCCTCTGTTACTTCGGCGACGGTGCGACCAGCGAGGGCGACTTCCACGAGGGACTGAACTTCGCCGGCGTGTTCGACACGCCCACCGTCTTCTTCTGTAACAACAACCAGTGGGCGATTTCGGTCCCGCGGGAGCACCAGACGGCGAGCGACACGATCGCGCAGAAAGCCCACGCCTACGGCTTCGAGGGCGTCCAGGTCGACGGCATGGACCCGCTGGCCGTCTACAAGGTGACCAGAGAGGCCGTCGAGAAGGCCAAGAACCCCCCAGAAGACGAGCCGCGGCCGACGCTCATCGAGGCCGTCCAGTACCGCTTCGGCGCGCACACGACGGCCGACGATCCCTCGGTCTACCGGGACGACGACGAGGTCGAGGAGTGGAAGCGCAAAGACCCCATTCCGCGGCTGGAGACGTTCCTGAAAGACCGGGGTATCCTCGACGAGGAGCGGATCGACGCCATCGAACGGGAGAACAGCGACCGGGTGGCCGAGGCGATCGACGCCGCCGAGTCGGTCGAACGGCCCGACCCCGAGGAGATGTTCGCACACGTGTACGCAGACATGCCCAAACGCTTACAGCAACAGCTGGAGTACTTCGAGCGCATCAGAGACACGCATGGCGACGACGCACTGCTGGAGTGAGACCGGGAGGAGACAATGAGCCAAACGACAGACACCAGTACGCAGGATTTGACGCTCGTCCAGGCGGTTCGGGACGGGCTGTACGGCGAGATGGAACGCGACGAGGACGTGCTCGTGATGGGCGAAGACGTCGGCCGCAACGGCGGCGTCTTCCGCGCGACGCAGGGCCTCTACGAGGAGTTCGGGGAGGATCGGGTCATCGACACACCGCTGGCGGAGTCGGGCATCGTCGGCACCGCCGTGGGCATGGCCGCCTACGGTCTCCGCCCGGTCCCCGAGATCCAGTTCATGGGGTTCATCTACCCCGCGTTCGACCAGATCATCAGTCACGCCGCGCGCCTGCGCACCCGAAGCCGGGGCCGGTTCACCTGCCCGCTCGTCGTCCGGGCGCCCTACGGCGGGGGCATCCGCGCGCCGGAACACCACTCCGAGTCCAAGGAGGCCTTCTTCGTCCACGAGGCCGGCCTCAAGGTCGTCATTCCCTCGACGCCGTACGACACGAAAGGACTGCTCGCGAGTGCGATCCGTGACCCCGACCCGGTGATCTTCCTCGAACCGAAGCTCATCTACCGGGCCTTTCGCGAGCCGGTCCCCGACGAATCCTACACGGTACCGCTCGGCGAGGCCGCCGTCCGCCGCGAGGGGTCCGACGTCTCGGTGTTTACCTGGGGCGCGATGACCCGGCCGACGCTGGAAGCCGCCGAGCAGTTGGCCGAGGAGGGCATCGACGCGGAGGTCGTCGACCTCCGGACGCTCTCGCCGCTGGACGAGGACGCCATCGTCGAGTCGTTCAAGAAGACCGGCCGCGCGGCCGTCGTCCACGAGGCGCCCAAGACGGGCGGCCTCGCCGGCGAGATCATCGCCACCATCCAGGAGGACGCCCTACTCTACCAGGAGGCTCCGATCACCAGAATCACGGGCTTCGACACGCCGTACCCGCTGTACGCCCTGGAGGACTACTACCTGCCGGAGGCCGCCCGAATCAAAGACGGCATCCGCGAGGCCGTGGAGTTCTGACCATGTCGGTCGAGTTCAAGCTCCCCGACGTCGGCGAGGGCGTCGCCGAAGGGGAGATCGTCCAGTGGCTCGTCGAACCCGGCGACGCCGTCAGCGAGGACCAGGCCGTCGCCGAGGTCGAGACCGACAAGGCCGTCGTCGAGGTCCCCTCGCCGGTCGACGGGACGGTGAAAGAACTGCGAGCCGAGACGGGCGAGGTCGTCCCGGTCGGCGAGGTCATCATCGTCTTCGAGACGGAAGGCGAGGCACGGAGTGCCTCGGGACGAGCGACCGGTGAGGAGACCGAGCCGGGAGCAGCGGAAGACGTCGAGGGAGAGCCCGACGCTGCCGAGGGCGACGAAGAGACCGCGACGTCGCAGACCACCACGAACGGCCGCGTGTTCGCCGCCCCGAGCGCCCGGCGACTCGCTCGCGAACTCGGCGTCGACATCGGGGCCGTCGAGGGAACGGGACCGGGCGGGCGCGTCACCGAGCAGGACGTGCGAGCGGCCGCCGAGACCCCCGAAGAGCCGTCGGAAGACGGAACGGAGCCGGCCACCGCTGCTGGAGCGGAAACGGAGGGCGCCGGCGGCGCACCCGAAGCCGAGGGCGCACCGGGCGCAGGGGAACCAGCGGCTGCAGGCGAAGCAGTGGAAACGGCCCCCGGGGGAGGACGAGGGGGTGAGCCGGCCGGGCGCGACCGGACGCTCGCGACGCCCGCGACGCGCCGCGCCGCCGACGAGGCAGGCGTCGACATCGACGACGTGCCGGCGACCGAACAGCGTGACGGCGAGGCGTTCGTCACGGCCGAAGCGGTCCGGGAGTACGCCCAGGCCCAGCAGGCCGCCCAGGCCGCCGACGCCGAAGCGCTCGCGGCAGCAGCGCCAGCCAACACGGGTCGCGAAGGCGTCGCCGCCGGCGAGGAAGAGCGGATTCCCTACCGCGGCGTGCGCCGGACCATCGGCGAGCAGATGGAGCAGTCGGCCTACACTGCCCCGCACGTCACCCACCACGATTCGGTCGACGTGACCCCGCTGGTCGAGGCCCGCGCAGAGTTGAAAGAGCGAGCAGCGGACCGAGGCGTTTCGCTCTCGTACCTCCCGTTCGTCATCAAAGCCGTCGTCGCCGCGCTCAAGGAGTACCCCATCCTCAACTCCCAGCTCGACGAAGCAAACGAGGAGATCGTCCAGAAGGGCTACTACAACGTCGGCGTCGCCACGGCGACGGAGGCCGGTCTGATGGTCCCCGTCGTTCAGAACGCCGACCGGAAGCCGCTCCTGCAGGTCGCCTCCGAGGCGAACGAGTTGGCCCAGAAAGCCCGAGATCGCTCGATCGCTCGCGAAGAGATGCAGGGCGGAACGTTCACGATCACCAACTTCGGGGCCATCGGCGGCGAGTACGCCACGCCGATCATCAACTACCCCGAGACGGCGATCCTGGGGCTCGGCGCGATCAAAGAGCGGCCGTGGGTAGTCAATGGAGAAGTGGAAGCCAGACATGTCATGACCCTCTCGCTGTCGATCGACCACCGCGTCATCGACGGCGCCGAGGCAGCCCAGTTCACGAACACGCTCAAAGAGTACCTGGCGAATCCGACGCTCCTGTTGCTCGAGTGAGCGTCAATCCCCTTCTGATCCGTACCGGGTCGCCGAAGACGTCGGAGACTCCGAGCGCTGGGAGCGCGACCGAGACGGGAGGTGCGGAGCGACCACGTCCCGGAGCGTCTCGAACCCGATGACGGCGAAGCCGACGACGACCACGCCGAAGCCCGCGACGGTCATCGTCGAGATGGACTCGCCCAGTACCGCCCACCCGCCGAGCGTGGCGAAGACGGGGCTGACGTAGAACACCAGGCTCGACTGGATGGCTCCGACCTCGGCCAGCAGGCCGAAGTACGCGATGTAGGCGACGGCGCCCGCAAACACGCTGAGGTACCCCAGCGCGACGAGGGCGGGGAGCGACCAGACGACCGCGCCGAACGACTCACCGGCGAGCGCGCTCCCGGCGTGGAGCATGCCCGCACTCACCGGCAGCGCCCAGGCGGTCTGGACGACGCTGGACAGCGAGGCGTCGGCACGGCGGATCAGTACTGCCCCCAGCGCCGAGCTGACCGCCCCGCCAAGCATGAGCACCATTCCCTGGCTGCCGCTGCCAACCAGCATCGCCGGATCGAATCCGACGACCAGTGCGACGCCGACCAGACCCAGGACCGTCCCGGCTGCGCCGCGGCGCGAAAGCCCCTCGTCAGCCAGCAGGAGCGCGGCGAACACGGGCGTGAGGATCGGCGCGAGACCGAACAGGATCGATCCGACAGCGCTGGTCGTGGACTGCTGGCCCACGAACAGCAGCGCGTTGGTCAGCCCGATGGCGAAGACGGCCGTCGCGAGTACGCCAGCCACGTCCCGTCGGGACCTGGGGTAGCGGTCAGCGGGAGCAGTCGTCAACGCCACGAAGCCCAAAAGCAGGACCGCCGCCACGTCGTAGCGAATGGCGACGAACAGGAGCGGCGGGAAGTACGCCCCGCCAGCCTTGACAGCGACGTACGTGCCGCCGAAAAACACACTCGCCAGGAGGAAGAAGGCGAGCGTCCGCAGTCGCGTCACGATCGGGGAGCCACCCCCGCAGTCGGCTCGAACCGAGTGCCGTCCGAGAGCCCGAACGGCGACGAAATATCAGTGAACATTGCGTATCAGGAACTCCGCCGTCGTCCCTGATAAGATAATTTAGAAAACATTTCATGGGGGACAACACCGGTACGGCGTGGCCGACTTTTGTGACGTGAAACAAATTCACGACGCGAAACGCCTTTGATGAGCGGGGGACGAATCGGGAGACATGGACGCCGCGCTCGAAGAGATCGAGTTCCTCGCGCTGTCGGAAAACCGGATCGAGGTGCTGGCAGCGGTGAGCCAGGAGCCGCTGACGCGGGGCGAGCTGGCGGCCGTGACCGACGCGTCACAGCCGACGCTGAGTCGGATTCTCGGGGACTTCGAGGAGCGCAACTGGATCGAGCAGACCGGGAACCGCTACGAGGCGACGGCGACGGGCCGTCTGGTCGCGTCCGGCATCACGGACCTCTGGGAGACGATGGAGACCGAGCGGAAGTTACGGGACGTGGTCGAGTGGCTGCCGACCGACGAGATCACGTTCGACCTCGACCACCTCCACGACGCGGAGATCACCGCCCCCACGCGAACGAAGCCGAACGCGCCGGCGCAGCGATCCGCGGAGTTGCTCGCGGCGGACGACCACGTCAGGATCGTCTCCCACACCCTGAACGAGCAGAACCTCTCGGCCGTCCACGAAGCTACAGTCGACGGCAACCAGCGGTTCGAGGGCGTCCTCTCGCAGGAGGGCATCGACGCCATCACCGCGGACCCGACGCTTCGGCGGCAGCTCCGCGACGTCCTCGTCGCCCCCGAGGCGTCCGTTCGCGTCGCGGCCGACGACGTGCCGCTCGCCGTTTCGATCACCGACGACGCCGTGCACCTGTTCGTCCGCAACGACGACAACGTGCTCCAGGCGGTGCTGGTCTCGGAGGACCAGACGGTCCACGACTGGGCCACCGAGATCTACGAGCAGTACCGGAGCGACGCGACGCCGCTGGGCGTTGCCGATCTGAGCGAGTGAGAAGCGACCGCGTCGGCGCTTACCTGACCGGACAGGTGTCGATGCCCAGCAGCGAGTTGAGCGGGCACTTCTGGGTGAGCGCCGTGCCGAGGAACACGACGCCGATCAGCGCGGCGATCGCCGCCAGCGCCGTGCCCGTCGTGCCCTCAGCCAGCGTCACCATCCCGGCCAGAGCCGCGATTCCCAGCGCCAGGAGTATCGGTCCGGCGACGAGCCGTGCGATGCGATCGTAACCACCCACGTTCTTGTCCATAATTGTCCCTCGTGAACATGATAGCGTGCCCGAAAGGTAAAGCTGTCTGCCGTTCTCACCTCGTGAGAGTGCGAGGTTACGACGAGTGGCCACTGGTCAGAGCCGACTGTGTCCCACGTGAGGCACAAACGCAGCGTGCGTTCGAATGGGACCGGTACTGTTTACACCATTGTCATGAAAGTATCTGGCATGCCCTCCCCACTGGACGCGCGTCGACTCGTCGAGGAGAGCGTTCCCGCCGCAGTCGTGCTGCTGTTCTGGAGTGTCCTGGCTGCGATCGCCCAGAGCGGCGTCGCGCTGGGGCTCAGAATCGCCGGCGTCGTCATGGCGCTGCTGTACGTCGTCGTTCGCGCGCTCACGCTCGCCGATTCGCTCGCCGATGACGGGCAACCGATCGAATCCGAACCCATCCTGCGGGAGAACGCGACCGTCGCGGTGGCGTCCGGCGTGTGGTTCCTGGCTGCACTGCTGTTCAGCGCCCCGCTCCCAATACCGAGATCCATTGACTATCTATTTGGGCTCTTCAGCGCCATCTCGTTCGCACTCGCTGCGACCGGCGTCCTGACAGTCGTCCTCTACGCCGTCGCTGTGGGGATCGTCCGGATGCGTGCCCGGTCGGACGCGGCGAATCCGACGGGGCAGCCGGCGGCAGAGTGACCAACCCGCACACTCAAACCCCCGGCGGTCGATTGGCTCGCGTATGGTCGTCGGCGACATCGCAACTGGAACGGACGTACTCGTCGTCGGCGCGGGGCCGGGCGGGTACGTCGCCGCCATCCGCGCCGCACAGCTCGATCTGGACGTCACGCTCGTCGAAAAGGACGCCTTCGGGGGCACCTGTCTGAATCACGGCTGCATCCCCTCGAAGGCGCTCATCTCCGCGACCGATCTCGCCCAGCGCGTCCGCGAGGGCGAGCACATGGGCATCCACGCGGACCCCGCCATCGACATGGCCGGGATGGTCGCCTGGAAGGACCAGGTCGTCGACCAGCTCACCAGCGGCGTCGAGAAACTCTGCAAGGGCAACGGCGTCACTCTCATGGAGGGACGGGCGGAGTTCGCCGACGAGCACACGGCGCGCATCGCCCACGGCGGCGAGGGCCAGGGCTCTGAATCCGTCGAGTTCGAGCACGCCATCGTCGCCACGGGGAGCCGCCCGATCGAACTCCCCGGCTTCGAGTTCGACGGCGAGCACGTCCTCTCCTCGAAGGAGGCCCTGGCGATGGACCGGGTCCCGTCGAGTCTGGTCGTCGTCGGCGCGGGCTACATCGGGATGGAACTCGCGACGGTGTTCGCCAAGGCCGGGAGCGACGTCACCGTCGTCGAGGCGCTCGACCAGGCCCTGCCGGGCTACGAGGCCGACGTCACGCGCGTCGTCCGCAAGCGCGCCGAGGAACTGGGGATCGACTTCCACTTCGGCCAGGCCGCCGCCGAGTGGACCGAGTCCGACGACGGCATCACGGTCGTCACCGAGACCGAGGAGGGGAGCCGCTCGGAGTTCGACGCCGAGAAGGCGCTCGTCGCCGTCGGTCGCCAGCCCGTCACCGACGCGCTCGGCCTCGACGCCGCGGGCGTCGAGACCGACGGAAACGGCTTCGTCCCGACCGACGACCGCGCGCGGACCGACCAGGAGCACATTTTCGCCATCGGCGACGTGGCCGGCGAGCCGATGCTCGCTCACACCGCCATGGCCGAGGGACACGTCGCCGCCGAGGTCATCGCCGGCGAACCCGCCGCGCTGGACCACCAGGCGATCCCCGCCGCGGTGTTCACCGACCCCGAGATCGGCACCGTCGGCATGACCGAAGCCGAGGCCGAGGACGCCGGGTTCGAGCCGCTCGTCGGGACGTTCCCGTTGCGCGCCAGCGGCCGCGCGCTCACGATGGACGAGACCGACGGGTTCGTCAGAATCGTCGCCGACGCCGACAGCGAGTTCGTCCTCGGGGCCCAGATCGTCGCCCCCGAGGCCTCCGAACTCGTCGCCGAGGTGGGCCTGGCCATCGAGATGGGCGCGACCCTCGAAGACGTGGTCGGGACGATCCACACGCACCCCACGCTCTCGGAAGCCGTCATGGAAGCCGCCGCGAACGCCCGTGGCGAGGCGGTCCACACGCTGAACCGCTAACCCCAGCAGGTCCGTCACCCACGAGCCCCAGCGGACGACCCAGCACTTCTCGCCAGTGTGACGACATCCAGGGAGAGACGTTTTCAGCTAAACGCAACTGGTACGTAAAAATTACAATCAGAACCCGGGATCTGCCCCAGGAATCAAAAGAAATATAGCCTTAATTTGGAAAGGTCGGAATACGCACCGCGAGGGTGTACCAGCATGGCCCAGGACACGACCACGGACGACGACCGGATCACGGACGCAATCCTCTCAGGCTCGGCTTACGAGCGACTTCGGCTCCAGCGGCCGACGTATTTCGCCCAGCCGGTGCCGACGAAGTTGACCTGGCAGAGCGTGCTTCTGGCGGGACTCGCACTGCTCGCCCCGCTGTACGTCCTCTTTCCCGAGACCGTGGCGTCGTATCTGCCGGCGACCAATCCGACGCTGGCCTCGCCGAAGGTCATCGTGCTGGGACTGGTCGGGGCCGGCGTCGAACTGTTCGCGGCGGCGCTCCTGATCGGGGCCGCCCTCTTTCGCATCCGGCACTACCCGCTGTCGGAACCGCAGGCCCGGACCGTCCTCAACGTCGAGGACTTCGCCTCCTATCTCGGCTTCGGCACCGGCGGCATGGCAATCGCCATCACGCTGTGTTACTTCGCCCTCGGCCTGGCGGGCGGCGAGGCGATCGCGAGCTACGTCGCGGCGATGAACGGCATCAACCCGTTCGTCGACTCGGGGCTGGGGCTGTCCGTCGCCGAACTCGCCGGGCTGTCCTTCGTCGGCTGTCTCGGGCTCTTGCTCGTCGGGCAGTACCTGCGACGGCGGCTCGTCGCGCTGTCGGCGTAGCGGCGACACCGCGGCGTTTTTCAGTCACTGGAGAGTTACCGGAACGCATGGAGACACTCACGCTCGGCCCGGCGGGGACCTACTCCCACCGGGCGGCCACGGCCGTGTCCGACGACGTGGCGTTCACCGAATCGGTGACGGCCATCGTCGAAGCAGTCGCCGACGGGGAGTACGACCGCGGCGTCGTTCCCGTCGAGAACAGCATCGAAGGGAGCGTCACGGAGTCGCTCGACGCCTTCGCCGAGTACGACGTGGCCGTCGTCAAGGAACTCATCACGCCGATCCGCCACGCGCTGCTGGCCCAGAACGAGGGGTTCGAGCTGGTCGCCAGCCACGCCCAGGCGCTGGCGCAGTGTCGCGGCTACCTCGAAGCGGAGTATCCCGACGTGGACCTGGAGGCGGTCGCCTCGACCGCTCGCGGCGTCGAGCGCGCGCGAGACGATCCCGCCGTCGCCGCGATCGGCCACCCCGACACGGCGGGCGAGGACCTCCAGATCCTCGCCGAGGACATCCAGGACCAGGCCTCGAACGCGACGCGGTTCGTCGTCGTCGCGCCCGCCGACGAGCGCTCGGACGCCGGCGGGAAGACCTCGCTCATCGTCTACCCGAACGCGGACTATCCGGGGCTCCTGCTCGAAATGCTCGAGCCGTTCGCCGACCGCGACATCAACATGACGCGCGTCGAGTCCCGTCCCAGCGGCGAGCGCCTCGGCGACTACGTCTTCCACATCGACATCGCGGCCGGCCTCTACGAAGCGCGCACGAAAGAGGCGCTCGCCGACGTCGAGTCCATCGCCGAGAACGGGTGGGTCCGCCGCCTCGGGTCGTACGACACGGAGCACGTCCTGAACTGATCGCGCGGAGACCTGTCGAGAACGCCACCTACGGACAGCATTTTAGCGTTCCCGTGGTACACTGTGACGGGACGGTATCCCGTGAGGCTCCATGAACAGACAGAACCCCTTTACCGAGATCGAGCGGATGTTCGACCAACTCAGCAACCAGTTCGGTGAGTTCGAGCCCGGGACGGAGATGGGGGGCTCGATCGCGATCGACGTTGCGGACACCGGCGACGCCTTCGAGGTCACTGCGGACGTGCCGAGCTTCGAGAGCGACGACATCCAGGTGACCCTGCCCGACGCACAGACGGTCCGCATCGACGCCAGCCGAACCTCCGAAACGGAAACCGAAACGGACGAGCAAGACCGTCACTACATCCGTCGCGAGCGCCAGGAGCAATCGCTCAGCCGAACGATCCCGCTGCCCGACGACGTCGCCGAGGCCGACGCCACAGCCGACTTCGACAACGGGATGCTCACGATCCACCTGCCGAAAGTCGAACGCAGCGACAGCACCAACATCCCGTTGAGCTGATCGGCCGGCACGCCCGCGAGACCGTGCTGGCCGTCCCCGACGATCGTCCGGTGAGCGCGGGCCCCCGGAGCGCCGTCGGACGAGAACGAGACACCGGACGTGTTGCCGCGCCATACTATGGCATTCATTGACAGATATTTATTGTCGGAGCCACAAGAGGTGGAATAAGATGACGAGAGAGGTGGAGATGGGGTCGCCAGAGAAGTCAACTCAGGCCAGCGTCGAGACAGGAATCACGGGGAGGCGTCCTGCTGGGAGCGAGCGGGCGCGCTACCAACTCGATTCGAGCGGACGGTTCGTCGACGTCAACGACGCGTTCACCGATCTCGCAGGGAGGGACCGCGAGGCGTTGCTGGGGGAGCACGTCTCGACAGTGATCGACGAGAGCGACGCCGATCGGTACCGGGTCGCGGTCGGCAAGCTGAGACAGAGCGGCCCGCTGACCGACACGGACCTCGCAGTGACGCTCGGTCGACCCGACGCGGACCCGCTGGCGTGTACCGTCCACCTCACGGCGCTGGCCGGCGACGAGAGCGGCTGGAACAGCCTCGGCGTAGTCCACCCGCGCACGGGCGACCCGCAACCTGCGACGAACGACTACGCGGCCGTGCTCGACGACGTGCTGGGGAGCAACGGAGACGTCGGGGTGTTCCTGTTCGACGAGTCGGACGCACTTCGCTGGGCGAACGAGTCTGCCGCCGCCTACTTCGACGTCGCTCGCGAGCGCCTCCTCGGCGCGGACAGGCGCCGACTCGTCGAGGAGGAGTTCCGTGACGCGGTGGCCGAGCCGACGGCGTTCACCGACGCGATGCTGACGGCGGACGAGGACGCCGCGACGTTCGAGTGTCGGGTCGAGCCCGGGACGGGCCGCCGGGAGCGAGTCCTCGAACGCCGGCGCCGACCGATCACGGGCGGGCAGTTCGCCGGCGGCCACGTCGAACTGTTCTACGACGTGACGGAGCGCCGCCGGCACGAGCGCGAGCGCAAGCGATACAGAGCGATCGTCGAGAACGCGCGCGACATCGCGTACACGATCGATTCCAACGGGCGGTTTTCCTACATCAGTCACCGGATCAAGGACGCACTCGACGTCGCCCACGAGGAGTTCGTCGGCACCTCGGTCGAGACGATCACTCGCCGGATGGTCGACGACGACGACGACCAACGGGCGTTCCTCGAACTCGTCGACGACCTGCTGGCGGGCGAGAGACGCGACGGGCGGCTGCAGGTGACGATGACCGACTCCGCTGGCGAGGAGATGATCGTCGACGTTCGGCTCTCGACGGTCGAACTCGACGGAGCCGTGGAACTGCTGGTCGGCACGACGCGAGACGTTACCGACGAGGTGCATCGGCGAACCGAACTCCGACGCGAGCGCGACCTGAACGAACACCTGCTGCGGACGGCGCCCATCGGAATCGTCGTCCACTCCCCGGACGGGGAGATACTGCGCACGAACGACCGCGCCGAGACGATTCTCGGCGTGGGGCAGGCCGAACTGACCGGCCGGGACTGCGACGACCTCTCGAGTACGCTGGTCGACGCCGACGGTGAGCCGATCCCGACGGATCACCTCCCGTCCAGACGGGTCGTCGACACCGGCGAGCCGGTGTTCGACTACGAGTGCGGCGTCGTCCAGCCCAGCGGGGAGACGCGCTGGGCCCTCGGCAACGCCGCACCGGTCCACGGCCCCGACGGCGAGTTAGACCGCGTGGTCGGCGTGTTCAGCGACATCACCGAACACCGCGAGCGCGAGCGCGAACTCGAAACCGAGCGGGCGTTCACGGACGCGGTCCACAACTCGATTCCCGACCTCGTGTACGCGTTCGACGATCACGGTCGGTTCATCCGCTGGAACGACCGCGGCGCCGAGGTCAGCGGCTACGACGACGGGGAACTCGCGGGGAAACACGTGCTCGATTTCATTCCCGAGGAGGACCACGAGATGATCTGGAACGCCATCGAGGACGTCACCGAGGGGTCCGTCGAGCGGCGGGAGACGCGCATGGTGACCAAGGACGGCACGGAGATTCCCTACGAGTTCAGCGCTGCGCCGATCGTCGACGAGGACGGCGACCTGTTCGGGTTCGCCGGCGTCGGGCGCGACATCTCCGAGCAGAAAGAACGCGAGCGGACGCTCAAAGAACAGAACGAGCGGTTAGAGCGGCTCAACCGCATCAACGCGGTCATCCGCGACATCGACCAGGCGCTGGTGAGTGCCTCCAGCAGGGACGAGATCGAGGCGGCCGTCTGCGAACGGCTGGCAGCGGCCGACACGTACCGGTTCGCCTGGATCGGGCGCGAACAGCAGACCGACCGGACGATCACGCCGACGGCGACGGCCGGCCGGGACGACGGCTACTTAGAGGAGATCACCGTCCGGACCGACGAGTCGCCGGCCGGGCAGGGGCCGGCCGGCCGTGCCTACCGGACGCGCGAGATACAGGTCTGCCAGAACGTCCGGGCAGATCCAGTGTTCGAGCAGGTTCGCGACGCAGTCGACAGTTACGACTTCCAGTCGATCGCGTCGATCCCGATCGTCTACGAGGACACGCTGTACGGCGTGCTCTCGGTGTACGCCGACGAGCCGTTCAGTTTCGGCGAGATGGAACAGGCCGTCCTCGCGGAGCTGGGCGAGACGATCGGCCACGCGATCAGCGGGCTCCAGGCCAAGCGGGCGCTGTTGACCGAGCGGACGACGGCGGTCACCGTCGAGTTCCGCGACGACGACACGTTCCTCTTCGCGCTCTCCGAGCGGATCGACTGCACCCTCACGTTCGAGGGCGGCGTGTACCGGTCCGACGACGCGCTCCTGTACTACGTCACCGTCGACGGGGCCACCGCCGAGGAGATCCGGGCCGTCGCCGCCGAGTTCTCGTACGTCGAGAACCTGCGGATCGTCAGCGAGTACGACGACGTCTGCGTCATCGAACTGGAACCGCCGTCGCCCCCGATGCTCGAGATGGTGTCGGACCACGGCGGCACCATCACGGAGGCGTCGGCCAGTGACGGGACTGCGACGATCACCTTCGAGTTCCCGAGCGGGAGTGACGTCCACGAGCTGCTGGCGCGGTTCCGAGAGCGGTTCGACCACGTCACGCTCGTCTCCCAGCGCGAGACGGAACAGTCGGTCCAGACCCACCACCAGTTCCGCGAGGCACTGACCGAGCGACTCACGGACCGACAGCAGGCGGCCCTCGAGATCGCCTACTACGCGGAGTACTTCGACTGGCCGCGCGGAAGCACGGGCGAAGAGCTCGCGGACACCCTGAGCGTCTCTCCACCGACGTTCCACAAACACCTCCGCCTCGCAGAGCGGAAACTGGTCGGCGCGATCCTCGACGACGTCGGCAGGGAGAACCAGGGTTAATTCTTTAGCCAACTAAACTATGGGAGTAGCCGACAAATCTGTACTTGTAATGTCTGAGAATGGGGGGATTCGGAGTTGCAGCGATGCAGTCGGAGGAACGGCACGGTTACAGCGTGACGGCGCGTCGCGGGACGACCTGTTCGAGGCGCTGGCACACGCCCGCCGGCGCCGGAGTCTCGCGTACCTGCGAGCCACCGAGGAGGACGTGGCAGTCGACGAACTGGCGAAACACGTCGCGACCGCCGAGCGGAGCGGCGGCGAAACGGTCACCGCCGCGGACCGGCAGCGCGTCGCAACGTCGCTGTATCACGCCCACCTGCCGAAACTGGTCGACGCCGGCCTCGTCGCCTGGCAGGACCCGGACGAGCGAGATCGGGTGACGACCACCAGGGCCGGCCAGTCACTGCCGACGGAACTGTCCTGGATGCCGTCGAGTTCGGACACGGGCGGCGAGTGAGCGATTCAGGGGCGCCCGCCACGAGCTCCGGCGTGGGGAGATCGGTGCGACCACGGGTCGCTCGCGTGGGGGCGAGCGATCGGTGAGCGCCGCACGACGCAGCACGGCGGGCGTGCCGGGATGGGAGATATTTTAGGCAGTCAGGCCAGAACCGGTACGTATGGATTACGAGCCTCACGAGATAGAGGCAGCGTGGCGCCAGCGGTGGGCCGACGAGGGGCGATACGAGGCCGACCCCTCCGACGAGGATGCGACCTTCATCACCGTGCCGTATCCGTATCCCAGCGGCGGGATGCACATCGGCCACTGCCGGACGTACACCGTTCCCGACGTCTACGCTCGCTACCGGCGACTGCAGGGCGACAACGTTCTCTTTCCGATCGCCTGGCACGTCACCGGCACGCCGATCATCGGCGCCGTCGAGCGCCTGAAGAAAGGCGAAGAAGACCAGCTCTCTGTCCTCCAGGACACCTACAACGTCCCCAAGGACACGCTCGAAGACCTGGAGACGCCGATGGGCTACGCCCGCTACTTCATCGAGAACCACTACAAGAGCGGGATGAAACAGCTCGGGCTCTCGGTCGACTGGCGCCGGGAGTTCACGACCAACGACGAGCGCTACTCGAAGTTCATCACCTGGCAGTACGAGACGCTCAAAGAGCGGGGGCTTCTCGAACGCGGGCTCCACCCCGTCAAGTTCTGTACCGAAGAGGAGAACCCGGTCACCACACACGACCTCCTGGAGGGCGAGGAAGCCGAGTTTCAGGAGTACACCCTCGTCAAGTTCCAGGCCGAACTCGACGGCGAAGCGGTCATCGCGCCCATGGCGACGCTCCGTCCCGAAACCGTTCGGGGCGTCACGAACGCCTACGTCCACCCCGAGGGCGAGTACGTCCGCGCGCAGGTGGACGAGGAAGAATGGGTCGTCTCCGAGGCGGCCGTCGAGAAGCTCCGCCTGCAGGACCGCGAGGTCGAGGTCACCGACACGCTCACGGGCGACGAACTCGTCGGGAAGACGGTCACGAACCCGATCACCGGCGACGAAGTCATCGTTCTGCCGGCAACCTTCGTCGACACCGAGAACGCCACGGGCGTCGTCATGTCCGTGCCGGCCCACTCGCCGGACGACTACATGGCGCTCCAGGAAGCGAAAGCCGACGACGAGCGCATGGAGCAGTACGGCGTCGACCCGGCCGACGTCGAGGCCATCGAGCCGATTCCGATCCTCGACATCGAAGGCTACGGAGACGTTCCGGCGAAGTCCGCGGTCGAGGAGGCCGGCATCGAATCTTCCGACGACCCCGAACTGGAGGACGTGACGGCGGACCTCTACCAGGACGAGTTCCACAGCGGCGTGATGCACGACGACTACGGCGAGTTCGCGGGCATGACCGTCGAGAACGTTCGCGACGAGTTCCGCGCCCACTACCAGGGCTCGGGCGAGTTCGACGAGATGCACGAGTTCACCGAGGAAGTCGTCTGTCGCTGCGGCGGCGACGTCGAGGTCGCCAAACAGGACACGTGGTTCCTCCGTTACAACGACGAAGACTGGAAGGCGAAGGCCCACGAGGCCGTCGCGAACCTTGAGGCCATCCCGGAGAACACGCGCGAGCAGTACGACCACACCATCGACTGGCTCAACGAGTGGCCCTGCATCCGCAACTACGGGCTGGGCACCCGACTGCCGTGGGACGAGGACTTCGTCATCGAGCCTCTCAGCGACTCGACGATCTACATGGCGTACTACACCATCGCCCACCGGCTGCAGGACATTCCCGCCGAGGACCTCACGCCAGCGTTCTTCGACGCGCTGTTCTACGGCGAAGACGCCGTCGAGGACGCCGACGAGCGGGCGCTCGAACTCCGCGAGGAGTGGGACCACTGGTACCCGGTCGACTTCCGCTGTTCGGCCAACGACCTCATCCAGAACCACCTGACCTTCTTCCTGTTCCACCACGCCGAACTGTTCGATCCCGACAACTGGCCGGAGGGGATCACCATCATGGGCATGGGCCTGCTGGAGGGCCAGAAGATGTCCTCCTCGAAGGGCCACGTGGTGCTCCCCGGCGAGGCCATCGAGCGCTTCGGCGCGGACACCGTGCGCTTTTTCCTGCTCAACTCCGCCGAGCCGTGGCAGGACTACGACTGGCGGGCCGACGCGGTCTCCTCGACGCGCGACCAGCTCGAACGGTTCTGGTCGCGCTCACAGGAGGTCATCGACTACGACGTCGAGGAGATGGTCGAGATCACGCTGGAAGTCGAAGGAGAGGAAACGACCGACGTGGCGATCGACGAAGAGGCGCGGCCGGACCTCGAACACATCGACCGCTGGCTGCTCTCGAAGCTCCAGGGCACGATCCGGGACGCCACCGAGGCCATGGAAGGGTTCGAGACCCGCACGGCGAGCCAGACGATCTACTACAACTTCGAGGAACACCTCAAGTGGTACCGCCGCCGTGCCGACCTCTCCCGGCCCGGTGCGAAGTGGACGCTCCGGGAAGTCCTGCAGACGCGGCTACGGCTGCTCTCCCCGTTCGTGCCGTTCATGGCAAACGAACTCCACGAGCAGCTGACCGGCGAACCCGCCGAGGAGGCCGCGTGGCCCGAGGTCGATCCCGAGTTCGAGAGCGAGCGCACCGAACGCGAAGAACAGCTCATCGAGCGGCTGACCGACGACGTCCACGACATCATCGACGTGACGGGGACTGACCCCGAGACCATCCGGGTGTACACCGCCGCCGACTGGAAGCACGACGTGTTCGACACCGTCCGCGAGACCGGCACCAACGTCGGCCAGGTCATGGGCGAGGTCATGCAGGACGAAGAACTTCGCGAGAAAGGCGACGCCGTCAACGACCTCGTGCAGGATCTGGTCGAGGTCGTCCGCGAGCGGAGCGAGGCGGAACTCCAGGCGCTCGCGGACATCGACGAACAGGCAGTCTACGCCGAGGCCGAGGCGTTCCTCGAACGCGAGTTCGACGCCGACGTCGAACTGTACGCCGAGGACGCCGCCGATGTCGAAGACCCGGAGGGCAAGGCCGACAACGCCGTTCCCTTCCGGCCCGCGATCCACCTGGCGTAACGGACCGCCTGCGTGTGAGCCGTCACCACGATTTCCCCCTCGAAACGAAACAACTCGTTTGTTGTGTGCACTTCTCCCAATTTTCCACGCCGTATGAACTGGTATAAACAATACGATGGTTTATATGGATACGTCTCAACACAACGACTATTGGGAGCTAATGGCGTGCCGTTGGTAGGCAGGTAGCGTACCGAGCGGTGAGTCGGACGCGGACGGCACAGGAGCGGATCACACATGACTGCACACACAGACGGACACACGGCAGGGACAGACGACACAGAGGCAGCGTTTTCGCTCTCGTTTCGACCGATACTCAACCACCTCGACGTGGCGGTGTTCATTCTCGACACGAATCACGACATCGTCATCTGGAACACGGCGATTGAGGAGTTGACAGGGCACTCGGAAGCGGAAGCGAAATCGATGGAGATGGCGAGTCAAGCCTTCTATCACGACGGGCGACGCGGGAAGACGCTCGCCGACAAAGTGCTCGACGCGCCGGAGAGCGCCGACGAGGAGTACGACGTCCCCCAGATCGACGACGTGGACTACACGCTGTACGGGGACACGAGTACGATGCTTAGCGGCGCGGGGATCGAGCGCCACATCAGGTTCACCGCGGCGCCGCTGTACGAAGACGGTGACCTCGTGGGCGTGGTCGAGATGGTCGAAGATCGGACCGAAGAGGTCGAAGAGCACGCCCAGCTCGAAGGGCTCGTCACGGAGCTCACCGGGACGATGGAACAGATGGCTGCCGGGGACCTGAGCGCGCGCGCGTCGATCGACGAGGACTCGTACCTCGACGACGAGATCCTGCAGGTCGTCGGCGCAGTCAACGACATGGCCGAACAACTCGAGAACACCGTCGCGAACATCGGGAGCCAGAGTGAGGAACTCAAGACGTCGGCCGAGAACGTCGCGAACAGCGCACAGGAGATCAGCGACCTGGCGGCCGAACAGTCACAGGACGTCCAGACGGTCTCCGAGGAGATCGGTAGTCTGAGCGCGACCGTCGAGGAGATCGCCTCCACGTCAGAGGAAGTCGCCTCGACGAGTTCCCGCGCCTCGGAGCTGGCAGACGAGGGCCGCGAAGCCGGCAGAGAGGCCATCGAGGTGATGGACGACGTCAACGAGTCCGCGGACGCGGTCACGGCCGAAGTCGACGGTCTGCAGAACCGGATCGACGAGATCGACGCGATCGTCGAAGTGATCAACGACATCGCCGAGCAGACGAACATCCTGGCGCTGAACGCCTCCATCGAGGCCGCCCGCGCCGGGGAAGCCGGCGAAGGGTTCGCCGTCGTCGCCGACGAGGTCAAACAACTCGCGACCGAGTCACAGGACAACGCCAGCGAGATCGAGTCGATGGTCCAGGAGATCCAGGCCGATACGGACGAGACGGTCGACAGTCTCCAGGAGATGACCGAACAGGTGGCGACCGGCATCGAGCAGGTCGAGGAGACGATGGACCGCTTGGACGAGATCGTCGACACGATCACCGAGGCCGCGCGGGGGATCGAGCAGGTCGCCGACGCGACCGACGACCAGGCCGCGACGACCGAAGAGATCGCCAGCATGGCGGATCAGGCAGTGGTCAAAGCCGAGAACGTCTCCGAGGAGATCGACGAGATCGCCGCGGCGAACGAGCAACAGACGACCAACATCGCCGAGATCAATCAGGCACTCAACGACCTCCGGCAGTGATCCCGCTGCGACCCGTCGGGTTCACGGTCGGCACGCACGGTCGCTAAGTATCCCGCAACAGTGAGGGAACCACTCCTAGGCGAGTGGAACAGGCGCTTATTCGTCCGTCCGTGGACTATCCAGGTATGAGCAGCGAGGAGCCCAGCGACTCCCCCCGCGAGCGACTGCGGACAGTGACGCCCTCCTATCTCGGCCGCCCCGACCTCGAAATGGACGTCGTCGGCTGGGGAATGTTCCTGTTGCTGCTCATCGTCGTGTTGCCACTGTTACCATTCTTCGCGCTGTTCTGGCTGGTCTCGAAGGTAATCGAGTTCCTGAGCCGCCAGACCGGTTAGAGGTCCGTCCCGACGAGTTCCATCGCGGTCCCGACGTCGTTGTCCTGTGCGTACTCGTAGACGACGTGCGCGCTGGCGACGTCCTGGATCGCCAATCCGGTGCTGTCGAAGACGGTGACGCCGTCGGCGTCGGTCCGCCCCGCGATGTCGCCGACGACCACGTCGCCGAGCGCGCCGTGGATGTCGTCGTCGGTCAGCACGCCCGCGGCGTAGGGGACGTTGATCTCGCCCGAGTGCGTACACTGGGCGTGGTCGTCGATGACGAGTTTCGCGTCCAGCAGAATCTCGTCTGCGAGTTCGTGTTTGTCCTCGGCGTCGGCCCCCATCGCGTTGACGTGGGTGTGCTCGCCGACGGCGTCGCGGGGAACGATCGGGTCTTCGACCGGGGTGGTCGTCGAAACCACGTCGCAGCCGACGGCGTCGGCGATCGACCCCTCGCGAACGTCGAAGTCGTCGCCGTACTCCGCGACGAACCGGTCGACGGCGTCCGCGTCCTGGTCGGCCACGACGACGGTCTCGATGTCCCGGACCGTGGCGATGGCCTCCAGTTGCGAATGGGCCTGCACGCCGGCGCCGACGAGGCCCAGCGAGGTCGCGTCCGCGACGGCGAGGTGCTTCGTCGCGACGGCGGCGGCCGCGCCCGTCCGCTTCATCGTCAGCGTCGTCCCGTCGAGGATCGCCAGGGGCACTGCCGTCTCGGGGTCGGAGTAGATCATCGTCCCCATCACGGTCGGCAGGCCGTGCTCCTCGGGGTTGTTCGGGTGCGAGTTGACCCACTTGATTCCGGCACCGTCCCAGTCGTCGCTCTGGATGTAGGCCGGCATCGACCGGAAATCCCCGTCGTACTGGGGCAGGTCGATGTAGGATTTGGCGGGCATCTGCGCGTCGCCGCTGGCGTAGGCGGCGAAGGCGTCTTCGACGGCGGATACGACGGCCGGCAACTGCGTGGCCTCTTCGACAGCAGCCGGGTTCAACAACAGCGTCTCCATGGCGGCAAATGTCGCGCGCCGGCCTTACCACTTTTTACTCCCTCGGGTGTCCTCGGGCGCTCAAAGAGCGCCCTGCGGGCACCACTCGGTCGCAAAACCTGGACTAAAACTGCTCCAGACTCGCTACGCTCGTCTGGAGTGAACCGTGCTCGCTGCGCTCGCACGGATGCTTGCTCATTGTATTTGCATATTTCGCACGACACCGGTGTCAGAGAAAGTCGGCAGAATCGGTCAGTTCAGGGGAGAGATACCGTCGCCTGCTTTTCAGTCATCCAAACTGGTTATTTAGTTAGATCGTCACTTGCAACTATGGAGATATACCGACGGGTACTGTTCCGTGAGCCAGATGGACGAAGGAAGGGGTTCGTCTTCTTGTTTGTATCGTTCATCTCCCTTCTCGGGTGGGTGTATATTGGTAGACTACTCGCTGGTCCTCCTAACTTGCTCTTTCAGGGTATTGCGTTTGCTTTCATTGGGTTCGCCGAGTCTCTGCCTCCGGAACGTCAACGTTCAGCAGGAGTACTGCGCTTACTAGCCCTCAGTATTGCCGCCATCTTACTCATTCTCCTCGTTTCGGAATTGATACTGGACTAGACGAGAGGGATCTATTTTGACCGTTATCCGACGTACCCCGGTGATTTGCCGAGACGTCCGGTCGGTACCGAAGCACTCACACTGACCAGCTGATTCAACGGGAGGTATCAGAAAGAAACGAAGCCGCTGCGCTGACTGTACGCTCTGTACTGACCACCAGCATCCGCG
>NZ_JBHUDJ010000002.1:613378-640609 GCF_042678165.1 Halorientalis brevis | reverse complement strand
GGCTTTTTTAGCGTAGATTTTTTCGAGGAGAGGTTCGAGCGCGGCTTCGCCGCGACTCGAACCCGACGAGAAAAAAGGTACTATTTGACCATGCGCTCGATCTCGGTGACGAGGATACCGGTCGCACCCTCAGCCTTGAGATCGTTGATGGTCTCGAAGACGTGGCGCTCGTCGACGACGGCGTGGACCGCGACCATCTCCTCGCCGGCGATGTCCATGATCGTCGGGCCGCCGAGGCCGGGAATCACGTCCTCCACAGCTTCGAGATTGTCCTCGGGGACGTTCATCATCAGGTAGCGTTTGCCCTCGGCGGACTTCACCGAGCGCAGCGCCATCGTCACCTGCTGGACCTTCTCGTCGTCGGTAACGTCCTCACGAGCGAACAGGCGGACGGAACTCTCCAAGACGTCGTCGATCACCGCGAGGCGGTTCATCCGCAGGGTCGTCCCGGTGCTGGTGATGTCGACGATGGCGTCGGCGATGTCGACGTGGGGCGTCAGTTCCGTCGCGCCCGAGACCTCGGCGATCTCTACGTCGATCCCCTGCTCGTCGAAGTAGTTGCGGGTGATGTTCGGGAACTCGGTGGCGACGGTGCCGCCAGCGAGGTCCGCGACGGACTCGATGGCGCTCTCTTCGGGCGCGGCGAGGACGAGTTTGCAGGCGCCGAACTCCAGGTCGAGCATGTCGACGAGGTCGCCGGCGTCGGCTTCGCGGACCTGGTCGAGGCCGGTGATGCCGACGTCGGCGGCGCCGTCGCTGACGTACTCGGGGATGTCGGCGGCCCGGGCGTAGAGGATCGTCACGTCGGGATCGACGGTGTCGGCGTACAGTTTCCGGTCGGCCCCGTCGACGACGTGGAGGCCGGCCCGATCGAGCAGGTCGACGGCCGGGTCGTGCAGACGCCCTTTGTTGGGCACGGCAATGCGCATATCTGGTCGTCGTCACGCGCGGGCAACTGCTTTTCGCACGCGGAACCCCAGACAGACCCGGTGGATTAACGCACCCGGCCGCGAAAGCGAGCGGTATGACCACGCTTCGAATCGCAGACGGGCAGGTGCTCCGCCCGGACATGACGATCGAACGCGCCGACGTCCTCGTCGACCAGGACGCGGGGACGATCCTCGACGTCGGCGACGTCGACGAAGGTGACGTCGGCCTCGACGCCGAGGGCGACCTCGTCATTCCCGGCCTCGTCAACGCGCACACCCACGTCGCGATGACGCTCCTGCGAGGATATGCCGACGACAAGCCCCTCGACGCCTGGCTCCAGGAGGACATCTGGCCCGTCGAGGCCGAGCTCACGGCCGAGGACGTCCGCGTCGGGACGCGCCTGGGCGTCCTGGAGATGATCCGCTCCGGGACCACCTGCTTCGCGGACATGTACTTCGACATGCCGGCGGTCGCCGAGGTGGTCGAGGAAACCGGGATGCGAGCCATGCTCGGGTACGGCGCCATTACGGTCGGCCAGGACGACGAGGCGGCTCGCCAGGAACTCCAGGACAGCCTCGCGTTCGCGAAAGAGTACGACGGCGCGGCCGACGGCCGCATCTCGACGGCGTTCAAGCCCCACTCGCTGACCACCGTCGGCGAGGAGTACTACCGGGAGTTCGTCCCGGAGGCGAACGAAGCCGGTCTCCCGATCCACTTCCACGCTAACGAAACCGAAGGGGAAGTCGACCCGCTCGTCGACGAGCACGGGGAACGACCGCTCGAGTACGCCGACGACGTGGGCCTGCTCGGCGAGGACAGCTTCATCGCCCACGGCGTCCACACCGACGCGACCGAACACGAGCTGCTGGCCGAACGCGGCACGGCGGTCGTCCACTGCCCGGCCTCGAACATGAAACTCGCCAGCGGCATGGCGCCGGTCCAGGACATGCTCGACGCGGGCGTCACCGTCGGCCTGGGCACCGACGGCGCGGCCTCGAACAACGACCTCTCGATGTTCGACGAGATGCGCGACGCCGCGATGCTCGGCAAGCTCGCGGCCGACGACGCCAGCGCCGTCGACGCGCCGACCGTCGTCGAGATGGCGACCCAGGGGAGCGCGGCCGCCATCGGCGTCGACTCGGGCCGCATCGAACCAGGCGCGAACGCCGACCTCGCCGTGATCGACCTGGACGAGCCACGACTCACGCCGGGTCACGACCTGGTGAGCCACCTCGCCTACGCCGTGACCGGCTCGGACGTGCGCCACACGGTGTGTGACGGCCAGGTGCTCATGCGTGACCGCACCGTTCTCACGCTCGACGAACAGCAGGTCGTCCAGGACGCCACCGAGCACGCACGGGCGCTCGTCGACCGCGCAGAGGAGTAGACCAGGTCGCCGATTAAACGCCGAGATCCGTTTGTAAACGATATAAACGCTTCTACGACAGTTTTGGAGCGTCTGAACGGGGTGAACGGGAATCCGGGTTTATACTGGTAAGTTCCATGCAACCAAGTGATGAGTTCAAGACGATCACTGCTCGCACTCGCATCGGTTGCACTGCTGGTCGCGGCGGCCGTCGGACCGGCCGCGGCGGCGTCCGGACCGACCGCTGTCGAGTCGACGAACGCGCTCGCGATCGCGGGGAACGACAGCACAGACGCGACCGACGGCACGAACACCACAGACGAGAACGAAACCGACGACGACACTAACGAGACGGAGTTCGACGGGAACGAAACCGACGTCGAGGAGAACGAAACGAAGGACAACGAGACAGAGTTCGAAGCAGATCCGTTCGGCCTCATGCTGGGCGAGTACAAGGAGCAGCTCCGCGCTGAGCTGACCAGCACGAACGACACGAACAGCACGAACGAGACGGAACTGAGCGACCAGCCGCTCGGCCGCATGATCGCGTCGTTCGTCACGCAGCACAACCCCGGGAACGCGCCCGCCCACGCCGGCCCACCGACACACGCCGGGCCGGAAGGCGATGACGACGAGAACGAAACCGACGACGACCGCCGCGGCCCGCCCGAGTTCGTCGAGGGAGACGAAGATGAGAACGAAACCGACGACGACCGCCGCGGTCCGCCCGAGTTCGTCGAGGGAGACGAGGATGAGAACGAAACCGACGACGACCGCCGCGGCCCGCCCGAGTTCGTCGAAGATGACGACGAGAACGAAACCGACGACGAGAACGAAACCGACGACGAGACGGAGACGGAGACGGCAACGACCGAGGAGTCAGCGTCCGCTGCGGAAGCCGAAAACGATGACGACGAGGGAGAGCCCGACGAGGAAGAGGACGAAGAGAGCGGCAACGGCCCGCCCGCGAACCGCGGGAACGGCAACGGACGCGGTCGCTGAAGCTGAGCGGCGCGATCAGGCGGAACGGTCACGCGAACGGTCTCTTTCTGCGGGACGCGACGATCGGCGCACCTGTTGGGTCGGTTCGGCAGTGTTTTGAACGCCCTGTCCTTTCGTCCGGCAATGACTGCGCCGATCAGCGAGACGCTCGACGACGTCGAAACCGCCCGACAGGAAGGGCGGCGAAAGATCGACTGGGCGCGCGAACACATGCCCATCATGGCCTCGCTCCGGGAGGACTTCCAGGACGAACAGCCCTTCGCGGGCGAGCGCATCGGGATGGCGATGCACGTCGAAGCGAAGACAGCCGTCCTCGCGGAGACGCTGGCCGAAGGCGGCGCGGAGGTCGCCATCACCGGCTGTAACCCGCTCTCGACCCACGACGACGTGAGCGCCGCCCTCGACGCCCACGGGAACGTCACGTCCTACGCCGAGCGTGGGGTCGACGACGACGAGTACTACGCGGCCATGGAAGCCGTCATCGAGCACGAACCGACGATCACCGTCGACGACGGGATGGACCTCATCGCCGCGATCCACGAGGACTACCCCGAGCTCATCGACACCATCGTCGGGGGCTGTGAGGAGACCACCACGGGCGTCCACCGCCTGCGCGCGATGGACGACGACGGCGCCCTGGAGTACCCAGTGTTCGCCGTCAACGACACGCCGATGAAGCGCCTGTTCGACAACGTCCACGGCACCGGCGAGTCCTCGCTCGCGTCGATCGCCATGACGACGAACCTCTCCTACGCCGGCAAGACCGTCGTCGTCGGCGGCTACGGGGACTGCGGCCGCGGCGTCGCCAAGAAGGCCGCCGGCCAGAACGCCCGCGTCATCGTCACGGAGGTCGACGCACGCCGCGCCCTGGAGGCCCACATGGAGGGCTACGAGGTCATGCCCATGCGCGAGGCCGCCGCGGAGGGCGACGTGTTCATCACGACGACGGGCAACCGCGACATCATCACCGAGGAGGACTTCGAGGTCATGAAAGACGGCGTCCTGCTGGCCAACGCCGGCCACTTCGACGTGGAGATCGACCTCGTCGCCCTCGAAGAGATGGCCGAGGAAGTCACCGAACCACGCGACGGCATCGAGGCGTACGTCATGCCCGACGGGCGCGAACTGAACGTGCTGGCCGAAGGCCGCCTGGTCAACCTCGCGACGCCGGTCGCGCTGGGCCACCCCGTCGAGGTCATGGACCAGTCGTTCGGCGTCCAGGCCGTCTGCGTCCGCGAACTGGTCGAGAGCGGCGAGGAGTACGCCGCCGGCGTCCACGACGTGCCCGACGACCTGGATCGAGAAGTCGCCGAGATCAAACTCGCCGCCGAGGGCGTCGGCTTCGACGACCTGAGCGACGCACAGCGCGAGTACATGGGCTCCTGGCAGCACGGAACTTGACTCGAATCGCACTTCCCCAGCAGACAGCCCGCTTCCGCCGGAGTCAGCACGGTCAACACTGTTAACTCTCGGTCCGTGGACAGGGGACCATGATCGACATTCCCGTGGCGAACGTGATGACCCGCGGTGTCGAAACGATCACCGGGGAGGAGACCGCGGCTGGAGTAGCGCGCCGGTTCGCCGAGAGACAGCTCGGATCGCTCGTGGTGGTCGACCCTGATTCCGGCACGCTGACGGGAATCGTCACGGAATCGGACGTCATCCAGCAGGTCGCAGCGAACGGTGACATGGAGACGGTGCCGGTGTCGACGTTCATGAGCGCGCCGGTCGTCACGATCGAGAGCACCGAACCGATCCACGCCGCGGCAGACCTGATGAAACGACACTCCATCCGCCGCCTGCCAGTCGTCGATGGCGGCCAACTCGTGGGTATCGTGACGACGACGAATCTGACTCACTACCTGCCCAAGCTTCGAAACACGATTCTTCGGGAGCGAGGCACGAACCAGAACCGCTGAGGCGCGGCGGTGAGGTGTCACGCCGATTGCTTTTTGCCCGCGGCCGCGAACCGCGTCGTATGACCGGCGGGAGCGAGTCGACGAACCGGTGGAACGCGGCCGAC
This sequence comes from Halorientalis brevis, assembly GCF_042678165.1. Taxonomy (GTDB): domain Archaea; phylum Halobacteriota; class Halobacteria; order Halobacteriales; family Haloarculaceae; genus Halorientalis; species Halorientalis brevis. The sequence continues at coordinate 635,288 of NZ_JBHUDJ010000002.1, read as the reverse complement.
TACGACGACGATCACGCCTTCGTCTTCGAGTACGGCGAGAGCCTCCTCGACCGCCTCGATCCGCAGTCCGACGAGCGCGTCTTGGATCTGGGCTGTGGCACCGGCCACCTGACGGCCGAGATCGCCGACCGCGGCGCGACGGTACTGGGCGTCGATCAGTCAGCAGCGATGATCCGAGAGGCCCGCGAGAGCTATCCCGACCTGGCGTTCGAGCGGGCCGACGCCCGCACCTTCGTCCCCGACGAGTCGTTCGACGCAGCGTTCTCGAACGCGGCACTCCACTGGATTCCGGACGGAGACCAGGACGACGTTCTGGAGACGGTGCGGGACGCTCTCGTCCCCGGCGGCCGGTTCGTCGCCGAGATGGGTGGCGCGGGGAACGTCGACCGCGTCGTCTCCGCGACGCGCGACGCGCTGCACGACCGGGGTTACGACGTGCCTAACCCCTGGTACTTCCCGACTATCGGCGAGTACGCACCGCGGCTGGAGACCCACGGGTTCGAGGTTCGGCGGGCAGTGCTGTTCGACCGCCCGACGGAACTGGAGGGTGGCGAGGCCGGCCTCAGAAACTGGCTGGGGATGTTCGGCGACAGCCTGTTCGCGGACCTCGCGCGCGAAGAAATCGACGAGGTCGTCGCTGCCGTCGAAGATCGACTCCGCTCCGCGCTGTTCGACGAGAAAACCGAAACGTGGACGGCCGACTACCGTCGCCTGCGATTCGTCGCGGTTCGCCGTCCCGGGTGATCGGGCCGACTACTTCCGGCCGGGTTCGATCTCCACGTTCTGGAAGTGCGCTTCGATGGGTTCGTCGAACCGCTCGCCGTTCTGTTCGTCGTGCCGCGGGAACGCCGGCGGGTCGAGTTCGATCGTGATCTCGTAGGTGCCCGCACCGGGCAGTTCGAAGTTCCGTCCGTAGTGGAGGAGCCCCGGGTGCCACACGAACGGAACCTCCATCGGACCGGTCTGGTTGCCCTCCTGGTCGGTCAGCGTCGCGCGCGGGGACATCTCCGGCAGGAACCGACCGGTTTCGGTCTCGGCGACGAGGACTTCGAGGTGACAGTTCTGATTCTCGGCGGGTTCTTCCCACTGGAGGGCACCGTCCCGCACGTGATACAGTCCCTCGGCTTCCTCCTGGGCGAACCCGACGACGTAGTCACCGACCTCCGTCATCGCGCCGGTGTGAGCCACCTCGTCGACCATGTGCTTTGCAGCCCGTTGGTAGGCCTCGCCCTCGTGACGTGCCAGTTCGAGGTGTCGCTCGTCGACCTCCTCGCTCGGTTGTAGCGTGTGTTTCCCGCTCATCTCCGGACCCACACCGACTTCGGGACCGACAGGGAAAAACCGCAGGACGACGTGCTGATTGGTCGCAGTTCGACTGTGAGTCGGTTGCGGTCAGACCGTCACTAACACGGCACCGACGACCACGAGCGCGGCACCCAGAACGACGCCTCTGGTGACCCGCTCCACGTCCTGCAAGAGGAACGCCGAGAAGACAGTCGTAAACAGCGGCGCCGTCGCGGTCAACGGGTCGACGATGGCGACTCGGCCGGCTTCCATGGCCAGCGCCGCGAAAAAGGACAGGAGCGCGACGGCAGTCAGCAGCCCGCTCCCCGTGAAATAGCGGTAGGAAGCCCGGGGTGCCGAGAGCACGTCGGTGCGTCCCTTCGCCAGCGCGTACCCGGCGAGCGCGACGAACGCCGCCGTCTCGTTGATGGCGACGGCCTGCAGCGGCGTCGCCCCCGTGTCCACGAACCCGTATCGGCGCAGGACGTTCCCCATCGCGAAGACCGCCGCCGCGCCGACCGGGAAGAGGATGTCACGGGGCTGCCAGCCCGAAACGTCGCCGCCCTTGGAGTAGGTGAGCGCGACGAGTCCGCCCACGAGGACGACGATGCCGACGCCGGTCAGCGGCCCGAGCGGTTCGCCCAGCGCTGCGACGGCGAGCAGCGTCGCGAACAGCGGCCGCGTGCTGATCCCCGCGCTATTGATGCTGGCACCGACGCGCTCGACGCCGGCGAACACGAAGATACGCCCCAGCGCCGTCCCGAACAGCCCAGCGACGGCAAACGTCGCGACGAGCGGGAGCGTCAACCCGGAGAGCGGGTCCGGCCAGGAGCGCACCAGGAGCGCCAGCCAGTACAGCGTCGAGTCCACGACGACGACCACGAGCGCCGCCTGGAGGGAACTGCCGCCGGCTGACATCCCCCGCTTGTCGAGGATCGGGCCGAAGCCCCAGAGCACGGCCGGCAACAGCGCCAGCGCGTAGACGACAAGCGGCGTCTCCGTCACGCGAGCAGCCACCCGTGTTTCATGCGTCCGACACTGTGGCCGGGAGGAGCAAGTGGGTTGCGTTCAGTTTCACTGCGGTTGCGTGTTGCTTTTTGCCTCCCCCGGTCAAGCCGAGAGCATGTCGAGCAACCGAAAGGGAGATCGCAGAGAGCGCGAACTCGTCAACGCGCTCGACGAGTCCGGGTTCGCCGTCATGCGCGCTCCCGCCAGCGGGAGCGCCACCGAGCGGGAACTCCCGGACGTGCTGGCCGGCGACGGCGAGACCTTCTACGCCATCGAGGCGAAATCCTCTGCGGGCGACCCCATCTATCTCGAGGGGAGGGAGATCGAAGCGCTCCTCTTTTTCGCCCAGAACTTCGGCGCGAAACCACGCGTCGGCGTGCGGTTCGACCGCGAGGACTGGTACTTCTTCCATCCCGGCGACCTCTACACGACCGACGGCGGCAACTACCGGGTCAAAAAGGAGACGGCGCTCTCCGAGGGCGTCGACTTCGCCGAGTTCGTCGGCGACTCCCAGAAGGTCACGCTCGCCGAGGCCGCCGACGCCGCCAGGAGTGACGACGAAGACGACGAAGACGCGCGCGAAGTGCTGGAGGCTCTAGAGCGCGGCGACATCTCCGTCGACGACGCCGTCGCGATGCTCTAGTCGAGCAGCGCCGCGTCCTCGCTGTGGTCCAGCCGCGAGTAGGGGAACGCGTACGTTCGGGGGTCGTCCCGCCGCGCTGCGTCACCGAGGTACACCACCTCGACGACGAGGTCCTCGGCCGGGTAGCCCTCGTTCGTCGCGAAGTCGGCGATCGTCTGTCCGACGGCTTCGACGACGTACTCGTCGGCGCGCTCGGGCGTGACTCGCGTGACGACGAGGCGGTCACCGGCTCGCGGTTCACTTCGTTCACCGCTCGCGTTTTCCGAGGCCTCCCCGAGGTCGGCCTCGCCCGTTTCCCTGTCCCGGACGATGTCCCCGGGTTCGAGCCGGCAGTCGTCGCACAGCGGCGGGTCGGACAGTTCGGGCACGAACGATTCGGTCGCACAGACCGCACAGTCGGCGACTTCCTTACCGGGCGGCGGCACTAGCTCCTGGGTGACCTCGATGGCGACGCGCCGGAGGTGTTTACACTGGACGCCGCGGTACTGGTGGTCTGGACAGGTACAGCGCTGGCCGGGCAGGTCGACGCTGTAGCTGTGGTCCTCGTGTGTCTCGACGCGATAGACGCCGCCACCGAGCGGGACGACGGCCATCGGCTCCGTCCACGCGCGGACGGCGCGCTCGTCGAGTTTCCGGAGGTCCGGTGCAAGTGCAACTTTCGGAGAACGTACCTGTGACATAGCGCTCAGGACGCGGCTGTGTTCTCGTGCGTCCAGTCGAAACGTAGGTTCTGGAGCTACCTAAACCGCTCGCCCGCCGTGGAATCGGGCGGACGCGACGGCATCGAAGCCCTTTTGCACTGGCCGGGGAAAGCCGCGGACATGGAAATCGAGCGGGAGACAGTCGTCGAGGCCGCCGTCTCGTTTGTGGCCGTGCTAGTCTTCATCGGCGCTGTCGCCCTCGTCGGTATGGAGTTTCAGACGAACGGCGGGATCAGCGAGACCGGTGGCCTGGCCATCGTCGGGGCGATCGTCGTCTTCGTGTTCGTGATGGCCGGCGTCGGCGTCTGGTTCGCCTCGCAGGAATAGTTCAGTCGGCCGCCTCTTCTTCCTCGTCGCCGTCCTCGCGCCAGTCAGTGAGTTCCTCGTCGTCGGCGTCGTCGATCCGGTGTTCGTAGTAGTTCAGGGGATGGGACTCGTTGATGACGTCCTCGCAGATGTCGTCTTTCCCGATACAGTCACCGTACGACTGCATGGTCGCACACGCCGGCGTCGAGTACTCGGTGGGACTCGTGTCCCCGCGGATGTGGTCGACCTGATAGCGCGTCTGTTCCTCGCCGAATCCGGGGTTCACCTCGAACAGTTCGACGATCTCGTCGGTCGTCATGCCGATGCTCGTCAGGAACGCCGCGATGGCGAACCGCGAGTGGTGTTCGAGGTGTTCGCCCTTCTGGACCTTGTCGAGCAGGTGTTTCATACACGGCGGGAACAGGTCCGGGACGACCGTGTCGATCTCCCGCGTGAGGTCCAGGTCGTCCAGCAGTTCGCGAATCCGCTCGACTTCCTCGGTGAGTTCGTCGGCGATCTCGTCGGGCACCTCGAACGGCAGGCCGTCCGTGACGCGGCGCTGGACCGCCCGCCGAAGCAACACGAGCAGTTCGTCCTGGTCGATGGGGACCTGCCCGTCGCTGAGCGGCCGGTTGACCAGCCGCCACTCGTCGCCCCACTCGCCAGCGGCGTGTTCGAGATACGGCCCCACGTCGATGCGATACTGCCCGTCGTCGGCCTCGCCGACCTCGTGGACGCTGTCCTGCAGGTCGAACTCCGCGAGCAGCGTCTCCAGGTCCAGCCGCTCGGTTCTGGTGCTCTGGAACTCCGTCGTCGTCGCGAGTTCCTCGGAGAACCGGTCGTAGGCCGCCCGTGCTTCCGCGCGACTGTACCGTCGCAGGAGAATGTGTTGGTCGACCAGCGAGACGAGCACGCGCGCCACGGGATAGGACAGCAGTTCCACGCGCGTCCGGCGGTGTCGCTCGCCGATCGTTCCCTCGGTGATCGCCCACTCGATACGTTCCAGCCCGCGCTCGACGACGGCGTCCTCGCTGGCGACGAGGTCTGCCAGGTCGACGCCGGCGGCCTCGACGGCACCGCGTGCGGCCGACAGGAACGGGTAGCGGGCATGGAGCGCCTTCATCGGACACAGGGTTGCGACCCAGCCAGAATAAACCCGGCGGTCTGAAAGACCCGAATCGATCACGGGTTCGAAGCCAGCGTCCGCGTGGTGAATTCACGACTTGCCGGGCCACGCCCGACACGAAGCAGTCGAGCGTGAACAGCGATCGAGTCGGCGCACGGAGCGAAAGTATCCCTTACATTTGCCGGCCGTTCCCACTTCCAGCGGGACGGGCAATCGCCGATATGTCGGAACCTCACTCGGTCAACGAAGTCGAACAGGGAGATGACTACTATCACGTTCGCTACCGAGACCCGGACGACTTCGACGAGATCCGGACGCCGGACTGGGCGGAGAACGCCGCCAGTTCCGTCGTCACGGGGAGCGAAGTCCGTACCGGCGACGAAACGGGTAACGAGGACTGGGCGGTCCAGAGCGTACTCATACCGGTGGATGCAGTGAGCGAGGAATCGGACGCGAAAGAAGCCGCTCGCCAGATCGTCGACGAAATCGAATCCTGACGGCGAGTCTGGCGCGACTGCGCAGCGGGGATCGAATCGCTCCTGAGAACAGTTACTCCCCGCGGCGCTCGTCGATCTCGGTCAGGAACTCCTCGGTGCTGCCGCCGTCACTGACCATCGACTTGTAGCGGCGAAACTCCGACTGGGAGACTTCGACGCGGCGGGTTTCGCCTTCCTTCTCGATTTCGAGGGTGACCCGTCCGTGCGGGCTGTTGCGCCGGCGGAAATTCGCCAGCGCGACGAACACGAACCACAGCGCGACGAAGCCACCGAGGAAGTAGACGATGGCCGTCTCGAAGACCAGCGGGTCGGACGACGTGATCCAGTGGGTGGGATACGCGTACGAGAACAGCCAGACGCCCGCCGTCGAGATCGCAGCGCCGGCGACGACACCCAGCTGCTGGCGTCGCTTCGAGGGGAGGACGGCGACGACGCCGAGCAGGATGGCCGGCCCACCAAGCCCGGCGAGGACGCCGGCGAGATGCTTCGCTGCCAGGGGGTCACGGAGCCCGAAGACGGCGGCCAGCGGCGTCGTCACCACCAGCAGTGCCGCCACGAGCGCCCCCGCACCGGACAGGGACAGCCCAGCGCCGAGCGCCACACGGCGCGGGTCCCGCCCGTCGCTGTCCCCACGTTTATCACTGTATGCCTCCGAGAGGCTCGGCATACCCCAGTATGGTCGTTCCACCTACATAACGCTACGTCAGACGCACGCGTGACGGAGCGTCGTCACCGTCGCCCGAACAGTCGGTCACGGAGGCTCCGCGGCGTGTCTCGTTCGGCGAGGAGCACCGAACAGTCGACGTCGTGAACGACGTCGAACGTGAGCGAATCGTGGACGAGTCGGGAGAGCAGGCCCCGTTCCGTCGCACCGAGGATCACAAGCGAGTGGTCGCGGGCCTCGCGAGCGATCGCGCGCTCGATGTCGCCGGAGGTGTCGACCGTGCGGACGGCGTCTTCGATGTCGTGTTCACTGGCCCAGTCGGCGAGGAACCGTTCGCCGACCTCGCGTTCGTCGTCGCCGTCGACGACGTGCAACAGGGAGAGGTCGGCGTCCACGGCCGACTGGAGCGTGCGTGCGATCTCGGCGCTCAGGTCGCAGTTGTACCCGTCTTCGGTCGGCAGCAGGATACGCGAGGTGTCCAGGTCGCGGTTCTTGAGAACGAGAAAGTCACAGGGGAGTTCCCTGGTGAGATCGGAGAGCGACCGGTTCGCGCGGGCCGCCCCCCAGAGCCGATCGTCGCCCCACTGCATCAACACGAGGTCGGCCCGTTTTCGCGTCGCGATGTTGAAGATCTCCTCGAACGAGCGGTGTGAGACGACGGTCGACCCGTCGTAGTCCACGTCGTACGCCGCCGCGATATCTCTGATTTCCGACATCAGCTCGTCGGACTTGTCGATGATGCGGCGGCTCTGGGCGGCCCCGTAGCCGCGCGTGCGGTCCGGAACCTGCACGATGTGGACCGGGTGGACGACGGCGTCGTCCTTCTGGCTGGCGAGCGTACAGGCGAACTCGACGAGTTGGGTCTCGGTCCGTGGGTTCGAGATCGGCACGACGACGCGATACGGGCCGTCCGAATCCGGCGCCGTCGCCTCGGCCGTGTCGATGAGCGGCACGTACGAGCGGCCGACGAGCCCTCCGTACAGCCACTCGGAGATCGACAGCTGTCGTTCGGCCCCGTCGAAGCGCGCCGATTCGAGGCGGCGCTCGGTCGTCTGGAAGTAGTTGACGACGGTCACCAGCACGACGCCACCGATCGTGTTGCCGAGCAGGACGGGGAGGACGAACTCGAGGAGGCCGACCGTGAACGCGAGGTCGCCGTGCAACACCAGGTACGTCATCTCGGTGAACGACACCACGGAGTGATACAGTCCGCCCAGCGGAATGGCCAGGAACGCGAGGTACACGACGACGAGCCGCGAGATCGTCTCGCGAGCAGCGTACTCGACCCAGACGACCCCGGCGACGATCAGCCCCGCGAACGCCGCCTTCGAGAACAGGCTCCACCAGGGCGTGTCGATGCCTTTCTGTGCGATGGACGCCGCGGCTGCCGCGGCCTCGGGCGAGAGGACGCCGCCGAACACGAGCGCGACCGCCCCGAGCGCCCCACCGGTGAAGTTCCCGATCAACACGACCGTCCAGTTGCGCAGCAGCGCCGGAATGCTCGCCAGACGTTCGAGCGTCAGCGCCACGGGCGGGAGCGTGTTCTCGGTGTACAGTTGATAGCCACCGATGATGATGTAAATGAACCCCAGCGGATACAGCATAGCGCTCACCACTGGATCGCCGCCGGTCGTGGCCAGCAAAGAGACGTACAGCAGGAAGGTGATCGTGATGGCGAAGCCAGCCGCGAGGGCACTGAAAAACAGTTCGCGGCTCCCGGAGGTGATCTCCTCGTCTGCGGCCGCGACGATCCGCTGGAACACTTCGTCCGACGAAAAGCGGTCCCGAACGACGCGTCCGACCGCCGGCGCACCACTGCGAGAGCGCTCGACGGCTTCGCGGACGGACTCTTCGGAACCAGGCCCGCCAGCCCCGCCAGTTCCGGAGTCACGCCCATCAGTCTCACTCATCGTCTGGGCTTGTCGAGAGACGAACTAAGCGTTTGGCATCACACGTCGACAGAACCGGTGTAAACCGACCGACGGGAAAACGGCGCCGACTACTCGCTCTGGATACGGGGCGCGAGCATGTAGGTGACCGTCCCGTCGCCTTCGGCGATGTCGAAGTGCATCTTGACGGGGAACTCCTCGCCGAGTTCCATCTCGATCTCGGCGTCTTTCGGGATGGCCTTGTTCATGTCCTTGAGATAGTCGAGCGAGAACAGCGAGTGGGCGTTCCCCGCGACGAGATCGATGAGGTCCTCGCGGCCGAGTTCGAAGTGGACGTCGTCGGTGTCGCCCTCCGCGTCGACGTAGAACACCTCGTCGCCGGCTTCGACGCCGAGCGCGATGTGGTCGGACACCATGTCGGCGGCCTTGACCGCGCGGTCGATGTCTTTCCCTTCCAGCACCACGTCGGCGGGCAGGTCGAGGTCGGGCAGGTCCGGTTCCTGGCGGATCGAGTCTGGGTCGATCAGCGCGAGGGTCCCTTCGAGGCCCTCGATCTGGACGTGGAGCTTGCGGGTCTCCTCGTCGAGTTCGAGGTGAATGAGCTGTCCGGCGTCGGCCATGCCCGCGAACTCTTCGAGGCGAGAGAGATTGACGCCGATGGTACCTCCATCTGTTTCGTAGGATTCGAAGGCCGCAGCGTCGAGTCGGAGGTCGACCATCCCCACGTTCGCCGGGTCGACCGCCCGGATCTCGATGCCGTCCTCCGTGAGGTGGATCTTGCACTCGTCCACCAGCACACTCACGGAGTCCAGCGTCGTCCGGAGCGTGTCCGCACTCACGATGGCGTTGAACATCTTGGCACCCGCTACGCCCCCATCTCTTAAAAAGTCCCGTCTTTCCGCTCGCGCGCGCACGACTGCTGGTAGCGAATCGTTACCGTGCAGCCAACGTGCCACGTACCTCGGAACGATCACGGACAGAGACCGAACTGGCCCGCGACTAGGTGTTCGTCACCCAGCCTCCGCTGGGTTTGCAGGCCAGGTAGCCCCGGAAATCCGAATTCTTAGGCGACAAAACGGTGGACCAGCCCTGATGGCATCACCATCCGGCGGTTCGGCCCACTCCCGGCGGACAGTGCTTCGGCATCTCGGTATCGGCGTCGGTGCGCTCGCGGCGTCGACGGGACCCGCGGCCGCACAGGAGCAGGGAATCACGAGCCGAGCAGTCATTCCGGAGCAAGAACAGTTCCCCGTCGAGGAACTCCCGGGGTTTTTCATCCACGTGAACCCGGACACCGCGCCGCTGAAGGCGCAGGTGTCCGACCAGTGTGAGTACGCCACCTGGCCCCCCGAGCAGTCGCGCTCCTACGACGTCTGGCTCATCGGCCGGAAAGCCAACGAACACGGCTCACAGAAGACGACGCTGTACGTCGCGGACGATCGAACGATCCCCGGCGGCGCACTGTACGTCGTCAACAACGCCACGCAGTGTGCGGCGGGGTACGTCGGCATCCAGATCGAACAGTTGAACCGCGAGGGCAGCGGCGTGCTCGGAACGCGAAACGCCGAGGCGGACCCGGCCGCAGGCGTGGCGGCCGAGGACGGCGGCAGCGGCGACGACAGTACGGGCGTCTTCGGGCCGGGGTTCGGCGTGCTGGGCGCACTGAGCGGGTTGCTCGGCGGTGGCTGGCTCGCCCACCGACGCAGGGAGTAACGTTTCCTGTCAGGACTCCGAAGGCGGGCTATGAGCGAGGAGACGACCCACGAGCGCATGCAGCGGTACGAGGTGCTCGCCGAGAAGGAACGGGAGTTTCGCAAGCAGAAAACCACGGTCCTCGACGACGTCGGCGAGGAGTTGATCGACGCCGTCGAGCAGGCGATCGAAGGCGCCGGCGTCGCCATCGAGGTCGACAGTACGTCGCGGGACGGCACCCACCAGACGCTCCGTGCGCGCCTCGACCGCGCAGCGCTCGTCGCCGCTGTCACGACCCACCTTCCGGACGGCTTCGTCGTCGAGCACGTCAACGACGACGGCACGCTCACCGTCCAGTGGGACGAACGCGAGGGCGTCTCGGAGGGCCGGCGCGCTGCAGCCGTCCTGAAGGCCATCGTCGCCGAGGAGACGACGACCGACAGAGACGGCCTCTTCGTCGAGGTGCCGACCCGCGAGCAGGTCGTGACGCGAGCGACGGCCCTCGGCATCGACGAGGACCTCGCCGAGCGACGGCTGGCCCACCTCTCGGACATGGACGTCGTCGACGTCGTCGAAGACGAGGTGTACCCGGACCGAAACTTCTCGAAGTTCTAGTTCGACACCCGTTTACCGCTCGACCGGGTACGTACGCCAATCAGATGTCGGGAAAGGACAAATACTACAACAAGGCCAAACAGGAGGGGTATCGCGCCCGCTCGGCCTACAAGCTCAAGCAACTCGACCAGCAGACGGGGTTACTGGGAGACGGCCGGACGGTCGTCGACCTCGGTGCCGCGCCCGGCGGATGGCTCCAGGTCGCCGCCGAAGAAGTCGGGAGTCGCGGCACGGTCGTCGGCGTCGACCGCCAGCGCATCGACCCGCTCGAGGACGCCGACGCCACGGTCGAACTCGTTCGCGGTGACATGACCGACGAAGACACCAAAGCGGAGGTCATCGAGCGCGTCGGGAAGGCCGACGCCGTCGTCTCGGACATGGCACCGAACATGACCGGCGAGTACAACGTCGACCACGCCCGGTCGGTCCACCTCGCTCGCCAGGCGTTCGAGGTCGCCCTGGACGTGCTCGACACCGGCGGCGACTTCGCCGCCAAGGTGTTCGACGGCCAGGACGTCGACCCGCTCAAAGAGGACGTCGACGCGGAGTTCGAGTACGTCCGCGAGGTCCGCCCGGACGCCTCGCGCGATTCCTCCTCGGAGCTCTATCTCGTCGCGAAACACCGCCTGACCGCCCCGGTCAGAGAAGGCGATCAGGTGGAAGTGACGATCGAAGACATCGGGAGCGAAGGCGACGGCATCGCCAAAGTCGAGGGATTCACGCTGTTCGTCTCCGGCGTCGAGGAGGGCGACACCGTCGAGGTGCGCGTCGACGACGTGAAACCGAAGTACGCGTTCGCCCAGCCACTCGACTAACCGACCCCCGGTCTCACGACCGAACCGGTCACTGAACGTCGCACCTAGTTTTCAGCGCTGAGAATCCGAGAGGTAGTTTATTCAAACGGTGTCGAAAACCGTTCGCCATCCTGAAATGAGATTCAGTTCGGAAATATTGAAGAAACTCGGATTGAAGTTAACAATTCTGCTGTTAGTGTGTAGTTTAGTACCTCTTGGCGTGACGACGTTCATGGCGGTCACCGAGGCACAGGGAGCGTTGGCAAACAGCTCGGAGGCCAAGATGGCAGCCGAGGTCGGGAACGTCGCCGAGAACGCGGAGATGCGTTCGGAGCTCTCTCGGAGCCAGGTGCAGGCCGTTCGAGAGCATCCGGCGGTCCGAGACCTGGTCGCTCACCGCTACGGAAACGAGACGATCGAGGAGCGAGCCGACCAGTACGAGCAGGGAGCGGCGTACGCGAGCACGCTGAACGAGACGCGCGAGTACGAACGAACGTACGAGTTCTTCGACGAGTTCGCGCTGCAGAACACCGATATCGACTCGATCCGCGTGTTCTGGCGAGACGGCAACGTCCTGGCAGGGTACAAGCGCGGCAACCCAGTCAGGCAGGACTACAAGTGGGACAAAGCGTGGTTCCGGACCGTGATGGACGATGACGCGGTCGACGACGACGAAGTGTACGTTTCCGCGATCAACGTCGCCCGGTCGACGGATTCGCCGACCATCCGGTACGCGATGCCCATCCACGTCGACGGCGAGCGAGTTGGGGTCGTCATTATCAATTACGAGTCTACGCCGCTCACGAAACCGGTCACCCACCTCGACCTCGGAGAGGAGGGGTACGGGCTGTTCGTCGATCCGGACTACACGAACGCGGAGGGCGAACAGTTGGGTGCTGCGTATCTAGCCAACGAGCGCGATCCCTCGCTGGCGTTCAACGAGTCGGCCGCGGGCAACCTCACCATCCCGACGGATGAGTTGGTCGGCATGGACGGGACGTTCACATTCACGGACGGGGGAACTACCTGGCACGTCCAGTACGAACAGGTGGAACTCGCGGGCGGCCGAACCTACTACGCCCTGGCGGTGGAGCCGATGTCCCAGATCCTCGCCAGCTCGCGGGCCATTCGCGAGAAAGGGATACTCGTCGGCGGCATCTCCGGTGTTATCGCCATCGGGCTGGGACTGATCGTCACCCGACGACTCGTCACCGGCCCGATCACGCGACTCACGCGAGACGCCGAGGCCGTCGCCGACGGCGAGATGGACCACGAGATACGCACCTCAGACACGAGTGCGGAGATCGGCAGACTCACGCGCTCTGTCCAGCAGATGAAGGGGAACGTCGTCGACGCGCTGGAACAGGCCGACGAACAGCGTCGCGAAGCCGAAGCCAGTCAGGACGAAGCCAGGGAGCAGCGCCGGGAGGCCCAGGCCGCAAAGGAGCAGGCCGAGCAGCTCACCGCCCACCTCGAAGCCCAGGCCGAGACCTACGAGTCGGTGATGCGCGCGTGCGCCGACGGCGATCTCACCCAGCGGATGCGTCCGGACGACGAGAACGAGGCCATGCGCAGCATCGCCGAGGCGTTCAACGACATGGTCACCGACTGGGAGCGAACCGTCGCGGAGATCCAGACGTTCGCGGCCGACGTCGCGGAGTCGGGCAATGAGGTCCAGCACAGCACGGACAGCGTCCGGGACGCCGCCGGCGAGGTGAGCGAGTCCGTCCAGGCCATCGCCGACGGCGCACGCCAGCAGAGCGAGAACTTAGAGCAGGTGTTAGACGAGATGAACGACCTCTCGGCGACCGTCGAGGAGATCGCCTCGACCGCCGAGACCGTCGCCGACACCTCCCAGGAGACCGCGACCGTCACCCGCGAGGGGAAGCAGGCGGGAGAGCAGGCGCTCGACGAGATGCGCGGCGTCGAGGACACGGCCCACCGCACCGTCGAACGCGTCCGGGCCCTCGACGACCAGATGGAGCGCATCGGCGAGATCACGGGCGTCATCGCCGACATCGCCGAGCAGACGAACATCCTCGCGTTGAACGCCAACATCGAGGCCGCCCGCGCCGGCCAGGACACCGACGGCGAGGGCTTCGCCGTCGTCGCCAACGAGGTCAAACAGCTCGCCGAAGAGACCCAGTCCTCGGCGGCCGAGATCGAATCGGTCATCGCGGACGTGAAAGCCCAGACGGACGACGTGGTCGCGGACGTCGTCGAGACCGAAGACCGAATCGCCGACGGCGTCGAGACCGTCGAGACTGCCGTCGACGCCTTCGAGACCGTCGCGGAGAACGTCGACGCCACCGACAGCGGCGTCCAGGAGATCGACCGCGCGACCGGCACGCAAGCGGACTCGACCCAGGAGATCGTCGTGACCGTCGAGGACGTCGCGGCCGTCAGCGAGGAGACGACCGCCGAGTCCGACAACGTGGCCGCGGCGGCCGAAGAACAGAGCGCGACCCTCGAAACGGTCGCCGAAACGACCCGCACCCTCGCAGAGCAGGCCGCGGACCTCGAAGCGCTGCTCGGGCAGTTCGAGGTCGATCAGGACGGCACGGCAGACGGTGCGATCGGCAGTGAGACGTCAGTTGCAGCAGACGGCCGCGGCGACTAATCGTCAGTCAGCGACCGTCGGTTCTGCCGCCCCCGACTCCCGCGAGCGGACGGCCCCGACCACGAGATAGACGAAGGGCGTGTCCACGATCGCGACGAGCAGTTTGAAGACGTACTGGCCGACCATCAGCGAGATCGCCAGGTCCAGCGGCATGCCCTGGAAGACGACGAACGCGATCGTGACGAAGATGACCGTGTCCAGCAGCTGGCTGGTCGCCGTCGACCCGATGTTCCGGAGCCACAGCGCGTCGCCGTCCGTGAGTTCTCGGATGCGATGGAACACGAGCACGTCCCAGTTCTGACTGACGAGGTACGCCACCAGACTCCCGACGACGACGCCAGTGCTCGCGCCGAGCACCTGCTGGAAGGTGCCGGCGGCCACGGGCGAGTTCCGAGCGACCGGCGCCGCGATCGTGGACCAGACCAGCAACAGGAGCACGAAGTTCATGACGAAGCCGACGTTGACGACGACCTGCGCCGCCCGCTTGCCGTACAGCTCCGTGTAGCAGTCCGAGGCGAAGAAGGTGAGCGCGTAGGCGAGTGCTGCGCCGGGCAGGACGAGCGCCCCGCCGGCCAGCGGTAGCTCGAACGGGATGCCGAAGGACAGCACCTTCGAGGCGGTCACCTGCGCGGCGACCAGCGCCGTAATGAACAGCGAGACGAGCCCGACCTGCGCGACCGAGGGATGGGTGTTACTGCTCATCGTCGAGTCGTCCGTGACGTGCATCGATTTCGTCGAGCTGATCCAGCGTCTTCCGAATCGAGGCGCGGATCGCCTCGCTGCGGTTGACGAACTTGCCGCCGCCGCCGACGTGGTCGTCCAGATCGTCGAGCAGTTCCTGGGGCACTTCGACGCTTATCTTGGGCATATCCCAGTGTTATCGGACCCGTCCTAAATCGGTATCGAACAGCCCAGATAGCTGGGAGCTGTCGCTGAGCCTGCTTCCTGCGCGGGAGGCCAGTCTCAGAAGCGGGTGCAGGGAGTGGCAACTGCCCGACGTAACGTAGTTTGATTGGCGAGAACGTTGACCCACGGACCATGGATCCTGGGTCCGACCCCGGGGGCGATGTGGACGGCGACGCCGCAACAGCGGAACGAGACGATCTCGACCCCAGTCGCGCGCGGTCAGCAGTGAACACGGATCCCGACCGGTTCTCGACGGACGAGATCTTCCATCGGGTCGTGATGACGGCGTTCCACGAAGTCAGCGCCCGTAGGAGAGCGCTCTATCTCAGCGGCCTGTCCGCCGGGTTGGCGATCACGGTCACCTTCTTCGGGTACGCGACGGTGCGAACCGCCACCGCGCCCGACCCGACGGGACTGCTCGGCCCGCTGTTGTACCCGCTTGGGTTCCTCTACATCATCCTGGGTCGCTACCAGTTGTACACGGAGAACACGCTGACCCCGGTGACGCTCGCGTTGACCCGGGTGTGCAGCGTACCAGCAGTGTTACGCGTCTGGGTGCTCGTGCTGGCGGGGAACGTCTCCGGGGCGGCCGTCGGCGCGTTCGTCCTGGCGAACACTGGGGTGTTCGACGCGGCGAGTGCGACCACCGCGGCACAGCTCGGACGGGGCGGCATCGAGACGCCGTGGTGGGACCTCGTGTTCAAAGCCGTGTTCGCCGGCTGGCTGGTCGCCGGCGTCGTCTGGCTCGAACACGCCGTCCGGGACTCCATCGCGCGAGTGCTGCTGGTGTACATCGTCATCTACACCATCCCGGTGACCGGCCTGTACCACGTCGTCGTCAGCGTCTGTGACGTGGCGTACCTCGTGTTCCTGGGTCGGGAGAGCCTACTCACCGGCCTGTGGGAGTTCGTGATCCCGGTCCTCCTGGGCAACACGCTCGGCGGCGTCTTCCTCGTCACCGTACTCAACTTCGGCCAGCTCAGCCGGACCCTCCCCGCCGAGATCTCGCGACAGCAGACGCTATCCCTGCGAGCGTGGCTGTTCGGCAAGTGAGCGAGCGCGTCAGTCGGCGGTCGCCTGCTCCGGTTTCGGTCGCCCGCGCCGACCGCCGAACGTGATGAGCCACAACAGCAGGAGGCCGACGAGGAACGCGACCGTCGCCGGGACGGCCAGCAACAGCATCGTGAACACGCCGCGGGGCGAGACGAACGCCGCGACGGCGAAGACAGTGACGACGACCTGTCGCCAGTACCCGACCATGGTGTGATAGGAGAGCACGCCCCCGAGGTGGAACAGCACCATCGAGACCGGGATCTCCGCGATCAGGCCGATCCCGACCGTCGTGTAGATCACCAGCCAGCCGAAGTTGTTGATCCGGTAGGCGATGATCATGTTCGACTGGACGACGTCGGCCGCCAGCCAGGAGATGATCGACGGGGCGACGTAGAGGAAGCCGAGCAGACTCCCCCCGACGACGCCCAGGATGAGCGACCCGCCCCAGACGAGCATGACGCGCGGATCACCGCGGACGAGGCCGCGCTCTTTCAGCGCCGGCCACGCGTAGTACAGTACCAGCGGAATGGTGACGACCGCCGCCAGCAGCGTCGAGAACTTGATCTCGAAGATGAGCGCCTCGACGGGGTGGAGCGTCACGATCTCGACGTCGGGCTGGAGCCCGGCGGGCATCTGGCTGAAGAACGTATTCTTGACCTTCCTGATACCGCCCGTGTACAGCCAGCCGAAGGTCCCGGCCAGCACGAGCATGAACAGCCCGACGATGCGGAACGCCTTCGAGGTGAGCGACTCGAGGATGAAGGCGACGTCGTAGTAGTAGCCGCCGATGTCCTCCTCGGTCGTCTCGTCCTCGGTGAAGGCGTTCATCATGCCGGCGGCCGTCTCGGTCATCGTCCCGCTGCCGCCGTCGTCGCCGCCCTGTCCGCCAGCGCCTGCGGCCGCGCCCGCTGCCGCACCGCCGGCCGCCGCGGCCGCCTCCTCTCGGGCTTCGACCTGTTCCTGGACCTCGTCGAAGCGGTCCAGGATCGCCTGGGCCTTCTCCGGGTCGTCCTCGTCCATGGCCTCGCGGGCGTACGCGAGCGACTCCTCTTCGGACATCTCCTGGAACGCTTCCGGGGGTGCGGCCCGGACGCCGCCGGCGGTGAGGTTCTCGACGTCGATCGCGGCGGGCGAGCCGGCGCTGGCGGGTGCCGCCGGGCTGCCGTAGGCGGCTCGGTCGGCCTCGCTCAGGGATTTCATCACCAGAGAGAACAGGACGATCCCCGTCGCGACGAGCGCGACGACGACGGCCGCGATCCCGGCCGCGATCTCGTCGGGGAGACCGGTCGCCTGGCCCAGGGTCGCGACCTGGAAGCGATACTCCGCGGGGAGTTGGCCGAGCGCGCGGTTGACCAGTTCGACTCCGCCGCGCGCGAAGAAGGCGTAGACGCCGACCAGCGCGAGGAAGGCGACGCCGGCGACGACGTTCCAGCGCTCGCGGACGACGCCGGTCACGTCGACTTGGTCGCTGCTCCGCTTGGCGATGGTGACGAGTTTCGCCATCTGGAGACTGAACGCGTAGAGGAGAACGAGCGGGATCGCCCACATGACCTGCGTGAACGGGTCCGGCGGCGAGAACAGCGCGCCGAACACGAAGATGCCGACCACCGCGTAGCGCCACTTGTCGCGGAAGGTCTCGTACCGGACGATGCCGGTGTAGGACAGCGCGCTCATCACGAGCGGGAGTTGGGCGGCCAGCCCAAACGAGATAGTCAAGAGGAAGATGAACTGCGCCCACTTGACGATGGAGTAGGTGGGCTTGAACCCGACCTGCACGGCGTTGGTCGCGAGGAAGTTGAACATCAGCGGGAAAAAGAGGAAGTAGGCGTAGGAGACCCCGGCGATCAGCAGGACGACCGCGAGCAGGAGGATGACCGCGAGCTTCCAGCGGGCGACGCGCTCGCCGGGCCAGTACCCCCGTCGCCGCAGGGCGTCCCGCGAGAACCAGATGAACACGGGGATCGCCAGCAAGAGCCCGACGACGAGCCCGATCTTCACCTGCAGGAGGATGACGTCGAACGGCGTGATGGCGACGACCTCCGTCTGACTGCGGACGTAGTCGGGCATCCGGCGGAACAGGTCATCCTTGAGCATTCCCCAGACGAACCGGCGCAACACGTAGATGGTCCCCATGAGGCCGATGACGGCGACGATAAACACCTTCTGAAGGTCGGACTGGGCGGCCGAAAGCATCGCTCCGACCGTTTCCCGACCGCTCTGGATACTCTGACGGGTGTCATCACCGACGGCCCCAGACATTGTCGTGCCAGAGGTTACTGGTTGGCTGTTATCAACCTTTTTGAAACGGGCAGCGACCGGTTGGCCTCAGTGACAGCCGACTGGAAAAGAAGGCTTACAATACCTGACGAGCAAATCCGACGCAGAATGAGCGACGGCGACTCGGGACCCCGGCCGGAAACCGACAGCGAGGGTCCCGAGCCACCGGACGACGACTCTCACACACGCCCGGACGACGCAGTCGAGGACCATCCGGAGACCGGACCGGACGTCCCACCGGACGAAGAGTCGGCCAGTCCACAGGAATCCGAGGCGGTCACGCCGACCGAAGAGCACAACCAGGTGACGGTCCCAGGCGAGGAACCGGCCGAAGCCGCCGGAGCGCCGACTGGCGAGCCGACACCGGCCCCAGGGGGCGCGGGACCGGAGCCCGTCGACACGCCCGGTGTGACCGGCGGTGAACCCGGCGGCCCACCGGGCGGCGCGCCGGCGTCGACGCCCGGCGCACCCGACGACGAGGAGATGCCACTGACCGCTCACATCGAGGAGATGGTCCACCGGCTGGGCGTCGTCCTCGTGGTGATGGCCATCGTCGCGGGGATCGCCTTCCCCTTCGCCGACCGGCTCATCAACTTCCTGTGGTTCTCGCTGCTGCCGGGCGTCGCCCAGCAGTGCCCGCCGCCGACCGGCACCAGCCCGGCTGCGTCGGAGGCGGCCTGTCCGCGCGTCTACCACCCGCTCGCGCTGATGCTCGCGCGGCTCAAGGTGGCGACGCTGGCCGGCTTCATCGTCGCCCTGCCCGTCTTCGTCGCCGAGACGTACCTGTTCATGCGCCCCGGCCTGTTCCCCCGCGAGCGGAAGTACTACCTCGCGGCCGTCCCGACGAGCGTCGTCCTCGCGGGCATCGGCGTCGCGTTCGCGTTCCTGCTCGTCCTGCCGGCAATCTTCACGTACTTCCTCTACTACTCCGAAGACGCGGCGGTCATCGCCTTCGGCCTGTCCGAGACGTTCAACCTGATGGTGATGATGCTCGGCATGTTCGCCTTCATCTTCCAGATTCCGCTGTTCGTGATGCTGGCGATCATGATGGGCGTCACGACCCGCCGGTGGCTGGAAACGCGACGCCTCTACTTCTGGGGTGGCTTTCTGACGATCGCCTTCTTCTTCAGCCCCGATCCGACCGGCATGGCACCGATCATCGTCGGGCTGACGATGGTCATCCTCTTCGAGGGGACGCTGGGGCTGCTCCGGTGGACGGGCGAAGGGTCGATGGCGCCCGGCGCCGCGGAGTTCGAGACGCTCCGGCCGCTCGTCTGGCTCCTCGTCGCGGCCGCCGGCTATCTGGTGAGTCCGGCCCCGATCCCGCGAGGGTACTACGACCAGTTGCCGGCCGTCGTCGTCGACGCCACGACGGCGCTCGGGCTGGGTGACGCGATTCCGGTGCTGATCGGCGGCGGGCTGCTCGTCCTGTTCGAGGGGGCGAACTACCTGCTCCGACGGGTCGACGGACCGCTCGCCGTCCGACGACTCCTCGCGAAAGTCAGGGTGCCCGTCTGGCTCGGCTCCGTCGTGGTCGGCTATCTCGCGAGCCCGAACCCGACGCTGCTCCGAGCCGCGGACGTCTCACCGCTGAGCACGATGGAGTCCGCCCTCCTCGTCGTCGGGCTCATCGTGTGGTACGAGCTGCTGTTGCTGGTGGCCAAGCGGCGCGGACGGCGCAACCGGTGACAAATAGGACCGTGAGGTGAACCCTCATCCGGGTGGCCGCCCACTGTCTCGCTAATGACGACTGTCGTGTTGCTCCGCCACGGCGAGACCGACTGGAACCGCACCCGGCGCATCCAGGGGTGGGCGGCCTCGCCCCTGAACGACCGCGGTCGCGACCAGGCCCGCGCGGCCGGCCGCTACCTGGCCGACGCGTACGACCTCGACCGCGTCGTCGCCTCCGACCTCCGCCGAACCAGAGAGACGACGGCGCACCTTCGCTCGGCGGGACCGTTTCCGGAACCCGAGTTCACGAAGGGATGGCGCGAACGGTCGTTCGGCGCCCACGAGGGGCTGTCGTACGAGCGCGTCTTCGGCGAGTTCCCCGAACACAACGCCGGCTACGGAATGGTCGGCCTGGAATCGACGCCCCAGCGCGGCGAGAGCCTGCTGGAGGCCCGCGAGCGCGTCATGGACGCCTGGGACGGCCTCCTCGCGGCCGCCGCCCCCGACGACGAGGTGCTGGTCGTCACGCACGGCGGCCCCATCTACGTCCTGCTGGCGGCTGTCCAGGGGACCGACCTGCCGACGGCGCTGAGCGAGTTCGATCAGAGCAACTGCGCGATCAACGAACTCCGGCACGATCACGACAGCGGCGAGACAGAGATTCGGCGGAAGAGCTACTGCGAGTATCGCGCGGCGGACCTCGAACCGGAACCCTGACGGCCGTCAGTTGCCGGTCGGGTACTCGGCGCTGAACACGTCCTCGACGAGCGGTTCGTCGTCCTCGCCGTCGGGACTGACGCTCCCGGTCCGATAGCCGTGCAGGTCCAGCGTCACGTGGTCGAACCCGGCGTCTTCGATGTGGTCACGCGCTGCGCGGACGAAGTCGGGGTCGAGCGCCGTCTCCAGTTCGTCCTCGCCGACCTCGATCCGAGCGAGGCCGTCGTGGTCGCGGACGCGGAACTGTTCGAAGCCCCACGTCCTGAGGATGCGTTCGGCCTTCTCGACGCGGGAGAGGCGTTCTTCGGTGACCTCCAGTCCCGTCGGGATGCGCGAGGAGAGACACGCCATGGACGGTTTGTCCGCGACAGAGAGGTCGTACTGGCGGGCGATCTCGCGGACTTCGGGCTTGGTGATCCCGTGTTCCAGCAGCGGTGAGTAGGCGTTCAGTTCCTCGACGGCCCGGAGGCCCGGGCGGTGGCCCTCGCCGGGGTCGGAGGCGTTCGTGCCGTCACAGACGATGTCGATGCCCAGGTTCCGGGCGCAGTCGTACATCGCCGAGAGGCGCAGGGACCGACAGTGATAGCACCGGTCGTCGTCGTTCTGGACGAACTCGTCGCTCGTGAGTTCCGAAAACTCGACGATCTCGTGACGGATGCCGATCTCGTCCGCGACGCGGTTGGCGTCGGTCAGTTCTTCGGCTGGTAGCGTCTCGCTCTTTGCGGTACAGGCGACTGCGTCCTCGCCCAGGGCGTCGTGGGCCAGCGCGGCGACGACGCTCGAATCTACGCCGCCGGAAAAGGCCACCAGCACGCCCTCGCGGTCGGCGAGGTCGGCGCGAACAGCGTCGAGTTTCTCCGCGACACTCTCCGCATCAACGTCACCTGACTGCTCGGCTGCCATATCTCTCCTTTTCGACGTGGCAGCAAAAGCCCGTTGTCTCGACGCGCGCGCCCTCTCCTCACGCGACCGTCACGTTGGTTTAAATAACCGGAAAAGTCCGGTGTAATTTATTCCACTTAGGGTGGGGACGAAACGTACACATGGGGGGAACGGTGTACGCAGTCGCCGGCGGCAAGGGCGGCGTCGGAAAGACGACGACGGCGATCAACCTGGGCGTGGTCCTGAAGCAGGCAGGGCAGGACGTCGTCGTGGTGGACGCGGATCTGGCGATGGCGAACGTCGGCCAGCAGTTGGGCATCGACCACGAGCCCGGCATCCACGAGGTGCTCGCCGGTGACGCGACGGTGCGTGACGCCGTGGTCACGGGACCGGCGGGGCTCAGGGTGATCACGGGCGACCGGGCGCTCGACTCGTTCGCCGCGGCGGAGCCGACTGAACTCGACGGCGTCCTCGACCTGCTCGCGGTCGCCTACGACGTCGTCCTGGTCGATACGGCGGCAGGGGTCCAGCGAAACAGCATCGTCACGTATCGGGAGGCAGACGG
>NZ_JBHUDJ010000002.1:595053-613370 GCF_042678165.1 Halorientalis brevis | reverse complement strand
ACGACGTGGCCATCGCGGACGCGAATAGAACGGCGACCATGGCAGCCGACGCCGACTGTCCGACGGTCGGGGCAGCGGTGACCAAAGACGAGTCTGGAACCGCGCCCGACGCCGTGGCGGGACTCGACGCCGACGTGCTGGCCGTCGTGCCAGCGCACCGAACGGGCGGCCCGGTTACGGCGAGCGAACCGAACAGCGACGCGGCGGGGGCCTATCGCACGCTCGCAGCGAGTCTCCCGGCAGTCGACGCCCAGGGCGTCATCCCGGAGGATTCGACCCCGGAAACGGAAGAATCGGACGACAGAGGCACTGAAGATGGGGTCGAACGGGAGGAGACGGCCTCGCCGTAAAGGCGCGAACGCTTTTGTCGCAGGGCGAGATACTGACCGCTATCCGATGGACCTCGAAGCGATCCCGGGGGTCGGGACGAAGACCGCCGAGCAACTGGCGCAACTCGACGACCCCGAGCGCGCGCTGCGGAACGGAGACGTCGCGGCGATCGCCCGAGCACCGGGCATCTCCGAGGGTCGCGCCGCCCGCATCGCCCGCGCGGCCATCCGCGAGGAACACGACGACCCCGGCGGGTTTCTGGGCACCGGACGCGCCCGCGAGCTCTACCAGGACGCGCTCGCGCTGCTCCAGGACCGCACCGTCACCGACTACGCCGCCAGCCGGCTGGAGACGCTGTACCCGAGCGCCGCCGAGTCCCGCATCGAGGAGGTCCGCGCGTTCGCCGCCGCGGCGATGGACCGCGACGTGGACGACGACGTGCTGGACGCGCTGGCGGCCGTCGAACCGCTCGAAACGCCCGGTGACCTGCACGTTCGGGACCGCTGTCTCGCGACCGGCGACGCCGAGACCTACGCCGAGGCACAGGAGGCGATCCCCGAGGTGAGCGTCGAACTCGTCGACGACGCCCGGAAGATATCCGAACTCGCCCGCGGCTACGCGACCGTGATCGTCTTGGACGAGTCGTTCTCCGGCGTCGACGTCGAGGGCGACGTCCGCGTGAGCCCGAACGCACTGGAAAACCCCGAGGAGGTCGTCCCCGAGCGCGTGCTGACGTTCTTCGCGCGCAACCGCGACCGGATACGGGCTGCCGTCGCAGTGCATCAGGCGGCCGGTCTCGACGCCCCCTGCGATCTCGACTCGCTCGAAGCGGCGCTCGCGCGCCTCGAACCCGACGGGACGGTCAAAGGCGACGAGGAACTCGATCGCCTGACGAACGCCGTCGACGACATCGACGCGGCGGTTTCGACCGCCGAGTCGGTGGCCAACGACCGGCTCCGAGAGGCCATCGAGGAGCAGGACGTGACCATCGAGGGGTCGGACCTACTCTCGCTGGTCGAGCGCGGCGCGGGCGTGGACTCGCTGCTCCAGCGGGAACTCGCCGACGAGTACGCCGACGCCGTCGAGGCGGCCCGCGACCACCTCGTCGACGCGCTGGGGTTGCGCGACACCGAGGCCATCGCCCGACGGGCGTTCCCGGACGAGCCCACGTTTCCCGTCGAACACGAGGAGTCGGTCGTCAGCCGACTGCGCGAAGAGTTGACCGCCGCGCGAGACCGGCGGGCGACGCGGCTCAAGCGCGAGTTGGCCGACGACCTGGCCGACGCCCGTGAGGACGCACGGGCGCTGGTCGACGCGGCGCTCGAACTCGACGTCGAGTTGGCCGTCGCGCGCTTCGCCAGCGACTTCGAGTGTACGATGCCCGAGTTCCGCGGGGACGGGTTCGAGATCGAGGGCGGGCGCTCGCCGCTACTGGACGTCCCCTTCGCCGAGGTCGAACCGGTCGAGTACGGCGTCGACGGCGTGACGCTGCTCTCGGGAGTCAACAGCGGGGGGAAGACCTCGACGCTCGACCTGGTCGCGCTCGTGATCGTCCTCTCCCACATGGGACTGCCCGTGCCCGCCGACGAAGTCGAGATCGAACGCGTCGCGGAACTGCACTACCACGCCAAGACACAGGGCACGCTCGACGCCGGCGCGTTCGAGTCCACGCTGCGAGAGTTCGGCGATCTCGTGACGGGCGTCGGGGGCGAGGCGCGGAGCGCCTCGGAGACAGCGAACGGCGAAGCCGTGAGCGAAAGTGCCGAGGCCGACGGGGGCACGGCCGCCCGGAAGCTCGTCCTCGTGGACGAACTGGAGTCGATCACGGAGCCGGGCGCGAGCGCGAAGATCATGGCGGGCATCCTCGAAGCGCTCGACGAGCGGGGCGCGACCGCCGTGTTCGTCTCCCATCTGGCACGAGAGATCCGCGAGGCGGCCAGCACCGACATCCAGGTCGACGGCATCCAGGCCGTCGGCCTCGAAGACGGCGACCTCAAGGTGAACCGCTCGCCGGTCAAGGGGACGCTGGCGCGGTCGACGCCCGAGTTGATCGTCGAGAAACTCGCCGACGACGAGGCCGACGGGGCGGACAAAGCAGACTTCTACGAGCGGTTGCTGACGAAGTTCGAGGCGTCCCAGGACTGATTGTTCAGCGGTGTGATATCACCGATATGGTTCCGCTCGACCGCCTCCGCCCCCGGAGCGCCCTCCTCGTCCCCACGATCGTCTTCGCCAGTCCCGCGCTGTGGTTTTTGTTCCGCGAGGTGAACCGTCCAGACGTCGGCCGGAGCGGCGGGACAGCCGTCGGCTGGACGGTCGCAGTCGCGGTGGGAGCACTCCTGGGGAGCTATCTCCTTGCCGCCGCGGCGGTCCCGACACTCCAGGCGAGTCGGGCTGGTGACCATCCGGTTGTGCGGGCCGTACTTGAACCGCGACCGACGGCGCGATTGGTGTTTGCCGCGCTGCTCGGTGGCGTGGTCGGATACGTCGGCCTCTCTGCCGTGGCGACGATCCCGGCGCCACTCGATTCCCTCGCGCGGCTGGCCGGCGGACTCCTGGCACTCCCGCTGATCGTGCTGTACGGCGGCGTCATCGTCGTCGCGAACGGGCTCTGGGGCGGGTCTGCACCGGTGTGGCTGGAGTGGAGTGCTGTCGCCGTCGGCGTGATGGCGTCAGTCGTCTGGACGGCCCTGCTTGCCAGCGGTGTGACGGTGGTCGCCGAGGGGTGACGGGCCGATCACGACGGGGGTGAACGGGCGCTGCCCAAGGGGTTAAGTGGGCTCGGAGGCTCGGTGAAAGTGAAATGGCCGACGACCCCGAGGAGGGGATGCTCGGGTGGGACGAATCCGTGTTCCGCAACGAGCACGTCTTCGAGATCGACTATCTCCCGGAGACGTTCCACCACCGGGACTCCCAGATGGAGAGCCTGAAGTACTCACTGCGCCCGGCGGTTCGCGGATCGCGGCCGCTGAACGTCATCGCCCGCGGGCCGCCCGGGACCGGCAAGACCACGGCAGTCCAGAAACTGTTCAGCGAGTTGCGCGCCCAGACGCGGGACGTTCAGGCGGTTCGGGTCAACTGCCAGGTCAACGGCACGCGCTACTCGGTCTTTTCCAGGTTGTTCGAGGGCATCTTCGACTACGAACCGCCATCCTCGGGCATCTCGTTCAAGCGTCTGTTCGAGCAGGTCACCGACCGCCTCGTCGAACAGGAGCAGGTGCTCGTCGTCGCGCTCGACGACGTGAACTACCTCTTCTACGAGAACGAGGCCTCCGACACGCTGTACTCGCTCCTGCGCGCCCACGAGGAACACGCCGGCGCGAAGATCGGCGTCATCTGCATCTCCTCGGACCTGGACCTGGACGTGATCGAGGAACTCGACGGGCGCGTCCAGTCGGTGTTCCGCCCCGAAGAGGTGTACTTCCCGAAGTACGATGAACCCGAGATCGTCGACATCCTCGGCGAGCGGGTCGACCGCGGGTTCCACGAGGGCGTCGTCTCGGCACCCGTGCTCGACCGGGTAGCCGAACTCACTGCCGAGAGCAACGGCGACCTCCGCGTCGGGATCGACCTGTTGCGCCGCGCCGGCCTGAACGCCGAGATGCGCGCGGCCAAATCCGTGAGCAAAGAGGACGTCGAGAAGGCCTACGACAAGGCCAAGTACATCCACCTCTCGCGGGCGCTCCGGGGGCTCTCCGACAGCGAGGCCGCCCTGGCCGCGGTCATCGCCGAGCACTCGGGCGAACAGGCGGGCGACGTCTACGAGGCGTTCCACGAGCAGACCGACCTGGGCTACACGCGCTACTCGGAGATCATCAACAAACTCGACAGACTGGGAATCATCGACGCCACCTACACCGAAGTCGAGGGGCGCGGGCGCTCCCGCGAGTTGACGCTGAACTACGAGCCCGACGCGGTGTTAGAGCGGCTGGAGTGACGCCGCGACTCGCGGGCAGTTCTTTTTCGATCACTTCGACGCCCGGAGCGACGCCGAAATGAGGTCCGCCACGCCGTCGAAGTAGCTGATCCCCCACAGCGCGACCGCGAGCGCGCCGACGGCGTCGAAGACGAGATCAAGCACCGTGTCTCGGAGCCCGTACTGGACGAGAACGGCCTCGTGGCCGAGCAGTGACGCGGCCCCGCCGGCGCCGAACTCGACGAGTTCCCAGCAGACGCCAGCGGCCAGGACGAACAGGACGACACAGACCACCCGAAACGCCGGCGTGAAGGTGACGTCAGTCGACCAGTGATCGACCGCCCGGACGATCGCGTACCCGACGCCGGCGACGAGCGACGCCGAGAGGGTGTGGGTGACCTGATCGTACCAGCCGACCGACCCGTACGGTCCCAGGAGGCCGATCGCGTGGAGGAACGCCGCAGCGGTGATCCACAGCGCCAGTCCGGCGCTAACCGACCGGCCGTACCGCCGGCCGACGACCGTCGGCACGAACGTGACGCCGAGTGCGATTCCCGCGTTGCTCACGACCGCGAGGTCGACGGTCGCGACGCCGTAGACGGTAACTGCGAGCAGGGTGGCCTGCATTCCCCTGACGACGTACCGCAGCCGCGACGCCGAGAGCGGGACGCGGTCCTGTCGTGCCGTGTCGTCGCTCGGCGCAGTCGGTTCGGGGGCCGCCAATCGGCCGACGCGTCGCAGGTACGCCTCGAACGTCACGCCGGCGGCGACCCCGACGACCGTCGCGGCGAGCAGGTCCCACATCAGGTCGGCGTTGCTGGCGAGGTGGGTCGTCCCGGCGACGGCGTCGATCGCGTACTGCGTGATTCCCCACAGCGCCGCGATGGCCATGGTGGTCACGGTCACGAACCCGACGCTGAACCAGGGCGTCATGTCGACGGGCGTGAGCACGTCGAAGTNNNGTCGACGGCGACGGCCAGGGCCAGCGCCGCGACGACGCCGTATCCCGAAAGCGGGACGGCCACACTGGCCGCTCGAGCGAGGAGGAAGCCGACGAGGACGACGAGCAGTTCCCAGGGCAGCATCGCGGACGGATCGCGGCGGACGACCGCCGGGAGCACGACCGCGACGACGCAGCCGAGCGCGAACACCGGCACGAGCGTCTCCCCCGCCCGCAATTCGAGCCCGACGACGAGCAGACACGTCAGCACTGCCATCCACCCCACGACTGCGTTGAGCCGCTCGCCCCGAACGAACTCCTCGATCGTCGTCACAGTCGCCAGTCACGCCGGGGCGATGTATTGGCCTTCTGATTCGTCGCGCGTGCGACCGGGATCAGAACGCCTCGACGTGCGGTCTGAGATCCAGTTCCAGCGTCCAGGCCGAGCGATCCTGCTGGACGAGGTGCCAGTAGTTCTCGGCGACGGCGTCGGGGTCGAGGTAGTCCTCGGGCGACGCGACCTGCTGGTCCGGCGGGCGAACCTGCCCGTCGAGCACGACGTGGGCCACGTGAATCCCCTCGGGACCGAGTTCCCGAGCCATCGATTCGGCCATCCCGCGGCAGGCGAACTTGGCCGCCGAGAACCCGATGGCGTTCTCTCGCCCGCGGACCGACGTGGTCGCGCCAGTGAAGATGATGGTTCCCCCGTCGTGTTCGCGCATATCTGCGACGGCTTCCTGCGAGCAGTGCAGCGCCGCTCGGGGGCCGACGTCGAGCGCCCGGTCGAACTCCGCGTCGGTGACGGCTTCGAGTCCCTTCCAGGGCGCTGCACTGGCGTGGTTGACGAGCACGTCGACCGGACCGAACGACTCGCGGACCTGCTCGAACCCGGCAGCGATGGCGTCGGGATCTGCCAGGTCCGTCGGCACCGCCAGCGCGTCGCCGGCAGTCTCGGACAGCTCGGCCGCCAGCGCCGTGAGATACGACTCCGAGCGGGCGAACAAACCGACTCGACAGCCCTCGGTCGCGAACTTGCGAGCGATCGATTCTCCGAGCCCGGGACCGACACCGGCGACGACGACAGTCCGTGTCATGTCTCGACGTGCGAGCGCCACCGACAAAAGACCGATGTGGACACTATATCAGATATAATACCTGTCCGCGCGCGAGCGAATACGGCCCGGGAGATCGCTCACCACGGCGAGAAACCCGGAAATCGTTGCCGAGAGTAACCGGCCGGAGAGCGCGTGAACCGCGTCGCAGGGGTGCGTGGTTGAGAAGGTCTTACGCACACCACCCAAAGTTAAGACACCCCCTTCCTATTCAACACTTGTATGCCGGAATGTCAGAACTGCGGCGCTTTTGTGACGGCCGCATATGCACGTGTCTTTACACCGAACGGCATCCAGAAACCACGAGTCTGCCCGCAGTGCGAAGACAAGATTCGCGACGGCGCCGACGTCCGACAGGCGCGGTCGACGCGACGCGGGTAACGAAAGAGGGCTCCCCCACCTCTCGTCTCTCATCTACTGATTTTTCGGCGCACCCACCGACCGAGTCACCACTGTCGCGTCAGTCGAGTGCCGTCTCCAGCAGCGACTGCGCTTCCGCGAACACGTCGTCGGCTCGCGATTGCTCGCGGGCTTCGGCCGTGATGCGGACCAGCGGTTGGGTCCCGCTGGCACGCAGGAGGAACCAGCCGTCGCCGAGGTCCACGCGGACGCCGTCCAGCGTCGACACGTCGTCGTACGTCTCGTGGACGCGGTCGCTGACGCGCTCCATCACCGCCGCCTTGTCCGCGACCTCGACGCTGTCTCTGCGGATGGGGTAGGTGTCGACGGCGGCCGTCCGTGCCGACAGCGGTCGCTCACTCGCGAGTTCGGCCAGCCGACAGGCCGCAAGCGGCCCGTCCGGACAGAGCGTCGCGTCGGGCCAGATCCAGGCCCCGCTGGGCTCGCCGCCGAACGCGACGCCCCGGTCGGCCACGCGCTCGGCCACGTAGACGTCGCCGACCTTCGTCCGAGTGACCTCGACGCCGCCCTCGGCCAGGTAGTCGTCGACCGCGAGGCTCGTGTCCACCGGCGCGGCGACCTGTTCGCCCTCGCTGGCGGCTGCCCTGGCGAACAACGCCAGCGTGACGTCTCCCGAGAGGTAGGTTCCGTCACCGGCCACGGCGCGCATCCGGTCGGCGTCGCCGTCGTGGGCGATCCCGAGATCGGCGTCTGACTCGGCGACCAGCGCGGCCAGCGACGTGCAGTTCTCGGCGGTCGGCTCCGAGGGACGACCCGGGAACGAGCCGTCCGGTTGGGCGTTCAGCGTCTCGACCTCGCAGCCGAGTCGCTGGAGGGCGTCGACCGTCACGCCGCCGGCCCCGTTGCCGACGTCGACGACGACCGAGAGATCCTCGTCCACGTCCACGGCGTCGACGAGCGCCTGGACGTGCCGTTCGTGGGCGTCGGCCGACTCGCGGTCGCCCAGTCCGGTCCAGTTCTGGAGGTCGGCAGCGTCAGTTTGGATGCGTTCGCTGATCGTCTCCCGACGCGACTCGTCGAAGGCCTGGCCGCTGGGCTGCCAGAGTTTGAGGCCGTTGTCCTGCGGCGGGTTGTGCGAGGCAGTGACGGAGACACCCGCGTCGGCGTCCTCCCAGCCCACGGCACGGGCGACCGTCGGCGTGGCCGCGATCCCGAGGTCCAGCACGTCGGTGCCGGACTCGCGGAGCCCTGCAGTGAGGGCGTCGACGAGTAGTTGACCGCTCTCGCGCGGATCGCGACCGACGACCACGCGATCAGCGTCGATACCGACGGCGCGCCCCACCCGGAGCGCCAGGTCGGCAGTGACGTCTTCCCCCACTGGCCCGCGAATACCGCTGGTTCCGAACATACGCGAGTCGACGGGTGAAGGGGTGAAAAGTATCCGGCTCTTTCCCCGGTACTTTTGTCCACCGAGGGGGTTCCCTCGCCCATGAAACGCGGTGGGAGCGAGGCGGCGAAACGGCAGGCTGGAGAGTCGGCAGCGACGGTCGTCGAGGACGGAGCGGTCGTCGGCCTCGGCACCGGGAGCACGACCGCACACGCGATCAGAGCACTCGGCGAGGCCGTCGAATCTGGGTTGGACGTTCAGGGAATCCCGACGTCCTACCAGTCGCGGGAACTCGCCCGCGAGGTCGGCGTCCCGCTGACGACGCTCGACGACGCCAGTCCAGACGTCGCCATCGACGGCGCGGATCAGGCCGCGAACGGCGACCTCGTCAAGGGCGGCGGCGCGGCACACGCCCGCGAGAAACTCGTCGCCGACGCCGCCGATCGGCTGGTGATCGTCGTCGACGACTCGAAACTGGCCGACGCGCTGTCCGTGCCCGTTCCGGTCGAGGTTCTCCCGGACGCTCGCACGCCGGTGGCCGCCCGCATCAGCGAACTCGGCGGCGAGCCCGACCTCCGGGCCGCAGAACGCAAGGACGGTCCGGTCGTGACCGACAACGGCAATCTCGTCCTGGACTGTGACTTCGGCACCATCGACGATCCGGTCGGGCTGGCGACGACGCTCTCGGCGATCCCGGGCGTCGTGGAACACGGGCTGTTCGTCGGGATGGCCGACGAGCTACACGTGGGGAGTGCCGACGACGTCACGGTCCAGCGGTTCGACTAGCGGCGGCGTCTCAGTCAGGATTTTTCAGCGCTCGTCCCCATCTCGACCCCGAGTCCCACTGCGGTGAGTCCGACACCGAAAACCAGCAACTGGAGTGCATACTCTTGCTCGTTCGACAGCGGGAGTCCACCGTGTACACCGTATTTACCGACGGCGAATGGAAGGATCCCAGCGAGGATTCCCCAGAGTTTCTCTGGCCCTTGCCCATTCCAGACCTCCCACTGACGGGCAGTAAGCCACCCACCGAGTGCCCAGGTGAGTGCCAACAGAACGAGCAACTGCCCGTCTCTGAAACCCACGATCCACAACAGAACGACTGGAAACCCACCGAGCAACAGGCCGAACTTCGGGCGAAACCACTCTGGCATATCCTTCCCCCGTCGAGAAGGTGTCACTGTAAGCAAATATCGCTATCGACTGATGCAGTCGCTACTGGGCTCGAAAAATATTGAGAAGGTAGCCCTGCTTATAGGTCGCGGGGCTGAACGGTTTTTCGGTCGTTCTCCTCTGCACGACGCGCTGCGTCATCGAGCAGCTCGGCGACCTCGTCGTCGAGGGCGTCGTAGAAGTCAGAGGCAACGTTCATGTCATCGAGCGCTTCTTTCACGGCGGCTTTGACAATCAGGTCTGCCATACACCCGGCCATTCCAGAGGGGGATTTATATACTTTCCTGATTGTGCGGTTTCTCGCCGGTATTCACGGGGGTTTGAGCGGTTGTACCGGCCATTCCACACTTAAAGGGGAGGGCTAGTATTTAAACAATTCGGCCAATCATCCGTTTTCGGAGAGTTCGAGGGCGCTCTGTGGGGTCGGCAGACCGCTCGCGCGCGCTCCCCGCGCGGTTCGCGCGCACTCGTCGTCACGCCCAAAAGCGATGGGTAAGAGTACTTCGAGCGTCGAGGAGAGGTATGCGCGAATTGCTCGAAGCAGTCGCGGCCGGCGACCTCTCGCCAGCCGAGGCGGAGGCGGAACTGGCTGGCTACGCGTCGAGCGAGGGCGGGCGGTTCGACGCCGCTCGCGAGACCCGGGCCGGCGTGCCCGAGGCGATCCTCGCCGACGGGAAGACGCCGACGGAGGTCGCCGATCTCGCGACGACTGCCGTCGAGACGACCGGACGAGCCATCGCTACCCGGCTGACCGCCGACCACGTGACGGCAGTCCGTGACCACCTGGGGAGAGAACACGCTGACGTCACCGTCGACTACGACGAGCGCGCTCGGATGCTGGTCGCCCACACGCCCGCGTTCGAGCGCCCCAGTCTCGCCGCCACGGTCGGGATCGTCACCGCCGGCACCTCCGACGCCATCCCGGCGGGCGAAGCCGCGATCATCGCCCGGGAGATGGGCGCGAGCGTCGAGCGCGTGGACGACGTCGGCGTCGCCGGCATCGCCCGCCTGCTCGACCGGCTGGAAGAGTTACGCGAGTACGACGTGCTCATCGTCGCGGCTGGTCGGGAGGGCGCGCTCCCGACGGTCGTCGCTGGCCTCGTCGACACACCGATCATCGGCCTCCCGGTCTCGACGGGCTACGGGTACGGCGGCGAGGGCGAGGCCGCACTCCTTGGCATGTTACAGTCCTGTACGGCCCTGACCGCCGTCAACGTCGACGCCGGCTTCACCGCCGGGGCACAGGCCGCGCTGATCGCCCGTGCAGTCGACGCGGCGTGGGACGCGGACCCTGCCTGAACGCCGAGAAAACCGGCAACATCACCGGATTCGAGGAGGCGTGCGGGGGACACCCAACAGGTTCGGTACCGTCTATTTATCCACTCACTGCTTACAGATCAGCGTCGGCAGCGTCCCTGCCGGCAGAGCCCAATGCCAAAGTGCAACCACTGTAGCGCGCACGTGTCCGAGCAGTTCGCTCGGGTCTTCGCGGACGAATTCGGACGGGTCCACGCCTGCCCAAGCTGCTCGGCGAACGCTGGCATCGCCGAGGTCGCCCGCGAGCGCGCCAAGGCATGAGTGCCACCGTTCCGACACGAATCGTGGGATAACCACCACGCGAAGCCCCTCATGATACGACGCGCATCCACGGACCGGCCGTCGGCCGGTCGGACGGAACACTCACGGTCCGGTCCCGTCTGCGTCCAGGTGTGAGCGACGGTCACTACGTGTACGTGCTGCGCTGTGCCGACGACACGCTCTACACCGGCTACACGACCGACGTCGAGCGACGCGTCGCGGAACACGACGCCGGCGAGGGCGCGAAGTACACGCGCGGGCGCACGCCAGTCGAGTGCATTCACGTCGAGTCCTACGAGACGAAATCGGCGGCGATGAGCCGCGAGTACGAGATCAAACAGCTCTCTCGTGCTGAGAAAGAGCGGGTGGTAGACAGCGAGCGGGAGTAGAAGCCGTAACTTATCGGTTTGTCTGGAGTTGCTGTGCAGTGAGTACACCAGCATCCGCGCGAGCGAAGCGAGGCGCGACCGACGGGAGCGCCTCGGCAAGGCGAGCGGTGGAACCGCGAGCCAGCGAGCGCGGTTCACTCCAGACGAGCGTAGCGAGTCTGGAGCAAGTTTTAGTCCAGGTTTTGGAAACGGGGGTTCCCGCAGGCCCGTCAGGGTCGAGGACACCCCCGTTTGTAAAAAGTGGTCAGTGACGGGAGGTTTTTCACCTGGGGACGGGGACAGAGAGTATGGACGAAATCGCGTTCGGGACCGACGGGTGGCGGGCGACGCTGGAGACGTTCACCGACCGCCGCGTCCGGATCGTCGGGCAGGCCGTCGCAACGTATCTCCGCGCGGAAGGCAACACGGGGACGGTTGCAGTCGGCTACGACGCCCGCGAACACTCCAGAGGCTTCGCCGAGGAACTGGCCCGCGTACTCTGTGCGAACGGCTTCGACGTCCTGCTCCCCGAGCGGGACACCCCGACGCCAGTCGTCGCCTGGACGGTCCGCGAGCGGGACCTCGCAGGGGCGCTCCAGGTGACCGCCTCGCACAACCCGCCGGAGTACAACGGCGTGAAGTTCATCCCCGAGGACGGCGCGCCGGCACCGGCCGCCGTCACCGACGCCATCGAGTCGAACCTGGCCGAGCCGGATCCCATCGACGAGAGCGAGTTCGGCGTCGTCCGCGAGGAAGACCTCGTCGAGCCGTACGTCGACCACGCACTCGAATTCGTCTCGGCGGACCTCGACGGGCTGACGGTGGCCTACGACGCGATGCACGGCAGCGGCCGAGACGTGACCGACCGAATCCTGGACGCCGCGGGCGCGGATGTCGAGCGCCTGCGCTGTGACACCGATCCCGAGTTCGGCGGCGGGTCGCCCGAGCCGAGCGCGGAACGACTCGGCGACCTCGTCGAGCGCGTCCAGACCGGGGACGCGGACCTCGGCATCGCCAACGACGGGGACGCCGACCGCATCGGCGTCGTCACGCCGGACCGTGGCTTCCTCGACGCCAGCCTCTTTTTCGCCGCCGTCTACGACTTCCTCCTCGGCGGCCACGAGGGGGCCGCGGTGCGGACGGTCTCGACCAGCAGCATCGTCGACCGGGTCGCGGAGGCCCACGACGAACTGGTGTACGAGACGCCGGTCGGCTTCAAGTGGGTCGCCGAGGCGATGGCCGACAACGACGCGCTGATGGGCGGCGAGGAGAGCGGCGGCTTCGGCGTCCGCGGTCACGTCCGCAACAAGGACGGCGTCATCGTGGCGCTGCTGGCGGCCGCCGCCACGGCCGACCGTCACCTCGACGAGCGGGTTCGCGAGCTCGAGGCCGAACACGGCGAGATTCACCAGGACCGCATCAGCGTGGACTGCCCGGACGACCGGAAAGCACCAGTCATCGCCGACCTCGACGGCGCGCTCCCCGACGAGATCGCGGGCACGGCCGTCGAGCGCGTCAACGACGTCGACGGGTTCAAAATCTTCCTCGCGGACGGCTCCTGGCTGCTCGTCAGGCCCAGCGGCACGGAACCGAAGCTCCGCGTCTACGCCGAGGCCACGAGCGCCGAACGCGTCGAGAACCTCCTCGTCGCGGGTCGCGGGCTGGTCGAACCGCTGGTCTAACTGGTCTCCACGTCGGTTTCGGCGGTCTCCAGCACGCCCCGATAGCGGTCGCCGCCGCCCAGCGGTTCGACGGCGAACCCGAGAGAATCCCAGAACGGGCGCACTCGGCGGTCGAACTCGGCGACGAGTCGCTCACGGTCGGCTGCGGCGGCCTCGACGAGCGCGGTGGCGATGCCCTGGTCGCGGCGCTTCTGCCGGACGGCGACGGCCTCGATCTCCTCACCAGCGAGGAGACACGCGCCGAGGATGCGGTCCCCCTCGACCGCGAGCAGCAGGTCACCGCGGTCGATGGCCTCGCTGACGGTCTCGGCGTCCGTTTCGAGCATCGCGCTGTCGAAGACCGTCATGACGGCGGGTCGATCGTCCGATGTGGCTTCCTGAACGTGCATCTGTTACCTCTGGTCACCCGCCCTGGATGAGCCGGAGGACGCGGACGTGGTCGGCTTCGACGGGGCGGTCCTCCGGCACTGGCACCCCGTCGACCATCACCGACACCTCGTGCGGACTGTAATCGACGGCCGCGAGCAGATCCGCGTACGTGGGCTCGGACCCGTCGAGTGCGCCGACGTCGACCTCGTAGGTGTCCTCGCCGACGACTTCAACCGTGACCATACGTGGAGTTCGCTGTTCGCGGCCTTGAGCGTGTCGACGCCGTGCCTGGGTAGCACGTCGGGACGGCACCGAGACCGAACGCCAGGAGCCGACGCACCCGTCCCGGACCGTTTAAGACTCGCCCCCGCCTGTCACCGGACATGAGCGAGGCCGACACAGAGTCGCGGGCCAGGCGGGACGAGATCTGGATCGAGAAGTACCGCCCGGAGACGCTCGACGACATCGTCGGACAGGAGACCATCACCGAGCGCCTCAAAAGCTACGTCGCCCGGAACGACCTGCCCCACCTCATGTTCAGTGGACAGGCCGGAATTGGCAAGACCACCTCAGCACAAGCCATCGCCCGCGAACTGTACGGCGAGGACTGGCAAGAGCACTTCCTCGAACTCAACGCCTCCGACCAGCGCGGGATCGACGTCGTCCGCGACCGCATCAAGAACTTCGCGCGCTCCTCCTTCGGTGGGTCGAACTACCGCATCATCTTCTTAGACGAGGCCGACTCGCTGACCTCCGACGCCCAGTCGGCGCTCCGCCGAACCATGGAGGAGTTCTCGAACAACGTCCGCTTCATCCTCTCGTGTAACTACTCCAGTCAGATCATCGACCCGATCCAGTCGCGGTGTGCGGTCTTCCGGTTCTCGCCGCTCAGCGACGACGCCGTCGAGGAACAGGTCCGAATCATCGCCGAGAACGAGGACATCGAGGTGACCGACGACGGCGTCGACGCGCTCGTCTACGCCGCCAGCGGCGACATGCGCAAAGCGATCAACGGGCTCCAGGCCGCCGCCGTCACGGGCGAGGTCGTCGACGAGGACGCCGTCTACGCCATCACCTCGACCGCCCGCCCCGAGGAGATCAAGGAGATGGTCACCGAGGCCCTGGAGGGCGACTTTCTGGCCGCCAAGGCGACGCTGGACGAGTTGCTCACCGACGAGGGGATCGCCGGCGGCGACGTCATCGACCAGCTCCACCGCTCGGTCTGGGAGTTCGATCTCGACGACCGCGCCGCGGTGAAGCTGCTCGACCGCATCGGCGAAGCCGACTACCGCATCACAGAGGGTGCGAACGAACGCATCCAACTCGAAGCGCTGCTCGCCTCACTCGCGCTCGACGACTGATTCGCGACAGTTGTTGCTATTTTTATAAGTTTCGGATTTTCTAATTTTGCGGCCAGGAATATCGTATCCCGGCAGTAATGTAGCGCCTGAGAGGAGAAAGGCTGATATATATTCACTTCTGACTGGCCGAACGTCATATCACTATAAATCATGAAGGTTTATTATGGTCCGCATCGACGAAGGGAATGAGGACGAAATCCAATGACGAACAGGCCTCGACCCGACGAAATCGACCCGATGGTGCCAGACATGTCTAACAAGATGCTTCGCGCAGACGGTGGCATCGTTGCGGTAGCCGAATCGTCGGGACGCTCCCGCTACCACCGCGACGAGGCCGACGCACCGCTCGTTCCGGATCTGTCCTGAACGACCACCCGACCTTCTCACGGTTTCCCGGTCCGGTAGCCGCGGCGCTCGCCGTCGGTCCCCGTCAGTTCAGCCGCCAGAGTTCGT
Source organism: Halorientalis brevis (assembly GCF_042678165.1). GTDB lineage: Archaea > Halobacteriota > Halobacteria > Halobacteriales > Haloarculaceae > Halorientalis > Halorientalis brevis. Next base: position 598,341 of record NZ_JBHUDJ010000002.1, on the reverse strand, counting down.
AGTTCAACACCGCGGCGAAACTGACCCACGCGAGATACGGCACGAGCAGCAGCGCCGCGCGGCGGTCGATCCTGGCGAAGGCGGCCAGGGTGGCGACGATCCCGACCCAGAGGACGGCGATGATCACCAGACCGCCGAAGGGATCGCGCAGCCCGAAGAAGACGCCCGACCAGGCGACCTGGACGACGTACTGGGCGGCGAACAGACCCAGTGCGACCCGGACGCGTCGGTCGTCCAGGCCGACGCGCCAGACCAGCCAGGCGGCCACGCCGAGCAGGGCGAACAGCGCCGTCCAGACGGGCGCGAACACCCAGCTCGGCGGCGTGAACGCGGGTTTCGTCAGGGAAGGATACCAGGACGTGACCCCCGACCCCGAGAGGAGGTTACCCGAGGCACCGACGAGTTCGCAGACGAGGATCGCGAGCGCGAGCGAGCCGAGCGGTCGCCGATTCGGGAGTGGCGCGTCAGCGTCACGGGAGACACTCGCCATACGTGAACGTCGTGGTGCAGGGCCAAGAACGCTGGCGTGGGTTCCCGAGAGATGGCCGCGAGGACCGGACAGCGACGGCGGCGATACGTTCGACCGGGGCGACGAGACGGACCAGGTGCGACAACGCTTCGACTGTTCGGAACTGTTTTAGGCTCCGATAGGCGACAATAGACCAACGAATGAGCTTAGAGGAGGAGTACCAGCTCCAGTACTTCGAGGACGAGGGCTTCCATCGACTGGAATGCTCGGAGTGTGGGGCTCATTTCTGGACGCGGGACGGGGACCGACAGACTTGCGGCGAACCGCCCTGTGCTGAGTACAGCTTCATCGACAACCCCGGCTTCGAAGAGGAGTACACCTTGGAGGAGATGCGCGAGGCGTTCCTCTCCTTCTTCGAGGAGAACGGTCACGAGCGCATCGAGCCATATCCGGTCGCAGCCAACCGCTGGCGCGACGACGTCCTGCTCACGCAGGCGTCGATCTACGACTTCCAGCCGCTGGTCACCTCGGGTGAGACGCCGCCGCCGGCCAATCCCCTCACGATCTCCCAGCCCTGCATCCGGATGCAGGACATCGACAACGTCGGGAAGACCGGCCGGCACACGATGGCCTTCGAGATGATGGCCCATCACGCGTTCAACGCGCGCGAAGACATCGAGGACCCCGACCAGTACGCCTACGAGGGCGAGGTCTACTGGAAAGACGACACGGTCCGCTACTGCGACGAACTGTTCGCGTCGCTCGGTGCGGATCTCGACGAGATCACGTACATCGAGGACCCGTGGGTCGGCGGCGGCAACGCCGGCCCGGCGATCGAGGTCATCTACCGCGGTGCCGAGCTGGCCACGCTCGTCTTCATGTCCATGGAACAGGACCCCGAGGGCGAGTACGAGATGAAAGACGGCAACCGCTACAGCCCGATGGACACGTACATCGTCGACACGGGCTACGGGCTGGAGCGGTGGACCTGGATGAGCCAGGGCACCCCGACCGTCTACGAGGCCATCTATCCCGAGATGATCGACTTCCTCAAGGACAACGTCGGCATCGACCACACCGACGAGGAAGAGTCGATCATCCACGACGCCGCGCGGCTCTCGGGCAACCTCGACATCGACGACGTCGACGACGTGGAGGCCGCCCGCGACAACATCGCCGACCAGGTCGGCGTCTCCACCGCGGAACTGCGCGACCTCGTCGAACCCCTCGAAGACATCTACGCCATCTCGGACCACTGCCGCGCGCTGGCGTACATGCTCGGCGACGGCATCGTCCCCTCGAACGTCGGGACGGGCTATCTCGCCCGGATGGTCCTCCGGCGTACGAAACGGCTGTGTGACAACGTCGGCGTCGACGCGCCGCTGGACGAACTCGTCGACATGCAGGCCGAACGGCTCGGTTACACGAACCGGGACACCATCCGCGACATCGTCCGGACGGAAGTCGAGCGGTACCGCGAGACGCTGGACCGCGGCGGTCGCCGGGTTCGCCAGCTCGCCGACGAGTACGCCCAGAAAGGCGACCCGATCCCCACGAGCGAACTCATCGAGCTGTACGACTCCCACGGCATCCAGCCGGACATGGTCGAGGAGATCGCCGCCGAGAAGGGCGTCGACGTGGCCATCCCCGACGACTTCTACTCCCTCGTGGCAGAGCGCCACGGCGGCGGCCAGGCCTTCGAGGACGACGAGGAAGAGCCGTACGCCGACCGCATCGCCGAGTTGCCCGACACCGACCGGCTGTACTACGAGGACCAGCAGCGGACGGACTTCGAGGCAGTAGTACTAGACGTCTTCGAGCGCGAGGGCGGCGAGTACGACGTGGCGCTCGACCAGACGATGTTCTACCCGGAGGGCGGTGGCCAGCCCGCAGACCACGGGACGCTCTCGACGGACGACGTCACCGCCGAAGTGACCGACGTCCAGATCACCGAAGGCGTGATCCTCCACCGGACCGACGAGGACCCCGGCAAGGGCGAGTTCGTCCGCGGCCAGGTCGACGCCAAGCGCCGCCGGCAGTTGATGCGCCACCACACCGCGACCCACGTCGTCGGCTACGCCGCCCGACAGGTCCTGGGCGAGCACATCCGACAGGCCGGTGCCCAGAAACACACCGACAGCGCCCGGCTGGACGTGCGCCACTACGAACCGATCTCGCGCGAGGAGGTCAAGGAGATCGAACACCTGGCCAACGAGATCGTCATGGACAACAGCACGGTCAGCCAGGAGTGGCCCCACAGAAACGAAGCCGAGGCCGAACACGGGTTCGACCTCTACCAGGGTGGCATCCCGCCGGGTGAGCAGATTCGCCTCATCTACGTCGACGAGGACGTGCAGGCCTGCGGTGGGACCCACGTCTCCCGCACCGGCGATATCGGCGCCATCAAGATTCTGGGCACCGAGCGCATCCAGGACGGCGTCGAACGCATCACCTTCGCGGCCGGCGACGCCGCCATCGAGGCCACCCAGGAGACCGAAGACTTCCTCACCGAGGCCGCAGAGATCCTCGACGTGAGTCCGCCGGACGTCCCCGAGACGGCCGAGCGCTTCTTCACCGAGTGGAAAGAGCGAGGCAAAACCATCGAGGAGCTCAAAGAGGAACTCGCGGAAGTCCGCGCGGCTGGATCGGACGCGGGCGAAGAGGTCGACGTCGGCGGCACGACCGCCGTGATCCAGCGCCTCGACGCCGACATGGACGAACTCCGGGCGACGGCCAACGCCATCGTCGACGAAGGGAAGATTTCAGTCATCGGCAGCGGCGTCGACGGCGCGCAGTTCGTCGTCGCCGTCCCGGACGAC
>NZ_JBHUDJ010000002.1:550348-595004 GCF_042678165.1 Halorientalis brevis | reverse complement strand
CCCCGCCGGACTTCGCCCAGGGCGGCGGTCCCGACGGTGACAAACTCGACGACGCACTCGACGACGCGCCGGACGTCCTCCAGCAGGTCCAGAACGCGTAGTCCGACGCATCTTCTTTCTGCGGTCCGATCCGCCCGGCAGGCCGGGTGGCGCGACATGTGTCGCCACAGTAACCTTTTTGCCGACGGATTCGAGACGGAGAAAACGAACCGCAGTACTGCCGCATCGGTTGGACGGGGCCGCCGACACCGGCGACTACGGGGGAGCGGGTATGGACACGAGGGGACTGTCGACGCACGTGCGAGCGCGGCTGACCGCCCAGCCGCCGGTGTTGTATTTCGTCGTGGCGCTCGGGGCAGCGCTGCGGCTGTACGGGCTCGGCGCCGAGAGTTTCTGGATCGACGAGTACAGTTCGCTGGCGTACGTCACCTCGCGGACGACGTTCGAAGTCGCCCGGGAAGTGCCGCTCGTCGATCCGCATCCGCCGCTGTACTACCTGCTGTTGGACATCTGGACGAGCCTCGTCGGCGTCTCCGAACCGGCGGTCCGGCTGCTCTCCGCCCTGTTCGGCATCGCGGCCATTCCGCTGCTGTACGCGCTCGGCGCCGAACTGTACGACCGGCAGGTGGGCGTCTTCGCCGCCGGCGTGCTGGCGTTCTCGCGGTTTCACGTCTCTCACTCCCAGAACGTCCGCATGTACAGCCTGCTCGTGTTCGCTACGGTCTGTTCGATGCTGTTCCTCGTCCGTCTCCGCACTGCACCGACGCGCCGTGCCGCCGTCGGCTACGTCGCGGCGTCGGTGGCCCTGTTGTACACCCACGCGTTCGGCGCGCTGGTGCTCGTCGCCCAGCACTGCTACGTCCTGGGGAGTCGGTTCGTCCGGACCGGTGGGACGTGGGCCGTCGACCCCCGCCGCTGGCTCGGCGTCCAACTCGCCGTGGCCGTCCTCGCCGTGCCGTGGGCGATCGACATGGGGCGGCAGGCGCTGGCGCTGCTCACTCCCGGCGGCGGGAGTGGAGCCGTCGCGTGGGGGTGGATACCCGAGCCGACGCCGATCCGACTCGTCTCGGCGGTCGGAGCGTACGTCACGCCCTCCTTCGAGGACGGGTTCGGCGGCTTCCTCGTGCTGGTCGTGATCGGTCTCCTCGCGCTGGGAAGTCAGCGGCGCGTCTCGCTCGACCGCGAGCGAACGCTGTTGCTGGCCTGCTGGATCGGGATCCCCGTCGTCGCGCTCTTCGTCGTCTCCTCCCTGGTCGTGCCGCTGTTCATCCCGCGATACACGATCGCGGCCATGCCCGCCGTCGCGCTCTTCGTGGCCAAGGAGATCCGGCGCGTGGGCACGGTGGAAATACGCTACATCAGCGTCGTGCTGTTGGTCGTCGCGCTCGTCGCCGGCCTCCCCGGCTACTACCAGACCTCGCAAAACACCGAGTGGGACGACGCGGCGGCCGTCGTCACCGACGGGGCCGACGGGGACGACGTCGTGCTCGTCCACCGGGGGTACTTCGCCGGGCTGGTCGCACAGTACGTCCATCGAGATCGTCCGACGGTCCCCGTCGAGCGGGTGTCGGTCGCGACGCCGGTGGAGTCAGTGCGACAGACGGTCCGCTCACACGACGGCGACGTGTGGCTCGCGATGTCGTCGTCGACCGCCAGGAACCGAACGGAGATCCGAGCCGTCCTCGCTCGCTCGGGCCGCCACGTCCGCACTGAGCGGGCGTTCGACGACGTGACCGTCACACACTACGTGACGAACGACACCGGAGGGACACAATGACGACGAGTGACATCAGTCGTGACGTTCGCACCGCCCTGTCGAACTACCCCGCGGGACTGTACGTCGCCCTGGCGGTCGGGGCGCTCCTCCGTCTGTACGGGCTCGGCGCCGAGGACTACTGGATCGACGAGTTCCGGTCGCTGCAGTACGTCGCGACCCGGTCGCCGATCGAGGTCGCCCTCGAAATCCCGTTTTTCGACCCGCACCCGCCGCTGTACTACGTCGTCCTCGACCTCTGGACGAGTCTCGTCGGCGTCTCCGAGCCGGCGGTCCGACTGCTGTCGGCGATCTTCGGGATCGCCGCCATTCCGCTCGTCTACCTCGTCGGCGCGCAGCTGTACGACCAGCGCGTCGGCGTGCTGAGCGCGGGCATTCTCGCCCTGTCGCAGTTCCACGTTCGGTTCTCCCAGACGGCGCGGATGTACAGCCTGCTCGTGTTCGCGACGCTGCTCTCGATGGACGCGCTGCTCAGACTACGGGCGAACCCGACGCGGCGGACGACTGGCTGGTATCTCCTCGCGACGGTCGTCCTGGTCTACTCGCACGTCTTCGGCGTGCTCGTCGTCGCCGCCCAGCACTGCTACGTACTGGGGAGCCGGTTCGTCCGCGCCGACGGAACGTGGGCCGTCGACCCCCGCCGCTGGCTCGCGGTCCACCTGGCGGTCGCTGCCCTCGCGATCCCGTGGGGAGTCGGCATCGGCCAGCAGGCGATGACGCTGGTCACGAGCGGTGGCAGCGGCGGGTCCGGGTTAGCCTGGATTCCCGACCCGACGCCGATGCGACTGGTTTCGGCGGTCGGCGGGTACCTCACGCCGTCCATCCAGAACGGGTTCGCCGGCCTGCTCGTGCTCATCGTCGTCGGCCTCCTCGCGCTCGGGAGCCAGAGCCGCGTGCCGCTGGACCGCGAGCGCACGCTGCTGCTGGGCTGCTGGCTCGCCGTTCCCGTCCTCGGCCTGTTCGTCGCCTCCTACCTCCTGGTCCCGCTGTTCGTCGCCCGCTACACGAGCGCGGCGCTGCCCGCGGTGGCGCTCCTCCTCGCCAAGGAGATCAGACGGATCGGCTCGGTCGAGTTCCGCTACATCGCGGTCGGACTGGTCGTCCTGTCGCTCGTTGCCGGGTTCCCCGGCTACTACCAGCAGCCCCAGTACACCGAGTGGGACGAGGCAGCCGGGACGATCGCCGGCAACGCCAGCGAGAGCGACCTCGTACTCGTCTACTACGGCCACGCCACCGAGACGTTCGGGCACTACCTCGACGGCCGGCAGTCGAATCTTACCGTCGAAGGCATCAACGGGACGGAGCTGGACGCGATCGAAACGGGTGAGACGCCGCCGGCGACCCGCGACGCGATCGCCGACCACGACGACGTCTGGGTGACGCTCACTGACGTCGGGCCCACGCGCCGCCAGCACGTCCTGGACCTGCTGGAGCGGACCGGCTACGGCGCGCGCAACTCGTACGAGTTCAACCGCGTGAGAGTCTACCACTACGTCGCAAACGGGAGCGAGGGGTGACAGCATGGGGTCGACGACACACCAGGAGACCGACGCGACCGAGAACGTCGACGGCCGTGAACGACTGACCGACTACCCGGCGTGGCTGTACGTCGTAGTGGTCCTCGGCGCTGCGCTCCGACTCGCGGGGCTCGGCGCCGAAGACTACTGGCTCGACGAGATCACCTCGCTGCAGTACGTCCTCTCGCGCTCGCTCGGCGAGGTGATCGTCGAACTCCCCCTCGTCGACCGACACCCGCCGCTGTACTACGCGCTGCTGGACGGGTGGGTCGGACTCCTCGGGACCGGAGAAGCGTCCGTCCGGTTGCTGTCGGCCGGCTTCGGCATCGCGTCACTCCCGCTGTTGTACGCTCTCGGGAAGCGCCTCTACGACGAGCAGGTCGGCGTGCTGGCCGCGGGACTGCTGGCCGTCTCCGGGATGCACCTCCAGCAGTCACAGAACGCCCGCATGTACAGTCTGCTCGTGCTGGCGGCGCTGGCCTCGATGTACTGGCTCGTCCGCCTCCGCGAGGCCCCTGACCGTCGGGCCGCCACCGGATACCTTCTCTCGACCGTCGTCCTGGGGTACACGCACGTCTTCGGGCTGTTCGTCGTCGCCGCGCAGAACGGCTATCTACTGACCTCGCGGCTCGGACCCGACCGGGACTGGCCCGTCCCGCTCCGTCGGTGGCTGGGCCTGCAGGTCGGGGTCGGCATCGCAGTGCTTCCGTACCTCGCCGTCCTCTCGCGGCAGGTGCTGGCCCTCGGCGACGGTGGCGGCGTCGCGCTCGGTTGGATTCCCGACCCGACCGTCTCGCGGCTCGTGTTCGCCATCGGCCAGTATCTCCACCCCCGGAACCCGATGCTCGGACTGGCTGCAGTCGTGCTGGTCGGCGTGTTCGCCGCTGCCGGCAGGACCCGAGCGCCGCTGCATCGCGAGAACACGGCCCTCCTCGCCTGGTGGCTCCTGGTCCCGCTGCTCGTGCCCTTCGCCCTCTCGTATCTCGTCGCCCCGCTGTTCGTCGCTCGCTACACCATCGCCGCGCTGCCCGCGCTCTTGCTCCTCGTCGCCGCGGAGATCCGCCGGCTCGGCGCCGTCGAGTTCCGCTACATCGGCGTCGCGCTGCTCGTCGGTGCGGCGGTTGCGGGACTGCCGGGTTACTACGGACAGCCACAGAACGGCGAGTGGGAGGCCGCGACGGGCCTCGTCGCGGGGAACGCCAGCCAGGACGACCTCGTGGTGGTCAGCGACCGCGCGGCCAACGACACGTTCGCGTTCTACTACGACGGGGCGGCCCCGGTCCGCGGCGTCCAGGAGGACGCCAACGACAGCACGATCAACGAAACGATACGGGGGCACGACACCGTCTGGCTGGTGTTCTCGCGGATGGACCCGACGCAGGAATCGCAGTTCACCCGACTGCTGGACCGTGAAGGGTACGACGTGCGGACGACGCGCGAGTTCAACGCCGTCGACGTCCGCCAGTACGTCCGCAACGGGACGGCGGACTGAGTCGCGAAAGCGAGGTTCTTGTCGCTGGACCCGGTAGGACGAGCCACGATGGCGACGGCGACCAACGACGGCGTGGAGTTGTACTACGACACAGCAGGCGAAGGACCGACCGTCGCGTTCGTCAACCCGGTGGGGTACGGCGCGTGGTGCTGGAGCTGGCTCGCGGACGCCCTCGCCGGCCCGGTCGAGACGCTCGTCTGGGACCTCCGCGGGACCGGGCGCTCGGACGCGCCCGCCGGACCCTACGACGTGCCGACGCTCGCCGACGATCTGGACGCCGTCTTGGCCGACAACGGCTCGCGGACCGCCCACCTCGTCGGGGCGGGGCTGGGCGGGATGGTCGCGCTCGAACACGCTCGCGAGTACGCCCGGGCGGGCACGCTGACGCTGCTCGGGACGACGGCCGACGGGAGCCGAGTCGACCGGGACGCACTGGACGCGCTCGCGGCCCCGCGCGACGATCCCGACGCACTCCGGGACTCCCTTCGCGGTGCGTTCGCGCCCGGCGTCGTCGACGACCACCCCGAGATCGTCGACCGCATCGTCGCGTGGCGAGGGGAGGACGACGCCGACCGCGACGGGTGGGACGCCCAGACCGGCGCGATGACGGGCTTCGACGCCGGCCCGCTCTACGAGGTGACGACGCCGGCGCTGGTCTGTCACGGTCGCGCGGACGGGGTGGTTCCGTTCGAGGCTGGCCAGGCGCTCGCCGACGAGCTCCCGCGCGGCGAGTTCGAGGCGATCGACGCGGGGCATCTCCTGGCGGCCGAGGAGCCGGCGGCGGTCGAGGACGCGCTGACGGCGTTCCTGGCCGACCAGCTCGACACGCCGCTGTAGCGGCAAGCCCTGCCGAACCGAGAGCCATTTGAGGCGAGAGATGCTGTACTAGAGTGATGACGCGGCCACGCATCGCTCTGCTGAACGCAGCCCACGACGGCGCAGACACCCGACGGAACTTCCGTCGCGAACTCGACGCGGACCTCGTCGAGTACCACTGTCCATCCGGCGAGGTCCCCCAGTCGTTCGCGTTCGACGGCTGTCTCGTCACGGGCTCGCGCGCCTCGGTCTACTGGGACCGCGAGTGGATCGACCAGGTCCAGTCCTGGGTCGGCGAGGCGATCGACGCCGGGCTGCCGTTCCTGGGCGTGTGTTGGGGCCACCAGTTGCTCGCCGACGTGCTCGGCGGCACGGTCGAGGACATGGGCGAGTACGAGATCGGCTATCGGACCGTCGAGCACGACGACACGGCGCCGCTCCTGGCCGGCGTCGACGACGAGTTCACCGTCTTCACGACCCACTCGGATCGAGTGGTCGAAGCCCCGCCGGGTGCGCGAGTGTTCGCCGAGAACGACTACGGGATTCACGGCTTCCGGAAAGACCACGTGTTCGGCGTCCAGTTCCACCCCGAATACGACACGGCGACCGCCGCCGACGTGACGAAGGGCAAAGACGACCAGCTCTCGGCGGACCGCATCGAACGAGTCCTGGACGGCATCACCGCAGAGAACTACACCGCCGCCTGCGAGGCCAAGCGCCTGTTCGACAACTACACCGAGTACGTCCGGCAGGTCAGCCGCGACGGCACTGCGAACGGACCACCGAGCGCCGCGGACGACTGAGGTCGGTCAGTCGCTGCCTGTTTCGTCCGGACAGCCGACCGACGCTGCCACTTCTATCAGCTGTTCTTTCGAGAGTGCCACGTCGACCGGCGCCGAGACGAAGTACTCGTCGTCGCCACAGCGCCAGCGGACGCGTCCGTGACCGTAGTGGACGTACTGGCGCTCGAACTCGGCGGGCCGGCCCGCGACGGTCGTGTTCGGGTCGACGGCGTCGTCCGTGATCTGCGGGTCGGTCCGGATGACGCCCAGCCGCGAGATGCCGTCGCTGTACACCTGTGAGACCGTCGTGCCGTTGGCCTCGTGGACGCGGAGACCGTAGCTGAACTCGAAAGAGTCGGGCACCGCCGCCGTCACCAGCGACCCGCTCGCGTTCCGGGCGAGGGCGGCCCGCGTGTGGTACCGCGTGACGTCCGGGTGCTGTTCGGTGACGATCGGGACGCCCTCGACCGGCGGCGCCGCGAACCGCTCGTCGGGCACGTCGACGCCGAGGGAGACGTTCGTCAGCCGGACGGTCCGCACGACGGTCTCGTTCCCGTGGGTCGCCGTCGTGCGGGCCCGCACGGGAAGCCGTCGCTGGGCGTCGATCCAGATGCGCGTCGACGCGTTGCCGATCTCGCTGTCGGGAGCCGTCAGCAGCGACGCCTCCTTGCCGCCGACCGCGAGCGAGATCGTCCGATCGTACTGACTGTAGGAGAGCTGGACCGTCTCGGTCCCCTCGATCGTCTCGCTGCCGTCGTACGTGACGTTCCGGTGGTCGAACAGCGACTCGGTGATCCTGACGAGGAGGTTCGTCGACCGCGACTGGTTGCGGGGCCGACGACGGACGACGTCCTCGCCGGTGTCGTAGTACCACTGAGTCGTCTGGTTGGCCAGGAATATCGGCTGCCTGCCGGCCGGCGTCTCCAGGTAGGTGAGGTTGTATCGACCCGATTCGTAAGCGAGGCGCATACGGACTCGCTGGGTCGTGTCGCCGTACGTGACGGACTGAACCATCGTGACGCGGTAGCTCTCCAGGTTCGCGACGCGGTCCGAGACCGTCTGCTGGATCGCCGTCGAGTTGTTGGGCAACTCGCTGCCGTCGTCACTGCCGAGGAAGGCGACGGCACCGGCCAGGACGAGGGCAACCACCAACACCGTGGCGAGGACCCGGCGGTCGGGCGCGGTCATTGTTTGCAGCGTACTGTGCCGAGTGGTTTGAATCATCCGCTTCGCCGACATAAGGCGCTGCCGCCCGGGACGCCCACCAGGCGGGAACGGTACCACCGGTGCGTCGCTCCCGTCCACAGACGCCGCGACGGCGCGTCCGCGGGTCACGCCCCGACGCGCGCGCCGAGCTGAACCGCCAGGAGACCGACGACCGAAAGGGCCGCAACGAACGCGAAGACCTGGCCGAGGAACAGCGGGTCCGCCCGGCGGAGGTGGATCGCGATCAGTGCCGTGGACGACAGCGAGAAGACCACGACCTTTCCGAGCTGTTTCCGCATCGGCGTGGAACCGGCGTCGCGTTCCGCCGTCGCCGCGTCCCGAGCACCAGGCGCCATGTACGCATCATGCCAGCGCCGGCAAAGATAAACCCGAGTAAGTTTGAGAACGTTGTCTACGGACGACACCGGTGTGCTATGTGGACGTACAGAGACAGCGGAACGCTCGATCGATCCGATCGAAACGAAGCAGGCAGACGGCGGACCGACGGCGGCCGTCCCAGCGGAGAGCGACCACGCTACTGGAAGCGGCCGGTCTCGGCGCCGCACTCGGCGCAGATCGTCAGGATCGCGTCGCGGTCGTCGGTGAGTTCCAGTTCCTGTTCGGTCCGGCCACCGCAGTCCGAACACGCCCGGAGCATCTCGGTCTCGCCCATCTCTGCGGGCGCGCCCATCGCGAGGGCGATCACGCGCTCGTCGTCCTCGTTGGTGCCGAGTTGCCACTCGCCCGGTTCGAAGCGAACGGCCTCGCCCTCGGTGGCGGTCACGTCGCCGTCCTCCGTCTCGAACGTGACGGTCCCCTGGGCGATGTAGAACACTTCCTCCTGGTCGGCGTGGCGGTGATAGCCGAAGCCGAAGCTGTCGCCCGGCGCGAGTTCGTAGTAGTTCAGTACCATGTCGGTCGCCCCCAGCGCGTCGGAGACGGGCCGTTTCACGTCGGCCGGCCCCATCCGGTCCTCGACGTCGTCGACGTTCGTCCGTTCCATGCCAGCGTGTTTACCTGCCCGCACCAAAAGTCACTCGGCGTAACACCTCGTCGGTGACCGACGCGGCGCCACGGCTGGCGGGTCGAAACACCACGGCGACGAATCAAAGAGAGGGCTCGCGGCGCGAGAGCGCCGGCTAGTCAGCCGGTCGGCCAGACGCGGAACTCACTCCGGACCGTCGATGTCGAGTTCCTCTTCGAGATTGGCGAGGGCGTCGCTATCCGCGAGCTGCTCCATCTGTTCGCGAAAGTGCCGCTGGCAGACACCGACTTTGACGCCGTCTTTTTCGACCGCGACTTCGGCGTTGCGGTCGCAGTAGTGACACCGCATACCCTACCGTTGAACCTCCGGTGCTTTGAACCCTACGGCGGCGTCTGACAAGTGGCTCACATCTGGCAGACGGCATGATTTCGCTTCCCTGACCCCCTGAACCAATAGCTGTCGGACGAGAACGGAAGCGGCGAACGTCACCGCGACCCGGATGGGTAAAACGGCTCTTTGAGTCTCCGTCGACTACATTTAAGTGTGGGCTGTAGCAGTGAGTGTCCCCGCACGCTTCGGCCCTCCACGACGACCCCGCTGGCGGCTCTCCGCGACCCGTGCTGTCCTGGGACGTGCGTTCGCTACTTCTTTATCTCGAACTCCTCGAAGACGGTCCCGTCGGGTTCGACCAGGCGGCCGCTGATCCGACCGTCTCGCCGTTCGAGTTCGGCGTGCGCCGGCCGGTAGCGACGCGGCTGGGCGTGGCTCCCGGGATTGAGTAGCGTCACGTCCCCCGCCTCGTGAACGCCGGGGCGGTGGGAGTGGCCGAACACGACGAGGTCGGCGGCCTCCTGACGACCGAGCATGGCCAGTGCCGTCTCGGAGTGTTCGTGACCGTGTACGACGACCAGTCGGATGCCCTCGCTCTCGACGACGCGCTGGTCGGGCAGGCGCTCCCGAACGGCGGGCGTGTCGTTGTTGCCGACGACGCCGGCGACCGTACCGGCTTCCGCGACGAAGGCGTCGAGGACGGACTCGGTCGTGAAATCGCCGGCGTGGACGACGAAGTCGGCTTCGCGGACGGCCTCCAGCGTGCGACCCTCCAGACGATGTGCGTCCTGGCTGTGCGTGTCGGAGACGACGGTGAGCATGGCAGCGGCTACGGGGCAGGAGGCAAAAGGGAGCGTGACTCGGCGTCGGCGAACTGGTCGACGAACCAATCGAACAGAACACCTTTTGGGCTGCCGGGGGAGCGGTGACGTAATGGCAGGCAACAGCAAAGGGGTCGTCATCGCGGCACTCGTCGCGAACGGCGCGATTGCGATACTGAAGTTCGTGGGGTTCCTGCTGACACAGAGTCCGTCGATGCTCTCGGAGACGTATCACTCGATCTCAGACACCGGCAACCAGGTGTTCCTGCTGATCGGCATCCGGTACGGCGCTCAGGAGGCCGACCAGCGCCACCCGTTCGGCTACGGGAAAGCGCAGTTCTTCTACAGCTTTCTCGTCTCCGTCCTGCTCTTCGGGATCGCCGGGTGGGAGTCGGCGAAACACGGCTACGAAGCGCTCACCCACCTCGGTGAGGGACACCACGCGAGCACGGCGACGCTCCCGATCCTCGACATCACGTTCGACGCCGTGTTCGTCAACTACGCCGTCCTCATTGGGGCGATCGTCTTCGAGACCTACGCGTTCGTCAAGGCGCGCAAGGAACTGAAACGCCAGATCGACGTCCACGACTGGAGCGGCTACCGCGAGGCGTTCAGCAAAACGTCCGACGTGACGACGCTGACGGCGTTCACCGAGGACTTCATCGCCCTGGCCGGTGCCGGCATCGCACTCGTTGGCATCTACCTCTCGCGGACGACTGGGAACCCCGTCTTCGACGCGGCGACGGCGCTGCTCATCGGACTGATGCTCATGGGCTTTGCCATCGCGCTCGCCTGGGAGAACAAGCGGCTCCTGCTGGGCGAGAGTCTGCCCAGCATGCGTGAGCAGAAGCTCCGTGACATCGTCACCGACAGCGAGGGCGTCAGCGACATCGTGGACTTCCGGACGGTGTACTTCGGTCCGGGGAAGATCTTCGTCGCCGCCGACGTCGCCTTCGAGAACGGCTACTCCACCGACGAGATCGACGAGCGCATCACCGCCATCGAGGACGCGCTCAAGGCCGCGGAATCGCACGTCCACAAGGTGTACATCGAACCCGAGATCTAACCCGCGTTCTGCCAGGCCTGGTAGTACGTCGGCGCGTGCAACACGACCACCACGGGGCGACCCTGGGGATGGTTGATCGTCGGGCGGATCGTCTGTTCTGGGCCGCCATCGGTCGAGTAGGTGACGTTGTACGCCCGGGTCGCCGTCGCCGTATCGGCGTCGGCGTCCACCGTCGTGTTCATCTGAACGTACGTCCCGACGGTTTCGTTGTAGAGGAACAGCGAGACGTTCCGCTCGTTCGCCCCAGCGGGGAGTTGCGACTCGTCGTACCCCACCGTGATGGTCGCGTTCGCCGACCGGTCACGGACGACGGGATCGACGACGGGAGAGACGGCAGCGTCCGCGACGAATCCCTCCGCGAGCCAGTCGTTCTCGTTTTCTCGCAGGGCGACGTGTCTGCGGTCGGTCGCGTCGGTCACCCGCAACCGGGCGTCCAGTTCGGGATGTTCGACGACGACGGTCCCGGTAGCCTCGGCCACCGGAGCATCGCGGATCAGGGACACCCAGCGGGGTGGCTCGACGGTCGTCTCGCCGACATCGGTGACGGTGAACGATTCGACGACGTCGATGCCGCGGTCCGGAGAGAACGTCCCGCTGGTGTAGTTCGTGACGAGTCCCGACTCCGTGGCGACGGCTTTGCGGTACGGGCGTGGCCCCGAGGCGTTCGTGTAGTCGATTCCCGGCGTCAGGACGTATCGCGTCTCACCCTCGACAGTCGTGGTGTTCGTCACGACGAGTCCACCGCTGGTAGCCGCGAGCAGGTCCGCCCCGGTCGAGCGGTTCAGCGTCGCTGGCCGCGCGACGTACCGGTGCGTCCCGTCCTCGGTCCGGTTGCGAAACGCCGCTTCGTCCGTCTGGAAGAACGTGTCTCTGAACGTGTCGTCGATGCGGGCGAGACCGCTCCCGTCGACGCTCGTGACCCGCGGACCGCCCCGCCGGTCGACCCTGAGCGTGTAGCTCCGGTTCTCGAGCAGTTTCGCGTGCGCACGAGCCAGCGTTTCCAGTTCGACAGTCGCACCGACGGCGAGCGTGAGACCGGACTCCTCGGAGGCGGGTGCGGTCGACGTCGGCGATTCGGGCGATGGGTGCGTCGTCTCGGCCGTCTCGGTGGTCGGTCCACCGCCGGCACACCCCGCGAGCGCCACCAGCACGGCGCAGCAAATGACAGCGAGCGGACGAGACATAGTTCGTAGACGTGACCGTTCGACGATAATTGTATCGGCTACGTATGGGGGACAGTTCGAGCCGATTCGGTTGCCAGTTCGACGCCGCATCTTTTTGTTCGAGAGCGAACAACGAGTGCGTGTGGCGACAGACGGCGCGGACTACACGCGGTTTTTCCCCTACGATGAGCCGTACGACCACCAGCGCGAGGCGATGGCCCAGATCCACGAGGCGCTCACCGACGGCGACGACGTCCTCTTCGAGGGCGCGACCGGGACCGGCAAGACGCTGGCGTCGCTCGTACCGGCGCTCGACTACGCCCGCGAGCACTCGAAGACGGTGGTCATCACGACCAACGTCCACCAGCAGATGCGCCAGTTCATCCAGGACGCCCGCGCCATCACGAAGCAGGAACCCATCCGCGCCGTCGTGTTCCGCGGGAAAGGGTCGATGTGTCACATCGACGTGGGCTACGACGAGTGTCAGGCCCTCCGCGACACCACTCGCGACCTCGTCGACACGGAACAGGACAGAGCGGAACTGAAAGAGCGCGAGCAGGCGCTCTTAGAAGACAGTCAGGCCGGCAGCGAGGAGGCGGCGGAAGCTCGCCAGTCCGTGATGAACGAACTCGACGCGGTCGAGGACGACCTCGAAGACCTTCGTGAGACCGAGAACACCTGCGAGTACTACTACCAGAACCTCACCGGGAACACCGACGAGTTCTACGAGTGGCTGTTCGCGGACGTGCGCGACCCGGACGACATCTACGAGTACGCCGAGATGGAGGGCTTTTGCGGCTACGAACTCCTCAAAGAGGGGATGGAGGGCGTCGACCTGGTGGTGTGTAACTACCACCACCTGCTCGATCCGACGATCCGCCAGCACTTCTTCCGGTGGCTCGGCCGGGACCCCGAGGACGTCATCGCCGTCTTCGACGAGGCGCACAACGTCGAGAACGCGGCCCGCGACCACGCGACGCGCACGCTCACCGAGAACACGCTCGACAGCGCGCTGGACGAACTCGCCGAACGCGACGACCTGCGGGCCGAAGCGGCCGCGAACGTCATCCGGGCGTTCCGCATCGCGCTGGCGGACACCTACGAGGACGCCCTGGAGTTCGGCGAACGCGAGAAAGTCGGCGAGAACTGGTACGACCTGTCGATCACCAACGAGACCGGCCGGGACGACCTGACGCTGGCCTTCCTCAAGCAGTACACCGGCCCGGGCATCGAGCAGGATCTGGAGGACGCCCTCACCTACGGGCGCATCCTGGACGAGGAGTACGAGGACGCCTACAAGAACGGCGACGCCAGCACGCGCCAGGAGTGCCAGACGCTCCAGGCCGCCCAGTTCATCGCGACCTGGATGGACGAGAGCGCCCAGGAGGGCCAGTACCCGGTCGTGAGCCTCCGCCGGGAGGACGGAGACGGGGAGATCTACGGCCGGGCAGAGCTGTACCGGTGTATCCCCCAGCACGTCACGCGCTCGCTGTTCGACGAACTCCACGCGAGCGTCCTGATGAGCGCGACTCTGCGCCCCTTCGAGGTGGCCGAGGACGTGCTCGGCCTGGACGAGCCTGCAACGCTGGCCTACGGCGCGCAGTTCCCCGAGGAGCGCCGTCGGACGTACACGGTGGAAGCGCCCGCACTGTTCGCCAGCAAGCGCGACGACCCCGGCGTGCAGGACACGATCGCCGGGATCCTGGAGGACGCCATTCGGTTCACGCCGGGCAACACGCTGGCTTTCTTCCCCAGTTACGGCGAGGCCGAACGCTATCACGAGCGAGTCAGGTCGAACTCGACACTCATGCTGGACAAGCCAGCGACGCGCGCCGAGGACCTCCGCGAGCGGTTCACCGACAGCGACGACGCGGCGCTGTTCACGTCGCTGTGGGGCACGCTCGCCGAGGGGGTGAGTTTCGACGACGACGACGCCAGAACGGTGGTGGTCGTCGGCGTCCCCTACCCGCACTTAGACGACCGGATGGAAGCCGTCCAGGCGGCCTACGATCAGGCGTTCGGCGACGGCGGCAACGAGTGGATGGGCACCGAGGACGCTGGCTGGGCCTATGCCGTCGAGATTCCGACGGTACGCAAAACCCGCCAGGCGCTCGGCCGCGTCGTGCGCTCGCCCGAGGACTTCGGGGCGCGCATCCTCGTCGACAAGCGCTACACCCTCGAAGGCGAGCGCGAGATGGGCAACTACACGGTCAGGGAGACGTTCCCGGCCGAGCAGCGCCGAGAGATGATCGACATCGCCCCCGAGAAGCTCAAGTTCGCGATGCTGAACTTCTACACCGACATGGACGCCTGGGACGGCGACCCGCCGAAACCCTAGCGTCGCGGTCAGTTGCCCCACGGTTGCGAGGAAATAGCGGAGACGTCTCGCTTACATACCAGATCCGAGTAGGCAAGCGACGACACTGTCCGACGACCGCAAGGGCGAGATGTTCGGGAAAGGCCACGACAGCGATGGGACCGGTATCGGACTGTCCCTCGTCTACCGGTTAGTCGACCAGTACGGCGGGTCGGTGTGGGGAGACGGCGCAGTGGCGCGGGGAGCGATCGTCGGCATCGAACTTGAAACCCAGCTACCAGATGATCGAGTGACATAAGCGGGAAGTGAGACGGTGACAAGCGAGGTATGTATATGGCCGGAGTCAAATTTGAGAGCGAGCAGAATGTCAACTGACGGGGCACCAAGGGAGATTCGCGTGCTGGCAGTCACTGCTGACGACGAGTACGCGACGCAGATCGAAGCGCGGCTTCCTGCTGACGGTGACATCGAAGTCACGACCGTTGCGACCGTCGAGGAGGCACTGGACCGCCTCGCCGACGGCACGAGAATCGACTGTATCGTCAGCGATCACGACCTCCCGGACACCGACGGGGTCGCGTTCCTGGAAGCCGTCCGCGCCCAGACGCCCAACCGTCCCTTTATTTTGTTCACCAGCAAGGGGAGCGAATCGCTGGCCAGTCAGGCGATCTCGGCCGACGTGACCGACTACCTCGTCAAGGAGCGCCACGGCGACCAGTGGGAGCGGTTGGCCGACCTCGTCCGTGACGCCGTCTCCTACTCGCGGTCACACGGCGACCTCATCGAGCCCCACGAACGGGCGAAAGACGTTCTCAACGCGGCACACGATACGATCGCGATCGTCCGCGACGGACGCTACGAGTTCGTCAACGACGCCGGTCTCGAACTGCTGGGTGCCTCGACCAGGGCAGCTCTCATCGGAACGCCCGTGGCAGCCACCATCGCAGGCGACGAGCATCCGTTCTCGGTCGACAACATGGCGGAGATTCAGCGCAGAGACCGGAGCGTCAACCGGAGTGAAGCACGGCTCCTCGGCCTGGACGGGACGGAGACGCCGGTCGATATCACCGGCACCGGCATCGAGTGGGCGGGAGACCCGGCGATCATTCTGGTCGTCCGGGACATCTCGGAGCTCAAAGAACGCAAACAGGAACTCGCGCTGAAAGACCGGGTGATGGACGACGCCCCGGTCGGCATCACGATCGCCGACGCCACGCAGGACGATCATCCCCTGCTGTACGCCAACGAGCGGTTTCAAGAACTGACGGGCTACAGTGAGGGCGAGCTACTCGGGCGGAACCCGCGCTTTCTCCAGGGCGAGAAGACGAAGCCGGAGCCGGTCGCGGCGCTGCGGCAGGCGATCGACGACGACGAGTCCGTCACGGCCGAACTCACGAACTACCGGAAAGACGGGTCCGAGTTCTGGAATCGCGTCACCGTCGCGCCGGTCGAAAACCGCGACGGGGACGTGACACAGTACGTCGGGTTCCAGGAGGACATCACCGAGCGTCGGGAGTCCGAACGGAGCCTCCGCCAGTTCCGGCGCGCCGTCGAAGCCGCCGGGAACGTCATCCTCATCACCGACACCGACGGCACGATCGAGTACGTCAATCCCGCCTTCGAGTCGGTCACGGGCTACAGCAGCGAGGAAGCCCTCGGCGAGACGCCGCGCCTGTTTAGCTCCGGCAAGATGTCGGACGAGTACTACGAGAACCTCTGGGAAACCGTCCTCGCGGGCGACGTCTGGAAAGACGAAATCGTCAACCGCCGCAAGTCGGGTGAGCTGTACCACGCCCGCGAGACGATCGCGCCACTGACCGACGACGACGGGGACGTCACGGCCTTCGTCGCCATCCAGACCGACATCACCGAGCAGAAAGAGCGCGAAGGCCAGCTCCAGCAGTACGAACGGGCCATCGAAGGCGCGAACGACCTCATCTGCGCGACGGACACGAACCACAACTACCTGTTCGCCAATCGGGGCTACCGGGAGTACCACGACATCGAGCAGGACGACATCAGCGACCTGACGCCCGAGGAGGTGCTGGGATCGGACGTCTGGGAGACGGTCGAACCGCACATCGACCGGACGCTCGCCGGCAACTCCGTCCACTACCGGATGGAACGGTCGCGCCCGAACCGCTCCGATCGGACCTTCGACGTCCGGTACTATCCGCTCGAAGACGGCGAAACCGGCGAGGTCGAGGGCGTCGTCGCAACCCTGCGGGACGTCACGCCACAGAAAGACCGGGAACGCCAACTCCACGTGCTCGACCGCGTGTTGCGACACAACCTCCGGAACGCGATGAGCGTCATCACCGGGAACGCGGAACTGATCGCCGCCGAAACGGAGACCGAGATGCAGGGACTCGCCGAGAACATCATCGAGACCGCCGACCAGTTGCTCGGGGTGACGGAACGCGAACGCAAGATCGTCGAGGTGCTCTCGGAGGCGCGGCTCGTCCACCCGCTCGAAATCTCGGCGCACATCAGGCGGCCAGTCGCGGATCTCCGCCAGCGCCACCCGAACGCGACGATCGACCTGACGATGCCCGAGGAGGTCCACGCCGCCACGATCCCCCAGATCGAGCAGGCGATCAGTGAACTCCTCGATAACGCCGTCGAGCACAGCGACCGCGACGAACCAGCGGTCTCGGTGACTGTCGAGTCTCATCCCGAAACGGTCGAGGTCCACATCGCGGACGACGGCCCGGGCATCCCCGAACAGGAGCAGACGATCCTGACCGGCGAGGACGAGATCGACCCCCTGTATCACGGCAGCGGCCTGGGGCTCTGGCTGGTCAACTGGATCGTCACGCACTCCGACGGAACGCTCGGCTTCGAGGAGAACGACCCCCGGGGCAGCGTCGTCCAGCTCACGCTGCCGAAAACCCACACGGACCAGCCGATCGCAGTCGCCGGCCGACCGACAGAGACGTCCGGCGAGTGATCACAGCGGCAGCGAGACGCGACTCGCTGGCTGTTCGCGCGTGGCGTCCCAGAAGACGAGTTCGTCGACGACCCACTCGATCGGGTCGATCTCCGTCTCGGCGAGGCGACGTGCAGCCGCGGCCTGGCCCCCACGGGCGACGGTGACGTGTGGAACGTACGCCGCTCCCTCGATTTCGGAGACTGGATCGAACGTTTCGCAGAGTCGGTCGTGCAGGGCCTCGAGCCCTGGGCTCTCGACCCGGAGGTAGACGACCGGCGCTGGACCGGACGGCACCGTCTCGAAGAGTTCGACGTCGGCGACGCGGGCTTCACAGGCGGGCGTACCGGCCAGGGCGTCGCGAGCGCGGGCCTCCAGATGGGCGTAGCCGAGATCGTCGTCGGTCAGGCGCTTGACGACGAGCGTGTGCGACCCGCGAACGCGGGACTGGGCGTCGAGGAGGTCACGCGCCAGGTCGTCGGCGAGGGCTGCGACGGCGGACGGGACGGGCGCGTTCAGGCTGTACACGATAGGCACTGCTGGGAGCGGGACGACCGAAAAGGGTGCTGGTCCCGGTCAGAACGTCGCGATGAAGATCAGCCCGGCCGAGACGAACCCGAGCAGAATGAACTGCAAGGGGAACAGCGGGATCGTGATGCTGTAGTAGTGCGCCAGTCCCTCCAGGATCACCATGATCTGCAGCAGTCCCAACCCCAAGAAAGTGAAGAGGTTTCTGACCTTCGCCGCCGTAACTTCCCCCATTGCTACCGATAAATTCGACTGGTTTCAGTATAAAACCAAGGGTCTCGACAGAACTACCGGCCGAGCCTCGTATTCTTGGTAGGTTGTACTTGAAGGGTCGGGGTCCCGGCGGGGACGGCGAGTGGCTAGATGCGGTCGGTCAGATAGAGGGCGATGAGGACGACCATGAGAAGGCCAAAGAGCGGGCGGAAGGGGCCGAACACGACGCTGATGAACTCGGAGATGATTTCCAGGAGAATCCAGACGATAGCGAGCACGAGGAGGATCTTCAGGAGGTCCTCGACGTCGACCGCTGCGCGGGGCGTCATTGGCGGATGTCGTCGCGACGGAGGGATAGGCGTTGTGGCCGACGGCGAGCAAGAAAGGATTTCAGGACGCCACGAATACGGGGCAGCGATGACACGCGCCGGCACGGTCGTCCTCATGCTGGTACTCGGGATGGTGAGCCTCGGAGCGGTCGGGGTGACCGTCGCAGCAGCGGACGCGTCGACGCACACCCACGCCGTGACGCCCGAGGCAGTGACGGGAACCCAGACGGACGTCGATCCGGACAGGGTCCTGTTACGGGCCGCCGTTCAGACTGACGGCACGGCCACGTGGACCATCGAGTACCGGGTGCGGCTCGACGACGAGAACGCCACCGACGCCTTCGAGTCCGTCGCCGCGGAGATCCGGAACGACTCCTCGCCGTACACCGAGCGGTTCACCGACCGCATGCAGGGGACGGTCTCGGGCGCGGCGGACGCGACCGGGCGCGAGATGGCGCTCCGGAACGTCAGCGTCGAAACCGACCGGCAGAACATCGGCCAGCCCTACGGGATCATCCGGTATCGGTTCACCTGGACCGGGTTCGCCGTGACCAACGAGACGCACATCGAGGCAGGCGACGCCCTCGCCGGGTTCTACCTCGACGGCGAGTCCCAGTTACGCGTCGACTGGCCCAGCGAGTACCGGACCGTCTCCGTCTCGCCGAACGCGACCGAACGCCTCGACAACGGCGTCGTCTGGGATGGCCGTCGCGACTTCGGCAGCGACGGCCCGCGCGTCGTGGTCACCACCGAGCCAGCGCCCAGTTCCGGGAGCGGCGTCAGCGGGACCACGCTCGTCGGTGCCGCCGTCGTCGCCGTGCTCCTCGGGGCCGGCGGCTACCTCTGGGCGCGCCGCCGGGGCCTGATCGGCGGCCAGGACCGCGGCCGACCCGCCGAAGCCGGGACCACCGCTGGAACGCAGTCGACGGAGCCAGCCAGCGAACAGTCGGCCGACGGTCAGGACGACGACCCGGCCGAGGAACTCCTGAGCAACGAGGAGCGAGTACTCAAGCTCGTAGAGGAGGAGGGCGGCCGC
Organism: Halorientalis brevis; assembly: GCF_042678165.1. Taxonomy (GTDB): domain Archaea; phylum Halobacteriota; class Halobacteria; order Halobacteriales; family Haloarculaceae; genus Halorientalis; species Halorientalis brevis. The sequence continues at coordinate 575,700 of NZ_JBHUDJ010000002.1, read as the reverse complement.
ATCAAACAACAGCAGGTCGCCCAGCGGCTCGACTGGACGGACGCGAAGACCAGCCAGGTCGTCACGAAGCTCCGGGAGAACGACGAGATCGAGGTGTTCCGCCTCGGCCGCGAGAACGTCCTCACGCACCCGGACGACGACAGTATTTAATCCTGGCGACGGTTCAGCGGACCGTTCACGATATCGGCTCCGAAAACCACCCGACTACAGCAGGTTTGAATCTGGCTTAATCCGGCTTAAGCGTCGTTGATTCGGGACAGCGATCGACCATTTATATGCTCGTAGAGTGCCAAGCAGGAGACACAATGCGACGCACACTGTCCCTCCTCGCGGCTGTGCTCGTCGTCGTCGGCACGCTGGGTGCCGGGACGGCACTGGGTGCAGTCCACTCGCCACTCAGCGAGACGAACGACCCGGCGGCCGTCGCCGCGAACGAATCGAACGCGACCGTCGCGCCCGGCGAACGCCTGGCAGGCGTCGTCGGCGCCCAGGAAGCCGAACTGGACGGCGAGATCGACTCCCGGAGCTTCGGGCTGGCGGTCGCCGGTGCGTCCAGCGACGAGGCCAAGGCCGCGCTGATCGCCGAGAAGGTCAACGAGACCCAACGGGAACTCGGGAACCTCACGCAGCAGCGCGAGCAGTTGCGCGAGGCCCGCCAGAACGGTAGTATCAGCCAGGGCGAGTACCGCGCTCGCATCACAGAACTCGCTTCCCGAACGGAGAACGTCGAACGCGCGGCGAACGACACCGCCAACGCCTCGCAGGGACTCCCGGCTGACCTGCTCGAATCCAAGGGCGTCAACGTGACGGCGATCCAGACGCTCGGCGACCAGGCGAAGAACCTGAGCGGCGGCGAAGTCGCCGACATCGCACGGTCCATCGCCGGGCCGCAGGCGGCTGACAGGGGTCAGCCCGACGACCGCGGGGCCGACAAGCGGCCGGACGAGCGCGAGCGGGGCAACGCCAGTGATAGCGGCCAGGCCGGACAGTCGGGCGGACCGAACGCCCCGACGGCGTCGGGCCAGAACGGTGCGGGACAGCCCGACGGCACTGCCACCGACCAGAGCGAGCCGAGGGCCACGGCGACCGACGACAGCGGGTCGAGCGATCGCGACCGCGGTGGCAACGCCGGTGGGTCGAGTGGCAGCAGCGACAGCGCAGGGGCCCGCTAACCGCACTGGCCACGGTTTTTATCACTTCGCCGATGAATGTTCCTGACATGAACCGCAGCTACGTCGTCACGATGGCGGTCGTCGCACTCACGGTTTTCAGCGCAGTGACGCCGGCGGCCGGAGCGACGGCCGCGGAGTCCCCCGAGCGGTCGTTCGTCGTGGACGTCCACGAGGACGGTTCGGCGACGGTGACGATGACGACGACGTTCGATCTGGCGAGCCAGAACGAGAGCGACGCCTTCGAGCAACTCAAAAACGACCAGCAGGCGCGCGAGCGCTTCCGCGTTCGGTTCCGCGACCGGATGCAACGCGTCGCCGCGGACGCGGCCAACGCGACGGGGCGCGAGATGTCGATCACCGACGCGACCGTCGACCTGCGAACGGTCGGAGCGACCGGCGTCGTCGAACTCTCGGTAACCTGGGACGGCCTGGCTGCCGTCGAGGGCGATACGCTCACGATCACAGAGCCGTTCGCCAGCGGCTTCACGCCGGACCGACCGCTCAAACTGATCGTCCCCGACGAGTACGCCGTGACGAGCATGGCCCCAGCCGCGGATAGCAGTCTCGACGGAACCGCCACCTGGAAGGCGGGATCGCCCCTCGACGGGTTCGCGGTGACGGTCGAACCGATCGACGCCGGCGAGTCGGGGACGACGGCAGCAAGCGGGACGGAGACGTCCAGCGGAGACGGCCCCGGGTTCGGGACGGGGCTCGCAATTACCGCGATCCTTGGTACCGGATACCTCGCTCTGCGACGCTTCTAGCGGGCGATTTCCATCTCGGAACTTTTTAATACGCGTCTGTGAATAGATTCGAGTACATGACACGGACCCGCCGGAATGGCTCGCAAGCGGTTGCGAGTGGCGAGTCCGTCCGCCTTTTCCGACGACGACGACCGGGCCGTTAGGCCCACCTCTACTCCACTTCATTCCACGGTTGTTCTCACTCACCGCACACCGGCTGGTTCCGGAGCGGTCTTGAACCACTGATACATCACCCACACCACACACATGCCAGAACCAAACGACACCGAAGGAACGGTCGCGCTCGCCTTCTCCGGCGGGCTCGACACCACAGTCTGCGTCCCGCTGCTGAAAGAAGAGTACGGCTACGACGACGTCATCGGCGTCACCGTCGACGTCGGTCAGCCCGAAGAAGAGTTCGAGGAAGCCGAAGAGACCGCCGAGGCGCTCGGCCTCGACAACTACGTGGTCGACGCCAAAGACGAGTTCGCGGACCTCTGTCTCGACGCCGTCAAGGCCAACGCCACCTACCAGGGCTATCCGCTGGGGACCGCGCTCGCGCGCCCGGTCATCGCCGAGGCCATCCTCGAAGTCGCCGAAGAGCAGGGCTGTACCGCCCTCGCCCACGGCTGTACGGGGAAAGGCAACGACCAGCTCCGCTTCGAGACGGTCTGGCGCGACTCCGAGCTGAACGTTCACGCGCCCGTCCGCGAACTCGGGCTCACGCGCGAGTGGGAACAGGAGTACGCCGACGAGAAGGACCTGCCCGTCGAGGGCGGCGACGGCGGCCGCTGGAGCATCGACACGAACCTCTGGAGCCGCTCGGTCGAAGGGTCGGAGCTGGAAGACCCCGCACACGTTCCCGGTGAGGAGATTTACGACTGGACCGAGACGCCCGGCGGCAAGGACGCCGAACTCGTCGAGATCGAGTTCGAGCAGGGCGAGGCCGTGGCCGTCGACGGCGAGGAGATGGACGCCGTGTCCCTCATCGGTCACCTCAACGACCTCGCTGGCGCCCACGGCGTCGGCCGCACGGACACGATGGAAGACCGCATGCTCGGGCTCAAGGTACGCGAGAACTACGAGCACCCGGCAGCGACGGTCCTGCTGGCCGCCCACGAGGCGCTCGAAGGGCTCGTCCTCACGAAGGAGGAGCGCAGCTTCAAGCAGGGCATCGACCAGGAGTGGGCCGAGAAGGGCTACCAGGGCCTCGTCAACGCCCCGCTGTTCCGCGCGCTCGAAGGGTTCATCGACGAGACCCAGACGCGCGTGACCGGCACCGTGACCGTGAAACTGCAGGGCGGCCAGGCTCGCCCGGTCGGTCGCGAGAGCCCGTACGCCTGCTACGCCGAGGGCCACGCCTCGTTCAACACCGAGGACGTCACAGACGACATCGAACAGGGCGACGCGACGGGCGTCGCGAAGTACCACGGCTTCCAGGAGCGCCTGGCGAACAAGGTCAGCGAGGCCGCCGACGCCGAGACAGCGAACAAAGCAGTTTCAGACGACGACTAAATCCATGAGCGAGGAACCCACAGACGATAGCAGCACGGATGCCAGTGGTGACGTGGTCCGCCGGGACCGCTTCAGCGGCGGCCCCGCGCGTGGGTTCCTCTCGTCGCTCGCCGCCGACGAACGCATCTTCGAGGCTGACCTCGCCGTGGACCGCGCCCACGTCGTGATGCTCGCCGAGCAGGGGATCGTCGACGAGGACGACGCCGGGGCCATTTTCGACGCGCTCGACGAGATCGAGGACGCCGGCCACGGCGACCTCCCCGACGGCGAGGACGTCCACGCCGCCATCGAGACCGCAGTGATCCAGCGCGTCGGACAGAAGGGCGGCCGGATGCACACCGCCCGCTCGCGCAACGACGAGGTGGCGACCTGCATCCGCTATCGCCTGCGCGCGGACCTGCTCGACGCAGTGGAAACGGTGGTCGGCGCACGCGAGCAACTGCTGGAGACGGCTCGCGAGCACACCGAGACGGTGATGCCCGGCTTCACGCACCTCCAGTACGCCCAGCCGACGACGGTGGCGCACTACCTGCTCTCCTACGAGCGGGCGCTGGCCCGTGATACGGAGCGTCTCGTGGACGCCTACGACCGGACGAACCGCTCGCCCCTGGGCGGCGCGGCCTTCGCGGGCACGCCGTTCGACGTCGACCGCGAGCGCACCGCCGAGTTGCTCGGCTTCGATTCGGTACTGGTGAACTCGATGGACGCCTCTTCGGCGCGCGATTTCCTGCTGGAGGCGACGACGGCGCTGGCCAACCTGGCGACGACGCTGTCGGGGCTCGCCGAGGACGTCGTGATCTTCGCCAACGACGGGTACGTCGACCTCTCGGACGACTACTCCTCGACGTCGTCGATCATGCCCCAGAAGAAAAATCCCGACACGCTCGAACTCGTCCGGTCGCGGGCGGGCGACGCCCACGCGGCCGTGTCGGGACTGCTGACCACGCTGAAAGGGCTACCCCGTGCGTACAACCGCGACCTCCAGCGAGCGACAGGGCACGGCTGGGAAGCCGTCGACGCCGTGATCGACGCCACGGAGGTCGCCGCCGGCGCTGTGGCCACTGCCGAGTGGAACGAGGACGTGCTCGCCGCGGAGGCGGGCGATGGGTTCTCGACGGCGACGGGCGTCGCCGACCTGCTGGCGATGTCCGGCGTTCCCTTCCGGACGGCCCACGAGATGGTCGCGCTGGCGGCCGAGCAGTCGGCCGATCCCGACTACGAGACGCTCGAATCGGCGGCCCAGGAGGTCCTGGGCGAGTCGCTGTCGGCACACGTCGACCGCGACGCCGTCGAAGCGGCGCTCGATCCCGCCGAGAGCGTGGCGAGTCGTGACTCGGCCGGCGGCCCGGCTCCCACGGCAGTCGAGGGACAGCTCGACGCTGCCGAGGACGACCTGGCAGCCGACGAGGCGGCGCTGGCCGACGAGCGCGAAGCGCTGTCGGGTGCCGAGAACATGCTCCGCGAGGAGGTGGCCGAGTATGTCTGAGAGCCTCGTCCGCTGCCGACACCCGCGACGACCGACCTTCCCATCCCCGCGAGGGGATAATATACCAAATTCATGATACTGAAATCGTGAAACACCGTATTGCCCGCTTTTGCACCGTTAGACGGTAGTTTGTGACTTTCATTTTCGCCGACAAGTCCGAAGGGTTTAAGTACATCCGAAGGGGAGATAGAGGTACCAATGACGGAATGCATCGAGTGCGGGGCGGAAGTGTCCCTGCACGACGACCTGGAAGTTGGAGAGATCGTTGACTGCTCGACCTGCGGTGCGGAACTGGAGGTCGTGGACACGGATCCCGTCGAGCTCGACTCGGCGCCCGAGCTCGAAGAGGACTGGGGTGAATAAGCGGTGACAGCGGTCGGAGCGGCTTCCACAACGACCACCCTCGCGTTCGTGCGCGCGGGCGCTGAGACCTCGGCCGGAGAGGGAGCGCTCCGTCCCGCCTGCACGACCCAGTGGAGGTAACAATGAATGTAGGAATTCTCTACTCGCGCATCCGCAAAGACGAGAAGCTCTTGCTCTCGGAACTGCGCGATCGCGACCACGACGTCACGAAGATCGACGTACGCAAACAGCAGTTCGGACTCACGGAGGCGCCGGCGGACTTCGAGGACGTCGACGTCGTCGTCGACCGGTGTCTGGCGACCAGTCGGAGCGTCTACGCCACTCGCTTCATCGAGTCCTACGACATCCCGGTCGTCAACCACCCCGACACCGCCGAGGTCTGCGCCGACAAGGCGAAAAACAGCCTCGCGCTGGTCGAAGGCGAAGTGCCGACGCCCGAAACGACGGTGGCGTTCACGAAGGACGCGGCCATGGAGGCCATCGAGGACTTTGGCTACCCCTGCGTCATCAAGCCCGTCGTGGGCTCGTGGGGTCGGCTGATGGCGAAGATCGACAGTCGGACCGCTGCCGAAGCCATCCTCGAACACAAGGCGACCCTGGGCCACTACGAGCACAAGGTGTTCTACGTCCAGGAGTACGTCGAGAAGGGCGGCGAGGACATCCGCGTGCTGGCGACCGACGGCGAACCCGTCGCCGCGATGGTCCGCTCGTCGGACCACTGGATCACGAACGCCGCCAAAGGCGCCGACACCGACGAGTTCGGCCTCGACGACGAAGCGCTCGATCTCGTCGAACGCGCCTCCGAAGCGGTCGGCGGCGGTCTGCTCGGGATCGACCTCATGGGCACCGAGAACGGCTACACCGTCCACGAGGTCAACCACAACGTCGAGTTCAAAGCGCTGAACGACACGACCGACGTCGACGTGCCCGCCAAGGTCGTCGACTGGCTCGAAACCAAAGTCGAGCAGGAGGTGACCGCCTGATGTCCGCGAACGGCGAACCGTCACTGACGGCCTCGGTCGTCGGCGGCTCCGGCTTTACTGGTGGGGAGCTCCTGCGGTTGCTGTACCAGCACCCCGAGTTCGAGGTGACCCAGGCGACGAGTCGCTCGTACGCGAACAAGACCGTCGGCCACCAGCACCCCAACCTCCGCGGGATGGACCTGCGTTTCTCCAGCCCCGAGGACCTCGAATCGGTGGACGTGCTGTTCGCCGCGACGCCCCACGGCGTCTCGATGGAACACATCGACGAGTTCCAGGACGCCGCCGGAACAGTGGTAGACCTCTCGGCTGACTTCCGCCTCGACACGGAAGAGCAGTACGACGAGTGGTACGACGGCCACGACCGCCCCGAACTGCTCGAAAAGAGCGAGTACGCTCTGCCCGAACTGAACCGGGAGAACCTGGAGGGCGCGGACCTCATCGCGTCGGGCGGCTGTAACGCCACGGCGACCATCATGGGGCTGCTCCCCCTGTTCGAGCAGGACGTGCTCTCGGGCGACGAGCAGATCGTCGTCGACGTGAAGGTCGGTTCCTCCGAGGGCGGCGCTGGCGGCGGCGAAGCCTCCAGCCACCCCGAGCGCTCGGGCGTCGTCCGCCCGTACGCGCCCACGGGCCACCGTCACGAGGCCGAGATCCAGCAGTTCCTCGGCGTCGACGTCTCCTTTACCGTTCACGCGGTGGAGATGACGCGCGGTGCCTCGGCGACGTGTCACGTCTTCCCCAACGGCCCCGTCTCGAAGGGCGACCTCTGGGGCGCGTATCGGGGAGCGTACGAGGACGAACCGTTCGTCGAGCTCGTCGCGGGCGGCGGCGGGGTGTATCGCTACCCCGAACCCAAGGCCGTCGCCGGGACGAACAAGGCAGAAGTCGGCTTCGAACTCGACCCCGCGAACAAGCGCGTCGTCGTGTTCTCGGCCATCGACAACATGATGAAAGGCTCGGCCGGCCAGGCCGTCCACGCGGCCAACGTCGCGCTCGGCTTAGAGGAGACTGCTGGCTTGGACTTCGCGGGCCTGCATCCCGTCGGCTCCCCATAGCCAGAGGTGATTTTTATATGACAATCGTAATCAAAGTCGGAGGTGCCCGTGCCGTTGACCCGGCGGGTGCCCTTTCGGACGTCGCATCGCTTTACGAAGACGGCGAGTCGGTTGCCGTGGTTCACGGCGGCTCGACCGCCGTCGACGACACGCTGGAACGCCTCGGGATGGAGCCGGAGTACGTCGAGACGCCGTCGGGCGTCGTCGGTCGCTTCACCGACGAAGACACGATGGAAGTGTTCGAGATGGTGTTCGGCCACCTCAACACGCAGCTCGTCGCTGGCCTCCAGAGCCTCGACGTGGACGCCGTCGGTCTCAACGGCGTCGACGGGAAGCTGCTGCACGGCCCGCGGAAGTCGGCCGTGCGCGTCAAAGAGGACGGCAAGAAGAAGATCAAGCGGGGCGACCACTCCGGGACCATCAAGGAGGTCAACACTGACCTGCTGGAGTCGCTACTAGACGGGAGCTACGTCCCCGTCGCCAGTCCGCCCATGGCGGGTGCCGACGACGGCGAGATCACCCCCGTGAACACGGACGCCGACCGCTCGGCCGCCGCCATCGCCGGCGCGCTCGACGGCACGCTCGTCCTGCTGACGGACGTCGAGGGCGTCTACGAGGACCCCGACGATCCCTCGACGCTCATCGAGTCCGTCGAGACCGCCGAGGAGTGGGCGGAACTGGAAGCAGCAGCCGAGGGCTTCATGAGCCGCAAGATCATGGCCGCAGAGGAAGCGCTGGACAACGGCGCCGAAGAAGTCGTCATCGCCGACGCCAACGCCGAGGACCCCATCCTCTCGGCGCTCGACGGCAGCGGGACGCACCTGTATCAGGAAGCTTTGGAGGACACACAATGAGTTCTGAAATACGCAAGGCGCATTTCAACGTCACAGGTCTCACCGGAGGTGAGACGCTGTGACCGGATTCGTCTTCAACGAGAAACCCATTCAGATCGAGTCCGGCGACGGACCGTATCTGTACGACGACAGCGGCACCGAGTACCTGGACATGGGCGCGAGCTACGCCTGCGTCCCGCTCGGCCACAGCCACGAGGCCGTCGACGAGGCCGTCCGGGACCAGCTCGACGACCTGACCTACGTCCAAGCCTCGTACCCCAACGCGGCCCGGACCGAATTGTACGAGAAACTGGCCGCCACCGCCCCGGACCCCATCGACAAGACGTGGCTCTGTAACTCCGGGACCGAGGCCAACGAGGCCGCGCTGAAGTTCGCCCGGAGCGCCACGGGCAACTCGAAGCTCATCGCGACGATGCAGGGGTTCCACGGCCGGACGATGGGCGCGCTCGCCACCACGTGGAAGAACAAGTACAAGAAGATGTACGAGCCGCTCATCGGCGACGTGGAGTTCGTCCCCTACGACGACCCCGAGGAACTCGCCGCGGCCGTCGACGACGAGACCGCGGGCGTCATCGTCGAACCCGTCCAGGGCGAGGGTGGCATCAACCCCGCCTCCACCGAGTTCCTCGAAACCGCCCGCGAGGCGACCGCGGACGTCGGTGCGGCGCTCATCTTCGACGAGGTCCAGACTGGGATGGGTCGGACGGGATCGCTGTGGGCCTGCGAGCAGGCTGGCGTCGTCCCGGACATGATCACGAGCGCGAAGGGGCTGGGCAACGGCTTCCCCGTCGGCGCGACGCTGTGTCGCGACTGGATCGCCGAGAACTACGGCTCGCACGCCTCGACGTTCTCCGGCGGCCCGGTCGTGTCGGCGGCCGCCAACGCCACCGTCTCGACCATCGTCGAGGAGGACCTGCCCGGCCACGCCGCCGAGATGGGCGACTACATCCTGACGGAACTGGAGTCGGCCATCGGTGACGACGTGCGCGAGATCCGCGGCGAGGGCCTGATGATCGGCGTCGAGGTCGGTCGCGGCGCCAACAAGGCGCTGAAGGAACTGGCGCTGAACCACGGCGTGCTGGCGCTGCCTGCCGGCCGAACCGTGGTGCGGCTGCTCCCGCCGCTAACCATCGAACAGGAGCAGGCTGACGCCGTGGTCGCGGCCCTGACCGACGTGCTGGCGGAGGACGACGACGCATGAGCGAGACGCAGTTCACCAGTACGAGCACGATCGACGTGGAAGGCGAGGCGCGGCAACTGCTGGTCGACCTCGTCGACACGCCGTCGGTCACCCGCGAGGAGCGAGAGTGTGCGGACGTCCTCAAGTCCTTCTTCGAGAGCCACGACCGCGAGGTGTGGATCGACGACGTCGGCAACGTCCGCGCCCCCGCCGACGACGGCTGCCTGCTGACCTCCCACATCGACACCGTTCCCGGGAACATCCCGGTCGAGATCAGAGAGGCCGAGGACAGCGACGAGCCGGCGCTCTGGGGTCGCGGCTCCGTCGACGCGAAAGGCCCCCTGGCGGCGATGGCCGTCGCCGCCGTGCGGACGGGTGCCTCGTTCGTCGGCGTCGTCGGCGAGGAAGTCGACTCGAAGGGCGGTCGCTACCTGGTCGAGGACCGCGAGAACGCGCCCGACGCCGTCGTCAACGGCGAGCCCTCCGGCTGGGAGGGCATCACGCTGGGCTACCGCGGCCTGGTCGCCGGGACGTACGTCGCGACGAGCGAGTCCGGCCACAGCTCTCGCCCGGAGAACAACGCCATCCAGGACGCCATCGCCTGGTGGTCGGCCGTCGAAGAGGAGTTCACCAACGACGAGTGGGAGGCCGTCTTCGAGCGCGTCACGCCCAAACCGACCATGATCGAGGGCGGACTGACGGAGGACGGCCTCTCGGTCGAGGCGACGATGGAAGTCCAACTGCGCGTCCCGCCCAGCATGAACACGGAGGAAGTCATCGAGATCACCGAGGGCCACCTCGACGTGGCCGACCGCGTCCACTGGAAAGACAGGGTCGAGCCCGTCATGCAGAGCCCCCGCACTGACGTGGCGCGAGCCTTCCGCGTCGCCATCCGCCAGGAAGGCGGCGACCCCCGACTGCTCCGGAAGACGGGGACGAGCGACATGAACGTCTACGCGCAGGAGTGGGACTGTCCCATGGTGACGTACGGACCCGGCGATTCGGACCTCGACCACGCGCCCAACGAACACCTTCCCCTCTCGGAGTACGACCGCTCGGTCGCCGTGCTGGAGGAGGTCGCGACGCGGCTGCTGGAGGCCTAACATGCCACGGTCACTACTGGACATCGACGACCTGACGACCGACGAACTCGACACCGTGCTCTCTCGTGCGGCCGACCTGAAAGCCCACGGCGACGGCGAACCCCTGCACAACCAGACGCTGGGAATGGTCTTCGAGAAACCCTCGACGCGCACCCGCGTCTCCTTCGAGACCGGGATGACACAGCTCGGTGGCCACGCCGTCTTCCTCGGCCCCGACGACATCCACCTCGGGCACGGGGAACCGGTCAAGGACACCGCCCGCGCGGTCGCCCGCTACGTGGATTTCATCATGGCGCGCGTGTTCGACCACGCCGACGTGGAGGAACTCGCCGAGTACGCCACCGTCCCGGTCATCAACGGGCTCACCGACGACGCACACCCCTGCCAGACGCTGGCGGATCTGCTGACGATCCGCGAGCAGTTCGGCGGGTTCGACGACGTCTCCGTGGCGTGGGTCGGCGACGGCAACAACGTCTGCCAGTCGTTCGTCATCGGCGCGGCCATGGCCGGGATCGACCTGACCGTCGCCACGCCCGAAGGCTACGGGATCGACGACGACGTGCGCGAACGCGCCGCCGACCTCGGCAACGAACCGGAGACGACCAACGATCCGGAGGCGGCCGTCGAGGACGCGGACGTCATCTACACGGACGTCTGGGTCAGCATGGGCCAGGAAGACCAGCGCGAGCAGAAACTCGCCGACTTCGAGGGCTTCCAGGTCGATTCTGCCCTCGTGGGAGATCGGACGGTGATGCACTGTCTGCCCGCCCACCGCGGCGAGGAGATCACCGACGAGGTCTTAGAGAGCGACAACGCCATCGTCTGGGACCAGGCCGAGAACCGGATGCACGCCCAGAACGGGCTGTTGACCTGGCTGGCTGAGCAGGAGTAGTCTCCGGCGAGCGACGTGAGCTGCTTTTTGGTCCAGATTTTTCAAGGACAGGGGCGCGACCGCAGGGAGCGACCCCGACGCAGAAAAAGGTGGCTTGGAACGGGCTGTCGACGTGGCTGGCTGAGTAGGCGTAAGGACCGAGCGCGAACGGAGTTCGACTTCACACGGACTGTTGCCCAGGCTATCCGAGCAAGCGTAGTGATTAGTCGATTGTCATAGAACGAAGGTAGAGAGTGAACAGACTCCGGGCACAGAGCAGGAAGCCGACGAGGCCGGCGATACCCACGAACGGCGTCAAGAAGACGCCACTGAGTCCGGGAGTGCGCTTGTTCGTGGCGAGCAAGTAGTTCCGTCCGTCGTGTCGGACGACGTACCAGCCAGACCCGAGGTTGTTGTAATCCGTCGGATACATGAACGCAGACACCGTCTGGTCTTCGGTCTCGACGACGTGCTTCCCACGATCTATCGTGTGGTCGACGACCTGCTGGCCGCGGGTAGAGAGGTTCGTGTAGCGGACGTGACCTTCGTGTGAAGCGTTGAACGTCCCCTCCTCTTCCGATTCTAATCTGTGGACGTAATCCGTGTTCAAGGTAGTCTGACCGGTCCAGATTGAACCGATCAGCAAAACTCCGCCAACAATAAGATAGAACCAGTTCCTGTCAGCCCACATTACTGTCGGATCTTCAGTCAGCTATTAAGTGTCTTCTGTTCAGCAAGTAAGCGACGGAGTTGGAATAGCGGTGTGGATGCAGCCAGCACCTGCATCCGCGCGAGCGAATGCGAGCGCGGTTCACGGGAGCGAGCGGAGCGAGGTCCCGACTTTTTCGCCCACGTTTTTCGAGGAGCGGGTCGCGAGCGACTGAGAGCGACCCCGACGAACAAAAAGGTGGAGTTGCATCACCGAAAGAGGACGCCGAGGATACAGAGAAGGAGCCCGACCAATCCGAAGGCGGACAGGAATGGGATGACGAGAATACTAACGAGCCCTGAGACCTCGTAAAGCCCCCACGTGGAACCAACCAACAGGAGGGTCCCGAGCAGCAGAAAGACCTGGCTCTTGTCGAGGTCCATTACGGTCCGGTCCTCGCGCCGGCACAAAGTGTTTTCTGGGCGTCACATGAGAGAATAGTGCTTATCGAGCCGTGAGCAGTCCGTCGTTCACCTTGCATCCGCGCGCCTGTGGCGCGCGGTTCACTGCCGGTGAATCGCGTAGCGACGAACCGGCAGCCTTTTTTGGTCCAGATTTTTTGGCCGGGGTCGAGCGCAGCGAGGCCCCGGTGAAAAAAGGTGGGGTTATTGGGAAAGGTGACTGGTGATGTCGGTCGAGGAGACCATCCCGATGTAGTCGTCCTCGACGACCGGCAGGTGGCTGATGCCGAAGGTGGTCATCATCTGGGCGGCTTCGTTGATCGGGAGGCCCGGCGGGACGGTCTCGACGGATTCGGTCATCACGTCGGTGACGTCGAGTTCCGACGTGTCCTTCCCCTCGGCGACGGCGTCGAGAATGTCCGTGCTGGTGATGATCGACGGCGGGGCAGAGGTGACGAGGAGCGCGCTCATTCCTTTCTCTCGCATTTCGGTCGCGGCCTGGACGAGGGTCACGTCCTCGGAAATCGTCTCGATCGGCGTCGTCATGAGATCTTCGACGCGGATCTGTTCGGTTGAGTTCATATGTCACATACCAACGGCCGGGGTTAATGGTCTTTCCAATACCGATGAGAGCACGGCCCGTGGCTGTTGGTAGCAATCCAGGAGGTCGTTCGACGCGACAGACTGTCAAGAGCGGGCGTCAGAGCTCCGGTGAACGAGTTGTGACGGTCGTCGCGGCGAGCTGGCAGGCGTTCGGTGGCGGGGCGGTAGGGAGCATCACCAACGACCGCGGATTCGCCGGGACCGCCGCCCTGAAACCAGTGGTCATCGTTAGTGAGACTACATGAGCGAGACCCCGTCGAGTCAGGCGGCGAGTGAGTCGCGCTGGCTCCCGGTGCGGCTCTGGGCCGACTACTGGCGCTACGTCGCCCTCTCCGGTGCGCTGTTCGCCGTCGGCATCGTCGTCGGTGCCCTCCTCGTGGATCTGGTCAGCTTGAGCGTGCTGTTCGGTGGCCGGGAACTCGAAGGCGCGTTTCCGGAGCCGACCGTCGGGCTCCTGGTCGTCAACAACGCCATCGTCATCCTGTTGCTCGTCGCCAGCAGCCTGACGCTCGGGCTCGTCACCGCCGCGGTTCTGCTGTACAACGGCGTCATCGTCGGATACGTCGCGACGGAGGTCGCCCGCGAAGGCGGACTCGCGGTGGTCCTGGTCGGCCTGTTGCCCCACGGCGTCCTCGAGATTCCCGCCTTCCTCTTTGCGAGTGCCGTCGCGTTCCGGTTCACGCATCAGGTGCTCGGGGCCGCTCTGGGTCGACGCGAGGACGTGATGACCCAGCGCGAACTCCGGGAAGCCGCCGTGATGGTCGTCGTCGCACTGGTGCTCATCCCCATCGCAGCGTTCGTCGAAGCCGAGATCACGACGGCGCTGCTCGATGGCATGCGAACCGGATAACGGGCAGCCACCGGCGCTTTTCTTTCGCGCTAGCGTACAGCGCGTATGCTCGAACTCGACGGGTCTGACGCGGGCGGACAGTTCCTCCGGCGGGCGCTGGCGCTGTCGATCCTGACCGACACGCCGGTGACCGTCGAGCACGTCCGGGGCTCGCGACCCGAACCGGGACTGAAGCCACAGCACCTCGCCGCCGTCCAGGCCGCAGCGGACGCCTGCGACGGCACCGTCGAGGGCGCACGACTGGGCGCCGAGACCGTCAGTCTCGATCCCGGCCGGCTGTCCGGCGGCACCGTAACTGCCGACATCCAGACGGCAGGCAGCGTCACACTGGTGTTCGATACGCTGCTCCCGCTCGCGCTCCGCATCGACGACCCGCTGACAGTGCGGGCGACGGGGGGCACCGACGTGGCGTGGTCACCGCCGATGACCTGGTACCGCCACGTGAAGCTCCCACTGCTCCGGGACCTGGGCGTCGAGGTCGCCGTCGACGTCGACCGGACCGGCTTCTATCCGGTCGGTGGCGGTGCGGCGACGCTCTCCCTCAACCCCTCCGATCCGGCACCCCTGGCACTGAGCGACCGCGGTTCCCTCGAAGGCATCCGCGTCTACTCGAAAGCCGCAAACGGCCTGGCCGACGCCGAAGTTGCCGAACGCCAGGCCGAGGCAGTGCTCGAACAGTTCGACGACGACGTCACCGTCCTCGAACGAACGATAAGTTACGTCGACACCGACTCCCCCGGGACGGCGTGCTGTGTCCGGGCCGACTACGAGAACGGCGTGGCCGGCGCCAGCGCGCTGGGCGAAAAAGGGAAGCCGGCGGAAGAAGTCGGCCGCGAGGCAGCGAGCGACGTTCATTCCTTTGAGGGCACAAACGCGGCAGTGGACCGCTACCTGGCCGATCAGCTGCTCGTCGTCCTCGTTGCCGCCGGTGGCGAGCTGACGATTCCGACGATGACCAATCACGTCGAGACGAGTCTGGCGTTGTTCGAGGCGTTCGGCGAGTCGGTCGACGTCAGTGAGAAAGACGAGAGAGTCGTCCTCCGGGCCGGCTAAGTACCGGGAAACACCCAGCACACGGGGTGAGCCTGCGGTAACGGCCCCCTTTATCCGGTTCGCACCGTTACCAGAAGCTATGGCAGAGGTCGATCCACAGCCTGATCGGTTCCGGGACCTCATGGTAGACGACGAGCCGGGGTTCGAGGAGGTGCTAACCTGTGTGTTCGGCGTCCAGCGCCACGAAGCCCGAACGTATCTGACGCTGCTGGACCAGCCGGGCAGCACCGTCGCCGAACTGGCAACGACGCTCGACCGCGACCGCAGCAACGTCAACCGATCACTCTCCACGCTCCGCGAGAAAGGACTCGCCACTCGCGAGCGACGCCTCCTCGACGGCGGGGGCCACGTCTACCAGTACACCGCGACGCCGCTCGACGACGCCCGCGAGTTGATGCACAACACGCTCGACGAGTGGGCCGCCTACGTCCACGAACGGATCGACGAGTTCGGTCTCGATCCCTAGGGGCTCTCAGTCCGACCCACCGACGGCACCGTTTTCCACCAGTGTGTGGTACGACCCCACATGCCACTCACGCTCGGCCTGACCGGCGACGTCATGCTCGGTCGAAAGGTAGACGAGTTCCAGCAGCGTCGGGCGGTCGACGCGGTGTGGGGCGAGGTGCTGGGGCACCTGCAGGCGCTCGACGGGCTGCTCATCAACCTGGAGTGTTGTCTCTCGACGCGCGGCCAGCCCTGGCGACGGACGTATCGACCGTTTCACTTCCGGGCCGATCCGGACTGGGCGCTACCGGCGCTCCAGGCCGCCGGCGTCAACTACGCCAGCCTGGCGAACAACCACCTGCTGGATTTCGAGGTGCCGGCGCTCCTCGACACCGTGGACGCGCTCACGGAAACCGGGATCGCTCACGCCGGCGCCGGGCGGACTGTCGAGGCCGCCCGTGAGCCAGCCATCGTCTCGTTCGACGGGCTCGACGTGGCGGTCGTCTCGCTGACCGACAACACGCCGGAATTCGCGGCAGGCCCCACCGAACCCGGCGTCGCCCACGTCCCGATGGAACTGGACCGAGAAGAGCGCGAGACGGTGCGGACGATCCTCGCCCGTGCCCGCCGACACGACCCAGACCTGCTCGTCGCGTCGCTGCACTGGGGACCGAACATGGTCGCAGAGCCGGCTGCCAACTATCGGGAGTTCGGCCACTTTCTCGTCGACGAGGGCGTCGATCTGATCCACGGGCACAGCGCCCACGTCTTCCAGGGGATCGAGGTGTACGAGGGCGTCCCCATCCTGTACGACTGCGGGGACTTCGTCGACGACTACCGCATTAACCGGGACCTCCGCAACGACCGGAGCTTCCTGTTCGAGGTAACGGTCGAGGACGGACGGGTGACCCGTCTGCGACTCCGACCGACCGAGATCGCGGACTATGCCGTTCACTGGGCCGACGGCGACGTGGCCCGGTGGTGTCGCGAGCGAATGCGCGAGCGGTCCAGTCCATTCGGGACGGCCGACGCGTTCGAACGGCTCGGACGAGGGCTGGAACTGACGGTCGCGTGAAAACCGCCCTCTTTTTGCGGCGTGCGGCCCTCGACACGCGCAATGACAGATCTCGGACTCTCCGGTCTGAAAGGAGACACCGTGCCCGACGTCGCCGACGACGGCGTCTGGCTCACCTGTATCGAGTGCGGACACGTTCACCCGCCGTTCGACGACGTCATCTACACCTGCGAGGAGTGCGACGGCCTGCTCGAAGCACGCTACGCAGACGCGCCGACGTTCGACGACTTCGAGGGCCGCGGCGTCTGGCGTCACAGTTCCGCGCTCCCCTTTGAGGAGGGCGTCACGCTTCCCGAGGGCGACACGCCGCTGCACTACGTTCCTCGACTGGAGGAAGACGTCGGCGTCCGGAACCTCCGGATCAAACACGAGGGGATGAATCCCACCGGCTCGTTCAAGGACCGTGGCATGACCGTCGGCGTCCGCGTCGCCGAGGAGGTCGGCGTCGACCGTCTCGCCTGCGCGTCGACCGGGAACACGAGCGCTGCACTCGCAGCCTACGGCGCTCGCGCCGGCCTCGAAACGCTCGTCTTGCTCCCCGCCGGGAAGGTCGCAGCCGGAAAGGTCGCCCAGGCCAGCCTCCACGGCGCGCGCATCCTCGAGGTCGACGGCAACTTCGACTCCTGTCTCGACATCGTCCAGGACCTCGCCGACCGCGGCGAGGCCTACCTGCTCAACTCGCTCAACCCCTTCCGCCTCGAAGGCCAGAAGACCATCGGCTTCGAGATCCTCGAACGCTTCCACGACGACGAGGGTCGCTTCCCCGACCGCATCGTCCTCCCCGTCGGCAACGCCGGCAACACCTCCGCGCTGTACAAGGCGTTCCGCGAACTCGTCGCCAGCGGCGAACTCGACGAAGATCAGGTACCCAAACTGACCGGCGTCCAGGCCGAGGGTGCGGCCCCGATGGTCGAAGCCATCGAGCACGGGTGGGACGACACCGAACGCTGGGACGAGGTCGAAACTCGCGCGACCGCCATCCGCATCGGCAACCCGGTCAACGCCCCGAAGGCGCTCCCCGGCATCCGGAACACCGACGGCACCGCCGTCGCCGTCTCCGACGAGCAGATCACCGCCGCCCAGCGCGACCTCGCGGAAGAGGGTATCGGCGTCGAACCGGCCTCCGCCGCCTCCGTCGCCGGCCTCCGCAAACTCCGCGACCAGGGCGAGATTGGCGCGGACGAAGACGTGGTCTGTCTCACCACCGGCCACCTCCTCAAGGACCCCGACGCGGCCGCCGAGGCCGGCGCTGACCCCGAACCAGTCCCCAACGACACGGACGAAGTCCTCGCTCACCTGCAGGACTGACGATACCCTCGACGGAACTTTTTGCGAGTCGCGACTGAACAGCAATTGAGACGGTCGTCTCGGTCGCTGGCGATGCGGCGAGGTCGACGAGGGTACCCGGACCCCCTGGCGCCACCATACCACCTGTTCCCCACTTCGCGTCGACTACAAAAATTCAGCTACCAGGTAGAAATATATACGTACAGTTTGAATAAAATACAGTGCAAATCACCTACCAGAAACATCCCAGAGAGGCGCGGAAACCGCCAGACTGCAGGGCGTCGGCCGGGCGTGTGACCCCTGTCTGACGGAACTTTTTGAGACTGTGGCACATATTGGTACTCCCGCGACGATGGTACCCGAAACCACCCACAGCCAGCCCGGGGGGGCACCCGAAACGCAGGTCGACACGGCACCAGGCGTGCCACTCGATGCGACTGCGGTCGAGACCGAGGCGAACTCGCTGGCCGCTGAGACACGGCCGGTCTCTGCGGCGACGCGTCTCAGACTCGACAGGATGGAACGAACGATTCTCCACACGCGGATCGCCGCCCTCGAGCGAGCGCTCGAAGCCAAGGATCGACAGCGAACCGCGATCGTCGACCGGTACGAGACGATCGTCGCCGACCTCGAACGGCGAACCGACGACGACGCAGTGGCGATCGAGTTCGACGGCGACGCGACGGCCAGCCAGGACGGCCTCCTAGGGAGTCTCCACTCGCTTCTCGAACGCCGCTAGTCCCCCGACTCAGGACCGTTTTCCCGGAATGCCGATCGTCTGTGCGTCACCAGCCGACGCCGTGTCGGCCGCAACCGTCGCCCGGCGCTGTTCGGCCGCGGCGCGGAAGAACTGCGAGAGATACCAGACGGTCTCCGTCGAGTACGTCTCGAACGACGGCGGCGACGAGCCGTCGGTCGTCGCGTCGTTCGACCCGAAACGTACGAGCAGCGCCGTGACGACCGCGGCGAGCGACCGCCACAGCCGAGACAGTCCAGCCCCGACTGTCGGCGACTGGTCGACGGCTGCTCCCCGGGTTCGATCCTCGACTCGCTTTCGCCGTGCGACCAGTCCTTCGAGTCGTGCGGCGATCGTCATCAGCGCCTGCAGGTCGAGCGGGCCGGTCGGATCGACGCCGGCTACATCTGAAATCAGGTCCCGGTAGGGTTCCACTGACAGCCGCCACACGTCGCCATCTCGTTCGAGTCCGGGGACCGGTGGCTCCCGGTGAACGGTCGGCGGACACGGCGTGACAAGTTCGTCGACACTCATTCGGACGTTCGGATTGAAATGAGCGAGTGTGTATTAAATACACTCATCTCTTGAACGCCATACGCTATATTTTTCCATCGGTTCTATATACTCGTGTGAGATTCTGCCATTCGTCGGTGGATTCGGATACACAGCGCAGCCGCTGACCGGCGCACCGAAAGCAGAAAAATCAGCGACCGGGTGAGCGGTCAGTCGTCGCTCGTGTCGGCGTCGACGGTACCGTTCAGCGAGATGTGACTGACGTTGATGATCCGCTCGTCTTCGAGGATGCTCTCGAGGACCTCCTCGGATGGCGCTTCGTCGAGGTTGTACACCGAGAGCGCTTCGCCGCCGATGGTCTCGCGGGCGTTGAACATGGCCGCGATGTTGACGTCGTGGTCGCCGAGCGTCGAGCCGATGAAGCCGATGACGCCGGGGACGTCCTCGTTGCGCGCGACCAGCATGTGGCCGTGCGGGATGGCGTCGACGCGGTAGCCGTCGATGCGGACGATGCGCGGGTCCTCGCCGGCGAACTGGGTGCCGCAGACGCTGACCTCTTCGTCGCCGTTCTTGACGGTGACCGTCACGAGGCTCTGGAAGTCCTCGGAGGAACGGCTCTTCGATTCGACGACGTCGATGCCGCGCTCTTCGGCGATGCGCGGGGCGTTGACGGCGTTGACCTGCCACTCCAGGGGCTCGAAGACGCCCTTGAGCGCGCTCGCGGTGACGAGATCGAGGTCTTCCTCGGCGATGTCGCCGGCGTAGGAGACGTCGACCTCCTCGACGCGATCGTCGAACAGCTGGACGGCGATCTTGCCGGCCGTCTCCGCGAGGTCGATGTACGGGCGCACGCGGGGGAACGCCGACTCGTCCATCGACGGGGCGTTCAGCGCGTTCATGACCGGCTCGCCGCGGAACGCGGCCATGACCTGGTCGGCGGCGCTCGTCGCGACGTTCTCCTGTGCTGCGGAGGTGCTCGCGCCGAGGTGCGGCGTCACGATGACGTCCTCGACGTCGAGCAGCGGGTTGTCCGGGTCGACGGGCTCTTCGGCGAACACGTCGATCGCCGCGCCGGCGAGCTGGTCGTTCTCGACGGCCTCCGCCAGGGCCGGCTCGTCGATGATGCCACCGCGGGCGCAGTTGACGACGTAGCCGCCGTCGAGCTTGGCAAGTTCCTCTTCGCCGATCATGTTCTCGGTCTCGGGCGTCAGCGGCGTGTGGATCGTGATGAAGTCCGCTTCCTCGAGACATGCGTCGAGGTCGTCAGCCAACTCCGCACCGAGCTGCTCGGCGCGTTCCTCCGAGATGTACGGGTCGAACGCGACGAGGTTCATGCCGAGCGAACCCAGGCGCTTGGCGACCTCCTGCCCGACGCGGCCGAGGCCGACGATGCCCAGCGTCTTCCCGTTGAGTTCCGTCCCGAGGAAGTCGCTTTTCGCCCACTCGCCGTTCTGGAGGCGCTCGTGGGCCTGTGGGATCGAACGCGCCGTCGCGAACGCCATCGCGACCGTGTGCTCGGCGGCCGCCCGGACGTTGCCCTCCGGAGCGTTGGCGACGATGACGCCGTGTTCGGTGGCCGCCTCGATGTCGATGTTGTCGACGCCGATGCCGGCCCGGCCGACGATGACCAGATCGTCGGCAGCGTCGAGCACCTCGTCGGTGACTTCCGTGCCCGAGCGGACGATGAGTCCGTTGGCGTCCTTGACTGCGTCGAGCAATTCCTCGCCCTCGATGTCGTAGGCCGTCTCCACGTCGTGGCCCGCCGCGCGGAGTCGTTGAATGCCCGCGTCAGCGATAGGGTCCGTGACGAGTACCTTCATGCGCGAACCATTCCAGTCGGCAGCCATAACCCTTTCTTCATCGACCCGCGCAGCCGTGATGGAGACGGCGGTAACCGGGAGCTTTGAAACCCCTGCCTGCGAACGGGGGAACATGACACTCGTAGCCTTCGACTTCGACGGGACGCTCTCTGACTCGGAGATGACAGTGTTGCTCGGCGAGCAGTGCGGCGTCGCGGGCGACATGGAGACGATCACCGAACGGGCGATGAACGACGAGATCGAGTACGCCGAAAGCCTCCGCCAGCGCTGTGGCCTGCTGGAAGGGCTCTCCCAGGAGAAAGCGGAAGCCGCCTTCGACCAGGTCGTCCTCCGTGAGGACGCGAACACGGTCATCGACGAGCTCAACGAGGCCGGCGTCCACACCGCCATCCTCACCGGCGGCTTCGAGCGCGGCGTCGAGCGCGCCCTGGAGAAAGCCGGCGTCTCCGTCGACTCCATCGTCGCCAACCGGCTCCCGATGGAAGACGGCGAGCTCACCGGCGAGGTCGAGGGACCGCTCATCGAGGGGACGAAAGACGACGCCCTCGAAGACCTGGCCGGGACGGTCGGCGTCGACATGGACGACACCGTCGCGGTCGGCGACGGCGCGAACGACCTGCCGATGCTGGAAGTCGCCGGCCTCTCGGTCGGGTTCGACCCGAAACCGGCCGTCGAACCGTCCTGTGACACCGTCGTCCTCTCGATGTCGGAACTCCAGGGCGTGCTGGAAGCGGAGAGCGTCCTGCAGCCCTGAGCCACCGACGCGGGCGTATCAGCCACCGAACGTTTCGTTTTGCCGGCGATTCGGGCAACCGTTATTCACCGGAACGTGGTAACGAGGGTCATGAAGACCACGGACGGATACGAGCGACTGCTGGTGCCAGTCGACGGGAGCGACGCGGCCATGGTGGCGCTGGACGAGACGCTGACGCTGGCCGACCGGCTCAACGCGTCGATCCACAGCCTCTACGCCGTCGATCCCAGCCACGCCCACGGGTTCACGACCGAGGACCTCGTCCTCGCGGCGCTCGAAGACGAGGGGGAGGCGACCCTGGCCGACGTTCGCGAGCGCTGTCAGGCCCACGACGTCCCCGTCGAGACGACGATCGAGCGCGGCCACCCGAGCGACGCCATCCTCGACTACGCGACCGACAACGGGATGGACCTGATCGTGATGGCGACCCACGGCCGCCGGGGCCTGGACCGGTTCCTCCTCGGCAGCGTCACCGAACACGTCATTCGTCACGCGGACGTGCCGGTGTTGACGGTCCGGGCACCGGCCGAGTGAGCACCACGCGAAGGCGTCCGACTCCCGAGCCGAACGTAGCCCACTGTACGGCATATAGCGCTATTGTCAACATTTATAAACACTTTATCTGCAGGCCCCCCTCCACGGGAGTGAGCGAGAGATGATAGCTCCAGCAATAGTTGGCTCGTTGATATCGTATGTGAGCCAGTGGACCAGCCGAGGGCACGGCGGTGGAGCTACTGGGAGCGACACCCAGAAAACAGATCAGTGTTCGAATACGATGAGGGAGGACCGGGGCGGGCGGCGGGACCGTCTGTCGCTCACCCGCGGCGTCGAGGGGTCCCGCGGATGAGCGACTTCGACAAACCGCTGGTGAAGTTGACCGACGCGCGGGTCCTCCGGCGGACGGTCGAACAGGCGGGCCACGCGATCATGTTGGTGGATACGGACGGTACGATCGAATACGTCAATCCGGCGTTCGAGCGGATCACGGGCTACACCGCGGCGGAAGCGATCGGCGAGAACCCGCGACTCCTGAACTCCGGCGAGCACGACAAGTCGTTCTTCGCGGACCTCTGGGGCACGATTCTTTCGGGCGAGGTCTGGGAGAGCGAACTCGTCAACAGGCGCAAGGACGGGTCGCTCATGCACGTCGATCACACCATCGCACCCGTGACCGACTACGACGGAACCATCGAGAAGTTCGTCGCCGTGTTCACGGACGTCACGGAACAGAAACTGGAGCGACAGCAGCTCCAGGTCCTCTATCGACTGCTCAGGCACAACCTCCGGAACGAACTCAACGTCGTGATGGGGTACGGTGACGCCATCCGCACGGAGACGACCGACGAGCGGGTCGCCGACTACGCACGGGCGATCGAAGACGCCTGTGCCCGTCTGACGCGGGTCAGCGAGAAGGCCAACACCGTCCACTCGACTGTCAACGACGTCGGGAGCGGGACGGGCTGCGTGGACGTCGTCTCGACGGTCGCCGAGCAGATCGACGCGCTGCGCGACGCCTGCGAGCACGCGACCATCTCGCTGACGGCCCCCGACGGGCGCGCCCCCGTCAAAGTGCCCGTCGTGATCGCGATCGAGGAGTTACTGGAGAACGCGATCGATCACAACGACGCCGAGACGCCGGTCGTCGACCTCACCATCGAACGGAACGAGCGGCGCGACGGGAATCCCTTCGGCCCGGAGTCCTGGGTCGCGATCACAGTCAGCGACAACGGGCCCGGCATCCCGGCGCAGGAGCGAGCGACGGTCCGAGCCGGCAAGGAAACCCCGCTCCAGCACGGCAGCGGCCTGGGACTGTGGCTGGTGAGCTGGATCACGCGCCAGGTGGGTGGAAAAATCGACATCGAGACGCACGACCCGCGCGGGACGACCGTCTCGGTGTTCGTGCCCGAAAGTTCGTCTGCCGACGCGTCCGGGGGGAAGTCCGGGCGACGCATCGGCGTCTCGGACTGACACGCCGCCCGCCACACGGTCGAGACCCGTCCGCAGTGCCGCTTACGTCGCCTGGTCGATCGCCTGATCGAGGTCCGCTTTGATGTCCTCGACGCCTTCGAGCCCGACCGAGAGGCGCACGAGGTCGTCGGTGACGCCCGCGGCTTCCTTCTCTTCTGCGGTGAGTTGCTGGTGGGTCGTCGAGGCGGGGTGGATGACGAGCGTCTTCGCGTCGCCGACGTTGGCCAGCAGGCTGGCGATCTCCGTGGATTCGACGGTGCCGCGAGCCGCCTCGTAGCCGTCCTCTAGACCGAAGGTGAGCATGCCACCGTAGCCGCCCTCTAGGTACTTCGAGGCGTTGTCGTGGGTCTCGTGGTCTTCCAGGCCGGGGTACGTGACCCAGGAGACTTCGGGGTGGTCCTGGAGGAACTCCGCGACGGCCAGCGCGTTCTCGGAGTGAGCGCGCATGCGATGAGGCAGCGTCTCCAGTCCCTGGAGCGTCTGCCAGGCGTCGAAGGGCGACTGCTGGTTGCCCAGGTCGCGCAGGCCGCGGGCGATGGCGGTGTAGGTGAAGGCCTGCTCGCCCATCGCCTCGGCGAAGTTGACGCCGTGGTACGCGGGGTTGTCCTGGGCGATCTCCGGGTAGTCCTCGGCGTGGGCGCTCCAGTCGAAGTTGCCCCCGTCGACGACGACGCCGCCGACAGTGGTGCCGTGGCCGTGAATCCACTTCGTCGTGGAGTTCCACACCAGGTTCGCGCCGTGCTCGATGGGGTTACAGAGCGCGGGCGTCGCGAAGGTGTTGTCCATGAGCAGCGGGATGCCGTGGTCCTCCGCGATACCGGCAAGCCGCTCGATGTCCGGCGTCACCAGCGCGGGGTTGCCGATCGTCTCGCAGTGGATGTACTTCGTGTTCTCGTCGATTGCCTCCTCGTATGCATTGTAGTCAAGCGTATCCACGAACCGCGCCTCGACGCCCTGGCGGGGGAGCGTGTGGGAGTAGTAGGTGTACGTCCCGCCGTAGAGCGAGGACGCAGTGACGATGTTGTCGCCCGGGCCGGCCAGCACGAAGTCGGTGAGGTTGAGCGCGGCCATCCCGGAGGCGGTGGCGACGGCGCCGACGCCGCCCTCCAGCGCGGCGATGCGCTCCTGGAGCGTCTCGACGGTCGGGTTCATCAGCCGCGAGTAGATGTAGCCCGGTTTCTCCAGTGCGAACTGGGAAGCGGCGTCCTCGGCGTCCTCGAAGACGTAGGACGTGGTCTGATAGATCGGCGGTGCGCGCGCGCCCGTCGCCGCGTCGGGCTCTTCCTGCCCGACGTGCAGGGACTTCGTCTCGATGGACTCGTCGTCGTCAGTCATGTTTGAACAGTGAGAGGGAGGGGGCGACATTATACCTGTCCCAATGTGCATTATCCGCCCGTATCTCTGACGCGGCCCGGGAGTGTGAACACTACGTTCCAGATACGTTGACACGACAGGACGACTAGAAAGGTACCGCTATACGAGCGGGGTGGCAACCACCTGGCAATGTGTGGACGACTGGGAGGGAACCGGCGCGGCGTCCTCGAACGAATCAGCGACCACCCGTGGCGGGCGGCGGGTGCCATCGCTGCCCTGGGAGCGACGGCAGTCATCGTCCAGGGAGCAGTGAGCGCGGCCGGCACGTCGGTCGCGACCGTCCAAGGGGCGAGAATTGCGCTCTCGGCGGCCGTGACGGTCTCGCTGGAGCGGCCCGCGTACCCGGTCGCGGTGCTGGCGGGGCTCGCGGTGCTGTTGCGTCGGTCGTAGAGACAAGCATCCGCGCGCCCTGTGGCGCGCGGTTCACGCGAGCGACACGG
>NZ_JBHUDJ010000002.1:218463-550325 GCF_042678165.1 Halorientalis brevis | reverse complement strand
GGTTTTTGCGGCGGTGGGTACCCGCAGCAGCGCAAAGCGCTGCGAGGACACCCGCCGTCGCAAAAAAGTGGGTTCTAGTCGGAGAACAGGCTCGTGTGGACGGGCGCGAACTGGCTGCTCTCGTCCTCGCGCTCGACGGTGTCGGTGACCGACTTCCCGTCGACGCCGTCTTCGAGGAAGTCGGCGAGCGGCGGGCCGACTTTCTCGGGTTCGACGAGGAACGCGTCGTGGCCGTGATCGGACTCGATGACGTGGTGGGCGACGGGCTGGTCGACCGTCCGGAGGGCGTCGGCCAGTTCCTCGGCCTGTTCGGTGGTGAAGTGCCAGTCGCCGGTAAAAGACACCACCAGGGCTTCGCCCTCGAAGGCGGCCAGGGCGTCGGCGTCGGACTCGAAGCCGGCCGAGAGGTCGTAGTTGTCCATCGCCCGCGTCAGATAGAGGTAGCTGTTGGCGTCGAACCGCTCGACGAACTTCTCGGCCTGGTAGTCGAGGTAGGATTCGACGTCCCGGTAGGGGAAGAACGTCCCCGCGGGGTCGACCGGAAACGAGCGCATGGCGTCGCGGCCGGCGGCCCGGCGGCCGAACTTGGCCTCCATCGAGGCCTTCGAGAGGTACATGACGTGCCCGAGCTGGCGAGCCAGCGACAGGCCGTCGGTCGGTTTCGCGTCGGTGCCGTAGTAGTCGCCGCCCTGCCAGTCGCAGTCGGTGGTGATGGCGCGGCGCGCGATGGCGTCGATCGCGAGACACTGCGGGTCCAGTCGCGCGGCGGACGCGATAGGGACGACGCGCTCGACGTGGTCGGGGTGGCGCTTCGCCCAGTCGATGGCGTTCATGCCGCCGACGCTCCCGCCGACGACGGCGTGGAGGTGCGGAATCCCGAGTTCGTCCAGCAGGAGCCGCTGGGCCTCCGTCCAGTCGCCGACGGTGACTGCCGGGAAGTCAGTCCCGTACGGCTCGCCGGTCTCGGGGTTCTCCGAGGCCGGGCCGGACGAGCCGTAACAGGAGCCGGGGTTGTTGGCGCAGACGACGAAGTACTCGGTGGTGTCGATGGCCTTGCCGGGACCGACGATGTCGTCCCACCAGGCGCGGGCCTGGCCGGCTGTGCCCTGCGTGCCGCGGTGGCCCGCGACGTGGGCGCTGCCGGTGAGCGCGTGGCACACGAGGACGGCGTTGTCGCCGGTGAACTCGCCGTAGGTCTCGTAGGCCAGCTCCAGGTCCGGGATCGACTCCCCGGACTGGAACTCGAACTCGCCCAGCGAAACGGTGTCGTGGTCAGTCTCCATTCAGGTCGCCTCCTCGATAGCTTGGGCGAGGTCCGCTTTCAGGTCTTCGACATCCTCGATGCCGACCGACAGGCGCACGAGGTCGGGCGTGACGCCGCTGGCGCGCTGTTCGTCCTCGGTCAACTGCGCGTGGGTCGTGCTGGCCGGGTGGACGACGAGCGTCTTGGCGTCGCCGACGTTGGCGAGGAACTGCCCGAGGTCGACCGCCTCGCAGAAGTCGCGGCCGGCCTCGTACCCACCGTCGAGGCCGAAGGCGATCATCCCGCCGTAGCCACCCTCCAGGAACTCGCTGGCGTTGTCGTGGGTCTCGTGACTGTCCAGGCCGGGATAGATGACCCAGGACACCTCGGGGTGGTCCTGGAGGAACTCGGCGACGGCCATCGCGTTCTCGCAGTGGCGTTCCATCCGGAGCGAGAGGGTCTCGCTCCCCTGGAGGGTCTGCCAGGCGTCGAACGGGGCCTGGCCATCGCCGAGCGTGCGCAGGGCGCGGTAGCGGGCGGCCGCCGAGAAGGCGTTCTCGCCGAAGTGCTCGCTGAAGTTCGTCCCGTTGAACGCGGGATTAGGTGCGCCGATCTCCGGGTACCGGTCGGGGTACTCGCCCCAGGGGAACGAGCCGCCGTCGACGAGGACGCCACCGACCGTGGTCCCCGAGCCGTGGATCCACTTGGTCGTCGACTCCCAGACGACGTCCGCGCCGTGGTCGAGGGGGTTGCACAGCGCCGGCGTCCCGAACGTGTTGTCGACGAACAGCGGGACCTCGTTTTCCTCGCAGACGGCCGCGAGTTCGTCGAAATCGGGCGTGATCAGCGACGGGTTCCCGATCGTCTCGCAGTGGACGTAGGCGGTGTCGTCGTCGATGGCGTCGTCGTAGGCGGCGTAGTCGAGCGTGTCGACGAACCGGGCTTCGATCCCGCGCCGACGGGCCGTGTGAGAGAGATACGTGTGCGTGCCGCCGTAGATAGACGAAGCCGACACGACGTTGTCGCCCGCGTCGGCGAGGACGGTCGTCCCCGCGTCGAGCGCTGCCAGTCCGCTCCCGGTCGCGACGGCGTCGACGCCGTTCTCCAGCGACGCCAACCGCCGTTCCAGGGTCCGCACCGTCGGGTTGTGGAACCGGGAGTAGATGTTCCCCTCGCCCTCCAGCGCGAACAGATCCGCCGCGTGGTCGGCGTCCTCGAAGACGTACGAGGTGGTCTGATAGATGGGGGGCGCCCGCGCGCCCGTCGCCGGGTCGGCCTCGGCCTGCCCGGCGTGGACGCAACGCGTCCCGAACCCTCGCGTGTCGTTAGTCATGTACCACACTCATATATCCGCAGCCATCTATAACCAAGAGTTACGGCAAATATCTCAGCGGTGCAAGTTACCACGCGCCATACGTAGTCGCGATGTCACTGTCGCGCGACGGCCACTGCGGACGGTCTTCCCGGCGAGTACGGCCGCCTTACTGGGTAAGCCGTAGGTATCTCGCAAGTACTGGCGCGGAAAGCCAACCTTAATCTCCCTTCACTGGCAGCGTCCCGACAGACGATGGCGGCCGACAGTCCCTCCCCCGACGACCCGCGGCTCGACGACGACCACGTCAGGACGCTCGACGACGGCCAGGTGACGCTCGTCGGCGTCGTTCACGATCACCCTGCCAGTCGCTACCGCGTTCACGAGATCGTCTCTCGTCGCGCGCCCGACGTGCTCGCGCTCGAAACGCCGCCGCTCGCGCTGCCGCTGTTCCGCCAGTACGCGGCCGACGACCGGGACGTCCCAGCGTTCGGCGGCGAGATCAGCGCGGCCATCTCGGCCGCCGAGGAGGCGCGCGTCGTCGGCATCGACGGCATCGACGGCCGCTTCGTGCGGACGCTCGCCGCGAACCTCCGGCAGGAGCGCGCCTCGCTCTCGACGGTCCGGTCGCTCGTCTCGGGGATCACGAGCGTCCTCCGACACGCGACGGTCTGTCGGCTCGCAGCGACCGTGTGCGACCTCACTGGCCTCCGACTGGAAGTCGACGAGCCGGTCGACCACGACTGTAGCCTCCGTGACGCCCCGGCGGTGCAGGCCGACGACGAGCGGTCACAGCTCACCCAGAGCCTGACGCTGTTACGCGTCGCGGACCCGCCCGAACCGGTCAAGCTCCGGGACGAAACCCGCGAGGAATGCATGGCCGAGCGACTGACGGCACTCCGCGAGGAGGGGGACGTCGTCGCGGTCGTCGGGCGCGGCCACCTCGACCCGCTTGCCGACCTGCTGACCCAGTGACTGGGCCGGTATCAAAACTACCATGCCGTCCCGCTCCGAGGGGACACCATACTCAAGGTGGTTTCAGTGACCAAAAAACAAGAATACAAAGACGACTATCCCGACAAGCAGCTGTACATCCCGGGGCCGACCGAGGTGCGCGAGGACGTCATCGAGGCGATGTGCGAGCCGATGTTCGGCCACCGCATGGACCGGATGACCGACCTCTACACGACCATCGTCGAGGACACGAAGGAGTTCCTCGGCACCGACAACGACGTCATCATCCTCACGGGGTCGGGGACCGAGTTCTGGGAGGCGTCGACGCTCAACCTCGTCGACGAGAACATCCTCGTCCCGACCTGCGGGAGTTTCAGCGAGCGCCACGCCAACGTCGCCGAGCGCCTGGGCAAGGACGTCGATCGGCTCGAGTACGAGTGGGGCCAGGCCATCAAGCCCGAGGACATCCGCGAGGAACTCGAATCGAGCGACAAGCACTACGACGTCGTCGCGACGGTGATGAACGAGAGTTCGACCGGCGTCCGCAACCCCATCGAGGAGATCGGCGACCTGATCGCCGAGTACCCGGACACGTACTTCGTCGTCGACGCCGTCTCCGCGCTGGGCGGCGACTACGTCGACATCGACGAGCACAACATCGACGTCATCTTCACCTCCACCCAGAAGGCGTTCGCCATGCCGCCGGGACTGGCGGTCTGCGTCGTCAGCGAGGATGCCTACGACCGCGAACTGGAGAAAGACTCCGCCTCGTGGTACGGCGGCTTCCAGCGCTGTCTCGACTACTACGACCGGAAGGGCCAGACCCACTCCACGCCGGCGATCCCCATCATGCTGGCCTACCGCAAGCAGATGAAACACATGCTCGACGAGACCCACGAGGAGCGCAACCAGCGCCACCAGGAAATGGCCGAGTACACCCGCGAGTGGGCTCGTGAGCACTTCGACCTCTTCGCCGAGAAAGGGTACCGCTCCCAGACGGTGTCCTGTATCGAGAACACGCAGGGCATCGACGTCGCCGAAACCATCGACGCCGTCTCCGAGGAGTACGACATGGTCTTCTCGAACGGGTACGGCTCACAGCTCGGCGAGAAGACGTTCCGCATCGGCCACATGGGCGAGCACACCGTCGAGAGCATCAAGGAACTGACCGACGCCATCGAAGACGTCGCCGGGCTGTAACCACGACAGAACGGGAGGAGTTCCCGACAACAGCTCGCGACGGGGTCGCACGCAGTTTCGTTCTCTCGCGTCGATTCCGTACCGTCAGTCAGCCGCTTCGCTGCGGTCGGTTCCTGCCGTCCGGTCCCGGTCACCGGACCTGTCCGTCGCGTACGGATGACCAACAGAGAGCACCGCGACGTGTGTCACGACCAGCCCGACGAAGACGAGATACTCGGACTGCGTTTTGAGACCGGAGAGCAACACCGGGACGTACAGGAACGGCAGCGGAATCGCCATCCAGAACGCGGCGGCCGTGATGGCGCCACGCAGTCGACCGAACAGGCCGTGTCCGGTCGACGACCGGTCAGTCGTCTGCTCCGTGCGTTCGTCGTCGCCGACCCCCGACGGGACGAGTGACCGAAGCCTCTCCCCGTCGCGGCGCGAGTCCCCCCACATAGTACCTGCAACAACGCCGCAATCCACCATTAGTATACAGCCCGTAATCTCTCGTAACCGACCACTAAACGGCCGGTAGGCGCAGTTTGAGACTTGCTACCAGGTGCCAAAGTCGAGAGGCGGTACAGTTAGGAGTGCAGCGCCCAACCGTCCCGCCGATGGCAGAGACGGAGGCGGCGCCCGAGGACAATCCGTACGTGCAGGCCCCAGAGACGACGTTCCGACCGGTCGACGAGCTCCAGGAGTCCGAGGCTCGCCAGCAGGCGGCCGATCTGCGCGAGGCGATTCGGTTCCACGACTACCGCTACTACGTCGAGAACGATCCGGTGATCGCCGACCGGACGTACGACGCGCTGTTCGAGCGATTGGAGGCACTGGAGGACGCGTTCGACCTCCAGACCGAGGACAGTCCGACCCAGCGCGTGGGCGGGGAGCCCCTGGAGGAACTCGGCACCGTCGAGCACGTCGTGCCGATGCTGTCGATCGACCAGAGCGTCGAGGCCGAGGCGGTCCGGGAGTTCGACCGCCGCGTCCGTGAAGGGCTCGCCGACGCGAACTGGGACGGGAACGTCGAGTACGTCTGCGAGCCGAAGTTCGACGGGCTCTCCGTCGAAATCGTCTACGAGGACGGCGGCTTCGAGCGCGCCGCCACTCGCGGCGACGGCGAGACCGGTGACGACGTGACCGCGAACGTCCGCACCATCCGGAGCGTCCCCCAGCGCCTTCGCGGGGACTACCCCGACCGCCTCGTGGTCCGCGGCGAAGTGTACATGCCCAAAGACGCCTTCACCGAGTACAACCGCGAGCGAGTCGAACGCGGCGACGATCCCTTCGCGAACCCGCGCAACGCCGCGGCGGGCACCCTCCGGCAACTCGACCCGTCGGTCACCGCCGAGCGACCGCTCTCGATTTTCTTCTTCGAGGTGCTCGACGCCAGCGAACGGGCCGACAGCCACTGGTCGGAACTGGATCGCTTCCAGGAGTGGGGGCTCCGCGTCTCCCAGGAAGTCGAGCGCGTCGAAGACGTCGAGGCGGCGATCGACTACCGGGACCGGCTCATGGAGCGCCGCGAGGACCTGGCCTACGAGATCGACGGCGTCGTCGTCAAGGTCGACGACCACGCGGCCCGCGACGTGCTGGGCGCGACGAGTCGGGCGCCCAGGTGGGCCTTCGCCTACAAGTTCCCCGCGCGCAAGGAGGTGACGACGGTCACCGACGTGGTCGTCCAGGTCGGCCGCACCGGCCGCCTGACCCCCGTCGCCCTGCTCGAACCCGTCGAAGTCGCCGGCGTGACCGTCTCGCGGGCCAGCCTCCACAACCCCGACGAGATCGCGTCGCTGAACGTCGGCGTCGGCGACACCGTCCGCGTCAAGCGCGCCGGCGACGTGATCCCGGACGTCGAGGAGGTCGTCGAAAAGCACAGCGAGGGCCACTACGAGTTCCCCGACCACTGCCCGGTGTGTGACAGCGCCGTCGAGCGCGAGGGACCGATGGCGTACTGCACCGGCGGGCTGGCCTGTCCCGCCCAGTTAGAGCGAGCGATCGAACACTACGCCAGCCGCACCGGGCTGGACGTCGAGGGACTCGGTCCCGAGCGCATCCAGCAGCTCCTCGACGCGGGCCTGGTCGAAGAACTGCCGGATCTCTACGATCTCGACCGGGAGGACCTGGCGGCCCTCGACGGCTGGGGCGAGACGAGCGCCGAGAACCTGCTCGACGAGCTGGACGACGCGACGGAGCCGTCGCTCGACGCGTTCCTCTCGGCCATCGGCGTCCCCGAGGTCGGGCCGACGACGGCCAAATCGCTCGCGCGGGCGTTCGGCGATCTGGAATCCGTCATGGACGCGACCGAAGCGGACCTCCGTGCGGTCGACGACATCGGACCCGTCGTGGCCCGCGAGATCCAGGAGTTCTTCGACTCGGACCGGAACCAGGCGGTCATCGAGCGGTTGCGCGACCACGGCGTCGACCCCCAGCCGGTCGAGGTCGACGGCGGCGACGAACTCGACGGCCTCACGTTCGTGTTCACCGGCGCGCTCGACGCGTTCACCCGTCAGGAGGCCCAGGACCTCGTGGAGCGCCACGGCGCGAACGCCACCAGTAGCGTCTCGGGGAACACGGACTACCTCGTCGTCGGCGACAACCCCGGTACGTCGAAACGGGAGGACGCCGACGCGAACGACGTCCCCCAACTCGACGAAACCGAGTTCGAGGCGTTGCTGGCTGACCGCGGCGTGCAGTGACGCGCCGACCGATTCTCACCGGGCCTGCTCGGCCGCGCGACGCGCGCTGTCGCGGGAGCTACAGATCGGCGTCGCGGAATCGCAGGTAGCCCACCCACGACGGGAGGACGATCCACAGCCCCAGGATGACGAGCGCGAACCACCAGGAGAGGTAGAAAGGCACAGGCCCGCCGAGCTTCGACTGGAGGAGGGACGATCCCTGGAACAGGAGGAACGTTCCCTCGTAGGCGCCGGTGGGGCTCAGTCGCTGGAGGAAGACGAACCAGGCCGGGAACTCCCCGGTTGCGGGCATCATCGAGCCGGCCGACAGGAGATACAGAGCGTTCGGAACCCCGCCCCAGACGAAGTTGAACAACGCAAAAGTGCCGACCGCGCCCGCCGCCGCCCGGCTGGCCGACGCCGTGAACGCCGAGAACCCGACGGCGATGCTGACGAACGCCGTCGACAAGGCGACCGTAAACGCGATGAACGCCAGGAAGAGCAGGGGCGAGCTCGACTGGTAGAGGACGAGGCCGATGAGAAACGCCGTCGCGAAGCCAGCAGTGATGGCCGACGCGACGACGAGCGTCCGCCCGACGATCTTCCCGAGCACGACGTCGCGGCGCTCGTGTGGCAGGGACAGCAGGAGTTTGAGGCTGCCGGACTCGCGCTCGCCGGCGATGGCCTTGTACCCGACCAGCAGCGCGGTGATGGGCACCAGCCACCCCGCCGGCGTTCGCAAAAAGAGGATGAGATTGTACATCCGGTTCGAGCTGGGCAGGGTGAGCCGGTCGCCCGATCCCGGTAGCGCGAGGAACGAAAACAGGATCGCGGCGGCGACCGCGAGGACGGCGAACAGGCCCGCGACGACCCACAGCGTCTGCGACCGGATCGCGTCGTGGAAGTCCTTTCGGGCGACGGCGACCCAGGTCATGCCCGTCCCTCCCCGCTGACGGGCTGGGCCGTGTTTCCGGACGTGTACTCGACGAACAGGTCCTCCAGCGAGGCCTCCTCCGTGACGAAATCGAGCACCGGCGCCCCGTGCTGATCCAGTGCGTTGAGCGCCGGCAGTTTCGCCTCGTCGGCACACGCGATCGAGACGGTCGGGTCGGCCGCCCCGCGGTCGGGAGCGACGGTCGAAACCCCGCTCAGAGTTCGGACCGCCGAGACGGCACCGTCGGGAAGCGACTCGACCGTCACGTGGAGCTGTGTCCCGCCGCCAGCGTCGGCGCGCAGCGACTCGACGCGATCGACCGTCTGGACGGCGCCGTCTTCGAGGATGGCGATGCGGTCACAGACGGCCTCGACCTGGCCGAGGATGTGCGACGAGAAAAACACCGTCGCGCCGCGGTCGCGCTCGGTCCGGATGAGTTCGCGCATCTCCCGCGCCCCGTTCGGGTCCAGCCCCGAAGTCGGTTCGTCCAGGATCAGCAGGTCCGGCTCGCCGACCAGCGCCATCGCCAGTGCGAGCCGCTGTTGCATCCCTTTCGAGTAGTCCCCGGCGGTGCGGTCGGCGGCATCGGCGAGGCCGACGCGGTCGAGCAGGCCCGTCACGTCCGCGGCGACGTCCTTCGACTCGGCGACGAACTCGACGTGCTGGCGCGCCGTCAGCCGATCGTACACGTCGAAGCCCTCGGGCAGCACGCCCGTCCGGGCGCGGACCTGTGCGGACTCGGCCTGTGCGTCGTGTCCCAGGACCGTCGCGCGGCCGCTGGTGGGCCGGACGAAGTCCAGCAACACGTCGATGGTGGTCGATTTCCCCGCGCCGTTCGGCCCCAGAAAGCCGAATATTTCCCCCTCTTCTACCGTGAGATCCACCCCACGGAGAGCTGTCACGGCGTCGAACTCCTTGGTGACGCCGTCGAGCTCGATCGCAGCCATACCCACGGATGTTCGTGCTGGCGTATAATTCTGTTTTTTCGACTGATTCTGCCCGGGGCGTCAGACTTCGTCGTCGGGTGCGTGTTTCTCGGCCATGCGCTGGGCCTCGCTGGCGTAGCGCTCCCGTCGGTCGGCGTCCGCGACGGGTTCGAGTTTCTCGGGGTCGGCCTGCGTCGCGGCGGTGACGCCGTTGCGGGTGAGCATCTGCGAGGAGCGGTTGCTCTGCTGGAACCGTTCGCCGTCGGGCGTCGCGTACACGAGCGTGACGAGTCCCTTGTCGTTGTAATCGCGTTCGACGAGCCACAACTGGACGGTGTCGTCGCCGTCGGTCATGTGGGAGCGTTGCCCGCCGTCGGGTTTGTATCCACGCATTGCCGTCGTGCGCGCGTCAGACAGATATCGACAGCGAGAATCGAGGGACGAATTTCATATGCGCGGGCCCGGAAGCCCCGCACATGGCGCGCTGGAGCGAACGGGCACGCCAGCGATTGCGGGACGGCGAGGAGATCGAGGACGCCATCTCGTTCGGGGAGAACGGGATCGTGGTGACCAATCAGCGACTCCTGGCGTTCACGCCCGAGAGCGACGGCGCCAACTACCGGGCCATCGAGCGGCCGAACGTCGAGGGGGCGGCCCTGGAGAGCAGCGGGGAGACCCAGTGGCTGGGGTACAT
Organism: Halorientalis brevis; assembly: GCF_042678165.1. Lineage (GTDB taxonomy): Archaea > Halobacteriota > Halobacteria > Halobacteriales > Haloarculaceae > Halorientalis > Halorientalis brevis. The sequence continues at coordinate 540,402 of NZ_JBHUDJ010000002.1, read as the reverse complement.
GGGCAAAGGCGGACTCGGGGGTCTCGTCGGCGTCGGCGTCGGCTACACCATGGATTTCGGCGGCCTGATCTCGCTCAGCCAGCTCAACACCAAGGCTGCGAGCCAGACCGGCGTCGGGAGCATGATGGGACTGCTCAGTACCGTCTCGCGGTTCCTGGGGATGCTCGACGACGTGCTGCTCGTGGCCGGCCTCCTCGCCTTCGCCGTCTGTCTCGGCGCGCTGGGCCTGTACATCGAGAGTCGCACGCACGGGCTGTGGATCGCGGTCGCCGGCGACGACGATCTGTACGTCCCCGCGCCGAAGGGGGCCACGACGGAGTTGACCCGCCTGCAGCGACACCTGCGGACCGAACCGGAGCCCGGGGCCGAGACCGCGCCACGGGAGGACCCACTCGAACCCCACCCCGAGTAGCAACGCAAATACGGCGACGGCACCTAGGGCCGCGCCGAGATGGACCCCACTGCGGTTCGGGACCGCGCGGCCGATCTCCCTCGGGAGCCGGGCGTCTATCAGTTCCTGACCGACGACAGCGAGGGACGCAGTCCCTCTGGCAACCGGACGCAGTCCGGTGATAGCGTCGTCCTGTACGTCGGCAAAGCGGTCGACCTCCGCGACCGCGTCCGCTCCTACGCCGATCCGCGCGGCGAGCGCATCCGCCAGATGGTCGCCCGCGCGACGGACGTGGACGTGGCGGTCACCGACACCGAGACCCAGGCGCTCCTGCTGGAGGCGAACCTCATCAAGCGCCACCAGCCCCGCTACAACGTCCGCCTGAAAGACGACAAGTCCTATCCCCTGGTCCAGTTGACCGCCCACCCGTTCCCGCGCATCGAGATCACCCGTGACCCCGACGACGACGCCATCGTCTTCGGCCCGTTCACGGACAAGAGCCGCGTCGAGACCGTCGTCAAGGCGCTCCGGGAGACCTACGGGCTGCGGGGCTGCTCGGATCACAAGTACGCCACCCGCGACCGGCCCTGTCTGGACTACGACATCGGGCTGTGTACCGCGCCCTGCACCGACGAGATCGGCGAGGACGCGTATCGGGACGACGTCGAGAGCGTCCGGCGCTTCTTCGAGGGCGAGACCGGCATCCTCGCGGACCCGATCGGTCGCGAGATGGAGCGGGCCGCCCAGAACCGGGAGTACGAGCGGGCGGCGAACCTCCGTGACCGACTGGAAGCCGTCGAGGCGTTCCACGGCGAGGGCGGCGAGGCGGTCTCGTCAAGCGACGCCGGCGGCGAGCGCGCGGTGGACGTCCTCGGTGCGACCGTCGAGGGCGACGAAGCGACCGTGGCGCGACTCCACGCCGAGGACGGCCAGTTGGTCGACCGGGAGCGCCACACGCTCGCGGCACCGAAGGACGACGGCGTGGCGGGTGACGGCCACGTCGGGGCGGTGTTCGCCGCGTTCATTCCCCAGTACTACGCCGAGCGGGACCTTCCTGATGCGATCCTCCTCTCGGAGCGCCCCGACGACCGCGAACTGGACGCCTGGCTGGACGCCGAGGGCGTGGCCGTCCGCGTGCCCGGCGCCGGCCGCGAGGCGAAACTGGTGGACCTCGCGCTGAAGAACGCGCGCCGCGGCGTCGGCGCCCGACAGGACGAAGGCGGGGCGCTCGCACAGGCGCTCGGCCTCGACTCGGCCGTCGAGCGCATCGAAGGGTTCGACGTGAGCCACGCCCAGGGGCGAGCGGTCGTCGGAAGTAACGTCACGTTCGTCGACGGCAGTCCCGAAAAGAGCGACTACCGGCGGAAGAAACTCGACGAGACGAACGACGACTACGCGAACATGCGGACGCTGGTGCGCTGGCGCGGGAAGCGCGCGATCGACGGCCGCGACGAGCGACCGGACCCGGATCTGCTGTTGATCGACGGCGGCGAGGGGCAACTCGGCGCGGCCCAGGACGCCCTCGCCGAGACTGGCTGGGACGTGCCGGCCGTCGCCCTCGCGAAGGAGGAAGAGCTGATCGTCACCCCCACGGGAACGTACGACTGGCCCGACGACGCCCCACACCTGCACCTCTGCCAGCGCGTCCGCGACGAGGCCCACCGCTTTGCCGTCCAGTACCACCAGTCGATACGAGACGAGGTCTCGACGGCGTTAGACGAGGTGCCGGGCGTCGGACCGGAGACCCGCCGGCGTCTCCTCAGGCGGTTCGGCAGCGTCGAAAACGTCCGCAACGCGTCGGCGTCGGAGCTACAGGGCGTCGACGGGATCGGTGAAAAAACGGCCGCGACGATCGCATCGCGGCTGTAACCGGGGTCAGGAGAACCAAACGCGGAGGTGAAAAACCGGGACGGCACACCCCAATCCACCCGATACGGCTCCCACACCTGGAGGCGAGATGACGCGGCGAGGCCGACTTCACTCACCTCCGCAGTTCCCCATAGCACACCCGGGGTCATTGTAAATTTCCAGGTAACCGTCAGTCTCCGAGATGATAACGCGATAGGGCAGTCATAGAGTGTGACCTTAGGCGGCAGATAAGCTGGTAAAGAGTGACCGAATGAGGGCTGGCCCCCCGCCAGCCCCAGAATCAGAATTGAAACTCAGTGTGGACGCCGACGGGTCGGCCCGGTCACTCTCGCGTCTGCGTGAACTGGAACAGCCCGACCGCACCGACGAGCACTGACACGACGGGCAGCAGGAGTTCCACCACGACAACCGTCGAGACGGCACCGAGCGCTGTCGCGGCGGTGACGAGCAACCCGCTCAGCGACGCGAACAGGTAGCGGTGTAATTCTACCTCGTCGACCGATTCGTCGTCCGCGTCCGCCGCCTCGTCCTGCACCCTCGACGGCGTCTCGTCGAGATAGAGGTACGGTTCGAGGTGGTGAGCGTTCGCTCCGAGCTCGAGCGTCTTCCGGTCGGAGTCGAACTCGATGATCCCGGCCTCGTCCATCTTCGGCAGATGGCACTGGTAGAGACTCACGTACATCCGCTTGCGTTCCTGTGACGTGAGTTCGGTGATCGTCGTCTCGAACTCGGCCGCGGCGAGGTGTTCGGCCAGCGTACCGAGTTCGACCGCAGTGCGACCCTCTTCGAAGAAGAATCGAAGCACGTCTCGTCGGCGCTGGTTCCGTAGGATCTCGAAGACGTCGTCAGGTTCGAGCGTGACCGACCGCGCTGGCGACCCGTCGTCACCACCGACGCCGGCCGAGAACTCACCCTGTCCCCCACAGGAACCGACACTCGTTTCCCCTTTTATCATTGCACGAGAATGTTAACAGCAGGACAAAATAAAGCATTTGGCTAAACAATTATGTGTGTCACATCGTAGCACCCCTCAATCGGCGCGTCGAGTCCGCCACGCCCCGTCCGTAGACCGGTCTGACAGGCCGGTTGTTTATTCGCAAACCGCGCGGTAGAATTAAAACGGAGACGGCCGTACCGGGAGACATGAACAACGACCACCGGGACAGCCTCGCCTACAAGTTGGGGCAGGCGAGCGCTGGCGGTGGCCCCGGGCTGTCGCCCAACGGACTCGCCGCCGCCGTCGTCGGCCTCGCGGTGCTGCTGGCGGCCGTCGGCGCCGTGAACACGACCGGCCTCGTCGGACTGCTCGTCCTGGCGATCGCGATCGTCGTCGTCAACAGCACGGTCGTGATCGTCCAGGCCTACGAGCAACAGGCGCTGGTCGTCCTGGGGTCGTTCCGGAAGGTACTGGAACCCGGCATCAACGTCGTGCCGCCGCTGGTCTCGGAGACGTACAGCTACGACATGCGGACCCAGACGATGGACGTGCCCACGCAGGAAGCGATCACCCGGGACAACTCCCCGGTCACGGCCGACGCCGTCGTCTACATCAAGGTGATGGACACGAAGAAGGCGTTCCTGGAGGTCGAGGACTACGAACGCGCCGTCTCGAACCTCGCGCAGACGACGCTCCGCGCTGTGCTGGGCGACATGGAACTCGACGAGACGCTGTCGAAGCGGTCTGAGATCAACCGGCGCATCCGGCGGGAACTCGACGAACCCACGAACGAGTGGGGGATTCGCGTCGAAAGCGTCGAGGTCCGCGAGGTCAAACCCTCCCAGGACGTCGAGGACGCGATGGAACAGCAGACCGCCGCCGAGCGTCGCCGCCGCGCGATGATCCTCGAAGCCCAGGGCGAACGCCGGAGCGCCATCGAGAAGGCACAGGGCGACAAGCAGTCCGACATCATCCGCGCCCAGGGCGAAAAGCAGAGCCAGATCCTCGAAGCCCAGGGTGACGCCATCTCCACCGTGTTGCGCGCGAAATCCGCCGAGTCGATGGGCGAGCGCGCCGTCATCGAGAAGGGAATGGAGACGCTCACCGACATCGGCCAGGGCGAGTCCACGACGTTCGTCCTCCCCCAGGAACTGACCTCGCTGGTAGGTCGCTACGGCAAGCACCTCACCGGCAGCGACGTGCGAGGCGACGCCGAGGTGCTCGACAGCCTGGACTTCGACGAGGAGACCCGCGAGATGCTCGGCCTCGACGACATCGAGGAGATTCTCGGCGAGATCGACGCGGACCTCGAGGACGCCGGCTCGACGACGAACGGCACGACCGTGCAGGACCCCGACGCGGTCGTCGACGAGATAGACCAGAAGCAGCCCTGAGGCGGGGTCACCGCCCCAGACCGGAATTCTTGAGAGAACTGCCCGCGTAGTCGCCGCCATCGAATGCGCGAACTCGCACGGATCACAGTCTATCCGGTCAAGTCGCTGGACGGCTGCACGCTCGACAGCGCGACCATCGGCGCCCACGGCGCACTCGCGCTCGACCGCGAATACGCCATCTTCGACGCGGACGGTGCGTACGTCAACGGGAAAGCCACGGCGCGAATCCACCGGCTCGACGCCGCGTTCGACCCCGCGACCCACGACCTCACGGTCGGGGAGCGCGGGACCGACGAGCGCCACACCTACTGCCTCCGCGACGAGACCGAGCGCGCGGCGCTGAACGAGTGGCTCTCGGACTTTTTCGACGAACCGGTGACCGTCGAGCGCGACGCCGAGGGCGGCTACCCCGACGACACCGAGATTCACGGGCCGACGGTCATCAGCACCGGCACGGTGCGTGCGGTGGCGGACTGGTTCGACCTGCCGCCGGAGAACGTGCGGCGGCGATTCCGTGCGAACCTCGAACTCGACGCGACCGAGCCCTTCTGGGAGGACCGGTTGTTCGCGGACCACGGCGAGGTCGTCCCGTTCTCCATCGGCGACGTGACGCTCCTGGGAGTCAATCCCTGCCAGCGCTGCGTCGTTCCCTCCCGGGACCCCGACACCGGCGAGGAGTCCGAGGGCTTTCGCGAACGGTTCGTCAGGAAGCGTGAGGCGACGCTGCCGGCGTGGACGCCGTCGGATCGGTTCGACCATCCCTACCGACTCATGCTCAACACCGACGTTCCCGAGTCAGAATGGGGCGCGGAACTCGCCGTTGGGGAGTCAGTCACGGTCGGAGAACGGCGACCTGCCGATGCAACGTAACGGGACCGGTGGAAGGCAGGGACCAGTGACGACGGGCGGCAACGGAACGTCGTCAGTGGCAACCGATCGCTGGTGGGCAGATGCCGTGGCAGGGTTGGCATCGTGGGATCGGGCAGGGAGCGCCCACCAGCAGGGCAGGTGCGTGCGGAGGCCAACTGTCGGGCGGCCAGAGGGCACACGCAGGACAGGGCGAACGTCCTGGGACGGCCCCCGCAGTTCGACAGACGGGAGCCGGGATAGTAAGGGGACGCGGACAGTTTCAGGCCCAGAAAACGTGACCGTTTTTTTAAGGGTACGGTCGAAGAACATGCGCGATGCCCGTGGATGAGGATGCTGACGAGCTCTTCGCGCTGCTCGACGACGAGTACGCGCGGACCATCCTCATCGCGACGAGCGTGGAACCGTTGTCCGCCGACGCGCTCGCCGAGCGCTGTGACGCCTCCGAACCGACGATCTATCGGCGGATCGACCGCCTGGAGACGTTCGACCTGGTCGAGAGCGAACAACAACTCGATCCCGACGGCCACCACTACAAGACCTACGCCGCGCGGCTCGAACGCGTCACGATCGAACTCGAAGACGGCAATCTCTCCGTCGCGGTCGACCGGACCGAAGACGCAGCCGACCGCTTCACGCGGCTCTACGAGGAGTTGAGATGAGATGCTAGGCCCACTCGCGACCACCGGTGGCTCGTTCGCCGTCGTCGTCGCCGCCATGGTCGGCCGCGTCGTCACAGTCGCGCTGGCGCTCGCCATCGCTTACCGGGCCTGCGGTGGCTTCTGCATGAACCGCCGCACGCCACTGTCGTACCTGGCGCTCGGCATCGTCTTCCTCACAGTCGTCCCGACGCTGTTCGGGTTCGTGTTCCCGACGCTGACCGACGTGTCGCGGCTCCAGCAGAGCGTCGTCACCCACGCCAGCCAACTGCTCGGCCTGGGTATCATCCTGTACTCCATCTATGGCAATCCCTGACCGACAGACAGCGGCCGGTGCGTGCCCCCTCGCCAGCGGCGCGGCCGCGCGGCGGTGGTCGCCATGACCGCCGCCCCGCTGCTCGACGGCGTCAGCCCCGTCGACGCCGAGAGCGCCATCTTCGCCATCACGCTGGTGACGGCGACGGTCGGCGCGTTCGTCGCCTATCAGGCGTTCCGCGGCTACCTGCGCAACGCCAGCCAACCGATGTTGTATCTGGCCGTCGGCATCGCGCTGTTGACCGTCGTCCCGTTCCTCGTGACGCGCGGACTGCGACTGGCGGTCACGCTGACCGACGCGCAGTTCCTCTTGCTCGTGACCGCCTTCGACATCGCCGGCCTGAGTGCGATCCTCTACTCGCTCACGCGCGCGTGACTACTCGCTCCCTTCCGAGGGGTCCCACTCGGCGCCGACGCGGTCGTATCCCATCATGTTCGCCCCCTCGTGTTCGGTGAACACGACCTTCATGTTCGGCGTCGGAATCTCGAACTCCTCGGCGGCGAGGTCCATGAGCGCGAGGGCTAGCTCGCGTTTCGTCTCGGACGACCGGCCCCGACGGATCTCCGCGTCGAGAAAGAGGTAGTCCTCGTCGGGGACGCCCCGTCCGATCGACAGCTCGCCGGGCGAGCGCGGCCGCACGACGACGGCCGCGTGACTCGTCCCGGTCTGCATGATCTCACCGTACAGGTCCCGCACCGCGTCGGCGAACGTCCGTTTCTCGTCGGCCGACAACTCGACGGTCGTCTCGAACTGCAGGAGTGGCATACCCGGACAGGTCGCTGCCGAGGCAAAAAGGGTGTCCGAGTCAGCCCAGTTCAGACCGGTCGAACGAACGGTACCCGACCGCGAGCGAGAGGGCCGTCCAGCCGAGCATCACCAACAGCGTGAACCAGGGCTGGCCGTAGAGTTCGCCGGAGTCCTCGAACTGCGCGAACGTGTCGTACTGGTCCATCACGCCGGCGTAGACGGGTTCAGTCGCCCGAAGGTAGGCCGTCCCGGGCGACAGCACGGTCAGGTAGTCCCGCGTCGTCTCCGAGATTTCGGTGCCGAGGAGACTGCCGACGGCGTCGAGGACCGTCTGGAGGTTGACGAGCGGGAAGAAGCCGAACCAGAACACCACGAGCACGAAGTACGCGCCCAGGGCGCCGAACATGGCCCGCGCACGGCTCGTCGTGGCCGCCGAGATGGCCAGGAAGATGCTGACGAACGTCAGCGCGTACACGATCGTCACGGCCGCGAAGGTGGCGAACCGGACGGGACTGGGCGTGTTCGCGTACGTCGCCAGCGAGACGACGAAGCCAACGAACAGACCGGACAGCACGGCCGCGGCGGCGGTCCCGAAGCGAGAGACGAGCTTCCCCGCGAAGTACTCCAGGCGGCTGTTGGGCAGCCCCATGCTGAACTTGATGGTCCCGCTGATGCGGTCACCGGCGATAGAGAGGTACACGAGCGGTGCCAGAAACAGCGGGAACACGAACGAGACGAGGATCGAAACGTCCCACAGCACTCGGTAGGGGTCGTCGTAGATGCTGATCTCGGAGGCGAAGATGAGCCCGACGAGCGCGGTGAACACGCCGATGACGCCCAGGACGATGTACGACCGACGAGCGTTGGTGAAGTCGTCGCGAGCGACGGTGTAGGTCCCCATCAGTCGTCCCCTCCTGTAGCCGGGACGACTGCCGGCTCCGCGTCGGCAGTGGCCGCCTCCTGGCTGGTGTACTCCTCGAACAGCGCTTCTAGCGACGCGTCCTCGATAGCGACGTCGTTGACGGTCGTCGCGTCGTCGAGACGACGGAGTGCGGTCATCTTCGTCTCCGGCGCGTCGCAGGTGATCCGGACCACGTCGTCGGCGACGGACACCTCGCGGACGGCGTCGAGCGCTCGCAGCGGATCGAGGTCCGGCACGTCCGCCACCGTGGCTTCGACGACGGCGCCGGTACCCAGTTGCTCGCGGAGGTCGTCGATCGCGTCGACGGCGACCATCTCGCCGTCGGCCATGATGCCGACGCGGTCGCACACTTTCTGGACCTGGCCGAGCGCGTGGCTGGAGAAAAACACCGTCGCACCGCGGTCGGCCTCCTCGCGAACGATCGTCCGCAGCAGCTTGATTCCCTTCGGGTCGAGCCCGCTGGACGGCTCGTCGAGGAGCAGCAGGTCCGGCTCGCCGACGAGGGCGATGCCGAGCGCGAGGCGCTGGGCCATCCCCTTCGAGTAGCCGCCGGCGGCCCGGCGGGCGTCCTCGGGGTCGAGGCCGACGCGGTCGATGATCGCGTCCGGGTCGTCGTCGGCGCCCTTCGTCTCGATGGCGGACTGCACGTGTTCGCGGCCGGTGAGGTTCTCGTAGAGATCGAATCCCTCGGGGAGGAGTCCGAGCCGCGACCGGAGCGCGGTGGAGTTCTCGGTCACGTCGTGACCAAGGACTTCGGCGCTCCCGCTGGTCGGGTGGATGAACCCGAGCAGCATGTTGATCGTCGTGGACTTCCCGGCGCCGTTCGGGCCTAAAAATCCGAAAACTTCGCCGTCGTCGACCGTGAGGTCGAGGTCGTCGACGGCGAGCACGCCGTCTGACTGCGTTCGGCGACCGAGCGGGCTGAATCGCTTCCGTTCGCCGAACGTCTTCGTCAGGGCGGTCGTCTGGAGGGCAGGCATACAGCCGGCACGTCCACGGCAATCGCCCTTACTTCGACGGGACAGTTTCTCGGAACGAAAGCCGAGACCAAGATTTATGTCCGGGAGGGAATTCGGCGCGGGTTACAGGATGCCGCCACTGGCCATGATGAACAGCGCAGTGGCGATGACGGCGAACAGCACGCCGACGCCCTTTTTGAGGTACTCCGTGTCGAGCGCCGCGGAGACGTAGGGCGCGATCTGCCCGCCGGTGACCGTCGCTGGGACGGTCCAGACGACGATGTTCCAAGGCGTCGTGGCGAGGTCGATCGAATGTCCACCGACGAGGCCGCCGCCGAAGACGTGGACGAGCGAAGCCAGCACGGCCGTGGCGGCGACGACGATGTGGTTCGTGCCGATGGCGACGCGGACCGGGATCGACGTGCGCAGCATCGAGATGATGCCGAGTTCGCCGCTCCCGAAGCCGGCCAGGCCCTGGAAGATACCGCCGATGCTGTAGTTCGCGAACCGTTCGAGGTAGCCACCCCGGCCGTAGTTGTAGTCGGACCCCTCGCGGTCGACGCGGGTCACGACGCCTTCGGAGTCGGTCGCGACGCCCGCAGCGCCGGGTTTGCCGCGGTCGTTCGGGAGGTCCGGTCCGCCGTCCGCTTCGACGGCGGCGTCGTCGTCAGCATCGGCCCCGCCCGGTTCCTCGTGGCCGAGGTCTGCCCGAACCAGAAGGAACGACGCGGCGAGCAGCGCGAGCCCGAGCAACCCGTGGAAGATGGGTTCCGGAATAATAAACGAGAGGAGCGCTCCGCCGACGACGAACGGAATGGAGCCGCCGACGATCGTCAGCGCCAGGCGACGGTCGACCAGGCCGTACTGGATGAACGCGAGCGCCGAACTCGACAGGCCGAACGACTCGCTGATGAGGCTCACCTTCACGATGGTCGACGGGCCGAACGGCGTCGACAGGATCGTCTCCGGCGCCATGTACGGAACTAACACCGGGAAGATGAAGATCAAGAACGGGACGAACAGGGCCGACCCGCTGATGCCGACGGTGTTGACGATGGTCGCACCCAGCAGGAAGAAGGGGAACAACCACCAGTATCGCAGCCAGTAGCCGTCGCCGGCCTCGGCCGGGAGAGGCGCCGCGAAGAACACGGCCGCCACGAACGTGATCGGCGCGAGGAAGACGAACACGTGCTGATACTTCAGGAACGACTTCTGTACCCGCTGGGATGTGGATGCACTCATACGTGTTCAGTAGGCTGCGACTTGGTCCACTGGTCGGCCGACGGCTCTCGTCTCGGACCGGAGATCGGAGTGGACAGCCGGACAATCACGTCGGGAGACGGTGGTTCCCGTCGAAAAGGAGGTCCCTCGGTGGCGCTGCCCGCCACGGGCGGTCGACTTGAAACCCACCGGCGAACGGCCGGCGGGCGAAACTGGGCGTGACTGCATCTAGGAAATCCCCCCGAGCGACGGATCGAGGGTCGAACGGAGATGCACGTACTCTCTGGGGTGGCGGAACATGGTGGTGCCCCGGCCGTAGTGAAAGGACACGTAAAAATCCTATGAGGTTATCCACGTGTGAGACGCCGCCCCACGGCAGTTTCGGGCCGCAGCGACGACGCTCAGCCCGTCCGAGCCCGGAAAAGCAGTGTCCCAGCCAGCGCCGGAGCAGCGACAGAGACCACAGACCGACGCGTATCACCACTGGCCCCCATCCAGTCGCAACCGTCGCCACTGAGCGGGACGGGCACGCTGACAGGCCCAACGTGCACCAGTCAGTGCCCAATATTTATTACAAACGCCGTGGTATTAGTACACGTAATGAGCTTTAAAGAGGGACTCATCGAGGGAGGCGAGCAGTCCGCGTACGGAGACGATCGTGGTGACTCGACGGAGTCTCTCGCAATATCGGAGAGTCAGCGTGGACTCTTCGGCCGTCTGAAACGCCACGTTCGCGAGTGGTCGGGGCGCTACGTCCAGATGCGCATCGACGCGCGGACGGGTCGGAACGACTGACGGACTCCGTTCGAGGCACCATCCGTTTCTGCCACAAACGACCGAGCAGCCGCGCGTCCCCCGGTCGCTCAGAACTCGTCTGCCGGTTCGGGAACGACGCCGTCCTCGTCCTCGCCACCCTGGAGGTCGTACTCGTCGCGCACCTCGCGGATGCGGTCGCGGATGTCCGCCGCCAGCTCGAACTCCAGGTTGTCGGCGGCCTCCTGCATGCGATCTTCGAGGTCCGCGATGAGCTGTGCGGCCTCGTCGTCGTCGGCCGGGTCCATGCCGGCGACGCCACCGGTGTCGGTCTTGCTCCCCGGGAGGTTCGTCTCGCCGACCGGCTTGTCGATGGTCGTCGGCTCGTAGCCGTGTTTCTCGTTGAACTCCTGCTGGATCTCCCGGCGGCGCTGGGTCTCGTCGATGGCCGACGCCATCGCGTCGCTCACGTCGTCCGCGTAGAGGATCACCTCGCCGTTGACGTTCCGGGCCGCCCGCCCCATCGTCTGGATGAGCGTCGTCTCCGATCGGAGAAAGCCCTCCTGGTCGGCGTCGAGGATGGCGACGAGCGACACCTCGGGGATGTCCAGCCCCTCCCGGAGGAGGTTGATGCCCACTAGCACGTCGATGTCGCCCAGCCGGAGCGACCGCACCAGCTCGTGGCGTTCTAAGGTGTCTGTCTCGTCGTGCATGTAGGCGACATCGACGCCGGCCTCTTCGAGATACTCGGTGAGGTCTTCGGCCATGCGCTTCGTGAGCGTCGTCACGAGCGTGCGCTCGTCGCGGTCGATGCGCTCGTCGATCCGGTCCATCAGGTCGTCGACCTGGCCGGTCGCGTCGGCCACCTCGACCTTCGGGTCGACGAGGTGCGTGGGGCGAACGATCTGTTCGGCGATCTGCTCGCTGGTTTCCTGCTCGTAGTCGCCCGGCGTCGCCGAGACGTACAGCGTCTGGTCGGTCTTTTCCTCGAACTCCTCGAACGTGAGCGGGCGGTTGTCGAACGCCGTCGGCAGTCGAAACCCGTTCTCGACGAGGCTCTCCTTCCGGCTCTTGTCGCCGGCGAACTGCCCGCGAATCTGCGGAATGGTCTGGTGAGACTCGTCGATGACGGTGAGGAAGTCGTCGGGGAAGTAATCGAGCAGCGTGTAGGGCGCCTCGCCCGAGTCCCGATCGGAGAGGTGAACGGAGTAGTTCTCGATCCCCGAACAGTAGCCCGTCTCTTTCATCATCTCCAGGTCGAACGTGGTGCGCTCCTCGATGCGCTGGGCCGCGACTGCGTCGCCCTGGCGCTCGAAGTAGCGGATGCGGTCGTCCAGCAGCTCCTCGATCTCCTCGATGGCCCGCTGGAGCCGTTCCTCGGGGATCGAGTAGTGTTCTGCCGGGTGGATCAGGACCGCTGGCTCCTGGCTCTTGACCTCGCCCTCCAGGGGGTCCATCTTCACCAGTCGGTCGATCTCGTCGCCCCAGAACTCCACGCGGACGGCGTAGCGGCCGTACATCGGGTAGATTTCGAGGGTATCGCCGCGCACCCGGAACGTGCCCTGCGTGAAGTCCACGTCGTTGCGTTCGTAGTTCAGATCCACCAGCCGGCCCAGGAGTTCGTCGCGGTCGATCTCCTGGCCCTGCTCGATCTGCAGCGACATGTCGACGTAGTTGCGCGGGTCACCGAGGCCGTAGATCGCCGAAACGGAGGCGACGACGATGACGTCGTCCCGAGTCAGGAGCGAGCGGGTCGCGGAGTGGCGCAGGCGGTCGATCTCGTCGTTGATCGAGGCGTCCTTGTCGATGAACGTGTCCGTCTGTTCGACGTAGGCTTCGGGCTGGTAGTAGTCGTAGTAGGAGACGAAGTACTCGACGGCGTTGTCGGGGAACAGTTCGCGGAACTCCTCGTACAGCTGCGCCGCGAGCGTCTTGTTGTGGGCGATGACGAGCGTCGGTTGCTGGATCTCTTCGACGACCCAGGAGACGGTGTTCGTCTTCCCGGACCCCGTGACGCCCAGGAGCGTCTGGGTATCCATGCCCTGCTGGAAGCCCTCGGCCAGTTGCTCGATGGCCTCGGGCTGGTCGCCCGCCGGGTCGAAGGGCGCGTCGACGCGGAAGTCCCGGTCCACGTCGGGACGGTCCGGACTGAGGGGGCTGCCGGAAGTGTCGCTCATTGCGAGTAGCCTAGACCTGGAGGGACTTCAGGCGCTCGTTTGACACAGCGCGACAGGGAAGCGGAGCCCTAACTGGCTCGCCGTCGAACCGTGTCCCATGCAGGTGTTCTGCACCGACGGCACCGTGTTCGCGTGTCGGAGCTACGACCTCACCGAGTACGGCGTCAAGCTCTACGGGCAGCACCCGGATGCAGACGAACGGTACCGCGACGACCCAGAACAGATCGGGTTCGTTCCCCACGACAGACTGGGGTACATCCTCCCGGACGGCGTCAGGCCGGCGTCACAGTCCGTCGTCGGTGCACAGCCAGTGATGGGGAGCGGGTATCCGCCAGGGCCTGCCGGAGGGGTTCGCTGAGACAGAAGTCGGTCCGACGCGCTCCGACCGCTAGGCCGTCGACGACCGTCGGTCGAGGAGCCGCCGCGTGGACAGTCCGGTGACCAGCGACCAGCCGACGTACCACAGCGTCCAGGCCTGCACCGGCCCGAATACGCGAGCGGTCCAGACCACGCGACCGAGCATGGGGAACACGGTCGCCGTCGGCGCGATGGCCTGGGCGGGCGCGACGACCAGCCACGACACCCACAGGAACGCTGGCACGACGACGAGCATCGTCCAGGCCATCGGTCGGAGCATGGCGGGCAGCAGCCCGAGCTGGTCACCCAGGAGGTTGCGCTGTTGCTGTTGCAACCGGTGGACTGCCTCGTCGTCGCCGCGTTCGCGGGCCGCTTCGAGCCGCTCGCCGACCCGCTGCAGTCGGTCCTGGTGGCGTTGCATGCGATCTCGGTCCCCCAGGCGGCGCTGGATGACCGTCGAGACGACTGCCGTCGCGATCGCCAGCAGCCCGACGACCGCCGGGAACGGGAGGACGGCCTGGAGCGGCCCGAGAACGAGGTCGACGCTACTGGCGACGGCGTCGCGGATAGCCGACACCTGATAGCCAGCCATCAGGGTCAGGGCACAGACGCCGGCGGCCTTGTCTGCGAGCGACCACGCGCTGTCGGCGTCCGCGTCGTGCTCGTCGAGTGCCGCACGAACGGCCAGCGGGTCGTCGACGACGAAGGCGTCGCCAGCGGCGACGAGGAGGCCAGTCCGGAGGAGTCTGGCCCACTCGTCGCTCGTGAGTGCGTCGCTGACGTCGGCCCAGGTCACGGTGCCGTCTCCCTGTTCTGCACGTTCGAGGACCGTCGCCAGTGCGTCGGCCAGCGTCGGGTCGTCGTCGAGGAGGACGTCGGGCGGCTTCGAGCCCATGGGCTACTGTTGACAACGCAGCAGCATAAGTCTCAGCCGCCGTCGAGTCGGTGGAGCCACAGCGCGGCGAGCAGCGCCACCACGCCAGCGCCCGCCACCAGTCCGAACGCGACCCGGTAGCCCAGCACCGAGTAGGCCTGCGTGCCGCCGATCGTCTCGCCGGTCCCGTACGTGTCCAGCACGACCCCCATCAGCGTCGGGAGCAGCGCCGCCCCCGTGAAGGCAATCGTGTTCACAGTGCCGGTCGAGACGCCGCTGGCACCGCTGACGTGGCGTTCCTTGATGACGGTGTAGCCCAGGGCGTACGCCCCGGCGAGGAACCCCGAGGCGAAAAACACCAGGCCGACCACGGGGAGCGGCGGCTTGCCGAGCACGGCTAACAGCGCGTAGCCGCTGGCGAACAGCCCCTCGCCGACGACCATCAGGCTCGTCCGGCGCTCCAGGCGGTCCGAGAGCCAGCCCACGAGCGGCGGACCGACGAGCAGGCCGAGACTCCCCAGCAGCGTGTACGTCGAGGCGTCCGTGACCGACAGCCCGTAGGTCTGGACGAGGTAGGGCACGCCCCACAGGCCGAAGACGGTGATGTTCACGCCCGTCCCGGCGAAGAGGACGATCCCGACGAGCCACGTCTCGGGTTCGCGGAGGACGCCCCTGACGTTCCCGAGGACCGACCGGAGCGAGGGGGTCCGGGCCATCGGCACGCCGTCGATCTCCGGCAGGCCGGCGTCGGCCGGCGAGTCACGCGCCAGCAGGTACGCCAGCGCCGCGAGCACGAACCCCAGGCCGCCGAGCCCGAGCATCGTCGTCCGCCAGTCGGTGGCGGTGACGACCATCGCCAGGGGTGTCGTCGCGAGGATGCCACCGAAACCAGCGGTTGCGATAGTCAAACCACTCATTCGCGCGAACTCGCCGGGTCGGAACCAGTTGGCACAGAACCGCAGGATAGCGATAAAGAGGAGGCTACCGCCGAACCCGATGAGCGCCCGCGCCAGGAAGGCGACGACGTAGCTGTCGGCGGTACCGAACACCAGGACACCGACGCTCATCACGACGGTGCCGGCCGCGACCACGCGGCGACTGCCCAGGCGGTCGGCGACGACGCCGGCCGGGAGTTGCATCGCGGCGTAGATGTAGAAAAACGAGGCGTGCAGCGTCCCCAGCGCGGCGCCGGTCGTCCCGAAGGCGGCCGTCAACTGCTCGGCGAGGACGGCCGTCGAGAGCCGGTGGACGCTCACCAGGGCGTAGGCCGCCGCCAGCGCCGTCCAGGCGATCCAGCGTCGCTTCGTGGGGTCCGACCAACTGCGCACGTGTTCCCGTCCGACCTTACAACTGTTAAGTGTTAGTTCTCATACCCAATGTCCCGTTTGCGAAAACACCCGTCAGCTACTAACAGCATGCTATCGATAACGCCCTCGTAACTAACGAGACGAGCAGTGTTGCCCACCGACCGCATGCAACACAATGGCGACGACAACGACGACACAGAGACACCCACGCGACGGGCCGTCCTCCGACGAGGCGCCCTGACGTCGGCAGCACTCGCAACTGGCGTCGGCGCAACGTCGGCGCCGGCCACAGCCCACCACCGCTGCACCATCACCGTCAACGACGACGGAAGCGCGGATTACTCGACGATTCAGGCCGCCATCGATGCCGCCGCGGAGGGCGACACGATCTGTGTCGAACCGGGGTCCTACAGAGGGACGGTGACGGTAGACAAGGAGGATCTCACTCTTCTGTCGACCAAACGATGTGGAGCGAGCATCATCAACGGCGACAGCGAGACCGGCGCAGCGGTGAGCATCGCGGCTCCCGGCGTCACTGTCAAAGGGTTCAAAGTATCGTTCCCCGACGGCCTGCTCGGCATCGCGGTCCAATCGGGCGTCGACGACGTGACCATTCGGAAGAACGTCGTCACGGACGTCGGCCCAGTCGGTCGGCTCGGCGCAACCGGGATCATCGGCAGTGGCCCACACGACAACCTGACCATCGCGAAGAACGTCGTCGAAGACGTCACGAACGAGATCGACGAAGACTCCAACTTTCCGACCGTCAACGGCATCTTCGTCGACGATCAGGGCAGCGGCTCGCTGACGAACTCGACCATCAAGCGCAACCTGGTGCGGGACCTCAACAGCGACGTCGCGTCGATTGGAATCATCCTCGGAATCGACGCCGAGAACGTCAGCATCAGGGGCAACAAGGTCCACGACCTCGTGGCCGACCCGGCAGTCGACGGCGACGACACCGACGACGCGGTCGACCAACCAAATACGTTCGCACAGGGCCTGAACGTGGACGGCGGGACGACGAACGTCACGATCACGAAGAACGTCGTCAAAGACGTGCGGGCGACGTTCTTCGTCGGCACCGGCCTGAAGATCGACGGAGAAGCCGACGGTCTCACCGTCAGATTCAACGATCTCCTCCCGATCGTCGGCCTCGAAAACGCCGACGACGACACGGTCACCGCGACCTGCAACTTCTGGGGCAGCCCCAAAGGGCCGCGGGTGGTCGACACCAACCGGGAAGCAGACGACGCGCCGAACGCCCGGAAACGGAGCGCCGTCGTCGGCCCCGTCGAATTCGAGCCGTGGTTGGTCCGTTCGATCCGCTCCTGCAAGAACCTCGAAAAGAGCTGCGTCGGTGGCCGCGGCCGGCGATGCGGGCACCAGTAAGCACGGAAACGGGGGGCAGTTCAGCAGACCGGCTTGGGGTTGACGCCCAGGGCTTCGAGCGTCTCGAAGTACTCCTCGTAGGCGGCGTCGATGGCCGTCACGGCGGCCCCCTGGGCCAGGTCCCAGTCGTCGTCGCCGTCACAGACCGCTGGCAGCGTCTCGGCGCCGAGGTCGATGGCGTCCTCGACGCCACCGCGGACCTCGCGGAAGGTACTGGCAGTCTGGGGCGACGCCTGGCCGACGAAGAAGCCGACGGCCTGGCCGATCTTGTTCTCGACGACCAGCGCCCAGCCGACGGCGCCGCCGACGCGCTCGGGCGTCGTCTCAAGACCCTGCAGCGCCTCGACGACGGCGGGCGCCTCGCCAGCGTCGTGGTCGCCGTGTTCGCTGGCAACGGTCTCGTACTGCTCCCCTGTGGTGTCAGCCAGGTCGGCGAACAGGTCGGCAGCGGAGCCGGATGCCTCGTCGGCCCACGTCTCGAACGTTGCTGTGGCGTGGTGGAGGTTGTCGGCGACGGCCGTGAGAACCGGCCCCTCGTCCATCTCGCCCTCGGTGTCGGCGTACAGTGACTTCGAAGAGCCGAGCCGCGACAGTTCCGTCTTGGTCTCGGCGCGTACGGCGTCCGTAAATTCCTCGACGTCCATAGCCGTCGGTTCGCCGGGAAGCCGCTTGTAAGCATCGACAGTGGCAGAGATAGAGCTCGCTATCCGTCGGAGCGAGGCCTCTACAGCCCCAAAACGAAGAGTGTGCTCGCCATGGCAACGCGGATCGGAATCCGTGGTTCAGCCAGCGGGCACTGCTCGGTCAGTTTCCTTTTTCTATGGGCGCGCCGACCAGATTGCCCCACTCGGTCCAGGAGCCGTCGTAGTTGACGGCGTCCTCGTAGCCGAGCAGTTCGTGAAGTGCGAACCACGCGACGGACGAGCGCTCGCCGATGCGGCAGTACGCGACGGTCGTGCTGTCGCCAGTGATCCCCTCGTCGGCGTACAGCGCTTCGATCTCGTCGGCGTCCTTGAACGTGCCGTCGGCGTTCGTCACGGCCGCCCACGAGATGTTGCGGGCGCCGGGGATGTGGCCGCCGCGCTGTGCGGTCTCCTGGAGTCCCGGGGGCGCGAGGATCTCGCCGGAGTACTCCTCGGGCGAACGAACGTCCACGAGCGGAACGCCGCGCTCGATCGCGTTCTCGACGTCCTCGCGGTAGGCGCGAATGGACTCGCGCGGACCGGACGCCTCGTACTCGACTTCGGAGAACTCCGGTACCTCCTCGGTGGTCGGATAGTCGTTGTCGTCCCAGTACTCGCGGCCGCCGTCCATCAGACGGACGTCGTCGTGGCCGTAGTACTTGAACTGCCAGTAGGTGTAGGCGGCAAACCAGTTGGAGTTGTCACCGTACAGAATGACGGTGGAGTCCTCGCTGATGCCGTGGGACCCGAGGAGGTCCTCGAAGTCCTCCTTGTCGAGGATGTCGCGGGTCGTCTGGTCCTGGAGCTGGGTCTCCCAGTTCCAGCCGATGGCGCCCGGCGCGTGGCCCTCGTCGTACAGTTCCGTGTCGACGTCGACCTCGACCAGTCGCAGATCCGAATCGTCGCTCTCGAACTCCGCTAAACGCTCTTCGACCCAGTCAGGGGAGACGAGAACGTCCTTGGCGTAATCGCTCATAATCCGTCTGACCCTATCCAGACCAGCCATATAACGCTCTGCGAGCCGGCACGTTCCGCCACTCATCCCCCGTACCGGCATAGCTTGCCGGTGTTTTGCTACCGGTTCGTACACAGGAAGAACCGGCCCCCGGGAACGGGCGACTGCACGCTGCCCGGCCGCGGGCGTCACACCGGTGGACCGACCTATCGAGCAAGTTGCGGAGAGTGTTGCCCTTATCTCAGAGAATCCGGAACTGAAAGCTTGAAACGGCGGCCATCGTAGGGCAAGGTATGAGCGAGGTAGTAGTTCCGGCGGGGTGGCTGGCCGACCGTCTCGAAGACGTCGCCATCGTGGACGTCCGGGACGCCTGGGAGTTCGACGGCATCGGCCACGTGCCGGGTGCGGTGAACGTCCCCTTCGAGTCGTTCCGCGCCAGCGGCCACGAGGCCGAGGGCGAAGGCGGCCAGGACGGCGAGGAAGGAATGCTCCCGGGCAGCGATCGGTTCGCGGCGTTGCTCGGTGAGGCAGGGATCGAACGCGAGGACGAGATCGTCGCCTACGACGACACCCACGGCGTGTTCGCCGCCCGCTTTCTCGTGACCGCCCAGCTGTACGGCCACGACCCGGCGAAGCTCCACCTGCTCGACGGCGACTTCTCGTCGTGGCAACTCGACCACGAGACGACGAGCGACCCCACCGACGTCGAGCCGACGAGTTACCAGGCGACGCCGCTGGCCGAGGGCGAGACGCCGCTGGTCGACGCCGACGCCGTCGCCGCTGCCATCGACTCCGAGGCCGTCATCGTCGACACGCGCGAGGAGTGGGAGTTCGAGGAGGGACACATCCCCGGTGCAGTCCGGCTGGACTGGCAGGAACTCGTCGACGACGAGACGCGCGGGCTCAAAACCCGCGAGGAGATCGAGCGCATCCTCGACGACCGGGGGATCACCCGCGACCGGCGGATCGTCCTCTACTGTAACACAGCCCGGCGCATCAGTCACACCTACACCGTCCTCCGTCACCTCGGCTACGGGGACGTAGCCTTCTACGAAGGGAGCCTCACCGAGTGGGAAGCCGAGGGGCGGCCGCTGGAGACAGGGAGCTAGGGTCGTTCACCGGGGTTCTCCGGGTCGATCGGTCGTTTTCTCAGTTGCCGGAGGCACCGTGCAGATCGGGACCAAAGGAAGTCCCTCGGAAGTACACAGTTTAAGATTCTGGCAAAACTGGCGTCCGGTATGGACGACGACGCCCTCCTCCGTCAAACAATTCGCCGGTGTACTGCCGTCCTCGTCGCCACCATTGGAATCACCGGATGGACACTCATGGGAGAACGTCAAGCCGGCCCCCCGCTTCTACTGGCTTTCGGTGCAATAGTGTATCTCGCGGCGCAGTACATGGATTTAACACCAACACAAGCGGGAACTGACAAGGACTCGTCCAAGTCTGCCCCCGCCGAAAACTCTGGAAACAACCCATAGTCTACTGCTTCGCTCAGTTGTGACTTGACTTACAGAAGTGACGGTGCAATAATGAGCACGCAAGCATCCGCGCCGCTTTGCGGCGCGGTTCACTCGGCGCGAGCGGTGCGAGGCACGAACGGAGTGAGTGCCTCGCACGGCGAACGGCGTAGCCGTGAGCCAGGGAGCGCCGAGCAGTTTTTAGTCCAGGTTTTTACGAGACGGGTTCCCGCAGGCCGCTTTGCGGCCGAGGAAACCCGTCGCAGTAAAAAAAGTGGTTAGTCAGCCTCGGTCGGTTCGACGCCCATCTCCTCGGAGAGCAGTTGGCCGGCTTCGAGCAGCAGCGCGACCACGAGCGGGCCGGCGATGAAGCCGACGATCCCGACGGTGAGGACGCCGCCGGTGAACCCGACGAAGTAGAGGCTGCCCGGCATCCCGGCCGTAAAGGAGGCCAGACGCGTTCGGATGATCGCGTCCGGGAGAAAGCCCACGAGGACGAGGCCGAACGTGGTCACCAGGATCGCCGCGCCGGTGTTCCCGATGACGAGCTGGTACCCCGCGAGTGCGAGCACGACGACGCTGGGGCCGACGACGGGAATGAACTGCAGGATACCGGCCATGACCGACAGCATCAGCGCCGAGTCGTACCCGAGCATCGCGAAGACGACGTACGCGATGAGGAAGGTGGCGAACGCCGTCGCCGCCTGGAGGACGTAGATAGCGTACAGCGTCGCGCGCACTCGCTCGTGGAACGCGACGACCACGTCGTGATAGCCGATCGGAAAGAAGGCGAACGCCGCCGCCCGGATGTCGTGCGGGCGGAGCAAGAGCGCGTAGACGAGCAACACGAACAGGGCCGCCTTCAGACCGATGACCGGCGCCGCGCCTGCGAAGTCGACGGCGATCCCGGTCAGACTGCGCTGGATGAACCCGAGGGCGACGCTCACGTCGATCGTGTACTCGAACCCGTAGGCCGAGATCGGCACCTCAGCGGGCAGTTCACGGACGAACGCGAGAAACTCCTGGCGGCGGCCGTACAGGGCGCTGACTATCGGAACGACGGCACCCAGGACGGCGAGAAACCCCACCAGCGTCGCGACGGCCGCCCCGACGCGGCGACCCCGGCCCCGGGCGACGACCCACTGCCGAACCGGATACAGGACGTACGCGACCGTGATGGCGAAGAAAACCGTCGCGAGAACGCGTGCGAGGACGGCCATCGTCACCAGCGCTGTCGCGACGAGCAGCGCCAACAGGACGCGGCGACGACGACGGCTGTTCGAATGCACGCGCCGTCCTACTCACCCGTCGGGCAAAACATTTGGTGACAGATACGTCAACAGTTCTGATCTCTCAGGCACCTGGGAAACAGTCGGCCCTTTGCTAACAGTCTGCAAACGAAATCGAGGGGTCGGACGCGCGATCACGCAGAGACCCCAACGGTAAGGAGCGTCCCGTAGACCCGGTAACGCTCCACCATGTCCTCGCGAGTATCCCAGTCTTCAGTTGGAAAGTCTTCGGCCGGCGGAATCTCGGTTTCGCGGTCGGGAACGTTGTCCTGGGCGGCGACGTGAAAGCCAGCCGACCTGAACGCCTCGCGGTACTCGGCGGCCGACCAGCGGGTCATCTCGACGCCGACCGCGTCCGGCCAGTGGTGGGAGTGGACGTTCTCCTCGAAGAAGTTCACCGCGCAGTAGAAGGTGCCGCCCGGCCGGAGCACGCGGTGGAGTTCCGCCAGCGCGGCGTGGGGGTCGGCGGCGTAGTAGAACGCTTCCATCGAGAAGCAGTGGTCGATGCTGTCCTCGGCGAAGGGGAGGTGCTCGAAGTCGCCGTTGACGTAGCCCACCTGCGGGTCGTCCGTGTAGGATCGCGCGTTACGGACCATCTCCGGGGCCGCGTCGAGGCCGTACACCCGGCCGGCGTCCTTGGTCTCGCGGAGGGCACGACCGGCGTACCCGCTCCCACAGCCCAGGTCGAGAATGGTGTCGCCGGCCTCTCGCGGCTCCTCGTCGTCACCGCTCGAGTGTTCCGAGGCGCTCCGCGCCTCGCCCTCCACCGGCATTCGTGCGAGGGCGTGTTTCGCGGTGTGCCAGTGGCGTTCCTCCATGCCCTTGTCGCGCCCCTCGTTGGCCCACCGGTCGAACTCCTCGCTGACGCTCATGTCCGCTGGAAGCGGCGGGGCGGACATAACCGGTTCGGTGTGCAGCGCTGCGCCGCTGGCGTCCGGACCCGGGACGTTTTATCGCTGGGGCGGACTCTCACGAGTATGGGACGCGCGCCACGGTACAAACTCGCGGACACGGCCCAGCAGTTCGTCGGCGGATTCCTGCTCGCCGGGCCGTTCGTCGTCACCCAGGAGGTGTGGGACCTGGCGCGCAACATGACGTACCTGCACGCGCTGCTCACCGTCGGGATGGTCGCCGCCATCGGGTACGGCGCACTGTACAAAGCCGACGACGACCGCGACCCCGATCGGGAAGTGGACGTCGGGGGCGTCCCGCTGCGCTTCGTCTCGCTGCTGGCCGTCGCGTACGGATCGGTTGCGATCCTCGCGCTCGCTTTCACCGCGCCCGGGACCTTCCTCTCCGATCTCGGTGGCGTCGACCGCCTGGAAGTGACCGTCCGTGCGGTCAGCGTCGGCGCGATCTTCAGCGTCGTCGGGGCCGCGACGGCCGACACCGTGTTCTGATGGCGAGTTGTGGAAACCCGCAAAGTTAACGCCCGGCCCCATGTTTGTGGACCACATGGAATACCAGCTCGCTATCGAGAACACGCCGGATACTATCGAGGGTGGGACCGGGATTCTCCTGTTGCATCCGAGCACCGGCGAGACGGACCGCATCGACACTGATTTTCTCGCGACCGACACCGATCACATGCTGATCATCTCGACTCGCACCACCGCCCGCGAGGTCGAGCAGAAGTTGGAGTACTACGAGGTCGACGAGGACTGCGCCGTCATCCTCGACACGCTCTCCATCGAGCGCGGCTACACGCGCCGCCCGTCGGACAAAGTCCGCTACGTCTCCTCACCGGACGACATGGACGGCATCGTCGAGCAGGCCCGGGAGTTCCTCGACTCCCACGACGGGAAGCTCCGCGTCAGCCTAGACTCCATCACCGAGTTGGTGTACTACGCCGACGAAGAGCCCGCTCGCGGCGCCGTCGAAGACCTGCTGGAGTTGCTCGTCGAACACGACGCCGTTGGCCTGTTCCACCTCGCCGAAGAGGTCCACGACGACGACGTGGTCGCCGGGTACCGCGACCTGTTCGATGGCGTCATCGAACTCTCCGAAGACGGGACCGTCAAAAGCGAATTCTAGCCGTCCCAGTTTTCGAGCCGTCGAGACGCGTCCCGCCTTTCGTCGTCCGTCCTCGAGTCCGGCTCCGAGAGCGCAGTCGCGAGTCCCTCGAGCAACGCCAGAACCGCCTCGTGGTGTTCGGCTTTCCGCCGGTGGACCGCAGACGGATCGAGACGGCTGTCGTCGTACCCGGCGAAGGCCCCGGACGCAAGCTCCGTTCGTTCGCCTACCCGTTCCCGCAAGAGCAGGCACAGTGCGTGCAAGTGAATGAGTTCCTGTTTCCGCATGGTGCAGTAGTGAAATCTGATGTCGCTCGCTCGTCGTCGAGGAGTCGCACGGCTAGTCCGAGGACGTGGACACGGTTGAGGGTTCGGCCTGCTGAAACGCTAATAGTTCCGTTCTGGCAAGGATAAGTCCGCCTTACCGGCCGGTCGCCGGATCGGTCGCGGGGCTACTCGCCGAGTTTCTCGAACGTCTTTCGCGCCCACTCGACCGCGTAGGTCGGCCCGTGGTCGAGGTACGCGGTCGTATCGAGCGCCGCGAACGGCGACGGCACCTCTCCCTGGTGTTTGATCGCACTACAGGCCAGTTCCGCCGCCGCCGGGAACGCGGTCTCGCCGCGGGCGAGTTCCTTCGAGAGACCGTCGAGGCGCGGTTTCAACCGTTCGCCAGCGTCGACCCACGCGTCGAAGAGCACGGGGGAGTCGTCTTCCCAGTCCGCGAACACCTCCCGGGTCTGGAGCCCGACGTACCCGGTGTAGAGCGCGGCTGCGAGCTGGTAGGTCTCGGAGGGGGCCAGCGGCACCGCCGCCGACAGCGCTGCGTACTGGTCCTCGAAGAAGCCGAGGAACTGTTCGGGCACGTCCAGCCCGACCTCGACGAGCGCCTCGGCGAGGAGAAAGGCGACGAACGAATCGGGCGACCCGGCCAGCCGCGGCTTGACGAACACCGTAGGCGGGTCGGTCTGGCGCGTCCAGGCGACGCCGCCGTCACCCGGCATCCCGACGGTGAACTCGTCGCTCGCGTAGCGCTGGAGCAACTCGGGCGCACTCTCGGGAACCCACTCGGCGGGATAGCTGTGTGGGTCCAGTCGGTCGGTGAGCAGTGCGAGTTCCTCGGCGACGGCGGGATCGAGGGTCTCGAAGTCCCGCTCGCAGTCGAGGACGAGCGCGTCGGGTGCGTGTCGCTCACGGACCGCCGCCAGTTCGTCTGCGGCCGGCCCAGTGTCGAGGGTGCGCTCGCTGAACATCTACGCCAGCGCGGCGTTGGCGATCAGTACGACGGCCAGCAGCCCGAAGACGGCGAGCGACGCGAGCACGAACTTGGTTGCCTGACTCATACTCGGTCCTTCCGCCAGCAGCGATTTAAAGCCTTCAGTTCGCCGCCAGCGCGCCACGCCGGGTCAATCGTCGTCGGCGCCCGCGCCAACGCTGGCCGCACGCGCGACGCCCTGCCAGTTACCGCTCCGGAACCGCGCGGTGTTGACCGCCGCCTTCACGTAGAAATCCCCCACGAGCGCGAGAAAGACCGCGACGAGCCCGAGCCCCATGCCCGGCGTGACGGTGACGCCGGCGACCGTGAGCGAAAAGGCCGTCGGCAACGCCAGCACGGCGACGGGCAACCGAACCAGATACGACCCCACGAACGTGCCGTAGAGCGGCCAGCGCGTGTCGCCCGCGCCCCGGAGGCTCCCCCGCATCGTCCGCGAGATGGAGAACCCGGCCACGATCAGCCCGAACACGCGGATGAACTGGACGGCGAGGTCGGGGTGAACCGTCCCGAACGCCGTCGCGATAGGACGGGCCGCCAGAGCGATGGCCGCGCCGACGAGCAGTTGCGTCGCCAGCGCGATGCGCATCGTCTCCCAGCCGTAGGCCGTCGCGTCGTCGAGGTCGCCCGCGCCGATCGACTGGCCGACGAGCGTGCTCGCGGCCGTCGAGTATCCCCACGCCGGCATCAGCGCCAGCAGCATGACCCGGCGCCCGATCGCGTAGGCCGCGACCACCGGCGTCCCCAGAACCCCGAGAACGAACAGGAACGGAAACCGCCCGAACGCCTGGAGCAGCCGCATCCCGCCCAGGGGCAGTCCCACGCGAACGATCTCCCGGCAGAGATCGAGGTCGACCTGCGGTCCCCCCACCGGGAACTGCACGGCGTACCGGCCGGAGACCAGCAGGCCGAAGAAGACGACGGCCGCCAGCGCGTTCGCCACGGCCGTCCCCCAGGCCGCCCCCGCCACGCCCAGCGTCGGGAACGGTCCCAGGCCGAAGATGAGGACGGCGTTCAACACGACGTTGGTGGGCAGCGTCAGCAGGCGCACGTACATCGGCGTCCGGGTGTCCGCGCTCCCGGCCAGCGCACGGGCGGCGATCATGCTCCAGAACCGGAAGGCCAGCGACAGCATGACGATCTGCAGGTACACCGCCCCGAGTTCGATCGTCCGCGGATCGTCGGTCAGCACGTCGATCAGCGGCTCGGCGTACAGCCAGGAGAGCAGCGTGAGCGGCAGGGACAGCAGTAGCGAGAGCCACAGCGACTGCTTGACCGCCAGGTCCGCTCGGCCGGGGTCGTCTGCTCCCTTGAGTCGGGAGACGACGCTGATAGTCCCAGACGAGAGCGCCAGCGAGAGGCCGTAGCCGATGAAGTAGTACTGAAAGCCCAGTTCGAGCGCGGCGATAGCGGCGTCGCCGATGGCGATCCCGACCATCAGGAAGTCGGCCATCCGGAGCAGAATGCGCAGGCCGCCGGTGACCATCACCGGGAGCGCCAGGTCGAACGCTTCGGTGCCCTTCTCGCGGTCGACGAGTCCGAGACGGGCCAGTGCGGCGGGAAACGACAGGAGGGCGTCGCGAACGGCGGCACGAGTGCCCATCTACCGGCAGTACGGAGGCGAGTTCCCTGTCACTTTCGACACGAACTCAGAGCGGCACAAGCGTCTGATGCCCCAACGGTTGTTCCAGAGACACGAGAAGTATGTGGTGGCGCCGACGGGACTAGTTCCAAGAGCTGACAGCAATCGGCATGGTCGCCGGATACACCGGGTGACTCGAACGGTTACTCACCGGCGTTCGAGAGGGTCGATTCGACGGCCGCGGCGAGCGTCGCCAGTCTCGCGTCGATCCAGGGTTCGAACCACAGCCCGACGGCGACGAGCGGAAACCCGACGAGCAACGGCAACGCGTCCACGTCTACCGAGCAAGCCCCACCGGGGTGGAAGCTGAGCACCGGGATCGGTTCGGGCAGGTACGTCGCCGAGTAGGCGTAGCCGAGCGACACCGAGAACTGCGGGTCGACGAGGGGTCCCCTGGTGGTGAGCGCACAGCCGACGGCGATCGTCGTCTGGCCGACGGCGAGAATAATCAGTCCTGCACCCACGAGCGCCAGTCCCAGCGTCGGGGCTGACCACCAGTTCCTCGCTGCTTGTGCGTACCGGTTCGCACGCCAGTAACACCACACGGCCACGAGCGCCGGGACGACGATCAGCAGGACACCCAGGAGAGCGGTCGGGATCGGCGAGGTCCCCGTCACGCGTCGTTGCTCGGCGAGCACCCACAGCGTCGTGATTCCGGCGTACTGGACCGCCAGGAGCACCGCGAGGACGGCACCAACCCCGGTCACTCTGAGCAGCACGTGTGGCCGAGTGACGTCGAGGGAGCCCATGGTAACCCAATATCATATTCCCGCTGACAAAAATCTCCCGGGGAGCACGAGTCGCCGGGGCTGACGGCCAGCGTCTCAGACGGATTGTTGGCGGTCGTCACGAGACACAGTTACAACAAGCCGTGTCAGGGGATCAACTGCTCGCCGTCGTCGTCGTACACCGTGATCGCTTCGACGGGACAGGCACGGGCGGCGAACTTCGCGTCGAGTTCGGCGTCGTCGGGCACTTCGCGGACGAACAGATCCTCGTCGGTTTCCTCGCTGTCGGCCAGCACTGCCTTGCCGGCGTCCTCGTCGCGTTCGAACGCGTCCCACTCGGCGACGCACTGGAACATGCCGATACAGGTGTCCTTGTCGTACTCGATTCGCATGGCCGATGGTTTGCGGGACGGAGCCAAAGACCTGACGACGAACGCCGCTCAGGAGAGTTCGGAGAAGTCGGGTGCCGCCTGGGCTTCCTCGGTGATCTCGTCGATGTCGATCTCGTGGATGAGGTCGACGAGCGCGTCCAGTTCGGGGAAGGTGTAACAGGTGAGATCGAGGTCGACGTTCGGGGCAGTGATGTGCGAGTCGATGACGAACACGATGTCGCTGCCGGGCCAGTCGGAGATTTCGTCTAAGATGGCAGCGCTCTTGCCGAAGGCGAAGTGCGGCGGGGAGTGCTTGATCGAGGTGCCGAGGACGTTCGCCCAGCCGTCGATGAAGCTCGACGTCATGATGTTGGCGACCTCCTGGATGGCCGACTTCTGCATGTCCGAAAAGCCCCCTTCGCTGTCTGCGTCCATCTCCTGGCCGAGCATGGCGTTCGCGAGGTTCTTCGCCTGCTTCGTCGAGACCATAAAGAGGAGATAGCCGTACGGTTCGTCCTCCAGTTCGACGTAGATGCCGACCTGCGGGTCGTCACCGGCGGTCGTCTGCAGGTGGGTCTGTACGTCCTCGTAGTCGAGAAAGTTCAGCTTCGAGACCGACGCTTCGGTCTCGATCCCGCTCATCTGCTGGAGATGGTCCGCGACGGTCGTCGCCCCCTCCTTGGCGAGCCCGTTGAACAGATGTAATTTCCGCACGTCGACCTTCAGCGAGTCCATAGCGTAAATTAAACGCCAGGCCACATGAATCCACTCATGACACTCGCTGGAGAGTGAGAAGACCCGGGAGCCCGCGGTGGGCGCGAGACGGAGGTTTAAATCCGGGGACTCGTTAAGGACATCGTAATGGACGTTGCGGAGATTCCGGGGATTCCGGACTGGTTGCCCGCGCACTTACAGGACGCGGGGATCGCCGAACTCTATCCCCCACAGGCCGAGGCCGTGGAGGCGGGGGTCACCACCGGCGAGAACCTCGTCGCCAGCGTGCCGACCGCCAGCGGGAAGACGCTCGTCGCCGAACTCGCCATGCTCTCGCGGGTCGCCGAGGACGGGAAAGCCCTCTACATCGTCCCGCTCCGGGCGCTGGCCTCCGAGAAGAGCGAGGAGTTCGAGCAGTTCGAGCAGTACGGCGTCGACGTGGGCGTCTCGACCGGCAACTACCAGTCCGACGGGGAGTGGCTCGCAGATTCGGACGTCATCGTCGCCACGAGCGAGAAGGTGGACTCGCTCGTTCGCAACGACGCCCCCTGGCTCGACGATCTGTCCTGTGTCGTGACGGACGAGGTCCACCTCGTCGACGACGGCCAGCGCGGCCCGACGCTGGAGGTCACCATGGCGAAGCTCCGCCAGCTCAACCCCGACCTCCAGACCGTCGCGCTCTCGGCGACGATCGGCAACGCCGACGAACTCGCCGACTGGCTCGACGCCGAACTCGTCGACTCGAACTGGCGTCCCATCGAGCTCCAGAAGGGCGTCCACTTCGGCCAGGCGCTCCACTTAGAAGACGGGAGCCAGCAGCGCCTCGAAGTCAGGAACAGCGAGGACGAGACGGCCGCGATCGTCCGGGACACGCTCGCCGACGACGGCTCGACGCTCGTGTTCGTCAACTCCCGCCGGAACGCCGAGGCCGCGGCCCGCCGACTCACGCAGACCACCTCGGAGTTCCTCGACAGCGAGGAACGCCAGCGCCTCCAGGACGTCGCCGACGAGATCCGCGAGGTCAGCGACACGGAGACGAGCGACGATCTGGCCGACGCCGTCGAGCAGGGCGCGGCGTTCCACCACGCCGGCTGTGCCAGCCAGCATCGCGCGCTCGTCGAGGAGGCGTTCCGCGACCGCCTGCTGAAAGTCGTGTCCGCGACGCCCACCCTCGCCGCCGGGGTGAACACGCCCTCCCGGAGAGTCGTCGTCCGGGACTGGCGGCGCTACGACGGCACCGTCGGGGGAATGCAACCCCTCTCGGTGCTGGAAGTCCACCAGATGATGGGACGGGCCGGGCGCCCGGGACTGGACCCATACGGCGAGGCGGTCCTCATCGCCAACAGCCACGACGAACTCGACGAGCTGTTCGAGCGGTACGTCTGGGCCGACCCCGAGCCCGTTCGGTCGAAGCTGGCGGCCGAGCCGGCGCTCCGGACGCACCTGCTGGCGACCGTCGCGTCGGGCTTCGCGAGTTCCCGCGAGGGCCTCCTCGAGTTCCTCGAACGCACCCTCCACGCCTCCCAGAACGCCGACCGGAGCGAACTCGAACGAGTGACCGACCGGATGTTAGACTACCTGGAGGTGAACGACTTCCTGCAACGGGACGGCGACCAGCTCCAGGCCACAGGACTGGGACACACCGTCTCGCGCCTGTACCTTGACCCGATGAGCGCCGCCGAGATCATCGACGGGCTGCGGGACTGGGAGCGCGGGGGCACGACCACGCGGTCCAGCCGCCAGGAGGACGACGCCGTCGGGTTCACGACGGCCAGCGAACTCGCCGCGAACGAGGAGTCGGACGCCGACCGCGGGCCGCCGGGCGCGCTGGGGCTGTACCATCTCGTCGCGCGCACGCCGGACATGTACGAACTGTACCTGCGGTCGGGCGACGAGGAGGAGTACACCCAACTCGCCTACGAGCGAGAAGACGAGTTGCTCGGCCGGACGCCCCACGAGCGCGAGGAGCGGTTCGACGACTGGCTGTCGGCGCTCAAGACGGCGCGGCTGCTCGAAGACTGGGCCAGCGAAGTCGACGAGAGCGAGATCACCGATCGCTACGGGGTCGGCCCGGGCGACATCCGCGGCAAGGTCGACACCGCCCAGTGGCTGCTCGGCGCGGCCGAGTCGCTGGCCAGCGAACTCGGCCTGGACTGCGTGCCCGCCATCCGCGAGGCCAGAACGCGCGTCGAACACGGCGTGAGCGCCGAACTGGTCGACCTCGCGGGCGTGCGCAACGTCGGGCGCAAGCGGGCGCGGCGGCTGTACGACGCCGGCATCCGCACTCGCGCGGACCTCCGGGAGGCCGACAAGTCGGTCGTCCTCGGGGCGCTCCGCGGCCGCGAGAAGACCGCCGAGACCGTCCTCGAAAACGCGGGTCGCCAGGACCCCTCGATGGACGGCGTCGAGCCGGCCGAGATCGACGGCGTCGACGCCGGGACGGAGCAGAGCGAGACCGAGGCGGACGACCAGAGCCCGGATGACCAGTCGAGCCTGGGTGATTTCTGATGGAGGTCGTCGAAGGCCGGGCGACGGTCGACGACCTCGACGCGTTCGTCGCGCGATTGGGCGAGATCGGCGAGACGTACGGCTGTGCGGTCCAGGCGTTCGACGCCCGCTACGTCGTCGACCGGGCACACCTCGAACGAGCGGTCGAGCTGGCGGACCGCGCTCGCGCCCGCGGTGAGGCCATCGCGAACGAGCACGCCGTCGAGATCCTGCTGTACGCGGCCGGTCGCCGCCAGATCAACCAGGCGCTGGAGATGGGCGTCTCGACCGGCGAGTCGCCGGTGGTGGTCGTCGTCCACGGCGACGACGAGGCCGGGGCCGCCGCGGCGGTCCGCGAGGAACTCGCGCCGGCCGACACCCTCGGATCCTACGACGAGGAGCGCGTTCGGTCGTTCTTCGACGTGGGCGACCGGGAGACGGCGGCGACGAGCGCCGACCTCCCGACCCTGGTCCGCGAGCGCGTCGCGCTGCTCACCGTCGACAGGTAGAGCGCGACCCGCCAGCGCGGCCCGCCAGTCGGTTCCGACTCCCGACAGGTCTTACTCGGTGGCCGAGAGACCGAGAGCCATGGCGACCCTCGACGACCCCGTGTCCGTCGGCGGCGTCGAGTTCCGGAACCGGCTGTACCGCGCGCCCCTCCTCGAATGCGCGGGCAACGGCCCCGACGCCGTCGACCGCCTCGTCGACGAACTGACGCCGGCAGCCGAGAGCGGCGTCGGCTGCATTCACCAGGGCGCGACCCTCGTTCGAGGCGAAGGTGGCTGTGCGGCCCCGAACATGACCCGGGTCCACGACCCCGCGTTCGTCGGGTCCCTCGGCGCGCTGACCGACGCCGTCCACGACCAGGGCGGCCACATCTTCGTGCAGCTGGAGGAGGGCGGGCTGCGGAGCATGGAGACGTGGCACGCACAGTACCGCGACCGTCACCCCGACCTCGAACAGCTGGCCGTCTCGCGGCCGCCCTGGCAACTCCGGCTGCTCGACCGGGCAGGCTTCATCGACCTGACGCCGCGCGTCCTCGCGACCGACGAAGTGTACGACCTGGCGCGTGACTTCGGCCGTGCCGCCGAGCGCGCGGTCGAGGCGGGGTACGACGGCGTCCACCTCGCCGGGGCGAACATGGGCATCATCCAGCAGTTTCTCTCGCCGTTCTACAACCGACGCGACGACGAGTTCGCCGACGGCGTCCGCTTTCTCGAACTGGTTCACGACGAGATCCGCGACCGCGTCGGCGGCGTGCCCCTCGTGACGAAGGTCCCCGCGGAGACCGCGGCGCCGCCGACCGTCCGCCGACACCTCTCGCTCGCGGACGGGGTGGCCGTCGCCAGCCGACTCGCCGACGCGGGGTTCGACGGCCTGGTTCCCGTCGAGTGTTCGGTCGTCTGGGACATGAGCCTCGTCCGCGGGGCCTTCCCGGACCGGGCCTGGGCGGCCGAGGACATGCAGGCGGACTACCGCGCGGCGTTCGGGGGACGACTTCGCGCCCGCGCGGTGGCGACGCTGAACTGGCTGCAGGCCCAGCGCTTTCGACGAGAGCCGGGCTGGAACGCACGGTTCTGCCGGCGCGTCCGGGAACGGCTCCACGCCGAGGGGCACGGCGACGTGGCGATCTTCTGTGAAGGGGGCGTCCGGACGCGCGAGCAGTGTGACCGGCTGCTGGGCGACGGGCCAGCCCGCCAGGCAGCCGACCTCGTGGGGATGGGGCGACCGTTCTACGCGGAGCCGCGGCTGGGCGCGCGGCTGCTCGCCGGCGAGGACGCGCTCTGCCGGAGCTGTAACAACTGCACCGTCCCGCAGGCGGCCGGTGCGGACGGGCGGTGTCGCACCCCGAGCATCGTCCGCGAACGAGGGAAACTGGCGGCGGCGGGTGCATACGAAACGGACGAAAACAGCGCCGAGTGACACGGCGAACGACCGTACGTACGGGCCCGAAAGTCCTTGACTGCGGACTGAGTAGTCGCGGCCGAATGGTGCCTCCCCGCAGTGACTCCCGGGAAATCACGGTCACGACAGGAAGCCGGCGACGCCGAGCGAACGAGACGACGATCCGGTATCTGGACGCCGGCGAGGGGCCACCGGTCGTGTTGCTCCACGGGATCGGCCTCGACGCCGCCGCGATTTCCTGGAAACACGCCATCCCGGAACTGGCCGAGACGCATCGCGTCATCGCCCCGGACCTCCCCGGCCACGGCGAGAGCGACAAGCCGCGTCGCCGGTACACCACGGAGTACTACATCGAGACGCTGGAGGCGTTGCTGACGGAACTCGGCCTGGAGACGGTGAGCCTGGCGGGCATCTCGATGGGAGGCTGTGTCGCGCTGGGGTACGCCCTGGAGAACGACGTCGACCGGCTCGCACTCGTCGACAGCTACGGGCTCGGCACCGACGCGCCCTGGCGGCCGATGGCGGCGATGGGACTGCGGGTGCCGGTCGCGAGCACGGTCCTCTGGCAGACGATGGGCGTCAACGAGGGGACCGTTCGGGACACCCTCCGCGGGTACGTGACCAGCGCCTCCGAGGCGTTCGTCGAAGAGATCCACGAGGTCCTGCAGGACCCGGACAACGGCCGGACGCTGCGCAGCTGGCAGCGCAGCGAGTTCCGCTCGTACGGGTTCAGAACGTGCTACCTCGACGAACTGACCGAGTTGAACGCGCCAACGCTCCTGGTACACGGGGACGACGACACGCTCTTGCCGACGTCGTGGTCAGAGCGGGCGGCCACGAAACTGGCCGACAGCGAACTGCACGTCTTCGAGGACTGCGGCCACTGGCCGCCTCGCGAACGCCCCGAGCGGTTCAACAGCGTTCTCACCGAGTTTCTGGCGAGCTAAGGGCGGTAAACGGTCGACGGCCGTCGACCAGCTATCAGATGGTGCGCGAGTCCGGGGGCTCCGGACGCGCAGGCAGCAAAAACGTCAGCGAACGCGAGCGCGCGGCTCGTGGACCCGATCAGTCCGGCTTCTCGTCGATGAGGACGACGGCTTCGCCGTCGATGACGGTTTCGTCCTCGTCTTTGACCTGGGTGGTCAGGCGGAACTGCTTGTTCCCGAGGTCCTCGACGATCTCACAGTCGGCGGTGACGCGGTCGCCGATGCGGACCGGGTTGTGGAACTCCAGATCCTGCGAGAGGTAGACCACGAGCCCGGGGAGGCGGGCGAGCGCGGCGCTGATGAGGCCGCCGACGAGCGTCCCGTGGGCGATTCGCCCGCGGAAGCGGGTCTTTTCGGCGTACTCGTCGTCGAGGTGGAGCGGGTTGGTGTCACCGCTGGCGGCCGCGAAGGACTTGACGTCCTCGTCGGTGATGGTCTTGGTGAACTCGACGCGGTCACCGACGCCCAGCTCGGTCCGGTCGTCTTCGCTGAGTTCGACCGACCACTCGGCCAGGTCTTCGTCGGGTTCGATGCGATCGCGTGCGGTGAGCGCTGCCCCGTCGTCCTGCGATGGAACGCCGAAGGCCGCGAAGGCCGCCCGGTTGGCGGCCATGACACTGTTGAAGACGTGCGATGACGTCTGGGTCCAGGTATCAAGCAGCGCGCTCCGGTGCGGATTGGAGCTCATTGACACCCTCCTTTGGAGATTGCTATATTAAAACGTGGTGGTTCAGCCGACGCTGCAGCCGTCTGCGGCCGTCTCCAGCCCACAGAAGGGACATTCGAAGTATCGTTTGCCCGCGCGCGGACCGGAGCGAAAGCCCCGAAGTAATCAGTTCGTACCATCTGCTTCCATTGAATGGTAACGAGTGGTGAGAATGATAACGCTTATGGTGTCAGCTGGTGTAGGACGGAGTGAAGAGATGACCGACGAGAGCGACAGTCCGGACGGGCTGATGTGGCCCCCATCGATGATGAAGGGACTTCAGCAGGCGAGCGAACAGGCCATGGAGCAACAGCAGGAGTTCATCCAGCAGTTGCTCGGGGCCAGTACCTCCGGTGTGGGGGTCCCTCAGTTGGGTGCGATGAGTCAGATGGCGACGTTCAAGACTCGCGTCCAGAGCGGGGGTCGCATCAGCATTCCCGATGCGGAGCGCGAAGCGCTCGACATCGAGGAAGGGGACATCGTCCAGACCGTCGTGATCCCGGTCAAACGTAACCGCAACGAGTGAAACCATGGAATACACAGCACCCATCACCACGACCTTCGAGATGCAGCGCGCAGCGATCAAGCAGAGCCAGCAGGCCTTCGAGCAGACCGTCGAGTTCCAGCACAACGTCAACGAGGCGTTCCTCGACAGCCTCGACAGCCAGGAGTCCGCCCAGCGCCGCGGCGTCGAA
This sequence comes from Halorientalis brevis, assembly GCF_042678165.1. Lineage (GTDB taxonomy): Archaea > Halobacteriota > Halobacteria > Halobacteriales > Haloarculaceae > Halorientalis > Halorientalis brevis. The sequence goes on along the minus strand of NZ_JBHUDJ010000002.1, from coordinate 505,357 downwards.
CTCTCCCAGTCGGCCATCCACAGCTACCTCGACACCGTCGAGAGCACGGTGCCCGGCGCCGCCGGCTCCGTCGAAGAAGTCCGCAACGCCATCGACGAGCAGTTCGACCTCCTGCTCGAGAACCACGCCGAACTGTTCGAGAACCTCTCGGACGAGTACTCCGAAGGGCTCGACGCCTACGACGAGCTGACCGAGGACTACGTCGAGGCGATGAACGAGCAGATCGAGATGGTGCTCGACGCCCACGAGGACCTCGAAGGGCAGTCCCTCGAGGCCGCAGAGCAGATGGAAGAGCAGATCGAACAGGTCCAGGAACAGGTCGAGCAGGTCCAGGACCAGGTCCAGGAAGTCCAGCAGCAGGCCCAAGAGCAGATCGAAGCGTAGCGCGGACTTCAAGTAGCTTAACTTTTTATTTTCGCAATAGGAGACAACCCACCCATGAGCGATACAACCAACGACGCGATGGAGGACTGGAGCGAGATGGTCGAGCAGATGAACGACGCAGTCGCGGACTCGGTCGAGCAGAACATGAAGGCCCAGGCGGCCTTCATGGAGTCCTGGGCCGACGCCGTCGAGGGCTCGCTGCCGGAGGAAGAGGAACTGGCCGAGGGCTTCGAGGGGTACAACCGCGCCTACGAGGTCTGGATGGACGCCGCCGACAAGATGTTCGAGCGGACCACCGACGCCGCCCAGGGCGAGGACGTCGAGCCCACGGAGATCCGGGACATCTGGCTGCAGTCGGCAAACGAGGCGTTCAAGGAGGTCATGGGCACCTCCGCGTTCGCCGCCGCGAACGGCCAGCTCGTCGAGGCCATGATGGACATGCAGGACGAGGCCGACGACATCACGCAGGACACCATCCAGCAGATGGGGCTGCCGACCCGTGACGACGTGATGGAGGTCGGTGAACGCCTGGTCGAACTGGAACGCCGTCAGCACGCGGTCGAGCAGAAACTCGACCGGATCATCGAGGAACTATGATGAACCCCCTGCAAGCCGCGCTCGACGTCCAGCGGAAGGGCATCGAGGCGATGACCGAGGGCGTCGAGAAGGCCGAAGTCGCGCCGGAGCGGGCCGGCCCGCTCGCGGACATCGACGTCGGACAGACGCCCAGCGAGGTCGTCTACACGGAGAACAAGCTGGAACTGCTCCACTACAAGCCCGAGGAAGCAGGCATCGAGGTGGCCGAGGAAGACAAGTGCGACGTGCCGATCCTCGTCGTGTACGCGCTGATCAACCGGCCGTACATCCTCGATCTCCAGCCCGAGCGCTCGGTCGTGCGCCGCCTGCTCGAAGCCGGCCACGACGTCTACCTCATCAAGTGGAACGAACCGTCGCGGATGGACCAGTTCCTCACGCTCGACGACTACGTCAACCGCTACATCCACAACTGCGTCGAGGAAGTCGCCGACCGCGCCGACCGGGAGAGCATCAACGTCCTCGGCTACTGCATGGGCGGCACCATGTCGGCGATGTACGCCGCGCTCCACCCCGAGAAGGTCAACGCGCTGGCGCTGATGGCCGCCGGCCTCTACTTCGAGGACACCGGCGGGGTGCTCGAAGAGTGGGGCAGCGACGAGTACTACGATCCCGAGGACGTCACCCAGGCGTTCGGGAACATGCCCGCGGAGATGTTAGACGTCGGGTTCGCGCTGATGGACCCAGTCAACAACTTCGTCTCGAAGTACATCCGCCTGTACGACAACATCGAGAACGAGGACTTCGTCGAGAACTTCGCGCGCATGGAGCGCTGGCTCGACGAGGGCGTCGACGTCGCGGGGAAGGCCTACGAGCAGTTCCTCCGGGACATCTACCAGCGCAACGCGCTCTACGAGAACGAACTCGAACTCGACGGGAAGCGGGTCGACGTCGAGAACATCGACATGCCGATCCTCCAGATCATCGGCGAGTACGACCACCTCATCCCCGCCGCCGCCTCGAAACCGTTCAACGACGTGGTCGGCACGGACGACGTCGAGATCATCGAGTACCCGACCGGTCACATCGGGCTCTCGGTGTCGGGATCGTCCCACAAGGACGTGTGGCCCGAGGTGTGTGACTGGTTCCACGAGCGGAGCGAGGCCGCGGACGAACTCGACGAGGAGGAAGCCGCCGAGATCGAGATCGACGACGCCACCGACGGCGGCGACGGTTCGGCCGGCGGGGACGTCATCGACGCCGAGGAGACCAGCCAGGTCGACAACGCAGACGAGCAGGCGACGCTGACCGGCGACGGCACGGCCGACGTCGAGAGCGTCGACGGGATCGGCCCGACCTACGCCGAGCGCCTGCGCGACGCCGGCATCGAGACGACGACCGACCTCGCCGCGGCCGACGCCGCAACCGTCGCCGAGGTCGCAGAGGTGTCGGAATCGCGAGCCCAGGACTGGCTCGACCAGCTCGCGTGAGACGGGTCCGGCAGGCACCCGCCACGGCCCCAGCTGAGAGAGTCTCCGACGGTGAAAACGTCATTTCCCACGAAGGCAACATAATCGGAGCGGCGTGTTCGATCCGCAGATATCCTTTTCCCGCCAGCGGCTGAACAGGTAGGTATGCTTTCCGATCAGACCTGCGTGGTCACCGGTGGATCGCGTGGGATCGGCCGCGGCATCGCGGAGGAACTCGGCCGTCACGGAGCGAGCGTGGCCGTCAACTACCGGTCCTCGGACGCGGAAGCCAGAGAGGCCGTCGCCCAGATAGAAAGTGAGGGCGGCGAGGCGATCGCGGTCCAGGGGGACGTCGCGGACTACGACCAGGTCGAGGCGATGTGCGAGGAGGTCCGCGACGCCTTCGGGTCGGTCGACGTGCTGGTGAACAACGCCGGCATCACCATCGACAAGACGTTCGAGAACATGACCAGAGAGGACTGGGACAGGGTCATCAAGGTGAACCTCGGCGGCGTGTTCAACTGCACGCACTGCCTGTTCGACGACATCAAGGCGGCCGAGGAGGGGCGACTCATCAACATCTCCTCGGTCGTCGGCCAGCAGGGCAACTACGGCCAGGCCAACTACGCGACGACCAAGTCGGGACTGTTCGGGTTCACCCGCACGATCGCGCTGGAGCTGGCGAGTACGGGGTCGACGGCCAACTGCGTCGCCCCGGGCTTCGTCAAGACCGACATGCTCGAAGAGGTGCCCGAGCGCGTCCAGCAGAAGATCCTCGACCGCATCCCGCTCAACCGGTTCGCGACGGTCGACGACATCGCGGGCATCGTCCGGTTCGTCGCCAGCGAGGACTCGAGTTACATGACGGGCCAGATCCTCGCGGCCAACGGCGGGATGGAGTGGTAGCGAGGAATGCGCGTGAGCGTCATCGGCGGCGGGTCGGTCACCGACGAGACGTACCGGACGGCCGTCGCCCTCGGCCGGGAACTCGGCGAGCGCGGCCACACTGTCGTCTGTGGCGGGCTCGGCGGCGTGATGGAAGCCGTCTGCGAGGGGGCACGGGACGCGGGCGGGCACACCATCGGAATCCTCCCGGGACCGGATCGCGAGGCGGCCAACGACTACGTCGAGACGGCGATCGCGACCGACATGGGCAACGCCCGGAACGTCGTGGTGGTGCTGAACGGCGACGCTACCGTCGCCATCGACGGCTCGACGGGGACGCTCTCGGAAATCGGCCACGCGCTGGATTTCGGCCGCCCCGTCGTCGGACTGGACACGCACGACGTCCCGAGCGTCGAATCAGTCGAGACGCCCGTCGAGGCGGTCCAAACCCTGGAGAAGACGGTCGGCGTCGAGTGAGCCGTTACCGGGAGGCGTCGTCGGCCTCCCGTACCTCGTCTGACCCCTGCGTCTCGGACGCGGCCTCTTGCGTTCCCGTGTCGGGAGCCACAGCCGTTGTCACGCCGTGGACGAGCGCTTCGCCGGAGTCGGCGTCGAACAGGTGGATAGCCGACCGGTCCAGTCGTACTCGGGTTCGGTCCCCCTCGGGACCGCCGGAAAGTTCGGGCACGGGCGGCGTGCTCATCAGGAGCTGGTCGGCCTCGTCGACCTCGTCGGCCCGGCCTTCCCCGACCTGCCCCACGTACTCTCCGCCGAGCAGCAGATAGACGAACACCTCGTCGCCGACGGGTTCGACCACGTCGATCGTGGCGACGATGGACTCGGTGGGGTCGTCGACGCGCTCGTCGCTGTCCGAGAGGACGACGTCCTCCGGACGGATGCCCAGCCTGACGGCCTGTCCGGGCGCGAGGCCGAACGCGTCCGGGTCGAGGTCGATCGTGAAGTGCGCCGTGTCGACGCCCGACTCGGTCACCTCGGCGTCGATGAAGTTCATGCTGGGCGAGCCGATGAAGCCGGCGACGAACTCGTTGGTCGGCTCGTAGTAACAGGTCAGCGGATCGGCGAACTGCTGGACCTCGCCCTCGTTCATCACGGCCAACCGATTCGACATCGTCATCGCCTCCTCCTGGTCGTGGGTGACGTAGACGATAGTCGTCCCGAGTTCGCGGTGGAGGCGCTGGAGTTCCGTCCGCATGTGGACGCGCAGTTTCGCGTCGAGGTTCGCGAGCGGTTCGTCCATCAGGAACACTTCGGGTTCGCGGACGATGGCGCGGGCGATGGCGATGCGCTGGCGCTGCCCCCCGGAGAGTTCGTCGGGCATCCGGTCTAACATGCCGTCCATCTGGACCGTCTCGGCGGCCTGCTCGACGCGGCGGTCGATCTCCTCGTCGTCGAAGTCCCGCAGTCGGAGCCCGAAGCTGACGTTGTCCCGGACGTCCATGTGCGGGAACAGCGCGATGTTCTGGAACACCATCGAGAGCCGGCGGTCCTTCGGCGGGAGGTCGGTCACGTCCTCGCCGGCGATCGAGACGCGGCCCTCGCTGGGCGTCTCCAGGCCGGCGATCATCTCCAGGGTGGTCGATTTCCCACAGCCCGAGGGGCCGACGAGCGTGACGAACTCGCCGTCTTCGATCGCGAGCGACACGTCCTCGACCGCCGTCACGTCGTCGTAGCGTTTGTACAGGTGTTCTAGCTTGACGTCTCCCATTGAAATCACTCCTTTAACGCGCCAGCGGTGAGGCCGCTGACGATCTTCTCCTGGGCGACGACCACGAGGATCGCCACCGGCAGGACGCCGATGATGCTCGCGGCCGCCATCAGGTTGTAGAGGTCGGCGTACTGGCCCTGGAACCCGAGGATGCCCCAGACGATGGGCGCCCAGTTCCGGGCCTGGCCGTCGGTCAGCAGGAACGCGAAGAAGAACTCGTTGTAGACGGAGATGAACGTCAACACGCCCGCAGTGGCGACGCCGGGAGCCGACAGCGGCATGATCACCCGGAAGAGCGCGCCGAGTCGGGTCGTCCCCTCCACCCTGGCAGCCTTCTCCAGCCCGTCGGGGATCTGTCGGTAAAAGGTTGCGAGGATGAAAATCGAGAGGGGCATGAACAGGGCGCTGTAGGGCAACACGAGCGCCCCGGGCGTGTTGAACAGCATCGGACTCTGGATCTGACCGACGCCGGGCAGGGTGAGGACGGTCACGTTCCCGGTGAACAGCCGGAACAGCGGCAGCAGGAACGCCGCCGGCGGGAAATACGAGATGGCCAGCACGAGCAGCATCAGCGGCGTCCGCCCCGGGAACTCCAGGCGGCCGAACACGTAGCCGGCGAGGCTCGCGAGCACGAGGACGACGAGCGTCGTCAGCAGCCCCAACACGAGGCTGTTGAACATGTACCAGTGGAACGGAACGGTTTGAAACACCGTCAGGAACGCCTCGGGGTTGAACCCGTTCGGGGCCAGCCCCACGTCCGCGAGCCGGTCGGCGGGCGTCAGCGCCAGCACCAGCAGCCAGTAGAAGGGGAACAAGGTGGTAAACAGGAAGAAGACGGTGACGACGACGAACAGTGCGCGGTACACCTTCTGGGGGTTCTGGATGGCGCTCGACACCCAGCGCTCGTAGGGACCCTGATCGGTCGCCATCAGAGACCGCCCTCCTCGGTGTCGGCGTAGAAGACGATGTAGATCGTCACGAACAGACCGATGATGACCGCGGTGACGAACGCGATGGCCGCCGCCGTGCCGTACTGGCGGGCGCTGAACGTCGAGACGACCAGACAGGAGAGCGACGGAACCGTCGAACAGCTCGTCACCGTCTCGATGAGACCGAACACGCGCATGGCCGCGATGGTCCGGAACAGCATCGCCACGAGGACGGCTGGCAGGACGAGCGGCAGCGTCACGTACGTGAACCGCTGGATCGTCGAGGCCCCTTCGACGCGGGCCACGTCGTAGAGGCTGCGGTCGACGCTCTGGAGGCCGGCGAGGATGATCAGCGCCATGAACGCGGAGGTCTTCCAGACGTCGGCGACGACGACGATGAGCAGTGCGTCGACGCTGTTGACCGTGGGCGTCGCCGAGAAGATTCCCAGGTTCTGCAGCGGTTCGACCAGGAACCCGATGCCGGGCTGGAAGAGCAGGTAGAAGATCATCCCCTGGATGACGATCGGGACCGCCCAGGGGAGGATGATCGCGACGCGGACCCAGCGCCGGCCCGCGAAGTCACGGTCCAGGACGAGCGCCTGGCCGAACCCGATGAGGGTCTCGAACAGCACGCTCACGACGGTGAAGATGAGCGTCACGGTGAGTGCGCTCGTGAACGGCTGGGAGAGGTCGAAGAATGGCCGGGTGAGCTGGGCGTCGATCTCGCCGGTCAGGAGGGCGACGTAGTGGTCGAACCCGATGAACTGCCCGAGCTGCTGGGCGCCGTACAGCCGGTCGGCGTGCAGCGACATGGTGAACGTCCGCAGGAGGGGCCAGAAGGCGATGAGGCCCAGGACGAGGAGCATCGGCGTCAACAGGAGGTAAGCGAACTGCGTCTCGCTCAGGTTCTCGATCCATCTGGTCGCGGCCGCCGACACGCCAGTTGGCCGCTCGCGGGTTCGGTCAGTGGTCTCGGTCTCTGTTGCCATAACTAGGTGGATTGGGCAGTACTCGTCTCGATCTCCCGGAGGAGTCCCGCGAGGTCACCCATGGCAGATCCAGGCGCCTTCTCGCCGGTGAACGCCGCGCTCACCTGCTGGGCGATGCGCGGGGACTCCATCGGCCAGGCCACAGTGACGGGGCGCGGGAGCGCGTGCTCGCCGGCGTACCGGATCGTGTCCACGTACCGCCCCATGACCGGCGTCTGTTTGACCGCCTTCGAATCGAGCAGCCCCGGCTTCGGCGGGACGTAGCCGAGTTCTTCGAGATAGGTGCGGTTGAACTCGTCAGTGGTCATCGCTCGCACCACCGCCTTCGCGGCCTCCGGATGCTTCGCGTTGGGATTGAGCGTGACGTGCCAGCCGCCCAGCGCCGAGACGGACCCGCCCATGCCGGCGACGGACGCGTTCGACTCCCCGACGCCGTAGGGAATCGGCATCACGCCGAGGCGGTCGTCGAAGGCGTCCTCGCCTCCCGTCGCCATGACCGCGAACGGCCAGTTCCGGTGGGCGATCGCCCGGCCGTTGGCGAACGGGGAAAGCGACGGGCCTTCCGACCAGGAGAAGACGGCGTTGGGGCTGATTCCCCCGGGGAGTCCGTCGAACGTGTTCGCGGCGTCGGACCCATGGACGAACGACCGGATCATCCGATTGGCGCGGACGACCGGGTCCTCGTCGACCGTGACCGGCCGCTCGCCGACCGGTCCGAACAGGTACTTTCGGGGACCGAAGTACGACCCGCCCCACGATCCCATAAACTCGGTGAACGTACAGCAGGACAGGCCTTCGTACACGCGCGCCTGGAACGTGAACCCGTAGTCCGTCCCGGTCTGGGCCTGCGCGTCAGCGACGACCTCGGCGAACCGATTCCACGAGATGGGATCGGTCGCCCAGCCGCTGGGGTCGTAGCCAGCCTCGCGGACGAGGTCTTTCCGGTAGAGCATGAGGCCGAAATCGGAGAACAGCGGAACCCCGTAGAGGTCGCCGTCGGGGCCGGTCGCCGTCGCGACGCTGGCGTCGAAGTAGTCCGCCTCGACGCGACTGGCCACGTCCGGGAGTTCGCGGCTCAGGTTGGTCACCTGGTCGCGCAAGATGAAGGGGATGGTCCACCCGCTGTCCATCCGCAGCAGCGACGGCTGGTCGAGGCCGGCCGAGAGCCACTGGGAGAACTGCGAGCGGGCGATGTCCGAGGACGTGCCCAGCACTTCGAGGGTGACGTCGTCGGGTACGCCCACTGCGTGGAGGGTTTCGTTCAATGCGGGCTGGATGGATTTCTCGTCCGAGGACGCGGCCAGCTGGACGACCGTCCCGCTACTGTCGGTCGCGCCACCGAGCGTGCAGCCGGCAGTGCCGACAGCCGATCCCACGGCACCCGCGGCAGCGAGAAATCGGCGGCGCGACGACGAGCCGTCGTCGTTGCTATCGGGCGTCTCCGCCATTTGCCTTCAGTTCGCCGGCCCGGAGACTCATGCCCGTGTCGCCTGCACATGCAACCATCCGGGCAGTGCGCCGGCGGAACGCGAACGTGGGCACCCGATACGCTGGTGTGACGGAGTGGTATCGGAGGCGAGAGGAAAGTGAGATCACTCTCACGCAGGGGAAGAGGCCACCGTAACTACGGCTAAGCCGTGCTAAGTAATAGCACACATCATGGAACCAGAAAAGAGACCCGACAGGGGTTGGGCGGAGACGCTCACAGCCCTCACTCGCCGAACGACGCTGAAAGCCGGGGCCGTCGCGGCCGGTGCACTCGCGACGGTCGGGGCCGCGACCGGGGAGGTACACGAGGACGACGAAGACAGTGAGGGCCAGACCGAGGACGGCGGGCAGGTGGACGAACCGGCGGGGTTCGAGGCGACGGTCCTGGCACCGCACGCGACGTTCCCCGACACCGTGGCAGTCGAGTTCACCGTCGAGGACAGTGCGTACGGAGAGGAAGAGGCCGCGATGCTCGAAGACGCGTCGACGGTCCTCTTCGCGGAGATAACCGTGGAACCCGGCGGGACCTCGGGGTGGCACACCCATCCGGGGCCCGTCCTCGTGAACGTCCGCGAGGGCGAACTCGAGATCACGAGCGACGAGAGATGCGAGCCAACGAGCTACGCCGCTGGCGAGGCGTTCGTCGATCCCGGCACCCACAACGAGGAAGCGGCCAACCCCAGCGACGAGGAGGAGGCTGTCGCCCTCGCGGCGTTCATGGGTGTTCCCGACGGGGAAGAACCGACCGAGTGGGTCGAACCGGCAGACTGCTGAGAGAGACCACCGGGCAGCCGTACGAGGTCATTCGAGCCAATCGGCGAACGACCCCTCGACGAGCGTCTCGGACTGCCGGTCGGCGTACTCGGCCTGCATGCCCCAGACTGCCTCCGTGAAGGGAACGCCGTCATCGACGGCCTCGGAGACGTGGTCGTGTTTCCAGCGGGCGGGGGTCGTCCGGCGGTCGACGCGCTCGCGGAGCGGGCGGATGTACTCGTGTGCCTGCTCGGTCGACAGGCCAGCGAGTTCCAGCCCGTCGCGGGCGTACTCGAACAGTTCGCCGTAGATCTCGTCGATGGACTGGGTGCGCTGGGCGTCGGCGTTCACCCAGGTGAACTCGGCGTTCAGCCCGTCGCAGACGGCGGCGTAGAAGTTGGCTTTGGCCGTCTGCCAGTCGAGTTTCTTGAGCGGATGCTCGCGGCGCGGCAGGCTCTCCATGAGGCCGGCGAAGACGGCCTGGAACGCGACGGCGTCGCGGATCGTCGGCTGGGCCGACAGCGGGCGGAACTCGATGCGGGCGTTGGCCGCCGAGTGGCTCGGCCCGTCGAACACCGGGCGGACCCACCGCCAGTAGCTGCCGTGTTTGTGCCGGAAGTGCCGGAAGCGGTCGTCGAACCGCTGGCCCTGCGGGAGGTCCATCGGGACGATGGTCCGGTCGGCCGCGATGTCGTCGATGGCGTCCTCGACGGTCTCGAAATCCGGCGGGAAACACACCTTCGGATCGCCGTCGCCGGTCTGTGGGTTCAGCACGTCCTCGAAGACGGTGATGCGGTGTTCCATCCAGGCGTCGGCGAGGATGCGCCCCGGCGGCACGTCGTCGTACATCTCCGGCGGGAAAAACGGCGAGTTGGCACCCAGCGCCGCGAGCGGCCCGGCCACGCGCAGCGCGTAGGTGAAGTGCTCGGGCAGGTCCGGCGCGTGGGCGACCTGGTAGTGGGGCTGGATAGAGGTGATGAGGCTCTCGGGCATCACCGTCTCGGCGTCGAGCGTGACGTGCGGGGCGTCGACGCGCAGGCCAGAGGGGTAGTCCGTGTTGGCCATCGCGTGATACCGCACAGAATCGCTCATGTTCGTCGCGATGCGGATACCGTCGGCCTCGATGTTGCCACAGAGGTAGTCCGTCGCCGTCTCGCCGTTGGGCGGGACCGTCCAGAGCCCGTCGCTGACCAGTTGGATGCCCTCGCGCTTGACGGCTTGCTGGGCGGCGTGGAGGTGCGCCCGGAGTTCCGCTTCCTGTGCTTTCAGGCCGTACGCGGACAAGGGAACTGGCGTCGTCTGAATCTCGGCGTTGTGGAGGCCGAGCTCCTTCTCGAAGCCGATACGGTCGAGCAGCCGCCGCGGCACGCGCTGCAGGGCGTCCGTCCGGTCGTCGACGGCGTACAGTTCCTGTTCGAGCCCGATGATCGACTGGGCGTTGTCGAAGGTGCCGTCGAGCACCTCGGCTTTGAGTTGTTCGGCTTCCTCCTCGGCTGAAGACTGGAACGTCTCCGGGTCCACTTCGAGGACCGCTGCGACCTGCGCCGCCAGCTCTGACCCCGACATACCCCTCACTCCACCGGCCACCGTGTTAAGACTGGGGCTCTCCTCACTCCAGGTCGGGCAACGGCACCACGACCACCGGCACGTCGAGGCTGACGATGAGATCGGCCGCGGTGCCGCCGAGCCCCGGTTCGGCGTCGGGATCACCCCGCCGTGGGCCGATCAGCACTTCGTCGACGCCGCGCTCGGCGACGAGTTCCTGAACTGTGTCGCTGGGGCGGCCCTCCTCGGTGATGGTCTCGACAGCCGGGTCGACCAGTCGGGTGCGGGCGACGTTGGTCGCGTCGCCAGCATCTCGCTGGTCCATGCCGGCTTCGGTGACGCTGACGACGAGGACTGTGTCGTCGGGCGTCACGCGCTCGTTCAGGTAGTCACAGACCGCCGCCGTGGTGTGGACCGACGCCGTCGCGACGAGAAACGTGGTCATAGCTGACGATGGGAGTGACAGCACCAAACCAGTTGTCCCGTGTGCGCTCGCTGGCGTGGCCACCGAAGCGACTGGACGACCCAACCGCCCCCGTCGAGCGCTTACTCCGCCGGGAACTCGTCCGCAGAGAGGTTCGTTTGCGAGATCGGGAGACAGCAGAGCGAGTCGCGGCCACTGACGTGATAGCAGACGACGCCCGCCTCCGGATCGACGATCCGGTGGAGCGTGTCCGCCTCGAACGCCCCGTTCCGGATCACCGCACTGTAGCCCGTGATCTCCCTGTGGTTCTCCTCCATCGACCCGTCGTCGAAGTCCATACGCGCCCATAAGTCGGGTCATCTGTTAAGTCCAGCGTTAATTCTAACACTCCGAGAAATCGCCCCTCAAACGCTAAGGCGCACGTCCATTTCTGAACGTCGGAGTAATTGTTGCGAGTTTGTCAACATCTCGAATGCTCACCTCCGGGAGTCCGCAGGCAGACGCTGATCCGAGAGCCACAGGACAACCCTTGGGAGAGAGTGTCTGGCCCGCAGCGCAGACATCGGAACAACCTTTGGTGAGTTACTGAGAGTTTATACTGTCACGGACGGCGTCGAAGGGTCCGCAACCACCTTCGGTTCGCCGGTATACGCCTGCACAGGCGATCCGTGACGGGCGCCGGATTCCTTCCCCACCCCCAGGATCCGTGTGCCACTCTCACTCTCGGTTTTTCGCCGATACCGAACCCGTCGATACCGACGTGAACGAGGTGTCGGGTTGCGAGAGCGACACGCCAGATCGGCAGCGACAGTCTTTAGACCGGGGGACGCACCCAACCGAGTGTGCGCATCGAGAACAGTTTCATCCCGGTACGGGGCGTGGGTGAGAAGACCGAACGGAAGCTCTGGCAGGCGGGCGTGACCCACTGGGACGAGTTCGAGGGGTCGGTCGTCGGGGAGACGACGGCCGACCGCATCCGCTCGTTCATCGACACCGCGCGAGACCGCCTGGCCGCCAACGACGCCCGCTACTTCGACCAGGAGTTCCCCTCCAGCGAGCGCTGGCGACTCTACGAGAACTTCCGCGAAAACGCCTGTTTCTTCGACATCGAGACCACGGGCCTGGACGAACGCCGCGACGAGGTCACGACGGTCAGCCTCCACCAGGCCGGCGACACCACCACCCTGATTCGCGGCGACGACCTGACCGCCGAGAACCTCCGCGCGGCCTTCGCCGACGCCGACTTGCTCGTGACGTTCAACGGCGCGCGCTTCGACGTCCCGTTCCTCGAACACTCCTTCGACGTCTCGCTCGACCACCCGCATCTCGACCTCATGTACCCCTGCAAGCAGCTCGGGCTGTCGGGCGGCCTCAAGCAGATCGAACAGGACGTCGGCATCGAGCGCGACCGGCCGGACATCTCCGGCCGCGACGCCGTCCGCCTCTGGCGCGAACACGAACGCGGCGAGGACGGGTCCCTGGAGACGCTGGTCTCCTACAACCGCGAGGACACGGTCAACCTCAAGACGCTCTCGGAGACCGTCGTCGACCGACTCCACGCCGACGTCTTCGAACCGGCCGTCAACCCGAGTCCGTAGTCAGAGCATCGACGGCGACGGCACCCCATCGCCCCGGAAGAACTGCCCGTGGAACCCGAAGGGCAGCGCGTGGGGCAGCGGCGCGCGAGCGAGTTCTTCGAGCGTCGACGCGTCCAGCACCAGCAGGGCGGATCGTTCTGTTGCCACGTCGAGGACGACCGACAGGAGCACGCCGTCGTCCTCTCCGGTGCCGTCGGGCCGCGGGACGAACACGGCCTCGCCTGGGTAGGTCTCGGGTTCGTGCCAGGTCGACGACGCGCCGGTTTCGACGTCGATCTTCTCGATGGCGTTCAGGAATCCCGGTCCATCGGCGCGGCCGACGCCGTAGACGTAGCGGTGCTGGCGCGCGTTGCGCCCGCGGTAGTCGATCATCGGGAACTCCACTGGCCCCGGATGGAGTCGGTCAGAGTGGACGGTCTCGCTGTCGAGGTCGAGTCTGTATCGGCGAAGCTCACCGCCCGGCGGGTCGATTTCGGGGCGGCGTAACCGGTCGAGATAGAGCGCATCGATTACGCTCGCGTCCTCGAACGCCACCAGGTCGACGACGACCGCAGCGCCGCTGCCCTCGTAGGCATTTACGTGGTGAAATACGAAGAACGGGTCCGTCCGGAGCCGTGCGACGCGCTCGCCAGTGCGCCGGTCCACGACGTGGAAGCGAGTCGGTTCGTCGGGATGCCACCTGAAGTTCTCGACGAACGGTCGGCCGCGAGCCATTCGGAGCGGGTGCACGTCGAACGGCGGTTCCGTGACGACGACGTAGCGGTCGGTCAGCGCGAAACTGTGGAGATACGAGGGGCGGTCGACGGCGACCGCGCCGATCTCCTCGCGTTCGGCCGAGCGTTTCCCGCGACGGAACAGTCGATAGTGGCTCGTCGGTCCGTACTCGAAGCCGAGTCCGATCTCTTCCTCGCGGTCGAAGTCGTAGTGAGCGTGCGCGAGCGAGCCCAGCAGAGAGAGGTCGTCGTCGAACGTGTGCGTGCGGACCGTCGAGAGCGTCTCGGCGTCGACCAGCACGGAGCGAGCGGTCTCGGTGACGGCCGCAATCGTGCCGTCGATCCGAGTCACGTCCACGCTGGCGTTGTCGGTGAGCCGCCCCCGGGCCACCTGGACGAGGCGACGCGGCAGGCTGTAGTCGGGATTGGTCCCGAACTCCATGAAACCCAGTTCGTTCGTCGCCTGGGCGTGCGTGTACGCTTCGCTCCGGAGGTAGCGGGCACTGTACGAAACCGTCCCGTCGCGGATCTCGAACCCGCGGAGGAGCGCGAGCGCGTCGAACCAGTGAGCGACGGACTCCCCACCGACCTCGAACTGGCCCGGTCCGTTCCGCAGGAGGTGGCCGTCGAGCCAGTCCGGAATCGCCCCCGCGACCGGGAGGTCCCGGTCGCGACACTCGTCGGTGAACGTCTGTAACCCCAACCGATGGTCACCCATGTGAGAAGGGATGTCACTGATGCCGAAATAGCTGCCCCCGGCGACCGCAGGCTCACTCCTCGATTTCGGCCGTGGACCCGAACCACTCGTCGGGGTCGGAGTCGTCGTCGAAGTACTCTTCGAGGTCGAACCACTCCCCGGATTCGGCCGCGTCGGTCGCGTCGGCGTCGACGTCGAGGTCGGTGGGATCGAGGTCCTTGCGCATCCGGACCAGTTCCAGGTCGACGTCTTCGATGGTCGTCACCTCGTCGTCCAGCCGCCAGTAGCCGACGGAGCGATAGAACGCGACCGCGTTCTTGGCGGCCATCACGTCGAGTTCCACGATACCCTGGAACTCCGCGGAGAGTTCGAGCTGCTTGACGAGGACCGTCGCGATCCCTCTCCCGTGGTGATCGGGGTGGACGTACACGGCGTCGATGCGTTCGTCTGGGACGTTCAGCGCGCCGTAGCCGACGATCGTGCCGTCGTCCTCGGCGACGTGGACGACGAACCGGTCCGTGTCGATGGCCTGCTCGAACGTGTCGAGATAGCTGTCCTTGGGTGCCCACGCCCGGATCTGTTCGGGGCTGTACTGCCAGTGTTCGAGTTCCTCGATCGCCGCTCGCTTGGTGGCGAGAATCTCCCCGGCGTCGGCGGGCGTCGCGCGACGAAAGCGGATGTCCGACATCGATTCAGTGTCACCCCAAGGCAGGGTCTACGTACACATCGGGAAGGCGCAATAAAAAGGATAGGGCGATACAGTCCACCGAAACAGACTGTCAACCACTCAGAACGACGGGGCGTCCGTTCGAATGGAAACGGGGGGTCGTTCGCCTACTGTTCGACCGGTTCGCCGCGTGGGGTGGCGTCGCCGGACTCAGTTCCCGTCACGTCTACCGCGACGGTGTCGCGCGCGGCGACGGCCGAAGCGCCGTGCGACGACGCTGCCGACGACCGCGATCCCGAGCACAGTCACGAACCTGCGTTTGCGTCCCGCTCCCGGGCGTTCATCGTCGGCAGCCGCCGTCTCGACGTCGACCTCGGTCGAGTCCGCTTGGCCCCCCGTTTCGTCTGCCCGGCTGAAGAGCGAGCCGAACTCCGTTCCGTCGACGTGCACCTCGAAGAGCGTCAGGTTCTCGAATGCCATACCACTGGTACGTCCAGCGAGGACATATAGTAGTAGTGACACGTAATAGCAGCCAGAGAGCCGTGACAGAGGGGTTCAGAACCCGCCCCAGCGGAGGAACACCATCACGGCGATGATTGCCAACTGGAACAGGCCCTGAATCCCGCTCAGTTTGGCGTTGCGCATCCCGATCGTGCTGATGACCTCGGGGTCCGGATCGGCCGACCGCATCTCCATGTACATTCGCACTTCGCCCGGCAGCAACACCCCGAACCCGAGGACCGACAGGACGGCGACGATGCCCAGCGTGACGACGATCACCGGCCGCGTCATCGCGAACGCCGGCAGCGTCAGGCCCAGATACGCGCCACTACCTACGAAGGAAAGGCCGAACGCGGCCAACCACCGCGAGTCCGCAAAGGCGTCGAACTGGAACCCGATGAGTAGGAGGGCGGGCAGCAGCGTCGCCGCCGTCAGGATCGCCAGCCACGGCTCGGCGTGCGGGAAGTACCCCATGTCGAGCGCGAGCGTGATGCCGCCGGCGATGGTCACGAGCGCCAGCGTCGGCATCAGGAACGTCATCTTCGGGGTGAACCGCTGGAACACCTGCGACCGCTCCGTGACGGCCAGCCCGCCGAGGACCGGCCCCAACACCAGTGCCATGAACAGATCGATCCCCGTCCACAGCACCCCAGCCATCACGTGGACGTACATGTGCTGTTGCATCGTGCCGGCCGTCAGCGCGTACGCGAGCGCCCCCAACGGGACCGCAACCGCCCCGACGGCGAACGCCGGATTCGCCCGAGTTCCCATACCCCGAACCGTACCGCGAACGGAAACTGCCATCTCGCTTAGTCATTCAGACAGCGCTCGGAAATACGCACTGGTGACGGCAGATGTGTCGTGCTGACGACGGATTTGCGCCCAGCGTTGAGCCCCCGACTCCCATGCCTATTAGCGCAGTTCCCCTACTCCCGATGTGTCACGAGAGCGTTCATGAGCGCCGGCGGCGTCTCGGCGCGACGGACACCAACAGACGGCAGGGGAGAGGGCCACCGCACACAGCCGCAGAATCGCGGTCGAAATCCATCACGGTGGGTAGACGGCGTATAGAAACTGAATTTGCACTAGCACAAGCGCAATTGTTTTACGGAGCGGGATGGAACCAGGCGTACAGACAGTACATGCACATCATGGAAGGGTTCCTGCCCGGATTCTGGGCGCTGGTGTGGTACGGGATCGCTGCACCAGTCGTCTGCTACGGGACGGTGAAGACGGCGCGCATCGCACGGGACCAGTCGATGACCAAAGCACACGTCGCCGTCGCAGCGGCGTTCATCTTCGTCCTTTCGGCGCTGAAAATGCCCTCCGTCACCGGGAGCACGTCGCATCCGACGGGCACCGGCATCTCGGTCGTCCTCTTCGGTCCGGCCGTCACTGCGTTTCTCTCGACGCTCGTCTTGCTCTACCAGGCGCTGCTTCTCGGCCACGGAGGACTCACGACGCTCGGGGCGAACGTCACGTCGATGGGGATCGTCGGCCCACTCGTCGGGTGGCTGGTGTTCCGGTCGCTCAGGCCGTACACGGACCTCCAGAAAGCCACGTTTGGCGCGGCCGTCGTCGCCGACTGGACGACGTATCTGGTCACGTCGCTGCAACTCGCCCTCGCGTTCCCGGCGGAACCCGGGGTGAGTGGCGTCGTGGACTCCGCCGTCACCTTCGCCGGCGTCTTCTCGGTGACCCAGCTCCCAGTGGGCATCGTCGAAGGGGCACTCGCAGCCGGCTTGATGAGCTACATCGCGATGTCGAACGAATCGCTCCGAAACCGATTGGGAGTGACGGCATGAATCGGTGGCTCGTCGCGGGCGGCCTGCTGCTGGGCGGTCTCGTCCTCTTTTCGTTCGTGACCGCCGGGACGTGGGGCGGCGCCGACGGCGTTGCAGGGGAGAAAGTCGAATCCATCGACCCGGAGTACGAGCCGTGGTTCGAGAGCCGCTGGACGCCGCCGAGTGCCGAGATCGAGAGCCTGTTGTTTAGCCTGCAAGCGGCCGTCGGCGGCCTCCTCATCGGCTACTATCTCGGACGGCGGCCGACCCGAGACAGCGCGCCCGCAACGTCGAAGTGAACCATGCACCACGCGAGCCTCGAACAGATTCAGGCGACTTCGAGCCCCCGAGTCGAGGGGCGGTTGAACGCGTACTTCGCGTTTACCGCGTTAGTGCTGGTGCTGTTCGCTCCCAGTCGGCTCGCGTACGTCAGCGCACTCGTCTGTTTCGTCGCACTCGGCGTCGACGCTGCAGGCCGTGACTATCTCACAGTCGTCCGTCTCCCGGTGTACTTTCTCCTGCCGAGCCTGCTGCTCGTCGTCCTGTTCACGAGCGGGTCGACCGCCCTCGCCTTCGGTCCCTTCTCGGTTTCCTGGGCCGGACTCGATCGGTCGCTTACCACCGGCTTGCGGTCGATCGGGTCGATCACGATACTGAGCTATCTGATCGTGACGACGACGGTTCCGCAACTCGTCGCCGCGTTACAGTCACTGCGGTGTCCCCGGTTCGTGATCGACGTCTCCCTGCTCACGTACCGTGCCATCCAGATCCTGCTCACGGAACTCGCCCGACTCGAACTCGCGGCGACGGGCCGCCTCGGCTTTCGAACGCGCCGGACGACGCTTCGCACGTCGAAGTCGCTCGCGTTTTCGCTGTTCCTGAAGTCCCTGTCGCGGGCTGAAGCGCTCAACGACGCGATGCTGGCGCGGGGCTACGACGGGAAACTCCCGTCGGCGACGACCGCGAGTCGGGGCCACAGCTACGTCGCCGTCGTGCTCGGCTGTATCGCCATCGCTGGGTGGTCCCTGTGATCGAAACCGAGGAGCTGCGCTTTCGACACGGCGACGAACGCGTCCTCGACGGTGTGAACTTCACGGCGAAGGCAGGCGAAGTGACCGTCATTTTCGGTCGGAACGGCGCCGGCAAGTCGACGCTGTTGCGCCACTTCAACGGCCTGCTCGAACCCGATTCGGGGACCGTCTTCGTCGGGGGCGATCCCGTCGCGTACGACGACGACTCGCTCACCGACCTTCGCAGGCGCGTCGGACTCGTTTTCCAGAACCCGGACGATCAGCTCGTCGCGCCGACCGTCGAACAGGACGTCGCGTTCGGTCCCCGGAACGCGGGCGTCGACGAGCCGGAACGGATCGATCGCGTCCTCTCGGAGTTCGACCTCGACAGCCAGACCGAACGCCTGTGCAACACCCTGAGCGGCGGAGAGAAGAAACGCGTCTCGCTGGCGGGCGTGCTCGCGATGGAACCGGAGTACGTGCTCCTCGACGAGCCGACCGCCGGGCTGGACGGGACCGGCTGCCGGGCCATCGGCCAGTTCGTCGAGTCACTCACCGACGCCGGCATCACGCCGATCATCGCGACCCACGACGTGGGGTTCGGGCTGACCGTCGCAGACACGGTGACCGTGCTGGACGGCGGCGTCATCGACTACCGGGGCGACACACTCCCCCGCTCGCTCGCCGATCGATACGGACTCCGACAGTACGTCTTCGAGTCGTGGACTGCACCCGACGGGGACCTCAGCTGATGTGGATCGCCGGCTTGTTGGGTTTCGCTTTCCCGGCCAGCTCGTCGTCGTCGGTGGCCGTCCGCACGGTCACGGTCGCGCCGAACTCGTCCTCGAAGAGCCAGGCAGCCTGCTCCAGGACTTCGAGTTCGCGGTCGGCGTCCATCGTCGGTTCGAGTTCCGCCTGGCGCTCCTGGAGGGCGGCCGCGAAGTCGGCGGCGGCCTCGCCGTGGTCGCCGACCACCTCGTCGTCCATGATCTCGCCCACGACGGCCGTCTCGGCGTCGGCCTCGCTGGCGATCTCGTAGGCGCGGTACTTCCAGTCCTGAGCGACGACGATCTCGATTGCCTCGGGGTCCTCGATGTCGACGACCTCCGTGATGTCGCGCACGTCGTCGAGCGTCCGCCGGATGAGCTGGCGCTCGACCCGATAGTCGTCCACGTCGTGCAGCGGCGTCGGCCAGTCGGCTTCCGCCGCCAATCCGCCCTCGCCCAGGTGATTCCACAGCTCCTCGCCCAGGTACGGCGCGATCGGTGCGACCATGGCCGACAGCGCCCGCAGGCCGCGGCTGTAGGCGTACTTGTACGGCGGTTCGTAGTTGCGGTACCGTCGGAGGAGGCGGGCGAACCGCTGGAGTTCGTTGACGACCTGGTGGAAGCGGAACCGGTCGTACTCCGCGGTGACCGCCGCGACGGTGCGGTCGATCTCCCGTTCGAGGTAGGCGTCGTGGGGTGCGCTTTCGGTGCGAGTGTCGTGGTCACCCTCCGAGAACGCCAGCACCATCCGGTAGAGGTCCTGCTGGAACTCGTAGGAGTTTTTCACGTCTTTCACCGTCCACTCGAAGTCCTGCTGGGGATGGGCCGCCGAGAGGACGAACAGTCGCGTGGTTTCGGCCCCGTACTCGTGGGGCGCGATGGCGTTGCCCTTCGATTTCGACATCTTCTGGCCGCTGTGGAGCACCGTCCCCTGGTTGATGAGCCGGTCGACCGGTTCGCGCACGTCGAGCAGGCCCAGGTCCGCTAGCGCGCGCGTGAAAAAGCGGATGTACAGCAGGTGGAGCACGGCGTGTTCCTCACCGCCGACGTACACGTCGACGGGGAGCCACTCGTCGGCGGTGTCGCTGTCGAACGGCGCGTCGTCGAAGTTCGGCGAGAGGTACCGCAGGAAGTACCACGAGGAGTCGACGAACGTGTCCATCGTGTCGGTCTCGCGCTCGGCAGGGTTGCCGCAGTCGGGACACTCGGTCTCTTTCCACTCCGTGGCGGCGTCGAGCGGGTTGCCCGTCGTCTGGACGAACTCCGGGAGTTCGACGGGCAGGTCCTCGTCAGGCACGGGGACGCGGCCGCAGTCCTCGCAGTGGACCATCGGGATGGGCGTTCCCCAGTAGCGCTGGCGGGAGATGAGCCAGTCCCGGAGCCGGTAGGTCACGTCCGACTCGATGGCGTCGTCGGCAGCCAGGAGCTGCTCGCGGGCGGCCGAACTCGCGAGGCCGTCGTACTCGCCGCTGTTGGTGAGCATCCCGTCGCCGGTGAACGGTGCAGTCGAACTCTCGTCAGTCTCGCCGATGGGTTCGACGACCTCCCTGACGGGGAGGTCCTGCTCGCTGGCGAAGCGGTTGTCGCGCTCGTTGTGCGCGGGCACGCCCATGACCGCGCCCGTTCCCACGTCGTCGAGCACGTACGCGGCGACGTACACCGGAATCTCGTCGCCGGTCAGCGGATGCGTGGCCGTCAGCCCGGTGTCGACGCCGGACATGCCGGCCTCGCCGGGGTCGCTCTCGCGGACGTCTGCGACGTACTCGGCGATCGCCTCGTCGTCCTCGGCGAGGGAGGCCGCGAGATCGTGGCCGGGCGAGAGCGCGACGTAGGTCGCCCCGAAGACGGTGTCCAGACGGGTGGTGAACGCGTCCACCGCCTCGTCCTCCCCTACTTCGAAGGTGACCCGGGCACCTTCCTGGCGGCCGATCCAGTTGCGCTGGATGTCCCGGACGCCCTCAGGCCACCCGTCAAGGTCGTCGAGGCCGGCGTGGAGTTCCGCGGCGTAGTCGGTGATGGTGAAGAACCACTGGTCGAGTTCACGCCGGCCGACGGGCGTCTCGCAGCGCCAGCAGACCTCCTCGGTCCCGTCCTCAGTGTCGTCCTCTATGACTTGTGCGTCAGCCAGGACGGTCTCGCAGTCAGGACACCAGTTGACGGTCGCAGCCTCGTAGTCGACCAGGCCGGCGTCGTGGAGCCGAGTAAAGAGCCACTGGTTCCACCGGTAGTACTCTGGGTCGCAGGTGGTGATCTCGCGGGACCAGTCGTAGCCAAAGCCCATCGTCTCCAGTTCGTCGCGCATCCGGTCGATGCAGGTGCGCGTCCAGGACTCGGGGTCCGTGTCCCGCTCGAAGGCGGCGTTCTCGGCGGGCAGGCCGAACGCGTCCCACCCCATCGGGTGCAGGACGTCGTCGCCGCACATCCGCCGGTAGCGCGCGTACGCGTCGGTGATGGCGTAGTTTCGGACGTGGCCCATGTGGAGCGCGCCCGACGTGTAGGGGAACATTCCGAGGACGTACGTGGGGTCCTCGGCGTCGTCGGGACAGTCGTAGACGTCCTCCCGGTCCCAGACGTGCTGCCAGTACTCCTGCACCCGCGAGTGATCGTATCTTCGCGACATCGAGATTCGCCGTTACCCTCTCTGGTACCGCGGCCCACATCAGGTTTCCCACTTTTTACTTCGTCGGGTGTCCTCGGCCTTCGGCCTGCGGGCACCACTCCTCGTAAAACCTGGACTAAAACTGCCGGACGGCTCACTCCCGCCGGTCGTTCGCGTCCGGAGAACCGCGCGCCTGCAGGCGCGCGGATGCTCGTCTGCTCACGACACGGCCGATTCTTGCTCCACCCGGATAGGAGCCACTCAGACGGCTCCAAGAACGCGAGCGTCCCTGCGCCCGTCATCCGCCAGGAACAGCACGCCTGCCCTTCCCCGTCTCCGCAAACGGAGTGAGCGGATGGCTCGGAAGTGCTTCTCTTCCAGCGAGTCGCGCCATGAACGGCGCTCCCGGCCATGCGGCTGGCGCGCACAGGGTGCGGCGTTCATGCCGCGCCCGACGCGTGAGGTCCCCGTGAGGAAGGCGAACGGGGGCTGTCAGGCTGGTCGCAGTGCTATCTCCGGCCGAGTCGGTTCGTGCTCGTTACGTATTCGGGACTAAGTAGCGAATCGCTTCATCTGCCGGGAATCTGTCAGGTACACGGTGCTACATAGAGAGGTTCCATGCAGCACAGTGACTTCGTTTTTTTTTTTCAGCCACTCTCCGCTGAATCACCTGCTCACTGTGTTTGCGTACTAAGAGATAGCACGAACCTGAAGGGCCGATCAATAATCTGTGTGGGGAGATATGCTGGACCAATCACTCGCTCATCTTCTGGGGAAGCTCGTTCTCAACGACTTCCCCGGTAAAGAGGAGGGTTATCACAAGCGTGACCCAGAGAGAGATCGTTATCAGTACGTCATATTCATTTCCCGCCTCACTACCGAGGGCCATACCGTATCCACCAGTCAAGAGTGCTATGACCAGCAACCAGGAATAACGACTCTCTTGAATCGCTTTGACAACGATGAGTGCGCCCAGCAGAGCCGTGAGTGAACTCGTAAAGATACTATATGCGTCAACAACGCCGAACAGGAATTCGTATCCAACCAGACTTCTGGATTCTGCATAGCCGACTTGGTAGCTGTGGGGAATGAACATGAAAAAGACGAAGAAGAGTATACCAAACAACGACAGGAGATACCCGAGGGCCTGTCCGAAGAGAGTACACGGATTCGATGTGCGGACTGTCATTGAAATGCCCGTTCTAATGTCAAAGCCCAATAATTTTCCACACAGAAAAGCCACAGGTGTCATATCGGGAAACAATCGCCATGATCTGTGAATCATCGCAGGTACCGCTTTGATGCATGTTGTCTGCGCAATCTCAGATCTCTATTCAGCAGACCACTCCCTACAAACCGAGAATCTGACGAAAGTATCGAGGACTACAGCCGGGAATCTGGTGCAGAACCCGTCTCACTTCGCGACGATCCGTTCGACGGCCTGCTGGGACTGGCCGGTCTTGCGAATCTCGAACACCGTCATCAGGTCGGTCCGCGAGACCAATCCCTCCAGATCGCCGCGCTCGTCGGTCACGAGCACGCGACCGATCCCCTGGCGCTGCATGATCGTAACCGCGTCTTCGGCGCCGGTCGTCGCCGACACCGTCTGCAGGTCCGTCGACATCACGTCGCCGACAGTGGCCGTATCGCGACGATCGGGATCGACCGACTGGACGTCTTCGAGCGTCACGAGGCCACGGAGGTCGCCGACTCGCGGGTCGTTCACCTCCCCGCTCACTCTCTCCGAGTCGCTTCGCGACTCGCCGTCGAGCACTGGATACCCGGTGTGGCGCTCCTGGATCATCCGTTCCAGCAGTTCCGAGAGCGGCGTCGTCGGCGTCACCGTGTCGAGGTCGGCCGCCGGCGTCATGATGTCGCCGACGGTGAGTCCCTCGAAGGTGTCCTCCAGCAGTATCTGGCGCGTCTCGCCGGTCGCACCGAGGTAGATGAAGAAGGCGATGGCGATCCAGAAGACGTTGAACAGGAGGATGCCGGCGAAGGTGAGCAGGACGGCGAACGCCTTCCCGACGCCGGCGGCGATCTGGGTCGCTTCCAACCGTGAGCGGTTGCGCGAGAGCAGCGCTCTGAGAACCCGCCCGCCGTCCATCGGGAAGCCGGGCAGCAGGTTGAACCCGGCGAGCACGACGTTCAAAACCGCGAGATACCCGAGGACGAACCTGACGGCAGGGAGGTCCGCGGGGAGAGCAGCGAACCCACCGTAACAGAGCGCGCCGATGACGACGCTCACGATTGGGCCGGCGATGGCGATCTTGAGCTCCTGGGTCCAGCTGTCGGGGAACTCCTCGAACTGTGCGAGACCGCCGAGAAACCAGAGCGTGATCGCCTCGATGTGGACGCCGTAGCGGCGGGCGACCAGCGAGTGGCCGAGTTCGTGCAGGAACACGCCCAGGAACAGGCCGAGCGCGGCAGCCAGGCCCAGCACCCACGGGAGGACGCCGTCGGTGAGCGCGGCGGCGTCGATCTCTCCGCCGAGTAACTCGCCGAGCAACGCGGCGGTCATCCCGATCTGGGTGCCGATGAGATACGCGATGAGCGGCACCACGAGCAGGAACGAGGTCCCGAGTTTGATCGGAATCCCGAAAACGGAGCCGATCCGCACACTTGCCATGCCGGCCGGTTGGCCAGACCCTCAGATAGGCCGACTGCCGGCATGTGCAGGCCACCGGACGGATGTCAACGACCGGCGAGATCCGGAGGTCGATTGCCCTGGAAGCCGTACCGACGGTATGGTGTTCCCCAGCCTCACCGATCCGATGGGACTGTTCGAGTATCTCATCGCGCTCATCATCATTACCGCACTGTTCATGGGTATCGTGCTGGTGCTCGGCCTCGGGCCGTTCTGACCAGTGCCGGGACGCTCCCCGGCGTTCCGCGGGCAGCGTCAGCGCCGACCCGTCACTTTCGGGTCGAGACCGCCCGACACGACAGTGACACCACCGCGCGCGACGGCTGCCGAAACGATCCTTCCGTGTGGACTATAGCCACACTGTCACCCCGGCAGACGAGGTCGACGGCGTCACGCCCCCGGCACCTGCGACGCCGCACCCGTTCGTTTCAGGTCGAAGACCCACTGACGGGACGGGAATTTCCGACCCAGCACCGACGCACGAAACCGACCCCACGACCTCTCCAGAGAGATACGGAGACTGTCCGATCTGCGCTGCACGCAACCCGTTGTCTTCAGGTCGAGAACCCCCAGATGATGGGTCGTCTGACGTCAGTATGAGCGCTCACGAAACGACCCCCAATCGTCTCCGGAGACGGATCGTGTGGTCGCGTGAGAGGGCGTCGGGTCACCAGTCGTCGCCGATCACCAGTCGTCGCCGAGCGCGTCGCGTGCGCGCTGGTACCCCTCGTTGGTCCGCCAGGTACGGCCGGAAGCGACGTGGCGGACGACGTACGCGCTCCCGCAGTCGCCACACCGATAGCCCTCGTCGGGGAATTTGACGGGCTTGGAAGCGCGGTGGCGGTCGGGTCGCCACCCGCAGTCGTCGGCCGTACAGACGAGTTCGAGGCGGCCGTCGGTGAACGTCCGGCAGTGACGCGGGGCGTCGATTTCGTCGGCTTTCTCGCGAAAGCGCTCGCCGTGGCCCGACTCGCCGAAGTGGTGAAACTCCCAGGCGTGGACGAGTTCGTGGCGAATGGTGCCGGTGAACTCCCGCCAGCCGAACTCCTGGTAGGCCGCCCAGGTGAGCACGATCGTGATCGCACCCGTCTCAGCGTTGTACCGACAGCCGCCGGCGCGGCGCTTGGCACGTTCGGAGATGGTCCAGTCGAGTTCGGCGACGGGCACGTCGAGGTCGATCGACTCGGCGTACGCGGCCGCACGAGTCAGCAACTCGCGACGCGTCGTCGGCTCCTCCCGCTGCACAGTACGTCGTGGCTCGAACCCGACCACAAAGTGCGTTTCGCCCACCACCCCTAACGCTCCCCACACTCGCGCGCATTTATTCTAACATTGTTAGAACATGGACCAGTTTTTATTACCGAGTAGGGGAGACACTGAGGGGACATGCTTTCGTTCAACGACTCGGCGGCGGCCGAAGAACTCGCCGGTCGCGCGCGCGACCTGATGGAAGAGGTCGTCATCCCGGTGGAGCGGGAAATGAAGGGCGGGATGACGGTCTCGGACGGGACGATCCGAGAACTGCGGGAGGCGGCCCGCGAGTACGGCGTCTACGCGCCCCAGATCGACGAGGAACACGGCGGGATGGGCTACGACTTCCGCGACACCCTCCCGACGTTCGAGGAGGCGGGGCGGTCGATCCTCGGCCCGCTGGCGATGCGGGTGGACGCCCCCGACGAGGGGAACATGCACCTGCTGGAACTCCACGGGACCGAGTTGCAGAAAGAGCAGTACCTCGAACCCCTCGTCGCGGGAGAGATCGCCTCTGGCTTCTCGATGACCGAGCCGATGCAGGGCGGCGGGTCGGACCCGAAGATGCTCCAGACCACCGCGGAGAAAGACGGCGACGAGTGGGTCATCAACGGCCACAAGTGGTGGACGAGCAAGGGCATCCAGGCCGACGTGCTGCTCGTGTTCGCCCGCACCGATCAGGAGGCACACCCCTACGAGGGCAGTTCCGTGTTCCTCGTCCCGAAGGAGGCCGACGGCGTCGAGGTCGTCCGCAACATCCCCCACGTCGGCAGCGACGTCCACGGCATCGGCCACGCCGAGATCAAGTACCACGACGTCCGCGTGCCGGAGGAACACCTGCTCGGCGAGGAAGGCAAGGGGTTCCAGCACGTCCAGGAGCGACTCGGCCCCGCGCGACTGACCCACTGCATGCGCTTTTCGGGCATGGCCGAGCGCGCGCTCGACATCACGAAGGCGTACATGGACGAACGCGAGGGATTCGGCTCGACGATGGCCGACAAACAGGTCCCCCGGTACGCCATCGCCGAGCAGGAGACGCGGCTGGCGGCCGCCCGGTCGCTGGTCCGACAGGCCGCGGACCAGATCGACGCGGGCGAGGAGGCCCGCACCGCCGTGTCGATGAGCAAGGTCTTCACCGCGAACGTCACCCAGGAGGCCGTCGACACGGCGCTGCAGTTCCTCGGTGGCAACGGCATCGCCAAGGACCTCCCCGTGGCGGACTTCTACGAGGACGTCCGCCAGTTCCGCATCGTCGACGGCGCCGACGAGGTCCACAAGCGGACCATCGCCCGCGAGGCGTTCGCCGACGTGGACGAGGCCGAACTCGACCAACTCACCCGATTCGACGCATGATCCGGGGAAAGGGTTACTCCGCCGCGCGCCGGAGGGGACGCCAATGGTAGACGCGACGCTCACCCTCGTCGACCGCGGGACCATCCGCGCGGACGCGAACTTCCTGCTGGAGAACCACGTCGTCGGCACCGCTGCCGAACCGAACCCGGACGCCCAGTTCGTCGAGGGGCCGGTGTACAACCTCGTCATCGACCACCCCGAGGCGACGATCCTCTGGGACACCGGCTCGCATCCCGACGCCGGCGACGGCTACTGGCCGCCGGAGCTGTACGCCGCCTTCGAGCATTTCGACGCTCACGAGCACCCGCTCCCCGACGCGCTCGCGGAGGCCGGCTACGCGCTCGACGAGATCGACGCCGTCGTCCAGAGCCACCTGCACCTCGACCACGCGGGCGGCCTCCACAACTTCGCCGGGACTGACGTGCCCGTGTTCGTCCACGAGGAGGAACTCAAGTTCGCCTACTACAGCGCCTGCACCGACCACGGCTCGGACGCGTACGTCCGCGCGGACTTCGACCACGAGCTGAACTGGCAGGTCGTCACGCGCCACCGCGAGACCCACTTCACGGACGTGGAGTTCGTCCACCTCCCCGGCCACACGCCGGGTCTGCTGGGGACGGTGCTCCACCTCGACGGGGAGACGGTGATCCTCGCGGGCGACCAGGCGTACGTGCGCGAGAACTACGACGACGAGCAACCGATGGGCGGCGACCTGCTCTGGAGCAAGCGCGACTGGCGGGAGAGTCTCCAGTTAGTCAAGGAACTCCAGCGTCGCCACGACGCCACGGTGTACTGCGGGCACGACCCCGAGGACGTCTCCAGCCTTTCCACTTAGGCCGAGACGACGATCGGGATCGGCGTGAAACACAGCAGTCCGAGTACCAGCGTGAGCGCGCCGAGCGCCTGCCTGCCGGGACCGACCGACGACTGATCCAGGGGTTCCGCGCCGGGGACGCGACTCAACAGCAGCGCGAAAAAGCCCCAGAGCACCCAGATAAAGGCGGCCTGGCCGTCCGCAAACACCAGGAGCCCGCCGGCCAGCGAGAACAGTACGGCGGGCACGAGTTTCTGGACGACGCTCGTTCGATCGCCGACCAGCGCCCGGGTGACGTGCGCGCCGTCGAGCTGGCCCACCGGCAGCAGGTTCAGGAACGTGACGAACGCGCCGACCCAGCCACCGATGACGACGGGGTTGACCATCAGCGACGGGTCGCCGTAGGAGAGCGGCTGACCGAGCGCCGTCGCGATCCCCTGTAACAGGAGCGGATAGCCGAGTTCGGTCTGCTGGACGAGTTGCGACCCGCTCGTCTCGATGGGCGGGAGCGAGACGCCGATCGCGGTGACGACGACGGTCGCGACCAGGCCCGCCAGCGGCCCCGCGACGCCGATGTCGAACAGCGCCTCCCGGTCGGGGATGTGGTCGTTCATGCGGATGAGCGCCCCGAGCGTCCCCAGCAGGTTCGGGATCGGAATGAAATACGGCAGGGTCGCCTCCACCTGGTGGTGGCGGCTCAGCGCGTAGTGGCCGAGTTCGTGGATCGCGAGCACCGATAGCACCGAGAGGGCAAAGGGCCACGCCGCCAGCAGGGAGAGTGGCTGCTCGCCGATGGGGAGGCCGTACCAGCGGGCGCCAGCGAGCAGCGTCGTCACGACGGTGGCGGCGAAGAGCGCGAGGTTGGTCCAGGGGACGGTATCGACGGACAGCGACCGCTCGGTGGCGACGAGCACGTGCTCGCCGGTCTCGTAGCGCAGGTCGATCCGATAGCCTCGGTCGCGGAACCGGGGCGCCAGTCGCTGGACGACGGTCTCTTTGGCATCCAGCGGCTCCCCGTAGTAGCGGACGTCCTGGTCGTCGACTTCCACCTCGTAGACCTGGAAGGAGTCCGTCAGCGCGTCCGGCTCGGGCAGGTTCCCCGGCACCGAGGCCGTCGGTGTCGACATCACCCTGGCTAGGGCCGGGAACGGTAAATACCTGTTCGCGCCCTGGAGCGAGTCAGAACGCCCGACGGTACTGCGGTGGGACCTCGACTGCGTCTTCTCGGTCTAACTGCTGGGCGGCGTGGAGCGTGAAGTACGGATCGCGGAGGTGTTCCCGGCCGACGATCGCCAGATCGGCGCGACCGTTCCGGACGAGTGAATCCGCCTGTTCTGGCGTCGTGATGCCGCCGACGGCACCGATCGCCACGTCAGACTCGACGCCCTCCCGGAGCTGTCGCCCGTAGCGGATCTGATACCCCGGTCCGGCCGAGGGGACCTCCTGGTCGGGGTGGACGCCCCCGCAACTGACGTCGATCAGGTCCGCCCCCGCAGCCGCGGCACGGTCGGCAAAGCGGATCGACTGCTCGACGGTCCACGACTCGCGATCGGGCAGCCAGTCGGTCGCCGAGATGCGGACGAACACGGGCAAGTCCGACGGCCACACCTCCCGGACGGCCTCGATGACTTCCAGCGGGAACCGAACCCGCCCCTCGAAGTCGCCGCCGTACTCGTCCTCGCGCGTGTTCGTGACCGGCGAGAGGAACTCGTGGAGGAGGTAGCCGTGGGCCGCGTGCACTTCGGCGATCTCGAAGCCGGCGTCGCGAGCCCGGCGGGCTGCGTCCGCGAACGACTCCCGCACGTCGGCGATGTCCTCGGTCGTCATCGCGCTGGTCGGCGGCGCGTCGGCCTCGTAGGGATACGGCTCGTCGGTCGGCCCGACGACCTCCCAGCCACCGTCGCCGGGCTGGAGCGGGTCGTGGCCCTCCCAGGGGCGACTGGTCGAGGCCTTCCGGCCGGCGTGGGCCAGCTGGATCGCCGGGACCGAGCCCTGGTCGCGAACGAACGCAGTGGTTTCGGCCAGCGCGTCGGCGTGTTCGTCGCTCCAGATGCCCAGGTCCTCCGGCGAGATGCGCCCGCGCGGTTCGACGGCGGTCGCCTCGGTCATCACGACGCCGGCGCCGCCGACGGCGCGGCTCGCGAGGTGCTGGAAGTGCCAGTCCGTCGCGAGGCCGTCCCGGTCTTCACAGGAGTACTGACACATCGGCGACACCATCACGCGGTTGGGAATCTCCGTTTCGGCGAGCGTGAGCGGCGTGAAAAGGTCGGCAGTCATCACAGGTCCGAGGTGTGGAGCGGTAAAAACCTCAGTGGCCGCGGTGAGACGGGCCGGTATCTCGGGTCACCGCGCGAGATCGAACGCGACGGCGACGTTGAGCGCCCAGAAGACGAACCGATACCGACCGGCCGGCAGGTCCGGACAGACTCGGAGCCGATCTTCGAGGGGATGTTCTGCGACCAGTCCCGTCTTTGTCAGTTCGAGCGTCCACTCGAAGGCCTCCCCCGGCGGGTGGACGATCCCCAGATCGTTATATACTACTGACCTGTCAGACGACGTTCCTCGGACGTCTTGCCATCCAGCCGCCGTCTGGACCTCGATGCTGTACTCGTCACTGGTGCCAGTGTGCTGCTCCTCGTCGCTGACGTTGGTGAGCGTGATCGTTGCGGTCTCGCCGTAGTCGTACGCCAACTGATCGACCCGAAGGGCGAACTGTGGCGTCCCGTCGGTCTCGGTGGTGTCGCCCCACGCCAGTTCGTCGGCGTCGTATCCCGCCGGATGCCGCTCGAAGTCCGTCTCGTCGCAGGACAGCGCCGGCGGCACCGTCTCCGGGTCGTCCTCGGGTCGGACGTGACCGGACAGGTCGTCGGTCGTTGGTGGCTCGTCTGTCGGTTGAGACGACCTGTCGCTACCGAGACAGCCGGCGACGGCGGTTCCGAGCCCAGCACCGGCCAGCGCGAGGGCACGACGACGGCCGAACTGTTGCATAGGTAACCAGAACAAACACCCCGGTAAGGGCTTTGTGTAAAAAAAGCGACCGCCGATCGCTTCGTTCAGTCCTCGACTTTCACGAGTTGCTTGCCGATGTTGACGCCCTCGAAGAGTCCGAGGAAGGCGTCGGGGGCGTTCTCCAGGCCCTCGGTGACGGTCTCCTCGTACTGGATGTCGCCCTGTGCGACCCACTGGGCCAGGCGCTCGGTCGCCTCACGGAAGCGCACAGCATAATCGCTGACGATGAACCCTTCGACGCGGGCCTTCTTCTGGACGAGCGTCGTCAGTTTTCTGGGACCCGTCGGCTGCTCGGTGGCGTTGTACAGCGAGATCTGGCCGCAGACGGCGACGCGGGCGAACTCGTTGAGGTTGGCGAAGGCGGCGTCGGTGATCTCGCCGCCGACGTTGTCGTAGTACACGTCGATCCCTTCGGGACAGGCCTCGGCGACTGCCTGGTGGAGGTCGTCGGCAGTCTTGTAGTTGATCGCCGCGTCGAAGCCGAGGTCGTCGGTCAGCCAGTCGGTCTTCTCGTCGGCGCCGGCGATGCCGACCACGCGACAGCCGTTGCGTTTGGCGATCTGGCCGACGACGGAGCCGACGGCACCGGCCGCGCCCGACACGAGGACCGTGTCGCCGGGTTTCGGCTCGGCCACGTCGAGCAGGCCGAAGTACGCGGTACGGCCGGGCATCCCCAGCACGCCCAGCGCAGTCGAGACGGGGGCGAGGTCCGGGTCGACCGGCTGGAGGGCGTCGCCGTCGGCGGTGGCGTAGTCGGCCCACCGGAGTTCGCCGGTGACGACGTCGCCCGCCGCGAAGTCGCCGTGGTTCGATTCGACCACGTCGCCGACCACGGCGGCTTTCATCACGTCGCCGACGGCCCAGGGTTCGGCGTAGGACTCGGCGTCGCGCATCCGGCCGCGCATGTACGGGTCGACGGACAGATATCGGGTCTCGACCAGCACCTCGCCGGGACCTGGCTCCGGAACCTCGTTCTCGACCAGTTCGAAGTTCTCCATCGTCGGTTCGCCCGTCGGGCGGCTCGCGAGTATCCACTCTCGGTTAGTGTCGGTAGGCACGGTTCGGGACGAGGGAAGTGGGGCGGATGAGTGTTCGCATACCGGAAGGGGTTCGCCGGGATGACGGCTTACTTGCGGGGCGGAACCACGAGCACGGGCACGTCGACCAGCCGGAGGACGCGGTTCGTGACGCTACCGAGCAGGCTCTCGCCGACGCCGGAGTGGCCGTGCGACCCCATCACGACCAGGTCGACGTCGTTGGCCGGGACGTACTCGCTCAGTGCCTGGTGCGGTCGTCCGCGGGTCACCGTCGTCGACACCGAGACTGCCGGGTCGGTCTCGTGGATGCGGTCGGCGACGCGATCCGTCGCTTCCTGGCCGTTGGCCTCGAGTTTCTCGATGAACTCCTGGGAGACGCCGCCGGCGTCGAAGGGGCCGGCGTCGACGAGCAGGTCGATGACGTTCACGACGTCGACCGGAGCGTCGAACCGGCCGGCGAGGTCTCCGGCCCACGGGCCAGCGGCTTCGGCCTCGTCGCTGCCGTCAGTCGGGACGAGCAGTTTCTCGACGGCCACGTCGTCGGGGTCGGTCGGCCCGTCGTAGCAGGTCGTCAGGACCGGGACGCTCCCCTGCCGGAGCACCTTGTCGGTGACGCTGCCCAGGAGGCGCTCGCGGACGCCGGTCGGCCCGTGGCGTCCCATCACGACGAGGTCGCTCCCGTGCTCGTCCGCGAACTCGAGGATCGCGTCGTGGGGCGTCCCCTCGACGAGGTGGGTCTCGACGGACTGGTCGGCGTCGGTCGCCTGCGTCTCGGCGTCGGCGAGGAACTCCTCGCCCCGCTCGCGCAGTGTGTCCGCGTCGGTCGTCGAAAACAGCGACGAGAGGCCGCGGTCCAGGACGTGCAGGACGTCGATCGTCGCGTCGGTGGCGGCTGACAGCGCCAGTGCGTGTGCCATCGCGACGGGCTGGCCGTCGCTCCCGTCGACGGCGACGAGAATCCGGTCGTGCATGCACGAGTGGTCGCCGCGCCGCGTGTTAAATGTAGGTCCACCTGCCAGGACCGTGAGACCCCCGCACTGATACTCGTGGGTGGCGAACGGCAGCGTGTGAATGTTCGACCGGATCCTCGTCCCGACTGACGGCAGTGACGTCGCCCTGAACGCCGCCGACAGCGCCGTGAGACTCGCGGCCCGCTTCGACGCCACGCTGCACGTGCTGCACGTCCTGGAACTCGGGGAACTGCCCCCCGGGATCGAAGACGCGGACGCGGACGAGTTCGCGCACGTCGGCGAAACCGCGATCGACGAGCTCACCAGCGCGGCCGGCGACGCCGGCGTCGAGACCGCCACCGACGTCGTCGAATCGCACGGGCCCACCCACGAGGTGATCGTCGAGTTCGCGAACGAACACGCCGCCGACCTCGTCGTCATGGGCACCCACGGACGCACGGGCCTGGATCGCTTCGTCCTCGGGAGCGTCACCGAACGCACCCTCCGGGAGTCCGACGTGCCGGTGTTGACGGTCCACGAGGGCGGTAGCCTCCCCGCGAACCTCGACCTGGAGAACGTGCTCGTGCCGATCGACGGCAGTCAGAGCGCCGACGCCGCCCTCGCACTCGGGATCGACCTCGCCGCCGAGACCGACGCGACCCTGCACCTGATTACGCTCGTCGACACGAGCAAACCCTGGCACCGCGCTGCCTCGGGAGAGACGCAAGAGGCAGTGGACGAACTCGGCAAGGACGTCCTCGACAACGCGCTCCTCCGCGCCGAGGCCACCGACGTGGGCACCATCGAAGGCAGCGTCGGCCGCGGCAAACCCGAAACGGCGATCCTCGAGTACGCCGCCGACCACGACGCCGACTGCATCGTCATGGGCACCCACGGGCGCAGTGGCCTGAACCGTTACCTCCTGGGCAGCGTGACCGAACACGTGGTCCGCACCGCCGACGCCCCCGTTCTCTCGGTGCGAGCCGTCGAGGATCAGTGACGCCGCCGGCGTTGGCCGTCGTCACTCCGTCATCGCGTCGGTCGACGCAGCGCAGTTGTTCGGGCCGCGTTCGAGTTGCAGCGCACGCTGGCGAGACAGGTCGCGCTGCCCGAGGTTCCCGTCGATGATCTGGGCGTGGTTCGCGGGCCGCGGGGGCATATCCCTCAGCACGTGTTCGATGAACTCCTCGACGGGCAGCGACAGGGCGTCCATCGCCTCGACGAGTTCCCCGAGCGTCGCCGTGTAGCTTCCGTCGGCCGCCGGCTCGGCGGCGTCGCTGTAGTGCCCCGGCGCGATCAGCGTCGTCTCGGGCAGCGTCAGGACGCGCTCCTGAAGCGAGTGGTACAGCTGGGCGGCCGCCTCCGGCGCGCCCTCGGACCCGGCCTCCAGGTCCGGCCGCGCTACGCTCTCGACGAACAGCCCGTCGCCGGTGAACAGGACCGCCTCGTCGACGTAGTAGGCGGTCATCCCCGAGGTGTGGCCCGGCGTGTGGATCGCCTCGATCGCACTCTCGCCCACCGCGAGCGCGTCGCCGTCGGCGATCGTCTCGTAGGCCACGTCGTACTCGACGCCGCGGTCCGTCGCCGCTTCGGGGACGACCGCCGTCGCCTCGGTGTGCTCGCCGAGCGCCCGGACCCCGCTCACGTGATCCGCGTGGACGTGCGTGTCGACGGCGTACCGGATGGTAGCGCCGTAGTCGGCCGCCACGTCGACGTACTCGCCGGCGAACGCCAGCAGCGGATCGATCACCGCGGCCGCGTCCCCGGAGACGACGAGATACGCGAGACACCCGCTCGACGGCCGCCGGAACTGCACGATCGTCGCGTCCGCATCCGTCGTCAGTTCGGTGTGCACGGAGAGGTCTGCCCACGCTTCCATCCCGCCGGCGAGGTTTCTGACGTCGGCGTCAGTCCGCTGGAGGTGCCGCGCCGAGCCCCGACTGATCTTGCCCGTCCCGCAGACCGTGACGACCGTCTCCGTCGGCACGTCCGCCAGCGCGACCGCCGGGTCCATCCGGGAGAGCTTCCGGTCCGGCACGTTGATCGTCTCGACGCTCGGCCCCTCGATGCGCCACTTCTCGAACTCGTGGGGCTGGCGCACGTCGACGATCGTCACCGACTCGCCCGCCTGGATCTTCGCGTACAGTTCCTCGGGCGTGATCTCGGGGACTCGCGACATGTTCGTACCAGTACAGGCGGACCAATTCGCCATAAACGTTCCCCCAGTATTGTACAATATACACAATTATATGAGGGCACTGCCAACCAGGACACACAGCCGGTTTGGGAGAGATCTGTATTCAGTTCCACAGGCGATATTCGAACGGCGAGCACTCGTCCCGTCGTCAGTCGGGGCACTCGGAACACAGCCGTTATGCCCACCGACGGCCTCTCCCCGACGATGATCGACGTGGCCGAACTCGAAGACACGGAGGCCGTCGCCGCCCGCCGCGACGAGATCGTGGCGGCGGTCCGCGACCACGCCGGACGGGTCGCCTACGCGCTGGCGAAACTGCAGGGCGGCGACTACGGCCAGCGAACGTTCGACACCGACCGCGGCAAGTGGACGGTCAAGTACGAGGCCGGCGACCTCGAGTATCTCCGCTTTTCCCCGAAGTCGGGGAGCGATATCTACGTGATCTCGACGAAACAGCCGCCCGAGCCGGAGGCTCTTGCGACGGCCATGCGGGACTACGAGGGATTCGTCGCGAGCTACAACGACCACGTGGCGTCGCTGGACGGCGTCCTCGACGACGTCCCGACCGAGTTTCCCGCCCTGGCGTCGACCGACGGCGTCGTCGCCGAGCGCGATCGCATCGTCGGCCGCATCCGCGAGGTCTGCGACTCGATCGCCCACGCGCTCCACCGCTACGAGGGCACCGACTACGGCACGTTCACCGCCCGCGTCGACGGGACGCGCTGGGAACTGAAGTGGGACGACGAGGGCGCCTCGTACCTCCGCGTCGGCGGCGAAGGCGGGATCTACCTGCTCTCGCAGTACGAACCGCCGGCCGCTCCCGACATCCGCGAACTCGCGCCCGCGTTCCGTGGGTTCGTCGAGGCCTACAACGAGCACGTCGGGGAACTCGAGTCCGACCTCGCGACCGTCGAGCTGTAGCCGCCAACTGCAAGACACATCTGTCTCGAGTGACTGCGGTCGGTATGGCCCAGACGGTGCGTGGGGAAGTGATCCACGTCGTGGACCCGGACGACAGAGACGAGTTCGAGCTCACCGAGGACCTCCGGACGCTCGCCGAGTCGCGGTACATCCTCGTCTGTCGGGAGGGCGGGTCGCCCTCCTGGTTCGAGCGCATCCGCTCGTTCCTGGCGCGCACCCCGATCAAGGCGGTGACGATCGTCTCCGACACCGAAGCATCGGAGGGCGAGGAAGTGACCGCGACCGTCGAGGAGACGGGGATTCCCGGCGTCTACGAGGCGACGGACCTCCGTTAGGCGTCCTCGTCCGACGCCGCGGCGGCCTCGGCGACCGTCTGGCGGTCCGGGAAGTACGCCGGCGCGTCGCGCTCGACCTCGAACCGGACGACCCGTTCGAGCGCGTCCGCACCGTCGGACACGTCGGATTCGAGTTCTGCAGCGAGCTCCGTGTAGTCGGCGGCCAACTCCTGGAAGGCGAGCATCCGGGCCTGTTTGGCCTCGACGAGCGCCTGCTTCTGTTCGAGGTCGGCTTCCCGCGCCTCCAGGTCGTCGAGATCGACCGACTCGTCCGGCCCCGTCGCCGACGGCGGGCCGACAGTGTCGGCGACCTCGTCGGGGCGGCCGTCGAGTTGCGAGCGGATCTCGGCCATCTCCGCGTCGAGTTCGTCCAGCAGGTCGTCGAGGTCGTCGCTCATCGTCTCGACGCGCCCCGAAAGCAGACCCGCCTGCACCTGGCAGTACTCGACGAACTCGTCGACGGAGAGCGCGTCGTCCTCAGCCATGGTTCTCACCGGCGGACTCCGCCGGCGCGTCCGGCTGACAGGTCTCGCAGGCACGCGTGTAGCGCGCGTAGACGAGGCCGCCCAGCAGGACGACGGCGACCGCCCCGAGCAGCGGGCGCAGCGGATCGAAGTACGTCATGAGCGCCGAACTGCTGAACAGCGCCAGGAGGAAGGCGTTACAGATCGGGCAACCGAACGCGAGGAAGCCGCCGACGGTGCCCAGCGTGGCGAGTCGGTCGTCGGATCGGTCCTCGACCGGCGGCCGCTGGGCGACGTAGACGCCGAGCAGCCCCGCCGTGAGGACGAGAAACAGGTAGTCGACGGGCCGGGAGGGAACCATGCGGACGTAGATCGGGTTCGGAATCAATCCCGTCACGACGCCGAACAGGACGAAGCTCCCGAGGCTCACCGCAGCCCCCTTCGCGAGTCGCAACCGTGATGCGTCCATCAGTTACCTCGTCGTACCGGGCGTGCGGGCATAAACGTCCGGGACCCTGGCGGGACGGCTGGCCACGACGGCCCGGCTCAGGCGTCGAGGGTGGCCGCCAGTTCGCCGCGCTCCTCGAGTTGCTCCAGAATGTCGCTCCCGCCGACGAACTCGCCGTCGACGAACGTCTGGGGGATCGTCTCCCGCCCGCTGTGAGGTTCCAGCGCGGTCCGGAACTCGTCGAGTGATTCGAGCACGTCCACCGTCTCGAACTCGTCGCGGTGTTTGCCGATCAGCGCCATCGCCTTCTCGGAGTACCCACACTGGGGCATGATCGGCGTTCCCTTCATGAACAGGACGACCTCGTTGTCCGCGATCGCGTCGTCGACGCGCTCGGTCACCTCGTCCTGCGGCAGGCTCTCGTTCGGGTCGAAAGTCATACCTGTTACGTCGACGGCCCGAGGCAAATGCGTTCCGCTACCCCGCGGTCAGGCCGCGTCGTCACGTTCGGTCGGCGTGTACGTCTCGATCTCCAGCGCGTGGATGTCACGCGTCAGTCGCTCGCCCAGCGCGTCGTGGACCCGCTGGTGGCGGTCGACCAGCGATTCCCCCTCGAACGCGGGCGACACGACAGTCGCCGCGAGGTGATCCTCGTCTTCGGGCCCGCGAGCGTGCGTGACCGTCGCCTCGGCGTCGGGGATCGTCTCCTCGATACACGCTTCGACCTCGTCGAGATCCATGTCCCAGGGGAGGCAACCGAGGCAAAAAACAGTTCCCACCGCGCACGGCGTCCGCACCGCCAGCGAAGCGAGTATCATCGGTGATACTCCGACGGATGGATTTATTACCCATCACCCGCCAGTGTCAGTTACTGGCACACCGCGTGCCACCACCCCCCACCCCCACCCCCCACTTCTTCCTTTCGCGGTACCCACACCAGTATCCGTTCGCGACCGGCGGGTCTCGCCAGTGCGCCCGTGGCCGTCGGCCGGGATTGATGAGGGCGTCAGTCGTAGCGCCGTACATGCCGACGTGGGACGAACGCTTTCGCACGGGATCGTATCCACAGGACCCGGACCCGTCGCCGGTGCTCGAACGCTACCTCGGGGCGTTCCCGGACGGCCGGGCGCTGGACGTGGCGGCCGGGACGGGACGTAACGCCGTCTTCCTCGCCAGTGAGGGATACCAGGTGGACGCCATCGACCAGTCGCGGGCCGGCCTGGAGATCACCCGCGACCGCGCCGGCGAACGCGGCGTCGCCGACCGCCTGAACTGCATCCAGGCGGACGTCCCCTCCTACTGTTTCCCCACCGGCACCTACGACGTCGTGACGATCAGTTTCTACCGGGCCATCGACCGCCTGGCCGACCTCAAGGAGGCGCTGGCGCCCGGGGGCGCCCTCTTCGTCGAACACCACCTCCGGACGACCGACGACGTCGAGAGCGGGCCCAGTACCGATCGGTATCGCTTCGCCGCCAACGAGTTGCTCCGCGCGTGTCTCGACCTGACGGTGCTGTACTACGACGAGCGCACCGAGGACCGCGGGGACGACCGCCAGTCGGCCACCGCGCAGATCGTCGCCCGGAACACGACCGGGCCGCGACAGTCCTACCCCGCGGTGCCTCGCGAGTGACCGTCCAGCCCCGACGCCGCCAACACTGATATCGGAGCAGTGAGAAGACCGCGGGTATGCTCGTCAAGGACGTCATGGCGACCGACATCGTGACGTGTGACGTCGGCGCGACGCTCCAGACCGCGGTCGAGCGGATGCTGAAAAACGACGTCGGGAGCGTCATCGTCACGCACAGCGACGATCCGTACGGCATCCTCACCAAGACTGACGCGCTCCACGCCGGCGCCGTCACCGAACGCCCGTTTCCCGACATTCCGGTCAAGAAGGTCGCCAACAACCCCCTGGTCACGGCGTCGAAAAGCGAGACGGTCCGGACCGCAATCGATCGGATGCACGACAAGAAGATCAAGAAACTCCCCGTGGTGGAGGACCTCGACGTCGTCGGCATCATCACCCAGAGCGACATCAGCGCCCACTTCCACAGTTTCATCCGCGAGGCCCACGCGCTCGAACGGGGACACGCCGACTGGTCGAGCAACGACCGCGTCCAGGGCTTCGACGAGTGACGAGCCCGGCACGGCGTCAGCGCCGACCGCGACGACCTCTCACGAACGTACGCCCCGTACGTTCGACGCGGCAGAGACACCACCGAGCCGACGGCGGACGGTGAGAATCGTGACCCGAGCTCCAGCCACAGAACCGTCACGCGAGCGCCGGCAGCAGCAACGTTCCGCCACTCCGTCGGGGCGGCATCCGTCCCGCGACGGGAGGACGCGGCGTACTCGGTAGCGAGTAAAAATGGCGCATTTAAGTGACTGCATCACCCGGGGTCGACCAGATGGGACGGTACGGTGGTATCGACGTCGGGGGTACCAACACGCGGGCAGTCGTCGGCGACGACGACGGTGAGATTCTGGCGACTGCGCGAGCACCGACGCCGCAGGGACCGACGGGTATCGACGTCACCGAGGCCGTCCTCGACCTCCTCCGGGAGGCGTGTGCGTCCGCGTGGATCGACCCGGAGCGGCTCGACGCGGTCGGGGTCGGCTCGATCGGGCCGCTCGACCTCGCCGCGGGCGCGATCGACAGTCCGGCCAACCTGCCGGCGTCAGTCGAGTGCGTCCCGCTGACCGGGCCGATCAGGGAGCTGGTCGGCGGCAGCGACGTGTACCTCCACAACGACACGGTCGCGGGCGTCATCGGGGAACGGTTCTACGCCGACCACACCCCCGACGACATGGTGTATCTCACCATCTCGACCGGGATCGGCGCCGGCGTCTGCGTCGACGGCCGCGTCCTCTCTGGCTGGGACGGCAACGCCGGGGAGATCGGCCACCTGACGCTGGACCCCGCCGGCGCACTGACCTGCGGCTGCGGCCGCGACGGTCACTGGGAGGCCTACTGCGCCGGGTCGAGCATTCCCCAGTACGCTCGGCACGTCCACGAGACGATCGACGTCGAGACGGCGCTGTCCGTGACCGACGCGTCGTTTTCGGCCGCCGACCTGTTCGCGGCCGCCGGCGAGGACCCGCTCGCCGACGCGGTCGTCGACCGCCTCGCGGACTGGAACACCCGCGGGGTCGTCAACCTCGTCCACGCCTACGCGCCGCTGGTGATCTACGTCGGCGGCGCGGTGGCACTCAACAACCCCGACCTGATTCTCGATCCCGTCCGGGACCGCCTCGACGACGAGGTCATGTCGAACATCCCCGAGATCCGGCTGACGACGCTCGGCGACGACGTGGTCGTGCGCGGCGCCCTCGCCAGCGCGATGACCGCCGGCACCGGCGACCGGTCTCGACTGGCCGACTGACCGCGGCCGGTCAGTCGGCGCGGAGCCCCTCGAAGTAGACGGAGACGTCCTCAGCGGGCCCAGCGGTCGTGAGCGCGGAGAAAACGACGGTCAGCACGAGCCCGAGCACCATTCCGAGCAGCGACGCGTTCCAGCCGCCGAACACGAGCGAGGGGACCTGCGCGAGGAAGACGCTCGCGAGATAGAACGCCTGGCTGCCGACGACGCCGGCGAGGATGCCCCAGCGGGTCGTCCCGGTCCAGTAGAGCGCCACGAGCACGGGCAGCGCGAGTTGGGCGAAGCCGCCGAACGCCGTGTCGCCGATCTGAATGAGCGACCCCGGCGCCCAGAGGCTGGCGACGAACGCGGCCGAGGCGAAGACGACGACGCCGACGCGGGCGACGGCGTCCTCACGGCGGTCGCTGGCGTCCGGGTTGACGAACGGCCGGTAGATGTCGCGCGTGAGGTACGACGACCCCGAGAGGAGCATCGAGTCAGACGACGACATCATCGCCGCCATCGCGCCGGCGGTCACGAGCGCGGCGAACCAGACCGGCGTGTACGACGCGAGCAACACCGGCAGGACGTTGCCGTTCTCGGGCACGGTGACGCCGAGCCCCTTCGCCCAGGCGCCCAGCATGAACGCGGGCACGAACAGCAACACGACCAGCACCGGCCACAGCGAGAAGGTCCGCTTGAGGACGCGCTTGGAGCGCGCGACGAAAAAGCGCTGGTTGATCTGCGGGAACATCGCCACGCCGAAGGCGATGTTCACCGCGCTGGAGACGACGAACGCCGGCGAGTACGGCGCGCCCGGCGCGGCGGCCCCGCCGAGGGCCTTGAACTCGGCTGGCAGGCTGGCCGTCGCGGCGCTCGGCCCGCCGACGGCCGCGAGCACCCAGGCGACCGCCGCCCACACCATGGTGAGCATGAACAGTCCCTGGACGGTGTCGGTCCAGGCGACCCCCTGCATCCCCGCGACGACGACGTAGAGGATCATGAACACGGTGATGCCGCCGGCGCCGACCCAGAAGGGAACCGCCCCGCCGGTCAGCGCCTGGATGGCGGTGCCGGCGCCCTTCTGCTGGAGCATCACGTACGGGAACAGCCAGAACAGGCTGATAGCGGCGACGAGTCCACGCAGTCGCTGGGAGCCGAAGCGGTCGCCGAGCATCTCGCCGAGGGTCATGTACCCCTGGCGGCGCCCGATCAGCCACTGCTTGTAACCGACGACGTACCAGAGGATGGCAAAGAGGACGCCGTCCATCAGCCCCATCACGAGAATCCACTCCGGCCCGGCGCCGTAGGCGATGTTCGGGCCGCCGAAGAACGTGAACGCCGACAGCAGCGTCGCGAACGTCGTGAACAGCAAGACGACGGTCCCGATGTTCCGCCCGGCGAGGTAGTAGTCCTCAGCTGTTCGCTCGGTGGCCCTGTAGGCCACGACGCCGATCAGCAGCGTCACGACGAGGTAGGCCGCGATGATCCCGAGTTCGAGAAGGACGCTCATCTACGCGCCCTCCTCGATGCCGATCCCCCAGGCGCGCGTCGCGAAGACCCGGAAGACGGCAGCCGTCACGGCCATCCAGCCGACGTGCCACCAGACCCACACTGGAAGCCCCGCGACCACCGTCGCGTTCCGCCAGAGAAACCACGGCACGCTGAACGCCACCAGGATCGCAAAGACGGCGGTCCACAGGAGCGCTCGCTTCGATTCGATCATGCTACGTGGTGCTCTCTACAGCCCCGCGAAAGAATAGTACTTGCCAACCGTCGCCGCAGGAGCGCGGCCGAGCGTTACGCGTCGTCGGCGTAGTCCGGCCGCTCCTCGTAGGCGATGGGGTCGGCGACGTCGAGCCGCTGGAACGCCTGCAACCGGAAGGCACACGCGTCGCAGGTGCCACACGCGGGCGACTCCGACCGGTAGCAGCTCCAGGTGTGCTCGTAGGGCACGCCCAGTTCCAGCCCGCGCTCGGCGATGTCGGTCTTCGACCACTCGACGAACGGCGCGACCAGGTCGATCTCCGTGTCGGGTTTCGTCCCCACGTCGACGACCTGCTGGAACGCCTCGAAGAAGGACGGCCGGCAGTCCGGGTACCCCGAGAAGTCCTCGCTGTGGGCACCGATGAACACGGCGTCGCAGTCGTTGGCCTCGGCGTAGGAGACGGCCATCGACAGGAGGTTCGCGTTCCGGAACGGGACGTAGGAGGTTGGCACCTCCTCGCTGTCCAGGGCTGCGTCGGCGATGTCCAGTTCGTCGTCGGTGAGGCTCGACGCGCCGATGGCCGCGAGGTGGCGCGTCTCGACGTGGAGGAAGTCGGCCGCGGCGACCTCCTCGGCAAGCCGTTCGGCGCACTCGCGTTCCCTGTGTTCGGTCTCCTGGCCGTAGGAGGCGTGCAGGAGGTACGGGTCGTAGCCGCGATCCATCGCCTCGTAGACGGCGGTCGCGCTGTCCATGCCGCCGGAGACGAGGATCGCCGCGCGCTGCTCGGTCGTGGTGGGTGTGTCGTCAGTCATGCTCAGGTACCAGGGGCGTCGTTCCAGAGATCGACGTGCAGTCGGGGGGTGTACCGGTAGCCGCGGTCCATCGCCAACTCGGCCACCGCGTTTCGCGTCTCGTCCAGCGCCTCGCGGGTCGCGCCCTCGGGCATCAGCAGCACGTCGGAATCGTGAACGGTCGTCGCCGCCGCGTCGCGGACGCGTTCGACGAGCCGGTCGATCTCCGGCAGGTCGTCGGCGTCGGTGACGACGAACTTCAGCTGGCTCTCGTAGGCGTCGACCAGCGCGGCGAGGGCGTCCAGGTCGACGCGGCGCTGGTCGTGGCGCTCGGCCCACTTGCCCTCGCCCGTCGGGTCCTTCTCGGGGGTTGGCGTGCTACTCTGTAGTTTCGGGCTGATGCTCGCGAGGTCGACGTGCGCGTCCCGGAAGATGGTGCCGTTGGTCTCGACGGTCGTGTGATAGCCGGCGTCGCCGAGGCGATTGAGAAGGTCGACCGACGCCTCGTGGAGCAGCGGTTCGCCACCCGTGAGGACGACGTGCTCGGCCTGGTCGTACGAGTCGACCGCGGCGACGATCTCGTCGACGTCCTGCCAGTCGTGGGTCGGCTCCCAGGACGTGTGGTAAGAGTCACAGAACCAGCACCGGAGGTTGCAGCCGCTCGTGCGCACGAACACGGTCGGGACGCCCGCGAGCCGGCCCTCGCCCTGGAGCGAGTAGAACAGCTCGTTGATCGGCAGGGCGCCCTCGGTTTCGGCGTCGGTGGTGCCGTCGGCGTCGACCGGCATCAGTAGCTCGCGCAGAGTTCGCTCGTCTCGCGGACCTCGACGGACACGTCCGAGACGGTGTCCGGGAACGACTCGAGCATGCGCCGTTCGAGCACGACGCTCATCACCTCGGCCGTCGGCGGGTCCTCGAGGACGACCGTCGCGTCGCCGTCGCCGCTGGCCTCGAACGCCTCGACGAGCGGATCGCCGTCTTCGAGCAGGAACCTGTGATCCCACTCAGAGATGATCCCAGTAATATCGCCTTTGTCGACGACCCACCCCTCCTCGGTCAGTTCGCCCGTGACTTCGACAGTGATCTCGTAGTTGTGGCCGTGCGGGCGCGAACACTTCCCGTCGTGATGCAGCAGTCGATGGCCGGCACTGATCCGAATCGGCCGGTCCCGACCGACGTAGAGGGTTCGTTCGCCGGCA
The DNA here is from genome assembly GCF_042678165.1 of Halorientalis brevis. Classification (GTDB taxonomy): domain Archaea; phylum Halobacteriota; class Halobacteria; order Halobacteriales; family Haloarculaceae; genus Halorientalis; species Halorientalis brevis. Next base: position 461,409 of record NZ_JBHUDJ010000002.1, on the reverse strand, counting down.
GTCGCCAGCGCCCCCTCGGGCTCTCGCTCTCGAACGCTCCCGTGAGTCATACTCGGAGATTATCCCAGGAGGTCTTATATGGCCGGGTTCGCGGCGCACGAATCACTGCTGAAAACAGGGAGAACGTTATTAATAGTTTAAATGCAATCGACGAGTCCATGGATGAGTCTCCGGCGTCCGTCGACGAGGAGCGGCACAGCGACGGGTTCGGCGACTCACGAGCACAACTGTGGGCAGCCACCGAAGAGTTGGCGGACGCCGGCGGGTGGGAGCTGGACGTTCGCACCCAGACGCTCCGCTGGACGGACGGAACGCGCCGTATTCACGAGGTCGGCGCGGAGTACGAACCGACGCTGGAATCCGCACTCTCGTACTATCACCCGGACGAGCGACCCAGGATGGCCGCCGCCGTCGAAGCGGCGATCGAAGACGAGGCGCCGTTCGACGAGACGGTTCGATTGGTCACCGACACCGACGACGTCCGGTGGGTCCGCGTCCGCGGGGAACCCGTCACGGAAGACGGCGAGACGGTCCGCGTGTACGGCGCACTCAGGGACGTCACCGAGCTGAAGCAGCGCGAGCGGACGCTCCGGACCAACGCCGCGAAGCTCGAGGCGCTGACGGCGGCGTTTCCGGACCTGGCGTTCCTGTTCAACGGAGCGGGGCGCTGCCTGGAGGTGTACGCCAACGAAGACAACGAATCGCTGCTCACGAGATCGCCGGCAGCGATCAGGGGTGAGACGGTCACGGACATGCTGCCGGCCGAGCCGGCCCAGAAGATCGTGAGCGCCATCGAGCGAGCGCTCGAGACGGAGGCGACGCAGGCCATCGAGTATCGGCTCGACGTGCGCGCGGGCACCCGCTGGTTCGAGGGACGCATCGCTCCGCTCACTGAACCCACCGAGGAGGGCGAGGGCGTCGTGATGGTCACCCGCGACGTCACGGACCGACACGAGACCGAGGCGCGACTGCGCGAGCGCAAAGCACACCTCAGGAACGCACAGGCCGTCGCCGACGTGGGCAGTTGGATCCGAGACGTCCCGGACGACGAAATCTGGTGGTCCGACGAGGTGTACAACATCTTCGGACGGTCCCGGGCCGACGGCTCGGTCGACCACGAGGAGTTCATGTCGTTCGTTCACCCCGCCGACCGCGAGCAGATGGCGGACGCGTGGAATGCCGCGCTGGAGGGCGACACGTTCGACGTCGAACACCGCATCGTCGTCGACGGCGAGACCAAGTGGGTGCGCGAGAAAGCGGAGATGGAGTTCGACGCCGACGGGCAGCCCCAGCAGGCGATCGGCGTCGTCCAGGACGTCACCGAACGCAAAGCGTACGAACAGCAGCTCGAAGCCCAAAACGAGCAACTGGCAGTGCTCAATCGGATCATGCGTCACGACCTCCGCAACAAGATGAGCGTCATCCTCGGATACGCGGAGGAACTCGACGAGCGGTTCGACGGCGAGCCCAGTTCCCTCGCGACCCGCCTGCGGACCGGGGCCGAGGAGTTGCTCGCGATCAGCGAGGAAGTCCACGACCTGCGCGACCTCTTCGAGAACGACGCGACACTGCGAGCGCTCGAACTCTCGTCGCTCGTCGACGACGCCGTCGAAGCGGTCCGTCGAGAACACCGCGCGGCGTCGTACGTGACGGCGGTGCCCGACGGCCTCCGCGTCCAGGCCGTCCCGGCACTGCAGGTCGCCCTGACGAACCTCGTCGAGAACGCGATCGTCCACAACGACAGCGAGCAGCCGCGGGTCGCGGTCGCGGCCGAGGAAGCCGACGAGACCGTCACCGTGACGGTGACCGACAACGGCCCGGGCATCCCCGAAACCGAGTACGAACACCTCACGGGAACCCGCGAACGAACCCAGCTCGACCACACGAGCGGCCTGGGACTGTGGGCCGTCCGCTGGATCGTCTCGAACTGTGACGGGGCGGTGCAGTTCGAGACGGCCGGCGACGGAACGACCGTGCGACTCCGACTGCATCGAGCCGCCTCGTCGGCCTGACCGACTCGCGTTGCTCGCGGCCGTGGACGCGTGGCGCCCATCCTGACATCGAAAAATGAACAAATAGTAACATATATCGGCACTCTACTGAAGAACCACAACCTCGAGCGGCCAGGAGTATCAGTTTTGACTTGCGGACCGTCATACTTTCGGAGAGTCAGCAATATGCTTACGTATGGATGCCGACGGTCCCACCGAGGAACAGCGGATCTCGGCGACGATCCGCGACGTCAATCGGGGACTCGTCGAATCGGAGTCGCTCGGAGAACTCGAAACGACGGTCTGTGCGGTGTTCGCCGACGCAGACCCGTACGTCTTCGCCTGGATCGGCGAGTACGACGCCGAGTGCGGGGAGGTCGTCCCGAGCACCGCGGCCGGAGTGGGCGAGGACTACTGCGACGACCTGGTGATCTCGGTACGTGAAGGCCCGGCGAGTCGTGGTCCCACCGCGACGGCCGTCCGGACCGGCGAGATTCAGGCCATCCAGAACATCCACGACGACCCAGACTACGAGCCGTGGCGCGAGGAGGCGCTCGCGCGGGGCTACGAGTCGAGTGCAGCCGTCCCCCTCGTGTGCGACGGCCGCGCATGTCGCGTGCTCAACCTCTACACCGACCGGCCCGACGCCTTCAGCGACGCCGAGCGGGAACTGCTCGCAGAACTCGGCGAGACGATCGCGAACGCCATCGCCGGCATCGAAGCCCGGAACGAGCTCCAGTCCCAGAAAGAGAAATACGAACAGCTGACAGAGCGCATCTCCGACGCGTACTACGCCGTCGACACGGACTGGACGATCACCTACTGGAACGATAAGATGGCCGAGCGGACCGGCGTCGCCGAAGCCGAGGTGCTGGGTGAAACACTGTGGACCGTCTTTCCGGAGGTTCGAGGAACGGAGACGGCAGCCCACTACCGGACGGCGATGGAGACGAGCGAACCGGCGTCGTTCGAGACGTTCCTCGACGATCCCTTCGGATACTGGGTGACGGTCGAGGTCTATCCCGACGCGAACGGACTGTCGATCTTCTCCCGGGAGATCACAGAGCGCAAGGAGTACGAACGGCGACTCGAGGCGATCATCGAGAACACGACGAACCCGATCTACCTCAAGAACCGCGACGGGGAGTACCAACTGCTGAACGACGCGGCTGCGAGCCTCTTCGGGCTGGACCCCGCAGACGCCGTGGGATTGACCGACGACGACCTGTTCGACGCGGAGAGCGCCGCCGCGATCAAGGCACACGACAGCGAGATCGTCGCGTCGGGTCAGTCCGAGACCGGCGAGACAGTCCGCCACATCGGCGGGCGCGAGCACGTCTTCATCGACAACAAGTTCCCGTACCGCGACGGGGCCGGCAACGTCGTCGGCGTCATGGGCATCAGCCACGACATCACCGGCCGGAAGGCACGCGAGCGCGATCTCAGGGAGACCAAGCGCTGGCTCGACCTGGCGCTCGACGCGACCGACACGGGCGTCTGGGAACAGGACCTCGACACCAACACGTCGACCTGGAACGAGAGCATGGAGCAGTTGTTCGGCCTCGATCCGAACACGTTCAACGGCAGTTACGAGGACTTCATCGACCTCGTTCATCCGGACGACGTTCCGGAGATCGCCCGTGCGCACAGACGGGCGATCGAGAGCGGCGACCTGTACGAGGCGGAGTTCCGGATCCAGCCCGACGAGGAGACGGAACGCTGGGTCGAGGCACGCGGGCAGGTCGTCACGACCGACGAGGGCCAGGGCCGGATGATCGGGATCGTCACCGACGTCACCGACCGGAAGACTCGCGAGCGACGTCTCCAGGAGCAAAACGAGCGGCTCGAAGTGCTCAACCGCATCGTCCGCCACGACATCCGCAACGACATGCAGCTCGTGGTGAGCCTGAGCGAACTGCTCGCCGCCCGGACCGACGACGAGACGCTGACCGACTACGCCGACCAGATCCTCGACCACGCCGATCACGTCGTCGAACTCACGCAGATCGCCCGTGACCTGATGGAGACGATCCTGCAGGACGGCACCAACCGCGAACCGACGCTACTCGCGCGCACGCTCGAAACCCAACTCGACGACCTCCAGTCCGCCTACGACCACGTACTCGTCGAGACCACGACGCCCATCCCCAGAACCGCCGTCTACGCCGACGAGATGCTCAACTCCGTCTTTCGCAACCTCCTGAAAAACGCCGTCCAGCACAACGACAGCGACCGCCCCGAAATCGAGGTGTCGGTCACCGAGTCCGACTCGACGGTGACCGTCCACGTCGCCGACAACGGCCCGGGCATTCCAGCGGGTCAGACGGAGTCGATCTTCGGCAAGGGCACCAAAGGCCTCGACAGCGACGGGACGGGGATCGGCCTCTATCTCGTCAACTCCCTCGTCGAGAGCTACGGCGGCGAGGTCTGGATCGACGCGAACGACCGGGACGGGGCGACGTTCAACGTCCGCCTGGAGACCGTCGACGGCGACTGACGCACCGGAACCGGTCCAGCGGGTCGCGGACCGCACACTCGGCCCACAACACCCCGGGACGCCGATCGCGAACCAGTTAGCGAACCATCACGAATATCAGCCGTGATAATCTGGAAGGTGCCTTTATTACCCAGCGGCGGAGAATTGCAGGTACTGGCACGCAGTGTGCCACTCACCCCCCACAACCCCCACCCCCCAATTCTCACTCTCGTGGGTTCCCACCCCCACGTTTCGACGACTGGTAGTGGCCTCGCCAGGGAGACGTGACAGCACAATCCAGTTGGAGGACAAACATTTTCACGCGGTACGACGTGTCAGAGAGTGTCACGTGCAACAGCCACACACCGATGACGGGATCAGCCTGCTCCACGCGGTGACGATCGAGGTCGGCCTGATCGTCGGCGGGGCGCTGTTCAGCCTGACGGGGATCGCCGTCGGCATCACGGGGCCTGGCGTCGTCGTCGCGTTCGTGCTCGCCTTCGGCATCGCCATCCTCGGGTTGCTGCCGACGGCGATGCTCGGCGCGGCGTTCCCGACGACCGGCGGGAACTACCGGTATCCGGCCGCGCTGGTCTCCCGTCCCCTCGCCTTCCTGGCCGCCTGGGGGCTGGGGATCAGCATGTTCAGCGGGGGCCTCCCGCTGTACGCGCTCACCGCCGGCCAGTACGTCGAGTCGCTCCTCCCGGTCAGCCCGACCCTCGTCGGCCTGGCGGTCCTGACGCTGTTTTTCGCCGTGAACCTGCTCGGTCTTCGCCCCGCCGCCACCGCACAGGTCCTGATGTTCGTCGGTCTCGTCGCCGCGCTCGGGTCGTTCATCGTCTTCGGCGCGCCGGCGGTGCGGACGGCGAACCTGACGCCGGCGTTTCCCAACGGCGCCGTCGGCGTCGCGACGGCGGCGGGCGTCCTCTACTTCGTCTGTCTCGGAGCGAACTTCGTCGTCGACATCGGCGGGGAGATCCGCGACGCGACGGTGACCATTCCGCGCTCCTTCGCCGTGAGCGTCCCGCTGGTGCTCGTCATCTACGCGAGCATCGGCCTGGTGGCGGTCGGCACCGTCGGCCCCGAGGCGATGGCGGGCGCGACGCTCGCCGTCCCGGCCGCGCAGTTCCTCCCAGCGGCGCTCCAGTCGCTGTTCGTCGTCGGCGGCGCGCTGTTCGCCATCGCCACCAGCGTCAACGCCGTCTTCATGATCACCCCGAAGTACCTCGAAGTACTGGCCGCCGACGGTCTGATGCCGCGGTCGCTCGCGGCCACGAACGACCGCTTCGACACCCCACACTGGGGCCTGGCGGTCGTCTACGTCTGCTCGGTGGCGGCGCTCGTCTCACCGCTGCCCATCGCCGAACTCGGCTCGCTGCTCGGGTTCGGTGGCGCGTTCCTCCTCGTCCCGGTGATGCTCGCGGCGCTCGCGGCGATCCGGACGAGACCGGGGGAGGTCGCCGCGGCCCTTCCGCTTCCGAACCGGGCCGTCGCCGGTATGGCAGCCCTCGCGATCCCGCTCAACTGCCTCCTGCTCGTCTTGCTGGCGAGCCAGTCGCCCACGGTGTTCGCCGCCTGGGTGGGCTCGCTCGCCGTCGGCGGGAGCTACTACCTCCTCAGAACGCGGACCGGTGAGCAACCGGTCACCGATCCCACTCTCGAGCCATGACACGACCACACACGACCGGCGTCGTCGGCGCTGGCCTGATGGGCCGCGACATCGCGGGCCTGCTCGCGAACGGCGGCTTCCCCGTCACCCTCGTCGACGTCGACGCAGACGCGCTCGCATCGGCACGGGACTACCACCAGACGATCCTCCCGGAGGCCCTCGACGCCGCGGGCCTCGACCCCACCGAGGGCCTGGCAGATCGGATCGACTACGACACCGACCTCGACGCGCTCGCCGACTGCGAGTTCGTCGTCGAAGCCGTCCCGGAACGGCTCGAGTTGAAACGGGACCTCGTGGCGGACCTCGAAGCCGTCCTGCCGGACGATGCCGTCGTAGGCACGAATACGTCGTCGCTGACGCCCGGCGACGTCGCCGCCGAGCTGGAGCGCCCGGAACGGGTCGTCCTCTTTCACTTCGCCAACCCGGCGCTCGAACGCGACGTCGTCGAGATTTCCGGCGACGACGCCGCCGAGCGCGCGCTCTCGATGGCCCGGGCCGTCGGCGAGGCGATCGACCGGACGCCGATCGAACTGGGCGCGGAGTACCGGGCGAACTGCCTCTCGCGGCTCTCGGCGAGCATCAAGTGCGCGGGCACCTGGGAGCTGCTGGCCGCCGACGCCGCAGCCATCGATCGCGGTGCGGCGAACGTCGGCTTCGACCGCGGCCCCATCGAGTTCATCGACCTCATCGGGATCGACGTCCACCTGGCGACCGTCGCGAACCTCGGCGAGGTGTACGGCGATCGGTACGCGCCGCCGCCCCTGATCCACGACCGCATGGACGCGATGGTCGCGGCGGGCGACCTCGGCAAGAAGACCGGGCAGGGCTTTTTCGAGTGGGACGGCGAGACCTGCCTGCTCCCCGCGGTCGACGAGCCCCACGACGTGACGCCCGTCGTCGGCGCGCTCGTCAACGAGGGCCACCGGCTCGTCCAGGACGGCGTCGGCGACGAGGACACGATCGACGAGATCCTCAAGCGCGGGTCCGGTGGCGACGTCGGCCCGTTCGACGTCGAGTCGATGCTCGGCCGGGACTTCCTCCGGGAGACTCTGCAAACGAGGTACGAGGAGACCGGCGCGGCCGTGTACGACCCGGTGTTCTAAAGTTACTCGACCAGCACCGGCGGCGCGGCGTAGGGGTCCACCTGCACGTCCAGCAGCGTCGGTTCGTCCGATTCGAGCGCCTCGGAGATGGCCGGACCGATCCGCTCGGGGTCGGTGACGCGCTCGCCGGCGCAGCCGAAGCCGCGGGCGACCTGCGCGTAGTCGACGCCGTCGTGGAAGTCCGTGGACTGGTCGACGTTGTACGCGCCGAGCTGGCTCATCTTCGATGAGCCCAGCGAGTCGTTGTTCGTGACGACCACCGTGATCGGGAGGTCCTCCCGCGCTGCGGTCTCCAGGTCGGCGACGTGGTAGCCGATGCCGCCGTCGCCCGAGAGCGCGACCACGGGCTGGTCCGGCCGCGCGACCTGGACGCCCAGCGCCTGCGGGAGACAGACGTTGATGCCGTCGCTGCCGCGCGCCTGGAGGTAGCCCAGACCCGCCGTTTCCGTCTCGTAGAACGCACCCGAGAAGAAGCCGGGGAAGCTCGTCGCGCTCACGAGGATCGCGTCGGCCGGCAGCCGCTCGTTCAGTTCGCCCACGACGCGCTGGGGCTTGACCGGGGTCTCGTCGCTCGTCAGGTCGTCTTCGTGGGCGGCGCGCCAGTCCGCGCGGTCGGCGGCGAGGTCGTCGACGCGCGCGGCGCGGTCGGCGTCGCCCGTGGCCGCGTCGGCGAGCGCATCGAGCGTCGCCCGGAGGTCGGCCCGCACCGCCACGGTGGGTTCGTAGTTGCGGCCGAGCCACGCCGGGTCGAGGTCCACGTGAACCAGCGGGACGTCCTCGGGCACGAGCGTCCACCCCACCGAGGTGAGTTCGCCGAACCGCGTTCCGAGCCCGATGACGAGGTCCGCGTCCGCGACGGCGTCGTTGGCCACCTGGCAGAAGCCCCAGCGGCCGACGACCCCGAGGGCGTAGGGCGCGGTCTCGGCGACGGCGCCTTTCCCGTTCATCGAGGTCACGACCGGCACGTCCGCGGTCTCGGCGAACGCCGAGAGCGCGTCGCTGGCACCTGCCCGGATGACGCCCTCGCCCGCGACGATCACCGGGCGCTCGGCGTCGGCGAGCAGGTCCGTGATCGCCGCGATCGAGTCGTCGCTGGGGGCCGGACGCGTCCGCGGATACGTGCCGTCCACGTCGCCGCGGGGCTCGCGGTCGGTCTCGGCTGCCATCACGTCTTCTGGGAGGTTGACGTGGACCGGCGACGGGACGCCGGTCGTCGCCTCTCTGACGGCGTGTTCGACCGCCGCGACGGCTCTGTCCGGCGTCTCCGCGTCGGCCGTCGACGCGGTGAACGGGTCGAGGATCGCCTCGTTGTCGCCGTCCTGGATGACGCCGGTGCCGCGGGTTTCCCGGTCGTTGCCGCCCGTGAGCGCCAGCACCGGCGAGGACGCGCCGGCGGCCTCGCAGAGCCCGACGCTCATGTAGGCGGCGCCCGGGCCGCTGACGCCGTCGACGACGCCGATCGTCCGGGCCGCCCGAGCGTAGCCGTCCGCCATCAGCGTCGCGCTCGCCTCGCTCCGGGCGAGGACGTGCCGCAGATCCGAGCCGGCCAGGCTCGCGTAGTAGGGGTCCATCTGCTCGCAGGGGAAGCCGAACACCGTCTCGACGCCGGCCGCCTCGAAGAGCGCCGCGACGGCGTCGGTCGTCCGCGCCATCAGTACTCGCCTCCGTGCGTCGTGGGGACAGTGTGCATACCAGTGACCTGTGAGAGCAGGGACAAAAACGCTCCCCCGGTTCCAGTACCTGTGCGACCTGGGGCCGCACCGCCCAACACCTATGGCGCCTGCACGAGCAGCCAGTCGTATGGCAGACGAAATCCCAGCCATGACGCGGTTTCCAGTGCCGGACGTCGAGGAGCTCCCCCCGGAACTGCAGGAGCGGATCGAGGAAGAGACCGAGCGCGCCGGCTTCACGCCCAACGTGTTCCGCGCGCTCGCCTACCGGCCACAGCAGGCCCAGGCGTTCATTCAGTACCACGACGCGCTGATCGAGGAGACGGCGCTGGAACGCGAGGAGATCGAGATGATCGTCGTCACCGTCAGCGGCGTGAACGACTGCCTGTACTGCATCGTCGCCCACGGCGCGCTCTGCCGGATCTACGCCGACGACCCGCATCTGGCCGAGCAGCTCGCCACCAACCACCGGACGGCAAACGTCAACGAGGCCCACGAGGCGATGCTCGATTTCGCCGTGAAGGTCACCGAGGAGCCCGCCCGGATCGACGACGAGGACCTCGAAGAACTGGAGGCCCACGGCTTCAGCCGGAAGGCGATCTGGGACGTCGGCAACGTCGCAGCGTTCTACAACCTCTCGAACCGGCTCGCCCACCTGACGGACATGCGACCGAACGCGGAGTTCTACGACCTGGGCCGCGACTAGGGGCGTGCAGTCACGCCCCACGTGCGTGTGATTCCACCACAGACACCGTCATGACCGGCGCATTTAACTACTCAGGACGAGCGCATATGATCCGATGGTGGTCTGTGACATCTGCCAGAAAGAGCACCATACGAAGGTGCCCCCCACGTACTGCACGGAGTGCGGGGCGCGGCTGGAGTGAATCCTGCGGTCGGTGACAGGTGAGGCGCTTCTCGATGGGCGTGACGTCGGTAGCGATGCGTCCGCAGCCGCCAGCCCGCCGATTGCTCGCCGGCTCAGTCAACGTGTGGGTCGGGCATGAGGTCCGCGAACGGCTGGGCAGCCAGCCACTCACAGAGCTTCACGAGCTGGTCGCTCGCGGCCCCGAACAGTTCGGCCCCGATTTCGGGCGTGGCGTCCGTCTGGTCGCCGAACACGCCGTTGGGGCTGTTCTCGACCGCGTCGTAGAACGTGCGGGCGCCGTGCTCGCGAAGCTCGTCCGCCCCCAGCTCGACGCGGCCGCCGTCTCGCGCGTCGGTCATCCGATCTTCGTGGACTAGCTCCCGCGCGATGTGCATGAGCATCGCCGTCTCTTTCGGGCCGCCGTGAGGGCCGTTGTGCTCGAACGCCTCGTCGACGAGGTCGGGGATGCTCTCGTCCCACATCCACTCGATGGCGTAGGCGGTCTCGTCGTCGTGGAGGCGACGACCGACCTCCCGGAGGTGTTCGACGTTGCCGCCGTGGGCGTTGACGTACACGATGCGGTCGATGCCGTGGTACGCGAGGTTGCGCGAGAAGCTCTCGACGTAGTCCCGGAACACCGGCGCGTCCACCCACATCGTCCCGTGGAACTGGCGGTGGTGGGGGCTGACGCCGATGTTGATCGTTGGGGTACAGAGGTAGCCGGTGCGCTCTGCGGCCTCGCGCGCCAGCGCCTCCGCGATGAGGTGGTCGGTGCCTTCCGGGAGGTGCGGACCGTGCTGTTCGGTCGACCCCAGCGGCACGATCGCCAGCGACTCCGCCTCGAAATACGTGCCCAGGTCGGGCCAGGCCTCGTCGGCGAGATACATGTCCGACGGCCTACGCGTGCGAGCCTCAATAGCCTACTGGCGTCGCCCTGCGGACACCGACGCCACGGAGGCGTAATCGCGCCTCGTCGGCTCAGTCGTCGGCCGGCCGCGGGGTATCGCCGAAGATCCGTTCCAAGTCCTCGTCGTCGTAGTTGACCAGCAGGCGGTCCTCGTCCTTGAACGTCCGGAGGACGATGTTCGTCGTCGAGTTGTCCACGCCCTCGGTCTGGATGATCTCCTCCATCAGCTTCTGGAGGTGTTCGTGGTCGCGCACCCGGGAGAGCACGTAGAACGACATCTCGCCGAGCATGAAGAACACGCGCTGGACGCCCGAGAGACCCGCGATCTTCTCGGCGACCTCCTCGTAGCCCGGGCCGTCGTAGTCGGCGTTGATCTCCGTGATCGCCGTCAGCTCCAAGCCGAGTTTCTGCGGGTCGAGCTGGGCGATCTCGCCCTGGACGATGTCTTTCTCCCGGTAGTTCTCCATCCGGTAGTAGATCGTGGAGGTGCTGACGTCGAGTTCCTCGCTCAGTTCGTCGACGTCGATGTCACCGTTCTCGTCGAGTCTGCGGAGGATCTGGAAGTCCACCTCGTCGAGCGCTACCTTCGTCATTGACTGATCATTGGAGTGCATTTCGGTAATAGCTTGGTTTCGTTCCAATTCGCAAGGGGCGTTTCCGGAAAGATCCCAATCGGGACGCGCCGTCACTGACGCGTCGCGTCCGCGTCGGTGGCCGGGCGGTCCCGCCGCATCGGGTTCCGTTCGCGCTCGGCCGCGACCACGCCGGGATCGAGCGTGACGGCGACCTGGCCGGGGCCGGTGCCCAGCTCGACGACCGTCGTGCCGTCGGGTTCGATCACTGTGCTGTGCCCACAGAACGTGTTGCCGGCCTCCGTACCAGCGCGGTTACAGCCAACGACGTACGCGCCCTGTTCGACCGCGCGCGCCGGCAACAACGTGTGCCAGTCGCGTTCCATCGTGTGCGACCAGGCGGAGACGTTGATCACGACGTCACACTCCGCACGGGCGAGCGCGAGACTCGCCGCCGGGAAGTTCAGGTCGTAACAGATCTGGACGCCGACCCGACCGAACGGGGCGTCGACGACAGCGTACTCGTCGCCGACCGCGTAGACCGCGCGCTCGTCGCCCCAGCAGTGGCGCTTGTCGTAGCGCGCCCGTACGTCACCGTCGCCGTCGAGCCAGACTGCGCTGTTGTACACGTCGTCGCCGTCCTGAACCGGCATCCCGAACAGCACCTCAACGTCGGCGTCGGCGGCAGCCGTTCCGAGCGCCTCGGTCGTGGGGCCAGGGACGGGTTCGGCCACCTCGGGGAGGTCGTCGAAGACGTGGTAGCCGGTCGTGGCGAGTTCCGGGAACACCACCAGGTCCGCGTCCGCGGCAGCGATGGCGTCGGTCATCCGATCGAGCGTGCCGTCGTCGGCCGGGCCGAGCGTGCTCTCGAACTGGACGACGCTGACCGTGAATCGCTTCATCGCCCCTCGAACTCCGGTTCCCGGTCCTCCTGGAACGCCGCGACCGCCTCCTCGTGGTCGTCCGTCTGCGAGCAGATGCGCTGTGCGCGGGTGGCGTCACCGAGCGCGCGGTCGATGTCCACGTCGAAGCTCTCGTTGACGAGGCGCTTGCTCTGGGCCAGCGCGACGGGCGGCCGACCGGCCAACTGATCGGCGAACGCCGCGGCGGCGTCGAGCAGTTCGTCCGCAGGGACTTGCTCGCGCGCGAGGTCCCACTCGACGATCTCCTCGCCTGTGAGTTTCTTCCCGGTGAAGATGAGTTCCTTCGCGCGCGCCTCGCCGATGAGTCTGGGAAGGAGGAACGCGCCGCCGTCGCCGGGCACGAACCCGACGTCGATGAACGTCTCACCGACGACGCCCTCGTCGCTGACGACGCGGAAGTCACAGGCCAGCGCCGTGTCACAGCCGGCGCCGAGCGCGTAGCCGTTGACCGCGGCGATGACCGGCGTGTCGATCCCGCGGAGCGTCCGGACGACGTTCTGGAACAGGCCGAGGCCGGTCTCGTACTCGGCGAAGTCCATCTCCGGGGTCAGCGGCATGTCGTTCAGGTCGACGCCGGCGCAGAACGCGTCGCCGGCGCCCGTCAGGACGATCGCGCGTATCTCGTCGCGGTCGTCCAGACGCTCGAACGCCTCGACCGCACCCCGAAGCAGGGGTTCGTTGTACGCGTTCATGGCGTCGGGCCGGTCGTACGTGACGCGGGCGACGTGGTCGTCTGTCCGTTCGACTCGCAGCGGGGCGTCGATTTCAATCATCAGTGGTTCCTCGTGAGAGAGCTGGTTCGCTGTCGGGGCGCACAGTTCCATCGGGATCGAGCGTGATCGCAGCGTCGACGATTTCCACGCCGTCTTCGGTGGCGAACACGGGGTTCAGGTCCAGTTCCGACACCGAAGGGTTCGCCGCGACGAACTCGGACATCGCGACCAGCAGGTCCACGACCGCGTCGCGGTCGATCGGCGGGTTTCCGCGGGCGCCGTCTAACATCTCCTGGGCGTCGATGTCGGCCAGGAGCGCGCGGGCGTCAGCCTCGGTGAGCGGCAGCGCGCGGAACGCGACGTCCTCCAGGACCTCGACGAACACGCCGCCGAGGCCGCACATCACCACGGGACCGAACTGGTCGTCGTCGACGACGCCGACGATGAGTTCGACGCCGGCGTCGGCCATCGGCGAGACGAGCACGCCGTCGACCTGGGCGTCGGGGTCATACTCGTGGGCCGCCTCCAGCAGGTCGTCGTAGGTGTCGGCGGCGTCGTCGGCACTGACGTCCAGTGCGACGCCGCCCGCGTCGGACTTGTGGACGATGTCGGGCGAGACGACCTTCATCGCGACGGGGCCGTCGACCGACGCTGCGGCCTCTCGGGCCTCGTCCGGAGTGGTCGCCAACTCGAAGGGCGTGATCGGCAGGTCGGCCGCCGCGAGTGCCTGTTTGGACTCGAACTCCGAGAGCTGCGTCCGGCCGCCCGCGACCGCGTCGGAGATCGGCTCGGCCGCGTCGGGCCCGTCCGCGAGCTGGAAGTCGCTGCTCTCGCCGGCGGCCGCGACGCGCTCGCCGTAGGTCGCCAGCGCGTCCAGGCTCGCCGTCGCCACGTCGAGCGACTCGACGACGGGAATCCCCTGCTCGCGCAGCACTGCGTGCGGTTCCGTGTCGAATCCTTCGTAGGCACTTTGAACCACCAGGGGTTTCCCGTGCTCTTCGGCGAGGGCGGCCAGGTCGTGGGCCGCTTCGATCTCGACCTCGGTGTACTGCTCGGCGAAGCGGATGCCGTAGCCGCCGAAGAGCCCCGAGAGCATGAGCGCGTCCACGTTCGGGTCGGCGACGATGGCCTCGGCGCAGTCGACGAACACCGACTGGTCCTCGTCGGTGCCGCCCGCGACGTCGACGGGGTTGACGACGCTGGCCGCGTCCGGCAGGACCGCCTGCAGTCGATCCTGGGTCTCGTCGGTAAGCTGTGGGATGGAGAGCCCGCGCTCGGACAGGGCGTCCGCGGCGAGCGTCGCGTGCCCGCCGCCGTCGGCGAGGATGGCGACGTTCTTCCCGTCGGCGCTGGGGAGCGATGACAGCGCGCTCGCGGACGACAGGAGTTCGTCCGAGCGGTCGACGCTGACGACGCCCGCCTGTTCGAGGACGGCGTCCGTCACCGCGGCGTCGCCGGCCAGCGACCCCGTGTGCGAGGACGCCGACCGCTTGCCCACGTCCGAGCGCCCACTTTTCAGCACGACGATGGGCGTGTCGGTCGTCACCTCACGGGCTTCCTCGAGGAAGGCCCGGCCGTCGCTCATCCCCTCGACGTAGCAGACGACCGCGTCGGTTTCGGGGTCGTCGTCGAAAAAGGAGAGGTACTCGTGGAACTGGAGGTCGGCCTCGTTGCCGACGCCGACGTAGTGACTGAAGCCGACGCCCTCGCGGGTGGCGGCTTCGGTGAATAGGGAGATGGCCATGTTCCCGCTCTGACAGAGCAGCGCGAGGTTCCCCTCGGGCACCGTGTCGGCGCCGACGAGGTTCAGGCCCTGGTGGACGTTGATCATCCCCGACGTGTTGGGGCCGATGAGTCTGACGCCGTGTTCGCGCGCGAGGGAGACGATCTCGTCTTCGAGTGCCTCCCCTTGCTCGCCGGCCTCGCCGAAGCCGACGGCGATGACGACCGCGCCCGCCAGGTCCGTGTCCGCGCAGTCTTCGAGGATCTGGGGGACGATCTTCGCGGGCGTGACGATGAGTGCGAGATCGACGCGGCCCGGGATCGCAGACACAGTGGAATAGACGTCGAGGCCGCGGATCTCGTCGGCCGAGGGGTTCACCGGATAGATGTCGCCCTCGTAGCCGCCCTCCTGGAGGGTTTCGATGGCCTGGTAGCCGCGTTTGGTCTCGTCGGTGGAGGCACCGACGACGGCGACGGCGTCGGGGTCCATGATGCGGTCGATGTCGGTCGCGGTGTCCGGCACGATCAGGCCCCCTCGAACGACGGGTCGCGGTCCTCGGCGAACGCGTCGACGCCTTCCTGCCAGTCGTCGGTCGCCATGCAGGCCAGCAGCGCTTCGGCCTCGGCCGTGAGCATGTCGTCGCGCGTCGCCCGGCCGACGCGCCCGAACTGCGCTTTGGCGAACTCCATCGGGATCGGCGCGTTCCCCGCCAGGTCCGCAGCGAGGTCGTCGACGGCGTCGTCGAGGTCGTCTTCGGCGTGGGCGCTCGTGACGATGCCTTCGTGGGCAGCTTCCTCGCCGGTGAGCGACGCGGCCGAGAGGATCAGTTCCTTCGCGCGGGCCTGGCCGACGCGGTCGGCCAGCGTGTAGGTGACGCCGCCGCCGATGTAGGTCCCGATCGAGACTTCCGGAAAACGGAGTTCGGCGTCGTCGGCCATCAGAATGAAGTCCGCGCTCAGCGCCAGTTCCGCACCAGCACCGATGGCGTATCCCTGTACTTTCGCGACCACCGGTTGGGGGTGGGTCTGGACTGCTTCGGCAGCCTCCTGGGCCTGCCAGACGTACTCCCGGCGTTCCTTCTGGGTGCGTTCCGTCTCGTCATGTTTCTCCATGTCAGCGCCCACACAGAAGGCCCGACCCTCGCCTTCGAGGACGACGACGCGAGCGCCCTCCTCGGCGGCCCGGTCGAGTCCGTCGCGGATTCCCTCGTACAACGCGGGCGTCACCGCGTTGAGACTGTCCGGCCGGTTCAGGCGGACGCGTGCGACGTTCCCGTCCCGTTCGTAGATCGTCGGGGACTCCGTCGCTGTGTCTGTCGTTGTCATGGTCAAGCCACTACGTAGACTCAAATCATTTAGCCATATAAAATTTTGCTCGCTCCTAATCCAGAGGTCGAACTTGAGAATTTTCCCAAACAGGGGGTTGAGTTCTACGAAAGATTATTATGTTATTGTGTAGTACACCCTCACGGTAATGTCACACAAAGACATGCACAAACGACGGGACGTGCTGGCAGCGGCAGGCGCAGGAACGTTGACGGCTCTGGCGGGTTGTTCGTCGATCCTCGGCGGCGGCGGCGGTGGCGGCTCGGGCGGTCAACTCCGATTCCTCGGCTTCGGTGGGAACACGCAGAAAGCGCAGATGGGCGTGTTCGACGGCTGGGACTCGGAGACGAGCGTCAAAGGCACGTCCGCTGGCGGAACGACGGAGATGATCTCGCTCATCAAGCAGAACCCCGGCTCGTTCGACGTCGTCGCGTTGAACGACACCGGGATGGCCCGGGCACAGAAGGAAGACGTCCTCGACCCGATCGACCTCTCGAAGGTACCCAACTACGAGAAAAACATCAAGGAGAGCGCTCGCTCGCTGTCGTTCAACATGAACGGCGAGGACACGATGGGGCTCATCCGCGAGAACGGAGCGACCGGCTACGCGTACAACACGGACAAGATCAACAAGAACCTGGATTCCTGGGACGCCGTCCTCGATCCTGCCTACGAGGGCAAAGTGTCGCTCATCGACCGGACGATCGACCGGCTCTCGAACAGCGCGACCGCGGCGGGCATGAACATCAACGAGGTCCCCGGGAACCAGTCCAAGACGGACAAAATGTTCCAGCGGGCGAAAAAGGAGAACCAGAACGTCTTCGCCTACTGGGGCGACGGCGCCACCTCGATCCGCTACCTTCGTCAGGAGAACGCCTGGATCTGTGAGGCCTGGGGCGGTCGCGTCCTGGCACTCCAGAACGAGGGCTACGACAACATCGAGTACGTCATGCCCAAGGAAGGCGCGATGGGGTGGGCCGACAACCTCGCCGTCGTCAAGGGATCGGAGAGTCGCGAGAAAGCCCACGAGCTGCTGAACCACACCTACAAACGCGAGAACCTCCTGACCCTCTCGGATAAGATGAACTACACGGTTCAGGTGAAGAACCCGCCGAAGAAGATGAAGCAGCTGCCCGACTACGCGCCCGCCGAGGACCTGGCGTTCCGTGACTGGAACACGGTCCTCCCCAAGCAGGAAGCCTGGACGCAGCGCCTCGATAAGATCAAACAGAACTAACATCCAATGCTCGAAGTCGAGAACTTCACCAAGTACTATGGTGATCTCTGTGCCGTCGAAGACCTCTCCTTCCACATCGAGGAAGGGGAGTTCGTCACGTTGCTCGGTCCCTCCGGCTGTGGGAAGTCGACCACGCTGCACGCGATCGCCGGACTCGTGGAACCGACCGACGGCCGCATCCTCCTGCGCGGGGAGGACGTGACGGAGCTGCCACCCGAGAAACGCAACATCGGGATGGCGTTCCAGTCCACGGCGCTGTTCCCGCACATGACCGTCCGGGAGAACATCGCCTACGGGCTGAAGATGCACGGCTACTCGACGGGCGACATCGAAGACCGCGTCGAGGAGTCGCTCCAGCTCGTGGACATGCCCGACCACGGCGACCACAAGCCGGGCGAGCTCTCGGGCGGTCAGCAACAGCGCGTCTCGCTGGCCCGCTCGCTCGCGTACGAACCCGACATCCTGCTGCTGGACGAGCCCCTGACGGGCCTGGATCGGGTCCTCCGCGAGGAGATGCGCGGCTGGCTCAACCGCATCCAGCGCGAGGTCGGCGTCACGACGCTGTACGTCACCCACGACCAGGAGGACGCCCTCTCCATGTCGGACAAGGTCGTCGTCCTGAACGACGGGAAGGCCCAGCAGATCGCCAGCCCCGAGGAGATCTACGAGACGCCGACCAACCCGTTCGTCGCGGAGTTCGTCGGCAAATCCACGCAGTTCGACGGGCAGGTCACCCACGAAGACGGCCGGGCGGTCGTCTACAACGACAGCAAGCGGATCACGCTGCCCGACTCGGGCGTCAGTGACGACCAGTCGGTCGCGCTGTACGTCCGTCCGGAGGACATCGACGTGAGCCCCGACCCGACGGGCGCCGAAAACGAGTTCCTCGGCACCGTCACCGACATCGCGAACCTCGGCAACCGAGCGGAGATGACGATCGAACTCGAAGACGAGTCGACGGCGCTCGCACACACCACGCGCTTCCCCGACATCGAGATCGGCGACGACGTCTACCTCAGGTTCCCGGCCGAGCGGGTGATCGTCCTATGAGCGTCGAGCGGGGCGGCCTGGGCAGACTCACGCACGTCATCGGCGAGGGCCTCGAAGGCCGGGTCGCCAACCGCCACCTGGCGCTCTTTGGCCTGGGCTTCGTGGGCCTGTTTTTCATTCTCCCGGTCCTGTTGTTGATCCCGGAGAGTTTAGCGCTCGACTCGTCGACGCCGTTCGAGTCCTACCTGCGTGCGATGGACGGCATCTACGTCGACGCGTTCGTCCGCTCGTTCCTGTTCGGCGTCGTCACGACAGCCGTCACGCTCGCGCTCGCGTACATGCTGTCGTACTTCCTCGCTTTCAGCACCGACCGCGTCCGCACGGCGATGACGCTCATCATCGTCCCGCTGTGGATCGCGTACATCGTCCGGTACTTCGGCATCCTGCTCTTTCTGTCGCCGGCCGGTCCGTTGGCCGACCTGACGGGAATCGAGACGGGACTGCTGTTCACCACGCCGGCGGTCATCATCGGCCTGGCGAACGTGTACCTGCCCTTCGCCGTGTTGCCGATCTACAACTCGCTGAACGCCATCGACGACGAACTCGTCGACGCCTCGCGCGTCCTCGGCGCCGGGAAGTGGCACACCATCGCGAAAGTCATCTTCCCGCTCTCGCTGCCGGGACTGGTCGCCGCCGGACTCATCGTGTTCATCCTCGCGGCCGGGTCGTTCCTCGGGCCGGCGGTGCTGGGCGGGCCCAAGCAGACGATGATCGCGAACGTCATCGCGCAGGCGTTCCTCTCCAACTTCAACATCCAGTTCGCCTCGGCGCTGGCCATCGTCTACACCGTGTTGCTCGTCGGCACCCTGCTGGTGTTCAACACCGTCTTCGACCTGCAGGAGGCGCTCGGTAACATATGAGCACGAGTACGACGGAGCGGCTGGAAGGACTCACCTTCCGTGCGCTCATCACGGTCGTGTTCGCCTTCCTGCTCCTGCCAGTGGTCATCGTCATCCTGACGTCGTTCACCACGCAGACGTTCCCGACGATCCCCCAGGAGGGGTTCTCGATCAAGTGGTACGAGCAGCTCATGGCCGACCAGCAACTGCTGGACGCGCTGACGGTGAGCCTGCTCGTCGCGACGGCGTCGGCGATCCTCTCGGCCATCATCGGGACGATCGCCGCCATCGGCTTCGTCCGCGGGGAGTTCCCCTACAAAGAGCAGATCTCGACGGTCATGCTGCTCCCGATGATCATCTCGCCGGTCATCACGGGGATCGCCCTCGTGCGCTACTTCAGCCAGATCGAACTCCCGTCGGGCTTCCCCGCGCTCATCCTCGGGCACACGGTGCTGTCGCTGCCGTACGTGTTCCTGCTGGTGCGCTCGGAACTGGTCACCTACGACCAGGACCTAGAGCGCGCTTCGCGCGTGCTCGGAGCCGACCCCGTGACGACGTTCCGGCACATCACCGGCCCGATCATCTCGCCGGCGATCCTCGCCGGTGCGTTCATCGCCTTCGTCGTCTCCTTCGGGGAGTTCACCGCGACGCAGTTCCTGATCTCCCCGGGCACGAGCACCGTCCCGGTCGTCATCTACACGATGCTCCGGACGGGGCTGACGCCGACGATCAACGCGCTGTCGGTCGTGCTCATCGTCGTCATGCTCGTGGTCGCCCTGAGCAGTCGGAAACTCTCCTCGACCTGATTCTTTCGCTGTCGATACCCCGTTCAGCGGGCGTCGTGCCGATCGAAAAGAGCGGTCGTTTCAGTACGCAGCGGTGCTACGACGGGTTCGGCGTCTGAACCTGCGAGATGTAGGCCGCGAGGTCGGTCGTCGTGACCATCCCGATGAGGCCCTCGTC
Source organism: Halorientalis brevis (assembly GCF_042678165.1). GTDB lineage: Archaea > Halobacteriota > Halobacteria > Halobacteriales > Haloarculaceae > Halorientalis > Halorientalis brevis. Next base: position 441,380 of record NZ_JBHUDJ010000002.1, on the reverse strand, counting down.
CTCGTCGACGACCGGCATGTGATGGAACCCTTCTTCGAGCATCGTGTCGGCCACGTCCTGGATAGAGTCCTGGGCCGTCGTCGTGATCACGTCCGTCGTCATGTAGCGCGACACCGACGTCTCGGCTTTCGGTTTGCTCTCGGAGACGATGGTGACGAAGTCGGTGGTCGTCAGAATGCCTGCGAGCTGGTTGTCCTCGTCGACGACCAGGACCGACCCGATGTCGTTGTCCAGCATGATCTGTGCCGCGTCCTCGACGAGCGTGTCTGGCCGCACGGTGTGCAACCCGGTGGACATGACCCGGGCGACGAAAATATCGTCCATACAGGCACGTCCGCCGGACCGCAGGTGAATGTATTGTAAAATATCACAGACTATTCGGTAGCAATTAGCAAATGTAGTGTTATCGACCCACATAGAACACAACCCCGAAGTTGTTCAATCCGGCACAGCGACGGTCTCGCGAACGGTCAAACACGTGTTTGTGTCTCCTGAAGGCATTTGATGCGTGCCGAAAAACGGTGGAGCATGCACCGACGGCAACTCCTCACGCTCGCCGGCGCCGGTCTCGTCGGACTCGCTGGCTGTCTCTCCGACCCTGGCTCAGGCCCACCGGAGGAGGAACCGAGCGATCCCACCACGACGGATTCCCCGACGAGTTCGCCGACAGGGTCGCCCACCACGTCACCCGACGACCCGCCGTCGCCGGACGGCGTGACCGTCGAGGACGTCGTCGTCCGAAAAGCCGTCACGTACGAGTCGATCATGGGGTCAGGTGGCGTCCTGGCGGCCGAGGGAACCCAATACGTGGTCGCAACGGTGCGGAGCGACCGGAACGACCTGCCATCGTTTACGTTCGAGACGGACGACCAGTCCTGGGAGTCCGGCCTCTCGGACACCGTCGGCGCGGCGAACTTCGCGGTCGCGGGTCACGAGGGCGGGGCGGTCGGTCGCCGTCTCGGCGGCGACGGGGAGTCGTTCCTCGCCTTCGAGATCCCGTCCCCGCTCTCGGCGTCGAATCCGCGCATCCGACTCGGCGGGAGCGACCCCGCCGAGTGGCCGCTGTCCGCCGACGCGACCGCGCGGCTGGCAGCACCCGCGCCCCGCTTCGAACTCGACGAACTGTCCGTCCCGGACATAGTTTCCGAGGGCGACGCCCTGTCGGTCACGCTGACGGTTCGGAACGTCTCGGACACCGACGGCCGCTTCCTGGCGGCGGTGTACTGGCCGACCGCGCGCATCGCCGACGACGACGAGTCCCACCTCGTCGAACGCCAGGTGGCAGCCGGCGAGTCGGCGACCGCGACGCTGGAGCTGTCGACCGAGTACACGGCGGCCGAATCCGGGCCGGTGACGCTCTCGGTCGACGGCCACGTCGCTGCCGAGCGCGAGGTCACCCTGCAGAACGTCTCGACGCCGGCCTGAGCGGCGACTGGCGCGTTAGTGGAGTGGACCGTCGGGAGCGTCCGCGTCCCGCGCGTGCGGGAGCCGTACCTCGACCACGCTCCCCCGCGGCTCGTTTTCCTCGAACGCGAGCGTGCCGCGCGACCGGTCGACCAGCCAGTTGACCAGCCAGAGGCCGAACCCGCTGCCGTGAAAGAGCTGGTCGATGTCGCGGTCGCCGGTCAACACCTCGGCGTCGTCGGCGGGAATGCCCGGCCCGTTGTCGGCGATCCGCACGTTGACCGCTCCGTTGGGCGTACACGACGCGTCGACGCGCACGCGAGGCGCGTCGCTGTCGTTGTGGCGGATCGCGTTGTCGAGCAACTCCTCGAACGCCAGTTCGATGCCGTCGACGGCGAGGACGGGGGCGCGGTCGGGCAACTCCGCAGTCACGGCCGCGTCGGACACCTGTCGCTCGACCCGTTCGAGTTGGCGTGTCAGGATCGGCGTCAGGTCGGCCGTCTGGAACGACTCCGCTCGTTCGAGAATGGTGCTGGCCTGCCGGGCCTGCTCGCTCATCCGGACGAGCGACTCCCCGTGGTCGCGGATCCGGGCCAGTTCCTCGGCGTACTCGTCGCCGAGGTCGCGTTCGAGGAACTCCAGCGTGCTCAAGACGACGTTGACGTTGTTCCGGAGGTTGTGTCGGAGTGCGCGGTTCAACACCTGGAGTTGCACCTCGCGGTCTCGCAGCCGGTTCCGCAAACGCTGGCCCTCCACCAGCGAATCGAGCACTCTGTCGAGACTCCAGGTGTGCTCGGTCGCCAGGAACTCCTCGGGCGGGACGAAGTGCGGGTTCTCACAGAGGGTGTAGCGATAGATGAGCTGGGGGTGCGTCTCGACGACGCCGCGCAGGACCTCGTCGGAGAACCGGGTGCGGTTGTACTGGCAGATGGCGAGACACGCGTGCTCGTCGAGGAAGGGCGTCAGCTTGGCCTCGTACTCCATGAGCCGCTCCGTCCCGGGGTCGCCGCCGAGCTGCCACGTCATCTCTCCGGTGACCCGCAGCGCGTCGAACCCCTCGGCCAGCGCCGCTTCCGTCTCCGTCTCCAGGAACGCCAGCATCTCGTCGGGGTCGAAGTAGCCGTCGCGCAGGTACGTGTCCGCCGGGACCGCCACCTCGAACGCGCCGCTGTCGAGCGCCCGCTCGACGGCCATCCCGCGCGCTTCGAACTCCGATGTGACGTCTTCGACCAGGTTGTCGTCCGCGATGTAGATGCACTTCTCGTCGTTCTCGAGCCCCGCCTCGATGAACGGGAGCGCGGCGTCGAACTGCTCTTGACGGTTCTCGTAGATGAGCGCAAGGTGATCGTGGACGGCGACTTCCTCGATCGCGTCGAGGAGTTCCACTTGCGTCTGCTGTCGCAAGAACGTCGCGTGGTCTTCGAGAGTCCGTCCCATGTCCTTGCTCGGCGACTTCTCACGCAGCTGTTAGTAGTCTTCCGACTCGACGGTGGCGGCGGGACGGCGAGTGACCGTCACTCGGTCAGCGGCTCATCGCTGCCTGGGACGCCACAGACGCCGGCCGCCTCGCCGGCGCGTTCGACGCCCGAAGAGAGGCCGTGCAGTTCCCACGCCGGGTCGTGCCCCGTCTCGGCGCGGTGGTTCTCGATGCACGTGCGCGCTGCCTGGAGCTTCTCGAACGTCTCTTCGAGGTCGCAGGACGGACAGGTGACGGTCGCCCGGTGGGTCGACATTACTCCGACCGAGGAGCGTCGCGGAGTTGAATGTTACCCCGCGCACGGTGGCGCGGGGAATCCTGCTCTCACGAGGGTAGGCTTCCTGTTTCTAAGACGTGACTTGCAGACACACGCTGGAAATCAGCGGCGTCCGTAGCGGTCACAGTCTCCACAGGCGTTCCTTCGGGCCATCCCAGCCCTAGTTCAGAAAAACCGCGCTTCAGAACGTTCATCGCCGCGTTCGCATCCCTATCCGTCTCGAACCCACACGACGGACACGAATGTTCCCTGACCCAGATGGGCTTCGACGTCTCCACACCACACGACGCGCACTCCTTCGTCGTCCCTCGTGCTTCAACCTGCACGACGTGCGTCCCGTACAACTCGGCCTTGTATTCGAGGAGGGTGATGAACTGTCGCCACGCCGTATCCTGCTTGTTCCGAGCGTTCCCGTCGCCCTGAAGCATACTCTGGATGTTCAAGTCTTCAACAAACACGGCGTCGTATTCTTTGACGAGCCATGTCGTGATTTTGTGCTGATAGTCCAGAACCTTCCGACGAATCCGACGCGTGACTTTGGCAACTTCGACTCGTTGTTTCTCGTAGTTGTTCGACCCCTTCTCTTTTCGAGACAATTTCCGTTGTTCGCGGCAAAGACGCTCGTAGTCGTCTTCGAGGTCAAGCCAATCCACGGTCTTGCCATCGCTGGTGTGGATGTAGTTGAGAATGCCGAGGTCGATCCCGACGCTGTTGCTCGTGTCTAATGAGTCCACAGCAGGTTTCTCGGGGAGGTTAGCGTCGTCGGTTTCCAGTCCGAAGGAGACGAACCACTCGCCATTTCGTTCTTTTTTGAATGTGACCTCTTTGATCGTGGCGTGGTCGGGAATCGGGCGAGAATACCGGAGTTTTACCCAGCCGATCTTGCTGAAGCGGACGTAGCCGTATTTGTCGTGGCCCCTCTTTTCATCGAGGTCGAAACCAGACTGGTTGTACGTCACACTCCTATACTCGGCGGGTGCTTGCCGTTTGAGCCGACCGATGTTGTACCCCTTCTCCTTCTTCTTGCGAAGGTTCGAGAGGTTGCGGTGGAAGCGAGCGACGGTGGCTTGGGCGGCTTTCGAGTGCAATTCACTGAACACTGGCCACTTGCGCTTCCATTCGGGGAGTTTGTTGTTCTGGTCGTACTCGCTCGGCTTGTCGTCCTCTGGACTGTTCTCGTAGTCCCAGCGGACGTGGTTGTAGAGTTGGCGATGAACGTTTAGATGATGTTCCAGTCGTGCCGCTACCTCTTGTGTCGGGTAGGCGTGGTAGCGGTGACTGTATTCCATCGCTGTCTCTTGATTATTGATGTTGTCACTTAGTGGTTTGTCTCACGAGTTGTCGGCTTCATCCCCGACCACGGTGGGTCGGGGTATTCGCCTCGCTGACCATTATAAAAGACCCGCCTCTCCCGGTCCGCCCTGCACGGACGGTCCGCACGACCATCACGATTACAGTTGGTTCCCGTTCACGATGGTTTTTGTTGCTGTAGCGCTATTCGAAACCAATGTCACGCGCACCGGAACAGCGCGCGGGGGTTACGAACAGGGATCTCTCGGGGACGCGGGCGCTCGTCACCGGCTCGACGAGCGGCATCGGCCGGCAGACGGCGCTGTCGCTGGCCAGACTCGGCGCGGACGTGATCGTCCACGGCCGCGACGCCGACGCAGGGGCGACAGTCGTCGACGAACTCCGGGAGCTGGGGTCGGACGCCCGGTTCGTCCAAGCGGACTTCGCCGACGTCGAGGCCGTCCGGGAACTGGCCGAGACAGTCAAGAACGACACCGACGAGCTCGACGTGCTGGTGAACAACGCCGGCGGGATGTCCCGCGACGGGCGGCTCACGGACCTCGGCGTCGAGTACACGTTCCACGTCAACCACCTCGCGCCGTTCCTGCTCACCACGGAATTGCTCGACCACGTGGCCGACGGCGGCCGCGTCGTGACGACCGGCTCGCTGGCCCATCGCGGGGTCCGCCTCGACCTCGACGAGGTGACCGACGTCGAGCGCCACACCGGCTGGCGCGCCTACCAGCGCTCGAAGCTCGCGAACGTCCAGTTCGCGCTCGCGCTGGCGCGCCGTCTCGACGCGGCCGGCCGCGACGTCACCTCGAACACGCTCCATCCGGGCGCGATCCCCGGCTCGGGCTTCTCGCGGTTCCTCCCGTCGCCGCTCCCGGAGACGATCTCGCTGCTCGACGGCCTCCCGCTGGTGACCTCCGTCGAAGACGGCGCCGCGGGGCTCGTCTACCTGGCGGCGTCCGACGAGGTCGCGGGCGTCTCGGGGCGGTACTTCTCGAAGCGACAGCCGCGGAAACCGTCGCGAGAGGCGCGCAACCGCGACGCCCAGCGCCGCCTCTGGGAGCGGAGCGCGGCGTTCCTCGACGTCGAGGAACCCCTCGCCGAACCGGCGGCCGTCCAGTGAGGGCGGGACCGAGATGCGACTGTACTACCGCGACGGGCTGTTGGCGGTCGGGAGCCTCGCTGTAGTCGTCGCGGTCGGCGTGCTGACGAGCGGTGTCGGCGCGTTCGGTCGGCCGCTCGCAGTCGGCAGCGGGATCGCCGGGGCGGTCGCGCTGGAAGCGATCTTCCTCCGGTATTCGTCGGTGCTCCTGACGGTCTGGGAGCGACCGGGCGTCGCGCTGGCCGGCGTCGTCGCCCTCGGCTGGGTCGCCCTCTGGGCGGTGTGGTCCGCGCCGTGGGCGCTCGGCGCGATCGCCTGGGGACTCGTCACGTATCTCGTCCTCCTCGGTTGCGTGCTCGGTGGCCTCGGCAACCCGGTCGCCGCTCTGGTTTCGACCGGACGCGAGCGGGAGTGACGGCCCGGAGCCGCCGTCGCGGCGTCGCGGACGCCGACCTCTCGCCAGTCCGCGAAAGTACTTTTGTCCGTGTTCGTAGTTACCACCAGACGCGCCGTCGGCGGTCAGGCGACCGTCCCGGCGGTGTCAGGTATCCAGCCATGTCTGTCATTGCACGATTCGAGGTGATCCCCGTCCGCGAGGGGAGCATGTCCACCGCGATCGCCAGCGCGCTCCGCGCCCTCGATCGGTTCCCCGTCTCCTACCAGACGACCGCGACGGACACGATCATCGAAGCCGACAGCGTCGAGCAGGTGTTCGCCGCCGTGCAGGCCGCCCACCAGGCCATCCCGGACGACCGCGTCATCACGTCGGTCGAGATCGACGAGGATCGTCGCCGCACGCAGGAGATGGGCCAGCGCGTCGCCTCGGTTCAGCGCGAACTCGGGCACCCGCCGCAACGAATCCAGCCACCGGCGTCTCACCACGCGTCTGCCCGGCACGCACAGCAGCGACCGATCGGACAACAAGCCGCACAGCAACCGCAACCCCCGGTAAAATAACTGTTGCTTTGCCGCAGAATCCGGTCGCTCGGGCGGCGAATTCGACCCCGGATTCTTCGCGGTAGCGTCGCCAACACTTTCGATTCACCCGTGGTCGACAGGGACCGGCCGACCCCGGCAACCATAATCATTTATCAGGACACTGGATTCGGAGTTAGTATATATAGTGCCCTCTATTCTGAGGCAAGCAATGACAGAAAGCGATCCGTTCGGAGCGATTCGTGAATTCGAACACGACGGAGAGACGTACAAGATGGCGGATCTCACCGCCCTGGAAGAGGAAGGCCTCTGTGAGCTCGACAAGCTCCCAGTGAGCATTCGCGTGCTGCTGGAATCGGTCATCCGGAACATGGACGGCGAGAACGTCACCGCCGACGACGTGCGCAACGCCGCCTCCTGGGAGCCGGACGTGCCGGACGTCGAGATGCCCTTCCAGCCGTCCCGCGTCGTGCTGCAGGACCTGACCGGCGTGCCGGCCGTCGTCGACCTGGCGGCACTGCGTTCGGCCGTCGACCGCAAGGACCAGGACCCGAGCATCGTCGAGCCCGAGATCCCGTGTGACCTCGTGATCGACCACAGCGTCCAGGTCGACTACTTCGGCGACGAGGACGCCTACGAGAAGAACGTCGAACTCGAGTACGAGCGCAACGAGGAGCGCTACCGCTCGATCAAGTGGGCACAGCAGGCCTTCGACAACTTCGAGGTCGTCCCGCCGGGAACCGGGATCGTCCACCAGGTCAACCTCGAACACCTCGGTCGCGTCGTCCACAACCGCGAGGAGGACGGCGACCAGTGGCTGTTCCCGGACTCGCTCGTCGGCACGGACAGCCACACGCCCATGATCGGCGGCATCGGCGTCGTCGGCTGGGGTGTCGGTGGGATCGAGGCCGAGGCCGCGATGCTCGGCCAGCCGATCACCATGGGTCTGCCGGAAGTCGTCGGCGTCCGCCTGGAGGGCGACCTCCCCGAGGGCGCGACCGCGACCGACCTCGTGCTCCACCTGACCGAGAAGCTCCGCGAAGTCGGCGTCGTCGACCGCTTCGTCGAGTTCTACGGTCCCGGCGTCGAGAACCTCACCGTCGCCGACCGCGCGACCATCTCCAACATGGCGCCCGAGCAGGGGTCGACCATCAGCATGTTCCCGGTCGACGACAAGACCCTCGAGTACCTCGAACTCACGGGTCGTGACGAAGACCACATCGAACTCGTCAAGGAGTACCTCGAAGCACAGGGCCTGTTCGGCGAGCAGGACCCCGAGTTCACCGAGACCGTCGAGTTCGACCTCAGCACCGTCGAGCCGAGCCTCGCCGGTCACAAGAAGCCCCACTCGCGCATCCCGATGGGCGACCTCGACGACCACTTCCCGAACCTGCTCGAAGAGCAGAACGTCGTCGAAGCCGACGGCGCCGCAGCCGTCGAGCAGGGCCTCGACCTCGACGACAAGGTGCCCGTCACGCTCGAAGACGGCACCGACGTCGAGATCGGCCACGGCAGCGTCCTGGTCAGCGCGATCACCTCCTGTACGAACACCTCCAACCCGTCCGTGATGCTGGCGGCCGGCCTGCTGGCTCGCAACGCCGTCGAGAAAGGCCTCGACGTGCCTGACTACGTGAAGACGAGCCTCGCACCCGGCAGCCGCGTCGTCACGGCCTACCTCGAAGAGTCCGGTCTCATGGACTACATGGAGGAACTCGGCTACAGCGTCGTCGGCTACGGCTGTACGACCTGTATCGGGAACTCCGGCCCGCTCCAGGACCCCATCGAGGACGCCATCGACGAGCACGACCTCTGGGCGACCAGCGTGCTCTCGGGCAACCGCAACTTCGAGGCGCGTATCCACCCGAAGATCGCCGCGAACTACCTCGCCAGCCCGCCGCTGGTCGTCGCGTACGGCCTCGCCGGGAACATGGACATCGACCTCGAAGAGGAGCCGCTGGGCACCGACGACGAGGGCGAGCCGGTCTACCTCGAGGACATCTGGCCGTCCACCGACGAGATCCACGACATGGTGCACAACAGCGTCTCCCCGGAGATGTTCGAGGAGAAGTACGCCTCCGTCTACGAGGGCGACGAACGCTGGGAAGCGCTCGACGCACCGACGGGCGAGGTCTACGACTGGGACGACGAGTCCACCTACATCCGCGAGCCGCCGTTCTTCCAGGACTTCCCGCTCGAGGAGCCGGGCGTCGAGGACATCGCCAACGCCCGCTGTCTCATGACGCTGGGCGACACGGTCACCACCGACCACATCAGCCCCGCCGGGCCGTTCGGTGAGGACCTGCCCGCCGGCCAGTGGCTCAAGGAGCGCGGCGTCGAACCGTACGAGTTCAACACGTACGGCTCCCGCCGTGGCAACCACGAAGTCATGATGCGCGGCACCTTCGCGAACGTCCGCATCGAAAACGAGATGCTCGACGGCAAGCAGGGCGGCTACGCCAAGCACCTGCCGTCCGGCGAGGAGACCACCGTCTTCGAGGCGAGCGAGCGCTACCGCGACGACGACACGCCGCTGATCGTCATGTCCGGCGAAGAGTTCGGGACCGGCTCCAGCCGCGACTGGGCTGCCAAAGGGACCGACCTGCTGGGCATCCGCGCGACCATCGCCAAGAGCTACGAGCGGATCTACCGCGACAACCTGCTGGGCATGGGCGTGCTGCCCCTGCAGTTCGAGGACGGCGAGGGCTGGGAAGAGCTCGGCCTCGACGGCACCGAAGTGTTCTCCATCGAGGGCCTCGACGACGGCCTCGAGATGAACGACGAACTCACCGTGGTCGCCGAGGACGACGACGGCGAGACCACCGAGTTCAACGTCACCGCACAGGTGTCCACGCCGGCCGCCGTCAAGTACATCGAGAACGGGGGCGTCCTGCACCTCGTGCTCCGCCGCCTGCTCACCGAAGAGTAAGCGCGGACCCGCAGACCCATAACACCCGTCGCGCTCGCCGGACCGCCCGGCGCGCACGACGCTGATTTCTGTCCCATATTTTCGCGACGGCTGCCACCGGGGCGGCCGGCTGCGATACCGCAGCCAGACGACGGAGCTGCTGCACCCGGTCGGCGCTCGACGAATCAGTACGTCGCCACGTCCCACGACAGGCCGAAGAGCTACATATCGCTCAATAGGGCTCATAGCAGCGCCTTTTTCCAAATCGCGTGAACGGTAGGCATGGTCGAACTCGGCGTTCTCACGTGTCCCGTCTGCGAACAGGCGCGGGTCTGTCGCATGGACCAGTTCGAGACCCGCGACGCGGTCAAAGACTGTGCGAGCGTGCACCTGCGCGAACACCGACTGGACGAGAGCAAACGCGCCATCTACCGGGTGCTGATGGCCGAGCGACTCAATCGGTTCGACGCCACGGATAGCACCGAGTACCCGCTCGGTGAATGGACGACCGACGGCCGAGAACTGTCCGCCTAGGCTCGACGTCAGCCCGGTCTTTCGACCGACACACAACACCAATACAGCACACTGTATTTTCCAAAACCGACAGGCCAATTCCACCAGCCAGACCGGAATGCTATTGTATATCTGGTGCACAACAACCAATAATGGTTCGCAGATACCTCACGCAGCTCAAGGACCACCTCATCTACGTCGTTCTCGGCTCGTTGGTGGCCGGGCTGGCGTTCGGGCAGGTCGCGGGACCGGAGATCAAGGGGCTGCTGAAAGCCGCGATCCTGCCGGTGTTGTTCCTGATGATCTACCCGATGATGATCAACATCGACGTGCGGGAGATTCTGAACGTCCGCGGGCACGCGAAGCCGGTCGGGCTGAGCCTGCTGATCAACTTCGGCCTCGCGCCGCTGCTCGCGATCGGCCTCGCCCGGACGTTCTTCGCAGGGAACCTCGCGTTCGCCATCGGCCTGTACTTCATCGCGCTCATTCCGACCTCGGGGATGACCGCGGCGTGGACCGGCCTGGCGAAAGGCGACCTCGAGACGGCGCTCGTCGCGATGGCAGCGAACCTCCTCGTGGCCATCGCCGTCCTGCCGGCGTACCTGTCGGTGTTGATTCCGGGCAACGTGGGGTTCGAGCCGACGGCGCTGTACCGCCAGCTCGGCCTGATCGTCCTCGTGCCGATGGTCGCCGGCTCGATCACCCGGTGGGGTCTCCTCCAGCGCTACAGCACCGAGGAGTTCAAGCGCATGAAGCCGACGTTCGGTGGTCTCAGTTCCCTCGGCGTCATGCTCATCGTCTTCATTGCGATGGCGATGCGCTCACAGAGCATCCTCGCGGACCCGCTCGCCTCGGCGAGTGCGATCGTCCCGCTCGTCGTCTTCTACGCGCTGCTGCTCGGCATCGGCTCGTTCATCGGGCGCGCGTTCCTCGAACCCGACCGCTCGGTCGCGCTGGTGTACGCGACGAGCATGCGAAACCTCTCGATCGCCGTGGCCATCGTCGCCGCCCCCGGCTTCCCACCGACCGAGGCAGTCCTCCCCATCGCGCTGGCGTACATCCTGCAACCGCCGCTGGGCGCCGTCTACATGCACTACCGCCGCGACGTCGTCGGTGAGGGCCTGACTATCCGCGAAGCCATCGCGAACAGAGTGTAGCGGCCCCTCGCAGGCAGCCGTCCACCCGCGATCGGGACGCTACCGACGAAACGGTAATGCACCACCACCGACCCCCTTGTAGCATGGAGCCGCTAGTCACGTACGAGGACGCCCTCGTCGCAGGCACGATCGTCGACCGGCCGAACCGGTTCGTCGTCCGCGTGCGTTTCGACGACGAGCCGGAACGCGCCTTCCTCGGCGATCCCGGCGCGCTGGAGAACATCCTCGAACCCGGCGCAGAAGTTCTCTGTACGCCCGTCGACGATCCCGAGCGAGCGACGGACCACGACGCCATCGCCGTCCGCGTCGACGACACCTACGTGAGCGTCCGCGCTGCGCTGGCCAACGACCTCTTCGAGCAGCTACTCGTCCGTGACGCCCTTCCTGCCTTCGAGGGCTATTCCCTCGTGAAACGCGAGCCGCAACTTCCCGATCACGGGCGCGCGGACTTTCGACTCGAAACGCCGACCGGGGCGGACGTCTACGTCGAGGTCAAGTCCTCGACGCACGTCGACGACGGCGTCGCCAAGTTCCCCGACCGCCAGACCGAACGCGGTCGCCGCCACCTCCGCAGTCTGGCGGCCCTGGTCGACGACGGAGCCGAGGCCCACCTGGTGTTCGTCGTCCAGCGACCGGACGTCGAGCAATTCCGCCCGTATCGCGAGGTCGACCCCGAGTTCGCCGCCCTCCTCGGTCGCGTCCGGGACGCCGGCGTCGGCGTCCACGCAGTCACGACCGCGTTCGAACCACCGCACTACCGGCTCGAGAGTGCCGATCTGGCGATCGAACTCCCGTGATCGAGTCCGGCCGAAACAGTCGCCGCCTGCCGGTTCTGCAGCGTTCGAGACCCCGACGGCGGCACTGCGTCCCCGCGGCTGCCGTCAGTCGCAGGGCGCGGCGAACGGCTGCTCCGGCAGCGGCGTCGTACACCGGCGGCAGAACTGGTACTCCGACTCGTTCGGCCGCCCGCACTTCCGACACCGGACCGTGTCGACGGTCGCCGGGTCGATGAGCTCCCCGTCGCGAGATTCGGTTCGTGCGGTCGCGTACGTCCCCCCACCGGACGTGAGCGACTCTTCGTACTTCCACCCCCGATAGAGGAAGTGGGCGCTAATCGCCACTGCCATGCCAACCGCCCAGACGGTTGCGTCCATGCACGTGTAGGTGTAGCCGAACTGGCCGATTAAACGCCATCGATTGCGCTCTGCCGCAGGACGCGACCCAGACGTGTGAGCGTCGCGACCGATCACCGGACCGATGCTAACCGCGTTCGCTCACTGGCGCACCGGCCTCGCTCGGGAGGTCCCCGGTTCTCCCGATGAATCGACGCTGCGCGAGTCGTATGTGATGCCGTTACATGACCGAAAACAGACACCGGGTTTCCGGTGAATCGCCGGAGAGCGGAACGGAGACCGCCGACGTGTGCACCCGAAGGTCGGTAGCGTCGGAACGGCCGGGCCCGTTCGGACGAGGAGCCCGTCGGCGTCCGACCCGCTTCCGAAGTGAGGAACGCGAGCTCAGGAGCCGTCGTCCGGACGCGTCACCGCGGGCCGTCAGGGACGTCGAGCACTCCATCGACCGTTTGCGCCAGCGTCTCGACGGTCTGATCGTCGTGCATCCTCGGGTTGAACACCAGCACGCCGGTCCCGTCGAACTCGTCTAGGAGCGAGCGCACCGTGGAGACGAATTCGACGACAGTCTCCAGGTCCGTGTACACGAGTATCGTCGACAGTGAGAGCAGTCCGAGGCGGACCGTCTCTCGGTCCCCGGCAGCCAGGCGCTCCAGTTGGTTCGTCAGTCGGACGCCGACGGTCGTGAGCGCGCCGGGCGTCGACGCGTACTGAACCCCGTCGTGCTGGACTTCTTCTTCGCGGTGCGAGGACTGGCACTCGATGATGCCGTAGTTCGCGAACAGTGCATCCCGGTCAGGCGTCTCACCCCGTCGCTGGTCGCCCTCTCCGCCCGCCAGGAGCGTCTTCAATCGCGTCGAAACGGTCTCGGCGCTGTCGTTCGGGGAGATGACGACGCCGGCGTTCGAAGCACAGCCGGGCTCCGAGACGAATCGGAGCGCGAGGTCGCGCCTGCCGGTGTAGGCGGCCCCGGACAGGAGATACGTCCCCGGGGACAGTTCGTCGAGCGCACGCTGTCGGTCGGCACCCGACTGGGAGTCCATCGAAGAGATCGGTGGCGGTCGCTGCCAGGCTGCACCTCTGCTGTTCACGACCGGTGTGGACTCGACCATCGCCGGAAGCCCGAGTAGTTGCGAAGAGTCCGCGGGCTTCGGGGCGTCGTCGGAGCGACCGAACGCTGCTCTCCGCATCTCGTGTGCGGTCGTTGTACTTCCAAAACCAAATAACTGTACCCGAGGTCGAATCCCAAAGCCAGCGCCCGATATGACAGTAGGTGTTCACGAAATCGGTTCCAAAACTGCACTCGGCTCCCTGCTCGAAGGAGCGCGTCACGTCAACAGGGGAACCGAGCGGCAAACGGTGGCAGGCCGGGCGTGTCGCGAAGACTGAGTCACAGGTGGGCGCGTAGCGACACGGCATCGTCCGCAGCGACCGAGATCCAGGACCCGTCGTGACTGATGTCTGCGATGATGAACTCGCGCCCCGTCGCAGCCTCGTCGAACGCTGCGACGACCATCCGTTCCTCTCCCAGCTGTCCATCGATCGGCGACGTTTCCTGCTCCATGAACGGTTGTACGGCGTATAGGATTATGAACGTTGTGTTTGTTCCACCATTGGTGTAAAGTCTAGCAGCACTTGCGCATAGGATTGAGATGATGTGAATCGAGGAGTCCGCAGATCACATCGGAACGGTCGCAGTCGCGCCAGCGCCCCAGCGTGGTCCGGCGCAGTTGGGCAGTGTGTGATCGTCACCGAACCGACGCCCCAAGCCGGGCGTCGCAGTGCGGATCGGCCGCGTTTCGATTCACGCCACACTGACGACGGCGAGTCGTCGACTCGGGAGCCACAGGTGCGGCCCGCAACTGCTACTGGAACGAACACGTCCGGTACTCGTGAGTCGTGGCGAGCGGAGAGGTCAGCCACCGAGACAGTCTCTCACGTGGCCGACAGGTGGTGCTTCACGGGCTCGGTTGGCCGATTTCACTCGAAACCCGGCGTGTCACAGACTCCGAGTGCTCCGACGAGGTATCAACGTCGGTATCGTGAATCCAAGTCCAGCACAGAGAGCGATCCGTGGTGCAGGCACTGCGTCACGGACAGGCACCAGCCCAGATAACCCACAATATCGCTGCGAGAGAGGCAGGGAGAAAGTGAAAGGAATCGTTTTGCGTGATCCGCCAATCACACAGGTTTTTTGCCAGACGAAGAGACCACACGCAGATTCGGACAACAGCACGCCCGATCCGCGAGACTGCACTAATATTGTACGCTTTACCCAATACATAACAATTATGTTGCGCACGCCGGTAGTTTCGCGTATGAAGACACACGTAGCAGTCGTCGGTGCGTACGGGAGCGCAGGCGTCGCCGTGGCCGACCGGCTCGCTGCCGAGCCGGACGTGGAGCTGACGCTGATCGACGACGGCGATCCCGGGGGCGGACTCTGCATCCTCGAGGGGTGTATGCCGTCCAAGGAGTTGCTCACGGCGGCCGAACGACGCTTCGCCGCCCGCGACGACGAGCGGCTCCGCGGCGCGGTCCCCGACGTGGATTTCGAGCGAGTGATCGAGCACAAGGACGACAACATCTCGACGTACGCCAGCGGGCGACGCTCGCACGTCCAGGAACTCGCCGACCGGGACGACGTCACCCTCCGACGAGAAACCGCCGCGTTCGTCGACGACCGGCGGCTGGCCGTCGGCGACGACGTGCTCGAACCCGACTACGTCGTCGTCGCGACCGGCTCGACGCCGAACGTCCCGCCGATCCCCGGCATCGAGGACGTGCCGTTCGAGACCAGCGCGGACGTGCTCGACGCGACCGAGTTCGGCGAGTCCGGACTCGTGATCGGCCTGGGCGTCATCGGCCTGGAACTCGTCCCCTATCTCTCGGAGGCGGCGGGGATGGACCTCACCGTCGTCGAGCAACTGCCCGCGGTGCTGCCCGACGCCGACCCGGCGTTCGGTGACGCACTCGTCGACTACTACGAGGACAGGTTCGACGTGGACGTCCGGCTCGACACCGGAACCAAGGGGCTCGAAGCGACCGACGACGGCGGCGTTCGCGCAATCCTCGACGACGACGGGACCGAGACTGCCGTCGCGGCCGATCAGCTGTTCGTCTTCACGGGTCGGAAGCCGGCGCTCGATCGCCTCGGCCTCGACGAGACGCGGCTCACCCCCGAGCCCGGCTGGGTCGCGGACACGATGCAGGCTCGCGACGACGAGCGCGTGTTCGTCGTCGGCGACGCCAACGGCACCGAACCGATCCTCCACGTCGCCAAAGAGGAGGGTGCCGTCGCCGCCGAGAACGTCCTCCGGCACCGCGACGGCGAGCCCCTGGAACCCTACGAGAACGTCACCCACCAGGTCGTCTTCTCCGGACTCACCGAACTCCCCTACGCGCGGCTGGGCCACACGGCGAGTTCGGCCAGCGAGGCCGGGATCGACCACGTCGTCGCCACCCGCGAGGTGTCCGGCGAGGGCGTCTTCCGCAGCCGGAACTACTCCGAAGGGCTCGCGCGGCTCGTCGTCGGCACGGACGGGACGGTGCTGGGCTACCAGGGCCTCCACCCCGACGCCGACGTGATGGCCAAGACGATGCAACTGGCCGTCGAGATGGAACTGGACGTGCGCGACATCCCGGACCGCGCGTACCACCCGACGACGCCGGAGATCATCGACGGGTTGCTGCAAGACGCGGCCGCGGCACTCGACGGCTGAGCGTCCACACGCCCGGCAGCGGACAGCACAACACTCGTGCCCTCCGACTCAAGTGCGCGCGTGGTCGCTCGGTCGCCCGTCCGCACGCAGGTTCGCCCAGGAGCAGGCCGACCAGCAGGTAGTAGCCGTACTGACTGGGATGCGCGACTTTCCCGCCGTGCAGGAACGCGAAGACGACGCAGTTCACCGCGAGCGCGAGGCCGACCGCGAACGCTTGTAGCATCGGAGGGACGGCTTCTCCCCCGGAAGCTCCGGGGGCCTTTTTACCATCCCTCGAACACGAGTCGGTGTATGGACGAGGATGACGACGACGTACTCGCGTTGCTCGAAGACGAGTACGCGCGAGCCATCCTCGCCGAGCTCACGACTGCACCCATGTCCGTTTCCGAACTCTGCACGGCCTGTGAGATGTCCGATCCGACGGCGTATCGCCGCCTCGAGCGCCTCCAGGCGGCCGGGCTCGTGACCGACCAGCAGGTGGTCGACGCCGACGGCCACCACTTCAAAAAGTACGTCACGACGATCGAGGACGTGACCGTCACGTTCGACGATGGGACGTACGACGTGACTATCACGCGGCCGTCGACGGACCCGTCCGACCGCTTCACCGATCTGTTCGAGGGGTTGTCCTGACATGCAGGTAGTCCTCGCACAGGTGCGCACGACCGCCGGGAGTTCGCTGGTCGCGCTGGCGGTCGTCGGTCTCTCGGTGCTCACCATCGCGATGTCGGTCGCCATCGCCGTGGTGCTGCTTCGCGGCTCCCGTCGTGAGCCAGGTCACACGGGGCAGTTGCAGCTCGCGGCCGGACTGCTCTTGCTGACGAGCGTCCCGGAGCTGCTGCGGATCGGCCTGCCGACGGTCACGAGCGTCGGCGTCGTGGGCCGCTCGATCCTCGTGAGCGGCTGTGAACTGGCCGGCCTGGGCATCATCCTGTGGGCCGTCTTCGGGGGGCGGTCGTGATGCTCCCCGAAGTCCTGCCGTTGGTCTCGATAACGCCCAGCGACGTCGCGTGGGGGTCGCGGGCGCTGACGGCGCTCGTCGGTCTCTTCGTCGCCGGTCTCGCCTACCGCGGGTACCGACGCAACGACGCGCCGAAGATGCGCTCGCTCGCGCTCGGCATCTTCCTGTTGACCACCGGCGTCTTCCTCACCGTCGCCGTCGTCACCCAGGTTGGTGCCGGAGCCGGCCCGGTGCTGCTCGCACGCGGTCTCGTGACTGTCACGGGCCTCGGCGCAGTGTTGTACGCCCTCGTGTATCAGTAGCCGTGCCGTCCCGGAGTGTCGGTCCACCTCGTTGCCCGGGCAGTCGGTCGGCGATCACCGCCTCGGTCAGTGAACGAATATAAGTATTTCGGCGGTGCTTCCGGCAGAGAAGCACTGCGACCGTTTATACGGGAGTCGTGGACGAACGTTCGGCCGTCATGGCACCCCGCACAACCAGACGACGCTATCTCGGCGGCCTCGCGACGCTCAGTCTCGCGTCACTGGCCGGCTGTATCGACTCGCTCGACGGCCAGAACAGCACGCCCGCAGCGAACGACACGCAACCGACGACGGACAGCGAGACGACCGAGAGCGACGCGACGCCTGGCGACGGGTCCGAAACCGGCGACTCGGTCGCCGGCTCGCCGAAGCAGGTCGTCCGCGCGTACGTCGAAGCCGGGTACGAGAACCCGACCGCGGTTCGACAGCACTTCCACCCGATCCATCCCTTCCACCCGGACAACCTCTCGGCGGAGAAGGCGAAGAAGCTCCTCTCGTCCGAGGGAGCGCTCGCCGAGATCGACCTCGAAACCCGCGACGTGGACGTCACGCCCGAGCTGGTGCAGTCGGCGCCGCTGTTGCGGACGGCAGACGTCGATCAGGAGACGCTCAGCGACGCGCTCGCCGGCGAACAGACGGCCGTCGTCGAAACGGTCGTCACGACGACCGACGGGAAGCGACAGGTTTCCCGGATCGCCACCGTGACCACCGACGGCGAGTGGGCCATCCTCGCGCTGCGAATCGACCCGAAAACCACCCAGTCAGCCCAGTTCGAGGGACGCGTCGTCAGCAAGGTCAGCGTCGACACCGAGAAGGACCGCGTGCGGCTCTACTTCGACGGCGCACCGACCGCAGAGGAGCTCACCGCCAAGACGACGAACGCGCGCTCGTCACGCTCCTCGACGACGCCCGGGTCGATCTCGTACTTCGACCTCTACCCAGATCCGGCGGGCGACGAACTGGTCGTGACCGCCACGGTCGACGGCGACACCCGCACCATCCACAGAGAGCAGTACCCGCCCAGCGAGCGGGCCGTCGAGGACGTCACGTACGACGACGACCCCGAGAGCGACGTGTTCGACGCGGCGGCCACCGTGTCGTTCGCGGACGACCGCGACGGTGAGCGGTACGTCGTCGAGTCGACGATCCACGGCGGGAGCGTCACGCTCGACCCCGACAACCCCGCCACGGCCGTCGTCGGCGTCGATCCGGCGGCCGACGAAGTCGTCGTGACCCGCACCACCGACGGTGCGTCCGACGTGGTGCACCGCGAACGGCACCGGTTCTAGGCACTCGTAGTCCGTACCCGCACTCTGTTTCACGAGACCCTTCCAGAGCACTGATATCGAGAAATACGGTCCTCGAAACCGCTAATCACCAGACGTCGACACTCGCTGCGAGGACGCACACCGCTTTTCGAGCGGCGCGGTGGGTCGAGTCGTCACCGTCGCACGACAGTTCGGGCACAGATAGTGGATTGCATCCCCGTTCACGACACGATTCCAGGCGCTGTCGTACCGCCCCTGGTGATCACAGTCCGGGCAGAAAAGGGTGGATTTTGCAGCGACGTCCGATGCAGTCGACCGTGTATCTGGGCTCATCTCTTTCGACACCAACTCTCAGTTAGTCAGCGGCCTGGGCAGCCAGCACGTCCCGATCCACCTCTCGGACCGGAATGCCGCGCGCACCGAGTGCCGAGGCCATCTTTGGCACCGAGACGCTACTATACTCGGCTGCCTGCTCGAGGGAGAGCGTCTGACTGCGATACAAAGTGAGCGCCGTTGTGAAGGACTTGACTGACATTCCCTGTTCGAATCAACGTCGCCCACCGAGGATGTTAAACTTTTCGGCAATAATACTAATGCTCATCGAGGGAAGAGAGGATTCCTTTCCGTATTGTCACACATAGACGGTCAATAGTAGACGTTCGGCGTTTTCTGGCGTGGTAGACACACCCATAGTAGTCTCGTTTGAGGCGAGAGGCTGGGGACGGCTCTGCGCCGACGGCCAGTGAGAGTGGCGGCCGACCGCGGAGACCCCGGGTGGCCAGGGGAGGCGTGAGGTTTTCGATGGTCGAAACCAACTAGTGGCCATGACAGCAGTCACGACGGGTCGGACGCTCGACGAGAACGGCCGCCCGGTCGCAGACACCGGGTTCACGTACGAACCGGGGAGCCTGCTCGCCGAGACGCTCCGCGACCGGTCAGGGCCGCTCACCTCCCACCCGACGCGCCCGTCGTGGGGGACACTCCCGACACCGACAGACGACGACCCGGGGACACACCGAGCGCTCAGCGTGCTCGGCCCGGGATACGACGGCCCGCCGAGGCACTATCACGAGGTCAGCGAGGAGCACTTCGAGGTGTTACAGGGGATGGTCGCGTTCGAACTCGACGGCACGGAGCGCCGCGTCAGTGCGGGTGAGACGCTGGCCGTTCCGACAGGCGTCCGTCACTCGTTCCGGTGTTCCGGTCCCGAGTTGGCGGTGATGCGGACGGAAATCGCACCCGCGGGCCGCATCGGGTTCGTCCTGCCGACGCTGGGTGGGCTCGCCCACGACGGCGGCATCGACAACCCCCTCCAGCAGGCCGCCATCGCCAAGCGCCTCGAAGGGGACACCGTCTTCGTCGAACCCGACCGCCGCGTAGCCAAGCCGCTGACCGACGCGCTCGCGCCCTTCGCGCGGCTTCGCGGGTATCGCGGCGGGTACGGGAAGTACGCACAGCCCGCGTTCTGGGAACGCCACGTCGAACAGCCGGAGGTGTGATCGTGTCGACCAACCACGGCGGCCACTACGACGCCTCCGCCAGCGCGGCGACGGCGGCGTCGAAACCGGTGTTGCGAGAACTCGTCGTCACCTGTTACCTGAGCCAGGTTACTCGCCTTCGAGCGGTTGCCCGCGGCGGTCGATGCGCGTCGCAGGGAGGTCGGCTCGCTCCGCATGCTCGCGGAGCGCCGCCTCGCTTTCAGCCTGGTAGTGGCAGAACGTGCCCGTGACTTGCCCGTCTTCGTTCGTCATGACTTCTGATTCGACCCAGCGAATACCGGTGCCTTCGTCTCGGAGCGCCTCCAACACCTCGCCGGATTTCTCGCCCGCTGCGTGGAGGTCTTCTTCAGTGATCGGTTCGTCCAGTGCTCGGAGGATGAGGAAGTCCTCTAACTGGTCTTCGGACATGGAACCCACACCCACATCGTGATGTGGTATCACCGGGCATAAACCTACGCGTCAGCCGAACCGAGCGATCAGGGACGAGTGATCCAATGAGCGATTCCTGACTCCGGAATCGACTCTCTGTGACGAAAGCGACGACCACTCGGAGTCGCCTGCACCAGGTCGGAAACGGGTTAGTCGAGAAACTTCGCGGTGATCAGCACGGTCGGAATGAGTATCGGGATCGTCAGTATCGCGCCACTGATGACCACGAACGGGGCGACCCCCTCGACGGGATAAGTCAAGACGTCGACCGTCACCCAGTTGACCACGTTCACCATGACGGAGTACGCGACGGCCGCGAGCACCACGATCAAACCGAACGCGCTGGCCATGACGCCGGCGACACTCCGGACGGATCGACTGCCTGTCTCTGTCTCTTCTTGAACGCTCATTCAGTATTAATTCCCGTACCGATTGTAATAACTGCACACTTTTAAACGAGTTGTATTCGCATACGGAGAGTGCAACGTGACCGATGCGCACATCACGAACGACGATCCGGTCGGTTTCCTGTCGGGCGAGGAGTCGGTTGTGAAACAGTGTTGCGACGGGAAACAGAACTTTCGAAACTGCCGTGCAGTGACGAGCGTCGACGTCGTGCTGGGGACAGAGCGCGTGTCTCACACGGTATCCGCCAGTTCGAGAATGCCACGGCCGCACAATACAGTTTCGACCGTGTCCGCGTCGTCGCCCCTGTTGATCGCCTCAACGCTCGCGTCTTCAGAACTGCCTGCTGTTAGAACAGCGACACCGGCACCGCTGCGCTGAAGCGGATGGACCACCTTCCAGTGGGCAATGGTTCACGACCGGGTTCACGCACGGGAGCCGACCCACGACCGCGAGAGGTGGCAAACCGGCACGATCGCGGACGTGACGGAGCGTGACGGCCACTGCGTCGTCACCGTCACCGACGACGGAACGAGCGTCGAACTGGTCGTCACGGTGGCGATCCGGGACCTGTTCGTCTCGCGGCTGGACGTTCCCGACGGTGGGTCGCCCGTGGGCGAGCAGGTCTGGTACCGCAAGAAAGGCGACCAGTGAGCGCCCGAATTCCGCGACGGCGCGTCGCTGGCACCGGTATGCGAGCGCCGTCCCGGAACCGGGTCGCGAACGCAACACCTGTGTACGCACAGTCCGCAGCGTCCGTATGCGTAGCCCGCCGTCGTTGCTCGCCTACTTCGACGCGAGCGTGCTGTACGGGCCGGACAACGGCACACCGACGTCGGGTGCGATCGGATTTCTCGTCGAAGACGGCACGACGACGTACGTCGAAGCCTCCCGCTCTGTCGGGGCGTTCGTCTCGAGCGCCGCCCTCGAATTCCGCGCCCTCCGGGAGACGGTGAAAGCGGTCGACGAGCAGTTCAGCCACGTGAGTTCGCTGCATCTCCACGGCGACGCCGACGCGGTCATTCGCGCCGCCGACCCCGACCACCCGGCCGAACCTTCGGACCCCATCGTCCGCCGGCGGCTGGCGGACGTCCACGCCCGCGTCGCCGACATTCCGGTCGTCACCTACAAAGTGCTCCCGCGGGGGCGCAACGAGCGAGCCCACGCGCTCGCACGGGCCGGCCACGAGTAGCGCGGCGACGAGCGAGCGCCAGTGCCCGAAAAACGACCACACACTTCAATCGTGACATCCAAGCAAGGAGTAACACATGTCGAGCAGCGACCGACAGTACGATCTCGTCGTGTGGGGGGCAACCGGCGTCGCTGGCCGCCTCACGGCAGAGTACCTGACTGAACAGTACACACCGGACAGTCTCTCACTGGCGATCGGCGGCCGGGACGAGGATCGCCTGCGGGCCGTCGAATCCGAGCTCGTCGACAGGAGTGACGACTGGGAGGAACTCCCGATCGTCATCGGGGACGCGACGGACCCAGAGAGCCTCCGCGATCTCGCAGAACGCACGCGGGTCGTCTGTACGACCGTCGGCCCGTACACGACGTACGGCACCCCACTGGTCGAGGCGTGTATCGAGGCCGGGACCGACTACTGCGATCTGACCGGGGAGGTGAACTGGACCCGCGAGATCGTCGACGAGTATCACGACGCGGCAGTCGCGGCCGGCACGCGGATCGTCCACAGCTGTGGCTTCGACTCCGTCCCTGCTGACCTGGGCACCCTCCTCGTCCAATCGTTCGCAATGGAGGAGTTTGAGGTTCCCTGCCGCCAGGTCCGGATCTACGTCGAAGACACCGCCGGCGGCGTGAGTGGTGGCACGCTGGCCAGCGCCGCCGAACTGTTCGAGGCCGCGTCCAAGGACCCCGACGTCAGGAAGGTGCTCGGGAACCCGTACTCGCTGGCACCACCCGGCGAGCGGGAAGGCGTCGACCCGGGCGAGCAACGTTTGCCCCGGAAGGACCCGCTACGGTCCACCTGGACGGCTCCGTCGCCGATGGCACCGGTGAACGAACGCGTGGTTCGCCGGAGCAACGCCCTGCTGGACTACCCCTGGGGGCGTGACTTCCGCTGTACCGAGGTCATCCCGACCGGGCGTGGACTCGGGGGTGCAGCCACGGCGGGTGTCGTCGCCGGTGGCCTCGGGTTGTTCACGCTCGCGATGTCGATCGGCCCGACGCGCTCGGCGCTCAAACGGTTCGTGTTCCCCGACCCCGGGGAGGGGCCGTCGGACGAACAGATGGAGAAGGGACATTTCAGCGTGCGCACGCGCGGCCAGGGAGTCACCGAAGACGGGCCCTTCACCGTGGACGCCGTGATCGGTGCCGACCGGGACCCGGGCTACGGCGGCACCGCCCGGATGCTCGGCGAGTCCGCGATGTGTCTGGTGGAAGACGACACCGACTCACCGCTGGACGGCGGCGTCCTGACGCCCGCCTCGGCGATCGGCGAACCGCTCGCCGACCGACTCCGCGCGGTCGGGTTCACGGCGAGTGCCAGCGTGGCCGAGGAGTCCAGGTAACATCCGCCGCGTCGCAGTACCCCTCGACGGAGACTGCGAGCGCGTCTCAGTCGTCGGTGGGCGTCGAGGGGGCGGCGCTGCTGCGCGCGGTCGTCGAGACAGTCCCTTCGTTCGCGGCGACCCACCGCAACAGCAGGAAGGCGAACACGTACTTCGCGACGATGTCGAGCACGGAGTAGCCCCACGACGTGAGCCCGATCGACTGGACGATGGCGAACCCTTCGGCGCCGAGCGCCCAGACGATGGGATAGCCGAGCCACAGGACGACCGTCAGCACTCGGAGGGTCGCGAAGATCTCGTCGGTGCCCGCCTCGACGGCCGCCGTCGGCCACTCGGCCAGCAGGGCGTAGAGGACGACGGCGAAGAACGTACAGCTCACGCCGTAGAACACCCACCGGAACAGGTACGCGGAGGTGGTGAGTGCGGCTGCGAGGCCGGTCACACACATCGCAATATCGGCCGCGAGGACGGTGAAGAGACTGGCTCTGTCCACGTCAGCGAGGAGCCCCAGCGCGAGCAGTATCATCGGCGTCGAGAGCGCCCACGTGAGGTACCGGCCCCACTGCACCATGACCTCCTGGCCCCCGAGTGCGTGGCCGGGCGGCATCTCGAGGAACCCGATGGTCAACCCCGACACGAGCCCCAGATAGCTCGAAATCGAGACGAGTGGGATCAGCAGTGTCGCACCCCAGATCAGCCGCGCACGCTCGTCGGTGACGTTCCGACCCATGTAGACGAACAGGAGGATGGACAGCCCCGCGAGGGCGACGTTGCCCCACAGCGAGGAACTGAGGAGGGGATCGGACCGGATCTGCGAGACCGCGTCTGCCTGTGTTGCCTGGAGGGCGACACCAGTCGTAGCACCGGATGCCACTGGTAGCATACACCATACGTTGGCGTTGCTACGGAATATAAGATAGTGCGGCTGCGCAAGAACTCACAGCCAGCGTTCACCGGCCCGTCGAGGTCTGTGTCCGACCCGTCGCGGCCGTCTCGTTGACGGGTTGACGCCTGGACCAGACTGCTCAGGCCGGCCGGAGCCGAACGATCGGCGCGTCGGTGTCGTCGACCGCCACGTACAGGTGACCACTCTCCGGGGCCGGAACCACGTCACGGATGCGCCAGCCACGCTCGGCGAGCAACGGCTCGGCCTCGGTCACCCTGCGGCCGTCGACCGTGAAGCGGGCGAGATACTGCGAGGCCAGGCCGCCGACGAACAGGTCCCCCTGCCAGGACGGGAACGCAGCGCCGGTGTAGAAGGTCATCCCGCTCGGCGGGAACCCGCCACTGCCGCAGGGCCAGGAGTACACCGGCGCGACAACGTCCTCGCGCTCGCTGTGTGAGACCCCGATCGGATCGTCGGTCCCGTACCGACAGCCCTCGTCGGCGACCGGCCAGCCGTAGTTCGCGCCCGCCTCGACGACGTTCAGTTCGTCACCGTCTCGCTCGCCGAACTCGCTTTCCCAGAGGGCACCGGTCTCGGGGTGGACCGTCAGCCCCTGGGCGTTCCGGTGGCCGTAACTGTAGATGGCGTCGCGTGCGTCGGCCCGGTCGACGAAGGGGTTGTCGTCGGGCACGGAGCCGTCCGGCGCGAGCCGCAGCGTCACGCCGTGTTCCGTCGAGAGGTCCTGTGCGGTGTGGTCCGGGCCGAAGTCCTTGAACTGCCGGTCCCCGACCGTCTGGTAGACGAACCCGTCGGGGCCGAAGGTGACCCGCGAGCCGAAGTGCCCGCTCGACTCGACGAAGGGTTCGGCGACGTGTAACTGCTCGAAGTCCCGGAGGGAGCCGCCGTCCCGATCTAGTCGACCTCGGCCGAGGTGTGTCGCGGACCGGCCGTTCCCGTCGGTCGCCGAGTACGTGAGATACACCCAGCGAGCGTCCGGAAATTCGGGATGGAGTGCAATGTCCAGCAGGCCACCCTGGCCCTGGGCGTACACTGACGGCGTGCCCGAAACAGTCCGGATCGTGCCGTCGGCGACGTCGACCAGGCGCAACCGACCGCCGCGTTCGGTGACGAGCAACTCGTTCCCGTCCGGGAGCGGCGCGAGACTCCACGGCTCGGCGACCGGCTCGACGACCGTCTCGACCGCCACCGTGACGTCGCCGCTGGTACTGGTCGGCGACTCGGCTCCGGGAAACGGCCCGGTCGCACACCCAGCGACCGCCCCGAGCGCACCAGTCGTCGCCGCGAGGACTGCCCGACGGGTCACCGACCGACCCGAGGAGTCGTCGTCACCCGGCATGTGTCTGTGTTGCCCGTCGCTCTCTGCCGACGGCCGTCAGCCGCCACCGGCGGACGCCCCAGGTGCTGTCGCAGCCGGCCAGTTTCCTCGCAGACCGCCAGCGCTGGGAGGACGCTGTCTGCGTGAAGGGATCGATGCGCATACGCCCGATTACGGCCCGGCGCGTATGAATGTCCCCCCGGAGGAACGGCCACCGGCTGACCGACCGAGCCGGTTCCGAGGTTCCCGTCGCTGCTGTGTCTTCGTGTTGTCCCACCGCTAGGGAGCCCGCCGGCGTGTGTCTCCGTTACTCGCCACCCGGGCCAGCAGGACCGACGAGATCACAGAACGCCGTCTCTGCCGATCGCACGGTTATATATCACACAGAAGGGATAAGCCAGCACGCGCTGCATGTGGGACCGTGACGCCCGATTCGTTCACCCTTGCTGCCACGGGCGATGCGATCATCGCTCATCCCGTGTCCCAGGTCCAGGGGAACGACGCGCAGTTCGACGCCCTCATCGAGGTCCTCCAGGGGGCGGACGCGGCAGTGACGCAACTCGAACCCGTGTTCGTCGACGGAACCTGTCGCCACGCCTCCCTCGCACAGGTACGCGACCAGTACCAGTACCTGGCCCCGTTTCCGGGCGCCCTCATCGGGACCGACCCCGCGCTCGTCGACGAGTTGACGGCGATGGGGCTGAACCTGTTCACCCTCGCCTCGAACCACGCGCTCGACTTCGGCCACGACGGCCTGGAGACCACGCTGGCCGCACTGCGCAACCACGAACTCACGTTCGCCGGCGTCGGCGACGATCGAGCCGACGCCAGAGCGCCGGCGTACCTGGAGACGGACGCCGGCCGGGTCGGGCTCGTCGACGCGTCGACGAGCGTCCCGCCTGGTGGCGCGGCCGGCGTCTCGACGGACCGCTTCGACGGCGTCCCCGGGATCAATCCCCTCCACGTCGAGTGGACCTATCGCGTCCCGCCGGACCGGCTCGAGCAACTCCGGGCGATCGCCGAGCAGACCGGCATCGAGGCGGTCAAAGGCGAGTGGCTCCGGCGGGAGCACCCGGACTGGGCAGCCGACGACGCGTTTTACTTCATGCAGATGCGGTTCGCCCCGGCGACCGAGCAGCGACCGCCCGGCATCTACCAGTCGCTCCGCCAGCAGGACCGCGAGGCGGTGCTCGCCGGGGTCAGCGACGCGGCCGCGAACGCCGACTGGGTGGTGATGGGCCTCCACTCCCACCAGTCCCGGGCTGGCAGCCGCAACACGAGCGAGGTCCCGTCGTTCCTGCAGGGGTTCGCGCGCGACTGCGCCGACGCCGGTGCCGACGCCGTCGTCGTGACCGGGCCACACACCCTCCGCGGGATCGAGGTGTATCAGGACAGCGTCGTCTGTTACTCGCTCGGGAACCTCTTCTTCCAGGACGACGCCTTCTACCGGATTCCGGACGCTGTCAGCGAGACCACCGACGAAACCGTGCCGGACGTGCGTGGCGACGCCGCGTCCGAGGAGACGACGTCGGACGTCGATCACGACGCGGACAACTGGCAGTCCGTCGTCCCGGAGTGTACGTTCGACGCCGCGGGCGGACTCGACCGCGTCACGCTGTATCCGTGTACTCTCCAGCCGACTGCGGACCGGCCGCGGCGTGGGATGCCGGTACTCGCGACCGGGGAGCGAGCGGAGTCGATCCTCCGAACGGTCGCCCGGCGCTCGGCCCCGTTCGGAACGACCGTCAGCATCGAAGACGGCGTCGGAACTGTCGAGTTGTCGTAACGTCGCCACACGTCTCAGCGGACGGACACCGGATTTCCGGTGTACGGATTGATACGTTTGGCATCGGGCCCTGGACGGCGTGTGGACGGCTCGTCGGCCCGGACGAGACGCCGGAGATGGTCCGTCGAACCGACGAGTCTGTGGCCGTCAGTCGGGGAGCGGCGGCCACGTCGTCGCCACCGTCTCCTGGATGAGCTGGGTCTGGGCGCGCCGCAGTCGCTCGGACACCGAGGAGGCAGTGATCCCTAACTCAGCCGCGACTGCTTCCAGCGACGCCCGACGCGGGATGTCGAAATACCCCAGTTCGTAGGCGATTCGCAGCGCTTCGTGTTGGCGGTCGGTCAACCCCTCACCCGGCGGTTCCGATTCGCCGTCTCGCGTGAGGCGAAGCAACCGGAACCCGGCGTTTCGCTGCCAAAACGACGAGAACTGCGTGAACGCGTCCCGATCGGCGAACCATCCCGTCTGTCGCCAGCCGTCCGGAACCACCTCGATCCGTTCGATAATGGCGTCGGCCGTGGCGAGGGTTTCGAGCCCCGCGAGATCGTCCAGGGAGTCGCCGAGTTGCGCCTCGAAACTGAGCGCTGGGCGCGCCTGATAGCGACGCGTGTCGCCGGCCGCCCCGATCACCGTCCAGTCGGCGACGTCGTAGGCGTCCGAGAGGGCGTCCTCGATCGCCGTCTGTGAGCCGCCTGTGACGGTAACGAGAAACAGGGGCCGCTTCCCGTGGTTGAACTGGAGGTCGAGGCGGAGCGTCGCATCGGACGCCGCCCTCGCGATCTCGACGAGCGGGAGCGCTTCGCAATCGATCTCGAATTCGGCGACGAGCCCCATACCAGCACGTGTCAATCGGCCCTAATGGGACTGGCGAAGGCCGCACTCACGGCCAGACCGCTATGATGCCCACCCGGCTGATCCCCGCCAGCCCACCGACGACAGTCCCGCCGGGTGCACTCCGACGCAGTATGTCCAGCCATCTGCCACCCGCCATTTAAATGGCCCCACCACTGAGAGAGCGACTTAGCCAACACGCCCTCGAAGGCAGCGGTGCATGGTGACGACACAGTCCGCAGATGGCATCGAAGTCGCCTACGAACAGCACGGGACCGGACAGCCGCTCGTCTTGCTGCACGGCGGGATGGCTCCCCGGGAGTACTGGACTCCGGTGATTCCCCACTTCGAGGAGTACGCCGCGATCGTTCCCCAGCGGCCCGGGTTCGGCACGTGTCTGGACGGGCCAGCCGAAACGACCGCCGACGAGATCCTGGAGCGGGAGGCCAGGTACGTCCGAGCGCTCGTCGACGCCGTCGACGGCGAGCCGATTCTGTTCGGGCACTCCTACGGGGCGCTCACCGCGATCGAGGCCGCCACGGCTGCACCCGTCGAGGCGGTCGTCGGCTACGAACCGGCGGTGCTCCCCGAGGGTTTCCGAGCGGAGGCCGACCTCGCCGACCGCATGGACGCGCTCATCGACGCGGGCGACCGCCGGGAGGCCGTGAAACGCTACGTCGAACAGGTGCTCCATCCCCACGGAATCGACGACCTCGACGCCTGGCTGGCGGAGTGGCCGGTCTGGCCCGACTGCGTCGACCTCGCCGAGGAGGTCGTCCGCATGAACCGCGCCGTCGAGCAGTACCAGCTGCCGGATCGGCTCGCCGTCGACGCGCCCGTGCTCGTCCTGACCGGCACCAGCGGTCCGGACTTCCTCCGCGAGAGCGCTCGGGCCGTCCACGACGCGCTCCCCCAGAGCCGCCTCGTCGAGTTCGACGGCGTCAGCCACAGCGGCCCCGGCGAAGCGCCAGCGCTGCTCTCCGCAGAGGTCGATGCGTTCCTCGCCGAGTGAGTTCGAGGGCGTTGAGAGAGCTCAGACCTGAGCGGAGAGGTCTCTGAGCGCGAAGCATCTCTGTCCGCCAGCAGCGATCTGCAACCGTGTATGGGTGAGGCATTGCCTCGACCGCTGTTGCACTGTGGGCAGGAATGGTCACTTTTGTAACGAGTGGCACGGAATAACTTGGGGATGTCCGCCCGACTCCCCCTCCTGCTCGTCGTGCTGGTGGTCCTCGCGGGCTGTAACGCGCCCGGGGCACCGGCCGTCGACACCGACCAGCCGACCGTCAGCGAATCGCCCGCCGCAAACGTATCGCAACCGACCACTGGCCCATCGTCGAACGCGTCGACCGCCAACTCGTCGACGATTCCGGTGGAGGGCGGCCGCCTCGCCGCGGACCCGGACCGGACGTTCCGGCGCGTGACCCGTCAACTCGGGGTCGACGCTCGCCCGCCGGAGCGAATCACGATCGTCGACCCCAGCGAAGCGCCGACAAGCGTCGACCCACCGCACTTTCTCCAGGTGCTGGGCATGGATGCCAACGCGTCCCGGCCGGGACTCGCTGGACAGACCATCGGCGAGGACTGGATCCGCGTCAACCGGACCGTGGCGACGCGGCCGCGCATGGAGGGCGTGCTCGCTCACGAGTACGTCCACGTCGTCCAGAACCAGCAGGGCGTGACGGGACAGCTGTTCGCGTCGGGCGTCTGGGAGTCGGTCCCGCCGTTCAGCGTCGAACGGCCCCTCCTCGTCTCGGCCGTCAAGGAGGGAGCGGCGACCTACGTCGCCACCCAGTACCAACGGAACTACACCGAGATGCGACTGCAGGCCACGCGCTACGGCCGTAGCTATCGCCAGCAGGAGACCGCCGCCGGGCGCTACTTCATGGCCCCCTACTGGTTCGGCTACCGGTACGTCGCCGACCGCCTGGCCGACGACGAGACGCTCGACGCGATCTACGACCGCCCGCCGCGGACGAGCGAAGCACTTCTCCACCGCTACGCCCCGGGTGCGGAACCTCCGGTAAACCTCTCGGTGACTGTCGAGCCGGGCGCGTGGCGAGCGGACAAGCGTGGCCGCGTCGGTGAACTCGGCACGCGCCTCGCGCTCGCTGCGACCCTGAACACCTCGCGGGCCGTCGCTGGTGCCGACGGCTGGGGCAACGACGAACTCGTGATCTTCGAGCGAAACGAGACGCGGGGCTACGTCTGGGTGACCCGCTGGGACGACGCCGCGAACGAAACCGAGTTCCGGACCGCCCTCACCGCCGCGCTCGACCGGCAAGGGACCCGCACGGACGCGGGATGGCGCGACGGAACGACCGCGTTCCGCGTCCGGCAGGGCGACGACCGCACGACGGTCGTCGTCGCCGGCCCGTCGGCGTTCGTTCGGACTGCGAGCGCCAGCGTCGGACAGCAGGTGGTCGTTCGCGGTCCGTAGCCGGGACAGTGAGCCGCCTCACGGGCTGACGACGGGGTCAGTTCGCGCAGGCGCCAGACTGGTCCGGCCACTCAGATCGGCGACCTGCGTTAACTACCAAACAGCTATGTCGCGGAACGCTTATACTGTGAACCATTCATGCGCTCGCAGCTGACGACGCGGCAGCGCCGGCACGCACGGTATCAGTCGGGTGAGGCCCAGCCGTTGGCGTTCGAGAGACTCGACGGAGCCAACTGATGGCAGGTGCCGAGTCTCCCCTCGATTCGTCCCACGTCCTCCTGACCGGGACGACGAGCTGGATCAGCGAACTCGCCGCGCGACTCGACTCTCAGACCGACGCGTCCGTCCACACGGTTGCAACGGCAGCCGAGGGGCTGGATGCAGTCCACCGCAGCACAGTCGACTGCGTCGTCACCGAGTACGCGCTCGCCGAGACGACCGGCGTCGACTTCGTCCAGGACGTCCGGGCGGCCACGACGACGGTGCCCGTCATCCTCGGGACGGCTGACGGGGACGAAACCGTCGCGAGCGACGCGATCGCAGCCGACGTCACCGACTACGTCGTGGTCGAGGAACCGCTCGACCGGACGCTCGACACGGTCCTGACCCGAATCGAGGACGCACTCGAGTCGGCACGGCAGACGAGGATCCGCCGCGAACGAGCGCGCCAGTTCGACGCGGTGTTCCACGACGCACAGACGGCGACGTGGGTCCTCGACCCCGACGGAACGGTCGCACGCGCGAATCAGGCAGCACGCGAGCTGACCGACGAGGACACGTCCGTTGGCGAGCGATTCTGGCACCTCCCGTGGTGGTCGGACACGGCGGCCCAGAACGACATCCGACGGCTCGTCGACCAGGCACGCGACGGCACGTTCGGGAACGCGATCGTCTTCGAGCCACCAGACGCGACCGCGCGGCGCGTGATCGACTTCTCCGTGCGCCCGGTCGAGAACGAACGGGGCGAACTCGCCTCGATCGTCGTCAAAGGCGTCGACATCACGGATCGCGTGACGCTCGAACGGGACCTCCGCCAGTCCGAAGAGCTCCATCGCGTCACGCTCAACAACATGACCGACACCGTCCTCATCACGAACGAGGACGGCGAATACACGTACGTCTGTCCGAACGTCCACTTCATCTTCGGCTACACTGCCGAGGAGATTCACGAGCAAGCGACCATCGACGAACTCCTCGGCGACGACCTCTTCGACCGCGACGAACTCAGGGCAAAGGGCAGTCTCACGAACATCGAGTGTACGGCGACCGACAAGGCAGGCCGCGAACACACGCTGCTGGTCAACGTTCGGGAAGTCGACATTCAAGAGGGGAAACTCCTGTTTAGCTGTCGCGACATCACGAAACGGAAACAGCGCGAGGAGGCGCTGGCCACGCTCCAGGAACTGGCACGGGCGTTCCTGTACGCGGAGACGCACGACGAGATCGCCCAGCACATCGTCGAGGAGGCAGCGAGCGTTCTGGACGTCGATGCGAGCGCCGTCTACCTGTTCGACGCCGATACGAACGAACTCCGGCCGGCGGCACACTCCCAGGCGATGCGAGCGCTCAACGGGCCGCTGCCGAGAGTCCACGCCGACGGCGACACGCTTCCGGGCCACGGGTTCATCTCGGGGGAGACGCTGTTTTTCGACGACGTTCACCAGGAAGACCGACTCGCCAACCGGGCGACCGACCTCAGAAGCGCGTGCTACATCCCGCTGGGCGATCACGGCGTCTTCGTCGCTGGATCGGACGACGTCGGCGCGTTCGACGACGTGACTCGCGAGCTCGCCGACCTGCTCGCCGCGACCGCCGAAGCAGCCCTCGACCGCGTCACGCGGGAGTCACAGCTCCGCGCACAGGACCGACAGCTCCAACAGCAAAACGAGCAGCTCACCGCACTGAACCGGATCAACGAGACGATTCGGGCGATCGATCAGGCCGTCGTCCAGGCCGAGACGCGCGACGAGATCGACCACACGGTCTGTGAACTGCTGACGAGCGACGACCGGTTCAGCTTCGCCTGGATCGGGACCGTCGATCCGACGACCGACACGGTCGAACCGCACGCGTGGGCCGGCGACGAACAGGGGTACCTGGACAGCCAGCGCTTTGCCGTCGGCGAGTCGGGGACGGAGCCGGCCGGTGAAACCGCAGCGACGGGCGACGCGACGATGGTTCCCAACGTCGCGGCCAACCTCCGCAGGGACTCGTGGCGATCGGACGCGCTCACCCGCGATTTCATGTCCGTGTTGAGCATCCCGCTCAGATATAGCGATCTCACGCACGGCGTGCTGACGGTGTACGCGGACGCGCGGAACGCGTTCGACGAGACGGCACGGGCTGTGTTGACCGAACTCGGCGAGACGATCGCCGCTGCACTCAGTGCCATCGAGCGGAAAAACGCACTCCTCACGACGTCGATGACGCGCGTCGAGTTCGAGATCGACGACCCGACGTTCGTGCTCTCGCGGCTCGCGCGGGCCGCCGAGTGCACGCTCTCGTATCAGGGCGGCGTCCAGCAGACGACGACCGGGAGCTACGTGTTCGTCACCGTCGACGACGCTGCCACCGAGACCGTCGAAGCCGCCGCGTCCGAACTGGTCGGGATCGACGACGTCCGCCAGATCAGCGTGGACGGTGACGGTGGCGTCCTGCGACTCGGTCTGACGCAACCGTTTCTCGCACTGGAGCTCGCCGATCACGGTACCGTCTTTCGGGAGGCGACCGCCGATCCGGCGACGACGACGCTCACCATCGACGTCCCGACGAGCATCGACGTCCGCACCATCACGCAACTGGTGACCGACACCTTCGCCGACGTCGAACTCCAGAGCAAACAGACGCTCGATCAGGCCGCCGAACACGGCGTCTTCGCTGACTTCCTCGCGGACCTCACCGAACGGCAGCTCGAAGTCGTCCAGACGGCCTACTACAGTGGCTTCTTCGAGTCACCGCGCGAGAGCACCGGTGAAGACGTCGCGGCGATGCTGGACATTTCCCCACCAGCGTTCTACCAACACGTCCGGACAGTGCAGCGCAAACTGTTCACCGCACTCTTCGAAGAACAGAGCGCGTCCATCGCCGCATCAGCCGACGGGTTCAATAATTAACCACCCGTGTGAATTCGCTTTGATACTGAACGATTGGATATACCCTTATACACTTATTATCGCCAGGTGAGTGCCCGTGCCGACGGGAGGCACTCGTGAAGACACTATGAGAGATGTCACGCAAACTCCCGACGAGGAAACGCCGTACGAGTGCTTCGAGTGTGGGGCTGTCGTCGTCGCAGAGGACAAACCCGACGCCTGTCCCCAGTGTGAGAGCGAGATGCGAAACCGGCAGATCCCGCTCGAGTGACGATGCCGTCCAACACGGCGGTCGCTCGTGACGATCAGTTCGGCACCCTGTCGCGGTCGCTGACCGCGAGGGCAACCGGAGCGTCCCTCGCTCACCAGTCCATTCTATGACAGACGTCCAGGACTTCCTCGAGGACCCGAGGACCGTCAGGCACGTGCGATACCCGACGTCGGTGCCGTATTTCCGGTCCGTCACGCGGATCTGTCACTTCCCGAGCGGGGACGTCCTTCTCGACCGCGCGGACCGTCGTCAGTGTTTGCTCCCGGCGATCGACCGCGTCGACGTGCCAGCGAGTGAGATCCAGCGAATTACAGATGCAGTAGTACTCGACACCGAGGCCACGGTTTACGTCGTCGAGGACGGCGGCGATCGGGTAGTCGTCCCGTTCGACGAGGAGCTCGTCTTGTAGTCGCCCGAGCGGACGAGTCAGCGACTGCGGCCATGGCAGAAGAGAGCGGATCAGGGCTCACGTTGGTGGCCTCGACGCAAGGAGTTTTCGAGGCTGGGACTTGTCCGCTGGCGACTGCGAAACAATCTCGCCACAACGCAGTACCCCGTCCCGTGCGAATGCGGCGTGCATGGAACGACGAGGCTTCGTTTCGGCCGCCGGGACGCTTGGTGCCCTCCTCTTCGGGAGCGAGACGGCCAGTGCGACGCGCGAGCAGCGCGGGACGCAGCCCCAGGACGCTCGCCCGTCGCCGCCCGCGAAGACGGTCCTCCACCTGTCGAGTGGCGAGACGGCGGCCTACAAGGGCGCGCTGATGAACGCACAGAACCTGTTGGCTGACGAGACGGTGCCCGTGACGGAACTCGTCTTCCTGTCGAACGGGCCGGGCGTCAAGCTCTACACGCCGCCGGGCCGGGAGAACGACTTCGCCGACCGCATCAACTCGTTGCAGGAGCGCGGGGTCTCGTTCCGGGTCTGCCAGAACTCCATGGCGATGTTAGACCTCACTGAAGACCAACTGATCGACGGCGTCGAACCCGTTCCCTCTGCCGTCGGCGAATTTGCCCGGCTCCAGGAAGTTGGCTACGGCTACATCAAGGTCCCGTAGCGAGCGACGGCGACGCCGAATCGGGGACAACCGGCAGGTAACACGGGCGGAAGCCGTGACACAGAGCAAATTTGCTGAAGAGACTGGCAGCCGTACAGTACGCGTCGGTGCGCTGGACCGGCACCGCACCGGCCCAGCACCGACACAGCGGGGACAGCATGCACGAGGATTACCTTTCAGCCAGCGTCAACCGACGACGGTTCATCACCGGGGCCGGTCTACTCGGCTCTGGACTCGTCGCCGTCGAGCCGGTTCGGGCGGCAAGCCAGGGCAATTCCGACGACTTCGACGCCGACATCGAGTTCGACGACGACTGCCAGGAGCTCGTGGTCGACCCGACCGACGACGATGCGGAGTACGTCCTCGAGTTCGAGGTGGACGACGACAGCAGCTTCGAGCTCGAGGCGACCGGCCGGATAGAACTGACCACCGACGACGGGTCGTTCTCCCGCGCCTCCGTCGACTACGACGGCGAGGAGGTCGCGTCCGAGGAGTGCGACGCGGACGACGAGGATGACGATGACGACGAGAACGACGACGACGGTGACGACGAGATCGACGTAGACGACGAGGACTTCGACGACACCGACGACGACTTCGACGCCGACGTCAGTTTCGACGACGACTGTCAGACGGTTCACGTCGATCCCACCGACGACGACGAAGAGTACACCGTCGAGGCAGAGATCGAGGATCGCGGGACTTTCACCGAGGACTACGAGGGGGCCGTTCGGCTCGAGAGCGACGACGGTGAGTTCGAACGCGTCACGGTCGAGTACGACGACGAGGAAATCGCCGAAGAAACCTGTTCGTGAGGGACGGGTGTCGGGACGCGGGCTCCCGACGCTCTCCGAGTCTGCGACGCCAATCGGCAGCGACCATTCGCTAAAAGCGTAGAATTATCGAAGGACGGAGCCGGCACACGCGGGGACGATCGGGTGTCGCGGGAACGACGGCACACCGTGGGAAAAACAGCAGTCGGGTGTCGAGGTGCTGCTACTTTCGTTGGGTGGTCGACCGCGGGGAACCTCCGTGACGAGCGGCTCCGCCTGACGAATGTCTGTCCGGCAGTAGCGACGATGCCGAGAGGGACGTCTGGGAACTGTGTCGAGACAGGAGACGAGGCGATACACGCTCTCAACTGCGTACTGCTATCACGCCTGCAAAAGTTAACACCGGGGGAAGACAACCCTCAGAGGATGGCGACAGCTCATCTCATCGCAGTCGGTGCCTCGCCGCTGGGCACGACAGACCTGCCCGGCCGCGACCTGTTCTCGACGGCCCTGGCCGAGGCGTTCGAGGGGTTGCCCGACCCGGCGGACGTCGTCGACGGACTGTACGTCGGCGCCCAGTCCGAACGGTACGAGAACCAGATCATGCAGGGCACGCTCATGGCCGAGTGGGCCGGCCTGCGGAACGTCCCCGCAGAGCGCGTCGAGGCGTGTGCGGCCGCTGGAGCGCTCGCCCTCAAGAACGCAGTCCGGGACGTCCGGGCGGGCGTCCACGACGCCGTGCTGGCCTGCGGCGTCGAGAAGATGACCGCCGGTGGAACCGAAGGCGCCACGAACGCGCTCGGTGCGGCCTTCGAGCGCGCCCTCGAACAGCGGTCCGGGGTCACCGCGCCCGCCACGTACGCCCTGCTCGCGCGGCGGTATCTCCACGAAACCGACGCGACGGAGCGAGACCTGGCCCGGATCGCCGTGAAGAACCACCGGAACGCGGCGGCCAACCCACGGGCGATGTTCCAGCAGGCAGTCGACGTCGAGACCGTCATGGAGGCTGCCGACGTCGCGCCCCCGCTGAAACTGTACGACTGTGCGCCGGTCACCGACGGTGCCGCAGCCGTAGTCGTGGCGAACGACGAGGTGGCGGCCGACCTGCTCGATCGTGAAGAGACGGTCCGCGTGGCCGGCGTCGGCTCGGCGGCCAACAACCTCGCCGTCGCCGAGCGCGACCTGACGTTCGTCGAGGGGGCGAACGTCGCCGCTACGACCGCCTACGAGGACGCCGGCGTGGACGCCGCCGCCGTCGACGTCGCGGAAGTCCACGACGCCTTCACCGTCTGCGAGGCACTCCTGGCCGAGGCCGCCGAGTTCGCCCCCGAGGGGCGCGGCATCGAGACCGTCGAGGACCCCAGCGACCGGTCGGCAGGCTGGACTGACGTCCAGATCAACACCAGCGGCGGCCTGAAGGCCCGTGGGCACCCGATCGGGGCGACCGGGCTGTTGCAGGCAGTCGAAGCCTACGAACAGCTCACCGGGCAGGCCGGCGATCGCCAGGTGGCCGACGCCGACACCGCACTGCTCATCAACGAAGGCGGCGTCGCCGACGCCCACACCGTCGCCCACGTCCTGACTACCGACCGAGGAGCGTGATTCATCCATGCCAGACACCGACCCCACGACGACAGGACCGCTCGCACCAGAGGACATCACCGCCGACTCACCGTTCACGCTGCCCGGCTTCTTCGACGCGTTAGCCGAGGGCCGGCTGGTGGCCGCCCGCTGTACCGAGTGCGACACCCACCTGCTCCCGCCGCGCCCCGCCTGTTACAACTGCGGCAGCCGGGCGGTCACGATCGAGGAACAGCCGCGGACCGGCGAAGTGATCTCGTACACGTCGGTCAACCGGCCGCCGTCCGCGTTCGCCGACTTGGCGCCGATCACCGTCGCGGTGGTCGAACTCGACTCCTCGGCGCGACTGACCGGTCGCGTCGACGCTACGCTCGCGGACGTCACCATCGGCGACCGCGTCGAACTCCAGGTCCGTGATCCCGAGGCAGCCGGTATCGACCCGGAGTTCGACCTGTCCTACGAGGAGGAGTGGCCGGTCCACGTCTTCGAGTTGGTGTGAGCGGACAGCACACTGGCGAGGGTCAGTTCGGGCACACACTCTTCGGACGTTTCTCTGCAGATGGTAACACACCAGGGTTTTCCAGTGGTCAGGGGTGTCTGCCACGATAGATGGCTCGGGAACTAGTCATCTCGGTGTCCAGCATCCTCGTCAGCTCTCACTATACGTTCGTTTCTCGGGAATGACACCGGGCACGCCAACCGTCTGATCGTCTACATCGCCGTCGTCTCGGAGAATAATATACCAGTGGGGATCTGTTGAAACCCTCAAATGAGCCGTGCTCAGTCGTCGGCAGTATAGGCGCCGCTTCGATGTTCGATCCGATGGACTTCGAGGACCGTGGCATCGAAATCAAGGATGCAAGCGAGGCGGTACTGGCCGACGCGGAGTTTCGAAAACGGACCTCCAGTCAACGGCTCCAAAAAGTCGTCGGGATCTCGCCACTCAGAGTTCACCACCTCGTCAAGCTTCGAGACGATGCGGTCTTGGACATGTGGATCCAGCGCGTCGAACTGGTCTGCAGCACGGGGCGTGAACTTCCAGGTCCAGTCCGCATCACTCGTCATCCGCACCCTGATCCATCATCTCGATCACTTCGTCGCGTGAGACCAACTCCGCATCACCGGCCCGTAAGTCGTGTTCGCTCGCCGCGATCTGTTTCCATCCCTCTCGGGAGAACTCGGGATGTTTCACCGCGTCACGAGCAGCGTACCGAAGGAACTCGCTCCGGGAGTTGAATCCCTGTTCCTCCCACGTCGTATCGATGTCCTCGAGGAAGGCCTTGCTCAGTCGGAGGTTGATCTGGACCATCTCTGGTCCGTCGTCTCCCATCCCGGTATCAGCATCGGACATATACACATGCTTTACATCTGTATATAGAAAAAGCTTCTCGCGAGTTGCGGTTGTACGTGGCATCGGACTTACCGTCGTCACTCGCCGTACGTCCGTTTCTCGGGAATGACGCCCCGCACGCCACCCGTCGGATCGACCATGTCGCCGTCGTAGCGGGGGATGACGTGCCAGTGGCAATGGGGCACCGTCTGCCCAGCCGCCTGGCCGTTGTTGAGTCCGATGTTCGTCGCATCAGGATCGTACCGCTCCTTGACCTTCGCATGGGCCTCCTGCAGAAACGCAAAGAGCGCTGATCCGTCGGCCGCTTCGAGATACTGGATGTGTTCTTTCGGCACGACGAGTGCGTGGCCTTCCGTCACGGGAGATGTGTCGAGAAAGCAGAGATATTCCGGTGATTCGTGTAGCACTGTCGCGTCGCGCTCTCCGTCGATGATCTCACAGAACACGCAGTCGTCCGAGCGAGCCATATGCGAGTGTCTACCGGGGAGCAGGGAAAGGAGTTGTCTCGTCGGGACTCCCAGCCACCCAGCGCTTCGAGTTCCTGGTTCGGGTGGCCGACAGTGGTCGGTGGGAAGACGGCGACGGGTTCACATCCCGGTTGGGAGGTGCGTAGCCAGGTCGAAGCGGCGAAGACCGTACTCGAGAGCTGCCGCGATCAGCAGCACGGCCAGAAACAGGAACCAGCCGCCGAAGTAGAGCGCGTGGGGGTCCTCCACGCCTGCCGTGAACTCCGCCCGGACATCGAGCATGATGAACAGCGTCAACAGCGCCGACGGCACGAGTAATCGGTGGCGAACCAGAAGGTAGAGTGGAATCGCAGCGAGCACCCACATGCCACCAGCACCGAACAGAAACAGGAGCCACACAGACCCTCCGGACAGCGTCACTCCGAGACGAGCAGCGAACCACACCATGACGGCAGCGTGGAGCAGTCCGCCCGCGGCAGCGATCGCGGCCGCCCGTCGTCGTGAGGCAGGGATCGCCAGCCCCGGAACGGAGTTCGGGACTGACGGGAGCCACGGCAGGGTATCGCGAGCGACGTACTCGACGAGTCCGAGGAACAGAAACGCGACCGTCCAGACCGAAGCGTTGACCATGTATCGGACGATATACAGACCGTTCTCGACGACCGTGATACCGGTCGGCTCGGCGAGCCCTTCGAGTTCGGCGGCGTCACGAAACGTCGGGCCAGGCGGTGTGAGCTCCATCCCAACGACGTACCCCGTCGTGAGGACCAATCCAACGACGGGCAGTACGAGGTGGTATCGACTCGCGAGATACACTGGCAGCGCCGCCACGACGATCAGCCCACCGTACCGCCATCCGAGTCCAAGAACCGAATAGTTCGCTGGGCCGACCTCGTACCCGAGGCTGCTGGCGACGATGAGTAGTCCTCCCGCGTGGACGAGCCCGAGAGCGAGACTACCGGCTGCCGCTCGGCTGGCGGGCATACGTGTACCGTCGAATGCACGTGCCTTCTGTGTTTGCCCGGCGCCTCTGACGAAATTCTGAACTACCACTGGCTGAGGACAGACGACTCGCTGAATACAGCAGGTATCGATCTCAGGGGGCTGCGTTCACAGCACTGCGACGGGATTCAGCAGTCCCGGGTTGGCATCGCAGTGACGAACGGGTGGCTCGATTCGAATACAGAGCCACGCTCACACGTTAGGCAGTCTGTGAGGGCGACCACGTGTTCAACCGGTAGATCAGCCGGCCCACATCCAGCACGATGACCGCACCGACTACGGGTTCGAGATACGCTGGTGGGGTCGTCACGGACGCGAGCACGCCGACCACGACGGTGGCAATCCCGACGCGGAGGATCGTGTTCCCAGCCATGTCTCGGACGACGTCATCGGACACCGACGAGGTGGACTCGCTGTAGCCAGCCAGCAACCACGTCCAGCCCGCGAACTTGATGAGAGCACCGAGGAGCACGACGAACGCACCACTTGCGAGCCATTCGATGGCGACGGAGTCGAGGGAGGGCATATCTGGAAAATGTTCCAATAGCAGAATAAAGATTAGTGAAACAGAACAAACATCGCCAACGATCGGTCTACGTGACTATCGGACCGCCGCGGAGATCTCGATCGATACCCGGCGCGATTTAGCAGACGAGGTGGCCGAGCGTGAGACGATGGTCCATCGATTGGCGGTCGACGACTCACCCCCAGGATTACGTTAGCGCGATCACCGGCGTGACGGCTGCCGACGAGGAGTTCGTCGCCGCGACAGTGACTGATCTCCGTGTGAGGCAGGCGTTCGACGTGGCGAAAACCCCGTCTACGCGATGAACGGGTAATCGGTCGGCTGCAGGAGGGAGAAGAGGAGAACGGCAGAGACGAATCCGGAGGCTGGCATGGTTCAGGGACCCCGAGGCAGTACAGGTGCGCACTCGTCGGCGCTTGCGCAGCACCGCTGGCAGAGGCGTGCAGGCCGCAGGTGCTCACAGTTAACTCCTCACGAGGCGATGAGAACGACCGCGACAGCACCGAACGCGATACCGAGGGCCTTCTTGGCCGTGAGTCCTTCGCCCAGAAAGACGATGCCGAGGAGGGCACCACCGACGAGGAACATCCCGAAGATCGGGACGACGACGCTCACCGGCCCAGTCGAGAGCGCACGGAAGTACCCGACGACAGCACCGGCGAGACAGAGGCCGGCTGCGAGTGCGAACTGCACCGGCCGCCCCGTCAGTGACGGGACCGACCACTCGCCGACCAGGAACGCCACGGCCGTCGCCCCCGCTGCGAGGGTGAGGATCGCGATCGGCATGACGGTAAACGTCGGCAGCCCACGCAGTGCGAGTTTCATGAAGAGAAACGCAAAGGAATAGCAGACCATCGCGACCACGGCCCAGAACACGTAGCTCATAGACCGTTCACCACCGAATCTCTCCGTTCCAGGTGCCATCGAAAGGTGTCCATACGGTGAGATATCAGGGGAGGTCACCAAAAATCCCAGTGCCAGGTGAGTGACGAGCCTCGCAGGCGACGGGACACGAGAGCGGGTGGATGACGCGGCCGTCACCCGCCGACGCACGGGTGTGAAGCGTCGGATGACGTCCCACAGAGAGACGATCGTGGTCGGGACGAGGCGGCGAGCACTGCGAGGCACGGGCACCCAGTTCGTCGGTAAGGAGTCCCTCTCGAAACAGCGCCGTCCTCGGATCAAAGGGGGATCTGTCTCGCTGACCTGCTCTGCAAGAGAGCCCAGGGAGGCCGAGTCGTAGTCCTCGTCGACGATGAGGTGTTGCGCGAACCGCCGACAGAGGTCGTGACTGCTGACCTCCTCGAAGTCCGGATCACCAGTCTGTGCGGCTGCGGCCTCAGCCGTGCGCTTCACTGCGGCCCGAATACCACGCTCTGTTAGTAGCTCCACCCGTATCCGGGTGGGCAAGACCTTTGTGTAGTACCGCTGTATCACAGTATATGAGCACCGACACGGACGCCGGCGACGATCGAATGGAGAAGATCAACGTTCGCGTCCCTGAGGCCCTGCTGAAGCGTCTCGATGAAGAGTGGGAGCGGCGTGGCTACTCCAGCAAGTCCGAAGCCATCCGCGATGCGCTGCGTGACTGGGTAAACCCGCCGGTCACGCTGTCCGAGGAAACGGTCGATGCCCTCGAAGAGAGCCGCGAGCAGCGTGAGCGAGGCGAGACGCGGTCTCTCGACGAGGTCGCGGAAAAGTACGACGTGGATATCGACGAGTAGGCACGCATGACCGATGTCGAGATTACGCCGCAAGCAGACGAGCAGCTGGAGGAACTCGAGGCCGAAGCCCGCGAACGCATCCTGAAGAAACTCGCCGAGGCACGGGACTGGACCGAACACCGCCTCGACCCACTCACCGGGTGGCCCTACTACAAACTCCGAGCCGGCGACTACCGCGCCATCATCACCTGGGACCGGAACGACGATTGCCTCATCGTCGAGGCCGTGGGTCACCGAAAGAACGTCTACGATCGCCATCTGCCGCCCTGACGCTGACTAGCTATCCGAAATGAATAACTTCGTTATTTTGCAACAACGCTCGGAGCGCGGATCAGAGACGACTTCTCCCAGTCGTTTGTTGACCGGTTTCGATGATCGATCCCGGTAACCCGTCACGAGGGACCAGTCGGTGTACCAACGCGTCCAAAACGTTATTTCCGGTCGTAGATTCCAGAACGAATACACGGGCACGCCGCTGTGCGACCGCCTTCATCGAACCAGCGCCTCGACTGCACACCATGGACATCACTGAGAGCACGATTCGAGACCGATGTACCGATGCGGTTTTCGAGCGCGGCCAGACCTATCGTGACGAGGGACGAATCCAGCGGATCGAGCGGTACGGCGACGTCGTCACTGCGGCTGTCAGCGGATCACAGCTGTACGACGTCACTATCGACCTGGACGACGAAGCCAGCACGCCACACTGTACGTGTCCGTACGACGGGCCAGGAGATTGCAAGCACGTCGTCGCAGTATTGCTCAAAACAGCTGTGACTCCACCGACAGACGAGAGCGAGCGCGTCGAGGCCATCCTCGACGACGTTCCGGCGGACGACCTACGTGCGTTCGTCACCGACGCACTCGCCACTGACCGGGACTTCCGCGACCGATTTCTCGCTCGGTTTGGCGACACGACAGCCAAAACCGTCGACGAGTACCGTCCCGAAGTCGACCGGCTGTTCGCTCAGCACACGGCGGACGATTCGGTCGTCACGGAGGCCATCGACTTCTCGCAGTTGTTCGACGTTGCCGAGGAGTATCGCACACGAGACGAGTATCAGGCGGCAGCGACCGTCTACCGCGCGCTGTTCGAGGGCATCGACGACAACATCGACCTCGTCGACGCTGCCTACGACCACTATGCCAGGGCGTTTCAGACGGCACTCGACGGCTATGTCGACTGTGTGCTGGCGACGGACTCGGATGCCGAGGCGTTCGAGTCGTACGCCGATGTCGTAGCCGAGCGGGCGTCGACCGGTGCCGCCGTCCACCGAGAACGCTTTCAGAAGGCGCTGGGAGACCTCGAAGCCCGGCGATAACCGACGTCGCCACACCCACGGAGGTAGCGGTTCGGTGACTGACCAGCGCCAGCGCGTTCCGCTCGACGTAGGCCCGCTTGCTCTCCGTCCCCGGTTCGTCGTCGATGGTCACCCAGCAGGAAGGTGAGGTCACGGATGTCCTCGCTGACCCGGCGTTCGAGGTCGAGTTCCGCCATGCGTCGGTCCCGATCCCCAGTCGAGCCGACGCCCCACTCCAGAGACTCGTCCTGAAGATTGTCGAAGTCACCCTCAGACCCGTGTTTAGCGGAATCTGTCGAGCGGTTCTCTGAGAGCCCACTCGTCCCGTGTCGGGTCGAGATTCGACGGTTCGACGCCGCTTTCGGTCAGGATCCCAGCGTGATAGAGCATCGTCTTCAACTGGAACACTGTCGGTGAGTGATACACGTCGCCGTTCTCGAGCTGGTCCCGCTGTAGGTCGCCGTCCGCATCGAGGACGCGTTGCCGCACGTCGTCGGTCCCCCGGATGAACAGTTCGACGGTGAAAGTGGGGCTCTGGTCATGGAGATACTCGACGAGTTCGACGATGGATGGCTCCGGGATGCCGTCGTCGTGCATCGTCTGCAGTTCCTCGACGAGCAGTTTCGTCCCCGGATAC
Source organism: Halorientalis brevis (assembly GCF_042678165.1). Classification (GTDB taxonomy): domain Archaea; phylum Halobacteriota; class Halobacteria; order Halobacteriales; family Haloarculaceae; genus Halorientalis; species Halorientalis brevis. Next base: position 397,001 of record NZ_JBHUDJ010000002.1, on the reverse strand, counting down.
TCGTAGACGACGCGGCGAGCCACCTGTCCCCACGTCGGAGCGAGGTCACAGAACCGTGTCCGCGAGCGTTTCCAGTCCGCGAAGCCGTCGAGTGCCGCATCGACCGAGCCGTACTCGCGAAGGGCGAACCTGACGACCTCCCTGCCGAGCGGGCGCAGCTGCACGCCGTCGGGTTCGACTGCGATGAGATCGAGGAATTCCGCCCCCGTCCGCGCCCCGTCGACCGCCTTCACTACCCTCTCCGCGAGGACGTCTTCGGTCCGCGCCTCGTGATATACGGCCAGAGGATAGGCGAGATAGTTCTTCGGGTGGTTGAGACTGAAGTTCGTGTCCGCGACGCCCTGCGCGCTCGCCTGGAAGCGAATCGCCGACACCTCGCTGGACGTTCGATTCCCGACGACCCGCGGTTCGAGTGCTGCCGTGACGGCCCCATCGCCGTCGACGGCCAGGATACCGACGTTCAGTTCGCGAGCCAGGGTTCGTGCTGATTGCGACAGCGAATCCTGGGGTGCCGCGAGGAATGCGACGTTCGCCTCGCCGAGGCGGTCGTACGCCTGGACGATCCCGCGTTCGACGTCCGGCCGTTGGGTGCCGGTGTAGCCTTTCGCCTCGATGGCGATCAGTGGTGGCTCCTCCCCGACGCGGTCGACAGCCAGGAGGTCGTTGTCCACCGGGCGGACGCCGACCAGGTCCGGGTAGCCCGAACCGAGCTGGACGTGGTTGAACGGCGCCAGGCGGTCGCGGACCTCGTCGTCGATCCGCTGGTCGTCGATCCAGCGCTCCTGGGCGAACTGCGTGTCGACGACCGCATACGTGTTCTCCGTATCCTCGTCCGGGAAGAGCCGCCGCTTCGTGTGCGCGAGGACGTGCGGTTCCGTCAACTCGGGGGCCGCACTGGCCATGCGCTGGGTATCTCAGAGTGGTAACTTGAAGATACAGGCCACATCGATACCTCCGGTCGAGGGCTGGGAGTTACCTGGTCTGGCCGATCATATGGTCGGTGACGTCCCATTCCGACTGTCGATCCATACGAGAGATTGCTTCTCTGTCCCACTGAAATTATACTGGAAATTTTATCTGTTGTTCGTATGTGATGTCACGGAATGGGTGACAGTCACTGGACGGCTGCCCTCCAGCAGCTTGACGGTGAGTCTGCTGGGTTGTATGGGCCGGAGTCGTTTCTGGACTACCTGCGGGACAGTGGTGAAGACCCGGGCGACTATCGTACTGCCGCGGAGATTTCGATCGATACCCGGCGCGACCTGGCGACCGCCCTCGCCGAGCACGATACCATGATCCTTCGCTTGGGGCGTGCATCGGAAGGCCGGGGCACGCAGTTCGCCCTGGTCAGGGTTCCGGGCCAACTGGACGACTTCTTCATCGACGAAGCCGGGTTCGACACCGACCAGCGTACGCACCTCGACTTTTCGCCCGGTGGGGCTGACGCCGACGCGATCAGTCAACAGGCTCGAGACATGCTCGAGGTGTATCGAATGCTCCCAAAGTTCTCCGAGTCCTCGCTCGTCAATTTCGCCCTGTCGACAGGGCTGCTCAGTCGGGCGCTCGATCTCGACGTCGAGCAGATCGGGGCCGCCCCCACGACGATCGCCTCCACCTTCGACTTCGAATTCGAGCCGCATCGTGCGCTCCCGACAGTCCTCCACCACAACGGCGGCCAGGTGGAGATCGACGCCATCGTGATGACGCGCCAGGACGGGGAGCGTGTCCTAGTCGTGCTGGAAGCCAAGACCGGGCGAGAGCGAGCGCTCGCCAAGCACAAGCTCTGTTATCCGTATCTGGCGGTCGAACAGGAGCTGTCACCGACAGTTGCCGAAATCATTCCCGTGTATCTCCGCGCGCAAGCGACGGACCGCGGGTTGCTGTACGACATCTACGAATGTACTGGCCCAGGGGAGGGCGAGGAACAGCCCTGTCTCAGTGCAATGGAGGTGGTTGCAGACAGTCACTACTTGCTCGAACTGGACTGACGCTTTTGGACTTCTCTTCTGTGCCACCGTGACGCCGTCTGATCCGGTCGGGGCTACGAGACCGTTTCTCAGTTCTGCCAGTTCCGGAGTGGTTCGAGTGGAAACGGTCGTGGCTGCCGGCCGAAGGCCGGGAGCGGAGGGTGGGGTGGTGGGTCGTGGGCTGGCTGGTTCGCATACTTGGGAGAGAGGGATTTCGCCTTGAGAGACTGGCAACGTTGAGAGAATCTCCCAGGTTCTGCAAGACGACCCGCTGAGTAGTCGATCAGTACAGAAATGACAGCGTGATTTTCGGACATAACTCCCAGTTTTCCATCATTGAAATGTGTGCCTTCGGATAAGAATTAAACCGGCATACAAAGCTCTAAGGAGCGTAATTTCGGTAGTAAAGTAGTCTCGGGAGGATTCGAACCTCCGTCGTTGCCCCCAGAAGGCAACAGGATTGGCCGCTACCCCACGAGACTTTGACATGTTTCGCCGGTCACCGTCATCCGGTTCCCAACGAGACAGTCAATGGTTAGCCGCAGTGGTTAATATGTATTGCGGAGTCCGCGGGCTAACAGCACTGTTACCGAGCCCCATAGTCCGAGAATGGCACAACGATTGCTACCTGAAGAGAAGTGGGCCTCGCACTGGGACAGGGTTACAGAGATTTCTCAGATCGGAATACGGCCCTTATCACGAATCTACTCCTCAGACGGGCTCTCGCCCGGTACGACCTCGTAGTGTTCCTTTCGGTGGCAGTTCGCACAGAGCACAACACACTTTTCAACCTCTGCCAGAACCTCTGCGATCGGATAGCTGTCCGAAATCATCTGCCCAACGCCTAGCCGTTTCTCACCATTGTGATGGAACTGGAGGCAGATCGCCGCATCCTCGTTACAGCAGTGACAGCCACGCGCTCGCTTGTAAGCGTGCGTCCACGCCCGGATTCGTTCCTCTTTGGTCAAAGGGATTTCAGCAGTTGCGAGCTGGGTTGCGACCTCCTCGGTGGCTCTGGTTTCCAGTGACGCACGGGGATCTGCGACGTGTTCGATACTGTCCATGTAGTCGGACGCAGTATGGTGTGATTTCCAGTGGCAGTTCGCACAGATCAGCTCGCATTTCTCCACCTCAGCTCGAATATCCGCCTTCGAGTAGCCACGCGGAACCATCTTGTTGACGTCCGCCTCCTTGTCTTCGCCGTCGAGGTGATGAAAATCGAGGCAAGCTGGATCCGACTCGTTGCATTCGGAACACCCATCACTCGAACTCTTGAGCGTGTGAAGCCACTGTCGGAGCTCTGTTCGCCGCTGGAGCGTCCGCTCCGCGTTCTCGTCTTTGTGTCTGTAGTGCCAGCGTTGATCCTGGGAGAGTTCGGCCCACTCCATCCCATCGGGTAACTCGACGTCGTCGGGCTTGTCCTGGACACGTTTCCCTCTGGAAAAGTTCGTTTCCAGTCCGGCCTGCTCTTTCGCGTCGTTCCACCCATCACAATGCCTGAGGATCGTCGATGCTGACGGCGTGATATCGAGATTTTCGTATTCGGCTTTGGTCGGGGACTCGCCGAGGATCTGTGCAGCTTCTCGAAGTGCCTCAATACAATCTTCTTCCGTAATCATAGCAATCAGTGTTGGACGCGTCTTCGGATTTGAAGTCGCGCCCGCACCCCTCAGGGGCACATAAAATTCACATAAGAGAGTATGAGATTCACCCTGCTATCGTGATAATTTACGTTATCTACGTCTGTCCGATCAGTATCCTGCAGTGCTTCGATGCAGTCTTGTTCGGTCGCCACCGCCCATTCCTGGCGACAGAAAGATCACCAGCGGCGAATGGCGGACAACAGCGGTCTACGCCGGCGAATACACGTAGTACTTCTCGTGACCGGATCGTTCCATCGAAACGTCCGGTAACTCGGTCAGCCACGACCGAACCGTACTCCCACGCCGATCAACACTCGCACCCGAAAGCGTCGTCTCCTCGCGTAGGAACGAATCGATCGCATCCATCGAGAGTTTACCTTCGGCCCGAAGCTGTTCGTAGACCAGTTCGACGACCTCGACGGAACGGATCGCCGCACACCGAAGCTCACGCTCCCGCGGCGAACCCAGTTCGGCGTCGAGATACTCGGCGCCGGCAGCCGTCACCCCCCAGCGCTGGACGTCCCGCGAGCCGACGGGAGGCTCTTTCCGCGCCCAGCCCAGCGCCGTCGCCGAATTGGCGTTGATGTAGGTGTGGCGGTCACTCAACTCTCCCGCGTAAAGCGTGCCCTGATTGACCCAGGAGCGGAGACTGGCCGCCGTCCCATCGGTTTCACGCATCGCCGCCAGCACGGCACGCATCCGCTCGAAGTTCGGCGACAATGGAACCTCACTCGCCGGGATGGCCTCGTCACTCCGTTCGAGCGTCTGCCAGAAGCCGTCGTGGAGCTCGAACTCGTCCCCGTGATCAGTCGACACGACACCCAACTCGCGATCAACCATGGCCGCCGAGAGGTCGCGACCCGACACCAGCTTCACAGGGAGCCGCTCGGCCGTCTCCACCGCGGGGCCGGTGAACGAACTCGTGGTGATGAACGTCCCGATCTGATAGTCGCTGTCGAGCAGGGCTCCGGCGAAGCGGTGGACGCGATCACTGCCGACCGTGTTGTCGGTCGCGTTCCGTTTGGCCTGCACGCCGAAGTCGGCCGCCACCCAGTCGTGATCGAGCCGTCCCTCGATATCGATGCCGCCGTCGTGTGACTGGGGCGTTACCGACAGCGAGGCAAAGGACAGTGACTCACCGAGGACGACCTTACAGAGGACCTCGAACTCCGTGGGGGACAGTGAGTACGCCCGGTCGAGCACCTGGTCCTGAGCGACCGCACGTTGCATACTACCTACTATCGCGGTGACCTGATAAGTCGATTACCCATCGGGAGACAACACAGGATCAGTAACGTCGATCCCGCGGCCGCCGCCCACGTAACCGGCCTGGCGTCTCCCCGGGCGGCTTCGGTGCCCGCCCAGTATCCCGAACGCTCGACTCCCAGTGACGCACTTCGTATCCGGCCTGCGTCTCGGAGATGGAACCCTCGTAGTCACGATACACCACACGACCAGACTCCTCTATTCTGGAGAACGAGAATTTGTAGTCCGCGCTGTGATCGGCGGGATCGGACTCGATCGACCGGTCCTGATACGAATACGATTTCGCGTCCAGTTCGTTAGCGCGACAGAAGCCGTTGATGAACGCCTCGAGCGCCGCATCGGGGGTCTGGCCACTGTAGCGTTGCTGTGTCATCTGTTCAACCCTCCACGAGACCGGCTGGGCCGGTCTTCACTGATAGGTGTTTGCTCGCCATCACCCATTTTGGCGACAGAAACCTCACCGGCGACGAGTGGAAACCACCGGCTATGGCGCTCGAAGTCGGCTCCTAGCGCTCGGTAGCAGGGCCAGACAACGAACTTCGTACTCCTCGACGCCCGGGGGGTCGAGACAGCGAAGATACTTATCGAAGGCGTATCACACCCTGCGTAGACGGACGATGCCCTCCACGCACGCAGTGTCTGCAGTTCCTGATCGAGGTCACCAATGAACCGACGCACCGCACTCAAAAGCCTGGCAGCAGTTGGGAGTGTTCCGCTCGCGGGGTGTGCAGCCATCCGTGGGGCCGGTCAGTCGGGAACAGTCCTCGGCAAGATTACAGTCGTCAATTCGTCTCTCGTCCCGAACCGGATTCGCCTCCTGGTGGTCCGTGATGAGACCGACCTGCTCGATCGGACGCTCTCGCTACCCGCGATCGACGCTGCAAACGGCACGCCTGGGACGGTTATTGCGCCGTCGTGGCCCGAGACGCAGGGAGAGTATACCATTCACGCCCATCACATCGAGGAGTCCGGCGAGCGAGAGTCCACCTCCTGGGAGTACACGTTCACACAGGACGACTACGACAGGTACTACGGGGACAGTCACGAGGATCCGGGCTGTCTCGGAGCCGTCGTCACGGTCGGCAGTCTCAACGAGAGTGCGAACCCCGCAATCGGGATCAGTCCCACGTACATGGAGACTCCCTGTGGCACACCGGAGTCCCGATAGGTCGGATGCACGGAGGGTGAGCGGCTGATTCATCTTCTCCTGGCAGACCCCAATCCACTGAAATATGGTCATCCAAACTCCCGATGAGACGGGTCACGCCACCCACGACGAACGAGCAGGAATCGGCCGCCAGCGACCACGAACTGGTCAGCCGCGTGCTCGCGTCACTCGACCGGACGAGATTCAGGGAACTGGTAGCCCCCGTCGAGGATCTCCTCGTGCGGCTGGTAGAGTCGGACCAGATAGGTCCACTCCGGGGGCGTGTAGAGGAAGTTCGGTTGATCGGGGTCACCGCCGAAGTGGATCGTGACACCGCCGTCGTCGTTGCGCGCCGCGGTCACGTTGTTCACCGAGTACGCGTCGTACTCGTTCGCCGCGAGATACCAGTCGCTGTCGTAGACGGTGACCGACCAGAACCCGTCGACGGGGACCTCGTCGACGGTGAGGGTATGTGGCGTCTCGCCGTCGTTCTGGTCGGGAACCCGCGAGAGGTAGAGCGCTTCGGATTCCGGAAACCCGAACGTCGTCACGCTCTGGAGCAAGAACTTCACGGGGTGAACCTCGTCGACGTCCCCACAGGCGCCCCGAAAGTCGTCCATCGTTTTGCTGATCGTGACGATCGCGTCGTGGAGGTCGTCGCGGGAGTGGGTGTCCCAGTCGGGAAGCGCCAACGTACCAGCCGAGTCCTGGCTCACTGTGAGGTCGTCCTGTAATCGCTGGGCGGTCGCTACGTCGTCCGGATCGTCGGGGTCGACGAACGTGCGGACTGCGACACAGACGTACCGGGTCCCGATGTCGTCCTGTGTCAACGTGTACTCGCCGGGACCATATTCGAAGAGCTTGACGTACTGATCCTCGTTGAGGACGATCATCGACTGGTAGCGGTCACCGGAGTCCGGCATGGTGATAGTGACCGGGTCGGTCAGGTCGAAGACGGCGAGCGAGTAGAGCGTGTCACGGTTCATCATGGCTTCGACCTGCTTGTCGAGGGGAGTGAGCGTTCGGTAGTGATAGAACTCGCCGAACCCGCCCCAGTCAGCGAAGCGCTCCATCTCGGCGTGCAACTGTGCGCGCGGGAAGGTCTCCCACGTAACCGGGGTCGGCCCGTCGTCTGTGCTCATGACTCCCGTCTTCGGCCTCGTGGCACTTTGTTAATTTCTCGAACCCCATACCGAATAGATATCGCTCGCTTACTTGGAGACTGGAAAGGTTGGGTTGCAACCGCAGTGAGAACCACGGTGAATCGCGCGACCGCGTGAGGGGGTGCGCTCAGCGGCTCTCGCGAACGCGCTGGGAGAGTTCGTCGGCGGTCTCGAGCGCATCACGGACCATCGGCGGGGTGACTGCGAACGGCTGGTTGTGGATCGTCTCGTCGTCGGCACAGGCCGCCTCGGCGACGACGTCGAGGTCCTCGTCGGCTGGGGCGTCGAGCCCGATGTCCGAGAGCGTGACCGGGAGCCCGATCTCCAGCGAGAAATCGACGTAGTCCTCGATGAAGGCGTCGTCGCGGCCTTCGAGGACGAGCTGTGTGATCGTCCCGATGTTGACCTTCTCGCCGTGGGTCGCGTCGTGGGTCGCCTCCAGTTGGGTGAGCCCGTTGTGGATCGAGTGGGCTGCCGCCAGGCCGCCGCTCTCGAAGCCGAGACCGCTGAGGAGCGTGTTCGCCTCCGTCACGGCCTCGACGCTCTCGGTGACGGCGTCGCGCTCGACCGCGTCGACGGCGGCGACGCCGTGGTCGCGCAGCGTCTCGTAACAGAGGTGCGCTAGTTCGTGGCCGGCTCTGGTGGGCGTCCCGCCGACGACGTTCTCCCCGTCCGAGCGCGCGGTCGCGTCGGCCTCGAACCACGTCGCGAGGCCGTCGGCGGTCCCCGACCGGAAAAAGCGGGTGGGCGCGTCCGCAACGACGTCGGTGTCCACCAGCACGAGATCCGGGTGATCGTCGTAGAACCAGTACTCCTGGAACTCGCCGGCCTCGCTGTAGATGACCGAGAGCGCGCTCGTCGGCGCGTCGGTCGAAGCGACCGTCGGCATCGACACCATCGCACACCCGAGGTGCTGCCGAACGGCTTTCGCGGTGTCGAGCGCCTTCCCGCCGCCCGCTCCGATGAGTATGTCTGCCCCTCGCTCCTCGGCGAGCTCGGTGATGCGGTCGACCTCGGCTTCCGAGGCCTCACCGTTGAATTCGACTGCGGTCGCAGTGAGGCCCGCAGCCTCCAGACTCGCCAGGACGCCGTCCTCGAGGATGCCGAGGACGACGTCGTCGGCGAGCAACAGCGCCTCGTCGCCGAGTGACTGCGCGTGCGTACCGATCTCGTCGGCGACGCCACGTCCCTGGACGTACGACGCCGGCGATTTGAATATCCGTGCCATCGTGTATCAGCGAGTGTAGGCTCGGCGCGCCGATAGTGCTTGTGCTCGCACGACCAGTATGACACGCCAATAGTGCTCTATCCGTCTATTGAGGGTGGTTTCCCACGGAAGAAATCGGCACGTATGAGCATCCCCCACCGCGTGAACACCGCCCAGACACCCGCTCGAACGCGCTGAGGAGGGGTACTGGTTGTAGTTGGAGGGGGAACGAGGGGGTTCGTGGCGAGGGTCTCGGCCAGCCAGCGCACGAGCGCGGTCACCGTCAAAGGAGCAAAACACCGACGCTCGTGAACTACACCACGAAGCCGACCGGTCAAATCCCAGAGCGAGGGTGAAACGGGCCGCAGGACCGGAGTCGCGAGGGCCTTCGCAGTCACTGACATCGCCCCTCGCTCGACCGTCTCCACTGAACCCATCGCCGGCTGTGTCACGAGTCAGTCCCGACAGCATCGTGTCGCCGGGAAGGAAGACGAACCAGTACTGAGGGAGCACTCACCGGACCGGGCTCGCTCCCGAGCCCCCTTCCTGCTCACGCGCCGAGAGACGCTCTTCGAGGTCGGCCACGAACTCCATCGTCGCCAGGTTGAGCGCCACACCCACCGGGGCGACGCCGATCGTGCCGAGCACGATTCCAAGTGGTCCAAGGTTCACCACCACGACCGTCACGACCGCCGACACGGCCAAAACGAGGGCAGCGAACCGCAGTGCGAACCCGAGATACGGCCCGCCCGCCGTCGCGAGCGCGTACGATCGCTTCGCCGCTGGCACGAGCCCGGTTTCGTGGAGGACCAGCAGATACGGCGTCGCGAAGAAGAGGTACGAGCCGACGATGATCGCGGGGAAGAGGACGACGAACAGCGGCCCGGCAGCACGCAGCCCGCCCTGCATTGCGAGCAAAACGAGGGGCCCGACGAGGACGAGTGGGACGAGTTCGTAGAGGAGAAACTCCCAGAAGTACGTGCGCGCGTTCGCGGCGAAGTCGAACGCGTCTGTCGCGAGCACGTCTCGGAGACTGCCGAAGTAGCCCGCCAGCAGTCCGGCCTTCACCGCGATCCCCAGCGGGACGAAGAGCAGGGCCGCAGGCGTCGAGACCGGGAGGCCGGTCGACACCGTGACGCCGGTGTTCGGGACGCTGGTGAACTGCCAGACGTCGACGACCCCCACCGGCAACCCGAGTTTGAAGCCGACGTGCTGGCCGTCGAACTGGAGGACCTGCTCGATCTTCCGGGTGTTCAGCAGCGCCGTCACGAAGGGCACGAGCGCCAACGCGAGGTGACGCGACGCACGCTCCCAGCCAGCGACGAGCCGCTCCGTGAATGCCGACATCACGACCACCCCCGGACCGAGTGCGTCGGCGTGGACGACGACGGCGCGGGACAGTGCCCGTAGGTGGGCCGGAGAGGACGATACCAGAGACTGTAGCGAGTACCGACGGGGAGGGGGACCATACGGCATCGTCCCCAGCCACGGCTGATAATTGCATCGGAGGGATGACAACTGCACAGATGTGTCCCAGGAACTGCACGACGGAGACCTGCAGCCGACGAAGACGAGACGACTCCGCCATCAGTGGTTCTCGGCGTCGCGTGTACTCGGAGGCTGACTGACCGCCGCGCTGCCGAACAGTCGACTGACTACCCCGTGCAGTCCGTGTGACCCGACTACCAGGCACCCACCCCGGCAGTAGTTATAATTCTGTCACAACAGAAGATATATTATAGCGAATACTCATTAAAACGAGTATGCACGACTTGACAGGATTCCAACGAGACCTGCTGTACGTCATCGCCGGAACGGACGAGCCACACGGCCTGGAGATCAAGGACGAACTCGAAGAGTACTACGAGACGGAGATCCACCACGGGCGGCTGTATCCGAATCTGGATACGCTCGTCGAGAAGGGACTCGTCGAGAAAGGGGAACACGACCGGCGGACGAACTGGTATCGCCTGACCAGGCGGGGGAAGCGTGAACTCACGGCCCGCGCCGAGTGGGAACGGCAGTACGTCGACGCGGTGCCAGAGGCAAAAACGGCGTGAACACTGCGGCGAGCGGGTCGACTCGCCCGTCCTACTCCGTTGCGAGAGGGTGAGGGTAGCGGACGCGATGGGTTCAAACGGCCACCGCCGCTAGCCCGACGCAGGATGGTGTCCGAGGCCGAAATCGAACGCTTGCGCCGGGAGGCCGATACCATCATGACTCGGATCCAGGCGGTCGACGAGGCCCTCGAACGGGCCCGGCACGAAGCCGGCGACCACTGGGACGACGGCGAACTCGAACTCACGCTGGAGACGCCCCAGGGCGACTCGCTCGACGTCCAGCTCGATCTCGACGCGGACGCGGCGACCAACGCCCAGTCCCGCTACGAACGCGCCAAGGAACTCGAAGCAGCACTCGAACAGAAACAGGCTGTGGTCGGCCAACTCGCACCGCTGCCCGCCGACCCAGTGGCGTACCTGCTCCTCTATCACCTCGATACCGTCGAAGGCAACTACCCGCGGTCGATGGCCGGCCACCTCGACGCCGAGCGGAAACACGTCGAATCCCTCTGCGAGGAGATGGTGCAGTCGGGGCTGCTCGAACGGGTCGAGTCGGGGACCGTCAAGCAGCGCCGCGTGAAAGCCAAGAAGGCTGACGAAGTCCGCCAGCACCACACCTATTACCGGCTGTCCCGCGAGGGCGATCACCTGCTCCGGTTCCTGGACGACGATGAAGGGCAACTGAACGTGCTCCGACATCTGCCGGACGGCCGGACGCTCGCACAGCGACTGGCACGCGGCGGCCCCGACTACCCGCGGATGACCGCCGAGGAACTCGACATGGAGTTCGAGTACGTCCGCCACCTGTACCGGGCGCTCCGGCGCGTCGGTCTCGTCACCGTCTACGAGGGCAGTACGATCAAGGGGAGCGAGCGAAAGCTCAAACCCAAAGACGAGACCCATCGCAAACACACCTATTATGTCACCACGGCGTCGGCCGAGCAGTTGCTCCGGGAGTTCGAGGACTGAGCAGAGATTCCTGGGAAAGCAACAGTACGAGAGCCGTAGCATCTAAATTCCCTCGAAGGACGCACCAGCTCGGAACGTTTTTAACCAACGGTGAAACGACCAGGCGTGGCGTTGGTTAAGAGAGGGAGAACAGCGGTTCCGCGACCAGCGTCAACCGTCTCGGCGCCGATCGCTGTCTGCAGGGAACTCGAGCACGACGACGCTCCCGCGTGGATCGTTGGCCTCGAAGCTGAGTCGGCCGTTCGAGAGCTGGACGACCCAGTAGACGAACCAGAGACCGATCCCCGAGCCGTGATACAGCGAATCGATGTCGCCCTGTCCGGAGAGAATCTGCCGTTCCTGCTCGGGAATGCCGGGGCCGTTGTCCGCGATGCGAACCGTGACCGAGTCGGACGCGACAGAGACGGAGACCGTCACGACGGGGGCACGGTCACAGTGTTCGATCGCGTTCTGGAGCAGTTCCGCGATCGCCTCGTCGAGTTCGTCGATGGCGACGGCCGTCGCCTCCGCAGGTGCCTCGACGTCGATCGTCGCCGCTGGCCAGGTCTGTCGAGCGGCTGCGACCTGGTCTTCGAGGACCGTCGTCACGTCCATCGCCCGCGGGCGTTGGTTCTCCGCGATGAGGCGGACGATCTTCCGTTCCGTGTCCGCTTTCGAGAGAAGCGACCGGACCGTCTCGCGGACGACGGACGCGTCGGCTGCGGCGTCGGTGTCGGCCGCCGCTTCGATCTGTTCCACGTGGCCCAGAATGACGTTCATGTCGTTGCGGAGGTTGTGACGGAGCACGCGGTCCAGGACCAGCAGGTGACGTTCCCGGTTTTTGCGCTCCGTGGTGTCGATCTGGATGGCGACGAACTCGTCGATGCTGCCGTCCGCGTCGACGATCGGCGTGATCGTCTGATTGGCGTAGTACCGCTCGCCGGATTTGCGCTCGTTGACGATCTCTTCCCGCCAGGTCTCTCCGTCGAGAATCGTCGCCCACAGGTCCTCGTAGTACGACGCGTCGTGTTCGCCCGAGGAGAGTATCCGCGGCGTCTCGCCGAGCGCCTCGGCTTCCGCGTAGCCGGTGATCTCCTCGAAGGCGGGGTTGACGTACTGGATCTCCTCGTCGCGGTCGGTGATGTAGATGGCCGCGCCGGCGGCTTCGACGGCCTGCCGGAACCGTCTGAGCGTCTGTTCGCGCTCTCGCCGATCGGTCACGTCGCGCCTGATAAACAGGACGCGGTCGTCGGCTCCGACCGTTCTGATGCGGGCGGTCCGCCCCTCGTACCAGCGGGGTTCGTCGCCGTCGTGCAGTGCGTACTCGATCCGTTCGGTGGCACCCGTCTCGACCGTCGTCTCGATCGCGTCGCGGATCGCGTCAGCCACCACGTCGGGGCGCACGTCCGCGACACGCTCCCCCGCGAGGTCCGCAGACATCTCGGACGGGCCACTCGCGAACACGTCTCGACAGCGGCCGTCGGCGTCGAAGACCACCAGATCGTCCGGGGACGCCGCCACGGTCGCTTCGAGGTACGTCTGGTTCCGTCGGAGTTCCCGGTTCGCCTCCCTGAGCCTGTCCTTGATCGCTGCCTCGCGACGGGTGTACTGCAAGAGGTAGTAGACGACCACGACCCCCAGGACGCTCACGACGAGCCCCGGGAGTTCAGCGAACCGCGGCACGAGATCGAACAGCGTGAGCAACTGCCGAGTCGCCATGAGCGAAAGCAGCAGCGTCAAAAACCCGAAGCGGAAGTCACGGACGCGATAGAGGAGATAGAGAGAGAAAGCCACGCCACACAGCCGCAGACAGATCGAAACAGCCAGTGTGACGCTTAACGGTTCGAGCATTCGTCGGTCGAGACAGAACGTAAGCAAATCGAGACGAATAATCTGTTGGTATCGCTGCCATAATCGAACTTTCCATCAGTTTAAAATACATGTGTGTAGTTCTATGGTTCTCGGACACAGAGATCCAACCGACGTGCGCTTCCAGTTAGACATACAGACAGTCACGGACGGAAACACGTAGTATTGACTGTGATAACACTGCCACCGCCACCGTCATCCGAGTAGCGAGACAGGGAGTGGAATCGGACACGGTCTGTGTCATTGCAGTGGCTTTATCCGTCGTCTGTAAGATATCGAGTTCGAGAATGCCGCCCCTCGACGCTCGAGATCTGTTGGAGAACGTCGCCGATGGCGTCGTGGTCCACGACGCAGAGACCGGGGAGATACGCGACGTCAACGGCCGTTTCTGTGACCTGTCCGGCTATGACCGCGAGGAACTGCTCGGAGCGACCGTCGATCTGGTGAGCGTCGAGGCACCTGGCTACGAACACGAGGCCGCTCAGGAGTTACTGGCCCAGGCACAGCGAGAAGGAGCAGTGAAGTTCGAGTGGCGAAACGAGACGAAGGCAGGCGAGGTCTACCCCGTCGAAGTGCACCTCTCGATCGGTCCCGATGGCGAGTTCGCTGTCGCGACCGTTCGCGACAGTAGCGAGCGCAAAGCGCGCGAACGGGAGCAGCGAGAGATGGCTGAGTACCGCGATGCGATCTTCGAGAGCATTCCCTTTCCCGTCTACGCGCTGGACGTCGAAGACTACGCGGTCGAACACGCGAACACGCTCGCGAAGGTGCAAGCGGGGGACACCTGCTACGAGGTGACACACCAGCGAGACGAGCCCTGTGACGAGGGAAGCGAGGAGACCCTGGCGTGCCCGCTCTCGGAAGTCCAGCGAACGGGCGAGTCAGTGGCCGTCGAACACACTCACTACGATGCGGACGGGACCGAGCGCATCTACGAGGTCCACGCCTCCCCGATTTTCGACGACGACGGCAACGTCGCACAGATCGTCGAGAGTAACGTCGACATCACCGATCGGGTCGAGTACCGGCAACGGCTGGAAACCCAGCGCGACGACCTGGAACTGCTCAATCAGGTAGTCCGTCACGACATCCGGAACGACCTGCAGCTCGTGCTCACGTACGCCGAGCTACTGGAAGATCGCGTGGCTGCCGAGGAGCGAGCCTACGTGGAGACGCTGCTCGAAAGCACGCGCAACGCGATCGAGGTGACCACGACGGCCCGTGAGATGGCAGACGTGATGCTCCGGGACGACCACACGCGACAGCGGGTCAGTCTCAGACAGACGCTGCTCAGCGAACTCGACGAGGTTCGCTCCGCGCAGTCGAGCGCCCTCGTGTCCGTCGATGGCGCCATCCCGGACGTCACCGTGCTGGCGAACGACATGTTGGACTCCGTGTTCCGGAATCTGCTCCAGAACGCGATCCAGCACAACGACGCGGAGATTCCCGAAGTAACCGTCTCGGCGACGGTCGGTGCTGACACGGTCACCGTCGAGATCGCAGATAACGGGCCTGGGGTGCCCGACGAGCAGAAAGAGGCGATCTTCGGGAAGGGCGAGAAAGGGCTCGACAGCAGTGGCACGGGACTGGGCCTCTACCTCGTCCGGACGCTCATCGAGAGTTACGGTGGCGACATCTGGGTGGCGGACAGAGCAGAGCATCGCTCCGCAGGCAACCGGCCGCAGACCGGTGACAGAGAGGGACAAAGTCCCTCAGCCAACCGAACTTCGTCCGACGACGACCCGGAGGGTGCAGTTTTCGTCGTCGAGTTGCCGCGCGGCGAGTGAGACGCCAGGCGTCGCTCATCGCCCGTGTCGAGGACGGACGAGACGCCGAGGGTCTCGAATCTGGTCAGCCGACGTGCGTGACGAAATCGTAGCACAGTTCCCGGCAGCGGTCGTCGATGGTCTCCGGCGTCGCGTACCGGACCGAGTCGAAGTACCTGTCGTGGTCGCCGTGGCGGTCCGTGGACTCGTCGATGTACACGCCGTACACCGGGACCGACAGCGAGGAGACGTACTGCCGATACGCGGCTTCGTGATCCGGATAACCGTCCGTGACGACGAGGATCAGGTGGTTGTCGAACGACCCGTCCAGCAGTTCCGCTCGCGCGAAGGCGAGACTGTGCGAGAGCGGCGTCCCGCCTCGGGTTTTCGCCGAAAACAGGCGGTTGCGGTGGTCCGCCGGATCAGCACCAAACGGCACCTCGAGGTGAGGGACGTTCTCGTACACCGAGAGCACTGACACGTCGGCCCCGACCGAGTAGAGGCCGCGGCCCAACTGGTACACCGCCCGCTGGGCGTGTTTGATCGCAGCGCCGCGCATCGAGACGGACCTGTCGAGGACGAACTGGACCGAGTACTCGTTGTCCTCGCCGTCGCGCATCTCCGAGCGAACGTTCCGCCGGCCAGTGACGGCGTAGGGGAGCTGTGACGATTCGAGCCGACCACGTTCGGTCCCGTAGCGGCGACTGCTGGTCCGCTCTTGCTGGAGCGTGGCGCGGAGAATCCGGGCGATCGTCTTCGCCTGCCGCTCGCATTCGTTGATCTCGTTGATCGTGATCCCCGTCCGCGACCAGTCGGTCGGGATCGTGATGCCGCCGTCGAGGCCGGTGAACGAGTGGGTCACCTGCTTCTCGTCCGGGGCAGCGTCGCCGCCGGACCGATCCCGGGCGGCCCGACTCGCCTGCTCGTGGTTCGCGAGGGTTTCCTCGTACTCGTCCGTGTCGACCGCCGTGTACGACTCGAAGGTGACCGGGTCGTGGTCGGGCGTAGCGTCGTCGCTGTCGTCGGTGGCGTCGTCGTCGGCTGACCCGTCACACAATTCCGACAGCAACTCCGTCGCGTCCGGATCGCCGTCGCCAGCGTCGGACCCACCGGCCTGCGCACGCTCCCCGCGACCGTCCTGGGGCTCGTCAGTACCCGGCGACTGCGTCGTCGACCGGGCCGCAGCAGCGGGCGTCGACTGCTGGCCGATCCCGACCGAAAAGTCGCTCCTGATGCCGGTTTCCGGGATCGCGACGTCGGGGAGGTCCGCGTGGACGTGCCGGGCGAACTCGAAGAACAGGGCGGCACGCTCCGCGCCGTCCGGTTCAGTCACGGCCTCGGTCATCACGGTCTCGATCCGGTCGTCGAACTGGTCGACGGAGACCCGTCTGGAGAACACGTGACTTCCGACGAACGCCGAGACCCGTCCGGCGTCGGCGTCCGGTTCCCACGCGACGACCGTGACGTCGCCGTCGACGACCGATTGCCAGATCCCCGAGTCGTAGAAGCCGTGGTCCAGCAGGCCGAAACCGATCGCCTCGACCGCGCCGAGACAGGTCCGCTGCCGGTGCGGGGCGACCAGGTTCTCGTAACTCAGGATCAGCTCGTCCCGGAGGTCGAACTCGCGGTCGAGAAACGCGTCGATACAGGCGTCCTCGCCCGCGTTGAACAGGAAGCGAAACAGGGACGCGAGCTCGGGGCTCGAATCCGACGCCGATCGCGCCTCGGCGAGACACTGCTCACTGTGTCGCCTGTAGGCGTCGAAATCGCTCCAGCGGAGGTGGCCGATGCCGTGGAAGGTCAGCGTCTCCTGTTCGACGAGAGTCCACACCGGCGCCGGCAGCTCCGAGACGCGCTGGTCGACCGGGTCGGCAGGCACGTCGATGCGGTGGCCGTCCTGCAGTCGGCTGTTGCGAGCGTGGTCGCCGAGGCGGACCTGCGTCGCCGTGCTGGTGCTGATCTTCGCCAGCCTGTCGAGGTGCTCCTCGCGGCGATCGCCGTGCCGGAGCGCGTCGTCGACCGGTGGCGCCGCCTCGTCGTCGTCCGCGTCAGTGCCTGAAGAGTGAAACGGGAGTCGCATGACTACCCGGCGTACGTTTCGATCGTCTTCTCGACGGAGCTCCGGTGGCCGGACTGTTCGGGGAACCGGTCGACGTACGCCGTTTTGGCGGCCTCTTTCGGCCGCATGAAGCCGTCTTCGAGGAACTCCGCGGCCCGAATCATCGAGCGGAGGGTGATCGGCTTCGGGAGCGCACCGTCGAGATAGGCCTGGCGCAGTTCGCGGCCGATCTCGACGACCTGCCGAACGTCGACCCGCCGCGTCGACGACAGGTCGACTTCCTCCAGGACGATCTCGACCTCCTGGTGCTGGTCGAGGTACTCGAATCTGAGGCTGTGCAGGCGGCTCTCGTAGGCCTTGTTGAGCTGGTTCGAGCCGGCGTAGTTCACGTTGCGCGTCCCGATGAACCGGAAGTCGTCGTGGACGGTGATCGTCTCGCCTTTCTCGGGGATCGTGACCACGGCCTCGCCCTTCTCGGTCGCCGAGTGCAGCAGCGAGGAGACGTCGCCGGAGATCATGTCGTGTTCGTCGGCCACGAACCAGCCGCCGTAGCGCATGCACTTGGTGAGGACGCCGTCGACCCACTGCATCTCGGTCGCGCCGTCGTGGCTGTACACCTCGTAGTGGCCCAGCAGATACGACATGCGGACTTCCTCCGAGAAGTTCACCTGCTCGACGCCGACGTTGACCTGCTGGGCGAGGTGGAGGATCGCCTCTGACTTCCCGGTGCCCGTCTCGCCTTTGAGATCGAGGTGGTTGCCGTGTTTCAGGGCGTGTGCCATCACGTCGAGTTCGGTCTTGCCGGCACGCACCGGGCGCTCGTAGTAGGTGTCGTGACCGGTCGGCACGGTCAACGCGTCGGGCACGTCCGTGCGAATTGCCAGCCCCTTGTACGTGCCAGCGGCGGCGTCCGTCGTCGCCGACTCATCGTCGGCAGTCGTCTCGCCCATGGACGACAGCGCCCCGTCGCGCTGGACCCACTGCATGAACTGCGCGGGGCCGAGGTCGTCGAGTTTCGCTGCCGCCGAATCAGAGCGCTGCCAGGTCGTGAGCAGCGACACGCCCTGCTGTTCGAGCACGCCGGCGTCCGTGATCCAGCCCCGCGACACCCACCGCCCGAACGCGTCCGGTCGCGACCCGGCCGCTTCGAGGCTCCCGTTCGGCCCGTCCTCGGGGTCGTACGTCGCCCGTTTCGCGTAGTCGACGAACCCCAGCACGTCCGACCGCAACTGGTCTGGGCCGTCGTGGCTTCGACCCGTCTCTGACCGTGCCACGTCGGTGGTCTCGCTTTCAGCGTCGGACTGGGACGATGAGGAGTCGGACATGTGATTCGTGGTCGCTACTGCACTGGTGGAGTGGAGGTCGTCACACCCGGGCCGTCTCCGTCGGTTCGCCGGCGGACTGCCGCTCGCGTCGGCTGCGAGTGGGGCGTGCCCGCGACTCCGAGAGCGGCAGTGTGCATGTGTTCGTTCGGGCGAACTTGGGCCTGGGAAATCATAAACCTCTGGACTAGAGTCGCGAGTCGAGAGGGCAGCAGCCGTTCGACTCGCGCCGTCCGGTTCGTCGATCTATTGTGTCTATAGGGGGTGATTTCCCACGGAACGAGTCCCAGAGAGCGACCGACAACGGACTGGCGAGGGGGACTGAGACGCCCGCTCGGGCGTGTTCCGACGGTTACACTGATCCTGGCTGGACACGAAACGAGGGGGTTCACGGCGGGCGCTCGGGCAGCGATCCCGGGCGACGCGTCGGCCGATCAGGGAGACCCAGCGACCTCGACTGCGACTTCGTTCCGCCGCATGAACGGCGGCGTCCACGGGTCGTTGTACCGCAACAGCACGGGCTCGCCGACGGGGTCCAGCCCCGCGGCGTCGAGCGTCGACAGCAGGTCCCGCTCCTGCCGCTCGACCCGCCAGTCAGGGGCGTACCAGGAGAACCGCGTCACCGCCATCGTCTTCGCCGGCTCGGTCCGCAGCGACACGGTCTGATCTGTCGGTACCGGCGCCGTGTCGGGGCTGTACGCCGCGGGCAGGTAGAACGCCATCTGCACGTCCTCGCTCCCAGTCGTTCCGGACTGGACGGGCCCCGTCATCGCGATCGACTCACTACCCTGGGTTTCGACCGGCGCGGTCATCGCGATCGACTCGCTCCCCGCGTTTTCCCCCGAGATGTACCGGAAGAGCCGTCGGAACGCCGTTCGCTGATCCGGCGCCGTCGTTTCGACGAGGACAGTCTCCGGGTAGCGCCGCAGTTCGACGCCGTCCAGCGTCTCCAGCCGCTCGTACGGGACCGATTCGGCCGAGCGCGTCGAGTAGAGTCCCCAGGTGATCCAGCCGGCGAGCAGTGCGCCGCCGCCGACGAGCGCGGCTTTCGTCCGCCGTTGCATACGCGCTCATTCGCCGGCCACGGGGAAGAATGACGCGCCCGGACCGACGGGACTGGACTCTGGCGGCCGATCCGGGAATCACCGCAGTGACCGCGGCTCAGACGCTCAGCCGTTCGGTCGGACCGTCTTCTCGCCGCTGTTGGAGACGTTGATGTTCACCGAGCCGTTGACGGGCACCGTCACGTTCGACCGGCGGACGACGGTCCCCTCGCCGTCGGTCACGACGAGGCGCACCGAGGTGCCGCTGCCGCCGCTGTCCGTCTCGTTCCGGTCGGTGATGTTCACGTCGCTGCCGGTGACGAACGCGCGCACTTTGTTCGTCTTCGAGACGAGGATCGTCTTCCCGCTGTTGGCGTTCACGAAGCCGGTGTAGGTGAGCCCGTTGCTGCTGTCCGGGATGACCTTCACCTGCCAGTAGAGCGTGTCACCGCGGACGACCGGAACCGGCTCGACCGCCTCGACGTTGTTCAGGCGCGCGACGTCCTTGTGCTGGCGGATGAACTTCGTGGCCTTCTGCGGGCCGATCTGGGCGTCGTCGTAGCGTTTGATCGCCGCCGCGCCCGTCTGGCCGTCGAACGTCCAGACTTCGTAGACGCCGCTGCCCGAGCCGGTCGGCTCGGTCGCGACGTAGTGGGTCAGTTCCGGGCTGTCGTCGGACTCGGTCGGGACGGTGACCGGCCAGTCGTTGCCGTCAGCCGGCAGATCGGCCATCTCCAGGACGCCTTCCTTCCAGAACCACTTGTTCAGCGCCCCCTGCTTGTACTTCATCGAGTTGACCTTGTAGCGAACGAGGCTGTAGGGGTAGACGCTCTGGCCGTTCAGTAGGTCGACGCTGGCCACCTTCTTCGCGGGGATGTCACGGATAGACCCGTCCTGGTCCACGACCTGCACGCCGCCGAAGTGCGGGACGGCGTACAGCTGCGGGAGCGGGAAGAGCTTGAACTGCCACTCGTGGGTGACGTACGACTGGGCGAGGTAGGCCTCGCCGTCCTGTTCGAACACGAACCGGGTGTCGGGCTGGTGGTTCACGTCCAGCCGATCGAGGTTGGTGCGGTACCCGAACGAGTCGGTGAACACCTGCCCGACCCCGTGTGTGAACTCGGTTTCGCGGACGCTGACGCGCTTTTCGGACTGTTCCATGTCCACGTAGACGGCCCCGTGCTGGGTCCCCAGCCACGCGACCATCGGATTGTCGGGAGCCAGTCCGTACGACCACGTGTACGTGTCGTTGGTGTACGTGATGTCGGATTCGGTCGTCCGATACTGCGGGAACTGCATCGACGACTGGGCGTACTTGTCACCGACTTGCCGCGGCAGCACGCGCGTGTGTGCTTTCGAGCTGTTGGGGAGGGTATCGACCGTCTGGACGTTCGCCTGCATCGCGTCGGCCGTGTGCTCGTGGGCGTAGATGCCGCCGACCACTGGCCCGACGAACAGTCCCATCACGACGACGATCCCGAGGCCGAGCGTGACGCCCGCCGTCGTCGCTCTGGCCCCGCCGACGGCGACGCCGACCACCAGCACGAGCAGCCCGATTCCGGTCCACCACACCAGCGACGGCGTCGCGACGACCGCCAGGTAGCCGAGCGACTGGACGACCGGGAGAAAGAGGACGACGCCGACCAGCAACAGGACCAGTCCGAGGACGGCGGCGACCGCCAGGGCTCTGCCGGAGAGGTCGGGAATCTCATCAGGGCGCGGTGGCTGTCCACCGTTGAGGAGGGTAATCAGCTCGCGTAACATAGGTGGCATTAGCAACATCGCTGACATTACTCCACTGGTTTCCGACTGGCCCCCCGGACGAGCTCGCCGCACTGCCCAGACAGTCGACTCGTGGCGAACGTCAGTTCCCGCGCCGACGAGAAGCGAGTCCGGCAGTTGTCGGTGGGTGTCGACCCCACACGGTGCACCGCTCCAGACAGAGCTGCATTCATAGTGAGGTGAAAAATAGTCCCATCCGGAACCTGTGGAGATCGACGTACTGTATATATTTTCACACATTGAGAACGCTCGATGCGCTTTCTTTCCGTCCCCTGGAAGTCGTCATCGTCGCGGGACGGATCCAGCTCCTTCAGCCCGACTGCGCCGTATCCCGTGATTGCGGGGCTCATGTCATCCCGCACTCCGATTTCTCGACGAGACCGAGAAGCGCGTAGATATTACGTCTCGCCGACGCGAGAGACGAGGTCGTCCCGCACTCGGTTCGCTCGACACTGGACTCCGCATGGCCAACTCAGCATAACTGGGAGGGCAGAACACGCACCCAGGATGCGCAATTGACAATTGTTGGGATGTGAAGGAGAGGTGTGTGCATCGACGTACACCGTCGAGGTTTTCGAATTATCTTCCATGAAAATGGAAAATTGCAGAACATACCAAAACAGCTAAACAGCTAGCTGTTGGCTCTCCAATACAATGGAGGAAGTTGGGAGGGGCTCCAACGTGTGTGAACATGCGACGCTCTCTGAGAAAGTAATTACAGACATCGCGAAGCGGGAAGGCGTCTCGCCGACGGAACTGACGCCGCTTCACGCGGTCGTCGATCCGGACGCGCTCGACGCACTGTTTCAGCCGACGCCGGACTCGGTCCGCATGGACGGCGACGTCTCCTTTCGCTACTGTGGCTACAGGGTGACGGCCAACGCGGACGGCTGCGTCGAGTTGACGCGACTGGACGGGTAGCCCGGAACGTCGAGTCGAATCGTATTTACTCGCGAGAAAAAACCACGAACCGAATGGCAGCGACCGTGCGGCAGTACGTCGACGTCTGTCTCCACCCGCAGCATCTCGTCCGAACGCTCGCGATCACGGCCCTCGTCGGGACCTGGCTCACGCTGTACAACCAGGGACACCTCCTCGTGGCTGGCGAGGTCTCGACCGCGCTGCTGGGCAAAGTCGCGCTCAACTACCTCACCCCGTTCGTCGTCTCGAACTGGGGGCTGATCTCCCGCGAGGCCGACGACGAGTAACTGCCGCCACCGAGGAACAGACGGCGACGACCGAGGACATCGAGACACTCCGAGCGGAAGTCGAAGAGCAGGCCCGGTGACGCCGGACAGGTGCGCGTGAACGGTTACAGTTACTGAAAGAGGCCTCATTCTACAACGTTGTGAGATAGTGTCGGCGCGTGAGAGGGGAATCCGTGTAACCAGCGGAGAGAAACGAACGATCTTGCAACACAGCCGCTGCACGGTTATATAAAGCGTGTCCAATTACAGCACCACAGATAACAGGTGTTTTTGTGTCGACACTAGTGATGGCAGCTCAGTCGGGAGCAGGCACGCTCGCACCGGACGGGGAAACTGACGCAGGCGCGTTCTGGCGGCACACATTCGAGACGCTCATCGAACAGCTTCCCGAACCCGCGTTCGTCGTCGACGACGACGGCACCATCACGCACTGGAACGACGGGGCGGAAGCGTTCACCGGATACGACGAGTCCGAGGTGCTCGGCAGGCCGGCCTACGACGTGTTCAACACGAAGGGGCAGAGCGAGACGCTCGCCGAGACGGTCGCACGCACGGGCGAGGTCGTTCGGGAAGACGACATCCGGTCGGCGGAAACCGCATCGGGCGAGACGTTCCACGCGCGCGTGCTCGGCGTTCCGATCACCGCGCCGTCGGGCGAGATCGTCGGCGCCGTCGAGATCATGACCCGCGTCACCGAACTCATCGAACAGCGGGAGGCGATCCGGGAACTCCAGTCGCAGATGTCGACCGACGTCGAGAGCGCGGTCGAGGAACTCCGCGACTCGGCGACCGACGTCGCGGAGAACTCACAGGAGATCAGCGACCTCGCCCAGAGCCAGACGGACAACCTCACCGAGGTACAGTCGGAAGTCTCGACGTTCAGCGCGACCGTCGAGGAGATCGCCTCCAGCGCCGAAGAAGTGAGCAGCCAGAGCAACGAGGCGCGCGAACTGGCCGAGGACTCGGCGGAGACGGCGACCGAGACCATCGACACCATGAGCGAGGTGACCGCGTCGGCCGACGACGTCGCCGACGACGCCCAGCACCTGCGCGAGCGGATCGAGGACATCGACGAACTCGTCCACGTCATCAACGACATCGCCGACCAGACGAACATTCTCGCGCTCAACGCCTCCATCGAGGCCGCCCGCGCCGATCAGAGCGGTGACGGGTTCGCCGTCGTCGCCGACGAAGTCAAAACCCTCGCCGAGGAGTCCAAACAGCAGGCCGACGAGATCGACGAGATCGTCACCGAAATCCGGGAGCTGACGATCGAGACCGTCGAGAACGTCGACGCGACGAACGACGAGATCCACCAGTCCGTGACCAAGCTCCGGGAACTCGCGGACAATCAGCAGGCGATCGTCGAGGCGATCCAGGACACCGACGAGGGCATCCGCGAGATCGCCACCACGACCGACGAACAGGCCGCCAGCGCCGAAGAGATCGCCAGCATGGTGGACGACGTCGTCGCCGACAGCCAGAACGTCGCCGGTGCCGTCGACGACGTCGCCGCGGCCAACGAAGAGCAGACCATGATGGTCCAGGACATCGAGGAGAACGTCCAGCAACTCGAAGCCGAGATCGAGGCACGCCTGGACTGACCGGCCGGCGAGTCCCCAGTCACCCGTCTCGGAATCGGTATCTGGGTCCGCCCCATGAAGATCGGTAGTAGATGCTTAGTGCTGGCCCGTGAGCGTATGCGACGGGTAACAACGGGACGCGGCGACGTTTCACCGCCGTGAGATGGGGACCTCGCGTCCGTCGCCGCCGAGTACTGGCGAGTCTCGGTGTTGTGAGCACCGGCGTGGTCGGAGGGTGTTCCCTCCTCGATCCAGCGCGGAACCAGGACCCGTCGTCCCCGCTGTGGACGCCACAACAGATCCCCCGGCGCGAGAAACCGACGGTCGACCCGGAGTTCGAGACGCGCCTCGACGCCGTCGAAGCGGGGGCCGACCCGACCGGCGAGACGCCGATCGATCACCTGCTCACCGACCACACCGAGGAGACGCTGCTCGTGTTTCCCGACGGCCAGTACGCGGTCGAGAACGTGACGATCGAGCGTCCGAGGAACCTCGGCTGGCGGGCGGCCGACGGCGCCACGCCGACGCTGGTCCCTGCCGAGTCGACGCCGGCCGGTGGGTCCGAGTGGCTCTCGTTCAGTGACGCGGAGAACCTGGTACTCGACGGGCTCACCTACGACTTCCGTCGGCCCGGAACCAGTGGCGGGACGGTCATCAGCGGGCCGGGCGACGTGCTCGTCCGCGACCTGACCGTGCGCGGTGAGTTCGATCGCCACGATCAGCAGTTGCTCCGGATCGACGTGACCGACGACGACGGCGTGGCGCTCGTCGAGCGACTCGTCGCCAGCGGCACTCGCCAACCCGGCGTGAACACGACCGGTCCCTACGTCGGGCGCCACCACGCTGGCACGGTGTTTTTCAGCGACTGCCGCCTGTCGCAGTTCTCCGACAACGCGATCTACGCGTCGCCCCCGGGCGGACAGAACGGCGAGTTCGACGCCGAGGACGGGCTGGTCGTCGTCGACGGGGGCCTGTTCAGAAACAACAACATCGCCAGCATCCGCCTTGGGTCGACGGGGGCGACCGCGCGGAACGCGACCATCGTCGTCGACGAGACGCCGCCCCACCCGAACGGGCTCGACGTCCGAGGCATCAGACTCCGGGGCATGCGAGAGCAGGTCGTCGACAACTGCACGATCAAGTACGGCCCGAACGCGGGCATCGGCACTGGGGCGATCGCGATTCACGGCGACAACGGGCGTGCGACCGTCCGGAACACGCAGATTCTGATGGACCGGAACGAGATGGACGCGATCCGGGCGAAGGCCCCCGACGTCGACGGCCCGGTCGGCGTCGTGCTCGAGAACGTCGACATCACCGGGTCGGCCGGCGGCAAGAGCGCGATCCGCATCGACGAGCGCCCCGAGACGGTCCTCCACCGCTGTTCGGTCCAGCAGACCGGTCGTCACCGGAACGGCGTTCTCCTGGTCGATTCCGGCCGCAGCGTCCTCTCGGAGACGACGATCGCCGTCACCGGCCAACCGCTCGTCACGCGGAACTCGCCGGTCGAGACCGCCCACCTGGAGACAACGCGGCTCCCGTCTGACGACTAGCTGTCCGCAAGAGTTGCCGTTTTGCCCGTGACCGGACGTAGTCCACACGTAGAACTGGTGAAAGCTACAGACGTGTAAAGCAATCTTGTTGTTTCCATCTCTAGAACGTAATCAAATATTTGCCAAACTTAGCTGACTGGTAAGTAGACCTATCCAAATAGCGTGTGAGTATTGGTATCTGATAGTTGTATAAATCTACTCTGACAGAAGAGAATTAATTAAGGCATCTATTCCTCGCGCTATGGTGAAACGGCAGCAACCAGAGCGTGATCGATCTAACGTGGATTCGGACAGTAAGCGGGGACTACTCGGGCGGCGTTCGATGCTGAAGCTGGTCGGGGCGACGGCGGCCGTGGGGCTGCTCGGGTCGACGACCGTCACGGCCCAGCAGATTTCGACGGACTTCATCAGCGAGGTCGAAGCGGTTCGGACCGCCAGTGCCGGCTACGGGGCGACCGTGACGGCCGCCGACGCCGACTACACGGTCGGGACCAGCGACGAACTGCTCGACGCGCTCGGGACCGCATCGAGCGGCGAGATCGTCTTCGTCCGGGGCGACGCGGAGATCGACCTGAGCGGGCGCGAAGACGTCGAGATTCCCGGCGGCGTCACGCTCGCCTCCGACCGGCGCGTGAACGGTGCGAGTGGTGGACTGATCTACTCCGACGACCACGTCGGGCGCTTTCTCACCACCGGCGGTGACGACGTGCGCGTGACCGGACTCCGAGTCCGCGGCCCGCACCCGGAAGGGTTCTTCGAGACGGACGACATCTGGGACCACCTCGGCATCGGGTTCCAGGTCGACCACGACGACGTCGAGGTGGACAACTGCGTCATCGAAGGGTGGCCCATCGCCGGCATCAAGCCCGAAGACGGCAACGACACCCACATCCACCACAACCGCATCGAGAACAACGCCGGGGACGGCATGGGATACGGCATCCAGGTCCAGAGCGATCAGATCATCATCGAGTACAACTCCTTCGGCCTCAACCGCCACTGCATCGCCTCGAACGGCGGCAGCGGCGTCGGCTACACCGCCCGGTACAACGTCACCGGACCGGAGCAGGAGGACCACGCCTTCGACGTCCACGAGCCCGGCGGAGACTTCTTCGACATCCACCACAACTGGTTCCAGCACACCGAGACGATCCACGGCAGCGAGATCGAGGCGATCAAGATCCGCGGCGTCCCGGACGACGTCTGTACGGTCCACCACAACCTCTTCGCCCACGAGGACCCGGCGGAGGGTCCCGACTCCGACGAGGGGATCGTCATCAATCAGGACGCCGGCAGCAGCGACTGGGAGAACATGGAGGTCTACGAGAACGAGTACGGCGTCACCGATCCGTCGGGCATCTCCTCACCCGACGACGGCAGCGACTCCGGCGGCACCGACGACCCGACGACCACGAAGACCCTCGAGTATCAGGCTGCGGCTAACCCGGACCCGATGACGGTCTCGTTCACCGTCGATGGGTCCGTGAGCCGGGGGAGCGAAGCGGAGGACGTCGATACGATCGAGGCGGGCAACAACGGCACCGTAACGGCGACAAGCGTCAGCTTTGATCCGGAAGCGCTGGACTCCTGGCACGTCACCGGCGACATCGTCGACTACGAGATCAGCGGCGGCGACCTCGAACGCGTCACCTACGACGGGACCGACACCACCTTCGAGGAGATCGTCGGCCAGCAGTCGAGGGACGACGGGAGCAGCGGTGACGGGTCGAACGACGGCTCGGACAGCGGCTCCGACGGCTCCGACGGCTCCGACGACTCCGGCAGCGACGGCGGGTCTGACGGCGGCTCCGACGGCGACACGCAGACGCTGTCGAACACGCTCATCGTCGACGGGACCGAGGGCGACGACTTCGGCACCTACGAAGTCACGGTCAGCGGTCGCATCGAGGCGGCGGAGTCACTGAGCAGCGACGGGACGTGGGGCACCCAGCAACACGTCTCTCCGGACGGAACGCGGGCCTACGGCCTCATCTACGGCAACGCCGACGGGTTCCGGTTCTCCGGACAGCTCACCGGCATCAGCATCGACGGCGACGCAAAGGTGACCGTCACCAGCGCCGAATAAGCGCTGCTCCCCGGTCGATACCGATTCGGAGCGGCGAGCGACGCCGGGCGTTCGGAAGCAACTGCTTTCAGCCGAGAAGCAACCACTAACAATGGGGTACTACGCTGGAACTTCGGAGCAAATGAGCTTCCGCGTCCGGTCGTATATCGTCTCACCAAAAGCGCTCGTGCTGGTAATCGTCGGCGCTGGCGTGTTGGGGATGCTCGTCCAGCAGGTGTACTCCAACCCCTACTCGACGGCGATTCCACCGCTGCTCATCTGCGGTGGGATCGTCGGCTGGGGCGTCCGGAACGAAGCGGAGTTTCACGCCCCGATTACGGTGTCGGACAGGGGTCTGGTGATAAGCTACGTTTTGGTCGCCGCCGGCGTCCTGGTCGCCTACGCCAGCACGGGGTTCCACAGGCCGTTCGATCTGCCTGTGTTACTGCTCCTCCTGTACGTCGTCACGCTCGCGTGCGTGTTCATGCTCGAGCGGGCCGACGTCGCCGTCGCGCTCGTCGCACTCACGGGCGTGTTGCATCGCGGCTTCGTCTACTATTCGAGTTCCGTCCAGGTCGGGTTGGACCCGCTCTTTCACACGAGCGTCGCCGCTGCGATCAGAGACACCGCACAGCTCACACCGCTCGCGTACTCGAAGTACTGGTACGCGCCCTTTTTCCACCTGCTGACGGCGGCGACCTCGGGCGGCCTCGGGGTGTCCGTCCGGGACGCAGCCTTCCTGACGACGATCATCGCGACCGTCGTGCCGGTCGTCACCATCGCGATCGTCCTCGGTCGGATCTGGCAACCCCACGTCGGCGCGCTCGGCGCCTTCCTGTTCGTGGCGTCTCGACTGAGCGTCGAACAGACGGCCAACACCGGTCCCGAGTCGCTCGGGATCACGCTGTTCGTCCTGCTTCTCGCGCTCGCGATCAGCTACCTGGAGTACGGGACCGACTCGCGGTCGACGCTGTTCGCCTTCGGGGTCACCCTGCTGGTCCTCGTGTTCACCCACCAGTTCAGCCTCTTCGTGGCGGCGCTCGCGATCAGCGTCTACACCGGCGTTCAGGTGCTGTGGCGAGGGCGACCGGGGAGACGAGAGATCACCCTCTGGGGACTCCTGGTTTCGGCCGTCGCGTTCCAGACGTCGATCACGAAGTACGACGGGCCGGCCGGCGGCGGCGAGCCGTTTCTCGTCGAAGTCGCGGGCGGCATCCTGACCGACCTCACCACGTCGGTGTCCCGCGGCGGTCGGGTCGAATCGCTCCCGCACCTCCGGGACGTCACGCTGTCGGGCGCCGACAGCAGCGGCCTCCCCCTGGTTCTCAGTCTCGCGATCCTGTACGGCTTCGCCGTCGCGGGCGCGATTTACTGGATCTCACAGGATCGGGAGTTCCACGTGCGGACCGGGTTGGGCCTCGGCGTGGTCGTGACCACGCTCAGCGCGATCGGTCTCGGCACGCCCCTGCTCGGGATGAACGCCCTGCTGCCCGGGCGGTGGTTCCTGTACCTGGTGCCGCTGCTCGCGATCTTCGCGGCGCCTGGGGTCGCGATGACCGCCAGCGCCGGCGCCCGACTGCTGTCCGGGCGACGCGCGAGCCGCGGCAGCGTCGTGTTGAGCGTGGCGCTCGTCCTCGCGCTCCCGTACCTCCTGTTCGCCATCGGGAGCGTCGCCACGTCGGTCGATGGCCCGTACTTCGACGACGCACCGGGTGCGGCGCGCGCCGCGACGAACGCGACCGAGGCCGACCTCTACCGCTTCCTCGACCAGCACGGCCCCGGTGAGGAGTTACCGGCCAGAGGCGCGGAGAACCCGTACGACGACTCCCGAACGAACATCGTGGCCGACCACGTCGCCAAGCAGGTCATCTCGCGGCACTACCACCAGCCGGCAGTGTACTACAAAACACACGTGGGAGACTCCGGGCCGGCCTACGAGACGAACGCGCTGCTCGTCCACCGCGCGTACGCTCGGACCCCCCACGTCTCCTACGACATCGAGTATCTCGACGAGGAATACCGCGTGTTCGGGCCGCTTCCGACCCCCAAGCACCCCCAGATCGTGTACTCGAACGGCCCCGATCGCGTGTTGTTCGTGAACCAGTCGAGTTCGGACTGACCCGCCGAGACGCCCCACGTCCGAGCAGCGGTCTGCCGGTCGCGGAGCGCGTGACCGCTCCCGACAGCCGCATCGCTCGGGTGACAGAGACCCCCAGCCAGCGACCCACCCACCCATGCCAGACAGCTCCGACACACGCACCGACGAGTCCCGTCCCTCCAGACGCGATTACCTCGTGACAGCCGGCAGCCTCGGCACCGGATTGGCCGGCGGCTGTCTCGGGGCCGACCCGCCCCAGCCAGCGCAGTCCGACGCCGACCCCACCGCGACCAGCCAGCCAGCGAACCGACGGGAAGACTTCCTCTGGCTCGGCAGCGGCCTGTGGCGCGACGAGGCGATTCGGCGGAACCTGTTCGCGTTCGCACGTCGCCACGACCTCGCGGTCGTGCTCGTCCAGCCGACGCCGAGCAACGGCTCGCTCGTCGAGGCGTTCAGGCCGCCGCTCGAAGCCGCCAGCGAGTTCGGGCTCGACGTCTGGCTCAACGCCGGCCTCGTGACCCAGGCGTCGGCAGAGACCCTCGTTACGGACGACGACGCCCGCGCGGACCACCTCGACCGCCTCCGGGCGGTCGCGCGCCTGCACGGCGAGTTGTTCGAGAGCGGCCGGATCATCTGCTGGCAGGAGGCGCCGGTCATGGGGCAGTGGACCGCAGACGGCGACTGGAATCCGCGGTCCGTCGACAACCTCCTCGAGTTCGGGCCGGACCTGTTCGCCGCCCAGCAGCGCGCCGTCGCCGCGGCGAACGACGCGCTCGCCGTCGGGATCTTCGTCCACTACCCCTACATCGTCGACTCGAAGTGGCCCGAGGTGTTCCCGGAACTGACGGACCGGCTCCGGGCGCACGACGCCCCGCCGGACTTCGGCTTCACCGACTTCTATCGCGGCTGGTACGAGATGGCCGCCGGACCGGAGCCGGCCAACGCGGCGGTTCGCAGCCTCCTCTCGAACGCCCGGGACGCGCTCGGCGACCGCCCCGTGTTCTACCTCGGCCAGAGCCACACGATCAATCCGGCCCACACGCCGAGCAAGCAGGCGCTGCGGATGAATCTGCGAGCCGCCACCGAGACGGGCGCAGCCGGCATCGGCTGGTACCTCGGCGGGAACTACGTGCCGACCAAGCAGGGATTCGACCCGTTCGTCCCCAACGACGAGGGGGTCGACTTCCGGAGCGACGCCGTCAACACGCTGACCGTCGCCCGCGATCGCTTCCTGTACGCGTGGCTGGCGACGCGGCAGGCCGCGCGCGACTTCAGCGCCGACGACGCGTTCGACCTCTGGCTGGTCGGCGACGAGTTCGGGCTCTACGACCACCGGCTGTCGGTGCGGACCGTCGACGGCGCCTGGGAGTACCTCGGGGACTTCGGCGGGTACGCTGACGGCGACTACCCCGGCGACAGCGCGGTCACCAACCGGGCGACCGCGTTCCGCGGGCTCAGTCGCGAGCGCTTCCTCGCGGACGGGACGCTCACGTGTCGCGTCGAGACCCGCACCGAGAGCGACGGCGCCCGCCTGCAGGCAGCGGCCGTGATGCCCTGCGACCCGGCCGCCTACGTGACCGAGCGCGAAATCGCGGCGGTCGCTGGTGGCGTCGTTCCGCTGTGGCCGTTTCAACTCGGGCGAACGACGGGGGGAACCACGTTACCACCGGGGTCGACGCGCCGCGTCGCGGTTCCCGTCACCGACGACGGCACGCGGTCGCTCGCACACCTCCGTCACCCCGAGTTCGTCGCGGCGTACCAGCGACTGGCGTCGCTCGAAGCGCGAACCGACCTCGATCCGGCAGCCCGGTTCGACCTGTGGGTCCGCGGAAGCGGCCTCGCGGACCCGTCGTCGCTCCCCTCGCTCCGTGACCGGGACGGCACTGCGAGAGCGCCGGCTGAGCTGGGCGTCACCGCCACGACCGACGGGCTGGCCATCTGCCACGGTCTCGAACGGACCCGGTTCCTCGACGGGGACGGCCTGCAGCCGGTGAACGACGCCGACGCGGCCGTGGAAGCGGTCTACGCGATGCCCTACGCCGGAACCGCCGCGTTCCGCTCGCCGACGCGAGCGGCCGCGCTGCTGGCAGCACAACCCGAGGAGGCGCGGCTCTTCAGCCTCGACGCCGTCGGATCGGTGTGAACCGCGTCCCGGGGACCGAGCGGCCCGCGGACGAACGCCCGCCCGCCGAAAGATTCATGGTATGCTAACCCATACCATGAGATGTCGAGGTGATCTAACAGTCTACTCGAGACGCGACCCGTCGCTCCTGGCCGTACAGACCGCTGACACCCAGTCATCTCGTTCCTGCACGTGAGCCGCCAGTGCCACCCTGGCCTATTCGCTCGTTTCCGTTGGACTCGCCGCCGAGCAACTGCGCGCGATACGAGCCGAGCAGACCTGTCGCCGTCCAGTGTTCCGGCTCGCTCGTCTGCACTCGGGAGCGTCGCGACACGTCGGACTACGACCGCGTAAAAGATGGA
Source organism: Halorientalis brevis (assembly GCF_042678165.1). Lineage (GTDB taxonomy): Archaea > Halobacteriota > Halobacteria > Halobacteriales > Haloarculaceae > Halorientalis > Halorientalis brevis. Next base: position 364,768 of record NZ_JBHUDJ010000002.1, on the reverse strand, counting down.
GACGACCGCCAGATGTCGCGGGGAAACAGATTGTCCCGATTCCATGTCGACGCCGATTCCAGAGTGGGGTGGAGCCACGTTGCCGTCCCGCGACACCAGAACCCAGCCACGGGTTGGTAAAAACTGACGGGGTGCGTTTTCAAGATGTTAGAATCCCTGTGAGTCGGGGCCAGAACGTGACACTCGTCACCGAGTTTCGTGCTGTGTTTCTGAACGTTCTTTAGACTGGGTTCCGAAGGCGAGGTAGTGGCCCCTCGACAGAGGCTGACGCGGGAACTGGTTGCCGGAGTCGTGAGTGGCGTCGGCGCAGTCGCGAGCGCGGTCAATCTCCTGCACCTGTTCGAGGAGACCGGCGTCGTCGCGATCGTGACGGGCGTCCTGGTACCGATGGGGCTCTCGGTCACGCTCGTCGGCAGTGGCTACTGGCTCTATACGAGCGCTATCGAGACGGAGTTCGTCCCGCGAGTCGGCGTGTGGTTCGTCAGTGGCGTCGTCGGCATGGCAGCGATCGGAGCCGTCCTGCTCGTGTATCAGTCCGCCGAAGACGGGGTGATTCGGCACGGTTGGTTCGTCCTGGGGAACTTGCTGACGACGGGGGGCATCGGTGGCTTCGTCGTCGGTGTCTACGACGCGCGACAGCGCCAGCACCAGCGCGACCTCTCGGATTCGCGCGCACGGTACCGGACGCTGACCGACGTGGCACCGGACGCGATGGTCGTCGCCGACAGCGAGACCGGGGAGATCATCGACGCCAACGCGGAAGCCGAGACGTTGTTCGGTCGCTCGCGAGACGAACTGGTCGGGATGCACCAGACTGCGCTCCACCCCACAGACCGGACCGACGCGTATCGGGAGCTGTTCGAGCGCCACGTCGACGCCGAGAAACAGGTGATGACGGCGCTCCCGGACGGCTCTGACATTCACGTGGTGACCGGCGACGGCGAGACGGTGCCGGTCGAGATCAACGCCGCAGTCTTCGAACAACGCGACCGGTCGCTGGTGCTGGGCATGTTCAGAGACGTCTCGCGACGCAAAGCACGAGAGCGGGAGATGGAACGGACCACCGAAGAACTCGAAATCCTGAACCGCGTCGTTCGACACGACATCCGCAACGACATGGAAGTCGTCAGCAGTTGGCTCGACCTGCTCGACGACCACGTCGATCCGGAGGGCGAGGAGATCATCGACCGCGTCACGAACGCGACCGCCCACACGATCGAACTCACGGACGTCGCGCGCGACTACGTCAAGGTCATCACCGGCCAGGAAACGCAGGACCACACCCGGGTGTCTCTCGCACGCGTGCTCACCGAGGAGGTCGAAACCCGCCGCACGACGTATCCTGACGCCGAGTTCACGATCGAGGACCCGCTCCCGTCCGTCGAGGTCGTCGCGAACGAAATGCTGTCGTCCGTCTTCCGGAACCTGCTGAACAACGCCGTCCAGCACAACGACAAAGCGACGCCTCGAGTGTGGGTCTCGGTCGAGACGTCGCCGGAGACGGTCACCGTCCGCATCGCGGACAACGGCCCCGGCGTCCCGGACGACCGGAAGGACGACGTCTTCGGCAAAGGAGCGAAGGGCCTCGAGAGCCCCGGCACCGGGATCGGCCTGTACCTCGTACAGCAACTCGTCGCCGAGTACGGGGGCGACGTCTGGGTGACCGACAGGGACCCACAGGGAGCCACCGCCAGTCAGCCGGTAGCCGACGCCGGCACGACGACGGCCGCCGGTTCGGACGCGCAGGCCGAGCACGCGGGCGACGCCGTCGGCGCCGTCTTCGTCGTCGAACTCCAGCGCGCCGACTCCTGACGCTGGACGAGTAGGTGACCGAGAAGCGTCACCGTGACGGACGACAGCATCGCCGACGAGCAGCGACGAGAGAAGGCGTCGCTCGAAACCGCTCTCAGGAGAGGTCGGGGACGAGCGGGGCGTCCGCTACGCGCGCCTCTGCCGAGCGTTTGTGGAGGCCGCCGTCCGCGCGAATGGTCGGCTGGCTGGCGGTGGTCTCGCTCGAAACGTCGGGCACGATCGGTGCAAACGCCTCGTTTCGCATCGTATCTCTACCGTCTACCTCCTCCACCATAAACCTTCATCATCTATCATCGCATTCCCGGCAACGTTTGTCGGCAACGGCGTGGTACCACTTGTCTCGGTTGTTTGCCGACCTTCAGCGACGTGCAGGAGTCACAGAGCACAGGCTCACCGAATGCCGTAGAAGACTGCTAAGAACGTTGCGAGACGGACGGCCGCTATCGTGCCGTCAAGGACCCCAGCACGTCGCGCAGTTCGGACGCGCCGGCGACGCTGACACAGGAGATGAAGGCGACTGTCCCGAGTTTGCCGCCGGCGCCCGCGAAGACTGGTGTGACCACGACGAACACCAGCCCACACAGCACTCCAGCGAGGGCGACGGCGCGTTCCGTCACCAGTCGGTCGGGCGAGGACATCCCGACGAACGAGGCACAGAAGGCAGCGGCGGCGAGCGTGCCGCCGACCGTCGGCAGAGCCACGGGGAGCGCGACGCCGGCAACGACGCCGACGAGCGCCGAGCCGATCACGGCACCGAGATCGAAGCGGACGGACAGCGCGAACGTCGCGACGGCACCGACGACGGTCACCGGCACGATCAGGGAGGCACGCCCCCACTGGATCGGCGTCCCGCTGGCGAACGTGGCGCCGGACAGGGCGACCGTCGTGAGGCACCCGAACAGCGCGAGCGTCCCGAGTTTGCCGCCGTAGCCACCGAAGGACTCGGTCGCGGCGACGAACGCCAGCCCGGCGACCACGCCCGCGACGCCGAGAGAGGCGACGGACGGAAACACCGCGGGTGACGCCATCCCGACGAACGAGCCGCAGTAGACCGGGACGTCGACCTCGGGGAGCGCGACGCCGGCCGCCAGCCCGACAGCGGCCGACGCGAGCACCGGCCCGAAGCCGGCGTGGACGCTCAGCCCGTAGGTGAGAGCAGCCCCGGCGACAACGGCCACCACGTCGCGGCCGTCGCGGTGCGTGAATCCGGTCGCACCCAGTTGTCCGACCACGTGGTCGCGCTCCACGACGGCAGCGAACCCGCCGACGAGCAAGACGCCGCCCTCCAGGGTGAGCGCACCCATCGAGAGGGCAGCCGGTGCCGCGAGCGCGTTCACCAGCAGGGCGACCGGCGTCACCACGAGGGCGACGTAGCCAGCGCGCTGTATCGTCCCGTACACAGACGCCACTACGGAGCGTGCAAGGAGAGCGTTCTGGTTCACGGCGGCCGCGCCGTCACGAGACGGCCGACCGGCTCACGAAACCGAACGAGCCGCAGAAACGGATGGTTGGGTCGGACGCCGACCTCAGGAGAGGTCGGGAACGAGCGGGGCGTCCGCTACGCGTGCCTCTGCCGAGCGTTTGTGAAGGCCGCCGTCCGCGCGAATGGCCGGCTGGCTGGTGGTCGTCTCGCTCGAAACCTCGGGCACGATCGGTGCAAACGCCTCGTCTCGCATCGTATCTACACCGTCGAACTCCTCCACCATAAACCTTCATCATCTATCATCGTATTAGCGGCAAGGATTGTCGCCAGCACTCCGTCGCCACCCGACGGACCCGGGTCTCGTTACGCTGCGGCGGACTCGACCCACGAGAGGAGGTCCTCGGCACCGATGAACCCCTCGGCGCGCTGGTCGACTGGCTCGCCGTCGACGAAGAGGACGAACAGCGGGACGCTCTTGACCGTGAAGCGGTCGACGAGCGGCGGATCGTCGCGGGGATTGACGAGCGCGACCGCCGCCTCGGTTTCCCGTGCGACGTTCCCGAGCACCGGTTCCATGCTCTGGCAGATGGTGCACCCCTCGGTGTAGAACTCGACGAGGGCGAGGTCGTGCCCCGAGACGAACTCGTCGAGCGCGTCCTCGTCGGCCAGGTTCGTCGGGCGGGTCGTCGGCGATTCGTCGTCGGACATACCTGTCCTAGGAGACGACGCTGGTTAAGGACGCTGCGAGAGTGACCCCCACACCCGTCACAGCAGCGCCGACACGGCGAGGCCGAGCGCCAGCACCAGGCCGGGCGCGTCCCGCCGGCCCAACGTCAGGCGCGGCAGCGTGGGGTTCCACGCGAAACAGCGGGCCTGCAACGCCAGCGAGAACGCGTCCGAGCGAGCGAACGCCCGCCGCAGCCCCGCCGTCGCGACGAGTTGCATTCGGTCTGTCAGCGGCCGCTCGGTGCCGAGGCGCGCGTGGAGCGCCTCGCGAGCGCGCACCAGATCGTCGATCAACACCGGCAGGAACCGGAACACGAAGGCGACGCCCATCCCCAGGAACTGGCCGGGCTTGCCGGGGACCAGCCACTGGACCGCCGCCCGGGACTCCCGGGTCGGCGTCGTGTGGACGTACGCCGCGCTCACGAACAGGATCAGGAGCACGCGATAGCTCGCCAGTGCCGGAAAACGCGCCTCGGCAATCGAGAACCACGGCGACCCCAGCGTCAGCCCCTCGAGCAGCGGCGCGACGAGGAGGATCGGAAGCGCGACGCGAACGTCCGACAGCGTCGAAAGCGGCGAGAGCCGCGCCGCTCCCACGATCGCGAGCGCCACCACGGTCAGCACCGCGAGGCCGCGCGGCGTCGTGTGGGCGAACGCGGCGACGGCGAAGCCCGCCTGGATCGCGAGTTTCGTCCGCGGGTCGAGCGCGTGGCCGACCGACGATCCCGGTTCGTATCTCAGCATGGTCGAACGTCGAACCCGGACAGGTCGTCCATGACGGCGTCGGGCGTACCGTCGAGCGCCACGTCCCCGTCGTGCAGGACGACGACGCGGTCGGCCACCGCGGCGAGGTCGCGCAGGTCGTGCGTGACGACGACGACGCCGGTTCCCTGGTCGTGGAGTGCGGTCAGTCGGTCGAGGACGGCCTCGCGAGCGGGCGCGTCGAGGCTCGCCAGCGGTTCGTCCAGCACGAGGTGGTCCGGCTCCATGGCGAGCGCGCCGGCGATGGCGACCCGGGCCTGCTCGCCGCCGGAGAGCTGATCGACGCGTTCGTCGCCGCGACCGGTCAGTCGGACGGTGTCGAGCGCCTCGCTCACGCGGCGATCGATCTCGGCGTGGGAGAGCCCGAGGTTCTCCGGGCCGAACGCCACGTCCGCGCGGACGGTCGCCGCGACGAACTGGTCGCGCGGGTCCTGGAACACCATGCCAACGGCCGTGCGTGCGGCCACGAGATCGTCACTGACGGGCCGTCCGTTGACCAGCACCTCGCCCGCGTTGGGGTCTGCCAGCCCGTTGAAGTGCCGGACGAGCGTCGTCTTCCCGGCGCCGTTGGGACCGGCCACCAGGACGAACTCCCCGTCCTCGATCGCGAGGTCGACGCCGTCGAGGACAGGGGTCTCGTCGTAGCGGTGGACCAGGTCGCGCGTTTCGATCATTCCGCGACGAACGCGTCGCTGCGGACGATGCCGACCGCAGCGGCGATCTTGAACGCCTCGGCCGGGATGAACGCCGCCGAGCCGGCCATGAAGGCCGCGACCGGCCCCATCCCAAGGACGAGCATGAGTCCGACGGTCCCGAAGGCGTAGATGAGCGCCGTCCCGACGAGCATCGCGCCGACGAGCCGGACGAGTCCCGCCTCGCGCGGGTTGCCGACGGTGAGCCCGCCGTGGACCACGGCGCCGACGACGAACGCGGCGACCGGCCAGGCCCACAGGTAGCCGGCCGTCGCGCCGACGAGTTGGCCGAAGCCGGCCGCGCCCCCGCTGAACACCGGTGCGCCGACGGCGCCAGCGAACAGGTACAGGACGAGCGAGGCACCGCCCCAGACCGGCCCGAGGAAGATGCCCGCGAGGAAGACGCCCAGCACCTGCAGCGTGACCGGCGCCGGCGAGAACGGGTTGGGGAAGCTGACGTACGCGAACGCGCCAACGAGCGCCGCGAACAGCGCCGCCCGTCCGATGTTTTCGACGACCTCCTCGCCGACGAGGTCCACCTCGTGCGTGTCGGTGCTCACCGCGACCACCCGGCGTACCGAGCCTGACGTGTCATTGGTCGCCACTCACTCGTCGACCGGATTGAACACTTCGGTTGACGGCTCGTCGTGCGCCAGCCGCAGCAGACCGAGTGGCAAAACGGGACTGGAGCCGGCTAGTCCTCAGTCCAGTACCCGAGGTCTTCTTTCTCGGTGCCACAGTTCGGGCAGGTCGCCGGGAGTCCGCCGTCGATCTCACCCATCTCGCCACAGACCGTACACCGCCACACGAGTTCGGCCTCCCCGAACTCGTGGCCGGACCGAGCGTGTTCGATGCTCAGCCCTTCGACTCCCTGGCGAGTCGTGACGAAGAACCCAGCTTCCTCCATCCCCCGTATCTCGCCGAGGACGTTCCCGTCGTCGTTGTAGACGACTTCGCCGAACGAGATCGATTCCGCCGCTTTCTCTGCGTCGTGCTCGCCCTCTTCGGCGGGCGTCTCTCCGCGTCCACTCATGCGCGCGTTTCGCGCTCGACGCGCTTGAATGCTCTGACACGTGCAAGCACGTCGCAAGGTCGTGGCGCTCACCGCGCTCGTGGCCGACGAGACGTCGTCGAGCGATGGCCGAAAGCGCATTTGCCAACCCCTATTGTCCGGCCGTCCGTGCCCTCGCGTATGCAGGAGTTCGTCGCCGAGAACCTCGAGTACTACGGCGAGACCCAGGGCGTGCTCCCCGAACGGCTGGACGCGTTCGGCGAGCAGTACCGTGAACAGGGGTACCTCACGCGCGAGCAGTTGTACGACGTCGCCTACGAGTCCTCGACGCGCAGCGCCTACCACGTCGAGTCGAACCCCGAGGCCCGCTGCCGGGAGGTCACGGCGAACGTCCTCACGGTCGACGGTGACTTCTCGAAGATTCAGCTCATCACCGGCCTCAGCGGGTTCAAGGCGCCCACCGCCTCGTGCGTGCTGGCCGCTCTCGATCCGGAGCGTCACGCAGTGGTCGACACGCGCGTGTGGGCCTCGCTGGACCGGCTGGACTACCTCGACGGCCGCAAGGAGAGCTTCGACGCCGCGGACTACGTGACGATGATCGAGCCGATCAGAGCGATCGCCGCCGACACCGACTACACGGCGGCCGAAGTGGGATACGCCCTGTTCGCCTACGACGACAAGGTCCGCGAGGGCACGCTCCACTAGCCACGGCCGAACTCACTGGTCGGAGTCGGAATCGTCGTCCTCCTCGTCCGCGTCGGACCAGTCGTCGGCGTCGATCGCCTCGCCGTCCGGGTCCGCGTCCCACATCTCGTCGAGGTCGTCCGTTCCGTCCTCGGTTGCATCGCCCATCCAGTCGTCGTCGAGGTCGTCCGTTCCGTCCTCGGTTGCATCGCCCATCCAGTCGTCGTCGAGGTCGTCCGTTCCGTCCTCGACGTCGGAGAACTCGCCGTCAGTATCGCCCGACTCGTCGGTCTCGTCGGCCCACGAGGTGTCGATGCCGCCGAACTGGGACTGCTCGGAGTCCGTGTCGGCGTCGTCGCCTGCCGACTCGGTCGCTTCGTCCGACTCCGTGGACTGTGCAGCGTCGAGTTCGTCCGCCCACGCGAAGCTGCGGTCGTCCGACTGCGGCGGGTCGACGTCGACGTCGTCCACCCAGGACGCCTCATCCGAGGATTCGTCCTCGACCGTCTCGGCCCACGACTCCACCACGTCCTTCGTCTCGCCGTCGCCGTCGTCGGCCACCTCGGCACTGCTGTCGCCGCCGGTCGAGGCGTCGTCGACGTCCGCCCACGACCCACCGTCGTCCCGTTCGGCGTGGTCGTCTGCCGGCTCGTCGGGTTCGTCGGCTGGCTCCTCGTCGAACGCGTCCGGCTCGACGGCCCCGTCGTCGGCGACCGACGAGACGTCGATGTCGCCCGCTTGCGAGGTCTGAATGCCGTCCGTCCACGGATCACCGGTCGAGTCCGCCGCTGACTCGTCGATAGCTTCGTCCCAGCCGTCGTCCGGGAGGTCCCGACCAACCTCGGCCTCGTTGTCAGGACCGCTGGCCGTCCGCTCGTCGGGAGCGTCCGACATCGAGGGATCGCCCTCGTCGGGTTCGGCGCCAGCCGCGTCTGCGTCCACAGCGGCATCGCCCTCGTCGGTCTCGAAGTCGGGAGTGTCCGCCGATTCGTCCGGCTCGAACTCGGGAGCCTCGTCGTCTCCCGCGTCCGGTTCGGCGACGTCGATGTCCGGCGTCCAGTCGTCGTCGGCGTCGACCAGTGCGTCGTCGAGGTCCGCCAGGTCGGCGGCCGCGTCCGCCTGGTCCTCGTCGCGGACGGCGTCGTCACCGTCGTCCAGCGTCTCGTCGACCACCGACTCGTCGCCGGAGTCCTCCAGGTCGGTTGTGTCCACGTCCGCGAGCAGATCGTCGTCGATGTCCGCCGGCCCGGCGATCGCGTCGTCGGGCGACCACCCGTCGTCGCCGGTGTCATCGTCTGGCGCCCCACCGAACGGCCCGTCGTCGGCCACCGGCTCGTCGAGCTCGCCGGGTTCGGACCCAACGTCGTCGAATACCGCGTCCGCGTCCGTCATCGGCTCGTCGGCCTGGGCATCCACGTCCGGCGCTGACTCTTCGGTCTCGCTCTCGGCGGTGACGGCGTCCTGGGACCCGTCGAACGGCGCGTCGTCGAGGTCGTCCGTCGGCGAGATGTCGATCGCGTCCTCGCTCACCGTGGCCGTGACGCTCGTCCCGCCGCGGTCCTTGTTCACGAACACCAGGGACGAGATCCGGTCGTCCTCGACGTTGATGAGGATCGTGAACGGGTCGTCGGTGGGCGTCGCGTGCGCCTGCCGCCTCGCGCCCGGCGGAATCTCGACCCAGTAGTCGAAGACGACTTCGTCGATCGTGTGGCAGCGGAATCGACAGATCAGCGCTCGCTCCGCGGCGTTGCGGAGGGTGAACGTGCCCGGCACCGGCGCTCTCGTCGTCGGGACCGACGCCTCGGCCTCCTCGTCGTCGGCCACGACCAGATCGGTCGCGTCGGCCGCCGCGTCCTCGCCGGCAGCGTCCCAGTCAGCGGCCGCGTCCATCGGGTCGTCGGTGGCCGAGTCGTCGTCCCAGTCGGCGTCGGTCCCGGTCGCGGTAGCGGTCTCGGACTGGGCACCGCCCCCGGCGGCTGCCGCGTTTGCGGTTGTCTCGCCGCCACCGACGTCGATCGGTTCGTCGGTCGGTCCCCCCGTCGCGCCGCCGGCACCGCCTGCGGGACCGCCGGCCGCAGCCCCGGCGGCTCCAGCACCACCGAAGTCGCCAGTGCCGCCCCCTGCGTCGGGACCGGCCCCGCCCGGACCGCCGAACTCGTCGGCGTCGCCGCCAGTCTCACCGAAGCCGTCGAAGTTCCGGCCCGCACCGGTCGAGTCCGGTCCCGAGTCGCCGCCGATGTCGAAGCGGTTGAACACGACGGTCAGGTCGACCAGCGGCGTGCGCCTGTCCAGCGCTTCGAGCGGATCGTCCACGAGGTCCCACAGCAGAAACAGGAATCCCGCGAGGAAGATCGAGACGATCGCGACGACGATGAAGATCGACAGCAGCGACATCTCGTCGTCGCCCGACGTGTTCGCGGCCGATCCTGCACCCGGCGTCGCGGTCGTCGGCTGCTCGCCGAGCGTCGACGCTGAGTCCGGCGTGACCAGCGGGGGCTGTGGCAGCGCAGACGACGTGCGACCGCCGAGTTTGAGTAACCAGCCGGTTCCCGGCCAGCCACGAGGGCTCCCACTCTCCCCGGCGAACACGTAACCGCCGTCGGGCGCAGCCGCGACCCCTGCGAACGAGTCGTAGCTCTGTCCGCCGTAGCTCCGGTTCCACGCCCGCGTGCCGTCGGCCCAGACGTTCACCGCCACGGCGTCGGTCAATCCGGACGCTTCCCGGCTCGTGCCGGCGAGCAGGTATCCCCCGTCCGCAGTCGGCTCCACGTCGTTGAACAGGCCCCCGGTGTACGCCCGACTCCAGCGCGTCGTTCCGTCGGCGTCCATCCGGAGCGCCCAGCCCCGCTCACCCTCACCGAACGACCGACTCGCCCCGGCGAGGATAACCCCGCCGTCGGCGGTTCCCTCCGCGGCCAGGAAGCGGTCGCCGGATCGGCCACCAAAGAACAGCTTGCGCTCGCGCTCGCCGTCGTTTCCGACCAGCAACACCAGTCCGTCGGGTCGCGGGTAGGCGATCGACGACGTCTGTCCGGCGAGCACGTAGCCGCCGGCCTGTCGCGGCTCGATCGCGGTCAGCGCGTCGCTGACCCTGACGTCGTAGCGTCGCGTCCAGTCGAGTTGGCCGTCCGACTGCAGCTTGACCAGCCACCCGTCGGTGTTGCCACCGTCGGAGTACGTCCCGACGACGAGGAACCCGTCACTCGTCCGCTGCACGTCGGCGAAGCGGTCGTCGCCGGGACCCCCGGTCGCGATTCGCCACTCGACGTCACCGTGACGATCGATCTTCAGCACCCAGCCGTCCTCCTGGTCCGTTCCCCGGTCGACGGTCGCGCCGACGAGCAGGGCACCGCCGTCGTCCGTCGGAGTCACGTCAGTGAGCACGTCGTCCGTCTCCCCGCCGTAGCTCCGGTTCCAGCGCTCGGTGCCGTTGATCGAGGCGGTCAGCACCCAGCCGTCGAGTTGGGACCCGTCCGCCGTGGTGATCGAGCCGACGGCGAACGCGGTTCCGTTCCGGGTGACCTCTACCTGATTGATGGTCCCGGCAGTCGGTCCGTACGTGCGATTCCACCGTTCGGGTGGTGGGTCCGCCGGCGTCGCCGCTGCATCCGTCGGAGTCGCTGTCGCCGCGGCTGTCGGTGCGGCCACGCTCCCGCCGACCGACGGCAGCGAAAGCAGCGCCAGGACCGCGACGAACGCGACGAGTCGCCGGCGAGACCCCATCGTATGCTGCCTCTCGGGTACCAGACACTAAGTGTTCGGGGCCGTGTCGAGCATCGAGACGCCACCAGCGAGGGCACGTCGCCGGCACCGGCCGGCCGCGCGAGTCAGTCGTTTCGGTTGAAACCGGGCTGCGACCCCGCGTCCGGCGGCGACGCGGCGACCCAGTTGGCCTCGTCCAGCACGAACGTCGAGATTCGGGCGGCGACCTCGCGCGCGGACTCCTCGCTGGTGAAAAAGGAGAGCTGTCCGAGTGACTTGCCGATGCTCCGACTCACTTCCGTCGTGGGCCGACTCTCGTCGCCGACGATCGACTCGACTTCGCGGGTGACCCGTTCGTCCAGTTCCGACACCGCCGGCTCGGCGAGTTCAGAGTCGGCCGGAAGCAGGTCGTACGTGATGGCGAACCCTTCCTCGTACTGCTCGATCGCGAAGAAGGGGAGTTCGTCCGCTTCGGCCGCCTCGTACTGCTCTTCGACGGTCGTTCGGTTCTCGTACAGTGGAACCTCGGAGGGATCGTAACCTGCTGGCACAGCTAGCCCTAGCAGCCAATGCGGTATGTACCTGTTCCCGCCCCGGCCGTCAGATGTTCGTGGCACCGTCAGACTGAAAACATCTCGACTCGAAACGAAGGATGGCGCAGTCGCTGTGTCCGTGCCAGCACACGACATCGTGGTCACTGTGCCAGTGCGGTGACAGGCCAGCCCGAGCAGACGACGCGACGACATGGGGATTATCACTGATCCGTCCGCCTGTCACCGCGGTATTCCACTTTCGAGCGCGTGAGCCACGGCTGTCCCGCCGGCTACTCGGCGAGCGCGAATGACGCCGGCGACACCTCGCGCACGAAGACGACGCCGTCGTACACCGTCCCTGGAGCGGCCGGCAGCGGAACGGCGCCCTTCTGCGCTGCGCGCGGGACGGAAAACTGTATCTTCGAGGTGCCGTCGAGCCACGACGCGATAGCGGATCGCTCACGCGCCGACGCGACGTCCAGGAACAGCCGCGGCGAGGAAGCGTCCGCGAGCGTCGCCGCGAGCGTTCCCTCGACTGGCCCACCGAGTTCGTACGTTCCGAATTTAGTCCGATCGTGGTTCTTCGGTGCCGTGAACGAACCCGTCCCGAACAGCATCCCCAGCGAGTAGTAGTCGTCGCCGAACCGCTCGGTCAGGTACTGGCCCATCCGCGCCCCCTGCTGATCGGGGTTGCTGTAGCCCCGCATCGTGTGGTTCGAGTTGCCCATCACGACGGCGCGCTCCGAGCCAGTCCAGTCGCGAAGCCACGCGACGTTCTCCGCCATCATCTCGTCGCGGACCTCCTTTCCCCGGAGGTAGTTTTGGTCGGCGAGCGCCGCCTGGAACTGCAGTCCCGTCTCCAGCGTCTCGACGTGCCGCTCGACGAGTTGCCACTCGGACTCCGAAGTCTGTTCGACGTACGCCCGTTTCCGAGCCTGCAACCGCTTTCGGAGGTCCTCGACGAGCGACGCCCGGGCGTCGGTCAGCAGGTCGCCGTGTGATCCCTGGTAGAGGGGCTTCGTGAGCGGTTTCAGTGCGTCGTCGATCGTCCCCAGGTAGTCCGGGTCGACGCGCTCCAGGTACGACCTGATCGCAGCGGCGTTGCGGTCGAAGTGCTGGGCGTCGTACCCGCGGACCACCACCTTGTCCGATTCGGAGCGACCCTCGTTGAACCCCCGGAGCCACTCGAACAGCTGCTCGATCCGGTCGCTCTGCCAGAAGTAGAACTGCAGCGACGACATCGCCGTTTCGAGGTCGCCCTCGCCGCGCGTGACGTAGGCGTTGACGGACGCGAAGTCGCCGAGCGTTCCCTCGATGGCGAGCAGCCGGTAGCCGTGGTCGCCGACGAGCCGGCGAACGAGCTGGCCGGGGATCGCCTTGAACTCCCGGACGCCGTGTGAGTTCTCGCCGATGCCGACGATGGGCGTCTCCGCCAGCGTCTCGGCGACGGCGTCCAGGTTCTCCGAGTCGTCGGTCAGCTCGAACGGGACGGCTTCGCGCTCGATGGCTCCGAGAAGCGCTGACGACCCGTCGGCCGTGGTCGTCCGCGTCGAGTCTGCCGTTTCCTCTGGACCGGGAGTCCCGGTGGTCGTGCCAGTCGTCTCGGTTTGTTCGCTGTCGCTCCCGGCGCACCCGGCGAGGACACCGCAACTCGCCGCGGCGGCCAGGCTGACGAACCGTCGACGTGAAATGGAGGGCGTCGATCGCATTGGTCTCACGCCGACCTATCACCGTCGGCGTAAAGGAGCCGGGTGCAGAGTTTCGAAGCCTGAAGTCGTGCTGTCAGCGGCAGGACGTGACACGGTCCACTCACGGCAGTCGGAAGCAGGAACGCGGGGAAGCCTCCACAGCGGCTGTTCGACACCGGAATCACCGGCGGTCGCCCAGCCAGCGACGAGTTGGCGAGATGGCGTCAATCGACACCTACTTTCCCCAGAGGCGGCGAGAGAGTCGTATGTACGTCGGACGCTTCATCGTGGTCGCACCGGATCGCGCAGCATACCGCGTCTCCTCGCGGTCGTTCCCGAACCGCCAGGTCATCGAACGCGAGGGCGGCACGCTCACGGTCGTCCCGACGGACGACGCCGAGGAGACGGACAACCCCTACATCTCCTACAACTGTCTGCGCCAGACCGACGACGCGGCGGTCATCGGCAACGGGACGCAGGTCGATCCCATCACCGAGAAACTCGAGCTGGGCTACCCCGCGCGGGACGCGCTGGCGGAGTCCCTGCTCGCGCTCGACTACGAGAAAGACGACTACGACACGCCGCGCATCGCGGGCGTGGTCGGCGACGAGGAGAGTTACATCGGCATCGTCCGCCGCGACGCGCTGCTCGTCGAAGCCGTCGACGAACCGACGCTCGTCGCGACCTACGAGAAAGACACCCCGGAAGCCCACGGCCTCGTCAACGAGGACGCCGCGGGCATCGCCACCGAGCTGTACGACCTGGAGTTCGAGCACGCCGTCTGTGCCGCCGGCGTCGCGAAAACCGACGACGGCTTCGAGACGGCCGTCGAGAACGGCGAGTAAGTCGGCCACCAGTTCCGCGGGGGACTTTTCCGCCTCGGCTACGAGGACTCGACCATGCAACTGGGCGTCGTCTCGGACATCCACAGCAACAGGGTGGCGTTCGAGGCCGTCCTCGACGACATGCCGGCCGTGGACGGGTACGTCTGCGCGGGCGACGTCGTCGGGTACGGCCCCTGGCCGGCCGAGTGTCTCGACCTCGTTCGGGACCTCGACGCGCCGACGGTGATGGGCAACCACGACCGGGCGGTCGCCACCGGCGCCTCGTTCTCGTTCAACAGCATGGCCGCCGCCGGTGCCGAGTACAGCCGCGACCAGCTCTCCGAAGAACAGGTCGACTGGCTGTACGCCCTCCCGACCGAACGGACCGAGTTCGAGGGCCGCGTCAAGATCGTCCACGGTCATCCCGACGACCCCGATCGCTACACCTATCCCTCGCTGTTCAAAGCTGACCTGCTCGACGACGAGGACGTCCTCGTGATGGGCCACACGCACGTTCAGGCCCACGAGGCCTTCGACGAGGGGATCGTGATGAACCCCGGCAGCGTCGGCCAGCCCCGCGACGGCGACCCCCGCGCCGCCTACGCGATCGTAGACCTCGACGCGATGACGGTCGAGGAACACCGCGTCGAGTACGACATCGCAGCCGTCGAGGAGGCCGTCGCGGATGCCGGCCTCCCCGCGAAGATCGGGAAGCGGCTGCACAGAGGGCGCTGACTAATCGTCACTCCGCGACCGGTTCCAGGCGCGCCGAGAAGTGGCGCAGTTCCTCGATCGGCGGCTCGTCGACGATCTCGTAGCCCGAGACCTCGTCGCGACGCTCGAAGACGGCTTCGACGGTTTCGGCGACGTGTTCGATGTGTTCGCGGTGATACGTGCGCCGCGGCAGCGCTAGCCGGACGTACTCCGGGCGGTCCGTGTCCGGGAACGCGAAGCTCCCGAGTTCCACCGCTCGGACGCCGCCCTCCCGATACAGTTCACAGACGAGCGCCTGCCCCGGGAACTCAGTCGACGGAATAGCCGGGAAGAACGCGCCGGCGTCGACGTACACCGCGTGGCCGCCCACGGGTTCGACGATCGGGATTTCCGCGTCCCGAAGCAGACCGGCGAGTTCCCGGACCTGGCCGATGCGGTGTTCGAGGTAGGGCAGTTCGACGGCTTCCCGCAGCCCGACGGCCAGCGCCGCCAGGTCCCGGCCCGCCATCCCGCCGTAGGTTGGAAAGCCCTCGTAGAGGATCGCGCGCTGTTTGCAGTGCTCGAAGAGGTCCGGATCGCGCATCGCCGCGAACCCGCCGATGTTCGCGATGCCGTCTTTCTTCCCGCTCATGACGACCGCGTCCGCGAGTCCGAGTTGCTCGCGCGCGATCGCCTGGATCGACGCGTCCTCGTACCCCGGCTCCCGGCTCGGGGCTTCGTCGCTCGCACCATCCGAGGGACTTCGTCCCTCGCGTTCCCGCACGAAGTACGCGTTCTCGGCGAACCGACAGGCGTCGATCACGAACGTCGCGTCGATCTCGTCTGCGAACTCCCTGACTGCGCGGGTGTTCTCGACGCTCACCGGCTGGCCCGCGTTCGAGTTGTTCGTGATCGTGAGCACGACGACCGGGACGGCGTCGGCACCCACGTCGTCGACGTGCTCGCGGGCACGCTCGACGGAGAAGTTGCCGTCGAAGGAATTGCCCTCGTCTGCGGATTCGGCGCTATCGACGGGACAGTCCACGGCGACGCCGCCGTTCGCGGCGACGTGGGCGCGGGTCGTGTCGAAGTGCGTGTTGTTGAGGACGTGGTCGCCCTCGGAGACGAGCGTGCCGTAGAGGACGTTCTCGGCACCGCGGCCCTGGTGTGTGGGAACGACCTGCTCGAACCCCATAACGTCCTGGACGGCCGCTTGCAGGCGGTCGAAACTGTCGCTCCCGGCGTAGGCCTCGTCGCCTTCCAGCATGGCGGCCCACTGGGCGTCGCTCATCGTTCCGGTGCCGCTGTCGGTCAGGAGGTCGACGAACACGTTCTCGGAGTCGAGGTTGAAGACGTTGTACCCGGCCTCTGCGAGGGCAGCCTCCCGTTCCTCGCGTGGCGGGAGAGTCGTGACGCCGGCCATCTTCGTGACGTACGATCGCATATCCGCCGCCAGGGCAGCCAGTGACTTAGTCCTCGGCGGCCAGACGTGTGCAGAAAAGCACCGATGTGTGCGGCAACGTCGGCGATCGGACGCCGACGCGGTTAGTTGTCGAAGACGCCCTGGATGAGTCGGAGCGCGTCCTCACCGTTCTCCCAGTCGACGAACACTGCGACCGAGGTCGCCGAGGTGATGACGTCCTGGACGTTGATGTGGTCCTCGGCGAGCGGTTCGACGATGCGGTGGACGATGCCCGGCTCGGTCTGGAGTTCGCCGCCGGTGACCCGGATGACCGCGAACGGGTCCGCGACGGTGATCGACGAGAGGGTCTCGGAGTCGACGACCGCGTCGTGGAGCAGCGTCTCGGCCTCTTCGGCGTAGTCTTCGTTCAGATAGAACGTGATCGAGTCCATCCCCGAGGAGACCGCGTCGATGTTGATGTCCTCGTCTGCGAGCGCGGTCGAGAGTTCCGAGAGGATGCCCGGGCGGTTCCGGATGGCCCGGCCGGCGATGGTCAGGCAGGCCAGTTTGTCCTCCTGGAGGTCGATGAGGTTCTCGAACTCGCCCTCGATGTTCGTCCCGCCGGTCATGATGTCGCCGTGCTGATAGTGGACGACGCGGACGCCCATCTCCGAATCCTTGTAGGTGAGCGCGCTCGGTGCGACCACTTCGGCACCGCGGAACGAGAGGTTGCGGAGTTCGTCGACGGTGATCTCGCCGACGTTGCGCGCGCCTTCGACGACGCGCGGGTCACCGGTCATGACGCCTTCGACGTCGGTGACGATGACGACCTCGTCGGCGTTCATGTACTTCCCGAGCATGACGGCCGAGGTGTCGGAGCCACCGCGGCCCAGCGTCGTGACGTTCCCGGCGTGGTCCTGCGCGAGGAAGCCGGTGATGACGGGCACGACGTCGTCGTTGTGCATCTGCTCTGCGAGCACCTTCGCGCGGCGGGTGGTCTCCTCGACGTCGACCTCACCGTGTTCGTTCGTGATGACCGGCCAGTCTTCGCTGCCCGGTTCGAGGAAGACGGCGTTGACCCCGCGTGCGGAGAGCGCGCCCTTGAGCATGCGGACGGAGGTCCGCTCGCCCATGCTGACGATCTCGGCGCGGTCGGCCTCGTCGGCCTCGTACTGGATCTCGTCGAGCAGGAAGTCCGTGGTCGACCCCATGGCGCTGGCGACGACCGCGACCTCGTGGCCGTTCTCGACGGCGGCCGTGATCGAGTCGGCGGCACGGTTGACCCGGTCGCCGTTCCCGAGACTGGTTCCGCCGAACTTCGCGACTACGCGCATCCGCCCACCTCCAGGTGTGTGTGGTTGTGGCTCATGTTCGCTGGCTTGTCTAGCGGCGGGGATAACTGCTTTCATTTGCAGGATGTCGGACCGGTTAGCAGTCTCACAGCACGGGCGACAGAAGCCGGGGAGTGCCCGACATCGATTTGTGGATAAACGTTTTGGCCAGTGAGGGGAAACACGAGTGCATGGACGTCCGCGACGCCGTCGAGGCAGACGCCGACCGTCTGGCGGAACTCACCGGCGCGCCCACCGACGTCATGACGAACCTCGTCCACGACCGGACGGTCAGGGTCGCGGTCGACGACGACAGCATCGTCGGCTTCGTCAGCTACGACGCCCGCGAGCGAACGGTCCACGTCACCCAGCTCGAAGGGTCGCCGGACACCTGCGACCGGCTCCTCGAAGAGCCCGTCCGGTTCGCCGAGCGCGAGGACATGGCCGTCGAACTGCTCGTGCCCGAACCGAACGACGACATCAAAACCGCCGCCGACGACGCTGGCTTCGACCAGGTTGGGTCGGGGCCGCTGTTCGACGGCACCCCGACCGTGAAGTACCGACTCGATAGCTAACCCGTTCCACCCGAACTGTTCGTGTCCCGAGTCCGTGACGGCGCGCTCGCCCTCAGCCGGCGAGTCGCACCATGGCAGGTCCTCATCGTGTCCGCCGTCGTCACGGTCCTCCTCCCGCTCGACATCCTGCTTATGATCGAAGACCCGATCTTCGTCTGGCACGACGACCAGCTGCTGTTCGTCTTTACCTCGGGGATCGACACCTGGGTGCCGCCACTGTCGGTGACGGCAATCGCGTTCGGGTTCGGGATGGCAGGCGCTCACGTCGGCACGAGCGCCAGCGAGCAACCACGGCGAACCGCAGCCATCGGGATCGCTGCCGGGTATCTCCGGTGGGTGGTCGCATTCGTCGGATTGTCGCTGGGCAGTTTGCAACTTGCCGGGTACGCGGCAGTAGCAGTAACTGGTGGTCCTTTCTGGTACGGATTAGTGTTTTTCTGGCTTCTATTCTCCGCGGTCGCCGCGATTGTCTTCACGACCGGCGTCGGAGTTGGGTTCCTGTCGAAATACGTACGATGACTACGCGGTAGTGAAGAGCAGTAACGACGGGAAGAGGCTCACGCGAACTTTCGGATCGTCAGGTTCAGCGTGTCCAGATCGACGATCGGCGCCATCGCGCAGTCCGGGTCGATGTTCACGCTCTTCTGGAAGTCCGTCTGGGCCTGCCAGCACCCGGAGTTGATCGTCAGCACGTTGTGGTACTTCCCGTAGCCGAACTTGTGGACGTGGCCCGAATGGAACACGTCCGGCACCTCGTCGATGACCAGGTAGTCCTTCTCTTCGGGTGCGAGGCGGGTGTGGCCGCCGAACTGCGGGGCGACGTGGCGTTTCTTCAGGAGCTGGTACATCGCCTTGTGGGGCTCGTCGTAGCTGGCCTTGTCCTCGGGGAGTTCGGCGATCACTTCGTCCAGCGAGACGCCGTGGTACAGCAGGAAGGAGACGCCCTCGACGGTGATCGTCGACGGGTTCGAGTGGATCGAGCAGTCGTGGGCCGACATGATCTCGCGGAGTTCCTCGTCGAAGCCCGGCTGGGGTTCCGCGAGGCGGACGGCGTCGTGGTTGCCCGGGATCATCCGGATCTCCATGTCGCCGGGGACTTCCTTGAGGTGTTCGCTGAACGCCTCGTACTGGTCGTAGATGTCGATGATCGAGAGTTCCTCGTCCTGGTCGGGGTAGATGCCGACGCCCTCGACCATGTCGCCGGCGATGAGGAGGTACTCGACGTGTTCGGCGTCCTCCGTGTGGAGCCAGTCGGTAAAGCGGTGCCAGGCGTCGGCCATGAACTCCTGACTGCCGACGTGGACGTCGCTGATGAGCGCTGCACTGACCTCGCGGTCGGCCGTCGACGGCTGGTAGGTGCGCGGGATCTCGGGGAAGTAGAGGTTGTCCACGAACAGAATGCCGTCGCCGTCAGCGTTGTCGTCCGAGAGCGTCCCCTCGACGGCGATCACCTCGTCGAACAGCAACTCGTCGACGAGGTCCGCGATGTCCCTGTCTTTCATCACGAGACAGGGGTACGTTCCGTTCGTGTCCTCCAGTTCGATCAACCAGTGCCCGCTGGCGGTCGAACGAATGTCAGACACCATCCCGACGATCGCGGCCTCGCTCCCGCCCGCCATGGCCTGGAGCGCGTCCGTCGGGCGGTGATTGATCCGCCCGCGCAACTGCCCGGCGAGTTTCTCGTAGCGGTCGCGAAACACCGCGACGAAGTCGCTGTACTCCCCCGTCCCGGTCGACTGTCCGGTCATGTCCCCCGCCACCTCGACGACGTGCTGGGACGTGTCGATCGTCCGGCCAGTTTCGGGTGCGTCACCCTGTCCCGGTGACCCCCCTGTTTCGACTGGAGTCTCTCCACGGGGAGCGTTTGGTTCACTGGACGTGTGGGATTCGGTTCCAGTCGAACCGGAGGGGTCGTCGGGCGCAGGTGCGGTCGTCGCAGGGGGTTCGCCTGGCGACGCAGTGGCAGCGGCACTTCCGTCGGTCGTCCCACCACCAGGACCGTCAGTGGCGCTGGCCAGGGCCGTTCGAACGTGATCGACGGTGAGTTTGATCGCGTCGTCGGGGGCGGTTTCGAGTGCGCGGTCGAGCGCGCGTTCCGGATCGCCGGCGTTGGCGAGCAGCGTCACGGCTTCGCGTTCGGCGTTGTACCCGCGCTTGGCGAGGGCTGTGACGATGCGAGCCGGCGTCTCCAGTGGCACGGAAAGTCAGTGGAGTCGACCAAACAAAAAGGATAGCGAATCGAGGGTGGTGGACATCGACCGGAACGTACCGGGCGGGACCTGGGCACAGAGTGTAGTACGAATGTGTGCCAGGAGACACCAGTGCGGTGACACACAAAGTTGAAGCAGTGGCCGAGATAATCCTGTTTCGATGAGTGATCGTAGTGAGGAGCGGAGGGGGCCGCGGTCCGAATCGTCGTCGTCCCCGGGTGACACACGGGGGGGTTCCTTTCTCGACGATTTCCTCGGGAGTATCTTCGCCGTTCTCGGCATCGGACTCCTGCTGTTTGCGATCAGTGGCGTCTGGCCGCCGATGGTCGCAATCGAGAGTCCCAGCATGGAGCCCAACATCGACACCGGTGATCTGGTCTTCGTCATGGAAGAACACCGGTTCCCGGGACCGCGATCGGTCCGGGACACGGGGGTCGTCCCCGTCTACCGGGCACAGAAGTCCGGCTACGCGAAGTTCAACCTCCCCGGAGACGTGATCATCTACGCACCTGACGGCGACACGGAGGCGACGCCGGTGATCCACCGCGCCGTCTTCTGGGTCAACGAGAGCGAAAACTGGTACCAGACGAAGGCCCAGAACAAGTTCCTCCCGGAAGACAAGCGCAGCTGTGAGGCGCTCGAGTACTGTCCGGCGAATCACTCCGGGTTCGTCACACTCGGAGACAACAACCCGACGTACGACCAGCTCGGGTCGTCCGGCGTCTCCGGCATCGTCAAGCCCGAGTGGGTGATCGGCACCGCCGAGTTCCGGATGCCGATCATCGGACGGCTCCGCCTGGGCGTCGGCTCCGTCTCACCGGTTCCGAGCGTCGAAGCAGCCGAGATCGCGGTCAGCTAAACGCCGCAAAAAGTTTCTCTCAGTTGTCGAAGCGCGCCTGCACGAACGGCTGGATGTCCTCGATGTCCCCGAGACGCGAGTCGCTGAGAAGGACCGCTTCCGTCTCCTCGATAGGAACCGAGAGGCTGATCTCCTTGGTCCGGCCGTAGCGGCCTTTGCTCACGACGACGGCGTTGACGATCCCGAGCATGTCCAGTTCGGAGATGAGGTCGGTGACCCGACGCTGCGTGAGCGTGTCGGCGTCGATCTCCTCGCAGAGCCGCTTGTAGATGTTGTACACCTCGCCGGTGTTGATGTTGTGGACGCCGTTTTTCTCCAGGAGGATGATCGAAAAGAGGACGAGTTTCGACTGCGTGGGGAGCGTCCGCACGACCTCGACCACGCGGTCGAGTTCGATCTTCTCCTGGGCGCGCCGGACGTGGTCTTCCTCGACGCGTTCGGTCTGGCCGCGCTCTGCGAGTTCGCCCGCCGTCCGGAGCAAGTCGAGCGCACGCCGGGCGTCACCGTGTTCCTGTGCGGCGAAGGCGGCACACAGCGGGATGACGTCGTCCGAGAGCGCGTCGTTCTCGAAGGCGACCTCCGAGCGGTGCTGGAGGATGTCCCGGAGCTGGTTGGCGTCGTACGGCGGGAAGACGATCTCCTCCTCGCCGAGGCTCGACTTGACGCGAGGATCGAGGAAGTCGGTGAACTTCAGGTCGTTGCTGATCCCCATGATCGACACCCGGGATTTCTCCAGTTCGGAGTTCATCCGCGAGAGGTTGTAGAGTGTGTCGTCGCCGCTCTTCTCGACGAGTTTGTCGATCTCGTCGAGCATGATGACGACCACGCGTTCGTGGTAGTCGACGGCGTCGAAAAAGGTGTTGTACACGCGGTCGGTCGGCCACCCGGTCATCGGCACCTCCTCGAACTCGTCGCGGTCGTCGCGGAGCTGTTCGATCTTCGCGTCGAGGTCCGCCACGGTCTCGACGTCGAGGTCTGACTCCCCGAGCACTGTGTCGTCTTCGCGTGCGCGCTCGCGCAGGTCCTCCAATTCGTCGAGGCGGTCGTCGATGACGCCACGGTTCTTCTCGATGAACTTGTTGGCGAGTTGGGCGAGGACGCGATACTGGGTGTCGGTCACCTCGCAGTTGATGTACTCGACCTCACAGGGAACCTCGTACTTCTGGGAGGTCGTCTCCAGTTCCTCGCTGACGAACTTCGCGCTCGCGGTCTTGCCAGTGCCGGTCTTCCCGTAGATGAGGATGTTCGACGGCGTGTCCCCGCGCAGCGCGGTCACGAGGATCGTCGCCATGTTGTTGATCTGTTCTTCGCGATGGGGAAGCTTGTGTGGCGTGTAGGAGGGACGCAACACCTCCTTGTTCTCGAAGATCGGGGCGCCACTCAGGAGATCGTCGAACAGGCCCCGTGAGGCCTCGTCCGCGTCCTCACCACTGGGCGTCTCTTCTAAGACCACGTCGTCGAGTGACGGGCCGTCGTCCTCGCCACCGAGTGACGGCCCGTCACCGGTCGTCTCGTCTGGGCCGACGCTTATCGAGGGGGCATCATCGTCGACCTCGTCCGCGAGGTCGTCGACCGAAGCCCGACCGTCAGGCCGGTCTGAACCGCCCGTGTTCACGCCGGAGTCATCTGATTCGTTCCCGCCGTCTGTCATATGTGCGACCCCTCCGTTTCAGGTGGAGAGAGATACCTCGCGCCCCAGGAAACACCGCGAAACAGGGTAGAGATGCGATCATTACGCTGATTCGCGAATTTCGGGACGTCCAGTTGAACCACAAGAACCCGTGGTTGACTTCGTATTAAACATTTCGATAGTTAAGGATGAACGGGGGGACAATCGGACCTTGCTGCGACCATTGGAACGCAGCAGTCCTCTCTGAGAGGACAGCATACGGAACCAGTTGCGTCCACACGATCCGATCGAGAGTCTCCGCTATGCAGTCGGACTACGGGTCGGAGAGCAGCGGTTCCCGTCCAGCGCCTGCGGTGTGCTGACGCGAGATGAGAACCACCGACCCGAGCAGCGACTGACTACTCGGTCGATCATATATGATACCTATTTGAGAGAATAGAGAGTCGAGCAGTCAGCCAGCTCGACCCGGTTAGAGTGTCGCCATCCGAGGGGGTCGACATGAAGCGTCGGCACCGTGCAGTGCAGACGACCGAATTGCATCGAGAGAGATTCTCTCCCACAGAACCCCCCCACCCCTTCGTTTCGGGTGGAGTTGGGTTCAAAGGGGGGTGGGGGGACCCCCTCCAGCAAAGAAGTCTCTAGATAGAAGAAAAGCTTAAGTTATACCCAGCAAAACCAAATCCGTACTAGACAAAAACAGACTAGAGTTAGGGAGTTTGCTAGGGAAAGGCCTAGAACAGCAGTGTGAACAACTCTAGCTAGAGGTTTCGAAGTTGCGGGACACTCTTGCGGGACCCCCCTCCCCTCCCTCTTCTCACCGTTCCAGTTGAAACAAGGGGGTGGGGGGCTAGTCCCCGCCAGTCGATCCGGCCTTGCTCCACGGTACTCGTCCCGTTCCCATCGGTTGATCTGTTGACCTCTGCTATGATGCTCTCTGGTAAAGGACCCCTTCTTTCAATTCGAACGCCCTTCCCGGAGTTCTTCGATCACTGCTAGAGGCTGTTACTCGAGGGTGTCTTGATACAGCGGGAAGATCGGTTCGAGTCGAACCGCTCCCCTCCTCGTACAGGTATCTCGTCGAAGTGAGAATTTCGAACGGGAGACATCCACGCACAGTCGCGTCTGGGACGTCAGCTGGCCGCAGGACCTGTCCTCCCCGTCGTTTCGCGTCCGCTCTCCCTCTCGCGGTTTTCCGTTTACATATCGGAATATTTATGTATGTCTGACGTACACTTAAGTGAATCCGATAGGCAAGTTTCCTCAGAGGCTCTCTCGAGTCGATTCGAGGGAGCGGGAGGCACCAGGATGGGACTGATCACGGACATCCGAGACAGCATTTCGAGAGCGATAACGTCGTTGTTCTCCGAGGAGGACCCGAAGCGGATCGGCATTTACGGGCCACCGAACGCCGGGAAGACGACGTTGGCGAACCGAATCGCGCGCGACTGGACTGGCGACGCCGTCGGTCCGGAGAGTCACATTCCCCACGAGACTCGTCGCGCACGCAGGAAAGAGAACGTCGAGATCGAGCGCAACGGCAAATCCGTCACCATCGACGTCGTCGACACCCCCGGTGTGACGACCAAGGTCGATTACACGGAGTTTCTCGAACACGACATGGAGAAAGACGACGCGGTCAGGCGCTCGCGCGAGGCCACCGAAGGCGTCGCCGAAGCGATGCACTGGCTGCGAGAGGACGTCGACGGCGTCCTGTACGTGCTCGACTCGACGGAGGACCCGTTCACGCAGGTCAACACGATGCTGGTCGGCATCATCGAGAGCCAGGATCTGCCCGTCTTGATCCTCGCGAACAAGACGGACCTGCCCGAGTCGAACGTGCGCCGGATCGAGAACGCGTTCCCGCAACACGAGACCATCCCGCTCTCCGCGCTCGAGGGTGACAACATGGACGAGGTCTACGACAAGATTGCGGACTACTTCGGGTGATATCGATGGCAGAAGTCAAAAAAGCAGACGACGGCGTTCAGATCGACCTCATCAGCGGCGAACGGATGGAGGGCATGGCCTCCATGGAGAAGATCCGGATGATCCTCGATGGCGTCCACGACGGCAACATCGTCATCTTAGAAGAGGGACTCTCGCCCGACGAAGAGTCGAAACTGATCGAAGTCACGATGACCGAGATCAGTCCCGACGAGTTCAACGGCATCGAGATCGAGACCTACCCCAAGTCCGATTCCTCTGATGGCGGGTTGTTCAACCGCCTGATGGGCAAAGACACCGATACGAAGAAACTCACCGTCATCGGCCCGGCGAACCAGATCGAGACGCTGCACAAAGACGAGACGCTCATCAGCGCCTTGGTATCCCGGAAATAATGCCCCACCAGTGTACGAACTGCGGCCTGTCGTTCGAGGACGGGTCGAAGGAGATGCTCTCGGGCTGTCCCGACTGCGGTGGCAACAAGTTCCAGTTCCACCCGTCGGACGACGACGTCCCCGAGGAACCCGACACGACGGCCGAGCCACCGGAGCCACCCGGCCCGGACAGTTCGGTCGCTCGCACCGTCGGGAACGCTGCGGCGACCGTTCGGAACCTGGTCGGCGGCTCCGACGCCGGATCTCCGGAGCCAGACGCGACGTCACTGGACGACGCCTCGACGGGTGCACGCACAACTGACTCGTCTGACGCCGCCCCGACGACCGAGGACACGGCACAGGCGAACGCCCGCAGTGAGGTCGTCAGCCCCGACGAGATCCCGAGCAGCGGCTGGGGCCCGACCGACGACACGGACGCCGTCCAGTCGGACGCACCGACGGTATCACCATCCGCCTCCGACGCCGAACCCGCTGGGGAACAGCAGGCCGACGAACTCGCCGAAGACCGGCCCGACCTCGCCCAACTCCGCGAGGAGCTCAACGATCAGTTCGAGAGCATCAAGATCCTCAGCCCGGGCACGTACGAACTCAACCTGATGGAACTCTACGACCGCGAAGAGTACATCATCGCCCTGCAGGAAGACGGTCGTTACACCATCCAGGTGCCCGAAACCTGGCACGAGTAATTCTTTCCCGCCGATCGTGAGTGCTGTACTGCCTGTCCGCTCCGTTACCTGACGGACTGCCCGGCACAATCGTTATATTCGATGCCAAGGATTCTCCCACCTGTAACTCATGCGCCGACGAACCGCACGCCTCTGCGAGTGGGCGGCCCTCGTCGGGGCGGACCTGCCCGACGAGTTCGCCTGCGACCGCCAGGACCCGCCTTCCACTGACCGGTAAACAGCTGTCGCTGGGGGGATCGCCGTCGAAAGAAATCGTGTGTTCGCCTGCAGCGACGACTGCCGATCAGGAGATCTTGTCGTACTGCTCGGAGAGCTTGTCGGCAGCCTCGTCGAGCAGGTCCTCCTCTTTCTCGGAGAGGTCCCAGTCGACGACTTCCTCGACGCCGTCGGCCCCGAGCTTGACTGGGACGCCGAGACCGACGTCGTCGTAGCCGTACTCGCCGTCGAGCTTGAGGGAGGCGGGCAGCACTTCCCCCGTGTCGCGGATGACGGCCTCGACCATGTGGGCGACGCCCGTCGCCGGACCCCACTCGGTCGCGCCCTTGCGCTCGATGACGTTCATGGCGCTCTCCTGGAGGTCTTCGAGGATCTCTTCCTGCTCGTCCTCGGAGAACTCGAGATCCTGGCCGTTGACGCGAACCTTCGAGAACACGGGGACCTGTGCGTCACCGTGCTCGCCGAGGATGGTGGCTTCGACGTTCTGGACCGGCTCGTCGAGGCGCTCGGAGAGGACGTAGCGGAACCGCGCGGAGTCGAGGCGGCCACCGAAGCCGATGACTTTGTGACGGTCGCGGTCGCCGACCTCGTACTGGTGGCGGTTCAGCAGGTCCACCGGGTTCGAGGTGGTGATCGAGACGAAATCATCCGAGTGCTCTTCGAGCTGGGAGATGATGTCGTCCATGATCGGGGCGTTGTCGCCCGCGAGGTCGATACGCGTCTGGCCCGGCTGGCGCGGGATGCCCGCCGTGATGACGACCACGTCGGAGCCGGCGGTGTCCTCGTAGCCGCCCTGGCGGATCGTGGTGTTCGCGTCGTACGCGACGCCGTGGTTCGTGTCGGCCGCCTGGCCGACCGTGACGTCTTCCTGCTCCGGGATGTCGACGTAGACGAGTTCGTCGGCGATGTCCCGCAGCGCGATGTTGTAGCCCGCTGCCGCACCGACGGTGCCCGCCGCACCGACTATGCTAACTTTCGTCATATCGCCTGGAACTGGCGCTCCCGAGGGATTAACTTCTTTCGATACCCCGTCACACCTGTCATGTCCAGTGGTTTTTGCGACCGCCCGCTGGCAGCGTCGGGCGTCACTCGCTCTCGCAAAGCCTTTTCCACCCGAACCGACTCCCTACGTATATGAGCGAGTTCGACAAGGAAGCCGAACGCGAGAAATTGCGCGAGAAGTACGAGCGCGACAAGCAGAACCGAGAGTCGACCGAGCGCATGAGCGACCTCCTCCTCAAGGGCGCGACGATGACCAACAGCCACTGTGGCACTTGCGGCGATCCGATCTTCCGCCACGAGGGCCAGCAGTTCTGTCCGACCTGCCAGGAAGTCGTCGGCGAAGACGAGGGCGAGCAGTCACAGACCACCCCCCAGGACGTCTCGGCCAGTGGACCTGAAACGGAGGGGGTGGGGGGTGTCGAACCGGACGAACCGGCCGACGCGACAGATTCGGTCGACGCCGACGCGACCCCTGAACCGACCTCCCCGTCTCCCTCGCAGCCGCCGGTTCCGTCGGAGAACGAGTTGCCCGATACTGCGCGTGCACGCGACGGGACAACGGGAGTTCCGGACACGACGACTCCACCTGCAACGGACGTTCAACCCCAGCAACAGGAACGCGTTTCCGACGTCGACGGCGAGTCACTGGCGAACGCTCGTGCGTCGCTCACTCGCACGGTAACCCGCCTCGCACAGCAGGCCGAGGCGAGTGAGGACCTCGAACGCGCCCGCGCGTACCTGGCCGCAACTGAGGAGGCGGCCGACGCGCTCGCGGCGGTCAAACGAGCGGACAAATAACCCCTCCGTTTCCAGTCGAACTCTGCTGTCACCCGTCGTAGTCGCTGCCGACCACGTCGCGGATGCGGTCGGCCGTCACCTGGCCGACGCCGTCGACGTCCAGCAGGTCCTCCTCGTCGGCGGTCATGACCGCTTCGACGCTGCCGAAGTGGTCGAGCAGCGATCGTGCGGTGACCGGCCCCACGTCGCCGATCGAGGCGACGACGTACTCCTGCTGTTCGGCCAGCGTCTTCGACTGTTTCTCCCCGTGGACGCTCACCTCGCGGTCGGCGGTCTCCTGTTCGCGGGTGGCGATGACCTCCAGCATGTCGGCGGTCTCGTCCTCGTCGGCGGTTCTGAGGACGCTCACGCCGAAGTCGATCACGAGCGCCGAGAGCGCGCCCCGGACGGCGTTCGGGTGAACGTTGCGCTCGCCGTAGAGGTCGCCGCCCTCGATGATGACCACCGGACGCGTGTAGTGACGACTGGCGTCGCCGACCTGCTCGAACATCGAGCGATCTCCACCGGTGAGCGTGTCCAGGAAGTCCCCGACCGTCTTGCGTTCGACGACGACCCGGTCCGAGAGGACGTAGTCGCCCACTTCCAGCGTCTCCAGCCGCGTCTCGACGCCCTCGCGCGTCGAGAGGTCGCGGGCGATGGTCGAATCGAGTTCGCGCTGGTCGGCCACGATCTCGACGCCCTCCGCCTGGGGTTCGGCCTCGGCGACGACCCCCTCCGTTTCGTCTCCACCGTCGGACCTGTCACTGCTTTCGCCCCCCGTTTCGTCTCCACCCCCCGACCCATCTCCGGTCGACCCCCCGGTTTCGTCTGCAGCAGCAGACCCGTCGCCCGTCTGTCCCGCGCTGTCGGCGGCGGTGGCTTCGTCGGCAGCGAACGCAGTCAGTCCGGACTGTCCCGCGTCCGGCTTGGTTGCGGACTCGCCACCGTTCGTGGCCGTTTGCCCCTTCGTTTCATGTGCAACACCTTCACTAGCGGGGTCGGGGGCGGCTGTCTCGCCCGGATCGGTTTCGCCGGATTCGTCCTCCTCGGGATCTCCCCCGGCTGCGGCTCCGTCGTCCCCGTACTCGTCGACGCCGGGCTGTTCGACGAGTTCCGCCTCGATTTCGCCTGCGACGGATTTGAGGTCGCGCAGCTCGCGTTTCATCCGTTTCTCGTCGTTGCGGGACTTCCAGAAGTACGCCTCGTCGCGGGTGTCCTCGGCGAGCAACACGACGACCTGGCCTTGGGTCTGGCGGCCGGTCCGCCCTTTCCGCTGGATGGACCGAATCGCCGTGGGCACTGGTTCGTAGAACAGGACCAGATCGACTTCGGGCACGTCCAGTCCCTCTTCGGCGACGGACGTCGAGACCAGCACCTCGAACTCCCCGGCCCGGAAGTCGTCGAGGGTCTCCTGCTGCTGTGTTTGCGTCATCCCGTCGCTGCCCTCGGTGTCGCTCTGGCCGACGAACTTGTGCGTCTCGAAGTGCTGGCCCAGAAACTCCGTCAGGGTCTCTGCCGTGTCGCGGGACTCCGTGAAGACGATGACTCGCTCGCCGTCGTTGAGCCCCAGCGTCTCCGCCAGGAGGATGCGCGTCTGGCGGAACTTCGGGTGCAGGTCGTCGTAGTCTTCGGCCCGGCGCATCGACTCGCGGACTTTCGGGTCCGACACCAGTCGCTGGTCTGCCTTCGAGGCGCCCGAACTCCGGGC
This sequence comes from Halorientalis brevis, assembly GCF_042678165.1. Lineage (GTDB taxonomy): Archaea > Halobacteriota > Halobacteria > Halobacteriales > Haloarculaceae > Halorientalis > Halorientalis brevis. The sequence continues at coordinate 335,482 of NZ_JBHUDJ010000002.1, read as the reverse complement.
GGCGTTTTTCAGCCGCTCGAAGTAGCGCCGCAGGGACTCGACGCTCTGGGTCTCGACGTAGTTCACTGCGGTGTTTAACTTCCGGATCTCGGCGTGGAGGCTCATCCCCTTGTACCCCTCCGACTGGTCGTTGTCCATCAACTCCCGCAACTTGCCCTGAATCCTGACCAGCTCCTTTTCCGAGAGGTCGGGACTCGTCTTGTTCGTCACTCCCAGTTCCTTGAGTTTGGTCAGGCGGTCTTTGATGACGTCGTTGAGGGAATCCCGGATCTCCAGCACTTCCTCGGGGAGTTCGACGCGCTTCCACTCCACGTCGGTGTCGTGGGTGTGTTCGGCCACGTCGGCGTCGCGCTCGGTCATCACCTCGACCTCACGAACACCGAGGTTCTCGCACACCTGCAGGATGGCTTCCTCGTCGCCGCCCGGTGAGGCGCTCATCGCGGTGACGAGCGGGTCCTCGGCGTCGGCGTGATAGCGCTCGGCGATGTAGTTGTACGCGTAGTCGCCGCTGGCGCGGTGACACTCGTCGAAGGTGCAGTGCGTCACGTCGGCCAGCGAGACCCGATTGCCGACGAGGTCGTTCTCGACGACCTGGGGCGTCGCGATGACGATTCTCGCGTCGTCCCACAGTTCGGCGCGGTCGTCCGGACGGACCTCGCCGGTGAAGACGACGATCTCGTCGTCGGGGATCTGGAGGGCTTCCCGGTAGAAGTCGGCGTGCTGGTTGACGAGCGGTTTCGTCGGCGCGAGAAAGAGCGCTTTCCCGCCGCGTTCGTGGAGGCGATGGGCGGTCACCAGCAGGCTGACGGACGTTTTCCCCAGCCCCGTCGGGAGACAGACGAGCGTGTGGTCGGCGAGCGCGGCGTCGGCCAGTTGGAGCTGGTACTGGCGTTCCTCCAGCAGCCCGTCGGTCAGGAGCGGGTGTTCGATGTTGTCGACCTCGTCGGTCGCTGCCATTATCCCCCGTATCCGTCCATCCCGGTTAAGGGTTCGCGTACCGCGGCGAAAGTAATCAGAACGTGACTGCGGGGAGATACAGCAGCCCGACGGTCATCGCGACGGCCGCGTAGATCGGAATCGTCAGGTTGTCGTCGACGACGAAGCCGTGGACGATGGGCTTGACGCCGTCGGCGACCATCGCCGCGAGGCCGCCCAGGATCGCCGCCGGCAGCGGCACCCAGATCGACGCGATGAGCGTGCAGACGCCGAACATCGTCACGAGCACGAGCGGTCGCTTGATCGTGCGCAGTTCGTCGGCACTGAGCTGCCCGCTGATCGGATCGGCGAGCGTGAGCATCAGAATCGCCGGAATCGCGATCCGCGGCTCGAAGACGATGCCCGTCAGCGACCCGCTGAACACGTACATCGCGTAGCCGGCGACGCTGTCCTGTTCGTACTCCCGGGTGAGCTTCTCGAAGACGATCCAGTTCCACCCGAAACCCAGGCGAACGATCTCTAGAACGACGGTGATAGCGACGCCTGCGGCGAGAACGTAGCGGATGGACTCCCACGTGAGATACGGCGAGTGGATGAACCGCTGGTTCAACAGGTACAGCGCCGGAATCCCCGCACCACTGGCGTGGACCAGTTTGCGGGCGATCTCGTTGGCCATTAGAGATCGGCGACGGACGTCTCACCTGCACGGAGCGCCCGCAACTGCGCTGCTAGATCCCCGATCCCCACCCTCGCTTGTGCCGTCGAGTCACGGTCCCGAACCGTGACGGTGTCGTCTTCGAGCGTGTCGTAGTCGACGGTCACGCAGAAGGGCGTCCCCACCTCGTCCTGTCTGCGGTAGCGTCGACCGATCGACCCCGATTCGTCGTAGGCGACCTCGAACCCGGCCGCGCGCAACTCGTCAGCGACCTCGCGTGCCCGCTCGCCCAGACCGTCCTTCGCCATCAGCGGGAAGACCGCGACGGTCTTGGGCGCGACTTCCGGCGGCAGCGAGAGCACCGTCCGCTCTTCGTCCTCGTCGTCGGTCTCGCTCTCTTCTTCGCTGACCTCGTCCTCGCGGTAGCTGTGCGCCAGGACGGTGTACACCAACCGATCGACGCCGAAGGACGGCTCGACGACGTGAGGCGTGATGTGCTCGCCCGATTCGGTCACTTCCTCGACGCCGAACCCCGTCTTTTCCACTGGAACCGTCTTCTCGTCGCCGTCGACCTCGACGGTGACCTCGTCGCCCTCGAAGGCAGCCCGGTCGCGTTCGGCCAGGGCTTCGAGCGCGTCGGCCACGGCAGCGGCGTCGCCGCCGAACTCCGGCCCGAGGTAGCTCATGTCCGGATCGACGGTGGCGCGCTCCACAGTAATGGGATCGTCGTACTGTTTGAAGACGGTGAAGTCCTCGTCTGCGTACTCGCCGTGTTTCGAGAGGTCGTAGTCGCCCCGGTAGGCGAAGCCGGTGATCTCGATCCAGTCGCCGCCGATCTCGGCTTCGGCGTCCCAGCAGTCCGCCGCGTAGTGGGCGAGTTCCCCCTCGTTGTGCTGGCGGTAGCGGAACCGGTCCATGTCCACGCCGATGCGTGCGTACCAGTCCTTGGCGACGCCCAGGTAGTAGGCCACCCAGTCGCTGGCGATGACGTCCTCGGCGACGGCGTCCCCGATGGTCATCGACGTCGGCTCGCCGTCGTCGTCGGCCTGCGCGGCGGCCGAGTACAGCGTCACCTCGACGTCCTCGACCTGCGAGAGCGGCGGTTCGTCGGTCTCGGGGTCGATGAAGTGCTCTAGCTCTGCTTGCGCGAACTCGCGCAGTCGGATCAGGCCCTTCCGGGGGCTGATCTCGTTGCGGTAGGCCGCGCCGACCTGCGCGACGCCGAACGGGAGCTGTCCGCGGGCGTACTCCTTGAGTCGCGGGAACTCCACGAACATGCCCTGGGCGGTCTCCGGGCGGAGGTAGCCCGGCGAGGAGCTGCCGGGACCGATGTTCGTCTCGAACATGAGGTTGAAGTCGTCGACCGACTCGCCGGCGAGTTCGGTGCCACAGGTCGGACAGACCAGGTCTTCCTCGGCGATGATGTCCTCGACCTCGGGGATCGGGATGGATTCCGCTTCCTCGATGTCGGTGTTGTCCTCGACGAGGTGGTCCGCGCGGTGGGAGGTCCCGCACTCGGGGCACTCGATGATCATGTCGTCGAAGCCGTCCAGATGGCCCGACGCCTCGAAGACGGGTTCGGGCATCACGTTGGGCGATTCGATCTCCATGTGGCCCTCGCGGCGGACGAACCGATCGCGCCAGGCGTCCTGGACGTTCTCCTTGAGCGTTGCACCTTCGGGGCCGTAGACGTAGAAGCCCGCGACGCCGCCGTAGGCCTCGCTGGACTGGAAGAAAAAGCCCCGGCGTTTCGCCAGTTCCGTCAGTCTCGCTGTGTCGTCTGTCATAGCGCTCGCAGTAGGTCGATGTCCTGGACGATGCCGGTGAGCGTGTCGCCGCCGACCAGCGGAATCTGTTCGATGTCGTTGTCGATCATCTTCTGGGCGGCGTCCTGTGCGGTCCGGCGCTTCGAGACGGTGATGAGGCCATCGGTCATGAACTCACGGACCGGCCGGGCCGGAATCTCGACGTTGCGGGTCGGCATGTAGCTGTTGCCGACGGCCTTGACCGACTCCCACTTCCAGTCGTCGTCCTCGTCGGCGATGGACTCGCCGGTGTCGTCCTCGCCCTCGACGACGCGGGCGACGTCTAAGATGTCGACCTCGGTGATCATCCCGCACATCTCGCCGTCCTCGTCGAGGACGACGCCGTAGGGGACGTCCGCGTGGGACAGTTCCTGTTCGGCGACCGGCAGCGGCGTCTCGACGTAGACGCAGTTGACCTCGCGCGTGGCCAGGTCGCCCAGTTCGGTCTCCCCGTCGACGTCACCCGTCGCGATCGCGTGGACGACGTCGGTGATGGTGACGATGCCTTCGAGTTTGCCGTCGACGACCGGGACCCGACGGGCGTGTTCGTCCACCATCAGCTTCGCGACCTCGGTGATGTCGGTGTCGGCGGTCGTGGTCGGGACTTCTTCGACCAGCAGGGCGAGCTGGTCTTCGTCCGGCTGTTCGATCAGGGCGTCGCGGGAGACGATGCCGCGGAACTCTTCGCCAGCGTCCGTCTGTTTGATCACTGGCACCGACGAGAACGCCCGCTCCTGGAGGTACTCGAGCACGTCGTCCCGGGTCCCCGGAATCTCCACGGTGACGACCTCGGAACGCGGCGTCATGGCGTCTGCGACCTTCATATTGCCCCTAACTCCTGTCTGCTCCTACAAAGTCCTTGCACATTGGTCGGCTTCCGGCCGACGGGTTTGCTCGCCGCGGACTTGGCCCGCCAACCGACCTTTTCCGTCCTCGCGTTCGGGCTCTGTGCCCCGTCACGACGGACTCACCGGCCGCCGCGTGCGTCGCCGTCGACGCTCTCTGCCGGTGATTGCTGGTTCTTACCGTCCAGGCGGCGTCTTCCTCACTGCTCGCTCGAGCTCTCGGGAGTGTCCGTTGCGCTATGTATGCGTACAGTTCCCTTGCCATATGTGGATACTTGGCACGAATTCGGCACGTTTATATGTGGGTGTGTAACAGTAACACACATGGCGCCCGACGCAGCCATCACGGAAGAAGTCGCGCAGTGTGAAGTCATGGGTTCGGTCGACAGCGGCGAGGTCGACCAGTTCGTCCTCGCGGACCCGAGCCAGGACGACTCCTGGATGACGGTCGCACTGACGGACGCGAAAGGCCTCAACGCGTGGTGCTGACTGCGTCTCGGGCTCTCGGCCCTCGTTTCTCTTCGACCGGTCGGTGACTCGATCGGGGACGGCCGCCAACAGTCAAGATTTTTGAGCGACCGGTTCGTTCAGGTCGATATGGATTATCGCGAAGTCGAGGGTGCTCGGGAGTACGTCGCTCGACTGGAACACGGTCGGGGCTGGCGCGAACAGATCGAGGACTTCGCCGACGAGGAGGGCATCGACGCGGCCTTCTTCATCGGCCTCGGCGCGGTGCAGGACGCCACCCTCATGTTCTACGACCAGGACGACCAGGAGTACTACGACGTCGAGTTCGACGAGCCGTTCGAGGTCGTCCCCGCGGTCGGGAACATCTCCTGGCTCTACGAGGACCGCTTCGCGCACACCCACATGACGCTCTCGCGCGAGGACGGTAGCGTCGTCGCCGGTCACCTGGACGAAGCGACGACCTTCGCCGGCGAACTGTACGTTCGGGAGTTCGACGCGGAACTGGACCGCGAACACGACGAGACCACCGACCTGGACCTCTGGCCCCTGTAGATGCGCGAGGAGGACGAACAGTACTTCGAGCGGCTCGAAGCCGAACTCGACGATGCGTTCGACGTGGCGACGGCGGCCCGCGAGCGCGGCGGCGACCCCACGAAAGACGTGGAGATCCCGACCGCCCGCGACATGGCCGACCGCGTCGAGAACATTCTGGGCATCGACGGCGTCGCCGAGCGCGTCCGCGAGTTAGAAGGCGAGATGAGCCGCGAGGAGGCGGCCCTGGAACTCGTCGAGGACTTCGTCGAGGGCACCGTCGGCGACTACGACACCGACGTCGAGAAGGTGGAGGGCGCGGTCCGCACTGCGGTCGCGCTCCTCACTGAGGGTGTCGTCGCCGCCCCCATCGAGGGAATCGACCGCGTCGAAGTCCTCCAGAACGACGACGGCTCCGAGTTCGTCAACGTCTACTACGCCGGTCCGATCCGGTCTGCGGGAGGCACTGCGCAGGCGCTGTCCGTCCTGGTAGCCGACTACGCCCGGACGCTGCTGGGCATGGACGAGTACAAGGCTCGCGACGACGAGATCGGCCGCTACGCAGAAGAGATCGAACTGTACGACAAGGACACCGGGCTCCAGTACTCGCCCAAGGAGAAGGAGACGAAGTTCATCGCCGAGAACATGCCCATCATGCTCGACGGCGAGGCCACGGGCGACGAGGAGGTCTCGGGCTATCGGGACCTCGAACGCGTCGACTCGAACTCCGCCCGCGGCGGGATGTGTCTCGTCCTCGCAGAGGGGATCGCGCTCAAGGCCCCCAAGATCCAGCGCTACACGCGCAATCTCGACGAGGTCGACTGGCCCTGGCTCCAGGACCTCATCGACGGGACCATCGGGAAGGACGACAGTGGTGACGAAGCAGAAGGCGACGGTGACGAGGAGGCGGCCGACGGCGACGACGCCGACGACGAGGAGGAGTCAGAACCCGCTGGCCCGCCCCGCGTCGAGGAGTCCACGAAGTTCCTCCGGGACCTGATTGCCGGTCGCCCGGTGTTCACCCATCCGTGCGAACCCGGCGGGTTTCGACTCCGCTACGGCCGCGCACGGAACCACGGCTTCGCGACGGCGGGCGTCCACCCCGCGACGATGCACCTCGTCGACGATTTCCTCGCGACCGGGACCCAGATTAAAACTGAGCGCCCCGGGAAGGCCGCGGGCGTCGTCCCCGTCGATAGCATCGAAGGGCCCACGGTGAGACTCGCCAACGGCGACGTCCGGCGCATCGACGACCCCGCAGAGGCGCTGGAAGTCCGGAACGGCGTCGAGAAGATACTTGACCTCGGCGAGTACCTGGTGAACTACGGGGAGTTCGTCGAGAACAATCATCCACTGGCTCCAGCCAGCTACACCATCGAGTGGTGGGAACAGGACTTCGAGGCGAGCGGCGCCGACGTACAGGCGATGCGCGATTCGGTCGCCGTCGATCTCGACGATCCCTCTGCAGAGGAAGCCATCGAGTGGGCCGTCGCGTACGATGCGCCCCTGCACCCGAAGTACACCTACTGCTGGCACGACGTCTCCGTCGATCAGTTCGAGACGCTGGCGGACGCGATGGAGGACGCCCGTGTTGCAGAAACAGACGGCGCAGCCCTGTCGGGTGACGCAGGTACCACAGGTGACGGTGACCTCGTCGTCCCCCGGCAGGACGACGCCGAGGTGGCGACGATCCTCGAACACCTGCTGGTCGAACACCACCGCGGCGAGGACCGACTGACCATCCCCGACTGGAAGCCGCTCGTCCGATCGCTGGGCTTTACCGAGCGACTGGATCGAGAGTGGGCAGTCGAGGACCTCTCGACGGCGGCCCGCGAGTACGCCGACGGCGAGAACGCCATCGAGGCCGTCAACGAGGTCGCCCCCTTCGAGATTCGGGAACGTGCGCCCACCCGCATCGGTAACCGGATGGGCCGGCCCGAGAAATCGATGTCGCGCGACCTCTCGCCGGCCGTCCACACGCTGTTTCCCATCGGTGAGGCCGGCGGCAGCCAGCGTGACGTGAGCAAGGCGGCCTCGGCCGGTGACGACATCGACGGCACCCTCGGGGAGGTCGAAGTGCAGGTCGGCCGCCGCCGCTGTACCGAGTGTGGCACCGAGACCTACAAGGCGCGCTGTCCGGACTGCAACGGCACTACCGACGCCGTCTACATCTGCCGCGACTGCGACATCGAGGTCGAACCCGACCCCTCCGGCCGCGCGGAGTGTCACCGCTGTGAGAGCATGGCCTCGCCAGTGCAGACGAAGACGGTCAACATTCGCGAGGAGTTCCACGAGGCCCTCGAAACCGTGGGCGAGCGCGAGAACGCCTTTGACATCGTCAAGGGCGTCAAGGGACTGTCCTCGAAGATGAAGACGCCCGAACCCATCGAGAAGGGGATCATGCGGGCGAAACACGGCGTCTCCTCGTTCAAGGACGGCACCGTCCGCTACGACATGACCGACCTCCCGGTGACGGCCGTTCGTCCGGAAGAACTCGACGTCACCGCCGACCAGTTCCGCGCGCTGGGCTACGAGTACGACATCCACGGCGACCCGCTCCAGCACGACGACCAACTGGTCGAACTCAAGGTCCAGGACATCGTCCTCTCGGACGGCGCGGCCGAGCACATGCTCAAGACCGCCGACTTCGTCGACGACCTCCTGGAGAGCTACTACGGCCTGGAACCGTACTACGACCTGGAGGACCGCCAGGAACTCGTCGGGGAACTCGTCTTCGGGATGGCACCACACACGAGCGCGGCGACGGTGGGGCGAGTTATCGGATTTACGTCAGCTGCCGTCGGGTACGCGCATCCGTATTTCCACGCCGCGAAACGGCGGAACTGCTTCCATCCGGAGACGGAGATCACATACGAGGACGAAAGCGGAACGCTACGACGGCAGTCCATCGCACAGTTCGTCGAACGACGACTGGACGATCCACGTGTCGACGACTTTGGGGCGATCGTTCAGGAACTGGACGGTGAGATTCGCGTCCAGTCCATCGATGACGACGGAAATTGGGTGCGAAAACCAGTCGAAGCAGTCTCGAAACACCCGGTACCGGACCACCTGGTCGAAATCGAAACCGGTAGTGGACGAACGATAACTGTCACGCCGGACCATTCGATGGTGCGGTGGGACGATGGACCGAGCGACGTCGAGGCACACGAGTTGGCTGAGGGCGATGCAGTCCCGCTGTTCGGGGATCGCTGCGTGGGTTCTGAAACCGCTTGCTCGAAGCCGTCGGTCGCTGACGGCGGGACGAACGTTGAAATAGTAGAACGGGTCGAATTCGTCCCGTCTGATGTCGAAAATACGTACAGCCTCACGGTCGCGGACACGAACCGAGTCGTTGCGAACGGAATCGGTGTCGGCCAATGCGACGGCGACGAGGACTGTGTGATGTTGTTGCTCGATGGCCTCCTCAACTTCAGCAAAAAGTATCTCCCGGACAAGCGCGGCGGAAGCGTTGCCGAAGACTCCAGACTCGTCGCGGTCGACCCCGACGACAACGTCCGGTTCCTGACCTTCGAGGAGTTCTGGAACGAACTCGAGTCGCCGCTGGATGTCGACGGGAAGTTCCGGAAGCGTACTTGCTACGAAGAAGGCTGGCAGACCTACGCGTTCGACGAGAACCACGAGGCGTCGCTCCAGCCGATCGAAAAGGCAATTCGCTACCGCGCCGACGAGGAACTCGTCCGAATCGAGACGCAGTTCGGCCGTTCGCTCGAATTGACCAAACATCATAGCCTCTTCCGATACGACGATGGTGTCGAGGAGGTCGCGGGGGCAGATCTCTCAGAGGGCGACCTTATCGTTGCACCTCGGGAACTCGATGTCGAGACCGAACAGACGACGATCGATGTCACAGAGTGCGTCGACGAACCGTACGTCGTTATCGACGACCACGTCGAGGATCTGCTGACGACGGCTTGGGAGACGACCGAACGGGGGAGCCAAACACATCAGGCGTTCGACTCCGGCCTCGCATATCGCCTCTCGAAAAGCAAGATTTCTTACGACCGGTTCGAGCGTATCCTCGATCTTGCTGGTTTTCAGGTCCCACGAGACGTGGAGATCGGTCTCAAAGGATCGTCTGCTGGAATCTCAGGAACTATCGAGGTCGACGAGGACTTCGCGTGGCTGCTTGGACTGTTCGTCGCGGAGGGAACTACGTCTAGCGTCTGTCCGGCGATTCATAACGCCGACGAGGAACTGATCGACCGGGCTGCTGAGATTATCGAGACGACGCTCGGCCACGAACCCGGCCGTCGCTGGTCGAACCGTGCGTACGAACTTAGGTTCCCAGCTGTATTCCGAGAGGTGCTGTACGAACTCGGTTTCGAGGACGCCGACTCCTACAATTCCAGTCAAAAGATCGTTCCGGAGTGCATCCTGAATGCTCCTCGCGATACTGTTATCGCGTTCCTCCGTGGTTTTGTCGAGGGTGATGGGAGCGACTCAGCCGACGGCAACGTGACGACGGTCGGATTCCACACGACGAGCGAGGACGTCAAAGACGGTATCGTCTTTTTGCTCCACCGGCTGGGGCTGGTCGCGAACGTCTCGGCAAAAACCAACCGTGAGGGGAACCGACAGGATATCTATACCGTAACGGTTTCCGGTGGCGCAACCGATAATCCGCTCCACAGGATCTTTGCCGGCGAGGACCCGTACTACCCCAAGAGCCTCGTCGTCTCTATTCCTGACGCGTTGATGGATATTCGCGAGATGCACATCGAGGGGGTCAAGCAATTGATCCCGAAGTACCTGCTGCGTCGGGAGAACATCTCACTGGAGAAACTCCGAGATATCGTCCGGGAACTCGAATCCCGTGACCTTCCCGAACCCGCCAAGGAGAAGCTCAAGGAACTGCGGCCACTCGTCGACGGTGACCTCTCGTATCTCCGCGTCAAGACCGTCGAAACCGTCGACTACGACGGGCATCTCTACGACCTACAGGTCGGCGGCGAGCCGATCTTCACCGCAAATTGGCTGTACGCCCACAACTCTATGGACGCGCCGCTGGTGATGTCCTCGCGGATCGACCCCTCGGAGATCGACGACGAGGCCCACAACATGGACATCGTCGACCAGTACCCCCGGAAGTTCTACGAGGCCACCCGGGAGATGGCCGACCCCGAGGAGGTCGAGGACCTCATCACCATCGCCGAGGAGAACCTCGGCACCGACCGCGAGTACACGGACTTCCGGCACACCCACGACACCTCGAACATCGCGCTCGGACCGGATCTGTCGGCGTACAAGACCCTCGACGACATGATGACGAAGATGGACGCCCAACTGGAACTCTCCAGGAAACTCCGGGCGGTCGACCAGACCGACGTGGCCGAGCGGGTCATCGAGGGCCACTTCCTCCCGGACATCATCGGGAATCTGCGCGCGTTCTCGCGCCAGGAGACCCGCTGTCTGGACTGCGGCGAGAAGTACCGGCGGGTGCCCTTGACCGGCGACTGCCGGGAGTGTGGCGGCAACATGACGCTGACCGTCCATCACGGCTCGGTCAACAAGTACATCGACACCGCGATCCAGGTCGCCGAAGAGTACGGCGCTCGCGAGTACACGAAACAGCGCCTGCGCATCTTGGAGAAGTCCATCGAGCGCATCTTCGAGAACGACCACAACAAGCAGAGCGGCATCGGCGATTTCATGTAGTACCTTTTTACTTCGTCGGGGTTCCTCGCTCGCTAGCGCTCGCTGCGGGAACCTCTCCTCGTAAAAATCTACGCTCAAAACTGCTCCGTGCTCGCGATGCTCGCACGGAGTGAACCGCGCGCCACGGGCGCGCGGATGCTGGTGGGGACCGCACCGCCGCTTTCGCTTCAAGGGTACTGAAAAACTATCGGTAGAACGCCACTAAGCAGCTTTATCTCCCTTGCCACCGAATAGCACGGTATATGAGTGATTCTGCCGAGAGAGACCGGCTCGCGTTCGGTGAGACCGTCTACGACGAGGATGGCAACGAACTGGGGCGCATCCGCGGCTTCGACGAGCACGGCTTCTACGTGACCCTGGAGGAGGGTATGGAGGGCCTCTCCGAAGAGCACGTCACGTCGGGCCACGAGTTCGGCGAGGCCGAACTGATGTGGCGCTGCTGGGAGTGCGGGGAGATGGGCGAACTCGACGAGGACATCCCGGAAGCCTGTCCGTCCTGTGGCGCGCCCAAAGAGGACATCTATTACTGGACCGAGGACTGACGGGCCACCGTGGACGTCGTCGTCTTCGGTGCCGGAAGCCTCGGGTCGCTCGTCGGTGGGCTGCTCGCTCGCGAGCACCAGGTGACGCTCGTCGGCCGCGACCCGCACGTCGACGCGATCGCCACCGACGGCCTCCGCGTCGACGGGGAATTCGAGTTTCTCGTCCGGCCCGACGCAGTCACGTCGCTGCCGGCCGACGTTCGGGCTGATCTCGCCGTCGTCACGGTCAAAGCCGACGACACGGCCGCCGCCGCCAGCGCACTGGCGGACTGTGACCTGCGAGCGGCGCTCTCGCTCCAGAACGGCATGGGCAACGAGGCGACGCTGGCCGCCCACCTCGACTGTCCGGTGCTCGCCGGCACGTGTACGTACGGCGCACTGCTGGCCGAGGCAGGTCGCGTCACCTGCACCGGCGTGGGTGAGATCGCGCTCGGCCCACCCGAGGGCGGTACTGCGGCGGAAGCAGACGAGGTGGGTGACGCCTTCGAACGGGCGGGATTTGAGACGACCGTCGCCGACGACATGCCCCGGCGACTCTGGGAGAAACTGGCGGTCAACGCGGGCATCAACGCGACGACGGCGCTGGCTCGCGTCGAGAACGGTGCGCTGCTGGACGGGCCGGCGCACGCTGTCGCGACGGCCGCCGCCCGGGAGGCGGCACGCGCTGCGCAGGCCGCGGGCGTCGATCTCCCGGTCGCCGACGCGGCGGCTGCGGTCGAGGCCGTCGCCGACGCGACGGCGGCGAACACGTCGTCGATGCACCAGGACGTGCGCGCCGAGCGACGGACCGAGGTCGACGCGATCAACGGCTACGTCGCCGACCGGGCCGAGAACGCGCCGGTCAACCGGACGCTCGCTCGCCTCTTACGGGCCTGGGAACGGTCGCGGGGCCTGCGATGACCGCGTCGGACGTGACGGAGTGCGCTCAGTGCAGTCGCCGTCGAGCCGCGGCCCCGTGCAGCAACGAACGTGTCATGTGTTGTCAAAAGCCGAACGAAGATGTTCGGAACGAACGTTTTGCGCCTCCTCTTTGAACGTCCTGTCGCAACGATGTCTCAATCGATCTACGGCGAAATCGGTGGCCGCGACGCAGTCGAAGCAGTCGTCTCGGACTTCTACGACGCCGTCCTCGCCGACGAGCGTATCAGCCACTACTTCGAGGACCAGGACATGGCGGAACTGCGCGCACACCAGATTCAGTTCATCAGTTCGGTCACGGGCGGACCAGTCGAGTACTCGGGTGCGGACATGCGCGAGGCCCACGCACACCTCGACCTCGACGAGCGCGACTTTCGGGCAGTGGCCGACCACCTCGAAGCGGCACTGCGGGCGAACGGCGTCGCCGATTCGAACGTGGAGCGGATTCTCGAACGCGTCGCGGATCTGAAAGCACCAATTCTCGATCAGTAGTCGCTCGCACGGCTCGTTGCCGGTCGTCCCTCGACGACGTGGGTGAGATACCGGTCGCACATCCGTTCTTTCACTGACACGTCCGTGTCGACGGCGGAGAAGTTGCAAAAGTTTAGTGGGGTCCCGCGCCGAGTCGCTGGTGATGGAAATCTTCGGGTCGAGTGGCGTCCGCGGGGTGGCAAACGAGTACCTCAACCCGGAGTTCGTCTGCCACATCGCCCAGGCCGCGGGGTCCGTCTGGAACACCGACCGCGCAGCGATCGCTCGCGATACCCGCGCGACCGGGCAGATGCTGGCCAATTCCGCGTCCAGCGGCCTCGCCAGCGTCGGCTGTGACGTCGACCGCCTCGGCGTCGTCCCGACGCCCGGCCTCCAGGCCTACTGCGAGGCCGAGAGCGTCCCCGGCCTCATGGTGACGGCCTCGCACAACCCGCCGGCGTACAACGGCGTGAAACTCATCGGGGCGAGTGGTGTGGAACTCTCCCTGGGCACGCTCGAACGCGTCGAAGAGCGCCTCCTCTCGGAGGACTACGCGACCGTCCCGTGGGACGAAACCGGCGCCGAGACGCGCGTCGAGAACGCGCGCCGGGCCTACGTCGACCAACTCCTGGCCGCAGTCGACCGCGACCGCATCGCCGACGGGAACCTCACGGTCGCGCTCGATCCCGGCCACGGCGCGGGCGCGCTCACCAGCCCGGATTTCTTCCGCGAACTCGGCTGTGAGGTCGTCACCGTCAACGCCCAAGAGGACGGTCACTTTCCGGGGCGTAATCCCGAACCGATCGCCGAGAACCTCGCAGACCTCGGGCGACTGGTCCGCGTGGCCGACGCCGACGTGGGGATCGCTCACGACGGGGACGCCGACCGCGCGATCTTCTTCGACGAACGCGGCGAGTTCGTCGAGGGCGACGCCGCACTCGCGGCGCTGGCGGCGGCTGAACTCGACGCTGGCGACGTGGCCGTCTCCGCGGTGAACGTCTCCCAGCGGCTGGTCGACGTCGCCGACGTCGCCGGTGCGGACCTGTCGCTGACGCCCATCGGCAGCACGAACATCATGACTCGCATCCGCGACCTCCAGGGCGAAGGGGAGTCGGTCCCGATCGCCGGCGAGGGCAACGGCGGCATCATCTTCCCGAACTACCGGATGACGCGCGACGGCGCCTACACCGCCGCGCGCTTCCTCGAACTCGTGGCCGAGCAGCCGGCCAGCGAGATCGTCGCCCCCTACGACGACTACCACCTGCTCCGGATGGACATCGAGTACGAGGACGACGGCCAGCGCCGCGCACTGCTCGACGCTGCCGAACGCGTCGCGACCGAGTCCGGCGCGACGCTGGACACCACGGACGGCTACCGCCTCGACTACGGGGACAGCTGGGTGCTCGCCCGCCCGAGCGGCACGGAACCGGTCGTCCGCATCTACGCCGAGTCCAGCGACCCCGGTCGTGCGGCCGACCTCGCAGAAGAGATGCACGAGGCGATGACCGACGCGAAAGCGCGGGCGTAACGCGCCTACGCGTCCGGCAGCTCCGCCAACGTCGCTTCCAACTGTTCTCTGGCCTCCCGCGTGTTCGCCAGTTTCTCGGCGACGGCACCGCTCGCGAGGCGCTCTCGCTGTTCCTCGGTGAGTTGCTCGCGGGCGCGGGCGCTCTGGCGCAGCCGTTCGAAGTCCTCGTCGCCGAGCAGGTCGCGAACGTCGCGGAGCCGTTCGATCACGTCGTCGGCTGCGAACCGGCCGACGACCTGGACCAGTTCCCGGATGCGCCACTGGAGTTCCGCGGCCGGCTTCGGCGGCCACTCGATCTGGAGCGGGCCGGCGTCGAGCCGTCGGAGGTACGTCTGGCTGGTCGCGACGTTGCGCTTGAGTGCGTCGGCGTCGTCGACGTAGTGGTCGAGCTTCGATTTCGAGTAGTCGGCGTACTCCTGGATCTGAGTGATCGATTCGGTCCCGGCCTCGGCGGTCTCGACGTACTCACGGAGGTCCGGCGGCGGGTCCCGATAGGGAACCAGCGGGAAGGCCGTCGTCGCCGCGACGAACGACAGCACGTCGCGGGCGCTCGCCTCCCGCTTGAACGTCTTGAACGCCTCGGCGATGGCGTCGTTGTAAGTCTCGATCGGCTCTCGAATGCGCTCGACGGGCGCGTCGAGGTCCGCGTCCCCCAGTCGCTGGAGCGATTCGAGGTCGTCGACCTGTTCGCCGAGTTCGCGCACGCGCCGGCGCGCTCGTTTGCGAAGCTTCCGATACCGACTCTTCGTGGCGTCTCGCTCCGTGAGCAGCGCTACGTCGTCGGCGACTGGCGAGAGGATCTCACGTGCCTGCGCGAAGTCCGACTCGGTGAGCCGGCGCTGTTGCATCACGTCGTCGACCTCCTCGAACCGCTCGCGATGCGGGAGGTCGTCGGGCAGGTGGTCGATGAACTGCGCCATCGCTTCCTGGAACTCGATGAAGACCTTGAAATCGCCGTCCCCGGTCGCTTCCTCCTCGTAGCGGTCGAACAGCGACTGCAACTCCTCGTAGTGGTCGGCGATCCGCTGGAGCTGTGCCTCGTCGCGCTCGTCGACCCGGGCCGTCGCCCGCTCGTAGGCGTCGTGTGCGGCGTCCAGGTCAGCGATCAGTTCGGCGACGTCGTCGCGGTCGGTCGCCGGGTCGTCACTCATCGTAGACGTCGTCGGGATCGAACACCTGTTCGCCGACGACGTCACCCTCGATGGTCCGATAGAAACACGACTCGTAGCCAGTGTGACAGGCGCCGCCGGTCTGTTCGACGACGTACAGCAGCGCGTCGCCGTCGCAGTCGACCCGAATCTCCTCGACCTCCTGAACGTGCCCGCTCGATCCCCCTTTCTGCCAGAGTTCGTCGCGGCTGCGCGAGTAGTAGTGCGCGAGGCCGGTCTCGCGCGTTCGCTCGACTGCCTCCTCGGTGACGTAGGCGAGCATCAACACCGCCCCCGACGAGGCGTCCTGTGCGACCGCTGGCAACAGTTCCTGCTCGTCGAAGGCCAACTCGACGTCCGTTTCGTCCATACCCCTCCTGTCTCCCTTCCGGCCGATATGTCTTGTGTCGGGTCCCCTAGAAGCCCATGGTGCCGATGAGTGCGTAGAGGACGTCCCCGTACACTAGGCTGACCACCAGACCGACGAACATCGGGACGAGGAAGGGCACGCCCGGCGTGAGCCAGACGGTGTCTTCGGTGGTCAGCACCTCCAGCCCACCGCGGAGTTCCTCGGCCGACGTGCCGTAGGCCGTCCCCGGAATGTCGTCGAGGAACGCCTCGGCGCCCCACGGGTCGTCTGCGGTCTCGAACTCGGGGATCACTGCCCGGTCCCGCCGCTCGGCCAGTCCGTCCGCGTCGGGCGTCGATCGCTCCTCTTTCACTGATTTGCCCCCGTCAGTCACGGGAATCGACCCGTCGCCGGCGGGATTCGGGTCCTCGGGAAGCGTGGTGGGATCACGGTAGTGGTCGGGGTTCTCGCGCACCTCGGCGAGGGTCACGCCGCGCCACCGGAGGTACATCCGGAGGGCGTCCAGGTCGAGGCCGCCGCGCGTGAACCCGTCGGGATTCTCCAGGAGGCGGCCGTACTCCTCGGTGGCCGCGTCCCAGGTGATGGGCCGGCCGACGAACATCGCCTTCCCGACGTGGCCGCCCAGGGCGTTCCGCACCATCAGCACGAACGGGTAGGCGATGCCGATGACGACCGTGTTCGAGAGGACGGTCATCGAGAACACGCCGAGCGTCGGGACGACCTGCGGGAACGCCATCGTCGGCAGGAAGTACGTCGGGTAGGTCGGGAACAGCAGCGCCAGGGTGATGAGCCCCTTCGCGTCGGCGCCGCCGAAGCCGCCGAGCCACCAGAAGCCGTAGGCTAGTGGGACGATGAACCCGACGCTGAACAGCACGCGGAAGAGAAAGCGCGCCTCGTTGACGTAGGTCATCGTGCTGCCGGTGTAGACGAGCCACCCCTCCCAGGCGAGCGTGAGCACGCCGAGGACGAGCAGCGGCAACCACGTCTGGTTGGGGACGCGCCGCGTTCGGATGTCGAGCCAGGCGGCCCACCCGAACACGGGGACGGCGAGAAGGCGCAACAGATCGGGCGCAGAGCCGAGCGACGACAGCTCGGATGCGAGGTCAAGCGAGAGCACGTTCGCCCGGTGCCGCGGCTAGACATTAGCGTTTGCGGCAATGTGCGATCCCGAAAAGGCGAGAACCGCGTTAGATGACGCGGTTCTGCAGGTAGTCGAGGTGCTTTGCGTTGTAGACGATCTTGACCTCGTCGGCGTCGGGGCTGCCGATGCAGGTCAGGCGGACGTTCTTGTCTTCGACCTCTTCGTCCGAGAGGATCTGCTGCATGTCCATGTCGATTTCGCCTTCGACGACGATGGCAGCGCAGTTCGCACAGGCGCCGGCGCGGCACGAGAAGGGCCAGTCGTAGCCCTGTGCCTCGGCGGCTTCGAGGATGTACTCGCCTTCGTTGACCTCGAGAACACCGTAGTCCTCGTCGTCGAGGCCGGCGTCTGCCGCCTCCTCGAAGGTCCCCTCGTCGTACATGTCCCAGCCGTGATCGTCCAGTACTTCGTAATTAAGGTACTCTACCGTGGGCATCAACGTGACCGTTCGACCCCCTGACTGTTAGACTTTGCTGTTCCTGAGCCTCGCTCGCGGAAAAAATGATGACAAACACACCTGCAATCCGGGCGAACAGTTAAAAGAGCGGGACGAACCGGAAGATAAGGTACGAGGCCGCGGTCGCGATCCCCGGCACGATGTTCTGGAGGAACACGACCCGCGCGGTCGTCGACGGCTCGAACAGGTCGGCCGCCTTCGGGATGTCCTCCGATTCCTCCTCGCCGATGGGCTTGCGATCCGTCTCGCTCGGGGTCCCTCCTTCGCCGCCGACCGTCGGCGCGTCGTCCGCGTCGGCAGTCAGCGCGCCGACCGAGACGTCCACCTCTTTCCCACCGCTTTTGACCGTCTCGGAGAGTTTGACCGTCCGGGTCGCTCGCCCCCAGCCCAGGCCGACGATGCTCATCGTCGCGATGATGACGAAACTCGCCGGGATGCCCAGCGCCGAGAGGAAAGTCACCAGCGTCGAACTCACGGTCGCCACGACGAGCGCGGCCAGAATGGGCAGATCCGTCAGGTCGTTCCCCACCGTGTCCATCGTCCGCCGGGCGATGGTGAACGCACCGAGGCCGATCGCTGCTCCCCCGAGCAGGATACCGTCGATGAGTCCCAGTTGGTTACTGCCGACTAGGGGCGCGACGGCGTTGGCGACGTTCGACGCCCCGGCCGAGAACGCCATGTAACAACCGATGAGGATGACCAGCACCGTTCCGATGAACTCCCGCTGTGTCGTCCCCGGGCCGAGCGTCGGCCGGGGCACGGCGCCCGAGCGGTCGACTGCCAGCAGCGACCCCTCCGACTGGGTGATTGCGAACCACTCGACCAGTCGCGGGTAGAAGTACCGGCCGACGACGCCGCTCACCCAGAACGCCGCCAGCGGGGAGACCAGCCACCAGGAGACGATCTCTCCCATCTTCGCCCAGTTGAGCGTCCCCTGGGCCAGGCCCAGGCCGGCGATGGCTCCCACGGCCGTCATCGAGGTGGAGGCGGGGACGCCGACGATGTTCGAGAGGAACAGGGCGAACCCGATGAAGAACAACACGGCGATCGAGGCCTCGATGGTGAACGCGCTCTGGGGGACGATTTCCCCGCCCATCGTCTTGACGACCTCGGTGCCGACGGTGATGCCGCCCAGCAGCGCGAACACCGTCATCAGAACAGCGGCCCCGAACTTCGAGATCGTCTTCGCACCGACGGCGGGCCCGAACGCGACGCCCGTCGACGACCCGCCGATGTTGAACCCCACGAAGACAGCGACGAGAAGGCCGATTGCCAGCAGTACCGATACCATATTACTGCGTGTGGTTCCCGGCGGTTAAACGGTGGCGTTTAGCCACCTCGCACCGCCCCGCCGGCTCACGATCACTCCCCGGTTGCGTCGCCCGGCTCGTCGACCGCGTCCGGGTCCGGCTCGCCCGGCAGCCGTTCCCGCTCGGAGGCCAGTTCGTCGCTCACGTCTTCGGTCGTCTTCTTGACGTCCTCGCTTTGGGCTTTGGCGTCGGCCGTCTCCGCGCGGAGGCTGGCGGCTTCGTCGCGCAACTGACTCGCCTGTGCTGCGAGTTCGTCTTGCGTCTTTCCCTCGATCTGGCCAACGTCGGCTTCGGTCGCCGTCTCGGCCAGCGTCTCGGCGGCCGATTCCAGTTTGTCAGCCCGCGCTTCCAGTTCGTCGGCAGTCGTCGCCAGTTCGTCGGCGGTGTCGGTCACCTCGCCGGCGTGTGCTTCGAGCGTCGCCGCCTGCGTGGCGACGTTGGTCGACTCCCGGTCGAGGACGCGTGCGAGGACGAGGAGTTGCAGGGTGCCGACGACGACGAACGCCGCGATGGCGATCGCGCCGGCCGTTTCCAGCACCGCGACGGTCCCGGGTGCTACGTCGACGCTGCCGACTCTGACGACGGCGTTCGCGAGAACGAGCACCACCGTCACCAGCACCACTGCGCGGACGAACTGCCGGTACAATCGCGCGTGGCTGCCGAACATGAGCCGTTCGAGCGCCCGACCGAGCCAGCGGAGTCCCGGGACTTGCGGTGTCATTGCCCGCAGGTGTCGCCCGGGCGTGAAAAGCCTTTGTCCGGACCGCACACGATGTCACCCGTTTACAAAAAACCCATATCGGATGTTTGCAACGGGATTCTCATGGAACGGAAACAGGTTCTCGCCTGTCTCGCGGTCGCCGTGCTCGCGTTCGGTGCGGGGTGTAGCGGGTTCCTCGGCAACTCCGAGTCCACCGCGACGCCCGGAACGGGAACCGACGCGACGGAATCACAGCGGCCCGTCGCGGTCGACGGCTCGCTCGACGCGACCGCCCTGTTCGCCATGCACAACGACACCGTGCGGTCGGCGGAGACGTTCACGCAAGTGGGCACTGTCGGTGGTGTGTTCGACACCACGATGCGTGCTAACGTCTCGTCCGGTGAAGTCCGCGCCACGATCGAGCGATCCGGGGGACGCAACTCGACTGCCGTCTACGTCGACGAGACCGGGACGCAGTACTCGCGAGTGGTGACCGCGAGCGGAACGGAGTACTACGTCACCGATGGACTGAACGACGGGCCGGACGACCTCTGGAAGGTCACCGCCCGGCCCGACGAGAACCCGATCGGCTCGGCGACGATTCGCGCGATCACGGCGACCAACTGGACCGTCCAGGGGAACACTACCTCCGAGGGAACGACGCTCCTCCGGTTCACCGCGAGCGGTCTCGACGCGACGGACCGGTACGACGCCGCGACCGCGTCGTCGTTCACCGCCGAACTCCTGGTCGAACCCGGCCGCGGAATCCGGAAACTGAACGAGACGGTCACCCGACCCGGAGAGAACGGATCGACGAAGCGATTCAGCATCGTCGTCGAGTACACCGACTTCGACACGACAGCCGTCGACGCGCCCGACTGGACCGACGAGGCGCGCGCGCAGGCGGCCGACGGCTGACTCGCGAGCCGCCCGCCGACAGCGAACCGATATGTTTTCCGCCGCCGGCGTCACAGGTGCTGGCATGTTCCCCGAGTTCGAGGTCGTCCCCGCCGTCGACATGCAGGACGGGCAGGTCGTCCAGCTGGTCGGTGGCGAGCGCGGCACCGAGACGACGTACGGCGATCCCGTCGAAGCCGCCGAGCGCTGGGTCGACGCCGGCGCGCGGACGCTCCACCTGGTCGATCTCGACGGTGCCTTCGAAGGCGAACGACAGAACGCACCCGCCGTCGACGCCATCCTCGACGCGGTCGACGTGCCGGTCCAGCTCGGCGGCGGCATCCGCACCGTCGACGACGCGACCGACCTGCTCGCGCGCGGCCTCGATCGCGTCATTCTCGGCACGGCAGCCGTCGAGAACCCCGAGATCGTCGCCGACATCAGCGAGGAGTACCCCGGCTCGGTGACGGTCAGTCTCGACGCGAAAGACGGCGAGGTCGTCGTCTCGGGCTGGACCGAGAGCACCGGTCTCGATCCTGCCGACGCGGCCGAGCGCTACGAGGATCTGGGTGCCGGCGCGATCCTCTTCACCGACGTCGACGTCGAGGGGCAACTCGAAGGCGTCCGCACCGACCCGGTCCGGCGCGTCGTCGAAGCCGTCGACATCCCCGTCGTCGCCAGCGGTGGCGTCGCGACCATCGACGACGTGGTCGCGCTCAAGAACGCCGGTGCCAGCGCCGTCGTCGTCGGGAGCGCCCTCTACGAGGGACAGTTCACGCTCGACGAAGCGATGGCCGCGGTCGACGACTAGCGCCGGGCGTCCGCGGGCGTCACGCGGTCGCTCGTGAGGTCGCCCAGCGGTTGCTCGACGGTGTAGGACGGCGTCTCGACCCGGATGGACGAGTCGTCGGTCACGTCACTGAAGTGCAACTGCAGTTCGTAGCTGCCGTCGGCGGCGATGGGCGCGGCTTCGCGCTGGCCGGTGGGGTCGTGCCACGCCCAGGCGTCGCCGCCGGCGTCCGCCGGGGCCGTTTCGCCGCGGATCAGGCGCTTGGGCGGACGGGTGGCGACCTGCTGGCCGTTCATCGGATACTCCCGCTCGTGCCACTCGCCGAACCCCTCGTCCAGGGCGAACACGTTCTCGTAGCCAGCGTCGATGAGCGTCTCGGCGCGCATCGAGGAGAGGTGGTGCGGGCAGCCGCAGTAGGTGACGATGAAGTCGTCTGTCGGCCAGTTTTCGACCGTGCCGAGCGGCGTCTCGACCGAACTCAGCACCGCGCCGCGGACGTGGGATCGCTGATAGCTCAGCTGGCCGCGCGCGTCCGCGAACCGCGCTGCGCGTGCGGTGTACCAGTCGTAGGCGACGTCGATGGGGACCAGCGAAATCGTCGTTCCGTTGCGGTCGAGCGTGTCGAAGGAACTCGGATCGACGGTGGAGGGCGGCGCGCTCCCGTCGGCTACGTCGGCAGGCGGGCAGCCGCCCGTCTCGTTTCCGGTGCAGGCGGCTGACGCCCGGATCGTCGACCCGGAGTTCCCACCGAGTCCGAGACACCCGGTGAGTCCAGTTGTGATACCCAGGGCAGCGAGGTACCGGCGGCGGTTCATCGCCTAGTATTCTGCAACCGAGTCACAAAAACGCTGGTACACCCAGCAATCGGCTGAGGGGTACTCGGTCAGAGTTGTTCGCGACGACCGTGCGACTGCTTGACGTTCGGCCGACGGCTCCCGATGTGGGGCAGCAAGAGCAGGTACGTTCCCGCGGCGACCAGTAGCGCGCCCAGCGGGACGGTCGTCATCGTGTTGAACAGGAGCACCCCTGTCAGCAGTACCAGAACCGCGACCGCACTTCGCTTGCCCATGGCTCCCCGTTTGCGATTGTTCCCCATATAGCTATGTCAGACGATCGTCATCCTCGCGTCATCGTCCCGCCGCCCGCGTGCGGTTCGCTCCTGACGGGGGTGGCGCTGGGCTGTGCGACGGCGGCTGGACGAGCGGAATCACCTTATGGCAGGACTGTCTTGAGAGAGGTATGACCGAGCGGACTGGG
The DNA here is from genome assembly GCF_042678165.1 of Halorientalis brevis. Taxonomy (GTDB): domain Archaea; phylum Halobacteriota; class Halobacteria; order Halobacteriales; family Haloarculaceae; genus Halorientalis; species Halorientalis brevis. The sequence goes on along the minus strand of NZ_JBHUDJ010000002.1, from coordinate 313,034 downwards.
GCAGTGACGCGCGAGACCGCCGAGACGGAGATCGAGGTCACGCTGGCCCTCGACGGCGACGGCGACGCGACGGTAGACACCGGGATCGGCTTCTTCGACCACATGCTGGAATCGTTCGCCAAACACGGCCTGTTCGACGTGACCGTCCAGTGCGACGGCGATCTGGAGATCGACGATCACCACACCATCGAGGACGTGGCGATCACGCTCGGCCAGGCCATCGACGAGGCGCTGGGCGACAAGCGGGGCATCCGCCGCTACGCCGACCGGAAGGTCCCGCTCGACGAGGCCGTCGCCGAGGTCGTCGTCGACGTCTCGGGCCGGCCGTACTTCGCGTTCGACGGCGCGTTCGCCCAGGAACGAGTCGGCGAGTTCACGAGCCACATGGGCAAACACTTCCTGCGCTCGCTGTCGACCAACGCCGGCCTGACGCTGCACGCCAGCGTCACCGGCGAGAACGCTCACCACCAGATCGAGGCGCTGTTCAAGAGTCTCGCCCGCGCGCTCGACGACGCCACGCGGATCGACGAGCGACGGAGCGACACGCCGAGCACGAAAGGCGAACTGTAGGGTTATCCCTGGCCGACCATCTGGTCTTCGTCGTCCCACTCGCGCTGGCGGAGTTCGTACTTCTGAACTTTCCCGGTGGCAGTCGTCGGAATCTCGTCGACGAACTCGAACTCGTGGACGGCCTTGTAGCCGGCCAGGCGCTCTTTCGTGTACTCCGTGAGTTCCTCTGGCGTGACGCCCGGGTTCTCCGTATCACCGTTCGCGGGGATGACGTACGCTTTGGGCGTCTCGCCCCACTCCTCGCTCGGCGCCGGGATGACGGCGACGCTGCCGACGGCGTCGTGGTCGAACAGCGTGTCCTCCAGTTCGACCGAGGAGATGTTCTCCCCGCCGGAGATGATGATGTCCTTCTTGCGGTCCTGGATGGAGATCATGCCGTCCTCGTTGACCACCGCGAGGTCGCCCGTGTGGAACCAGCCGTCGAGGCGGTCGTGGAACGCGTCCTCGGTCTCTTCGGGTTTGTTCCAGTAGCGCTCCATCACCTGGTTGCCGCGGACGACGACTTCGCCGATGGTCTCGTCGTCGCGGGGGACGTCCTCGCCGTCCTCGTCGACGACGCGGAGTTCCGTGCCGATCGGGGCGATGCCCTGGCGCTGCTTGAGGGAGAACCGCAGGCCGCCCTCGTCGGGGATTAGCCGGCGGGCGTCGGACGTGGCGATGAGCGGGCCGGTCTCGGTCGCGCCGTACAGCTGGGTGAACTCCCAGCCGAACTCGTTTTCGGTGTGGCGGATCGTCGCGCTCGGCGGCGCGCTCCCGGCGGCGGTCACGCGCACCGGGTTGTCACCGCTGTACGCCGGGTCGTTCTCTTCGGCGTACTCTTTCAGCATCGAGAGCACCGTCGGCGCACCGCAGAGGAACGAGACGTCCTCGGTCGCGATGGCGTCGAACACGTCCTCGGCCTCCACGCCGCGCGTGCAGACGTGTTTCGCGCCGCGGCCGGTGACGGCGTAGATGTGGCCCCAGCCGTTGACGTGGAACATCGGCAGCGTCCACAGGTAGACGTCGTCGTCGGTGAGGTGGTGGTGGATCGTCACCAACTGGGCGTGGAGCGACTCGGTGCGGTGGGTCCGACAGACGCCCTTCGGGTCGCCGGTGGTGCCCGACGTGTAGTTGATGGTGATGACGTCGTCCTCGGACATCTCCGGGCGCTCGTAGTCGGCGGGGTCGGCGTCGTCGAGGAACGCCTCGAAGTCCAGCCAGTCGCCGTCGATGGCCGCGGGGTCGTTCGTCACGAACACGTCGGCGGGCACTTCCTCACGGATCGCCTCGATCTTGCTGGCGTACTCGTAGTCGGCGTAGACGACGTCACACCCGGAGTCGGCGAGCAGGTACTCGTAGTCCTCGGGCGTGAGCCGGTAGTTCAGCGGCACGTGAATCGCGCCGGTCTGCATCGCCCCGAAGGCGGCTTCGAGGTGGTAGTGTGTGTTCGGATCGAGGACCGCGACGCGGTCGCCCTTCTCGACGCCGCGCGCCTGGAGCGCGGCCGAGAACCGGTCGACGCGGTCACCGAACTCGTCGTAGGTGAACCGCTCACCGTCGGTGCCGACGATGGCTTCGTAATCGCCGTAGTACGTTCGGGCGCGGTCGAGAAAGTCCGTCACGAGCAATTGTTTTTTCATTCATGAGGGACTCGACGCTCGAACGAACTAAACGCTACGCTTGCAACTTCGATCCGACAATTGGGAGTAACTTACGGATTAGAGTCAAATAATTGCACTTTAGTTGTAGAATAGAACCAACACACTCGCGGCGTGCGTTCTCAGGCTGGCAGACAGTACTGTGCCGCGCCGATGAGCGTGTCGATGGGCTGGTAGATGAGGTCGTGAATCGGCGGGTACGGAACGGGCACGCCGAGCAGGACGAGGCCGTGCGAGAGGGGAAGGTACCCGAGCACGAGGAACGCGACGCCGAGGCCGCGGTGGACGCGCCCCAGCCACTGTTTCGGCGCGGCGTTGACGACCGTCCCGTACACGAACAGCGACGGGAACGTTCCCGCGCCGAGGACGCCGAGCGCGACCGCTCCTTCGACGGGGTCGCCCCGTGCCAGCGCGTAGAGGTACGCCGGGAACAGGAGTGGACAGGGGAGCGCGGCGTGCAGTGCGCCCAGGCCGAGGATACGCGGCCCCTCGACCCAGGTGTCGACCCGCGCGGTGAGTTTGGCCGCGACGCCGCCGGCAGCCTCGATGCGCGCCAGCGGCCCGCCCGCGCCGCCGCGGAGGTAGCTCACGCCGACGAGAACCACCACCGTCCCGACGACGACGCCGACGACCGCGCGGACGCCGTTGGCCGCCTGGGCGATGGCCGCCGCGTCGTAGACGACCGACCCGATCGCCCCCATGAGCCCGCCGACGAGCGCGTACGTCGCGGTGCGCCCGGTGTTAAAGAGCAGGTGCTGGCGGATCTCGCCGAACGAGACCGGCCCGTCGTCGCCCATCCGCGAGGCGTACATCGTCACGAGCGGGCCGCACATCCCGAGACAGTGGGCGCCGCCGAGCAGGCCCACTGTGAAGAACACGACGAGTTCGAGCTGCGGGGCGAAGGCGTATGCGCCCCCGACCATCTCACTCCTCCCGCTCTCGCAGGGTGGCCAGGTCGCTCTGGACGTCCCTCCAGGTCACCGTGTCGCTCTGGGTGCTCTCGGAGCCGCCCGACGCGGCCGACAGCTTGTACGTCCGCTCGACGTAGCCCTGTTTGTTCGCCAGCAACACCACGCCCGAGTGGGCGAACATGTACATGTCCATGTTCTGGGGCGTCGTCTTGGTGAAGCTCACGCCGTAGGTTTCCTGCACGACCTCCTTGGCCCGCTGTTTGTTCTCCGGCCGGAGATACTCCCAGGTGCCGGTGTCGAGGTCGACGTTGTAGCTTTCGGCGTACTCGCGGAACCGCTCCGCGTCGTCGCGCGCGGGGTCGAAGGTGATCTCGGCGAACGCCACGCTGTCGGCGTAGTCGTTCTCGATCGCGTGGTCCTGTACGCCCTCCAGGATCGCGGTCAGCCGCGGACACATCGTCTGACAGTACGTGTAGATGAACGTCATCACGAGGTCCTGGCCCGCGTAGTCGTCCGGAATCGACCGCGTCTCGTCAGCGAGCGCAGCCGGGACGCTCGCCGAGGGTACCTTGTCGCCGTGGGTCGGGAAGGGAAGCGCGTCGGCGTTGCCGCCCCAGTCTTTCGCGTCGAGATAGGTGTTCCCGTCACTGGCGCTCCCACCGCTTCCGCCCAAGATGTTCGAACAACCGGCGAGGCTAGCGAGCGTGCCGGCACCGATGGTCCCGAGCACTGATCGCCGCGAGAGAGGTGACCGCGTCATGCCCGTAGCTTCGACTCGCCCCTCTTTAATGCTGTAGTACGTTCCTCGAACGCGGGACTGCGTGGTCACCCGCTCGCGTCTTCGAGCAGTCCGTCGACCAGGCGCATGAACCGGTCGACGAAGCGCTCGGCGTACGTCGGGGCGACTTCGGCCAGCAACAGCGCGGTCTCCTGGGGCCGTTCGAGATAGAGCGTGACGCGACCCCGGTCGTCGCGGCGTTTCTCGACCACCTCGCGCTCGACCAGGCGATCGAGGTGGTACTCCAGTGTGGAGCGCGCGACGCCCATCTCGTCGGCGAGCGCGCCCGGACGGCGGCCGTCCTTGGCCAGCAGCGCGGCGACCAGCTCCCGCGTGGTCTCGCGTCGGAGCAGCGCGATGGTGCCTTTCTCCCACTCGTCGTAGCCCGTCGGGTAGTAGTGGGTCTGGCCGTACAGCGAGACCCGTTCGAGGTCGCCGTTGCGCACCAGCCGCGAGACGTGGTGCTGGACCTGGCCCGTCGCCTGGTCGAGCGCGTCGACGATGCCGCGGAAGTGACTCCCCGGGTGTTCGCGGACGTACTGGTCGACCTCCGTTCGGGAGCTAGTCATGGCTCACCTCCTCGTCACGCTCCTCGGCAGGGGGCCGGCGCGCGACCGTGTGGGCGGCTGCCGCGAGCAAGATGACGATCGTAGCGTCCGCGAGCAAATCCACCTGTCGATCCACCGCCGGGACCAGCACGTCGGCGGCGACCAGCCGGCCCACCAGCACTTGCCCGGCGAACGCGAGCAACGCCAGGACGACGAACAGGTACGCGAGCGAGCGTCGCCGCACCAGCGCGGTCACGCCGACGCCGAGCAACAACAGGGACCCGACAACGGCGATCGGCATCGCGACGACGACCGGCAGATTCGTTGCTCCGACCGAAACGGTGGGAACGGTGACCAGGCGTCCCACCGGCAACCCGAGCGAGCCCAGCCCCGCCAGGACCGTGCCGGCACCGAGCAGCAGGAAGGCGCCGCCGACCGCGCGGGCACCGACGCGACCGAGTCGAACGGAATTCACGACGAGTCCGAACGCGAGCAGCGCTGGGAGCGTACCGAGTCCGAGCGCCGCGAGCGCCGCGGCCCCGCCGAGCGGGTCGCCGAGCGCGAACGCGTAGAGGTACGCCGGGTACAACAGGGGACACGGGAACAGTCCGTGTGCGAACCCCAGCGCGGCGGTCCGTGGCCCGCCGAGCCAGGCGTCGAGGCGGCGACGAACCGTCCGGCTCACCCGGCCCAGCGGTGCCCAGAGCGTCTGTGCGTTTCCAGCGAGCAGCGGGTTCGGCGTCCCCGCGAGGTGGGCGAGTCCCGACGCCGCGACGACGAGACCGACGACGACGCCGACGACGCCGCGAAGCGCCCCGAACGGTGCCGGGAACGTGCCGACCGCACCGGCGACGAGGCTGCCGGCGAGACCGAACACCCCGCCGAGCAGCGCGTAACTGCCCGTCCGGCCGAGATTGAACAGGGCGTGCTGTCCGAGCGCGCGACGCCGACCGTCTGGCATGCGATCCGCGTACAGCGAGACGAGCGGGCCACACATCCCGACGCAGTGGCCACTCCCGAGAAACCCCACGAGCGCGAACAGTCCGAGCGTGACCGGCGTCTGTTCCAGACCCGTCCCGACCATACCGTCACTCCGCACCCGACACCCAGAAAGCCCCGCTCCGTTCTCACCTTCGAGGAACGTACTCCAGCATTTAAGTCCGCGACGAAGGTTAGCGTGTCCGCTCGGCTGCGGCGAACCAAACGGATATACCCGCTGCGTCCGTCGATGCCCGCATGTTCGAGGACATTATGGAGAAGTTCGAGGGCAGCCCGAGTCAGCAGGCTGTCATCCGGCTGCTGCTCGAACGCGGGTTCTCCGTCAACGACGAGGGGCGGGTCGTCTCCGGCGGGATCGAGATCCCCAACACCGGCATCGCCCGGGAGATCGGCGTCGACCGCCGCGTCGTCGACTCGACCACCGACGCCATCCTCGAGGACCCCGAACTCCGCCGCATCTTCCAGAACATCTCCCAGATTCCCAGCCTGATGGATCTCGCGCCGGTGCTTGACCTGAACGTGCTCACCGTCGACGTCATCGACACCGAGCAGCCGGGCATCGTCGCCGAGATCACCGGCCTCATCTCCGAGGAAGGCATCTCGATGCGCCAGACCGTCAGCGAAGACCCCGAGTTCGCCGTCGACCCCAAACTGTACATCATCACCGAGACGGAACTCCCGGGCCACCTCATCAACGAGATCCGGAACCTGGAGTACGTCAGGAAGATCGAACTGCAGTGACTACCGCAGTTCGACGTAGGGCGGTGCTTCGCGCGGCTCCACGACGCGGGCGTGACCGGGCGTTCCGGCGGGAGACTTCGGCACCGAGAGGTACTGGAGTTGGTCGGCGCCCCGCCAGGTCCGGATGACCTGGTCGGCCGCGCCAGCGAAGAAACTGGTGAGGCGATCGCCGATCACCTCCCGATCGACGGTCAACACGAGCGTCAAGGTGTAGGCGTCGTCGTTCATGAGGTTCCCGCTCGTCCAGTAGAACAGCTGTCTGGCCTGATTCGCGTCGACCAGGTGCTGGAGCGTCGCCTGTTCGAGCACCGCCACCGCCTCGTCGACCTGCCCCCTGAGCCGGTCGACGAGCGTCCGAATCGCCTCCTGGACGCTCCCCTCGACTTCCTGGAGGACGACGTTCTCGCTGGGGAGCTCCGCCAGCGTCGGATCGTCCGGGCCGTGGCTGATCGGGTCGATCAGGTACAGCTGGTTGCGCTCCATCAGCTCCCGGACGGGACCGACCTGCTCGGCGAGCAATCCGTCGACGCGGTTACACAGTTCCCCGGGCGCCGTGATGAGGACGACGGGCCTGTCCTGTTCGACCGCCCGGGCGCACAGCGACGCGGTGATCGGCCAGTGGTCGGCGGTTCCCTCGTGTTCGAAGACGGTCGTCCCGCCGCGGACGAATCCCCCCGTCAGCTCGTCGAACGACGTGATGCCCGTCCGGAAGGGCCGCTCGCTCGTCGCCCACTCCCGGGCGGCGACCGTGACGCCGTCGTCGTCGTGGGCGAGCGCGTGCCGGCGCGTGTCGTGGTCGACGCCGCGGAGTTTCTGGACGCGAAGGAACGTGCGTGCGTCCCCTTCGACCTCCTCGCGCCAACAGCTGAGGACGCCGTGAGCGGCCCGGTCCAGGTCACTCGACTCGTCTCTCGTCGTGGTTAGCAGTGCCGTGGCGTCGTGGGCGTCGAGCCGTTCGAGCAGCCGGAACAGCCCTTCGCGGCCCCGCTGGCGGTCCGGAGCGACGTGGACCAGCCCGGGTGCCCCGTCGACGACGACCCGGTCCCAGTCGGCCTCGGTGAGGCGCTCGATGAGCGCCCCGTAGGCGGTCGTCGCCGTCTCGTCGGCGGTCTCGAACCGGACGCCGCCGCGCTCGTCCTCGCGGTGTGCGGCGGCGACCGTGAGCCCGTCCGCTTCGGGCAGCGACAGCGACGACCTGACGACCTCGCGCGGCTCGTCGGTCGTGACGTACAGACAGTCCTCGGCGGCGGCCAGCCCGGCGTCGAGAAACTGGACCGCGAGTCGGCTCTTGCCGACGCCGGACCGGCCCCGGACCAGGAGCGTCCGCCCGTCCGGGATGCCCCCACCCAGCATCTCGTCGAGTGTCGCATCACCTGTCGAACACGGCATACTAGGTACGTGTTCTCATCGCACATATAAGCACGCCTTCACTTCGCCGGGTCGGCGATCGCGAAACCCGTATCACAGTTCCGCTCGAACGGACGGCCGTGACCGACAGCTACCGGACGCTCGCCGGCCGCGGTGAGGCCGCCTTCGAGATCTCCGGCTCGGAGTTCATCGGCCACGCGGCCCCCGTCACCGACGTGGACGCCGCCGAGGCGTTCATCGCCGAGGTCTCGGCCGAATACGACGACGCCACCCACAACGTTCCGGCCTACCGCATCCGCGCGGAGCCGCTCAAAGAGTGGGCGAGCGACGCCGACGAGCCGACCGGTTCGGCGGGCAAACCGTCGCTGAACGTCCTCCAGCAGGAGGACCTGGAGAACGTCGCGGTGGTCGTCACCCGGTACTACGGCGGGACGAAACTCGGCGTCGGCGGCCTCGCCCGAGCGTACGCTCGCGGGGTCAAGGAGGCGATCGACGCCGCCGGCATCGTCGAGGAGCGGCCCCACGAGGAGTTCGCCGTCACCGTCGAGTACGACGACTCGGGGACCGTTCGCGGCATCTTAGAGTCCTCACCCGGCGAGTTCGAGGCGGCCTACGAAGCCGCGGTCAGCTTCGCCGTCCGGATTCCCGTCGAGGACGCGGCGGCCGTCCGGGATCGAATCCGAAGCGCGACCAGCGGCCGGGCGACCATCGAGCGGGAGTGACCCTCGGGCTACCGGAACACGAGGACCTGCTGGGCGCCGTCGTGGAGTTCGACCGAGCTCGGGATGTGCTCCCTGAACTCCTTTTTGTTCTTCCCGTTGATGTAGCCCCCGCGCGTCTTGATCTCCTCGTTCCCGGCGCTTTTGAGCATCCTGTCCGTGGTGATGGCGACGTTCTTCTTGCCCGCTTCCTCGCCCGCCAACAGGAGCGCCGGAATCCCCACTGTATCGATCATGTAGTTGGTACCATCGTAGATCCCTGCCGGAAGCTGTGCCTCGACGAACCAGTCGTTACTCTTGACCACGTTCGAGCGGACGCTCCCGCCCAGTTCGAGGAGCTTCAGGTCGGGCGCCGCCTCCGCGACGGGTTTGATCGGCCAGTCACCGATGGCGAACGTCACGTCTAACGACCCCTCCTGTAGCTTCGTCATCGCCGTCGACAGCCCGACGTTGCGCAAGCTGAACTCGGCGCCGGACTGGGTCAGGATCTGATTCGCGTTGGACGCTAACCGACTGTTCGTCTTCCCGACGTTCACCGTCGCGCCGGAGAGGTCGCTAACTTTCTCTGCCTGCAGGTCCGGCCGCGCTACGACCGTCACCGGCATCGGGTACAGCGACACCACTGCTCTGAGCTTCGTGTTTTTCGTACTGATCCCCTTCATCCCGGCCCCTTTCTTGGCGAACACGGCGGCGTCCGCGCCCGCGACGGCGAACTCGCCCGTTCCGTCGTTCAGGCGCTTGAGCGCCGTGGCCGCCGTCACGCCCTCTCGGAGCTTGAACTCCCGCGCGTCTCGCGTATTGAGGATCGAAACGAGTTCCTTGGACAGCTGTTTGTTCGTGTCTCCGTAGTACCAGTCTGTCGTTCCGTTGCCACCACCACCACCGCCGATACCGCCTCCCCCACACCCCGCGAGGGCAGCGGCACTGGCAGCGCAGCCAGCGGCGAGAAATTGACGTCGCGTCGACTCCCTCGACATGTATAATTTCTATTTGGTTTGTAGATATTAATATTATGTGGCAGAGTCGATATCCGCGATACTCGCCGCGGAGTCTCCGCAGACCTCCGTTTCGACTGCGCCGACAGTCCCGTTGCTGCACGGGGTTTCCAACTGAAACAAAGGGGTTGCGACGCCGCCCGACGAGTCGGGGTGCGCGGTCCGTCGCTCCCGTCAGGTCGTCCGGAACGCGCGGTCACCAGCATCGCCGAGGCCGGGAACGATAAATCCATCGTCATCGAGCCGGTCGTCGATACTGACCGTCACGACGTCCGCGGCCGGATACTGCTCGGTGACGCGTTCGATCCCCGGCGGCGCGCTCACAGCAGAGAGGACGAACAGCGCGTCCGGCGTGCCCGCGTCCAGCACCCGGTCGAGCACGGTGCACATCGTCGACCCCGTCGCCAGCATCGGGTCCGCGACGACGACCGTGTCCGACTCGGTGATCTCGGGGAGTTTCGCGTAGTCGATGTCGATCGGGAACTCGCCGTCGCTGTTCATCCCGGCGTCCTCGTTGCGCCCGGCGCTGATGACGCCCTGTTTGGCCGTCGGGAACGCTTTCAGCAGTCCCTCGACGAACGGCGTCGCCGCCCGGAGCACGTTGACGATGACCACGTCGTCCAGGCCGGAGACCCGTTCGCCCGTCGTCTCCGTGAGCGGCGTCTCGATCGGGACTTCCTCGGTCGCCATCGCCCCGTCGATGAGCTCGTACCCGCAGATGCGCCCCAGTTTCACCAGTCCCTTCCGGAAGGCTACCTGTTCCGTGTCGGCGCTCCTGAGCTCCGAGAGCGTGTGGCGCGCCAGCGCGTGCGTGACGACGTGCGCTGCTCCCCGTTGCTCGATGGTCATACGTGGGCTATCGACTGCTGTCGGCTTATACTTTCGAACCGTCCGAGGCGGCCGCCCGCGACGACGAGCCCGGTCCCGTTCACCCGTCGCCGGGAACCTGAATCGTCTCGCCGTCGTAGATCGCCGTCTCCGGGACGGAAACGGTCGCCGTCGTCGGTGACGAGCCGCCGACGCGCACCGTGTACGACCCGACGGCGCTGACGCCGCTGTCCGTGCCGCCCTCGCTCGGCGACACCCCGTCGGCGGTGGGGTACGGGACCGTGACTGCGAACGTCCCGTTCTCCGAGACCGTCGTTCGCTGTTCGTACGTGAACGTCCGTCCGGTGTTGGTTCGCAGCTGGAGCGCGACGCGCACGGGCGTCGTTCCGTTCCCGCTGGCCGTCTCGACCTGGCCGGTGAGCGTCGCGCCGGGCACGCGCTCGAACGACTTCACGCGCGACTCCTGCCGGACGTTGTACGCGTACACGTCGGGCCGCTGGAGGAGCTGTAGCGTTCGCGACGTGAGCATGCTGTTGTACCAGCCGACGGACTGAGCACCTCCCGTCTGCGTGGTCTGTGCGAGGTTCAGGAACTGCGTGGTCTCGTTCGACTCGTGGACGAGCCGGTAGTGGGACAACCCGCCGGCGTCCTGGAAGTACAACCGCGACATCATCGTCCGCCGGAACTGCTCGTTGAGCGCGTTCACGCGGACCTGTTGATCGGTTCCGACGAACCGGTCGCCGCTGACGCGCTGTAAGGTGACCTCCTGTGGCGAGACGTACTCCTCGAAGCCCGGTCCGATCCACGTCGCGATCGGCCTGAACTTGTTGTTGCGGTCTCCCGGACTGGCGCCGGACGCCGCGACCATCTGGTCGTCGATCACGACGTACCGGACGTCCTCGCTCGCCTCCTGGGCGGTCCGAGACTGCGCGTACGACTGCAGCTCCGGTCGCATCGACTCGATCTGGCCCGACTCGTCGACCATCGACGTCACCGAGGTCGACCCGTTCATGGCTGGCAGGGCGTCGAGCAGCAGGTTGGCGGTCGGTTCGGACTTCGCCTGGAAGAACGCCGCGGCGACCCGCGGCCCTTGCTGGAACGGGTTCGCCACCGGCACGCGCCGTGCGCTGTGGGTGATCCAGTGCCCGTAATCCCACCAGGACATGACGCCGTAGGCGCGCTCCGGATACGCGAAGTCGCCGTCTGCGGGCCGGTCGTACTGTTCGGTGTAGTCGAGACCCGGCTCCGGCGTCCCGTCGTGCATCCACTCCAGCTCCTGTTGCCACGCCATGTCCGCGCCGCTGGCGTACTCGGCGGTCTGCCACGACGGGTGGAGGCCGCCGGCCGCCACGACGTTCCCGGGGACGATCAGCAGGAGCACGATCAGCCCGGCGACGACCTGCGTGGTCTCGGGCCGCCGCAGCGCCGCCCACGAGTCGAGACCCAGCTGGCCGACCAGGAGCCACCAGATGGCGAGCGCCGCGAGAATCACGACGTTGACGGCCAGATAGTAGCCGAACCGGACCATCGTGAAGTACGCCGACAGCATCGTGAGCGTCCACAGCAACAGGAACAGTTCCGCGGGGCGGTCCCGCCGAACGACTCGGCGGACCAGGACGAGAAAGCCCACGAGCGCGAGCAGGACGATCGGTCCGTAGGCGCCCACCAGACCGCCGACCGTTCCGGGGGACAGCTCGGCCACCGTCAGCCCGGTCGCCGATTTGAGGAGGCCGAAACTGTAGACCCGGACGACGAGTTCTTCGAGGAGTCCGAGCACGCTCGGCGCGACCAGCGCCGTCACCGCGAGCGCTGCGACGAGCAGGCCGACCACGATGCCGGGATACGCCAACGGGTCGTAGTTGTTCCGCGAGACGTACCGCGAGATGCCCAGGAGGACGACGGCGCCGGCGGCGATGCCGAAACAGACGAGCGGCTGCAGCAGCGAGAACGCGGTCGCTTCCAGGACGTACTCCGTGGCGTACAGTAGCGTCAGGACGCCTGCGACCGTCATCGACCCGACGACGCCGAACGCCAGGTAGTCGAGCGGCGTCCGGTGGAGGTGGTCGCGGATCGCCTGGAGGACGACGAACACGCCCATCGTGAACACGAGCATCACGCCTGGCCCCCAGGTCATGAGGTAGGAGGCGATGAGGACGCCCCCCGCGGCCGCGGCGACGACTGGTCGTTTGAGCGCCGCCCAGTCGCCCGCTCGGAGGTCGGCGACGAGCGGCGTCTCGCGATACCCGCTGGTCAGCGCGTACACGAAGCCGAACGCGGCGAGCGTTCCGAAGAACGCCTCGGCAGACTGGTGGTCGGCGACCCCGATGACCGTCCGGTAGAGGAAGCCGCCGCTCACCAGCGCGAGCAGGGCCGCGGCGACGACGCCGGCCCGGCGGTCGTAGAGACGCGCCGTGACCAGATACACGGGGATCGCCGTGACGGCGCCGAAGACGGCCGGCGCGTAGGCGGTGACGACGTTGCTGAGGTAGGGCGACGGCGAGCCGAGACCGACGACGAGCGCGGCGAGCGCGATGAGCTGGTCGAACAGCCCACCGAAGCCCGAGTGGCGCCCGGTGCCGTACGGGAACTGCGAGTAGGGGTCGAACTGCTGGGTAGCGGGGAAGTTGTCGACGACGAACTGCACGACGCGCGCGTGGTACCAGGCGTCGTTACCGCTGAAGTAGACCTGGCCCTGGAGAAAGACGCTGTCTGCGTCCAGGGTTCGGACCCAAAACATGAATCCCACGATCGCGACGAGCGCGATGGGAACGCTGTACTTCTCGATGAGGGAGGGCATCCGACGTTGGCTCATCGGTTGTCCGATACCTCTTCTGGCGGGGTGATAACTCCGATGGAATCCAGGAGTGGTTCGGTGCCGGCGCCGCCGAGGCAGGCCCTCGACCGGCCGTATCGACAGTCGCCAGTCAGTACTCGACGCCCAGCTCGTCCAGCAGCGTCAGCGCCGCCTCGTGGGACGACGGCGGGCCGCGGCCGGTCACGAGGTCGCCGTCGACCCGCACGGAGGTGTCCGCATCGAGGTCGGCGTCCCAGTTCCCGCCGGCGGCTTTCACCTCGTCTTCGACCCAGTAGGGGAGTTTGCGGCCGTCGGGCATCAGGTCGCGGTCGTCGACGATCCCTTCCTCCCAGGCGTTCGGGAAGCCGGTCACGTCCCGGCCCGCGACGAGCAGGTCCCCGTCGGAGCCCCGCGTGAACGCGAGGATGCCGACGGCGTGACAGACGACGAGCGCCTTTCTGTCACCGTCCTCGACGGCGGTCCGCAGTGCGTCCCGCGCGTGGCGGTCCTGCGTGATGTCCCACTCGGTGCCGTGGCCGCCCGGGAACACGACCGCGTCGTACTCGCTGGCGTCGGCGTCGGCCAGCGCGATGGGATCGTTCAGGCGGTCGTCGGTCTCGTGGACCTCTTTGACGTGCGCCGCGGTCTCCTCGCCGACCTCGTCGGGGTCGATCGACCGCTCGTCGATGACCGGCGGATTCCCCGTCGGCGTCGCGACCGTGACGTCGACGCCGGCGTCCGAAAGCGTGGTGAGCGGCTCGACACATTCCTCGCCCCAGTAGCCTTCCTCGCTGACGATGAACAGTGCTGTTGTCATCCGGGGGTCCGTATGGCATCGAACCCTAAAAGTTCAGGCGTGCTACTGGCGGAGCACGACCAGGTACGTCAGGACGGCGACCAGTATCGTCCCGGTCGCCACGTTCCGCAGGGTGAACGAACTCAGGTCGAGGAACGCCAGTCCCCAGACGACGACGGTGCTGAACAGGGCCGACAGCAGCAAATCGAGCACCAGCAACACGCGGATGTCCCCGTCCGACATACCGTGGTCGTCTCGCCCCGTGCTGTTATCTCTGTGGGTCCGCGCTGGGACCGCCCTTCGATCCGCGTCGCCTCACGCCACAGTAGCTTTAGGTGCCCGCTGCCAGGGTCCGGTATGCGCGAGGTCGAGGCGAGCCGGTTCGTTCGCGCGACGCTCCCGGAACTCGAACGGGCAGTGTCGCCGAGCGACGTCATCGAGCACGAAGGGACGTTCACGGTCGCCGAGGTCACGGAGACGGACGACGGCCAGCGGGTCACCGCGCGGGCCGGCGGGATGGAAGTGACGTTCGTCGTCGAGGAGCGCGACGACGGCTACTACTACGCGCAACTGGGCGATCAGGGCCCCTTCGAGTCGATGGAGACGACGGTCACCTTCGCCCGGCGCAACGAGGGGACCGACGTGACGATGCGGTCGACGGTCAGCCTCGGCCTGCCGCTGTCGACGCTCACCGACCGCATCGCGGCCTGGAAGCGGCGCGGCGAACTACAACGAGCGCTGGACAACGTCGCCGCCGCCGTCGAGTGAGGCGGCCGGCGACGGGTGCCAGACAGTGGGTTTATGCCTGCAACGAATCTACCGTCTCGGCACGAACGTGACCGCACGCGACGCAATCGAGACGAGCCAGCAGGCGACGACCCCGCCGGTGCTCCCGGCCGGCCGTGACCGTTCTCGGGGGGCGTGAGACGATGAGCGTGGAACGCCGCATCGAAGCGTATCTCGACGCGATCCGGGAGTGGCTTCACGGCCTGTATCACGGGATGATCGAGCACCCGTCGACGGAACTCATCGAGAAGGAGGCCGAGGACACGGAGGACGTCTTCCTCTTTGCCTGCTTCGCCGACGCCTTCGGCATCCCGAGCCCGGTGTCGTACTACACCGCCGAACTGCTGCCGTATCTCAGCGAGGAGTTCGAACAGTGGGAGCGCCGGATGTGGGACCGCCAGTCGATGCTCGAACGCAAGGGCCAACAGTATCACTTCTGACATGCACAGGTTCGTCTTCTTCGGCGGCAAAGGCGGCGTCGGCAAGACGACGGTCTCGTGTGCCTACGGCCTGAAATGTGCCCAGGCCGGACTGCGCACGCTCGTCGTCTCGACCGATCCGGCACACAGCACGTCCGACGTGCTCGACCAGTCGTTCGGCGACGACCCGGCGGCCGTCGACGGCGTCGAGAACCTCTGGGCGATGGAGATCGATCCGGACGAGGAGATCGAGGCCCACCTCACGGAGACCAAGCGGGCGATGACCGATCAGGTCAGTCCGAGCGTCGTCAACGAGATCGAGCGCCAGATCGAACTGGCCCACCGGACGCCCGGCGCCTACGAGGCGGCGCTGTTCGACCGCCTCATCGACGTGATGCGGACGAGCGACGAGTTCGACCGCGTCGTCTTCGACACGTCACCGACCGGCGGGACGCTCCGCCTGCTCTCGCTCCCCGAGTTCCTCGAAGACTGGGTGGAGCGACTCGCTGCCAAGCGCGAGCAGAGCATCGACCTGTTCGAGAAAGCGGCGATCGGTGACAAGGAGGCCCGCCGGAAACGGGAGGACGACCCCATCATCGACCGGTTGCTGGAGCGCAAGGAGATGTTCGAGTTCGCCGGCGAGACGCTCCGGAACGAGGCCGCCTTCTTCCTCGTGTTGAACCCGGACGAACTGTCGATCAACGAGACCGGCCGTGCGGTCGACAGCCTCGACGAGCACGGACTCGCGATCCGGGGCCTCGTCGTCAACAAGGTCGCGCCGGAACCGGACCCGGACGAGACCGGCCGCGGGGCGACGTACCTCCGGGAACGATACGAGACCGAACAGGACCGTATCAGTCGGATCCGCGAGGAGTTCGACGAACCCGTCGTCGCGGTCGTCGAACAACGAATCCGCGAAGTGAAAGGTGACCTCCTCGACGCGGTCGCCTCGGAGCTCGATATCGACGTCGACCGTCCGACGGAACAGTCCTGACGCCCCAGCTCCCGATCGTCGCTCTCACTGACGACGTTCTTACCATTCCTCGTCCAACTGCCTGCGGCACGGGTCCTTTCTGTGCGGACTAGTGTCTGGTTTGATACGTCCCCTGACAGTTCTTGGAAACTCTTAAGTCCGAATCATCGACTAACATTCATGAGAGTTAATTTCATGGTCCAAGCACTCTGGCTCGTGGTCGCGACGTTGATCACGTTCAGCCTCGGCTACCTGGGGTACTCGCGGTACCTCGTCCAATTCGTGGAACTGGACGAAGATCGCGAAACTCCGGCACACAAGTACGAGGACGGGCAGGAGTACGTCCCGGCGAAGAAGCCGGTCCTGCTCGGCCATCACTACTCGAGTATCGCTGGCGGTGCGCCCATCGTCGGTCCGATCACGGCCGGCGTCGTGTGGGGCTGGGTCCCGGCCCTGCTGTGGATCGCGATCGGGAACCCGCTCCTGGGGAGCGTCCACGACTTCGTCTCGCTGTCGGGGAGCCTCCGTCACGAGGGGAAGTCGATCGGCTACATCATCGGCGAGTACGTCGGCGATCGCGGGAAGAACATGTTGCTGTGGTTCGCGTTCCTGACCATCATCCTCGTCGTCGCCGTGTTCGCGCTGGTGGTCGGCATCGTGTTCGACGCGTACCCGCAGGCGGCGACGGCCAGCCTGGTGTACATCCTGCTCGCGCTGGTGTTCGGCGTCTACCTCTACCAGCTCGACCTCCCCTTCATCGCCGGGACGATCGCGTTCGTCGCCGCCGTCTTCGGGGGCGTCTATATCGGCATCCAGTACCCGCTCGCGCTGTTCCCGGCCGGTCCCGACGCGGCGTATCCGGCGGGGACCATCGTCCTGTTCAGCGGCGGTGCGGCGCTCCCCGGCGCGAGCGCGCTCGGGGCCAACACCGCCGGCTGGGTACCGGTGATCCTGATCTACGCCGCCATCGCGGCGGTGCTGCCGGTGTGGACGCTGCTCCAGCCGCGTGACTTCCTGTCGTCGTTCCTGCTGTACGCGGGCGTCGGCGGCGCGCTGCTGGCGATCATCGTCGGCACGTTGTTCGGGACGTCGTCGGAACCGCTGACCATCTCGCTGGAACCCTACTACGGGTTCATGGGAACCGCGGGCCTGCCGCTGTTCCCGCTGTTGTTCGTGACGATCGCCTGCGGGACCATCAGCGGCTTCCACTCGCTGGTCTCCTCGGGGACGACTGCAAAGCAGCTCAACAAGGAGACCGACGCGCGCGTCATCGGCTACGGTGGCATGCTCGGTGAGGGGCTGCTCGCGACGCTCGCGCTCGCGACGGTCTCGATCGCCGGCGTCACCGCTGGCAGCGGCGTCGGGCGCGCCCTGCCGAACTTCGCGTCCGGTGGCGGCGTCATCCTCACGAGCTTCGGCATCCCGCCGTCCTTCGGCGCGCCGTTCATGGCACTCGTGCTGGTGAGCTTCCTGCTGACGAGTACCGACACGGCGGTGCGGCTCGGCCGCTACATGGCCGAGGAGATCGTCGGCACGCCGGACGCCGACAGCGTCATCGTCCGGCAGGCACAGGAAGCCGGCTCGAACCGGTACTACAACGCCATCATCCAGGTCGTGCTCGCGTACCTCCTGGTGTCCAGCGGGACGTGGTCGGACCTCTGGCCGCTGTTCGGCGGTGCGAACCAGCTCCTGGCCGCGCTGGCCCTGCTGACCGCCACCGTCTGGCTGGCCAACTGGGACGACAACAAGCAGCTCATCAGCACCGGCGTCCCGATGGCGCTGATGACCGCGATCACCGTCGTCGCGCTCCTCTACCTCGCGCTCTATCAGAACTTCTACCAGAAGTTCGTTCTGGGCAACTGGGGCGAGGGCGGCGCGACGATCGCCGCACAGGCGTCCGTGGCCGTCCAGATCGTCATCGCGCTCGTCCTCGTCGGCCTCGCGCTGTCGCTGGCGCGCATCGGCTACGACAACATCAAGAGCGTGCGTCGCGAGCCGTCAGCGGCACCCGCCGACGACTGAGTCCTCGACCGTTTTTTCAGGACCTGAACACCGACACCAGCCGTTCGAGGAGCCCCCGCGACCCCGCGTCGAGCGGGTCCCAGGTCGCGAAGGCTCGCCCGACGTCGGCCTGCTCGCTGGCGACCAGTCGCTCCTCGTCGGGTGCGACCACGACGAGGTTGACCTCGTACTGGCCGTAGTAGCCGTACTTGAGCAGCGTTCGGTCCCGGAAGCCGGAGACGTAGTCCGCGACCGCGTCGGGAACGGTCGGGGCCACGACGACGAACGTGAACTCGGTGCCGTGGTGTTCCTCGTCGGCGGTGATCCACTCCTCGGCGAGCGCGTGCCCGAGGTCGACCAGTCGGTCGAGATCGGCCGTCGTCACGCGGTCCCGACGCGTGACGAACAGGTGTTCCTGGGCCTCGTAGTTCGCGTAGTTCAGCGCCGGGTGAAACAGTTGCTTCTGGCTCTCGACGTGGAGCCGACCGTACATCTCGAATCGCTCGCCCTCGACGCTGTAGGACTGGTCGAGGTCGTAGTTGAACATGAGTCGGTCGCTCACGCGGTCGAGGTACTCGTCGTCCCACTCGGGAACGTCGGACGGCACGTCCGTTCGGTCCTCGTCACTCATCGCTGGACGTGTGAGCGGGCGCGTCGTCGACCGTGCTCTCCCGGGCTCTCATACAGCACCCAGGGCGTCAACGATACAAAAGTCACACTCTTCTCGGGGACCCGACGCCCCACGTCGCGGGGTCGCTGGAGGGACGACCGGGGCGCGGTGACGGACGCCACAAACGTTTATACGCTTGCTCGCCCAAGCCTGGCTGGTATGGGTAGCAGCGACACGGAGGCCTGCGGCCGCTGTGGGATGACGACCGTCGTCAGTGCGACCGAGGACGGCGACGGCGAGGGCGGCGCGGACGTCTTCGACGGTGGACGCATCGAGGTGGCCGAAGCCGACCTCCGAACCGTGGCGTGGCCGGCCCGCTTGCTCGGCCGCGCGAAGCGCAGACTCAACGAGGTCGCCATGCGGCTCACCTACGATCGATGAGTCGCGGCCCGGTGCTGCCGGTGAGAGCGGGACGCGCCTCTGGCAGCCGGCCCGACCGGGGCCGCCGGCCGCGGGAGGAAGACGTATATCTCTCGGCGGCCTGGATACTGGACAACTGATGGAAGAGAGCGTTTCGGGCTTCAAAACCCGCGGACGATGGGTCGACGTCGTCGAGCACGGCGAGCGCATTAGCCGTGCTATCAGAGACATCGAGGCAGACCCGGAGGTCGAACTCGCCACCGACGTCGGTGCCCTCGAGGAGTTCGACGAGTGGCGACCGAAGGCCGACGAGCGACTCGACGAGGACGTCAACGAGAAGACCGCCGAGCAGGCCAGCGTCGACGAGGGCGAAGGCGAGAAGGCGGGCAAAGAGCCCGACGAAGACCTCCAGACGGCCGGCGAGAAACTCACCGAGTCCTACGAGAAACTCGACGAACCCGACGAGGCCGTCGACAAGTGGGGCGAATCCCTCGACTACGTCGCCCGCGCGGCGGACTCGGCCGGGCGGAAAGCCCTCCGCGCCGTCGAGGGCGCCGTCTACCGGAACGTGATGACCCAGATGTCTCCCTATTATTTCGACAACGAACTCGTCAGCGCGAACCTCCAGCGCGCCGGCCGCGGTGACGTCCCCGAGTACGTGTTCGAGGTCAACGTCAACGACGACGACCTGAAGATCCGCGTCTCGAACCGCCTGGCCGACTACGAGCAGTCCGTCGACCGCTGGCACGTCGACACGCCCAAAGAGACCGATGTCATCGAAGCCGTCGAAGGCGTCGAGATGCCCGAACCCAACGGCGAACTCGACCCCGAGACGAACGATCCGTCCGACCCCGACGCCGAACCCGACGACTCCTGACCCCACTCGATCCCGGGCCGTTGGCCGCTACCGGCGTCCTCGTGGCTCCGCGCTGCGCTCCGATCGGACGGTCCCACGGCTCCCGGTCGATGAGCGTCGGTAGAACGGCCGGACGTCGCAGTCCCCCCAAGACCTGCGACGTCCGACTGCGATTACCAGTCGACGCGCTCGATCCGATACCCGCCGCATTCGGGACACACCTGTCGTCGCATCTCGAAACCAGTCTCACACCCCTGACATTTGTAGTCGGTACACCCCGCGTCGGCCGGTCTCGTCAGTTGTTTAAGACGCTTGAACACCATTGGCCCCCACCATGGTGTTTCAGAGTGTGACCATCCAGTCGCTTAATAATTCGGGTCTACCGTGGGTGTAATTATCTACCACGGGCGAAGGCGGGCGAAACCGAGAGACGATCACCGTGTCGGCAGGTTATTACCGTTGCTGGCGTTATTCGAACCAATGAAATGGTAGCCGCAGGGACAGTCGCGACGTTTCTGATCGCTGGTGGGGCGAGTCTGTTCATGGCCTGGGCGATCGGTGCCGGATCGTCCGGGTCGACGCCGTTCGCCCCTGCGGTCGGTGCCAACGCTATCTCGGTGATGCGGGCAGGATTTATCGTCGGCCTGCTCGGTCTCGCTGGCGCGGTCCTGCAGGGAGCCAACGTCACGGAAGCGGTCGGCCGGGAACTCATCCGGAACGTCACGCTCTCGCCGACGGCGGCGACGGTCGCGCTCATCACCGCCGCGGTCCTGGTCGCGATCGGCGTGTTCACCGGCTACCCGATCGCGACGGCCTTTACCGTCACCGGGGCCGTCGTCGGCGTCGGACTGGCCATGGGCGGTACCCCCGCCTGGGCGAAGTATCAGGAGATCGTGACGCTGTGGGTGCTCGTCCCCTTCGTCGGCGGCGCAATCGCGTACGCCACCGCCCGCGCCCTACGGAACGACCGGGTGGCCGAACGCTACGCCGTGCCCCTGCTGGCCGCCGTCGTCGGTGCGATCCTCGCGAACGTCGAGTTCGTCCTGCTGGGCCCGCCCGGTGAGGCGGCGTCTCTGGCGGCGACTGCCGCCACGACCGTGCCGTCGGTTTCGCCGTCCCTCGCCTCCTTCGGTGCCACGCTCCTGGCGGCGCTCCTCGTCGGACTGGTGCTGTTCTGGGACATCCGCGGCGACCCGGCCGCCGGCCAGCGGCACTTCCTGCTGGCGCTGGGCGGCCTCGTCGCGTTCTCGGCGGGCGGCAGCCAGGTCGGCCTCGCGCTCGGCCCGCTGCTCCCCTTGCTCGACCCGTTCGAGGTTCCGCTCGTCGCCGTCCTGCTCGGTGGCGGCTTCGGTCTCCTGCTCGGCTCCTGGACCGGCGCCCCGCGGATGATCAAGGCGCTCGCCCAGGACTACTCGGCGCTCGGCCCGCGGCGCTCGATCGCCGCGCTCATCCCCTCGTTCGCCATCGCTCAGACGGCCGTCTTCTTCGGGATTCCCGTCTCGTTCAACGAGATCATCGTCAGCGCCATCATCGGGAGCGGCTACGCCGCCGGCGGCAGCGACGTCAGCGGCTCGAAGATGGGGTACACCGCCCTCGCGTGGGTCGCCTCCCTCGCGCTCGCCTTCGCCGTCAGCTACGGCGTGTTCACTGCGGTCGACTTCATCCTGTAACGGGGAGAGTGGACCGCCTACTCCTCCTGAACGGTGGCCGCCTGCAATCGCAGCGTGACGGTCGTCCCCCGCTCGCTCACGTCGAACTCGAGCGTGCCGTCGGATTTCATCACGACCCAGTTGACCAGCCAGAGCCCCGCACCGCTGCTGTGATCGAGAGCCGTCTCCTCTAGCTGATCGAGGACCGCGACCTCGTGCTCGGGGATGCCCGGCCCGTCGTCCGCGACGGTGATTTCGACCGTGTCGTCGCGTCGCTCGACGCTGATCTCGACCCGCGGCGTTCCCTCGTTGTGGACGATCGCGTTTCCGACGAGGTTCTCGAGCGCGGCGTCCAGGTCCTCGTGGGCGGTGACCCACGCCGAGTCCGGGTGTGTCGTCTCGATCCGCGCGTCCGGGTGTTTCGCCTGCATCGCGTCCGCGATCGTCTCGACGAGACAGCAGGCGTTGAGCGTCAGCGTTTCGCTGTCCGTTTCGATGATTCGCATGATCTGGCGAGCCTTCTCGCTGGTCCCGACGAGTTCGTCGCTCCGCTCCAGGATGGTCCTCGCGAACTCGGCAGTCTGGCCCTCGTTGGCTCTGACGATCTCCTCGGCGCTGCCCCTGATGATCGTGAGCTCGTTCCGGATGTTGTGGCGGACGATTCGGCTGTGTACCTGTCTGTGCAGGTCTAACTCCTGTTCACGGCTCTTCAGCGCCGTCACGTCGCGCAGGACGATCACCGTCCCGGTCCGCGTCCCGCGCTCGGTGATCGGCGTCGTCGTGGCCGCGAAGTGTTTGACGGCCCCGTCGTCCAGGAACTGGATCGCGGTGGTGCCGTCCTCGCCGTTGCGGTAGTGTTCGAGCAGGTTCGGATGATCGGCGAACACGGCCGAGACTGACTGTCGTACGGGATTGCCGTCCAACAGGGCGCGGGCGGCCGGATTCGCGTCGACGATTCGTCCGTCCCTGTCGGCCGTCAGCACCGCGTCGGGCATCGTCTCGACCGCCGTTCGCCGCCCGATCGGGACGAGCTCGAAGAGACCGTGGCGAAACAGTGCCAGCCCCCAGAGGGCGCTCCCGAGAAGGAAGCCGACCGGTGTGACATCGACGTACGGCGGAAACGGCCACGCTCCGACCTGTTCGAGGAAGAAATCGAACACGGCGACCGTGGCGACGAGCCACCCGCCGAACAGCAGCGTCACCTGGCGCCGGAGAATGCCGCTCGAACCCGGGACCTCCCGGATCAGGGTCGCCGCAGCACCGACGCTCACCGAGAGGAGGTAGACGGTGTGAATCGGATACCACGGACCGAACTCGAACTGGAGGTACCCCTGGGCGGTGACGTGCGTCCCGGCAGCGTACATTAGGTGATGCCAGTCGTTGGTCAGCGCGAGGCCGACCGTACAGACGGGGACCGCCAGCACGGCAGCGACGCGTTTCGACGCCAGGCGAATCCGGCGACGGTGGACGAACTCGACGACCAACAGCGCCCAGCCCAGGATCGTCACGTTGGTGAACACCAGCTGGCCGACCGCTGTGCCGAACCGAAGCGCCGGCGCGTGGACCAACACGCGAACGCCGGTCGCCAGCGACCAGCACCCGAGACCGACGACCGCGACGACGAACCCCCGCACGCCCGGCTTGCCGCTGTACCTGGCTGCGACAGCGACCAGGGCGAGCGCCGGGAGGAGAACGCTCGCCAGCCCGACTCCCACTGCGTCCGCTAGCCCGACCATCGATACGCGAGATAGCTATCTCTGCACTGATAAGTTCTCCGTCCGCAGAATCAGCAGCGAGAACGTATCGGCGCAGGGTCACCTTCCGCCCGGTTCGCCCCGGAGTAGCAGGGAACTGCCGTCAGTCAGTCAGTCTGCGCTTCTTCGGGTTCCGGTTCGCCCTCGCCGTTCTCGTCGTCTTCTTCGACCGGTTCGAGTTTGCGGGTGACGCGGGCTTTCAGAATCCGGGTGTTCTCGACCTGTTCGACGCGGATGTCGACGCCGTCGAACTCGATCCGTTCGCCCTCTTCGACGAGCCGACCCGCCCGGTTGAAGATGAAGCCGGCGATGGTCTCGAACTCCTCGCCCTCCGGGAGGTCGATTTCGAGGGCCTCGTTGACCTCCTCGATGTTCACCTCGCCTTTGACGATGGCCGTCTCCTCGTCGATGAACTCGATTGGCTCTTCTTCCTCGCCCTCGAGGATCTCGCCGACGATCTCTTCGGTGAGGTCTTCCATCGTCACGAGTCCCTCCGTCGTCCCGAACTCGTCGATGACGACGACCATGTGGAGCCGGTTGTCCCGCATCTCCGCGAGCAACTCGTCGACGTTCTTCGACTCGGGGACGTGCAGCGTCGGCTGGATGAGGTCGTCGAGTTCGACCTCGCCGGCGTCGCCGGCCCCGTAGTTCAGGTCGCGCACCAGGTCGCGGATGTGGACGATGCCGATGATGTTGTCGAGGCTGCCCTCGTACACCGGCATGCGCGCGTGGCCGCTCTGGACACAGGTCTCGATCGCCTCGCCGACGCTCGCGTCCGCCGGAACGGCGGTCATGTCCAGGCGCGGCGTCATCACCTCCTTGGCGATCGTGTTGTTGAACCGGAGCGTGCGCTGGAGCATCTCGCGCTCTTCCTCGTCTAAGACGCCCTCGCGCTCGCCGGTCTCGATGATGTCTCGAATCTCCTGGCGCGTCACGTAGGACGTCTCGATCGCCGACTGCCCGCCCGTGATGCGGTTGACCTGCTGGGTGAGGAAGTCGAAGACGACGATGAGCGGGAAGAGCACGCGCTCTGCGGCCTTCAGCGGCCGCGCGATGCGCAGCGCCCACGACTCCGTGTTCTCGACCGCGTAGCTCTTGGGCGCGCTCTCCCCGAACAGCAGGACGAGCGCCGTGATCCCGAACGTCGAGATGGCGACTGCCACGCCCTGCGTGAAGTAGATGGCGAGCAGTCCCGTCGTGATCGAGGTCATCGCGATGTTGACCAGGTTGTTCCCGACGAGGATCGTCACCAGCAGGCGGTGCGGGTCCTCTTTGAGATCCTGGAGCGTCGCCGCACTGGGAACGCCGTCGTCGACGAGCGCCTCGACGCGGTGGGCGGCCAGCGAGAACATCGCGATCTCCGAGGAGGAGAAAAACGCCGACAGCACGAGCAACCCGAGTACGGTCACGACACCCAGTCCGGTCACGAGGCTATCGGTGAGCGGGAGCCCGAACACCTGCGTGACGAGCAGTGTCGCGGCTTCGAACGGCACAGCAGAAGCCGAAGTGACGGCCATTACCAATCTGACTTTGCTGCCAGTATGATTAAGGCTTGTCATAGGCGAAACGAGTTCCACGATCGCCGTCGCCGGCTTCGCCCCCTCATTTCGCGTCCGCGTCTCCGCGATGCATGCCCGAAGGGCTTACCGGCCGTTCGTCCCAACGGACGCGTGATGAGCGATCCAGCGATCACCCTGTACCGACTCCAGGCGTGTCCGTTCTGTGAACGCGTCGTTCGCGTGCTCGACGAGCACGGCGTAGAGTACCAGTCGCGGTTCGTCGAACCGATGCACTCCGAGCGCAACGTCGTCAAGCGCATCGCGGGCGCCCGCACGGTCCCCGCCCTCGTCGACGAGAACACTGGCGTCACCATGGCCGAGAGCGCCAACATCGTCGAGTACCTCGACCGGACCTACGGTGAGGGAGCCGACGCGAACGGAGGTGCCGCCTGATGGACCTCGGTTTCGACGTGGTCGACCTTCCGCCTTCGGGCCATCCAGACGTGGGCGAGCAGGCCCCGGACTTCGAGCGCCCACTGGTCACCGCGGAGTTCTGGGAGGACCGCGCGCTCTCTGACCTGACTGCCGAGGGCCCCGTCCTCCTGGTTTTCCACACCATGGACGGTGCCTTCCCGACGACCTACATGTGGAACGAGATTCGGGACCGCGGCTGGGGCTCCGGGAACGAAGACGGAGGCCTGCAGGTCGTCGGCCTCTCGATCTCGACGCCATACGAGCACAAGACCACCATCGCCGACCGGGAGATCGACTACCCGCTGTTCTCGGACCCGCAGAACGGCGTCGCCGAGCAGTACGGAATCGTCCACGACCTGGACGGGATGGCGGGCGTCAGCGAACCACGGCCCGCCGCGTTCCTGCTCGACGAGGAACGCGTCGTCCAGTACGCCTGGGTCGCCCAGGAGTGGCCCGCGTTCCCCGACTACGACGAGATCGAAGCCCGACTCGATTCGCTGTAAGCGGCAGGGTTTTTCCACGCCGGTCGCCGACTAGTCGGCAATGACCGATTCCGACGTCACCGACGCCGCCGACGCCGTACGGAACGGCGAGCTCGTCGTCTACCCGACGGAGACCGTCTACGGCCTGGGCGCCGACGCCCTCGACGCCGACGCCGTCGAGCGCGTCTTCGACGCCAAGGGCCGCAGTCGCGACCAGCCGGTCTCGCTGGCCGTCCCCGACGCCCAGGCCGCGCTGGCGTACACGGCCCCGACCGCCCGCGAACGCCGGTTCATGCACGAGTTCCTCCCCGGCCCCGTCACCGTCCTCGCCGACCGCACCGAGGCGGTGCCTGACGTGCTGACGGCCGGCCGCGACCGCGTCGGCATCCGCGTCCCTGATCACGACCTCGCGCTCGAACTGCTCGACGCCGTCGCACCGATCACCGCGACCAGCGCGAACGTCAGCGGCGAGGGGAGCGTCCGCGAACTCGACGAACTGGGCGAGCAGGTCCGCGAGGCCGCCGCCGTCGTCCTCGACGGCGGGCGGACGCCCGGCACCGAGAGTACGGTCGTCGACGTCGAGGCCGGCGAGATCGTCCGCCGGGGTGCGATGGCCGACGAGATCGAAGCGTGGCTGGCCGATCAGTAATCAGTCGTCGTAGATTCGGCCTTCTCCGCGGGCGGTCATGACGACCTCGCCGTCCTGATTCGTGCAGGTGATGTCGCCGACGACCTCCAGGTAGCCGTCGGCTTCCGACACCTCGACGCAGTCCCACTCGCAGGTGACGGTGTCGCCGGTGTACACCGGCTTGCGGAAGTGGAAATCTAGCCGACTCGCCAGGACTTCCAGGTTCCCGCCGATCTTCGTCGGGAGCGTCGCGGTCAGCAGCCCGTGGACCATCAGCCGCCCGTCCTCGTCCGGTTCGGTGTGACGAGGCTGGGTGTCCTCCGAGACCTCGGCGAACGCCCGGACGTCCGCTTTGGTGAACGTTCGTTCGACGGTGAAGACGTCTCCCTCTTCGGGACGGTCGGTCATTATCGGGGCAACCACTCGGTCCGGCTAAGGAGTTGTGTGTTCGCGGGCTGTCGACGCCGCGCTCGTCGTGAGCGACGAGCTGTTAGAGAAGCTGAAAAAAGGCGCTCGTCTGGTACTGTGTGAGTTTACCGCTCGTCGACCGGCGTGAACTCCTGACCGGCGTCCGGGCCGACGTAGCGGCCGCGCGGGCGGATCAGGCGGTTGTCGTCGTACTGCTCGAGGACGTGGGCGATCCAGCCGCCGATGCGGGACATCGCGAAGATGGGCGTGTAGATGTCGACCGGGATGCCCATCTGATAGTACGTCGACGCCGAGTAGAAGTCGACGTTCGGGGCCAGGCCCTTGTTCTCGCCGATCCACTCTTCGATCTCCGTGGAGTACTCGAACCACTTCAGCGAGCCCGCGGCCTCGCCGAGCGCCTTGGACTTGTCCGAGAGGATGCGTGCGCGCGGGTCCTTGACGTTGTAGACGCGGTGACCGAAGCCGGGGACGCGCTCGCCGGCGTCGAGTTTGTCCTTGACCCACTGGACCGGCTCTTTGCCGGACTCGTCGAGGTCGAGCAGGGCTTCCATGACGTCCTGGTTCGCGCCGCCGTGGAGCGAGCCCGACAGCGCGCCGATCCCGGCCGGGATGGCCGAGTGGAGGTCTGCCAGCGTCGAGGAGACGACCATCGTCGAGAACGTCGACGCGTTCAGACCGTGGTCGGCGTGGAGCACGAGCGCCATGTCGAAGGTCTCGGCCAGCACGTCGTCCGGTTCCTCGTCGTTGAGCATGTAGAGGAAGTTCTCGGCGTGGCTGAGGTCCTCGCGGGGGGCGACCGGGTCGTTCCCGTCGCGCAGGCGCGTGAACGCGGCGATGATCGTCGGGATCTTCGCCGTGATGCGCCGGCCCTTCCGGAGGTTGGCCTCGCGGTCGGTCGGCTCGGCGTCAGCGTCCGGATCGTACGCGGAGAGGCTGGAGACGGCCGTCCGCAGTGCGGCCATCGGGTTCTCGTCGGCCTCGGCGAGTTGCCGAACCGTCGTCAGGACGTTCTCGTCGAGCTGGCGTTCCGTGCTCATCTCGTCGGTGAACGCCGCCAATTCCTCGCTGCTCGGAAGGTGACCGTGCCAGAGGAGGTACAGGACCTCCTCGAAGCTGGCTTCGCGCGCCAGGTCGTCGATCGAGTACCCTCGATAGATGAGCTGACCCGCGTCACCATCGATGTAGCTGAGCTCCGACTCGGCGACCAGGACACCCTCAAGCCCTTTCTTGAGCTCCTCGGACATAATCCGAGATTTACGACCTGCCGCTAAAAACATTATTATCCGTGGTAGATAGGTGACCGCCAGACGGCGCCGGGATTGGACACATGCCCATTCTTTCACGTCCATGAGTATAGGTATCTTACATCTTTCGTCGGGACGATCCTCGCCGGTCCCTGCGGGCGGACAACGTTTTTGTCTCGGCCCCGTCGAGATACGTGGGATGGCAGCCGACGACGTCGCCTACGAGCCAGTCAGCGTCAAGGAGCTGCTGGCAGAGATGAAAGACACCGCCGAGTTGCTGATCGACCTCTCCTACTCGGCCGTGTTGCTCGGTAACGACGAGGTCGCGGAGGAGGTCCTCGAACTCGAAGCCAAGATGGACCTCCTCCAGATGCGCGCCCGCATGAGCCTGCTGATGGCCGCGCGCAACCCCGAAGACGCCGAAGCGCTCGCGCCCGTCCTCGGCGTCGTCGGCGCCGCGGAGAAAGTGAGCGACGCGGCCGGCGACATCGCCAAGATCGTCTTAGAGGACATCGGTCTTCCCGACGCGATGCGCGCCGCGCTGCCCGAGGCCGTCGAGACGCTCGTGCGCGCCGAAATCACCGGCGACTCCCCGCTCGCCGACCGCACGCTCGGGGACATCCACCTCGAAACCGAGACGGGCGTGCGCGCGCTGGCGATCCGTCGCCAGGGCGAGTGGCTGTTCAACCCGGACGCCGAAACGACGTTCCGGGCCGGCGACGTCGTCCTCTTCCGCGGCCCCGAGGACGGCATCACCCAGGTCTACGAGGACGCGACGGACCGGACCTACAACCCGCCGGAACCGCCCGAACCCGGCATCGAGGACCTCGAACGGGCCGTCGACTCGATCGTCCACATGAAAAACATGAGCGAACTCGCAGTCGATCTGGCGTACGGGGCGGTGCTGTTCGACAGCGACCAGGTCGCAGAGGAGGTGCTCGAACTCGAAGCCGAGGTCGACGCTCTCCAGTCGCGCTTCGAGGCGTGGACGCTCCAGGCCGCAGGCCGCATCGACGATCCGGTCTCCCTGCGCGGGCTGGTCCACCTGGCCAACGCCACCGAGGTCATCAGCGACGCCGCCCTCGAAATCAGCGAGGGCGTCCTCCGGGGGCTGGGCACCCATCCGGTCGTCGCCGAGGCGGTCCGGGAGTCAGACGAGGTGATCGTTCGGCTCACCGTCGCGCCCGACAGCGTCCTCGACGGCGTCACGCTCGGCGAACAGATGGTGAAAACCGAAACCGGGATGCGCGTCATCGCCGTCCGCCGAGCGCGCGACGCGAGCGACCGCACCGGTCGCGAAGGGAGCAGCTGGGTCATCTCGCCCGGGCCGACGACGGAACTGGTCGCCGGCGACGTGTTCATCGCCAAAGGGACCCAGTCGGGAGCGAACCGGCTGGCCGACCTCGCCGGGGCCGAGGCGGGTGTGGAGGACTGATTTTATCCCCGTTGTCTTCCCTATCTGATATCCGGGAGCGAGTTGCCGATCGGTGTGTCTGAGAGGTTATCCACCGTCAGTACCATCGCAGCCAGGACGTACAACACCGTACCGAGTGAGACGATTCGACTTTGCAGCGTGACGAGAGAAAATGCGCCGAACGCGAAAGCAATTGGCCAGACGAGGAGTAACCGCCTCATTCGGACGGCGTAGACGGCGATGACCGACACGCCGAGCATCGCGATCGACCATAGGTACGGGACGAGCGCCGTTGTCTCGGTCTCAGCGAGGGAAGCAACGTACATCGCCGTCACCGCAAACCCGACAGTCGCGCCAAGATGTCCGAGTGCCCTGCCGAGTCGGGATATATTCACCATTCTACCTTGGCAATTAATTCTCACAGGCCGTATTTAGTACCCCTGTTACAGCTCTTTCGAGAGCCGGTAGGCCGTCCGCGCGGTGAGCACCGTCGTTACGATGCCGCCGATGCCGACCGCGAGGACGAACGCCAGCCCCAGGTAGTACAGCTGCGAGCGGTTGGTTCCCGGAATGATGATGAAGAACACGAAGACGGCGACGGTGAACACGAATCCGAACCCGAAGCCGCGGCGTGCGTTCCGTGGCACCTCCAGTGCCTCGATGAATCTGGCCTTTCCGCTGGGTTCCTGGGCGTCGGCGTCTGCTGACACGCCCGGGGGTACGGCCGCACCGCTCAAAATCGCGTCGGTCCGGGTCGACGGACGCGCTTCGCCCAGTTCCGGCAGTATAGCCGGCATATCGAACCGCATAAGAGCATGGGGGCGTCCGTTGGAAACAATGACGAGCCTCGGCACGGCGACTGCCGCCCCGGGAGAGATCGACACGGGGCGGCTGTTCGTCGGAGAGACCCGCGACGGGACCGAGATCGGCCTGCCGGTCGCGGTCATCAACGGTGCCGACAGCGGGAAGACGCTGTATCTGCAGGCGGCCAGCGACGGCGACGAACTCAACGGCGTGGGCGTCATCCGACGCCTGGTCCCCCAACTCGACCCCGACGACATCGCCGGCACGATCCTCGTCGTCGGGATCGTCAACTACCACGCGTTCCAGGTCGCCGAGCACCGCAATCCGATCGACGACACGAAGATGAACCGGACGTACCCCGGCGACGAGACCGGGACTTCCTCCGAGCGCATCGCTGCCGCCACCTTCGACGCTGCGACCCGAGCCGACCTCGTGGTCGACCTCCACCAGGGCTCGACCTCCCGCATGATCGAGGAGTGCCGCGTCCGCTGTGGCCCGCGCCACCGCCTCCACGACGACTGTCTCGAACTCGCGAAGGTGTTCGGCTGCGGTCACATCCTCGATCAGAAGGGTCCTGATGGCCAACTCGCCCGCGCCGGCCCCGACGAGGGCGTCCCCACCATCGACCCCGAGTTAGGGGGGTGTGTGGGTTGGGACGACCACGCTATCGAGACCGGCGTCCAGGGCGTCAAGAACGTCCTCGCCTACTACGGCTTCACCGAGGCCACGCACGTCCCCGAAGCCCAGACCCGCGCCAGCGGCTTCGAGCAGTACGGCTCGCCCGCCGGCGGCCTCGTCACCTTCCACGCCGAGCTGGGTGACCGGGTCTCGCGCAACGATCTCCTCTTCGAGGTGACCGACGTCTTCGGCCGCACCAAAGCCGAGATCACCGCCGACTCCAGCGGCATCTTCTGGCGCGCCCGCCGACTCCCCCAGGTCGCCACCGGTGAGTACGTCTGCTCCGTGGGGACGCAACTCGATACCTACTAACCCACCGTTTTCATCGGAGCCTCGCTCACTTTCGCTCGCTCGATCCCGTCTGCTCACGGGCGCTTCGCGCCAGTTCGCACGACCCGAGGGACCGTCGGTCTCTCGCTGGCCCAAAAACAGCCGGACGTGAGCCGTCGGCTCGCGTCCGGAAACCCCGTCGCGCTGAGTGCCCCTGCCGGTCGAGTTGGCTTCGCGACTGCCTGGCGCGGGTCCTTCGACCACTGCGATTCGTACTCACTGGCCCGGAGACCGAACGAAACCTGCAAATTGACTCATTCCGCTTCAGATCCTGGTATGGGGCATGGGTTCGGCTCACACGGTTTCACGACGTGCGCTGCTCCGAACGACGGCGGGCGCGACGGCAGCGGCGAGTGCGACCGGCGTCGCCGCCGCGCAAGGCGCCTCGGAGATCGACGAGTATCTCAGCGACGCGGACAACTACGACGAGATCGTCGACGAGACGGGCAGCGGGACGGTGACCGTCCAGACGGGCGCGCAGGGCAACGGCGGCGCGTTCGCCTTCGAGCCGGCGGCCGTCCAGGTCGACCCCGGCACCACCATCCAGTGGGAGTGGACCGGCGAGGGCGGCGGCCACAACGTCGTCGACGAAGAGGGCGCGTTCGACTCGGGTACCCCCGTCGCAGAGGCCGGCGTCAACTTCGAGCACACCTTCGAGGAGGAGGGCGTCTTTCTGTACTACTGTGCGCCCCACAAGAGCCTCGGGATGAAAGGCGCCGTCGTCGTCGGCGCGCTCCCGGAAGGTGGCGGCGGTGGCGGCGAGGCCGCGGCCGAGGTCGATCCCGAACACATGGGCGTGCCGTTCCAGGCGCACTGGGTCGGGATCGTGACGATGCTGATGATGTTCGTCACCCTGATTTTCACCTTTTTCCTCCTGAAGTACGGCGAATCGTCCCACGCATCGCACGGGGACTAGCCGGCGTCGAGATACTCGATCGCCTCCTCGTCGGTGACCTGGGTGAAATCCCGGTAGTACTGCCCGACGGCGTGAAAGTCGGGCGGCGTCTCTAACACTACCGCGTCGTCGACCATCCGTTCGAGCTCCGCGATCGTTCGCGGCGAGCCGACCGGCACCGCCAGCACGATCCGTGCCGGCTGTTCCGACCGAACGCGTTCGATACACGCCCGGACCGTCGCACCGGTCGCGACGCCGTCGTCGACGACGAGCACGCGCTTGCCCGCTAACTCCGGTGGCGGGCCGTTCCGGTATCGCTCGGCTTTCTGGCGGGCTTCCGCCGCTTTCTGCTCGCGCTCGCGGGCGACGTACTCGCGGCTGATCCCCTGGCGCTGAATGACGTCGTCGTTGAGCCAGATGCTGCCGTCCGCGGCGACCGCGCCGATGGCGAACTCCGGGTTCCCCGGCGCACCGATCTTCTTCGCGATGACCACGTCGAGTGGGACGCCGAGTGCGTCCGCGACTGCGCGTCCCAGCGGGAGGCCCCCGCGTGGGATGGCAAGGACGACGTCCGCCCCGATGTTCTCCTCTCGGACTCGTTCCCCCAACTGTCGGCCTGCGTCCGTCCGGTCTGCGAACTGCGTGGAGTGGGACCCTCTGTACATCCCGCCCTAGCTACGACGCCAACCACCTAATACCGCAAGCCGACGTGCGTCTCGTCTGTGATTTCGTTCCTGACACTCCACAGTGTGCTACCGCTCCGGATGCGTCGGCGTGTCGAATCCCCCTCGGACCAGCCCACCTTTTACTTCGTCGGGTGTGCTCGCCCTGCTCGCACACCCTCCTCGTAAAATCTGGACCAAAAGGGCCGCGCCCTCACCACGTTCGGGCGCGGTCAACCGCCTTCCCTCCGGTCGGCGGATGCAAACTCACCGCTCGGGATGTGTCGGTGCGTCGAACCCCCCTCGGACCAGCGGCTTCGCGATGTGCCGGCGCGCACACGGCGGCACTTCGTACCAGCCCAGTTCGAGGTCGCGTTCGACCGACTGACCGACTTTGCCGTCCCTGCTCGTCCCGCAGTCCCGGCAGCGATAGCCCGCGTTCCGACCGGCGCTCTTCATCGACCGGCCGCAGTCCGGACACGTCGGCGTCACCAGTTCCGTCTCGTTCAACTCGCGGACGGCGAACTTCTCCAGTTTGAGCGTTCCGTCGGTCACCTCGCCGCAGACGGTCACGCGGTCGCCCACGCGAAGCGCGCGCACCCGGTCGCGGAAGCGTTTGGTCGGCTCGAACGCCACGCACGGGAGCGCGTCCGCATTATTACCTTCGAAGGAAATTTGTGTGAACACGTGTCCCCCCGCTCTGGTTTCCGGTTCGTCGACCACTGTTCCGGTCACTCGGTACGCGCGACCGTCGGTGACGGCGGTCGGGTCGGCGTCCCGGAGGTGCATGTCCGTTCCCTGGTTAGTGACGAACACCGCGCGGCGCTCGACGGCTTCGCTCTCGATGGCGTCGGCCGCCTCGCGGACGGTCTCGGGGTCGTCGCCGCGGATGCCGTGCAGCACCGGACCCGGCGTGTTCGGGACGCAGACGGCCTCGCCCTGCTCCGCGGCTCTCTTTGCTCCGCGGCTCCTGGCGTCGCCGCTCCGCCACGAGGCCTCCCACTGGTCGGCCTCGCCCTCGCCACGGTCGACGGTGTCCCAGATGGTCGGATAGAACTCGTCGGCGACCGCGAACACCGACTCGGGGTCGACGTCGCGGTCGGTGCCCCAGCGGTCGCGCTCGCGGTAGGTGATGGACTCGTAAGACCAGTCGGTCGGCCAGCCGTCGGGTGCGGTCGCCCCGAACGCGCGCCAGGCGCCGATGGCGGCGACGGCGCCGACCAGGCCGCGGCCGTTGCCCCAGCCGCGGTGGCGGTAGCCGGCCTCGGCCAGTGGCTCTTGCACGTCGGCTTCGGGGTCAAGGAGTTCTCGGACGGCCCGACGGGAAATCGACTGCATCCAGTCCGGCCGCGGTCCGAGGGCGTCGTCGGTCACGACCACGCCCGGGTTCGTCCGCTCGTCGGCGGTCTCGGCGTCGGCGGCCACCAGCTCCACTGCGAGGTCGAACGCGCGCTCGACCGGGAGGTCACAGTGGATCGCCAGCGCGGCGTTGCCTCTGGTTTTGAACTCCACGGCGGGGTTCAGGCGGACGAGGAGCAGTCGCTCGACGCGGCCGCCGGCGTCGCGGATGCGGTCGGCGAGCACGGCGGCGGCGTAGGTGGTGCACATCCCCTCGGTTCGGGAGTCCGTGTCGTCGAGGCCGACGATGGTCACGGCCGGCGGTTTGGCCCCGGTGGAGTAACCCGTTTCGGGCCAGTTGTCCTATATGAATCTATCGCCGGCCGACCGGGCAAATCGCAAGACGCGACTGTGTGTCGCGGTCACAATCGTTTTATACGAGGAATGGTTAACCGTAACCTGATGTCACGATCCGCACTGGTCGGGAACGTAACCGCAATGTTGCGGGACGCGGGCTTTCTCGTGAGTGACCGGTGTGCGATCCGACCCAAGAGTTTCGACGTGGCTGCACGCCGCGGCGAGGACACGGTGTTGGTGAAGATCCTGGGCAACATCGACGCGTTCGACGCCATGACCGGCGCGGAGATGCGTCGCCTCGGCGAGTACCTGCAGGCCACGCCGATCGTCATCGGACTCCGGACGCGCGACGAGGACCTCAAGCCCGGTGTGGTGTACTTCCGACACGGGGTGCCGGTCCTCTCGCCCGACACCGCGATGGACCTGTTCGTCGAGGAAGTCCCGCCGCTCATCTACGCCGCACCCGGCGGCCTGTACGTCAACATCGACAGCGAGGTCCTCGAAGACGCCCGCCAACAGCGCGACTGGTCGCTGGGCCGGCTCGCCAACGAACTCGGCGTCTCCCGGCGCACCGTCTCGAAGTACGAGGACGGCATGAACGCCTCCGTCGAGGTGGCGACCCAGCTCGAAGAGCTGTTCGAGGCCCCGCTGACCTCGCCCGTCGACGTGTTCGACGGCGTCGACGAGGTCCGCGACAGCGAGCCGATGCCAGACGACCCCGACGTCGATCCCGACGAGGAGCCGATCATCGCCGTCCTCACCCGCGTCGGCTTCGACGTCCACCCGACCGAGCGCGCACCGTTCCGCACCGTCAGCGAGGACGAACGCCACCAGTCGCGCATGCTGACCGGCCACTCGGAGTTCACCGAGACCGCCGAGAAGCGCGCGCGAATCATGTCCTCGGTCGGCCACGTCACCAGAACGACCTCCATCTACGTCGTCGATCGCGCCAAGCAGGAGTCGGTCGAGGGCACGGCGCTCATCGAGCGCGAGGAGATCGAAGACGTTCGCGACGTCGAGGACCTCAAAGACCTCATCAAGGAACGCGCTGCAGAGAACCCCGCCTGAACCGGGCGGGCACCACGCTTTTCTACCAATTCGTTGAACGGTTCGTATGGGACTGTTCGGTCCGGACGAACACGGTTCTGAGTACGAAGCGCAGTACGACGTCGCCGACGATCCGCCAGACGGCGCCAGCGACGACGCCGAGGAAGCTGACAAGGGACCGGCGTTAACGCTCGCACACATCCACGACGAACACGTTCGGGGGACCATCAAGCGCGTCGTCGACCACGAGGCCGGCGTGATGCTGTACTGTTACAACCACGGGAGTGCGGGGGGCATAGCTGCCGTTCCGCTCAGCGAGACTGACTTCGAGATGGAGCGCGAGTGATCAGGCCGACCGTCGGTGCGGACCGTCAGTTGCCGTAGGTCTCTTCGAGGTACTCGACGATGTCGTCGGACTCGGGCATGGCGTCGACGCCGTGATCCGGGTCGACGAGCACGGGCACGCCGGTCTGGCCGCTGATCTCCTTGACTTCGGTGCGTTCGCCGTGCGAGCGCGGGACCTCGTGAGTCTCGTAGTCCAGCCCGAGTTCGTCGAGCTTTCTCGTGACCTTCTTACAGAACGGACAGCCCGTGAGTTCGTACAGTTCCAGGTTTGTCATCGACAGTTGGTAGGAACCACTGCCTGATAGGCCCAACGGTAGTGTGTACGAACTGAACAGTGCCGCGTCGTCAGCCGCCGGTAATGGTGCGATAGACCCGGTCACCGAGTCGGCCCAGGCGTCGTCGAAGGCGGCGTCGCTGCGCCACGAGCTCGCCCAGTCCCCAGCCGACGAGCACGACGCCAGCGAGCGCGTAGCCGGCGAACGCCCAGCTCGGCATCCAGACCGGCCGGACGAACGGAACGACGTGGGAGTACCGCTCCCCCAGGTCGGACAGTCCCTGGCGTTGCAGCCAGGCGCCGACGCTGGAGTTGGTCGCGACCGTGCCGCCGTCGAGCGTGTAGTTACCGGTGGCGTTCACGTCGGCGATCGTCGGACCGTTCGACCCGTCGCCGGTCCCGATGCGTTCTGAATCGTAGGGTGCCCAGGGAGCGTACGTCTCCCAGACGACGCGTCCGCGCGGCGTCACCTCGATGACGCGGTGGTTCAGCGAGTCGGTGATGAGCGTGTTCCCGTTTGGCAACCGGTCGGCGTCCCTGGGCCACTTGAACGGGCCGGTCAGCGTCCAGGTGCGCTTCCACTCCCCGCCGCGGCGCGCGTACTCGACGACGCGGTCGTTCTCGCTGTCGGCGACCAGCAGCGTCGGCGTGCCGTTCTCGCTTTCGAGGTAGTCGGGGTTGTGCTGCTCGTACAGCGTGTCGTGATCGCCGTCGCTCCCCAGACGCATGTCGATGGCCTTGGTCGAGCGATTGACGACGATCACCTGGTCGAAGTTCCGCACGGAGACCAGGTACTGCCCGTCGGCGATCTTGTCCACGTCGTTGACGTGGGTCCAGTCGCCGGTGTACTCGCCGCCGCCGCTTCGCGGGAAGTGCCGACGAGCCTGCCACTGCCAGACGATCTCGTCTTTCCCCAGGTCGTAGACGTAGATGCGGTCGCGGTTGACCCCGTCCTCGTAGTTGCGCATGTTGGCGACGAGCAACTGATCGCCGTTGATCAGATCGACGTCGTGGGTGTCCTCGGCGTCCAGCGTCTCCTGCCACACGCGCTCGCGGGTCTCGCGGTCGAGTTCGTACACGACGGTCTTGCCCGGCACCGTCGAGGTGACCAGCAGGTTCCCGTTGGGGAGCGGATCCACGTCGTAGAACCAGGTAGCGCCGTGTTTCGAGCCGTTGTACACCCAGTCGGTGCTCCCGTCGGGGGCGACGCTCACCAGTCGCGCGGGCTTTTTCTCGTTCCCGACGCCCTGGAAGTGGAACCCCTGGACGCTGACGATGGTCTGGTTGGTCGCGGCCGACGCGACCGCCCCCGAACCCAGCGTCGCGGGGTCGTACGCGAACGTGGTCGCCGTCGCCCACCCGGCCAGCACCACAAGGACGACGAGCAACACGCTCCGGACGAGCCAGCGACGCGGCGGGTGCGACCCGCTGGAGAACATGGTCCGCGGTACCACGTTCCCCGTGAAGGGTCTGTGGTTACCAGCCACCTCTTCCGTCCTCTCTGAGCGCCATCACGTACTTTTACGGTCGTGTTGGTCGACGTGAATGTATGGACGACACGCGCCGCCAGACCCTCCAGTCCCTGGCCGGTCTCGCGACCGGTCTCGCCGTTGCCGGCTGTATCGAGCAGTCGACGCGCGCAGGCGACGACGCTGACGACGTCCCCGAGAGCACGGGTGACTCCCCGCCGACCGACACCGCGACGGTCGCCGCGAGGGAGCGATCACCCGGCGCACCGGACCTCGGTGGCTACCTCGACGACGCGAACAACTACGACGGGATCGTCGCCGACGAGACGGGCCAGCAAGTAGTGACCGTGCAGGTCGGGGCCGGCGACCCCGGCCTGGCGTTCGGACCGGCCGCAGTTCACGTCGACAACGGTGCCACCGTCACGTGGGAGTGGACCGGGGAGGGCGGCGCCCACACCGTCGTCGCCGAGGACGGCACCTTCGATTCGGGCAACCCCGTCGCGGAGGCCGGCGTCAACTTCGAGCACACGTTCGAGCGGGACGGCATCTACCCGTACTACTGCAACCCACACAAGGCCAGCGGGATGCTCGGTGCCGTCGTCGTCGGCACTGACTATCCGACGGTCGCGTCCCACGCCGACTCGACGCCGACGGAACCGCGTGACGAACCGCCGGCGGAGCAGTCGCCGAGCGACGCGCCGACGACGACGGAGTCCGAAGCGAGTGGCTACGACGGGTATCTGGACGACGTAGCGCCCTTCGACGGGGTCGCCGACGCGACCGACGCGTCGTCGGCCACGGTCACCGTCGGGGCCGGCGACGCCGCCTTCGCGTTCGATCCGCCCGCGCTCCGGGTGACGACCGAGACGACCGTCACGTGGAAGTGGAACGGAGAAGGCGGCGCTCACAACGTCGTCGCGGAGGACGGATCGTTCGACTCGGAAAGCCCCGTCGCCGAGGCGGGCGTCCATTTCGAGCATACGTTCGACGAGACCGGCGTCTACAAGTACTACTGTGCCCCGCACAAGGCGCTCGAGATGAAAGGCGTCGTCGAGGTCGTCGCGTAACTACTCGCCGACGTCCACGTCGTCGGGTGCGTCGGCCAGCAGGTCCGAGGCCGTCACGAGCGACTCCAGTTCGAGGTCGGCGTCGGCGAGGTTCTCGCGAGCGCCCTCCTCGCGGTCGACGACAACGATCACGCGCTCGACCTCGGCGCCGGCGTCGCGGAGCGCCTCGGCGGCGTCGACGGCGCTCTGGCCGGTCGTCGCGATGTCCTCGAGAATGATGACTTCCTCGCCGTCGTCGAGGGTCCCCTCGATGCGGTTTCCGGTGCCGTACTCTTTTGCCTGCTTGCGGGCGATGACGTAGGGATTGCCCGTCTCGACGCTCGTGACGGCCACGAGCGGGACGGCGCCGAGGGCGACGCCGGCGAGTTTCGTGTCGCCGACCCGGTCGGCGAAGGCGTCGGCGATCAGTTCGAGACACCGCGGATTCGTCTCGAAGACGTACTTGTCGACGTAGTAGTTCGAGGTGCCGCCGTGGGAGAGCTCGAACTCGCCGAACTTCACCGCGTCGGCGTCCCGAAGCGCGTCGATGAGCTGCTGGTTGGCCATACCAGACGGTCGGCCAGGGGCACAAATATACTGGCGATTGGCGGCGAGCGAGGGAGAACGGCGGCGCTTACTCGTCGTCGGCCCGTCCGGCAGCGTCCTGGGCCGCCGCGACGTTCCCTTCGAGGTCGTCCTGGAGGTCCTCGAACCGGTGTTCGAGCGCGTCGAGCTGGTCCTGGTACCGGTCGAGCTGCGTTTCGAACTGGCGGCCGAACGCGTCGGCCTGCGCTTCGAGCTGGTCGCCGAACTCCTCGGCCTGGTCCCCGAAGCGCTCGCTGACGTCGTCGTACTCGTCGATGACCTGCTCGATGGCGTCGAGCGTCCGCTCCTCGACGTCCTCGTTGGTCTCGACTACCGTCTCGATCTGCTCGTCGAGCGCCTCCAGCACGTCACCGATCGCCTCGTCGTAGGTGTCGATCCCCTGGGCGTAGTTGTCGTCGATAGCGTCGGCCGCCTCGGCGTGCTGGTCGCGGAGTTCCTCGAAGCCGTCGTCGACGGACTCGCGGACGTCTGCGAGCGCGTCGTCGCCAGCCGGCGTCGTCGCCTCGACGGTGTCCAGGAGCCGGTCGATCGTGTGCTGTGCGAACTCCAGCGTCCGCTGCTGGGCCCGTTTCTGGGGTTCGATCGTTCCGCGGACCGTCTCGTTGACGGTCTTGGGGACCTGCAGCGTCGTCTCGACGAGCCGCGGGCCGGCCTGCAAACTCTCACGCTGTACCTCGAAGATCGCACCGATGGGGGATGTGCGCTGGCTCATGCTGTGGCCTCCTGGGGTCGAGTAGCGGTACGATCCAGAGACCCCTCTTTCTGCTGCCACCGATACACGGCTCCGTTAAGTACCGCCGCCGTCCGCGAGGGACGCGGGGTCGCGTGGCGGGCGTTCGGTCGGGTCAGTTACGGCTGATGACATATATCGCGGCCAGTCCGCCCAGGCCGATCGCGAACCAGTAACTCGCGACCCGGTAGACCAGCGACACCGCGTAGGCTTCGGCTTCCGTGAGGCCGACGAGGCCGATCAACAGCGCCGTCAGCGCGATCTCGACGCCGCCGAGGCCGCCCGGCGAGGGGACGATGCCGGCGATGGTGCTCGCCGGAACGATGAACAGCACGAGCAGCGGGCCGATGGGGATGCCGACGGTCTGGCCGGCGAAGTACAGCGGGAGGGCGAAAAACACCCACCCGACGTAGGAGAAGGCGAGCGCCCGCACCAGCGCGCGGGGTTCGGCGGCGATGCGGTCGAACGCCGCCCCCAGGTCGTGAATGCGCTCGTGGACGCCCT
Source organism: Halorientalis brevis (assembly GCF_042678165.1). Lineage (GTDB taxonomy): Archaea > Halobacteriota > Halobacteria > Halobacteriales > Haloarculaceae > Halorientalis > Halorientalis brevis. The sequence continues at coordinate 272,627 of NZ_JBHUDJ010000002.1, read as the reverse complement.
CGACGCTCAGTTTCGGGGTCCGCCGCGCGACGGGCGCGGCCACGCGCATGAACCCCCTCGCCAGCCGTTCGCGGAACCGCCAGCCGGCTATCGTGAGCGCGGGCACGCCCACCGCGAGAACGAGCAGCCCCATCGCCAGCGGGCGGACAGCTGCCGGGAGGCTCGCCTGCCAGAGCAGCCATCCCATCCCGACCGCCGCGAAGCTAAAGAAGGGCAGCAGGTTCAGCAGGTCCGCCGTGACGACGCTCGCGAGGCTGTCCTCGTAGCTGGCCTCCGTGTCCCGCGAGAGAACGTAGGCGATGAACGGCTCACCGCCGGCCTGGCCAAGCGGCGTCACGTAGTTGGCGAACGTCGCCGCGAAGTACGTGACGACGAGTTTGCGGAACGGTTCGTCGATGCCGGCCACTTCCAGCACGACTTGCCAGGCTTTCCCCCAGGCGACGAGACACAGCGCCGTCGAGACACAGCCAAGCGCCAGCCAGCGCAGCTTCGCGTCGGCGAACGCGCGGCTCAGGTCCTCGGTCCCGATACCGACCGCGACGAGGTAGAGGACGAGCGCCGCGACGACGAACCCCAGCAGGACGCGGACGAGCGTCTTCCTGTCGGCAAAATCCAGGATCGCCCGTCCGTCGGTCGTCACGATCAGTCCCCCTCAGCCGAGATACCCCAGGTCTCGGAGCCTGTCTTTCGCTTCGCCGCCCATGTCGTCGAGCACGTCCTCGTCGTCGACGTCGCTCCACTCGCCGCCGACGTACGACTCGAACTCCGCGAGGACGGCCTCGGTCTCGGCGACGGCCGCGTCGTCGTCCCCAGCCAGGTTCCGTTCCTCGCCGGGGTCCTCGTCGATCCGGTAGGCTTCGTCCGGAATCGTCTGATTGCGGATGTACTTGGCGTCCGGCCGGCGCGCGGCGCGCATCCGCGAGTAGAACCGGGAGTCTCTCTCGAGTTCGATGCCCGCCTCCGCCGCCTTCCCTTCGAGCTGGCGCAACTCGACGACCGGGCGGTGGTACTCGACGAATCCGTACTCGCCGCCCTCGAACTGGCGGTGCTCGTCGCGCAGTAGCGACCGCGTCGCCTCGAGCGACTCCCCGCCGGGCGCAGCCGAGACGTCCGTGGCGTCGAGCACCGTGTGGTAGAGGTCGGTCAGCTCGACGGTCGTCTCGTCGTCGCGGCCCCCATCGAGGTCGGGGTGTTTGACCATGAGCGGGACGTTCACGAGCGGGTCGTAGATACAGAACTCGTGGCCGTAGAGGTCGTGTTCGCCGTGGAGTTCGCCGTGGTCGGCACAGACGACGACCATCGTCTCGTCCCAGACGCCCTGGTTTTTGAGCCAGCCGAAGAGGCGACCGAGCTGGTCGTCGATGTGCTTGATCTCGGCGTCGTACAGACCCGTGATGTCGTCCCACTCGTCGTCGTCGATGTCGCGCGCGCCACAGTTGTACTCCTTGGAGTTCTGGCAGACTTTCGTCGTGTCGATGCGCGGGGCGAACTCCTGCTGGTACTCCTCGGGCGGGTGGTAGGGGAGGTGGGCGTCCATCAGGTTGACGAACTGGAAGAACGGGCCCCGGGACTGGGAGATGAAGTCCATCGTGCTGTCGATGACGGCCGGCGTCTTCGTGTCGCCGCCGCCCTCGGAGGCGAACCGCTCGTGGAACTTGTTGCCCAGCTGGACCAGGCGGTTGGCGACCGCTCGCAGCCGATCGTTGTCGTTCATCTTCTTCCAGGCGTCGGCCAGCGGGCCCGAGAGGAAGTCGCCGGGCATGATCTGGAAGAAGTTGTCCTGGTCGTCGAACCCGTCGGTCAGGTGGGTGTAGGGCGTGATCCAGGCGTTCGAGGAGTAACAGGCCGTGTCGTAGCCGGCCGCGGAGAGCGATTCGGCGAGCGTCGTCGCGTCCTCCAGATAGGGGTTCTCCTGGGTCGCGCCGTGTTCGCTCGGGTACAGGCCCGTGAACATCGAGGCGTGGACTGGGAGCGTCCAGGGCGCGGGGGCGACGGCGTGCTCGTACACCGTCGCCTCTTCGGCGAACGACGCCAGGTTCGGCGTCGTCTCCTTGTCGTACCCGTAGACCGAAAGGTGATCCTTCCGGACCGTATCCATCACGACGAAGAGGACGTTCGACGGCCCGTCGCGTGTCATTACGATACTGGCATCTGTCCACCGGGTTAAAGACCCTGATTTCCGTCGCTTCCCCCCGAAATCTGTCGCCGTCAGGCGGTTCGACAGGGACGGACCGCCGGCTCGGCGGCGGGAAAAAACGGCAAAGTGAAACGGCTCAGAACGGGGCTTCCGGGCCTTCGTCGTCGTCGCTGCTGTCGCCGCCCTCGTGGCCGGGGAAGGAAGGGCTCGCACCGCCGGCCATGCCCTCGTTGCCGCCCATGCCGGTGTCGGCGTGGACCTCTTCGATCTCGGGAATCTCCTTGACCATCCGGGTCTTGATCGCCTGGATCGTCATCGGGGAGATGCCACAGCCCGAGCAGGCGCCGCCGAGCTGGATGGACACCACGCCGTCCTCCCGGTCGAGGTGCTGGATGGCCGCGCTCCCGCCGTGCATCTGGATCTGCGGGAAGTTCCGGCGCAGGAAGTTCGTGACCTCCTCGCGCAGGTCGTCGTCGCTCCGCTCAGATTCCGTGCTCATAGTGAATCCGTCTATGCAGCGGGCACGCTTAGGCTTTTGGACTCACCCAGTCGTCGCCCGCCGAAACCGGGCGATTCAGACCGTCGCCTGGATGATCCCGCTGGTCCGGACGGCGAAGTACAGGACGAACGCGCCGGCCAGCACCCACTGGCCGACCTGGACGTCCCGCCACTCGCCCTGTGCGGCCTTGACGACCGGGTAGGAGATGATGCCCGCGGCGATCCCGTACGCGATCGAGAACGTGAACGGCATCACGAGCACGGTGAGCCCGGCGGGCACGGCGTGACTGAGATCGTCCCACTGGATGTCGACGATGTTGCGAAGCATCAGGACCGCGACGACCACCAGCGCGATGTGTGACGCGTGGAGCGGCACGGCCGCGGCCAGGGGGACGACCGCCAGCGACGCGACGAACAGCAGGGCGACGACCAGCGCCGTCATCCCCGTCCGCCCGCCCTCCTCGACGCCCGAGGAGGACTCGATGTACGTGGTGACCGTCGACGTGCCGATGATGCCGCCCACGGTGGTCCCGATCGCGTCGGCCAACAGCGGTTTGTTGATCTCGGGCAGGTTGCCGTCCTCGTCGAGGAACCCCGCGATCTGGGAGACGCCGGTGAGCGTCCCCGCGGTGTCGAAGAAGTCGACGAAGAAGAACGTGAAGACGATGAGCGCGAACCCCATCGAATCGACGTTCGAGAACCCGCGCATGAACGCGCCGATCAGCGGCGTGATGTCGTAGCCCGCGAGGCTGTAGACGATGTCGGTCTGTCCGCTCAGCGACGCCGGCGTGTAGAGGAACACGCCCTCGGCGACTTCGGACGCGTGCGGGGAGTAGCCCATGGCGTCTGCGGCGTAGCTGATGATCGTCGTCGCGATGATGCCGAGAATGATCGCGCCGCTGACGTCGGCCGCGACGAGCGCGAAGGTGAGGAACAGGCCGATCACGCTGATGATCGCGAGCGGGTCGGTCGCGAACGCCGGGTTGAACTGGACGAACGTCGCCGGGTCGCTCGCGATGACGTGCATCGCCTGGAGGCCGATGATCGCCAGGAACAGCCCGATCCCGGCCCCGACCGCGAACTTCACCGGCTCGGGAACCATGTTGATGACGTACTCGCGCGCGCCGATCACGGTCAGAAACAGGAAGATGACGCCCTCGACGACCACGGCCGCCAGTGCCGTCTCCCACGGAATGCCCAGCGTCAGCACGACCGTGAACGCGAAGAAGGCGTTGAGACCCAGTCCCGGCGCCTGCCCGAAGGGCCTGTTCGCGTGGAAGGCCATGACGAAGGTCGCCACTGCGGCGGAAATGAGCGTCACGACCGCGAGCATCTGTTGGGTCTCGGCGGCCGTCCGCCCGTTGACGTCGATCGCGAGACCGAGGATCGCGGGATTCACGACGACGATGTAGCTCATCGTCAGGAAGGTCGTTATCCCCGCGACGATCTCGGTCCGCATGTCGGTCCCGTGTTCGTCGAACTCGAAGTACCGCGCGAACCACGAACCGCCGCCCTGGCTCGCTGTCGCGCTCCGTTGCCCACTGTCGTCTGCACTCTCACGTGCCATCGGTTACCTCCCTCTCACGAGAGATCAGCCAAGTTGCTGTTGGTTCGAACCTGCGGCGCGACCGTGCGTGGCTCGGTCACGGCGCGGGCCGCCAGACGCCCCGCTCGGCGCGTCGCTGTGCGGTGTATGCCACTCAGTCCGCGATCGAGGCCTCCGCTTCGATCTCGACGACGAGCGCCGGGTCGATCAGTCGCTCGACTTCGACCATCGTGGTCGCTGGCTTGACGTCGCCGAACACCTCGCCGTGGGCGCGGCCGATCTCCTCCCAGGCGTCGATGTCGGTGACGTACATGCGCGTGCGAACGACGTCCTCGACGCTCGCGCCCGCTTCGGCCAGCGCGTCCGCGACGAGGTCGAGCGCGCGCTTGGTCTGTTCGTACGGCCCGGCGTCCAGGGGATCGCCGTCGTCGTCGATCGCGGTCGTGCCCGAGACGTGGACGGCGTCGCCGGCTCTGACCGCCCGCGAGTACCCCACCTCGTCTTCCCAGTCGGTGCCGCTCGAAACCAGTCGCCGTTCCATGTCGGGAGCGCGGCGGCGAGCCAGAAGAAGCTACTGGGGGTCAGCCTTCGAGGCCGAAGACGGCGCGGTGCTCGCGTTCGAGTTCGTCGACGTACCGGTCGAGGATCTCGTCGAACTTCTCCTCGTCGACGACGACGCCCTGCATGCGCTCGTAGGGGTTCTCGGGGAGGTCGATGCGGAACTCGCCGTCACCCTCGTAGAAGGGTTCGCTCTCGTTCAGGACGAACTGGTCGATGGCGTGGATGAGTTCCGAGTCGTAGCGGTCGTTCATCCGGTTGAAGGCGTTCTTGTACGCCTCCTGGAGTTCGGTGAAGTAGTTCGCGTACTTGTCCTCGAACTGCTCGGGATCGAAGTCGGCCATTACCGCGACTGTCGCGGAGTGTGGACAAAAGTCGGACGGTCCCGCGTCAGTGCTCGTCGTCCCGCTCGTCGGTGTCGAACCCCACGCGCCGCGGGATACCGAACCCCTGCTCGGGCAGCGCGAGGAGGTACAGCGCCACTCCGACGACGAACGCGAAGACGACGGCCGCGACGACCGGGAGGAGGACGCGCGAATCGAGGAGGCTCGTGATCGTCACCGACTGCGGGGCGACCGTCGAGAGGACCATGCCGAGAATCAGCATGGTGAACGTGACGCCGAGGGCGAATCCTGCACCGAAGATGAGACGCTCGCGCTCGACCGTCTCGTCGGGATTCGGGTGACTCATGTCACGATCGTAGCGACGCCACTGGCAAAACCCTGCCGGCCACTGTGCAGTGCGGTCGTGTCGAGCCCGGGACGATCGTTCTGGCTGAGTGTGTACTTACTTAGTGCTGCCGTCCCAACGGGAGGTATGCACGATACGATCGTCGTCGGCGCGGGCCTCGGGGGCTTGACCGCGGGGGCGAAACTCGCGACGGCGGGCCAGGACGTGCTCGTCCTGGAGAAACACACGATCCCTGGCGGGTACGCGACGACGTTCCAGCGCGGCGAGTGCGAGTTCGAGGTCAGTCTCCACGAGATCGACGGGCTCGACGAGGGCGACGCGAAACGCGAGGTGTTCGCGGAACTGGGCGTGTTCGACGCGGTGGAGTTCGAACCGGTGCCGAACTACCGGGTGCGACACGGCGACGGCGACGTGACGCTGCCCCACGGGCGCGAGGCGATGGAAGCCGCGCTGGTCGAGGCGTTCCCCGAGGAGGCGGCGGGCATCGAGCGCTTTTTCGACGTGGTCTGTCGCATCCGCGAGGAGATCTCGGAGTTCCCGATGTCGGGCGGGTCGCTGCGGACGCTGCTGACGGCGCCGTTCACCAGTCCGACGCTGCTGCGCTACCGGAAGACGACCCTCGGGGAGTTCCTCGACTCGCTGGTCGACGACGAGCGGCTCAAACTCCTGTTGAGCTTCAACTACGCGTACTACAACGACGACCCGTACACGCTGGCGCTCCCGTTCTTCGCCGCGGGGCAGGGGAGTTACCTGGCGGGCGGGGGGCACTACGTCAAAGGTGGCTCGCAGGCACTCTCGGACCACCTCGCGTCGGTCGTCGAGGACGCCGGCGGGAGCGTCGAACTCGGGCGACTCGTGACGGACATCCTCGTCGAGGACGGCCGCGCGACGGGCGTCCGTCACGAGAAGACGAACACCGGCACGGACGCGCGGACCGATCGGGCACGGACAGTCGTGGCCAACGGTGCCATTCCGAACGTCGCCGAGCACCTGCTGCCCGACCCGCACGGCGCGGACCTCCACGCGGAGATCGGCGACTTCGAGCGGGGACCGTCGCTGACGACGCTGTACCTCGCCTTCGAGACGCCGCTGTGCGAACTGGGGAACGACCACTACTCGACGTTCGTCGTCGACGAGAGCGTCGACGCGCTCAGCGAGACCGCGACGAACTCGCACGCCTCGTTCGGCCGGCGGAGTTTCGCCTTCGTCGACTACAGCCAGGTGGCCGCCGACCTCGCGCCGGAGGGCCAGAGCACCGGGACGGTGGCGACGCTCGATGAGTGGGACAACTGGGCTGGCCTCACCGACGAGGAGTACCGCCAGAAGAAAGCCCACGTGAAAGACGTCCTCCTGCGCCGACTGGACGAGCAGATTCCGGGCGCCGCCGACGCGGTCGCCCACGCCGAACTCGCGACCCCGAAGACGATGCACCGGTACACGCGCAACCCCGGCGGTGCGGTGTACGGGTTCGCCCAGACGCCGTCGCAGTCCCTGCTGAATCGGCAGATTCGCGCACCGGTGTCGGACCTGTACTTCGCGTCCGCCTGGTCGTTCCCCGGCGGCGGGTTCTCCGGCGCGATCCTGAGCGGGTACGGTGCCGCCTCGAACGTCCTGCAGCGCGACTCCCGTGCTGAACCAGCGGCCGCCGACTGAGTCGCCGTGCCCCCCAGCGACCGCGAGTCCGTCGGCTCGCTCGCCGACTCCTCTCTGACCGAATTATCGCCGGCCGATAGAACGCTCTCTAGCTGATAGACTATCTGTCACACGGCGTTCGAAATATCTGGTTGCGATTGGCTGATCGAACACGATACGTTTACCGTCGGCAGTCGGTGAGGTTCGATGATGGCAACCGAGTCGCAGTCGGTGAACGGGTCGCGGAGCTGGCGGTCGGTTGCGACGGTCGCGGGCTGGCAGACGACTGCGAGCCTCTGTTACTACACGATCTTCGCCGCGACCGGGTTCCTGCGCGACGCGTTTTCCCTGTCCGAATCGCTCGTCGGCGTCTTCCTCACGGCGGCCATGCTCGGGTACACGCTCATGCTCTTTCCGAGCGGCGCGGCCGTCGACGGCCTCGGCGAGAAACGACTGATGACCGTCGGGCTCGCTAGCCTCGCCGTCGCGGCCGTCGGCGTGTCGCTGGCGCCCACGTTCCTCACGCTGCTCGGCGCCGGCGCGATCCTCGGGGCGGCGTACTCGACGGCGATGCCGGCCTCGAACCGCGCGATCGTCGCCAGCTCGCCCGCCGGACGCCAGGGCCTCGCCATGGGGCTGAAACAGGTCGGCGTCACCGCCGGCAGCGGTGCGGCCTCGCTCCTCGTGACTGGGATCGCCGCCGTCGCCGCCTGGCAGTTCGGCTTCTGGGTCATCGCGCTGCTGGCCGGTGGCTACGCGCTCGTCTTCGCGACGCTCTACGAGGGCTCGCGCGGGAGCGGCGAGTTCTCGCTGCCGGACCTCTCGGGCCTCCGCGCCAACCGGGCCTACGTCCTGCTCGTCGCCGCCGGCCTGTTCATCGGTGCCTCGATCTTCTCGATGCTTGGCTACACCGTCCTCTACGTCGACGACGTCGTCGGTGCGAGCGCCGCTGCGGGCGGGCTCGTGCTCGCGGTGACCCAGGTCACGGGCAGCGTCGGCCGGATCGGCGCCGGCAACCTCGCCGATCGACTCGGCGGGGCGACGGGGGCGGCCACCGTCGCGCTCGGCCAGATGGCGCTCGGGGCCGTCCTCTTTGCCCTCATCGCCACGCGCGCCTGGTCCCTGCCGGTCGCCGTCGTGCTCTTCGCGGGACTGGGCCTCTCGGTCCACGGTGCGACCGGCGTCTTCTATTCGTGTCTCTCCGCGCTCGTCGACGCCGACGACATCGGCGGAGCGACCGCCGGCGGGCAAACCGCGATCAACGTCGGCGGCCTGCTCGCGCCGCCGCTGTTCGGCCTGCTCGTCGAGACGAGCGGGTACAGCGTCGGGTGGGCCCTGCTCGCAGGCACGACGCTCTTCGCGGCGGTCTTGCTCCTGGCAGTTCGGCTGCGGACGTGACGAGGCGCTTCGACCGCACGGACGTTATGTGTCTCGACGCCGACAGCCACGTATGGCTATCGTCGCAGAGATCCTGCTCGCAGATCGGACGCTGCCGCTCGCCGACCTCGCGCGGTCGCTTCCGAGCGGGGAAATCTCGCTCTCGCACTCGGTGCCGCTCGACGACGACGATCGGGACCTGTTCATGGTGAGCGTCGCCGACGGGTCGCGTGCGGCGTTCGACCGCGAACTCCACGGCCAACCCGAGGTCTGCGATTCGACGACCATCGGGAAAACAGGAGACGGCTGGTTCTACCAGGTGTTCGTCGATAGCGACGCGTTACCGTTCGACGCCTGCGACCCGGAGCAGTTCGAGGGCGCGCTCATGGACGCGACGGTCACCGGCGACGGCTGGCGAGAGCGGAAGGTGTTCGCCGACTACGACGCGTTCAACATGTTCCGCGAGCGGTGCGCCGTCAACGACCTGCCACTGGAGTTACTGAACATCGCCTCGGACCCCGACAACCCCGACGAACGTGCCCAGTTCGGACTCACTGACCGGCAGTACACGGCGCTCTCGCTCGCGCTTTCGAGCGGCTACTACGACTCACCGCGGCGCACGTCGACCGAGGACCTCGCCGACGAACTCGGCATCTCCGCTGCGTCCGCGTCCGACCTCCTCCGGCGCGCCGAACACCAACTCATCAGCCAGACCCTCGGTCCGGAGCCCTACTTAAACACGCTTACAGGCTAGCATGCAACTCTCCTCTTCGACGCCAGTACTGACGAGTGATGTCAGAGACAGCTGATTCGACGAGCGACGAGCGGAACGCAGCACCACTCGCCGACTCGGTCGCGATCGTGACCGGCGCGTCTTCCGGGATCGGGGAGGCGACCGCCGAAGCCCTCGCCGAAGAAGGCGCGACTGTGGTCCTCGCGGCCCGTCGCGTCGACGAACTCGAAGCGCTCGCCGACCGGATCGAGTCAGCGGGCGGCGAGACGCTCGTCGTCCCGACCGACGTCACCGACGAGGACGACGTCGACTCGCTGGTCGAGACGGTCACCGACGAGTTCGGTCGCATCGACGTTCTCGTGAACAACGCCGGCGTGATGCTGCTGGAACCGCTCGAACGCGCCGACCGCTCGAACCTCCGCCAGATGGTCGAGGTCAACCTCCTCGGGCTGATGGACCTCACCCACGCCGTGCTGCCGATCATGCAGGACCAGGACGGCGGTCACATCGTCAACGTCTCCTCGGTCGCCGGTCGCAAGACCATGGCGAACGCGAGCGGGTACAACGCGACGAAGTTCGGCGTCAACGCCTTTACCGACGCCCTTCGACAGGAGGTCACGACCCAGAACGTCCGCACGACGATCATCGAACCCGGTGCGGTCGATACCGAACTCGCGAGCCACGTCCCCGACGAACAGGTTCTCGAACAACTCAGTGAACTGTACACTGAATCGCTCGACCCCGAGGACATCGCTCGTGCGATCGTGTACGCGACCACCCAACCCGAGCACGTGAGCGTCAACGAACTCATGATCCGGCCGACCGGGCAGGTCTAATCCTGAGCGACGCCGGTGCTCGATTGCACTTCCCGACGGGACGACACCGCCGAGTCACGGGGCAGACCGCCTGCCGCGCGTGGCCGGCAGTGGCGACGAGCTGTACTGCAAGGGCTCGCCCTCTGGATCGCCGTCGCGCTCGGGTTGATTCTGATCCCAGCCGGCCATCCGCTGCAGATCGCGGTCCTCGTCGCCGGCATCTACGGCGCTGTGCTCCTCCCACTGGCCGCGTATCCGTATCTCCGACACCGAACGGCAGCGGACGAGCGTCCGTTGCCAGCGCTTCTCTCGCGAGATCGCCTCACGGCAGCCTTTGCTCGCTGGCGTGATTTGGGTCGGTGTGCTCTCCGAGCGGGACCGCTCCGACGGTGCGGCTGCGACCCGTGACTTCGATCTCTTTGGGGTCCCGCCCGAGCGCCGTGCCTCCGCTCGCGCCGACCATGCAATTCTATATCGCGACATGCGATTCATTGGCTAATTCTCCCCGATCTCTCCTGACTGCCGTCTGTGGCCGCAAGAAAGGCCGAAGCCTACGATTCGCGCTCTTCGATGCCCTCGCCACTGCGACCCTCGCCGCCAGCGAAGCGATCTGCACCCTCCCGTGCGGTGTCGAGCGCCCGCGAGCCGTGCCAGGCTTCGATCTTCAGTCCCTGGTCGAGCGGTTCGCTGAGGCCGTCGTACACCGCGGCGCGGTCGGTTCGGACGGTCTCCTGCGGGAACGAGGCGATCTGCTCCCCCATCTCGACGGCTGCGTCGAGAGCGTCGCCCTCCTCGGTGACGCGGTTGCCCAGTCCCCACTCCTCGGCGGTCTCGGCGTCCAGCGCGCGCCCGGTCAAAATCAGTTCCAGCGCACGCCCGAGGCCCACGACCCGGGGGAGCGCTGGGTGCCCCCGTCGACCAGCGGGACGCCGAACCGCGGCTCGAAACAGCCGAACTCGGCCGTTTCGCTCGCCACCCGGAGGTCACACCACAGCACCAGCTCGATGCCGCCGGCCACGCAGTGGCCTTCGATCGCCGCGATGGTGGGTTTCGAGACCTCCATCCGGGAAAAACCGTGGTAACCCTCGGGGTCGTCTGTCAGATCCATCGCCTTCAGGTCTGCCCCGGCCGAGAAGGTACCGTTCGCGCCCGTGAGGACGGCGACCGCGGCCTCTTCGTCGTCGAAGCGCTTCCAGGCCTTTCTGAGCGCGAGCGCCGTCTCCCTGTCGATCGCGTTCCGTCGGTCCGGGCGGTCGACCGTGACGACGGCTACCGGCCCGCGTCGGTCGGATTCGACCATGAGCTTCGTTCACAACAACCACGGAATAGGCGGTGCCTGGCTCGACGCTGTTGATCCCCTCGTCTCTCGATACGACGTCGAAAGCGCACTGAGACCGCCGATTCTGGCTGTCGACTCGTAGCTGCCACCGTTCTCAGTAAACTGCTGGGCGCTATACAGAATCCTGCCGTGCTGCCTAACTCTGTTCTGCCAGTCCGCGCTCGAGTGGGCGGCTGGCGTTCGATTTCGGCCGGTCGGGGCGTTCGCTCTCCAGCTCCAGCGTCGCAGCGTCCAGAACTGTTTTGCACGGTGACGCGCAACTGCTGGTATGGCGATTCCCGACTGGACGTGGGAGTCAGCGCCTGCCGACGCCCTCGCCGGGCAGTCGCTGCAGTCGGCACCGCTCGAACCGGTCTCGGAGACGTTCGCGGCGCTCTCGGACGCGACCCGTCTCGAAATCCTCCTCGCGCTCGCGCGTGCAGACACGCCCGTAGCGTACTCGACGCTCCGGAACGCCACGGACGTCGACGACAAGGGCCAGTTCAACTATCACGTCCGCCAGTTGCGCGGTGAGTTCCTCGAACAGGGCGAGGACGGGTACGCCCTGACCGAGGCTGGCCGTGGAATCGTTCGGACTGTTCTGACTGATCCCGAACTGCTCGGCGATCGACCTGACTGAGCTGGGGCCGACGTTTCCGCGCCGAAGGAGAAATCTGCTTCTCCGAGTACTTACAGGTCTGGCACCGCTCTAGCTGTCTCGATGTCGATTGTGTGCCGAGACTGGCGCTCGCGAGGTGACCAGTCGTGAGTACGGACGTTCGCGACCCGTCGGAGCGCCCGGCGGGGGACGACCAGTCGGTCCGATTCTCGTGGGCCGGCATCCGAGACGGCTACCTGCAGTGCGTACCGGTCGCGCTGGGCGTCGCCGGCTACGGCGTCGTCTTCGGGGTGTTGGCCCGCGACGCCGGCCTCAGCGTGGCCGAAGCGACGCTGATGAGTGCGACGGTCCTGGCCGGGGCGGCCCAGCTCGTCGCGATGGAGCTGTGGGCCGATCCGGTGCCCGTCGCGGCCGTGGTCGTCACGACGCTGGTCGTGAACCTCCGGTACGTCCTGATGGGGGCCGCGCTGCGGCCGTGGTTCCAGTCGCTCTCGCCCCGGCAGGCCTACGGGAGCGTGTTCTTCACGGCCGACGAGAACTGGGCGCTCACCATGGGTGAACTGCAGTCGGGCAGCCGCCAGGGCGCGTTCCTCCTGGGGAGCGGCCTCGCCATCTGGTCGTTCTGGGTGGTCGCGACCGTCGTCGGCGCGACTGCCGGCAGCGTGATCGACGACCCCGCGCGGTACGGCCTGGACTTCGCCCTCACGGCCGTCTTCCTCACGATCGCGGTCGAACTCTGGGACGGCCGATCGTCGCTGGCGCCCTGGGTGGCTGCCGGCGCCGTCGCGGTGGCAACGAATCGAGTGCTCCCGGGCCGCTGGTACATCCTCTGTGGCGGACTCGTGGGCGCGCTCGTGGTGGTGGTCCGGTATGAGTGACCTTCTCGACCCGGTGACCGTGGGGGTCATCCTCGCGATGGCCAGCGTGACGTACCTGACGAAAGCCGGCGGGCTGTGGCTGCTCGGGCGCGTGGACCTCTCGGCACGGGCCGAGGCAGGGTTAGAGGCGCTCCCAGGGGCGGTCGTCGTCTCCATTCTCGCGCCGTCGGTCGTAACAGCCGGCCCACCGACGTGGCTCGCGGCCGGCGTGGTCGTCCTGGTCGCCTGGCGCACCGAGAACGTCCTGGCTGCCCTGCTCGTCGGTGTCAGCGCGCTACTCCTCCTGCGGGGGCCACCGCTCTGAACCGCCGTCTGTCCGATTTCGGCGAGTTGCTGACGGCTACCGCTCTTTTTTGCGTCTCGACCCGGTCCGCCGACGCGTCGGCGCTAAACGCGATACCGCTATATCAAATGGGGGCGATCGAGGGCGGCGAAGCTTCTGCCTGGACTGCGTCAGACCCGCTGAAGCAGCGTCTCAGCCGAGTTGCTCGCCGACGATGCCGTCGGCGTGCTCGATGAACTCCTGCTCGCGACCCGCGGGGATGGTCGCGCCGGCGGCGACGTTGTGGCCGCCACCGCCGCCGTCGACCGCGGCACTGGCCTCGCCCATCACGACCGAGAGGTCCAGTCCCTTCCCGACCAGACGGCCGGTCCCGCGGGCCGATACCTTCGTCTCCTCGTCGTTCTTCCGAGCGAAGGCGATGATCGGCACGTCCGGGTCGACCCCGTCCACGCCGACGGCCATCCCGGCCACGATGCCCACGATCGTCTCCCGGACGGCGTCGCCGGCGTCGAACCACTGGAGGTTGTCCTCGCGGGTGACGCCCTGTTCTTTGACCCATTCGAGCCCCTCCGAGAGGTTCCGCCGGTGGTTCTGCAGGAGTCGCCGCGCCCGCTCGAGCCCGGCCTCGCGGTCGCCGAGACACACTGCCAGGCCCACGTCCGCGCGCTCGTAGCGGGCCGTCGCGTTCAGCAAGGTCGAGAACTCGCTTGCGTCCCGGAGTTCCGTCCCCTCGGGTTCGGCCGTCAGGGTGTAGGTCGTCCCGACCAGCCCGTCGATCTTGTCCGCCGGGACGCCGCGCTTGACCGCGCGCTGGACCAGCGAACTGGCGACGGTCTGGCGCTCGTCGTCGGTTAGGTCGACCCAGCGCCGCCACTCGCCGTTGTCCTTCAGGTCGAGCCCGAGGCCGTCGAGGAACTTGATCGACCCGGCCTCGTCGTTCGAGATGCCTGGAATCCCGATCTCGCTGGCGTACTCGAGGAGTTTGGGGAGCGGCCGCGTCTGTTTCCCGTACAGCGAGAGGTCCGTCCCCTCTGTGACGACGCCCGCCGCGACGCCTTCCTCGACGATCTTCTCGTTCGTGCCGACCAGTTCTCCCTCGACTGCCTGCATGTCGCCGACGGCACCGACGATCGCCAGCGCCGCCAGATCGCGGTTGTCGGCGTCCGCGGGTTCGAGTGCCCGAGCGAGGACGTAGCTCGCGCCCGCGCCGGAGAGCTCCGAGGCGCCGTCGATACCCTCTAGCAGGGGATTGAGGTGGAACGCCGTGTCCGCGTCGGCCGGCTGGTGGTGGTCGGCGATGACGGGGATGAAGTCGCCGGCGGCCTCGTGTTCGCTAATGGCGTCGAGCTGGCCGCTCCCGAAGTCCGTAAAGAGGACCGTGTCGTACTCGCGGGCGGCGATCGACGCGATCTCGGTCGGGTCGAGCTGTTTCTTGAACACGACCTCGAACGGAATTCCGGCGCGTTCGAGCGCCGTCGCCGCGATGGCGGCGCTGGTCAACCCGTCTGCGTCGATGTGCGAGGCGAGCAACACGGAATCGGCTGCCCTGAGGTGATCGGCACACGCCGCGGCGCGATCGTCGAGGGCTGGCACTGGTCCGGCCATCATGCGTTTGCTATCGCGGTCTCTGGTTTAAACCTCTGGTTGCCCCGCGCCGTCTCCGAGACGCCGAGATCTGCCGTTCGGCCGGCTCACGGGCTTCACTCCGGGGATAACGTTCGAGCGTGCGGCGACTGTCGCCGACGCGACAGACGGACTCGACTGCGCCACGGCGATAGCGTGCACGCAGCGACGCGATCGTGGGTTCGGCTGACCGCCGCAAAATGTGCCGACGGAGGTTCTATTTCTGGGACGACGCGATCTCGATGGCCTCGCGGGCGAACGCCTCGAAGTCCGCGCGGTCGGGGACCACGTCCACGTCGATGCCGAGCCCTTCGGCGGTCTCGCGGGTCGGCTCGCCGATGGCGCCGACGATCGCCGACTCGTTCAGGCCGGCGATGGCGTCGTCGCGAACCCCCCGCTCGGCCGCGGCGTCGAGGAAGTTCCGGACCGTGAGCGAGGACGTAAACAGCGCGACGCTCAGGTCGTTCGCTGCGGCCCGCGCGGCTGAGTCGCCGGCGTCCTCCGGCCGCGTGAGCCGGTACAGCACCGTCTCGTGGACGAACGCACCGGCGTCGTTCAGGCCGTCGGTCAGCACGGCGCTCCCGTGGTCGCTGCGAGCGACCTCGACGCGCTCTCCCTCGCACTTTCCTTCGAGGGCAGAAACGAGGCCGGCAGAGGTGAACTCCTCGGGAATCAGGTCGACGCCGTACCCTTCAGCTTCGAGGGCGTCCGCGGTCCCTTCGCCGATGGCACACAGCGTCGTGTCGGCGGGCTGCCAGCCGGCGTCGCTGACCAGCTCCGCACCGGTCTTGCTGGTGAGGATCGTGTAGTCGGCGTCCGTTCGGGCGATTCGTCCGGTGGGGTCGACCGCGAGCATCGGGTCTGGAACGGGCGTCGCGTCCAGCGATTCGACGAGGTCGACGGCGTCGGCCAGTCGGTCGTCGTCCGGGCGAAAGAGCGCGACCGAGAGGGTCACGACTGATCCTCCATTCGGTCGTTTTCGAGGAAAGCGAGCACGTTCTGGCGCTCGGCCGCGACGTCGCCGATGACGGTGACGGCGGGCGGCTCGATGCCGGCCTCGTCGCGCGCCTCGACGATTGTGTCGAGGGTCCCCGTGACCACCTGCTGGTCGGTCCAGGTCCCGCGTTCGACCAGCGCGACCGGCGTCTTGGGGTCCATTCCGGCGTCACGCAGCGCCTGCGTGTAGTCCGGGAGCTTCCCGACGCCCATCAGCACGACGATGGTGCCGCCGGTGGCCGCCAGCGCCTCCCAGTCGACGGCCGACTTCTCCTTCGTGGGGTCCTCGTGGCCAGTGACGAACGACACGGACGAGGCGTGGTTCCGGTGGGTGACCGGAATCCCCGCGACGCCGGGGCCGGCGATGGCCGACGTGATGCCCGGCACGACCTCGAACGGGACGCCGTGTTTGGCCAGGTACACCATCTCCTCGCCGCCGCGGCCGAACACGAACGGATCGCCGCCTTTCAGCCGCGCTACCGTCTTGCCTTCGTGGGCAAGGTCCGTCATCCGCTCGTTCGTGTACTGCTGGGAGGTGCGCTCACCGCGGGCGCGCTTGCCCACGTCCTCGCGTTTCTCCTCGGGGATCATCCCAAGGATGTCGGGGCCGGGGAGTTTGTCGTGGAGGACGACGTCTGCGTCCTCGAGAATGCGCTTTGCCTTCACCGTCAGGAGGTCAGGGTCGCCGGGACCGCTCCCCACGAGGTAGACCTTCCCGTCGGCGATGTCGGCGTCGTCAGTCATGATTGGCGTCGCTTCTCCCCCCTGGCCATTATTCCTCCCGTTTCGCTTCGTCCGGTTCTTTCCGGCGGGCCTGCTCGATGAGGTCGGCCGCACCCTGCTCGCGCAACTCGACGGCGAGGTCGCGGGCCGCCGTCGGATGGCGGTCGACCGGGAGGTCCCGGCTGGCGCTGACCTCCTCGCTCCCGTCGCGGCTGAGGACGCGGACGTTCACGTGGACGACGGCACCCTGGACGACGGCGTTGACGCCGATCGGGGCGACGCAGCCGCCGCCGAGTTCGTCGAGCACGATCCGCTCGACGCTGGTGGCGACCCGGGCCGGCGGGTGGTCGAGCCGTCCTCGGATCATCTCGGCGGTGTCGCCGTCCAGCGCAGTCACGGCCAGCGCGCCCTGTCCGGGCGCGGGCACGAACTGCGTCCGCGGGAGCGCCTGGAACTCGACGTGGTGAATCAAGCCGGTCCGCTCCAGGCCGGCGCGCGCGAGGACGATGGCGTCGTACTCGACCTCGACCTCCCGCTCCATCGCCCGTCGTTCGATCTCCGCGAGGCTGTCGAACCACTCCTGATCGAACTCGACGGGCTCCTCGTCGCTGCTGTCGAAGCCGCCCTCCTCGTCGTCGAGCCGCTGTTCGTGCTCGGCCTGGAGACTGGGGGCGAGCAGCTTCTCGATGCGCGTGTCGACGTTCCCGCGGAGCGGCTGGACGTCGAGGTCCGGCCGCTCGGCCAGCAACTGGGCCTGGCGGCGGAGACTCGACGTGCCGACGGTCGCGCCCTCGGGCAGGTCGGCCAGATCCGTGCCGTCGGGGGTCACCAGCACGTCCTCGGCGGCCTCGCGTTCCGGAACGCCCGCGACGACGAGGTCGTCGGGCTGTTCGGTGGGCATGTCTTTCATCGAGTGGACGGCGGCGTCCAGGTCGCCGTCCAGCACCTGCTCGTCGAGGCTGCGAACGAACGCGCCCGTCTTCCCCAGGCGATGGATGAGTTCGTCCTGAATCTGGTCGCCGGTCGTCTCGACCTCGACGAGTTCGACCGTCTGGCGGCGGTCTTCGAGGGCCGACTTGACCGTGGCCGCCTGCCGGAGTGCGAGGTCCGAGCCCCGGGTGGCCAACCGGAGCGTCGTGCCGCGAGAGTTCATGTCTCCCCCTCTGGCGTCCGTGGTGAAAAGCCCACCAGTTCGCCGCCGCTCGCCCGTTCCCGCGGTATACCTTTTTATTCCTACAATTGTAACGTGTCTGCTACCGAACACCATGGTACTGGCTGTCGACGTGCTGGGGGTGGCGCTCGTGCTGACCATCGTCCCAGCCGTGCTGATGACGTACGTCGCCTGGCAGAACAGTGAGAAGCCGGGCGCTCGGTGGTTCTCCGTGTTCGTCTTGGGCATCGCCGGCTGGTCCAGTACCTACGGGTACAGTCTCGTCGCCGACGGCACGCAGGTGACGCTCGCGGCGGTGAACCTCCGCTACTTCTTCACCGACGTCGTCACGATCACCTGGTTCCTGCTCGCCCTGGAGTACGTCCGTCGGCGGCGGCTGTCGCTTCGGTCGCCCTGGCTCGTGCTGTTCGTCTTTCCGTTTTGCAGCCAGTTCGTCATCTGGGCCGTACCGGAGTTCGTGTACACCTCGTGGCACGTCGATCGACTGGGGGTGTTCCACGCCGAGTTCGGGGCGTGGTTCTACGTCCAGACGCTGTTTTCCTACTGTCTCGTCGTCGCCGGCCTCGCGCTGTTCGTCGACGACTATCGCAACGCCCAGGGGATTCGCCGGACACAGACCGGTATCCTCGTCGCGGGCGCGGTGATTCCGTTCGTCGCGAACATTTTCTTCGTGGCCGGTTTCTCGCCGTATCCGGACCTGGACCTGACGCCGCTCGCGTTCCTGCTCACCACGATCCTGTTCGCGTGGGCGCTGTTCCGGTACCGGCTGCTGGAACTCCTACCGATCGCCCGGAAGACGGTGCTCGCTCAGATGCAGGACGCCGTCATTACCATCGACGAGGACGACCGAGTCGTCGACGTCAACGAGGCCGCGCTCGCGCTGTTCGGGACCACCGAGCGAGCGGCCATCGGCACGTCCGGCCGGGAGTTCTTCGCGGACTACCCGGCCATCGTTGCGGAGTGCGGGGAAGCGAGCGACGTCGACACCGACATCGAGTTCGAGCACGACGGCGAGACGCGCCACTTCCATCTGCAGATCTCCCCCGTCAGTTCCGCCAGCGATCTCGTCGACGGCCGGGTCGTCGTCCTCAGGGACGTCACCGAACTCAAAGAGCGCGAGCAGGAACTGGACCTGCTGAAGCAGGTTCTCAGCCGCGTCCTTCGACACAACATCCGCAACGACGTCGCCGTCGTCATGGGGTACGCCGAGGAGATCGCCCAGCAGACGACTGGCGACCCGGCGGCCCTGGCGGGACAGATCCGGGACAAGAGCGACGACATCGCGACCCGCAGCCAGAAAGCCGCGACCATCGAGCGGGTCCTGACCGGTGACAGGGAGCGCGTGGTCCACGACCTCGACAGCGCGATCGACGAAGCGGTCGAGACGGTCCGCAGGAGCGGGACGTCGTTCACGGTACAGCGGCCGTCCGTCGACGACTGCCGGGTCCGTGCTCTGCCCACGCTCCCCGTCGCGCTCGCGAACCTCGTCGAGAACGCCGTGGAGCACGGCTCCACGAGCCCCCGCTCGCAGGCTCCCGGGGACGCCGTCGAGCACGGCTGTGAGACCGCCCAGTCACGGGCTTCAGCGCCGTCAGGCGGCCACGACGACGAGGTCCCGGAAGTCCGGCTCTCGGCGTCCTGTGACGAGGAGACGGTCACCGTGGAGGTGCGCGACGACGGCCCGGGGATTCCCGAGGGCGAACTCTCCGTCTTCGACCAGGGAGAGGAAACGCCGCTGCACCACTCCAGCGGCGTCGGCCTGTGGCTGGTCGTGCTGATCGCGCGGCGGTCCGGCGGGAGCGTGGCCTTCGAGGACGACGGCGACGACTCGGTCGTCCGGCTGACCCTCGAGAAAGCCTGACTACCAGGGTTCGCTCTTCAGCGAGAGCTTGTAGGCGATGACGTTCGTGCTGACGTGCAACAGCGGCGTGATGAGCAACACCGTCGCCAGCACTTCTGGCGTGAACGTCGCGGTGAACCAGCCCCAATCGGCGACGGCAGTCAGGACCAGCGCCATCACGACGAAATCGAGCTGATCGAGTCCCGGGAACGCCGCGCCGCGTTCGCGTCCGGTCCGGCGTTTCAGGAACGAGGCGGTGATGTCACCGAGCAACGCGCCGGTCGGGAGCGCCAGCACCACCGCTGGGGGGAACGGCGCCGGCAACTGAACCGCGAGCACGTCCTGGAGCGTCGGGTGGACGGCGTTCAGCAGGAGCGCGAGGATCGCCCCGGCCGCGATGCCGCCGCCGGTTCCGCGCCAGGTCTTCCCGTCTCCGAGGATGCGCTCCCCGTTCCACGTTCGTCCCCCGTCGATCGGTGGTCCCCCGCCCGTGAGCACGGCCGCGTTGTTCGGCACGTACGCTGGGAGCATCGCCCAGAAGGCCGTCACGAGCACCGCCACGATATCCATTGCTACCTGGTAACTCGCTGTCAGCACCCTTAATCGCGGTGGTTCAGGCCGTTCGACCCGGAAACTGATTAGCTGGTGGGCAATACTTGCCACCATGATCCCGCCGATAGCGCGTCGGTTCGTGGCCGGGGAGCACGAGGCCACCGCCCTGGAGCACGCGCGCCGACTGGACGAGCGATCGGTCGGCACCATCCTGAACCTCCTCGGCGAGCACTACGACGAACGCCCGCCGGCCGACGCGGACGCGGACACGTACTGCCGGCTGATCGACGACGTCGCTGCGACCGACCTGCGTGCCTGCGTCTCGATCAAACCCTCCCAGATCGGGCTGGACGTCTCCGAGGCGGCGTTCCGGGAGAACCTGGCACGGATCACGGAGCGGGCCGCGGCCGCGGACGTGTTCGTCTGGCTCGACATGGAGGATCACACGACGACCGACGCGACCCTGGACGCCTTCGAGGCCGAGACGCGCGCACACGACGGTGGCGTCGGCGTCTGCGTTCAGGCGAACCTCGAACGGACGGCCGCAGACGTCGAGCGGCTGGCACCGTTGCCAGGGAAGGTCCGCCTCGTCAAGGGGGCCTACGACGAACCCGCTGCCATCGCCTACCAGGGCCGCGAGCGCGTCGACCAGGCGTACCGCGACCGGCTGGCGACCATGTTCCGCGAGTTCGATGCCGGGATCGCGGTCGGCAGTCACGACCCGGCGATGATCGAGCTGGCCAGAGACCTCCACGCCGAGCACGGCACGGCCTTCGAGATCCAGATGCTCATGGGCGTGCGCGAGGACGCCCAGACCGACCTCGCCGACGCGTACGACGTCTGGCAGTACGTACCGTACGGGTCGAAGTGGCTATCGTACTTCTATCGCCGAGTGGCGGAACGTAGGGCGAACCTTACGTTCGCCCTTCGGGCAATCGTCAACTAGTAGGGGGAGCAGTGGGAAACCCCTGCCAGTTCAATGGCTACCTGGAAACGGGACATCGCGAGTGGGTTGATCGTGCTCCTCCCGCTGATCGTGACCGCCTACATCGTCGCGATCATCTACAACCAACTCGCGGCGGTACCGGTCCCCATCGAAAACAACGACCCGATACTGCAGGGTCCGCTGAAGGTCACGCTGACCCTCGTCGTGTTCTTCCTGCTGGTACTCTCCATCGGCTATCTCAGTCGGACCGCCTTCGGTGACATTTTCGAGGAGGTGATCGACAACCTGATGAACCGCCTGCCGGGCCTCCGGGTGGTGTACAACGCCTCGAAGATGGCCGTCGAAACCGCCGTCTCCGGCACGGAAGAACTCCAGACGCCGGTCAAACTCGAAGTGTGGGACGGACTCCGCATGACCGCGTTCAAGACCGGCAAGAAGACCCAGGACGGCCGCGACGTCCTCTTTCTCCCGACCTCCCCGAACATCACCACCGGGTACGTCATCGAAGTCGAGTCCGACCGCTACGAGGAAACCGACGAGGGCGTCGAGGACGCGCTGACACGCATTCTCAGTGCCGGCTTCGGGGAGTCCCGCGACAACGGCATCCCGATCGCCGTCACCGAGGAGTACGTCGACGGCGAGGCCGACGACGAATCCGTTCCCACGAGCGCCGACGGGAACGCGTCCGCCAACTCCCGCGACGGCGACGACTGACACCTTTTCTCCGGGCTTACTGCCCCGCTCGCCGCCCCGCTCGCCGCTCCAGCACTCCCGGACGCTGACTCCCGGCTCACAGTGTCACATTCGACATACGATAGCCCTACTCGCGCCGCGTCACAGCACTCCTCGGGCCGGCCGAACAACGCGGTTTCTAACTAAGGTCGTCCTGGCGCTAGCAACGGTGTATGGCGACGCGAACCCAACAGGAAGAAGCGGCGGTCGAAGTCGCACAGCGGTCGAGCACTGACCCGTACATCGTCGCGGCGGTCGCATCGGTGTTGCTGTCCTGGTACGAGTTTTTCGTCCGCGGGAACCGGGAGATGGGACTGTTCGTCGGGCTCTGGCCGCCGACGTTCCTCGCCTTTGGCAGCTACTTCAAGCAAACCCGGCTCAGCAACACGCTCGACCGGGCGCTCGGACAGACCGGCATCATGGACTCCGTCGAGCGGCTCATCCAGAATCGGTGACGCTGGGACTCCGCGATCAGACGTAGCGGAACCAGTCTTCGTAGTCGTCGGTGCGGCGGTTGATGACGTCGAAGAACCGCTCCTGAATCTCGTCGGTCACCGGCCCCTTCGTTCCTGCGCCGATCTCGTTGTCGTCGACGCTCCGGATCGGGGTCACCTCGGCGGCCGTCCCGGTGAAGAACAGCTCGTCGGCAGTGTAGAGCTCGCTGCGCGAGATGGTCGCACCGTCGTGGACGGTGTAGCCGAGGTCCTCGGCGACCGTGATGACGCTGTCGCGCGTGATCCCTTCGAGGATCGACTCGGCCAGTCCGGGCGTGTAGATCTCGCCGTCGCGCACCAGGAAGATGTTCTCGCCAGGCCCTTCCGCGACGTTGCCCTCCTTGTTGAGGAAGATCGCTTCGGTGTAGCCGTTGCCCTTCGCCTCCAGCGACCCGAGGACGCTGTTGACGTACGCCCCGGTCGTCTTGGAGTTGGTCGGGATCTGGCTGGAGGCGTACTTGCGCCACGAGGAGACGGCGACGTCGACGCCCTCTTCGAGCGCTTCCTCGCCGAGGTACGCGCCCCACGGCCAGACGGCGATGGCCACCTCGACGGGACACTCCTCGGGGTTGAGTCCGAGCATGTCGTAGCCGTAGAAGGCGACCGGCCGGATGTAACAGGACTCCAGGTCCTGTCGCCGGATGAGTTCCTCCGTCGCCTCCGTGAGTTCCTTGCGGTCGAACGGAATCTCGATGTCGTACGGTTTGCCCGACTGGTAGAAGCGTTCGAGGTGTTCCTCCCAGCGGAAGATCGCCGGGCCGTTCTCCGTGTCGTAACACCGGACCCCCTCGAACACGCCGGTTCCGTAGTGGAGTCCGTGTGTGAGGACGTGGACCTGCGCGTCCTCCCAGTCGACGAACTCTCCATCCTGCCAGATCAGATCGACGTCCATTTCGTCGAAGCCCATATGAAGGTCTGTTGGCGCAATCCGGCCTTAACAGTTTCCGTACCCGGGTCTCGACCCCGCGAACGTTCCCCTTTGCACTGGCCAGCGGAACCCCGTCCCGGATCGCCAGTAGCCGGCCGATAGTGGCACTTCGGTCCCAACGTGCCCCTGTAAGGGACGCTTTCGAGCCCGA
The DNA here is from genome assembly GCF_042678165.1 of Halorientalis brevis. Classification (GTDB taxonomy): domain Archaea; phylum Halobacteriota; class Halobacteria; order Halobacteriales; family Haloarculaceae; genus Halorientalis; species Halorientalis brevis. The sequence continues at coordinate 249,387 of NZ_JBHUDJ010000002.1, read as the reverse complement.
GCGACTGCGGACCGCCGGTGGACGACTGTGGCTCCTCTCGCGTGGTAGCGGATTCTGTATAGCGATACGCAGTTCATACTAAAGGGGCCGTTCGTGAGACTGTGTGGCGAATGTCCCGCGGAGAGCGAGTCGTCGTCCCGTCGCGAAACGACGCGGCTGCGTACGCCTGTGTTCGGTCGCTCGCCCGTCACGACCTCTCGCCGGTGGTCGTCTCGGAACACGACGCCGATCCGGCGGCGGCGTCCCGGTACTGCGACGAGGCCGTCACTGTTCCCGCGCCCACCACTGACCTTCTCGCCTATCGCGACGCGCTCCTCGGGGTGGCGGCCCGCCCCGACGTGCGGACTATCCTCCCCGTCCGGCAGCACGACGCCTATCTCCTCTCGAAGTACCGCGCCCGGTTCGAGCAGTACGTGTCGCTCGCCGTGCCGTCGTTCGAGCGACTCCGCACTGTCCACGACCGGCTCCGACTGGCCGAGATCGCCGCTGCGGCCGACGTTCCCGTGCCGGAGACTCGCCCACTCGCCGCGGTCGACGACCTGGGGGACGACGCCATCGTCAAGGCGCGATACAACGTGCTCGCGGACGCCTACCTCCCGGAGTACACGGAACGAGACTGCGACGTGGTGAAAGACGTGCGCCACCTCCGTTCCGGTGACTCGATCGACGCGGCCGCCGTTCGCGACGAGATGGGCCACGATCCGATCGTCCAGGAGTACGTCCACGCGAGCGACGAGTACATGGTCGGGGCGCTGTGCGACCACGGCGAGCCGGTCGCCAGCTTCCAGCACCGCCAGATCCGCGGCGACTCCTACACCGGCGGCGGCGGCGTCTTCCGCAAAGCCGTCGACATCCCGGAACTCCGCGCGGTCAGTCGAGCGCTCCTCGACGAGTTGAACTGGCACGGTCTGGCCTGTATCGAGTATCTCCGCGACGCCGAGACGGGCGAGTTCAAGTTCGCGGAGGTCAACCCGCGGCTGTGGCAGTCCCTGCCCGCGGCCGTCCACGCCGGCGCGGAGTTCCCCTACTACTACTGGCTGCAGGTGACCGGCCAGTCCGATCGCATCGACTGCCAGTACGAGGTCGGCGCGGGGAGCCACTTCCTCGTCGGTGAACTGGGCCACCTCTTGAGTATCGTCCAGGACTCCTCGCCGCACGTCGAACGGCCGTCGCTCGCCGGCACGCTCGCGTCGATTCTCGGCTCGAGCTACCGGTTGCCGGCGTTCGACTACCTCCGGCTGGACGATCCGCTTCCGTTCATCCAGCGCCTCCGAAACGTCTCTCTGTGACACCGAAACGGCGAGAACAGCCGTGAGACCGTTCTGGGCTGTCTTTTCTGCTGCATGCACCGATTCCTGCTGCAGCGCCGATAAACTGTATTTCGCGATATAGAATGCTGGTGTCGAGCGACGACGCCGGTGCTCCTGAGTACCTTGAATCCGGCCGCTCGGTGTTTCTCGGCCCCGAACACGGGGGTCGGTGGCCTATTCAGTCCGTCGCTGCGGGGCCGTTGCCGGTCGCGCCGTTTCCTGTACGTATTTCTGGACCGACGCGAACGGCGTGACATGGGGCTCCTCGCCGAGTACAAGATCGGTTTCCAGCACCTGCCACTCGTCGACGTGGCGGCAGCCGTGCCCGCGATGACCCTCGAACTCAGGGTGGGCCAGCCGAACCAGGGGGCGCCACCGCCGTTTTTCGTTCGCGCAACGGGGGAGTCGTTCCGGGCGCTGGAACGAGAGTTCGAGACCACTCCCTTCGTCGACGAGTACGCCCGTCTCACCCGGGACGGCGACACGCGGCAGTATCAGGTCCTCCCGACGGCCAGTATGGCGGACCAGCTCGACGACAGGGTCGACGACTTCCCCCGGCTGCAGGCGCTGGCGACGAACAGGTCCGTCGTCGAGCAGATCTCCGTTCAACCCGACGGCTGGGTCCAGCAACGGTGGTTCGCGGATCGGGACGCGTTCCTCGACTACAGTGCATTCTGGCGCGAGAACGCCTCGTTCTCGCTGTTTCGCCTCACGGAGTCCGACGCCAACGGGAACCCGCCGACCGGGCTGACGGACCGTCAGCGCGAGGCGCTACTCACTGCCTACGAGATGGGGTACTTCGACATCCCCAGAACGACGTCGCTCGACGCCGTCGCGGACGAAATCGGCATCTCCGCGCCGGCGCTGTCCGAGCGGCTCCGACGCGCCCACGCGCACCTGATCGAGGAGGTCGTCGCACCTGTCGGGTATATAAACGGCTTTACAGGTTAGAGAACGGCCTACCCGTGTCGCTCGCCGATCTCTCGTTCCATGCAAACCGTCACGTCAACCGATGGGACCAGTATCGCGTACGAACAGCACGGGAATGGCCACCCGATCGTCCTCGTTCACGGCGGCTCCGGAAGTCGGCAAAGCTGGGGCGCGCTCGTCCCGCACCTCGCAGACGAGTTCAGCCTCGTCTGCATGGACCGACGGGGTCGGGGCGACAGCGGCGACGCCGACGCCTACGACCTCGACAGGGAGGTGGCCGACGTCCGGGCAGTCGTCGAGGCCGTCGACGGCGAGCCGACGCTGTTCGGCCACTCCTTCGGGGGCCTCTGTGCGCTCGAAGCGGCCCAGCGCGTCGACGTCGACCGGGTGATCCTGTACGAACCGTCGCTCCTGGTCGGTGAACACCGGACTGGAGCTGATCTGGCCACCCGGATGCAGGACCTCGTCGACGCAGGCGAGCGCGAACGGGCGGTGGAACTGTTCTTCCGGGCGGGTAGCGGCGTCGAGGACGTCGAGCAGTTGCCGGTCGCCCAGGCTGCGACCATCGTCGAGACGATCGTGCGGGAGAATCGCGCCGTCGAGCAGTACGCCCTCGCCGACGACCTCTCGATACCTGCTCCGACGCTGCTGCTGACGGGCGAGCACGGCCCAGCCCACCTCCGCGATGGCGTTCACGCCCTCCAGGACGCACTATCCGACAGTTGGCTCGTCGAACTCGACGGCGTCGGCCACGTCGGCATCTTCTCGGACCCCGAGCGAGTCGCGAGCGAGGTTCGGGCGTTCGCCGGTGCGTCGTCGCCCTGACTCGCGACCGCACCGAGCTAGTGCTTTTCCGGCGTAGCGACGCGCTGTGTGCTGTTTCTGCCGTTCTCCCTGTGGCTTTCTTCGGCGATGCGCACCACATTCTATATCGCGAAATGTGGTTTATCGAAATTTTCGGACCGAATCCGTCCGAGCGTCGATGTCGCTCAAAACCCGTCGCTACTACCGGTGCAGTTACCGAAAACGGAAAAATCGGCTACGACAGTCGCTCGACGAGGTCGCGGCCTTCGACGTAGGGGATGTCGTTGCGCTCGCCGTAGGCCTGGGCGGCCGCGGGCGGGAGCGCTTTGCCGGTTTCGTCGTCGAGCATTTCACAGACCACGACGGCGGGCGCCTGGTCGGCAGCGTCCGCGAGCGCGATGCCCAGTTCCGTGTGGCCCATGCGGTCCGCGAGGAGGTTCGGTGCGGCCTTCAGCAAGTGGACGTGGCCCGGTGCGCGGAACTCCTCGGCGAAGGTCTCGACGTCGGGATCGGCTGCGACCGAGGCGAGCTCCGTGATGGTCAGGGCGCGGTCCTCGTCGGTGATGCCGGTGAAGGTGTCCCGGTGGTTGACCGTCAGCGAGAACGAGGAGCGCTCGTCGTAGTCCAGGTCGTGATCGGCCGCCAGGGGGTGGTCGATGGTCTCCTGGAGGAAGGGAAGTTCGAGCGTCTCGGCGACCTCGTGGGAGAGCGCCGTGCAGATCAGGCCGCCGGCGTCGTTACGCAGGCGGGCGACGGCGTCGGGGGTCACGCCGCCAGCGGGATACACCAGGTCGGTCTCCCCTTCGCGGTCGGCGGCGTCGTGGATCAACACGGGCTGGCCGGCGCGGAACGCAGTGATCGCCGCGTCGACGGTGCTCGACGTCTGGTGCATGTTATCGCTCCTTGACATGGATGCTGATCTCCTCGTCGTCCTCGAGGCCGAGTTCGTCCCGGAGCTTCGCCGGGGCGATGACCTCCAGTTGGTCCTCGTCGTGATGGGTGCGCTCGGGCGCGATGACGTGGGCCGGCTCGTAGATGCTGTCGTCGGACTGAATGGTCGCGGGATAACAGTACGCCGGGCCGTAGGTTCGCTCGTCGTCCTCCCAGCCTTCGATCTGGACGGGTTCGAGCGCGGCCACGCCGGCGCGGGCGCGGACGCTCTCGTCGGTGAGGTCGACGTTGAGCGTGCCGGCGAACGGTTCGTAGCCGAGCTTGTCGATGAACTGCTCCATGTAGCCCGGCAGGGAGATGTAGTGGCGCCCCTCGCCCATGCCGCTCGTCACGAATCCGTGCAGCTCGATGCTCGCGTCGCGCTCGAAGATGCGGCGGTAGTCGGCGTACTCCCGTCGCAGCGCAGACTCGCCTTCGGGCGTGATCGTGACCCACTGCCCGTCGCTGACGATCTCGCGCTCGACGTAGTTCGCGTCGTCGAGTTCCTGTAACCGTCGGGAGGCGGTCTGGTTCGAGGCCGACAGCTCGTCGGCCAGCGCCGAACACGACACCTTCTCCTGGCCCTCCAGGGCTCCCTCCAGGGCCAACAGCTTCAGCGTCGCGAGTTCGTCGTATCCAACGGACCGTCCCGTCGCTTGTGCCATGTCCTCACATTCGTAACTCTCGGGGATAAGCGTAACGAATGTGGAACGCGTCCCAGGGGTGGAACGCGGAGAAACGCAAACGGCGTTTCTTGAGCACTAGTTGGTTGGCAACGGCGTATAAGGGCTGGGGTCGTTCTCACTCGCTGGGGATCGGTCGCGTGAGACGGATTCGCGCTCTCGGATCTCGTTTCGCTCGCGGGTCACTTCGTTCCCCGCTCGCCATTCCGAGGTCGCCTCCTTCGCGTCGCTCAGTCGGCGACCTCGCTACTCCCAGAACTCGCTGTTCTTCTGGAGTTTCGGGACGAGCGTGTTGCGCTCTTTCGCGAGCAGCGCCACGTTCGAGGCGGGCACCTGCTTCAACACGTCGAACTCCGGCATGTCCGCCATGACTTGCTCGGCCCACTCGACGACCTCCTCGTGTTCCGGCATCGAATCGCGGTCGAGCCGACCCCGGGAGTGGCCGACGTGCATGTACCCTTTCAACTCGACGAAGTCCGGGTCGGCCCGCTGGAACATGGCCGCGAACCACTCGGGGCGGCCCATGTTCAGGCCCTTGATGCAGGTCGTCCGCAGGACCGTCCGGGTCTCGTCTTTCGCGGCCAGCACGTCCAGCGTGTCGACGAGCCGGTCCCAGGCGTCGTCTTCCATCGCCTTGACCGTCTCGTCGAACGTCTTCCGGTCGGCGGCGTCGACGCTGACGTACAACTGCGTGGGGTCACATTCGGCCAGCACCTCGGGACGCGTTCCATTGGAGACGAGGAAGGTGGTGATGTCGCGCTCGTGGAACTCCTCGATGAGTTCCGGCAGATAGGGGTAGAGACTCGGCTCGCCGTCGAGGGAGATCGCCACGTGCCGCGGCTCCATGGCCTCCTCGAACATCTCTTCGGGGACTTCCTCGTTCCCGCCGAAGCCAGAGAGGATCTTCGTCTGGAGTTCGAGACTGGCGTCCGCGACGGCTGCGGGGTCGTCCCACTCGACCTCGTCCATCTCGTAGGCGTGGCCCGCGTGGTCCCGCCAGCAGAACACGCACCGCTCGTTGCACTTGACGACGGGCGTCATCTGGATGCAGCGATGTGACTGAATTCCGTAAAACGTGTTTTTGTAACAGCGACCTTCCCCCTTCAACGCGTTCTTGGTCCACCCGCAGGTCTGGGCGGCTGTGTGGTTGATGCTGTGGTAGTTTGGGTCCGAGACCTGTTTCGGTCCCCCGTCCCCGGACTCCGAGTCACTCATGTTGGCGTCAGTTGTGCGTCGGCGGGCAAAAGCATCCGGGTGTCCAGGCCGTCGGCAACCGCTCTCTAAATCGAAACGACAAACTTGGACTATACTGCGGGAAATAAATACGAATGGCTTTGGATTTGCCAAAGAAGACAATGTTTGGCTAGTAGTAAAGACTTTTATTGTGCGTTACGCAAGTCTGTGTATGGTTGCCAATGCGGTGGAGGTCGAAACCAGGGACAGTTCGGAGTCGGACGCGACCACGCGGAGTGAGGAGGAAATGACCGACGGTGAGTCGGCTGACGCGTTCGCAGTCACGGCACACCTCCGAGCGTCACCGACGGGGGCCGCAGCGCGCCGTCAGCAGGCGGTCCTCGACCGGTTGCGGTCGCTCGAAGCCACGGGGACGATCGAGGACCTGACCATCGAGCGGTGGGGAGCGCGCGTGAACGTGCCGGTGTCGGAAGCCGACCGGGACGACGCAGTCGCGCTGTACGCAGAGCTCGAGCGTGCGGCCGCCCGGACCGGGGTCCAGCTCGAACCGTTCTTCGAGTCGCGAAAAGCGGTCGGTGGGTTGCTCTCGTCGGGGCCGCCGACCGAGCGCATCATCGTCTTTCCGGTCGTTTCCATCACGATCCGTCGGGCCGGCGAACTCACCGGGCTGTATCCGTGCTGGTCGGACGGCGTCCACGAGCGCGTCGAGGACTGCCTCGGCGCGCTCGCGAACGACGACCCGGTCGAGAACCTCGACTAGGGGTTCCGGTCCTGGGCCTCGATGACCGCTGCGTTCTGCAGGAAGTACTCTTCGCCTTCCTTCCGAAGCATGATCGGCTTGCCGGGGAGGTCGTTCTGATCCGTATCGACTTCGTCCGGTTCGGTCGGTTCGTCGTTGCGGGGCACTGAAATCGCCGTCACCTCGCTGACGTCGATCTCCCGCCGTAACAGCGTCCGCTCGCCCTGCTCGATCCGTTCCCATCCCTCGTCGACGTCGAGATCGTCCACGCTGAAGTAGTCCGCCGGGCTTCTGTCCGGCTCGACGCTGCCCTGGGATTCGACCGATTCGGTCGCGTCGTCTTCCCGGTACTCGAAGATGGAGACGAGCATACCCGACGTTCGCCACGAGCAGTGATAACAATTATCGGGGGCTACGGTAACATGTGTATTGGCGTGAATCCGGTGGTCGGCTCCCGACGCCGGGCGTCGCACTACCAGTTCGTTATCCCTTTATCTACCCGAACGAGACAGGAGCGTATGTTCCTATCCGCACGTGCGGAGGTCGAGGACGCCCTCACGAGTGCGCTCTCGTCGCTCGACCTCCCGACTGACGACCTCGGCATCGAGGAGCCACCGGCGGACGTCGACGCCGTTCTCGCGTCGAGCGTCGCCTACCGGCTGGCCGGCGAGGTCGGCGCACCGCCACCGAAAGTCGCTGCCGACGTCGCCGACGAGATCGACGCCGCCGACTACGAGTCGCTCGGCGCCGTCCAGACCCAGGGTCCGTACGTCAACTTCCTGCCCAGCGAGGCCTACTTCCAGGGGACGCTCGACGCGTCCCAGGACGAAGAGTACGGCCGACTCGATCCCAAGGACACCAGCGTCGTCGTCGAGCACACGAGCGCCAACCCCACGGGACCGGTCCACGTCGGCCGCGCCCGCAACCCGATCATCGGCGACGCGCTCGCGAACGTCCTCGATTTCGCCGGCTACGACGTCGAGCGCCACTACTACGTCAACGACGCCGGCCGCCAGATGGCCGTGTTCACCTGGGCCTACGAGACCTTCGACGAGGAGGACCTGCCGGAACCGGAACGAGATCGAATCGAGTACGACATGGTCCGGTACTACCGCGTCGGCAACGAGTTCCTCGAAGACGGTCCCGAGGACGAGGTCGAGGCGGCCGAAGCCGAGATCCAGTCGATCATGCAGGGACTGGAATCGGGCGACGAAGCGGCATACGAACGGGTCAGCGAGGTCGTCGACAAGGTGCTCTCCGGGATGAAGGAGTGTCTCGGGCGCCTCCCTGCGGAGTTCGACGAGTTCGTCAAGGAGACGCGGTTCATCCGCGACGGCGCGACCGACGAGCTGGTCGCTCGCCTGAAAGAACTCGACGCGGCCGTTTACGAAGAGGACGCCTGGCAACTCGACCTCCCGGACATCGACAAGAACCTGGTCTTTCTCCGTTCTGACGGGACCAGCCTCTACGCCACGCGGGACCTGGCCCACCACGAGTGGAAGTTCGAGAACTTCGACCGCGCGGTGACGGTGCTCGGCGAGGACCACAAGCTCCAGGCCGACCAGCTCCGAACGACCCTCGATCTGCTCGGCAACGATACCAGTCAGCTCGACCAGGTGCTCTACTCGTACGTCAATCTCCCGGAGGGGAAGATGAGCACGCGACGGGGAACCGGTATCGACCTCGACGATCTGCTCGACGAGGCCATCGACCGGGCCCGGGACGAGGTCGAGACCCGCCTCGACGACCGCCTCCGCAACGACGAACTCGACGAGGACGACGTCGAGCGCATCGCCCACCAGGTTGGCATCGGCGCCGTCCGCTACGACATCGTCTCGAAACAGCCGACGAAAGCGATCACGTTCGAGTGGGACCGCGCCCTCGACTTTGAGGCCCAGTCCGCCCCCTACGTCCAGTACGTCCACGCGCGCACGTGCGGGATTCTCGGTGAGGCGCGCGAGGCCGGTTACGAGGTGCCCGACGCGGACAGTCTCGACGTGGGCGCGCTCGACACGGACGCCGAACGAGACCTCCTGCGGGTCATCGCACGGTTCCCGGCGGTCATCGAGGAATCGGCCGAGGACCACCAGCCCCACCTCGTGGCGACGTACACGCGGGAGTTCGCCGAGCGGTTCAACGCGTTCTACCGGGAGTGTCCGGTGCTCGACGCGGACGACGACGTGAGAGACGCACGGCTCGCGCTGGTGGCTGCTGCGAAACACACGGTGGCGAACGCGCTCACCGTCCTGGGCGTCGCTGCGCCCGAGTCGATGTAGGACCGTCTATAGCGAAACAGGTACGGCGGTCCCGATGATGTCGCCGCCGACGCCCATGACGGCGGCCAATCCGAGACCGAGCACGAGGAGCAGGTAAATCAGAATCCAGCTCAACCGTATCGATTCTTCGTCTGCCATGTCTCCATGTGGCGCAAGGGGCTGTTTGAATGTACCGTTTTGGGAGCAAAAACAGACGGAGACGGGCTGTTCGTCGAAGCGGTGACCGGAACGGCGTCAGTTGAAGAGGCCGAACACGCCGTCTTCGTCCTCGTCGTCGTCGTCGGACTCCGGGCTGGCTTCGTTGCCCGGGCCAATGCCAGTTTCACTGCCGCCTGACTCGGCGGACTCGGCGTCGGCGTCGCTGTCGGCCGCGTCGCTGGCGTCGCCGCTGGGACTGCTCGGCTCGAACTCCTGTTCTGTGGTCGCGCCGCCTTCCGTGTTGACCTCGTAGATCTCCTCTAAGGTCGAGGCCAGTCGGCGATACGCCTCGGCAGCGTAGCTGTCGGAGTGGTTGATGAGCAGCGGTTCGTCCTTGGTGGCGTCCTGGTCCTCCGGGACGACTGCGAGCATCTCCAGATCGAGCTTGTCCGCGACCTGCGAGACGTTCGTGTCGTCGTTGGCTCGAGTCAGGACGGCACCGACCACGTCACCCTCGATGCGCTCGGCGAGCTGTGCGGTCTTGATGGTGTCGCCGATGGCCACGTCGTCGGCCGTCGTGATCAGGAGGACGCCGTCGGCCAACCCGAGGGGCACGGTCGTCTCGTGGCTCAAGCCGGCGCCGGTGTCGATGAGCACGATCTCGTAGGCAGTCGAGAGCGCTTTGACGACCTTCCGGAGCTTCGCCGGATCGGCGTCGGCGAACGCCTCGAGGTTGCGCTCGCCCGGCACGACGGTGACGCCACCTGGCCCTTCGGTGATCGCGTCGCTGACGGCGGCCTTGCCCGCCAGCACCTGGTGGAGACTCGGGGAGTGCTCGATGTCGAGCATCGCTCCCAGGTTCGCCATCCCCAGGTCGGCGTCAACGACGACGACGTCGTGGCCGGCGTCCTGCAGCGCCACGGCGACGTTGATGGCCGTCGTGGTCTTCCCGACGCCACCCTTCCCGCCTGCGACTGTGAAGACGTATCCCGTCATACTTCCTGTTGTGTAGCTACAGACAAGGGAAACATATAAACCCGTGCGTCTGACGGGTCTCCGCTCCCCTCGTCGACTTCCCGCACTGCCGTCCGCGGTGGTCGGCTCCGCGTCGTGACCCCCCGGACGTCTCTATGTACATTGACGCTCGTTACCATTGAAAAACTACCGGTAATTCACATTCGCTTACCCGACCGAAACAGTCACTGCAACTGAGCGTCGCGCCTGGTCGCCCGCAGTCAGGCCGCACCGTCGGCCGCGTACGCCGTTTCGACCTCGTCGACGATGCGCTCGACGCCCTCCTCCTCGACGATGATTGCGAGTCCCTCCTCGAGCGTTCCCTCGACGAAGTCCTCGGCGTACTCGTTCGTGATCGCCATCCGAACCACGAGCTGTGCCACCTCGTCGACCAGGGCGTCGGTGTGGTCGCCTTCGACCAGCTTCTCGCCGATCACGTCCCCGACGCCCTCCACGACTTCGTCGGACTGGCCCATGAGCCCTTTGACGATTCGCTTGAGCGCCCGCCTGATGAACATCGAACGCATCCCCAGGTTGTCGAGGACGACGTCGGCGGTCCGCTCGACGATCGCGTCCGAGTGACCGCCTTCGACGAGGTGCTTGACGATCAGGTCCTTGACGCCGACGACGACGACGTCGGCGTCGCCGTTCGCCGCGATGTTCTCCGCGACGAGGACGCCCACGGCCTCGACGATCTCGTCGGCCTGCTCGTCGGACAGTTCCTCGCCGATTCCGTCCCTGACGAGCTCGGCCACGTCGACCTGCTCGTCCGCCCCGAACTGGATAGTGTGTGCCTCGTCGGTGCGAGATTGCTGCGACATACTTTCACGGTCGACCGGACCGATAGTAAGGATTCGTACTCATATGAGAGGGGTTCTTTACCGTAGTCGTGACGGGCCGTGAGGTGGGGACTCTCGCTCGGCGACCGTCGGGGGCGGGTGGTGGACCTGCGGTCAACAGTTTTAAGAACAAAATCCCGTGCGTGAGCGCGAGGACGAATCTGACGACAGAGAGACCGACCCCGAGTCTTAAATATGCCGACAGCATATCGTTGCGTAAGCACATCTGGCGAAAACTGGAGTTGGTTTGGGGTCTCCGTCAACAAAAAGCAACCCTGCGTCCGATGGCTACTCGGCTTCGGACCGAGTCGGGTCGATGGCACGGCCCGTGGGGTGCAAGCGGATACCCAAGGACACCACGCCTCATATCGAGGCCCGACGCACAGGCCCACAAACCACAGCCGGACCTCCGTGGTCTGGTCAGGGTGCCTTCGGGAGCACACGACTGGCGGGCTGTACCACGAAGGAATCCCTGTGCTTCAGCGCGGGGAGGATGTCAATTACCCTGCATTCGGTTATACGAGAGTAATGAGTAGCCCCGAGCAGGACCAGACGGACGAACAAAACACGAGTTGTCATTTCATCAGTCAAATTGAGCACTACTATAAAGGATACTACAGTTTGTTGAGGCCGCGGTCTTGTCTGTTGATTTTTGCATGTCGGACTCCGAGCCAAGGGGAGGCGTGCCCCGCTTGACACAGAGAATTCTTTTGGAGATTGTGTACGAGTAGTCTCTGTCACCTTTTCTGAATCCCACGTCCTTTAGTCGTCGGGACTGTTACAGAGAGTAATGAGTAGCTCCGAGCAGGACCAGACGGACAAACAAAAATACGAGTTCCGGAAGGTCATCGAAGACCTCAAGGAGTACGAGGGCTCCGGGACGCAGCTCGTCACCATCTACATCCCCGAGGACCGGCAGATCAGCTCGGTCGTCGAGCACGTCACCCAGGAGCACAGCGAAGCGTCCAACATCAAGTCGAAACAGACGCGCACGGCCGTCCAGGACGCACTGACCTCGATCAAGGACAGACTGCGCTACTACGACGTCTACCCGCCGGAGAACGGGATGGTCGTCTTCTCCGGCGCCATCGACACCGGCGGCGGCCGCACGGACATGATCACCAAGGTGCTCGAATCGCCGCCCCAACCCATCGAGTCGTTCCGCTATCACTGCGACTCGGAGTTCCTCACCGAACCCCTCGCGGAGATGCTGGGCGACAAGGGCCTGTTCGGTCTCATCGTCCTCGACCGACGGGAGGCCAACGTCGGCTGGCTCAAGGGCAAACGCGTCGAACCCGTCAAGTCCGCCTCCTCGATGGTCCCCGGCAAACAGCGCAAAGGGGGTCAGTCCCAGGCCCGCTTCGAGCGCCTGCGCAAGGAGGCCATCGACAACTTCTACCAGGAGGTCGCCGAGATGGCCGACGACCTGTTCGTCGAACAGCGCCACGAACTCGACGGCATCCTCGTCGGCGGTCCCTCGCCGACCAAAGAGGAGTTCCTCGACGGTGGCTACCTCCACCACGAGATCCAGGACAACGTCCTCGGGAAGTTCGACGTCTCCTACACCGATGAGTCCGGCCTGTACGACCTCGTCGACAACGCCCAGGAAGTCCTGGGCGAGTACGAGGTCATGCAGGACAAGACGGAGATGGAGGAGTTCTTCGAGGAACTCCACGACGGCGACCTCGCGACGTACGGGTTCGGCCCCACCCGCGAGAACCTCATCATGGGCGCGGTCGACCGCCTGCTCATCTCCGAGGACATGCGCAAGGACGTCGTTACGTACGAGTGTCCCAACGGCCACGAGGAACGCGAGGTCATCGACCGCCGCGAGGCGACGCCCGACCACGAGTGTTCACGCTGCGGCGAGGTCGTCGAGGTCGAGGACGAGGAGGAGGCCCGCGAGGACCTCATCGATCACCTCATGAACATCGCCGAGCAGCGCGGCACCGAGACGAAGTTCATCTCCACCGACTTCGAGAAAGGCGAACAGCTCCTGAACGCCTTCGGTGGCGTCGCCGGCATCCTGCGCTACGATACTGGGGTCTAACGACTTTCGGCTCGCTTCGGGGCTTGCCGCAGCACGAAACCTTCTTGATTGCTGGTTGCCACGTTGGGGGTGATGTCCCCGCACCGTCGAGTGGTCTTTTTGCTCCTCCTGCTCGCCGTTTCAGTAACTGGCGTCCCGACAGTCAGTGGTGCGGTCGACTCTCCAGTTGTGACTGTGCCGGACCCGCAACCCGAACCGTTGACCACTGGAGAGCAGTACTGTCAGGGTCAGCACGTGACCGTCTCACTGCCGAACCCGAGTGCGACGAACACGTCATTTGTGATTACGCGCGTCAACAGTACGGTACCGGTTGTCACCGTCGGTTTCGGCGAGAGCGGCCGAGCCGTGCTGAACACGAGTCGGCTGTCAAACGGAAGCTACGTCCTCCGTGACGATAGCAACGAGACGCTGGAAACCGACGAGACGGGTGCGGTGGTCAGTGCGAGCACCGTGGCCACTGCTTCGTTTCGGGTCCGATCGTGTTCGTTCGACGCACGGTTCGAATACGACGAGTTTGTCGTCGACCCTGGGAGACAGGTCCCGCTGCAGATCGACAGGACTCTCACGGAGGCGGTGTCCCTCGACGTGTCGGGGATTCCCGACGGCGTGCTGGCGAGGATGGCAAACGGGAGCGTGACCGACGGCGGCGTTCGGGTACCCGTGCCTGACAACGGCCGGCTCTCGCTGAACGTCACCCGCGAGTTCTACTGTGGTCCGGGGGCTGGGGAGTACGAGTTCACCGTCACGAGTGCGAAATCAGGCGCAGCCAGGCGGGCGTCGGTAACTGCCGCCTCTGAGCTGGGTGCAGAGGCCGTCTTCGGAACCATCAGGACCGACGAAACCCGAAACGTGGTGACTATACCGATAACGGTCGCGCCTAAACGAGCGCACTGCTGGAACGAGTCGGATCTCGTTCTCCAACTAGGGACGGACACTGACGGGTTCACCGTCCGTACTGGAATCGCGGACGCGAACGACGACGGGACCGTTCTCGTGCGAGTGAACACGTCGACCGTCGGCACTGCCCCTGCTTCGGAGTTCTTACGAGCTGTGGGTAACGACTCGCTTCGGAATCCGATGCTCCTTACCCACCGGACGCGGCCGATTCCTGAGGGAAACTACGAAGTGAAACTGAGTGCCGACGGCAACGAACTTGACGTCGGAAGGATGCTAATTGAACGGAACCAATCGACGCCACCTCAGGACCCGACGTCACCGACGCCAGCCACGGAGTCCGGGACGACGCGGACCGAGGCTGTGATGTCGAAACCCGCTCTGACTGCAACGACACGGCCGGAGACCGCTACTCGGCCGACCACAACTGCCGACGGCGTTGGATTCGGACCGGTGACTGCGATCCTTGCAATCGCGCTGGTCGTTCTGGCCCGACGCGGTTTCGAGTCGACGTAGCGGCTGCCTACTCCAGCAACTGCTCTAACTGCTGTTTCCGACCCTGGAGGTCGATCTGGCTGTCGACGCTCCCGGTCGCCGAGAGCCGATCCATCACGAGCATCGGGTCGGTGCCGGCTTCCTCGACGGCCGTGAACAGTTCGGTGATCTGCTGGCGGTACAGCGCCAGCGACGTCAGCAGGCCCAGACCCAGCGCCATCGGGACCGCAGCGTCGGGGTCCGAGGGGAACGCTTCGCCGATCTTCGCGAAGTCCGGCAACTCTGCCGGCGGCTCCTCGTCGGGGTCCATCGCGAGACAGGTCGGACAGATCGAGACGCCGGGGGCGTCCTTGGGGACGTACTCGGCGTACTCCTCGGGCACCGGGACTCGAAGGACTTGCGTGTTACAGTGCGAACAGTTCATATCGTATCTCGTGACCTGACAGGGAAAAACCTACCCCGACTCGGCCAGCGCGGCGACGGGCTGTCGTGGCCCCGCTCTGGCGACCGATCGGAGGCAAACTGGCTCCGTTTCGCGGGGCTGACCAGGAATACTGTCGCGCTTCGAAAAATCCGGGCGGGTCGATGCCGCAGTGAGGCCGATCAGGCGTCCGCGGGAACGGCTTCGGCGGCTTCTTCCTCGGCTTCGCGTTCTGCTTTTTCCTCTTTTTCTTTCTTGGCCTTGATCTTCTTCATGCGGAAGATCTCCTCGCGCTCCTGCTCTTCGAGCTTCTGCTCGATGTACTCCTGATTGGTCTTGAGGTCGGGGAGGACCTTGAACTCCAGGGCGTTGACGCGGCGCTTGGTCCGCTCGATCTCGTCGAGCATCTTCTTCATCGCGGTCTCGACCTCGGCGGCGAGGATGATGGACTCGAGCAGTTCCTCGTAGGCCTCGGCGGCCTCGTCGATGCGGGCGCTCGTCCCGAGGACGCCGTAGCCTCGCTCGTCGAGGCTCTTTTTCACCTTCGAGGACTCGATCTGGGGAACGACGACGCCCATGATGTTCTTGGACTCGGTGGTGAGCTCCGGGTGTTCCTTGAGCGCGGCGGCGGCACCGCGGACTGCGACGTCGCCTTCCATCGCCCGCGCCATGTTGATCTTGCGCTGGGCGTTCTCGTAGTCGTCGGCCAGGTTCGAGCGCACGTCCTGAGCCTGGTCCAGGATGTCCTGGAACTCCATGATGAGACCGTCCCGCTTTTTCTCCAGCGTGTCGTGGCCCCGCTCGGAGAGTTCGATCCGGTCCTCGATCGCCATGAGGTTCTTCCGGGTCGGTTTGACGTCTTTGGCCATCTGTTGGGTGGACCTTCCTAGCCCAGTCGGTTAACTGTTTTCAGTTCGTCCGTGCGTGCCCGTTGCAGGCTCCGTCTCCCGACAGCCACGCCGCTCTCTGTTCCGCAATGAAGGCGGTGAAAGTTACCTACTTGTAGCCGTGGGTACATTTCAACGTATGGACTCGCTGAAGATTCTCGCCGCGATCTTCGCTGCCGGCGGGATTCTCCTGTTGGGGATCGGGGGGTACGTCCTGTACACGCAGTACACGGCGATCCAGGGCGCAGTCGCGGTCAACGCGACCGTCAAGTCGGCGACCGTCGAGGCCGAAACGGGGGCCAAGTTCGCCCCCTCGGTCGTCTACCGCTACGAGTACGAGGGGAACACATACCAGAACGACGACCTCTATCCTGGTATCGTGAACCAGGAGACGTCGGGCGATCGCGCGTTCGAGATCAGTCACGAGTATCGCTCCGGCGACGAAATCACGGCCTACGTCGACCCGAACGACCCGTCCGAGGCGTTTCTCATCAAGAAACTGGCGTCCCGGATGACGCTGGGGTTCGTCGGCGGCGGGATCTTCATCGTCGGGCTGGCCGTGCTCACGCTGGCCTGGAACAGTCGCCGCGACCAGCTCACGCAGTGGCTCGAACAGGCCGGCGCCGAGTGAGAGACGGCGCTGCTGCTCTCCCCGGTCGAAAAGAACGAAAAAGGAACCGGCGTTATTCCTCGGCTTCGACGGCTTCGGCCGTCTCTTCCTGGTAGTGCTCTTCGATGAGCTCCTCGTCGATACGGTTGAGCTCTTCTTTCGGGAGGTCCGAGAGCAGTTCCCAGCCGAGATCGAGCGTCTCGTCGATGGTTCGGTTGGTCCGGAAGCCCTGCTGGACGAACTCCGTCTCGAACCGGTCGGCGAAGTCGAGGTACTTGTTGTCACGCTCGGACAGCGCTTCACGACCGACGATGTTCACGAGGTCGCGCAGGTCCTCACCCTCTGCGTACGCCGCGTACATCTGGTCGGAGACGTCGGCGTGGTCGGCGCGGGTCAGGCCCTCGCCGATCCCGTCGTCCATCAGCCGTGACAGGCTGGGCAGCACGTACACCGGCGGCTGGATGCCCTGGCTGTTCAGGTCACGGTCGACGTAGATCTGGCCCTCCGTGATGTATCCCGTCAGGTCCGGGATCGGGTGGGTGTCGTCGTCGCCGGGCATCGTGAGGATGGGAATCTGCGTGACGGACCCTTCCTCGCCCTCGATCCGACCGGCACGCTCGTAGAGCTGTGCCAGGTCGGTGTACATGTATCCGGGGTAGCCACGGCGGCCCGGGACCTCTTCACGTGCGGCACCGATCTCGCGCAGTGCCTCACAGTAGTTGGTCATGTCCGTCAGGATGACCAGCACGTGGTAGTCCTTCTCGAAGGCCAGGTACTCTGCCGTCGTCAGGGCGAGGCGCGGGGTGACCGTCCGCTCGACTGCGGGGTCGTCCGCGAGGTTCATGAAGACCACCGAACGCTCCAGTGCACCGGTGCGCTCGAAGTCCTCCATGAACTCGTTTGCCTCTTCCTGGGTGATCCCCATCGCGCCGAAGATGACTGCGAACTCGCTGCCATCGTCGTCGCCGCCCTCTTCTTCTTCCGGCACGGTCGCCTGTCGGGCGATCTGGAGCGCCAGGTCGCTGTGTGGCAGCCCCGAGGCCGAGAAGATCGGCAGCTTCTGTCCGCGGACCAGCGTGTTCATGCCGTCGATGGCGGACACGCCGGTCTGGATGAACTCCTCGGGGTACTCCCGGGAGTAGGGGTTGATCGCTTCGCCGACGATGGGTCGCTCCTCGTCGGGCTCGATGTCGGGTCCGCCGTCGATGGGCTCACCGGTGCCGGACAGGACGCGTCCGAGCAGGTCCTCGGTGAGCTTCATCTGCATGGTCTCGCCGAGGAACCGGACCGAGGAATCGCGGTCGATCCCTTCGGTTCCCTCGAACACCTGGATGGCGACGAAGTCGCTCGTGCTCTCGAGCACCTGTCCGCGGCGCGTGTCGCCGTCGGGGGTCTCGATCTCGACGATCTCGTCGTATCCGACGGGTTCGTCGACTTCGGCGAACACCAGCGGACCGCTGATCTCCGTGATGGTCTGGTATTCTTTCTGCATTAGTAGAGCTCCCTGAGCTGTGATTCGATGTCTGCTTCCAGTTCGTCGACGTACTCCTCGTACTCTTCCTGGACGCCGATCCGGTTCAGCCGCGGTGCGGCCTCGATGTCCGTGATCTCCTCGACCGGCACGCCCGCTTCGAGCGCGTCGAAGGCTTCGTCGTTGAACGTCTTGATGGCGTTCAGGATGCGGTAGGTCTTCTCCGGTTCGCAGTACGTGTCGATGTCGTTGAACGCGTCCTGCTGGAGCCAGGCCTCACGCAGGTAGCGTGCGACCTCCAGCGTCAGCTGCTGGTCCTCCGGCAGCGCGTCCTTCCCGACGAGCTGGACGATCTCTTGGAGTTCGTCTTCCTCGTCGAGGGTGTCGATACCCCACTGGCGCTTCTCCGACCAGTCGTTCCGGACGTTGTCCTCGAACCACGGATCCAGCTGATCGCGGTACAGCGAGTACGACTCGTTCCAGTTGATCGACGGGAAGTGTCGGCGCTCCGCGAGGTCTGCGTCCAGCGCCCAGAACGTCTTGACGATACGCAGCGTGTTCTGGGTGACCGGCTCCGAGAAGTCACCGCCCGGCGGGGAGACGGCCCCGATGACGCTCACGGAGCCCTCCGTGCCGTTGACGTTCGTGAAGTAGCCGGCGCGCTCGTAGAACTCGCTCAGGCGCGCTGCGAGGTATGCGGGATAGCCCTCTTCACCGGGCATCTCCTCCAGCCGGGAGGAGATCTCGCGCATCGCCTCTGCCCAGCGCGAGGTGGAGTCTGCCATCAGCGCCACGTCGTACCCCATGTCGCGGAAGTACTCCGCGATGGTGATGCCCGTGTACACGCAGGATTCGCGCGCCGCGACGGGCATGTTCGACGTGTTCGCGATGAGGCAGGTCCGGTCCATCAGCGCGTTGCCGGTGGTCGGGTCTTCCAGTTCCGGGAAGTCCTCGATCACTTCGGTCATCTCGTTGCCACGCTCACCACAGCCGACGTAGACGACGATGTCCGCGTCGGCCCACTTGGCGAGCTGGTGCTGGGTGACCGTCTTCCCGGACCCGAACGGACCCGGAATGGCGGCCGTCCCACCTTTCGCGATGGGGAACAGGCCGTCGAGGATGCGCTGGCCACTGACCAGCGGTTCCGTCGGCGTCTGCTTCTCGTCGGCGGGGCGCTGGGACCGAACGGGCCACTCCTGGCGCATCCGGATCTCCTCGCCGGTGTCGAGTTCGACGACGGTGTCCTCGACGGTGTAGTCGCCGGACTTGACGTCGACGACTTCGCCGCCCTCCGAATCGGGCGGCACCATCACTTTGTGGTCGATACTCGGCGTCTCGGGAACGATCCCGACGACGTCACCGGCGGCGACGGTGTCGCCTTCGGAGACTTCGGGATTGAACTCCCAGGTCTTCTCCAGGTCGATACCCGGCGCGTCGACCCCGCGGTCGAGGAACGCCGAGCCCATCTTCTCTTCGAGGACGTCGAGCGGGCGCTGGACACCGTCGTAGATCGCGTCCAGCATACCCGGCCCGAGGTCAACCGACAGGGGCGCACCCGTGTTCTCGACGGGTTCGCCGGGTGACACTGCGGAGGTCTCCTCGTACACCTGGATCGTCGTGATGTCGCCTTCGATCTCGATGACCTCGCCCATCAGACCCTCGTGACCGACGTAGACCACGTCGTTCATCTTCGCGTCGAGGTCTTTGGCAGTCACGACGGGACCGCTTACGCTCTCGATGACGCCGTCTTCACTGACGTCTGCTTCCGTTGCTTGACTCATGTTTTAGTCTTCCATTAGGTCGATACCGATCGCTCGCTTGATCTGTTCGCGCAGGTTCCCGCTCCCGGTGCCGCCACCGAGGGTCACGAGCACCGGCTCGACGCTCGTTTCTACGTCGTTGCGGACGGCCCGCGAGAGATGTCCAAGGTCCTCGTCGTGCATGACGATGATTCCGACGTCGTCGTCTTCGAGCATCTCGCGTACCGCGTCGTCCAGTTGGTCGTCTTTCTCGTCGTCGGCGATGTTCGCGAACCGACGGACGCCGGCCAGTCGAAAGCCGGTCGTGAAGTCCGGACTGCCGACGACGGCGATTTCCTGGCTCATAGCATCACCAGCTCCGATTCGATCTCTGACTCCGAGAGACCCGCTTCGCGTCCGCGGGCGATCGCCCGGATGTTCGTCATTTCGCGCTCCTTCGCGATGACGTACGCCAGCACCGGACAGACCGACAGCGGGTAGCGGTTCGACAGCATCTTCGAGTACTCCAGCAGCGCCGCGTCGGTCGCGCGCTCGAAGTCCATGAGGCTGTCGGCACCGCCGAGTGCGTCGAGTCCCGCCTGGAGTTCGTCACCGTACCTGCTCTGGCGGACGTGTTCGACCAGTCGGTCCATGTCGCCTGCCAGCTGGCGGATCTCCCTGCTGTTGAAGAGGTCGCCGCCCTCGATGAAGTACTCCGACGGCTCCATGTCGGCGCCGCTCCGGGCGATCCGGAGCGCGTTCCGGAGGTTGCGGAAGTCGACTTCCGCGCTCAGGAACTCGACGTAGAGCTGCATCGGCCGACTCGGCTCGGTCGGCAGCCCGGTCAGCAGGTCCTCGTAGAAGGCCCGATCGAGTGCGTTCTCGAGGGGCACCAGGACCTCCTGTTCTTTGTACACCTCGTAGGCGTCTGCCAGCGCGTCGCCGTACCGCGTGCGCTCCAATCGCTCGACGACGTTTTCGATCGATCCGGCGTTGATGAGCTCGTCGAGGAACGCCTCGTCGAACTCACCGGCCCGGATCAGGTCCGTCTCGATCTCCTGGCGGTCCGTGCCCGCGTACTGGCCCCGGATGATCGTCTTGAGGTTCCAGACGTCGAACTTCCGGAGGTAGCGGGCGATGTAGTCGTACAGCGACCCTTCGGACCAGCGCAGCAGGTCCTCGAAGTGCTTGGCGATGTTCTGGTTGAGCGCGTACTCGATGAGGTCGACGCCGGAGTGGCGTGCCCCCAGCGCGTTCATCTCGGTTTCGTACTCGGTGTCTTCCATGAACCGAGCGATCTCGCCGGGGCCCATGCGGACCAGCTTCCGGTAGTCGTCGTCGTCGAAAAGTGCGGCACGGCGCGAGCGGACTCTCGCGATGACGTACTCGTAGTTTCCGCCTCGTGCCGTTGGCTCCGTGCTCATTGGTCGAACAGCTTGTCGCTAATCGTTCCGAGGTTCTGTTCCCACACGTCCTCGAGAATCGAGTCGAAGGTGTTGTTCACGCGGATGCGTGAGCCTTCGCTCTCGACGACGACGCCGCCGAGACAGTCGTACTCGCCGGCGTACGAACCGTCGTGGTTTAGCTCTTCGAGCAGCGACTCGATCAGCTCCTCGTCTTCGGGCTGTCCGTACACGTCGAGGGTGGCGTCGTCGTCGAACTCGTCGACGGCTGCGGCGAGCAGCTCGCGGGTGAGCTCCTCGCGCTGGTCGCCGTCGATGTCGGCGACTGCCGATTCGACGCTCTCGCGAACGTCACCGAGGACGGTCCGGCGCGCTTCGAGGCGTGCCTGTTTTGCCTCCAGTTTCGCGCTGGAGATGCGCTGTTCGCGCTCCTGTTCGATCGTCGATTCGACCTCGGCCTCGCGCTCGGCGCGGATCTCTTCTGCGTCCTGCTCGGCCTCCGCGATAATCGCGTCCGCTTTCTCCTCGGCGTCGGCCTTGATGTCCTCTGCACGCGCGCGGGCTTCGTCTCGAATGTCCTCTACGACCGTTTCTAGGCTCATGCGTTAGAAAGTTGAAAAGGGGTGGTTAACCGGCGACGAAGATGACGACCAGTGCCAGGATGACCAGCGTCTCGGGAAGCACTGTGAGGATGAGCCCACGACCGAACATCTCGTCGTTCTCGGCGACCGCACCGACTGCGGCTGCACCGATACCACGCTCGGCATACCCTGCACCGAGCGCCGCCAGCCCGACTGCGAGTGCTGCCGCCGCCTGCGCGGGAATTGCTGGGGCCTGTTCGATGGTCTGGGCGCCCTGTTCCTGAAGAATCGGTGCGAGTCCGCTCACTAGTGCCATGGCGTTTTCGATCATGATTTGTGTCCTTTGGGGATTCGCTCGTTCCGAACAGGCTGATATGGCTGTAGTGGCTTCATAAAACTTCCCAAATGCCCTCGTCAGCGCGTGAGCTACCGATGCGAGACAGTCTCATGATTTCCGACACTACCAGTTACTCGCCCCCGGCTGGGGCAGCAACGCGAGCAAAAGAACGGCTTGGGGGGTCGATTACTCTTCGGTGGTGTACTCGCGGTCGTAGCCGAAGGGGACGTACTTGCGGCCGCCGCCCTCGTAGAACTTCCCGAAGAACTCGACGTACTCGAGACGCACGCCCTGCAGGCCGGCACTGGTGACACCCAGGATCAGCACGAGCAGGTGCCCGATGACGAGGATCAGCACGCCGATGAGCAGGAACGCGACGCTCCCGTGCATCAGGCCGCCGAACATCACGCTCGTGACCTCGTGGCCGTGGTAGGTCCCCTGTTCGAGCATGTGCGCCGGGGAGTGGCTGATGCCGAAGTGCCAGGCGCCGTCGTCGGTCACGTACACGCCGAAGAACAGGAGGTTGACCACGAAGGCCATCCCTGCTTTGGCCAGCAGCACCGCAGCCAGCCGCGTGTACGAGAGCACGTTCACGAGCACGTTCAGGAACTCGACACCCTCGACGGGCTCGGTCGTGACGAGCAAGACCAGGCCCACGGCGAACATCCCGAGGCCAGCCATGCCGATCTCCGGCGAGAAGCCGGTGAATCCGAGCGGGAAGGGGTTGCCGGCGAACACGCTCGTGGATCCGTACATCAGATCGGGTGCGCTTCCGTTCGCGCCGGCGAAGATCCAGGCCCACAGACCGAACAGCATCAGGAGCCAGGAGCCGCTCTCGCCCATGGCCATGCGGAACCCGTGGCCCAGGTTCTCGATGAAGTCGAGGATCCACCCGATCGCGAGGTGGACCATCCCGACCAGCAGACTGATGACCAGCCACGCGAGCGCGTAGTCAGCGTAGTGTGGCTGGAGGCCTTTGTGGATCGGCGGGTTGCCGCCCCAGACGATCTCACCGAGCTGGTGCAATCCGAAGAACTCGCCGTACAGCACGCCGAAGATCATCGTGAAGATACCGGCCCAGATGCCGACACCACCGAGGCTCTTGATCATGTCGCTGTCGAAGCTCCGCATGAGCCAGAAGCCGCCGAGCGTGTACAGGATCCCGTACCCGAGGTCACCGATCATGAACCCGTAGAACGCCGGGAACGTCAGGAAGAAGATGACCGTCGGGTCGAACTCGGAGTACTTCGGCCGGTTGATGACCTCGACGAGCGCCTCGAAGGGCTTCGCCGGTGCTGCGTTCTGCTGGATGACCGGCGGTTCGTCGTGGCTCATCGTGACGAGGCCACCGTCTGTGGCCTTCTCCTTGCCGCTCCCGTCGGCTGCGGTCGGTTCGCCGGGCACCTGACCGCCCTCGTCGACCGGTTCGTGGCCGGTGGCGTGTCCGTCGCTGTCGTAGCTCGCGCGTTCGAGTTCCTCGACGTCGACGTGCTCGCCGACGGTGCTCTCGAGCGTGTTCGCGAGGGTCTCGTACTCCTCGGTCGGAATCCAGCCTTCCGCGACGAACGCGTTGTCGGTCGTCGCGAAGTTCAGCGGCGCTTCGGCCTGCTGGACTCTGATCGCGAGTTTCTCCTCGGTCGCGAGCAGGAAACTCGAAACTTCGAGCTTGAGGTCCTGGAGTTCGTCCTCGACGGTGGTGAGCTTGGACTCGAGCTGCTGTTTGCGGTGCTGCAGTTCGGAGATGTACTCCTCGGGACTCCCTTCTGCGTCGGGAATCTCGTACTCCTGGAACTGTGCGCCGACCAGCAGGTCCTGCATGGTGACGTCGTCGGTGTCGCCCTCGGGATAGACGAAGATGGCGACCGATTTGCCTGCCGACTCGACCATAAACTCCTCGACCTCGTCGGCCGCGGCGAGCTCGGTCTCGATGCCCGTCGCGTCGCCCTTGCCGACGGCGACGGCGAGCGACTCGTAGCCCTGCAGGAGGTCGAGATCGATGCCGAGCTCGGCGTAGGGCTCGACGCTGTCGATCTGTTCCTCGACCTCGCGGAGGTCGTCTTTGAGCTCGCTCCGGCGGTCGTCGAGATCGTTGACGTCCTGGCGGACCCGCTCGAGTTCCTCGTCGATCGCCTCGTCGGTGACGAGCTGGGTCGGCCCGGCATCGTCCTCGTCGACGCCGAGCGTCGATTTCAGCGAGCGGACGGTGACGAGCTTCTGGGAGGCTTCCTCGGCGCCCTCGACGGGATCGCCCAGATCGAACCCTTCCCAGGAGCCGTCGTAGTCGGTGACGTGCAGCAGGTTCAGGTCGTACACTGTCTCGATGACGTCGTCCATGACGGACTTGGAACCAGTCACCGAGACGCGGCTCATCTGCTCAGGTCTGAGCATGCACCGCCTCCTCGAACCGTTCCATTACGTGCTCGATCACCTCGTCTTTCCGCTCTTCCGCCGCTTGTTCGAGTGCCTCACGCTGTTCGTTCCCCTCTGCGAGAATCTTGTCACGCTCGGCCTCGATCTCGTCACGAGCATCGTCGAGTCGGTCCTCCGCGATTTCGTCGGCGTCCTCGCGGGCCTCCTGGCGGATTGCCTCTGCCTCCTCCCTGGCGTCGGCGATCCGGTCCTCGGCCGCCTGCTCGGCCTCGGCGATGATCTCGTCGGCCTCCTCCTCGGCCTCTTTGATCTGATCGAGAACCTCTGGCCTTGGCATTTGAATCATTCGGAGATTGCATAAGCGCCTATATGGTAGTTGCGAAGTCCAACCATGTTTTTCTTCGTCGGGTGCGCTCGCTGCACTCGCGCACCGCTCCTCGAAAAACATGGGTGAAAAAGGCTGAAGCCTCACTTCGTTCGGCTTCAGTGAACCGCGCTCGCTGCGCTCGCGTGGATGCTGGTGCTCTCGATAGTTGCTCAATGTGCCCTACTGACCGCTGAGAATCCTAACAACCTTCGTATGTTTTCTGAAAGCCGTGCACGATGTAGCCAAGAAACTGATCTTATCAATCCTGAATTTAGTCTGTGTGTGAAGAGAATGTTACTGTTCAGGACGGGAGAAAATACTTACTGGAAGAGTTGATAGATAGGCGAAATGAAACGACGTCAGGCCCTCCTCGCCGGCGGTTCCTGTATCAGTGTGCTTTTGAGTGGCTGTGTGGGTGGGACCTCCGAATCAACAGTGGGAACGCCGGTGTACGACTGCGACGATGTTGCCCGTCCGGTATCGCCGTCACCAAATTCCGACCCGCCGGGTGAAGCGGGACGGTACACCTACCCTGACCGACCCGACTCGCTGTCGAACGAGTCGACAGTCCGCACCTACGTGAAGTCGTATGAGCGTGCGTATCGTCTGAGCGCCCTCCACGAAGACTACGAATCCAGTCTCGATCACGCAGGTGTTTCCGTCAGCAACATGTGGACCCACGAAGCGCCGGAGGGGGCAATGATTGTCCGACTCAAGTATCGTTACCGCTACGGCTATGAGGAAGGCGGAAGTCCTATAGAAGCGGATTCGCCCACGATCTACGCATCGTATTACATCGACGACGCTGTCATGCTCAGAGCGGTTCACGAGGGGAATCAAGAGGACGAGTCAGGGCTCGATCCGGACCCAGTGAAACAGGGGCAGCCCGTGGAGTGTTTCTGAATAGTCAGAGCGAAGAATGGATTCGAACTTGAACCGTAGCTATAGTAGTCACCAGAAGTCTTTGCTCACCGTGTGTATCAGACGTGACGATTCGTGCCGTAAACCGGCCTGTTGACGCTCGAGGCCCGTGAAAATTTCTGCTGACTACTATAGATGCTCTCTCTTCATGTGCATGCTCAGTAAGCAACTCTACTGACCGGTTGAATCATCCGGATCAGAGTGAAACCAACGGATGGCCGACTGCTGACTACACCCTTTAAGTCTTGCACGCTGATTCTAACAATCCTCTAGTAAATTAGAATTCGCATCGGTATCTGAGCGCTCTATACTGAGCAACTGGTAGTCGGTGAGATGCTGTCGGACGACTGGTCATTGAGCATCCGCGCGAGCGCAGCGAGCGCGGTTCACGGACGCGAGCCAACGGCGAGCGTCCGGCCTTTTTCACCCATGTTTTTGCGACGAGTGGTCCCCGCAGGTCGCTCGGAGAGCGACCGAGGAGACCCGAGGAGGAAAAAGATGGTATTATGGCGTCGAACGCCCTACACGAATCAATGGGAGTCCTCGAGAACAAGTCGCGGGCACGCACCTTCTACAAGTACCTCTCGAAGGTCTACGACCAGATCAACCCCTTCATCTGGAACGAGGAAATGCGGACCGAGGCCATCGAGATGCTCGACCTCGACCCCGACGATCGGGTGCTCGACCTCGGCTGTGGCACCGGCTTTGCGACCGAGGGCCTGTTGGAACACGTCGATCACGTGTACGGGCTCGACCAGAGTCCCCACCAGCTGGAGAAAGCCTACGCCAAGTTCGGCCGGACTGGCGGCTCGGTCACCTTCCAGCTGGGTGACGCCGAGCGACTCCCGTTCAAAACGAACAGCTTCGACGTCGTCTGGTCCTCCGGGTCTATCGAGTACTGGCCCAACCCCGAATTGGCCCTCCGGGAGTGCCGACGCATCACGAAGCCGGGTGGGCAGGTGCTCATCGTCGGCCCGAACTACCCGAACTCCTCGGTGTTTCAGAAGCTCGCCGACGCGATCATGCTGTTCTACGACCGCGAGGAAGCAGACCGGATGTTCCGCGACGCCGGGTTCAGCGACTTCGAACACCGGATGATGGGGCCGAGCTACAACCCCGAGATCGCCATTACGACGGTGGCCCAGGTGCCGGAAGAGTAACGTCCCGCAAATCGGAGTTGGCTCGCTGGTTCTCGTCAGGCTCGCGCCGTGACCGTAGCGATCCGATAGTGTTCCGTGTAGACGTGGACGGTCACCGTGGCGCCAGTGGTGAGCTGGGGACTGTTCGTATCCGCGATACGTACTGCGCCCGTCTCGCCCGCTCGCCAGGTCCCGTCGGCAGCAGAGTTGAGGGGACCGGTCGGACCGGACTCGAACCCGCTCGCGGCGAAAAAGGGGACTGGCGGCTGTTCTCTGAGCGGCGTCCCGTCGATGCGGATTTCGATTCGGAGATCGCTGACGGCGAGCGAGTCACCGCTGCGGTGTGTCAGCGCGATCCGGTCACGCGCGGCGTCGGCACTGGCAGACATGCTGACGCGCGGGGGAGCACTGTCTGTCGGGCCGATTCCGAACACGGTCGCGCCGACAACTGCCGACGACAGAACTGTGAGGAGAACCATGAGAGCGATGCCGACGACCGAACTCGTTGCGCGCGCGGACACGAAACTGGGTTGGCCGCGGCCCGATACTTCAATCTTCGCCGGGGGAAGCCCCACCGAGGTCGAGGGTCACGTGCTCGCCGGTCGAGGTGGTCGCGTTGACGGTAACCGGACCGTGGGGACGGATCGTCCAGCGCGATCCGTCCAGGCCAGTCTCACCCACGAACTGGCCGTCGACGGTGATGCGTGCGTCGACGGGATCGCCAGTCACTGTGTCGGCGACGGTGACGTTCATGGGGCCGCTCTCGTGGGTGAGGCCGGCCGTGATGGTGAGGTCGCTGGTCCTGTTCGTCGCGTTGCGTGCGATAGCGAGTCGCGAGAGGCGCTTTTCCTGGACTTCGCGGAAGACGTTGGTCGTCGTGCCGT
Source organism: Halorientalis brevis (assembly GCF_042678165.1). Taxonomy (GTDB): domain Archaea; phylum Halobacteriota; class Halobacteria; order Halobacteriales; family Haloarculaceae; genus Halorientalis; species Halorientalis brevis. The sequence continues at coordinate 221,961 of NZ_JBHUDJ010000002.1, read as the reverse complement.
CCAGATAGCTCGTCAGAACGCCCTGTGAGTGGTCGACGTTGATCTGGTAGGCGGAGGTGCTGCCGTAGCCCGTCACGGACGTGCTCGTAATGGAGTTGTTGAAGGCCCACGGGTACAGTTTCAGAGCGCGCTCGTACGCGGCCGTGATCTGGGGCAGGTCGCTCTGAGCGAACTGGTCGGGGCCGGGCTGTTGGTACTCGCTCGCGAGGAAGGCTTCGCGAACGTACCTGCCGCCCGAGAGCCGCGCGAGGACGACCCCGTCGCTCGTCGTTTCGACGTAGACGTCAAGCTCGTCGCTTTCCCCAGCCATCGTCTGGGTCACGCTGGTCCGGATCGGTCCCTGCAAGACGGTCGGTTCGACCTTGACGCTCTCCAGGCGCGTTTTCAGGTCGTTCGGGAGGGAGTAGCCCGGCGTTCGGCCGGTGCGCCGGAGGACGCCGTCGATGTACTGCCTGAGTTGCGACGCCTCGGTGTCGACGACGGCGAGGCGCTGCAGGAACGCGTCCGTCGACAGGTCGCCCCGGTTGTACGCGGTGATCGCCCGCTGCTGACGCGTCCGGAGGGTTTCCGTCCGGTTCTCGATGCGGTTGACCGCTCGCTCGACGATCGCCGTCCGGGCCGTCGTGGAGTCGGCCGCCTGGAAGGCCTTGAGGGTCGCGCTCTCGTTCAATTCCGTCTGGAGGCGACTCCGCTCGGCGGCGACCGTCCCCGTGACGTCCAGAGTCCCGTTCCCGAACTGGGCGTTCGCTCTCGTCTGCCCGGGCAGCGCGAGGTAATCGGTCGTATTCTGGAGGGGATCGATGGGCGACGCGACTGACTGCGTGCTGGCGGCGTCCGAGACAGTGGCCTGTCCCGTGGAGGGGCCAACAGCCGTCTCCGTCTCGGGCGGGAGCGGAACTGGTGTCCCAGCCGTGACGGTTGCCACTGCGACCAGCAGTGCCACCAGTGCGGGGAGGGTGAGACGCATTACCAGCTACATTGACACGCCAGTACAAAAACCCGTTCGACTCACCTGTTCACGTTACGTTTATTTTCATCTGCGCCACTCCTGTTACGTTACTAACCGATAAATGGCGCGCTTAGCGTCGCTTAGACGTTTCACAACGCCCGCTGACGTTTTATTCCCGGATGGAAAGTATTTTCCCCGAGGCGCGACGAGAGGTTCGTAATGTTGTCACGGGCACGTGTCGCCCTGCTAGCCCTCCTCCTCGTCCTTGTGACAGCTGGACAGGTTGCTGCGCCAGCAACCGCCAACCCGGCACCTGCCGTGGACCGGGCAGTCCAGCAATCCGACGCGGCTACGCCGACGCCGAGCGAGACGACCTTTCGAGTCCAGCTCCGACCGAACGGGGACGCTCGCTGGACGGTCCAGATGAACTTCTCGCTCGCGACGGACGCTCGCAGGGAGGCCTTCGAGACGTTCGCAGCACAGTTTGAAGCCACCGCGGACTCCCAGACCCTAACTGCGTTCCGGCAGGCGAACCGGGCGGCCGGTGAGACCACTGACAGGCAGATGTCGATCACGGACGTCGAACGGACCACCAGAACGACGAACGGGACCGGCCATCTGGTCGTCCGGTTCACCTGGACGAACTTCAGTCGGCAGACGAACTCGTCGCTCCACGTCGACGACGTGTTCAACACGACGAGCGGGACGTGGCTCGACGGGCTCGACGACGGCCAGTCGCTCGTCGTCGTGCCGCCGAAGGAGTATTCGCTCGTCGACGCCTCACCACCGGGGTACGCGGTGTCGAACAGATCGGTTCGCTGGGATGGCGAACGAACGTTCGCACCCGGTGACATCTCGATCACCTACGAGAAGGGCGATCAGCGTGGATCGTTCCCGTTCCCGCTGCTGGTCGTCGGACTCGTAGCTGCCGGTCTCGGGGTCGTCGCGGTCCTGGCGTTCCTGTTCTCGACCAGCGACGTCGGCCTGCCCGCTCCACTGGCGATCAGCACGGACGACGGCGATGGCGACGGGACCACAAGCAGTAGCGATGGCGGTACCGTGACGGACGCTGCGGGCACAGCGTCAGCAGCTACTGAGCCGGTCGACCACGACGAACAACCGGACGACGAGATCGACGAGGAACTCCTCTCCGACGAGGAGCGCATCGAACGACTGCTCGATCAGAACGGTGGCCGAATGAAACAGGCGAACATCGTCACCGAAACGGGCTGGTCGAACGCGAAGGTCTCTCAGCTCCTCTCGGCGATGGACGAGGAAGACAGGATCGACAAGCTCCGGATCGGGCGCGAGAACCTCATCTCGTTCCCCGACGAGGACATCACCGACACGAACGGCGAGGAACCCTGATCGATCCCCGCCGAGCTTCCGATTGGAAATGTCACGCCGACTTTCTGTACCGATGAACGAGTGAACAGTTAACAGTGTTTCAGCCGTTCGGAAACGTTTAACCGGGATCAATCGAGAGTCTCAGGTGAGTATGAAGATTCTTGTCACGGTAAAGGAGGTGGCGGAAGTCGAAGACGAGTTCGAGATTTCGGGCGACGACATCGCCGAGCAGTATCTCGAATACGACCTCAACGAGTGGGACGACTACGCCGTCGAGGAAGCCGTCCAGATCAGCGAAGACAACGACGACGTGGAAGTCGTCACCGCCACGATCGGCCCGGAACGGTCCGAGGAGACCATCCGGATGGCCCTGGCGAAGGGCGCCGACCGTGCCGTGCGCGTCTGGGACGACTCCATCGAGAGCGCCGAGTACCTCGACACCGACTCCAAAGCCGACCTGCTGGCTGCGGTCGTCGAAGAAGAGGAGCCCGACCTCGTCCTCTCGGGCGTCCAGTCCGGTGACGAGGCCAACGGTGCGACGGGCGTCGCGCTGGCCGAGAAGATCGGCTACGAGTGGGGCGCGGTCGTCAACGACCTCGAGCTCGACATCGACGGGGGCGTCGCGAGCGTCCACCGCGAACTCGAAGGCGGCGTCGAGGAATTGACTGATATCGAGACGCCAGCCGTCCTCACGATCCAGTCGGGGATCAACGAGCCCCGCTACGCGAGCCTGCGCGGCATCCGCCAGGCCCAGCAGAAACCGCTGGACGTTCAGAGTCTCGAAGACCTCGGTCTGGACGCCGACGTCGTCGAGAGTCCGCTCGCACAGACGTCGATGTACGAACCCGAATCCGAGGGCGACGCCACCATCTGGTCCGGCGACCCCGAGGAGGAAGCCGCACAGCTTGCTGAGTTCCTGCGGGACAAGGGGGTCGTTGACGCATGAGTGACGTACTCGCTGTCACCGAACACCGCCGTGGCGAACTGCGCGACGTCTCGCTCGAGATGATCTCTGCCGGCCGAGAACTGGCCGACGAGACCGGCGGCGACCTGCACCTTGCCGTCATCAGCGGCGATGTCGATACGTACGCCGACGAGGTCAACCGCGAGGGCGTCGACGCCATCCACACCGTCGAGTACGGTGAGGAGTTCAACCACGACGTCTACGCCCAGGCGCTCGAACAGCTCGCCGACGAGCTGGA
>NZ_JBHUDJ010000002.1:187004-218453 GCF_042678165.1 Halorientalis brevis | reverse complement strand
GTCACGCGCGAACAGTACGGTGGGAAGGTCGAGACCACCATCGAAGTCGAAGAGGACCGCGCAGCCGTCACCGTCCGCCCAGCCGAGTGGCCCCAGGCCGAAGGCACGGGCGACGCCGACGTCTCCGCGTTCGACGCCGACATCGACGAGAGCGCGATCCAGTCCACCGTCACCGGCTTCGAAGAGGTCGCCGGCGGCGACGTCGACATCGCCGAAGCAGAGTTCCTGATCTCCATCGGTCGCGGGATCGAAGAAGAGGAGAACCTGCCGCTGATCGAGGCGCTCGTCGAGGCGACCGACGCGACGCTCTCCTCGTCGCGGCCGATCGTGGACAACGGCTGGCTGCCGGCGAACCGCCAGGTCGGTCAGTCCGGGAAGGTCGTCACCCCTGACGTCTACATCGCGATCGGGATCTCCGGCGCCGTCCAGCACGTCGCTGGCATGAAGGGCGCTGACACGATCGTCGCGATCAACACGGACCCGAACGCGCCGATCTACGACCTCGCCGACTACGGCATCGAAGACGACCTCTTCGAGGTTGTGCCCGCGCTCATCGAGGAGTTCGGCGGCGACGTGCCGGACGTATAGGTTTCGCCGCGAACGAAGTGAGCGGCGTTTTTTGGTCCAGATTTTTGCGCGAGTGGTGTGCAGAGCACACCCGAGCGGAAAAAGGTGGCATCCGAGGAGTTCGGCGGCGAGGTCCCCGACGTCTAAACTCGGCTCGTCTTCTTTCGTTTTTCGCGGGTCGGTGAGTCACTTCTCTCTAATCCTGAACTGGTAGTGTCCCTCGCAACTGCGGTAGAGTAGCGGTACCGGGGACAAAGACGGACTTGTTGTCGAGCATCCGCGGCGCATCGCGCCGCGGTTCACCGGCCGCGAGTGCAACGAGCGTCCGGCTTTTTTGGTCCAGATTTTTGCGACGAGGGTGCCCACAGCGAGCCGCAGGCTCGCGAGGACACCCGAGGAGTAAAAAGGTGGGTTCCGTGGGGTTGAAGCCTCCCCACTCCTGAGGGTCGGGTAATGGAGTATCTTGAGAGCCGACGGGCGCGCGTCGAGGATCGTCTGGAGGAGGTTCTCGACGGCGTCGAACCGTCGGAGTTGGCCGACGAGGTGCGTCACGTCACGCTCTCGGGCGGGAAGCGCGTACGGCCGACAGTGACAGTGCTCGTCTGCGAGGCGCTCGGGGGCGAGCCCGCCGACGCGGTGGACTACGCCGTCGGGATCGAACTCGTCCACAACGCCTCGCTGGTCATCGACGACATCATCGACGACTCGGACGTCCGCCGCGGCGTCCCGAGCGCGTGGGCGGAGTTCGGCTTCGGGCCCGCGATCATCGCTTCGGACGGACTGCTCGGGGAGGCGTTCGCCCTCTTTTCCTCGGACGAGCGGGCGATGCAGGCGGTGTCGGAGGCGATGGTCGAACTCGGCGAGGGCGAAGCGACGGAACTGGTCGCCCAGCCCGAAACCGAAGACGAGTACATGGAACTGGCGCGGCGCAAGACCGGCGCGCTGTTCCGGGCGGCGGCCGAACTTGGTGCGATCGCGGCGGACGCCGACGCCTACACCGTCGAGGCGTTCGGGCAGTACGCAGAGCGCGTCGGGATCGCGTTCCAGATGCGCGACGACGTGCTCGACGCGACGGCCGACGAGGACGACCTGGGAAAGCCGACCGGGCACGACGAGACGATGGACCGTCCCTCGCTCGTGCAGGTGACCGACATCACGCCGGCGGAGGCCAACCAGCGAGCGCGGGACCTCTCCGACGACGCGCTGGCGTCCATCTCGGCGGTCGACGCGCCCGACTCGCAGGCGCTGGCGTACCTCCAGGATCTAGCTGAGTTCGTTGTCGTGCGCGAACGATGACCTCCTGACTGCAGTTCGCGGGCGGTAACCGTTGGTTAGGCCGAGGCTTTGTTGGGGAAGCGGGACTCGGCGACTGCGAAGGCGAGCGTGCTGAACAGGCCGAGGATGGTCCCGCCAGTGAGGGCTGCGGCCAGGTACGACAGCGAGCCGTAGCCGAGGAAGTAGAAGCTCACGCCGTGGAGGACGGCGGCGATGGCGAGCACGTAGAACGGCGCGTTCAGGTAGCGCCACTCGAACGCCTCGTCTAAGTACTCGTCGGTGACGCGGCCGAGGCTGGACGTGATCCCCGCGGCGGCGAACCAGCGGATGGCACCGTAGAGGAGCGCAGCGAGCACTTCCAGGGCAGTGAGCGAGCCGCGACTGGCCTGGAGCTGATCGAGCGTCTGGACGCCCTCGACGCCGCCGATGACCAGCAGGGCGGCCGCGACCACGTACGTGATGAGCGTCACTCGGCCGGCGTAGAGGATCGACCGTGCGTGATCGACGGCCGCGTCGAGCAGGCGCTCGACGCCGAGGCCGCGGCCGAGGACGTACAGTCCCAGTAAACCGGACGTAAACCCGAAGACGGCGCCGGGCAAACCCAGCTGATCGGCGATGATCGCCAGCGGGTAGATCAACAGGAGAATCCCGAGGGGGACGAGGATGGTGCCCCGCGTTTCGGGGTCGTCGAGCACCTGCTTGATGGTGTAGTACATCGATTCCAAGTCCTGGGCCTGTCGGACGACGACGCGGCGGACGCTGTCGATGGTGACGCGCGAGCGGATGACGGGGAGGACGGACTCGTCCTGTGCGCCGTCGGTGACGACGATGGCGCGGACGTCCTTGCTGGCGGAGATCCTGGCCAGCACGGTGTCGACCTCCTCGCCGACCTTCCGATTGGCGGCGACGTCGCTTCCGTCCAGGCCGGTCACGGCCGCGACCTCGATCTCTTCGTCCGGGAGGTCGTCGTGGAGGTGGATTCCCTCGAACAGGACGTTGACGTCGCTGTCCTCGGGATCGGCGGTCGCGAGCGCGACGGCGGCGTCCTCGACGGCGTCCCTGCCGATGACCGGCGTCTCCAGCCCGGTTTTCCGGCCGAGGTCGTCGTCCAGGTCCACACACAGGACCAGCAGCATTACCGAATGGTTCACCGCTGTGGCTTATCTGCTTTTGGGGAGGTGGCGTCAGTCCCGGGTGGCAGACCGGCCGGACGACCGCGCTGGCCGCCGCGGCGACGTCAGTGGTGTTTCTCGTAGTCTTTCTCGCCGGCTTCGATGGGGACCGTGAGCCAGTTCTCGGTCGGCGGGAGCGGACACTCGTACTGGTCTGCGTACGCGCACGTTGGATTGTACGCCTGATTGAAATCCAGAATCCACGTCCCGTCGTCGGTCCGGTGTTCGTCGACCTCCAGATCGATGTACCGACCTGCTCCGTAGGTCTCTTCGCCGCTGGTCGCGTCACGGAACGGGACCCAGAGCCGGTCGTCGTCGGGGTCGGCCTTGTAGGCGACCAGCGTCACCTGCTCGCCGTTCACCTCGAACGTGAACTCGCCCCACGCGAGGTACTCCCGTTCGCCTTCGGTACTCGTCCCGACGGTGACGACCGCCTTGTCGTCGTACTCGTCGAGGGAAAGTTCGTACCGGTAGGCGGGATCGACGGGATAGTAGTTCAGCCCCTCGAAGGCCTCCTGTTCGGCCGGCGGGAGCGGCGAACGGTGCGCGTCCGCGAAGAACTCGTCTTTTCGGCGACGCTGTGCCTCGACTGCGTCCTGATAGTTGGATGCCATGGTGTTCGTGGTTTCCGCGGTGGGTAGCCGTCGATGCCACAGTGGCGGTCGGCGACGCCGTCGTGTCGCACACGGCGCGTGACCGATCGGCCGCCGAGATCGTCCGTTCGGAGTCAGGGGTGCGAACGACTCGCTTCCACAGTTGTAGTATTGCATCGCATACACAAAAGCATTTCTGGGGATGTCGAGTTCCCGACTCGATTCTCCTTCGATGGACCGTTCTGAGCGCGATTTGATCGCGGTGTTTGTTCGGTCAGTGTGCGGTCTTGGGTCGCTGTGCGCTGCTGTGGGATCGCACGTGCCCTTGGTAGAATTGTTTCCTGCGGGCAATACTTTATTAGGGTTCCGGCCGAACGAGCGGATATGAGCGAACCGGTAGTAGTCGTCGGTGGCGACGCAGCGGGGATGAGTGCCGCGAGCAAGTTCAAGCGGGACGCGCCGGACCGTGAGGTCGTCGTCTTCGAGAAAGGTGACTGGGTCTCGTACGGCGCCTGTGGCCTGCCGTACTACGTCAAAGGCGAGGTCGAGACGCTGGCGGACCTGGTGTCGGTGACGCCCGAGTCGTTCATCGAGGAGCGGGGGATCGACCTCCGGACCAACCACGAAGTGACGGCGATCGACCGGGACGCCATGACGATCACGGTCGAGGGCCCGGACGGGGAGTTCGAGCAGGCCTACAGCGACCTGCTCGTCGCGACCGGTGCACGCGCGGTCGAACCGCCCCTGGACGGGATGGACCTCGAGGGCGTGTTCACCCTCCACAATATGGGGGAAGCAGCTGACGTCCGCCAGTACCTCGGCCTGGAGACGCCCACGGTGGACTACGGGGAGGCCGCCAGCGAGTACGCCGAAGCCGAGGACCCCGACGCCGTCGGGATCATCGGCGGGGGCTACGTCGGCGTCGAGATGGCCGAGGCGTTCGCGCATCACGGCCTGGACGTCCACATGTTCGAGATGCTGCCTCACACCCTCCAGCCGTTCGGCGCCGAGGCCGCGGCGACCGTCGAAGACCACCTCCGCGACCAGGGCGTCACCCTGCACCTCGACACCTCAGTCGACGGGATGCACGGGGACGACCGCGTCGAGCGCATCGCGGCCGGCGACGAGGACGTGCCGGTCGACCTGGCGCTGGTCGGCGTCGGCGTCGCGACCTACGCCGAACTCGCTGCGGATGCGGGCATCGAACTCGGTCCCACGGGCGCCATCGCGACCGACGAGTACGGGCGGACGAACGACGAGCACGTCTACGCGGCCGGCGACAACGCGGAAGCAACGCACGTCGTCACGGGCGAACCGGACCACGTGCCGCTCGCGCTGACGGCCAACCGCGCCGGCCGCGCCATCGGGATGACGCTCGCGGGCGACCCGACGCCGGTCGGCGAGATCGCCGGGACGGCCGCGGTGAAGGCGTTCGACCTCGAAGTCGCCCGCACGGGCGTCATCGACGAGGACCAGGCGGAGGAAGCCGGGTTCGACCCCGTCTCGGTGACGATCACGGCCCAGTCGCGGGCCCACTACTACCCGGGCGGCGAGGAGGTCCAGATCACACTGGTCGCCGACCGCGAGAGCGAGCGCGTTCTCGGGGCGAGCATGGTCGGCCGCGAGGGCGTCGCCAAACGTATCGACACCGTCGCGACCGCGCTCCACGCCGAGATGACCGTCGAGCAGCTCTCGTATCTCGACCTGGCGTACGCGCCGCCCTTCAGCCCCGTCTGGGACCCGGTCCTCACCGCCGCGAAAGTCCTCGACGGCAAGCTCTAACATCATCGCACGCGCGCGACGTTGACCGAAGCGACTCTCTGACCCATGCCCACGATCGATCCCTTCGAGCGCCACACTGACCGCTACGACCGCTGGTTCGAATCCCATCGGGCGGCCTTCGAGTCGGAACTGGCCGCCGTCCGGTCGCTGCTGCCGGGAGACGAGTCTGTCAGCGCCGTCGAAATCGGGGTCGGGAGCGGGCAGTTCGCCGCACCGCTCGACGTCGACCTCGGTGTCGATCCCTCGCCAGCGATGCTCGCACGGGCGCGCGACCGCGGCATCGTCCCGGTGCGCGGGGTCGCGGAGGCGCTGCCGCTCCGAGCCGACAGCGTGGCGGTCGCGCTCTTGGTGACGACGGTCTGCTTCGTCGACGATCTCGACGCTGCGCTCGCGGAGGCCCGGCGCGTCCTTCGACCGGACGGCCGGCTCGTCATCGGCTTCGTCGACCGCGACAGCCGGCTCGGCGAACAGTACCAGGAAAAACAGTCGTCGAACCCCTTCTACCGGGACGCGACGTTCCTCGGCGTCGGGGAACTCCGCGACGCGCTCCTTGCTGCCGGGTTCGGTGACCTCACGTTCGCCCAGACGCTGTTTACAGACCCGACTGAACTGGACGGCACCGACCGCGTCGAATCCGGCTGGGGGAACGGCTCGTTCGTCGTCGTCGCTGCGACGCCGTCCTGACTGCGCTCCCCACCATCGAATCTATATTGCCACTCTCGGGCAATACCGGGGGCAAACACACGTCCGTCGGCAATATTGTTGGGGAGATTCGGCCGACTTGACTCGACTCGCTGATCCCTCGCGTCTACGGAATGGTGCGGTATTGTGGAGGTAACGAAAAACTACTTAACGCTCCGGCCCATAGGTGGGAATGAGATGTCAGAAGCCGACGATCTGGACGAGATCCGCGAGCAAAAGGCAGAGGAACTGCGCGAACAGGCAGACGGCGGCAGTGGGGCTGCGCCCGACGAGCCGATTCACGTCGACGGTGCGGACCACTTCGAGGAACTCCTCTCGGACTACGATCAGGTCTTCGTAGACTTCTACGCCGACTGGTGTGGTCCCTGCAAGATGCTCGAACCGACCGTCGAGGCGCTCGCCGCCGAGACCGACGCGGCGATCGCGAAGGTCGACGTCGACCAGAACCAGATGCTGGCGAGCCAGTTCCAGGTCCAGGGCGTGCCGACCATGATCCTGTTCGCCGACGGCGAGGCCGTCGAGCAGGTCGTCGGCGTCCGGGACAAGGAGTCGCTGGCCCAGCTCATCGCCCAGCACAAGTAGGCGAGACCACGCGCTCCCGTTCCCTCCCGCCGTTTCACCATCCTTCATCCCCTTTCCGTTTCAGACGCCCGAACCCGACAGCGACGGCGACGACTGCGTCCCAAGTCGCACGCTTTTTGCCGCTCGACCGGAAAAGAGAGGTACTGATGCACTCGAAGGGCTGCGAACAGTGTGCCAAGGGGGGCAAGATGGTTCTCTTTGTCTACGGCTACTGTGACCAGCGCGACTGTTTCTACTGTCCGCTCGGCGAGAACCGCAAGAACGTCACGGACGTGTACGCAAACGAACGACTCGTCGAGGACGACCAGGACGTCATCGAGGAAGCAAAGCGCATGGACGCACTCGGGGCCTCCGTCACCGGCGGCGAACCCCAGGAGGCGATGGCTCGCACCACGCGCTATCTCTCCTTGCTCAAAGAGGAGTTCGGCGAGGACTTCCACACGCACCTCTACACCGGGATCACCGGCGGCCGGGAGAACATGCGCCGTCTCTCCGAAGCCGGCCTGGACGAGATCCGCTTCCACCCGCCGTTCGAGCAGTGGGGCGACCTCCACGGCACCGAGTGGGAAGACATCCTCTACGTCGCGCGCGAGGAGGGGCTGACCCCGGCGTTCGAGATTCCGGGAATCCGACCCGAAGAGGAGTTCCTGGACTTTCTGGACGAGGGGGCGGCGGAGTTCTGTAACGTCAACGAGTTCGAGATGAGCCAGGGGAACTACCGCCGGATGCAGGAGGAAGGCTTCGAGCTCAAGGAGGGCCACATGAGCGCCGTCGAGGGGACCCGCGAGGAGATTCTGGACGTGATGGGCGACCACGAGCGGGTGTACTTCTGTACGTCCGTGTTCAAAGACGCCGCCCAGCACCGCCGGCGCCTCAAGCGGATGGCCCGCACGATTCGCCGGCCGTTCGACGAGGTGACCGACGACGGGACGCTCGTCTACGGGAAGACGTGGGTCGACGCCGGGACCTTCGAGGACCTGGGCGTGCCCGAGGAGTTCTACACGGTCAAATCCGACCACGTCGAGGTCGCGTGGTGGCTCTTAGAGGAGATGATCGACGAAGGTGACCTCGACGAGGGCGAGATCGTCGAGCAGTATCCGACGTATGACGGGCAGGTCGTCGAGCGAACGCCGGTTGCGTGACGCGAGCGACCGGTACGAGACACGACTGAAAGGAGTGTCTCGGAAAGACGAGCGGGCGAAGCCCGGAGGAAAGGAGAGCGATTTTTGGTGCAGATTTTTCGACGAGCGGTGGCCGAGCGGAGCGAGGCGACCCGAGGAAGAAAAAGGTGCTCGCGGCAGTATCCGACGTACGACGGGTAGGTCGTTGAGCGAACGCCGGTCGCCTGCAGTGACGAGGGTTCGCGTGCTCCCTGCAACAGGCGTTGCTGCTGAGAATCAGGCGTCGAGAAAAAGCGCGCTGAAAGAGGGACTTAGTCGTCGTCGTCCTGGCTTTTCATGTGCTGGAGCTGGTCGACCAGCTCGTCGGTGGACTTCTCGGTCTCGAAGGTGACCTCGCCGTCGTTGTCGTTCTGGTGGACGTTGACTGCGTCCTCGTCGTCGGTCTCGACGTTCTGGTCCTTCTGCTCGGACTCGTCGTAGCTGCCAAATCCCATGGTGTCGAATACAGGCGACTACCCGTACTAAACGGTCGTGGTCTGCCGGCGCTGTGATGATGATTCTCTCACGGGCGACTGCGCACCGAGACTTTTGGGGGTGCCCGGTGAACCGACGGCCATGCCGCGGAGCGACCAGTTTACCACCGTCGACGACTTCGAACTTCACTACTCGGCCTGGGGCGACCCAGCGAACCCGCCCGTCCTCTGCGTCCACGGACTCTCCCGCGTGGGCCGGGACTTCGACCCGCTGGCGGCAGCCCTCGAAGACGAGTATCACGTCATCTGTCCCGATATGCCCGGCCGGGGACTGAGTCAGTGGGCCGCCGACCCGGCCGAGCGCTACGCTGACGCGGCGATGGTCGACGCGCTCGTTGGGCTGTGCGATCGGCTCGAACTCGATTCGCTCCGATACGTCGGCACGTCGATGGGGGCCGGACTCGGGATGGCGGTCGCCGCCGGGCCGCTGTCCGACCGCATCAGTCACCTCGTCGTCAACGACATGCCGCCGAATCCCGAGACCGACGCCGCGCCCGAAGCCCTCGGCCGCATCATGGAGTACGTCCCGGACCCGCCGACGTTCGAGCGCATCACGGAACTGGAGGCGTACTACAAGGACCTCTACCAGGGCCGCTTCAGTCCGATGAGCGACGAAGAGTGGCGACGGTTCACCGTCACCTCGGCGCGACGCACGGGCAACGGCGGGATCGCCCCGGCGTACGACCCGGCGATTCTCGTCGAGAGCGAATCCGACGACGACGCTCCGGCCCCGTGGGACGTCTGGGAGAGCCTCGATCAGCACCTCTGTATCCTTCGAGGGAAAGAGTCCGAGATCCTCCCGCAGGACCCGTTCGAGCGGATGCAGGAAACGCAACCCGACGCCCAGACCGTCGAAGTCGACTGCGGACACGCACCGTCGCTGAACACCGACGCGCAGATCGAGCCGATTCGGGAGTTCCTGGCGGAATAAGTTGCTGTACGGTGCAGCCGTAGAGCGACAGCGGGAACAAGCGAGCATCCGCCGAGCGCTGTGCGCGAGGCGGTTCCCCGGACGCGAACGAAGTGAGCGTCCGACGTTTTTCGCCCACGTTTTTGTCGCGGGGGTGCCCGCAGCGCCGGTGGCGCGAGGACACCCCCGACGAGAAAAAGGTGGTTCGTAAGCGTTTACTTCGCGCTCTGAGTACCACGGTGCATGCCGGACTGTCCACTCGCGGACGAGTGCCCCAGTTTCTCCGAGCGGATCCAGGGCATGGGCTGTCAGCACTACGGCGACCGCGGCGGGGCCGAGTGGTGTCAGCACTACAACCAGCCGATCCGCGATCTCAAAGAACAGCCTGTCCAGCAGGGGCAGGAAGTCGTCGTCACTGTCGAAGACATCCACGAGAGCGGTGCCGGCGTCGGTCGCACCGAGGACGGCTTCATCGTGATGGTCGACGGTGTGCTGCCCGAGGCGCGGTCGCGTGTGAAGATCACGCGCGTCCACTCGAACCACGCGAAGGCCGAGGAGGTCGAACGGCTGCCGATGGACGAGGACGAAGCCGAAGACGCCGAGGACGACGAGGGCGACGCTGCGGAGGCGGACGCCGAATCCGACGACGAGGACGAGGGGCCGACCAAGAAAGAGGACCCGCGGCTCGGAAGTCGAGACAACTTCTGGGGCGGCTGAGGGTCGTGACGGCCCGAGACGGGCCGACGTACCGGCAGGACTGGCGAGCGGACGACCGGGGTGGACAGTTTCCGTTTCGCGGCTCACAGGTGACAGACGGTGGCTTTTTCGCACGGGCGGTCGAACTCGACGACGAGCGGGCGCGACACGCGTCCACTGACACGAATGACTGAGGACATCGACGTCGAGGACATTCTCGACCGGGCGGGATTCGACGAGGAGACGAACGTCCTGACCAGGCGACAGGCGGAGGTGCTGGCGCTCCGCGAGCGCGGGATGGCGCAGGCCGACATCGCCGACCGACTGGGAACGTCACGGGCGAACGTCTCCAGCGTCGAGGCGAGCGCGCGTCAGAACGTCGAGAAGGCGCGCGAGACGGTCGCGTTCTCCGAAGCGCTGCACGCGCCGGTTCGGATCGTCGTCGAACCGGGGACGGACCTGTACGACGTGCCGGCGATGGTGTTCGACCGGTGCGACGAGGCGGGCGTGAAGGTGAGTTACACGGCGCCCGACCTGATGAAACTCGTGAGCGACGCGGCCGGCAACGCGATCACCGGCCGCAACGTCGAACAGGAGCTGTTCCTCGGGGTCACGAGCGACGGCGAGGTCCGGGTGCGGCGCCAGACGCGACCCGAGTGAACTCGCGCTCGTCTCGTCCGCCGTGAACGCGCAGAGATTTAGGGGACGGCAGCCGTCGGCTCGCGCATGGACCTGGGACTCGACGGGAACGCAGTACTGTGTACGGCAGCGAGCAGCGGCCTCGGCTTCGCGAGCGCCGAGGCGTTCGCCCGCGACGGGGCCGACGTGGCGATCTGCGGGCGCGACGAGGAGCGTCTCGCGGATGCGCGCGAACAGTTACAGGACGCCGGGGACGGCGCCGTGCTCGCGGTGCAGGCCGACATCACCGACAAGGCCGACCTGGAGGGGTTCGTCGACGAGACCGTCGCCGAGTTCGGCGGGCTGGACCACCTCGTGACGAGCGCCGGTGGGCCGCCGAGCGGCCCGTTCCTGGACATGGACGACGAGGACTGGCAGGACGCCTACGACCTGCTGGTGATGAGCGTGGTCCGCGCGACGCGGGCGGCGTATCCCCACCTCGAAGCGGGCGACGGTGGCACGATCGTCAACATCACCTCGCGCTCGGTGCAGGAGGTCATCGACGGCCTGGTGCTGTCGAACTCCGTCCGGCGGGCGGTCATCGGGCTGATGAAGACCCAGGCGCGGGAGTTCGCGCCGGACGTGCGCGTCAACGCGGTCCTGCCGGGGGCACACGAGACGAGTCGCATCGAGGAACTCATCGAGCAGTCCGTCGAACGCGGCGAGTTCGACAGCTACGACGAGGGACGCGACGACTGGTCCGAGGGCGTGCCGCTGGAGCGCGTGGGCGATCCGCAGGAACTCGGCGAGGCGGTCGCGTGGCTCTCCAGCGACGCGGCGAGTTACGTCAACGGCGCGGCGCTCCCGGTCGACGGCGGGAGCCTGCGGAGCTAGAAGCGGTCGTCGTCTCGTAAGCGGGCGACGACGTCGCGGACGCGCTGGGCGTCGGCTTTCGGCACGACGAGCGTGCGATCGCCGTAGCTGGCGATCACGAGGTCCGAGACGCCGACGGCGCTCACGTGGCCGTCGGTGGCGACGACGCAGTCCTCGCTGTCCGCGAGCAGGCCGTCGCCGACGACGACGTTGCCCTCCGGGTCGGCGTCGAGGACGCGCTCGAACGCGTCCCACGAGCCGAGATCGTCCCACTCGAACTGGGCAGGGACGAGATACGCGCGACCGGTCCGTTCGAGAACGGCGTAGTCGATGCTGACGGGGTCGACGGCGTCGAAGCCCTGTTCGGGGCGGCCGGCGTCGAGGGCGTCGACGAGCGGTTCGAGCGGGGTCTGCCGGGCGGCCGACAGCAACGCGTTGGGCGTCCAGGCGAAGATGCCGGCGTTCCAGTAGAACCCCTCCTCGACGTAGTTCTCGGCAGTCGCTGAATCGGGCTTCTCGACGAACTGGTCGACCGTGAAGTAGCCGTTGCGACGCTCACCGGGGTTCACGTAGCCGTAGCCCGTCGCAGCTCGGGTCGGCTCCACGCCCACGGTGACGAGCCCCCCCGTTTCCACTGCGGCGGCCGCCGCCGTCTCCATCGTCGTCGCGAACGCGCCGCTGACGTGGTGGTCGCTCGGGAGACAACAGAGAACGCAGTCGCCGACCTGCTCGCGGATGCGGTGGGCCGCGTAGACCAGCGCCGGCCCGGTGTCTTTGGGTTCTGGCTCGGTGAGGACGCCGGCGCTGGGCGCGTGCTCGCGGACGTCGTCGGCGAAGGCCGGCCTGGTGAGGACGTACACCTCGTCGGCGAACGCGGCGCGGGCGACGGTGTCGGCGAGCAGCGACTGGTCGCCGCCGAAATCGAGGAACTGCTTCGGCCTGTCGCTGCGGCTGGCGGGATAGAGCCGGGTCCCCGTCCCGCCAGCGAGCACGACCGCGACGAGCGGGCGGTCCATACCGATCAGTCGACCGCCGGCAGGAAAAGCCTACCAGGTTTCGACGACGCCCTCGCGGACGTCCTCGACGCAGCCCCGACAGTCCTGGTGGTCGGGATCGAAACACGCGGGCCGGGCCTGTTCGTCGAGCGAGACGGCCCGGCGCTCGGCGTGCCGTCGGCAGACGATCTTCGCGCGCCCCGCCTCGTCCTGGGGGAGGTCGGCGAGCGCGCTCCGTTTGGCGTCGCTGTAGGCCCGCCTGGCGTCGTCGATCTGCTGGCTGGCGGACCGGAACGTGGTCTCCAGGAAGCGACGGATGCGCCCCTCGTCCATGTGGTCCTGGTGGCACTACCCCCACAAAGGTCCGTCGCCGACGGGATCGACGGTCGTCTCGGTCGAACGATATGAAAAACTAAGAATCTGTACCACAGTCAACAGCACATGGCTTCTGAGAAGCCCTCCAGACGTGACGTCTTGCGGACCGGTATCGCCCTGTCGGGTCTCGCGACGCTCGGCAGTCTCGCGGGCTGTACGGGACTGCACGACGCCGAGAACGATCAGATCGACACGCCCGTTCCCACCGAGTCGGACGAGAGCGACGACTTCGACACGGCCCTTCGGCGCGTCCCGAACCGGGCCGACGCCGCCGTTCACGCCGACGCCGAGACGGTGCTCGACGACCGCGGGACCGAACGGGTCGTCGACGCGATGCTCGAGACGCAGGCGAAAAACAGCTGGTACACTGGCCCCGAAGACTACGCGGAACTGCTGACGCGGTTCGAGACGGACACTGGCCTCGACCCCGACGGCGTCCGGTCGGTCACGCCGTTCTGGGCGTGGAGTTCGGGCGCCAGCTACGAGACGATCGACCCGGCGTTCAACGGGTGGCTGTTCAGGGCCGACTGGACCGCGGACGCCCTCGTCGCGTCGATCGAGCAGTCGAACACCGGGTACGACCGAGACGAGTACGCGGGGCAGCCGCTCTACGAACCGGAGTACGAACGCTCTTACTGGGTCGGCGTCGTCGGTGACGGCGAGTTCGTGATGGGCTCGGAAGACGCCGTCAAAGCCGGGATCGACGTCCAGCACGGGGACGAAGACCCGATGGACGAGGGCCTCAGAGCGGCCTACGAGACCGCGCGGACGGGACCAGTCAGGTTCGTCGGGACGGTCCCGACCGACCACCTGCCCAACACCGTCGGGCCGGACGAGCAGCACGACCTGACCATCCTGGACGAGATCGACGTGGTCGTCGGCGCAGTGTACCGGAACGGCGACAACCGCGGCATCGAGACGACGTTGGTCGCCGACGACGCGGCGGCAGCCGACGACGTGGCGGCGATGCTCGACGGCCTGTTCACGCTCGCGAGAAATACGGAAACGAACGATGCGATCGGCGACGCGCTGGCTGCCGCCGAGGTGACACAGGACGGAACGACCGTCCGCGTCTCCTACGGGGCGTCGATCGCGGACCTGGTCGATCTGGTCGAGGAAGCGATGGGGTCGACCGGGCACGATGACGGGATCGCGTCGGTCCCCCAGGCGTCTTTCACCTTCGAGTACGAGGAGACCAAAGGGGACCGCGGCACGCTGAGTATCGTGCACGAGGGCGGCGACATCATCACACAGTCGGAACTGTTCGTCCGTGGCGAGGGCTTCGCGGCAGTCCCGTCGGTGGACATGACTGACAGCGGACGGTGGGCCGGGTCGACGAGCAGTACGCAGGACGGTCAGCCGGCAGTCGCTCCGGGGGACGCGGTGACGGTCGGTATCAAGGCGGCCGGTGAGATACGAGTCATCTACCGGTCGACCGACGGTGAGACGGCCGCGACGCTCGCAGCCTGGGAAGGCCCCGACGCCTGAGCCGGACGAGGATATATCGACACAATAACAATTATGGGCTGATATGTGTGTGAGTACACATGGACGCTCATCGTTCGCGGCGTGACGTACTGCGGTCAGGGACTGCCATCGCAGGGATGGCCGGCCTGACCAGTCTGGCTGGCTGTTCGGACATCGTGGACTCCGTGGTGGGTAGCTCCGGGCAGCTTGGCCCAGTGCCCGACGACGTCGACGTGGCCGTGCAGGCGGACACCGACGCGCTCCGGAACGACTCGGGACTGCGGTCGGTGGTGAACGCGTGGCTGGAGGTCCAGGCACGTGACGGGACGGACGAACCCAGGACTGTCGAGGACCTGCTGGGGCGCTTCGAGGAGGAGACGGGAGTCGACCCTTCGACGGTGTCCAGCGTGACGCCGTTTCTCAGGTGGAACGGCCTCTACGGGTTTTACAACCTGCGCGGGTTCGGCTCGCTCGTGACGATCGACGCCGACGCGGAGGACGTCGTCGACGGTCTCGCAGCAGTCAGTACGTGGTCGTACGATGAGGACGAACACTACGGACAACCCATCTATCGGCCGGACACCCAGTATCGACTGAGCATCTGGGTCGGCGTGCTCGACGCCGAGGCGGGCCGGTACGTCGTCGGCGCCGAGGGGGCAGTCAAGAACGCTATCGAGGCCCAGATCGGCGAGGCCGAAGCGCTCGACGGGACCCTCGCGGACGCGTTCTCGACCACTCGCTCGGCACCCGTTAGATTCGTCGCCGACGTTCCGCTGGCGTACGTGCCGGAGGCACTCAACCAGCGCACCGACGCCGAGACGATCCAACTGGAACCGCTCAACGAGGTCTCGACCGTCTCGGGGGCCGTCTACCGGGACGGTGACGAGCGCGGCATCGAGGCGACGTTCGCGGCCGACGACGACGACACGGCGGCGAATCTCGTCGAGATGCTAGAGGCGGTGCTCGATTTCACCGCGACCGAGGCGAGCACGGACGCCGTCGCGACCGTCCTGGAGGACAGTTCCATCACCCAGAACGGGGCGGACGTCGTCGTCACGTACGAGAACTCGACGGACGAACTGGCCGACCTCGCGAGCGAACTCGCCTCGCCAGCTCCCCGGCGACGCGAGACGCCGATGGCGAAGTTCACCTTCGAGTACGAGGGGGGCGAAACCAACGTCGGAACGGTGACGATCACCCACGACGGCGGTGACACCATCCGACGCGACGAACTCTCCATCAGGGGAGAGGGCTTCGCACCGATTCCGGACGTCGACATGACTGGGCCCGGCGAGTGGCAGGGGAGTGCGTCCGGTGAGATCGACGACGGACCGGCCGTGGTCGCCGGTGATCACGTCACGATCGGCGCCGAATCCGACTACGACTTCAGCGTCGTCTGGGAGTCCGAAGACGGTGAGATGTCGGCGACGCTCGCAGCCGACACCGGTCCTGCGGAACTGTGACCTGCGCCTGCCACAACCTGTCAGCACACCACTTCCACTCTGCTGGCCGAGCCTTTATACTGGATGGCGACGAACCCTCGATTGCCTCCCATTGAAAACGACGCGGAGGCAGTGAGAGCATGACAGATTTGCGTACCCAAGCGGAAGAGATACACGAGCAGTTTTCCGACCAGCTCGACATCACGGTCGAGACCGTCCAGGAGCGACTGGACACGCTGGTCAACGAATACAAGGTTCCCCTCGACGAGGCGCGCCGGAGCGTCACGAGCACGTACCTCGACGAGGCGGGCATGGAGCGCGAGGACCTCTCGAGCGGTGGTGGGGGGAACGAGCGCAAACAGATCAGCGACGTCGACGCACCAGAGGAGTGGATCGACCTCACGGCGAAGGTCGTCGAACTCTGGGACGCCAACAGCGACGCCGTCGCGCAGGTCGGCCTGCTGGGCGATCCCACCGGGACGATCAAGTTCACGAAGTGGTCGAAATCCGACCTCCAGGACCTCGAAGAAGGGCAGGTCTACGACCTGCGTAACGTCGTGACCGACGAGTACCAGGGCCGGTTCTCGGTCAAACTCAACCGGACGACCGTCATCGAGGAGTCCGACGAGGACATCGAGGTCGGCGACGACGACGCGACCGTCGAGGGCGCGCTGGTCGACATCCAGAGCGGGAGCGGCCTCATCAAGCGTTGCCCCGAGGAGGACTGCACGCGCGTGCTCCAGAACGGGCGCTGTTCGGAACACGGCGAAGCGGAAGGCGAGTTCGACCTCCGCATCAAGGGCGTGCTCGACGACGGCGACGACGTCCACGAAGTCATCTTCGACAAGGAGGCCACCGAGGAGTTCACGGGCATCACCTTAGAAGAGGCCAAGGAGATGGCCATGGACGCGCTGGACACGACCGTCGTGGCCGACCAGATGCGCAAGGAGACCCTCGGGAAGTACTACCGCGTGAGCGGGCCGACGTTCAGGCGGTACGTGCTGGCCGATTCGGTCGAGGAACTGGACGGCGCAGTCGACGCCGAAGCAACCCTCATCAAAGCGAGGTCGATCTAACATGGCAGCAGTCCCAACCCGCGAGGTCGCCCGGCGCGTGTTCGCACGCGAGTTCAACGACGCCGGTTACACGTTCAAGGAGTCCGACGACGAGCGCGCGCCCGTCTACCTCCTGCTCCCGACGGGCGAGCGGGCTAACCGCATCTTCATCGTCGGGACGCTCACCGAGACGGAAGACGTCGGCGAGGACTCGGAGTACTGGCAGGGTCGGGTCGTCGACCCGAACGGCGACACGTTCTTCATGTACGCCGGACAGTACCAGCCCGACGCCGCGAGCATGCTGCGCGAACTCGAACCGCCGGCGTACGTCGCGGTGGTCGGCAAGCCCCGAACCTACGAGACCGACGAGGGTGACGTGAACGTCTCCGTCCGGCCCGAATCGATCACGACGGTCGACGAGGCCACCCGCGACCGCTGGGTCGTCGAGACGGCGGAGCGCACGATCGAGCGCATCCAGCGGTTCCAGGAGAGCGAGGAGGCGACGACCGACGAGTACGTCGAGATGGCCCGCGAGGAGTACGACCTGCCCGTCGAGAACTACCGTCGGGCGGTCGTCGAAGCCCTCGAGAGCCTGGACACCGCCGACGACGAACTGCAAGCGTCGACGTAATTCCTCTCGGCTCCGGTTTTTCTGTCGCTGTACAGCCAGCGACTGCGCTGTCACCGATCAACTGACCACGTGGCCCCGGAACCAGCGTTATCACTTCCCACTGAGCGTCACGACAACCGGTCTATTCTCAGAAAAGATAACTGGAGCACTAATCTTACCTTTTCGACCAGCTGAGTCACTTCCATTGCGACGGAAAATATCAGAATCTGATATGCGTGTGTCTGACAAACCGTTAAGTGAGTGTAGTGAGACGACTTCTAGTACGATGGGCAACAAAAACAAGACGATCTCCTTTCGCGTGAGCCAGGAGAAGTTCGAGACGCTCCGCGAGATCGCAGAGGAGCGGGATCTCTCGCTCTCTGCGGTGTTCCGCGACTACGTGGATCTGCTCGTTGCCCACGACGGCCAGGTCGAGGTCGTCCCCGAACACGAGGTCAACGAGCGCACGAGCGACGAGACGAGTTTCCCGCCGAAGGTCGAAGTTCCCAAGAGCTTCGTTCGCGAACACGAGCGGCTGGAACTCGAAGCCGAACACCTGCGTGAACAGCTCGAAGAACACAAACGCTACGTGACGAAACTCCGCCAGGAACTCGACGAGCACGAAGACGGCGAGGAAGTCATCCAGCTCGAAGACTTAGACGGCGGCGAGGACGAAGAAGACTCGCCCTACCGCATCGGCGGTGGCTTCGACGACTCTATCTAACTAGGTTCTGTTTCGTATTGCGCGCTCGCCGCGCCATCTCCTCGTTTCCGTCCACGTCGGCCAGGGATTCGACCGCTTCGAGCGTGCGCACCGAATCGTCCAGAAACGAGAGGACGTCGCCCGGATAGGCGTACAGCATGTAATCGTCGCCCATCACGTCGACGATGGCGTCCGGACCGAGGCCCTGCTCGCGGAGTTCGAGCAGGTACTCGATGAACTTCTCTTCGGGGTGACCACAGTGCGGGTTGGCCTGACAGTCGCAGTCCATGAAATCCTCGGCGAAATCTAGCACTCGGTCCTGGGTGGTCTCGTCGAGTTTCGCGAGGTTCTCGCCCTGAAAGAGGAGGTCGAGCGTCGCACCGGAGAACGCTCCCTTCGGAATGTTCGTCTCCAGCTGGGAGGCGATCTGCCGATGGTTCTTGACGTAAATCTTGTCCGTGATGGCCACGCGTACAGTCACGTACGACTGCTCACCGGAAAAGCGTCTCGGAATTGGTGTGTCACGGGGTGACGCGCCCACAGAGGGAGTCGTAACGTATTTCAGGTGCAGACGAATTAGGTGGAAGTGCAGAGACCCAACGCGTGTCCGGGTTGGGGTAGTGGTTATCCTTCAGCCTTGTGGAGGCTGAGACGCGGGTTCGATTCTCGCACCCGGACTGACACTTTCTTCGGTTTCCTATATCGTTGTTAGATGAGATATAACGCCGGAATTTTGGCGCTCACAATCTAGAGTCTCGATTTGTGTATGCTGTCTGATTTCAGGCTGGTGGGGGTGTATTGCATTTGTAGCACAATACAACCCTCCATAGACGCCATCGGTCCAATCATACAATGCAATTTTAATCAGGGTCATCTGGGAATGTACGAATCAGCGCCCGCAGTCGGCCCCGTGGAATCTTTCCGTGGTCCGCTTTGCGATGACAGCTAATACAGAGTGAAATAACGTTGTCTAGCCGGTGTGCGTCCTCAGTCGAGTGATTCTCAGACTCGGCGTACACCCGAACGGGGATGATATGATGGACATCCGGATTCCGATCGAGCTCATCGGGAGTCACCCCACAGACTCGGCATTGGTAACCGTCCCGTTCGAGCGCCTGTGACCGAATCTCGTTCCACCCTTTGCCGTACGACGGGCTTCCACCACCTTTCCAGTTCGGGTGTCCCTCGCCTGTGAAGGCTTCCGACAACCACTGTTTTCGACACTCTTCACTGCAGACTATCACGTCACTCATTTCACTGGGCCAGCGTTCATCCTCAGAACCACAAACAACACACGTGACTGTCTGCTTCCCACCTGACCATCGGGGATGGTCCTGCCCCTCTATTGTGGGTGGCGTTCGCCACTGTTCTGTTTCCACACAGCTCGGACAGTACAGACCACGCTTTTCGGACGGGTAGTATTCGAACTCTTGATCACAGATTTGGCACGTCGTCGTTTCACGTCCGCCGTTGTAATTCGGATTGTTTGCCCCAGCGAAGGAGACCGCTTCCTCACGGCAGACGTCGGAACAGTACTTTTTCTGGTGTTCTGAATGGAAATAGCCCTCGCAATTGTGACATTGGCGGTTGGGAAGTACCTCTCCGTGTTTTTTGGAGTGGTGTATCGCGAGGCCATTTCGAGTATCGAAGACACGATCACATTCTGGACATCGGCGGCCGTTCATCGTTTTTCCCCCAACTCGAAAATCCCCGCTATCTGCAACCATTGTGCAGCCGATCGGTTCCGGAGTTGTTGCATGTGGTTCCGTTTCATCGTCGAACCATGGGCGCACTCCGTGCGCCCACCCCTATGGGCGGAGACAAACACGCCATCAAACGACTAGGTGGAGACCCCTGAAGCGGGCTCGACCCATCTCACAGACTCTCGACTGTGAGACAACTGGGTAATCCCCATGTTACGGACCGTTTACGCTCTCTAATCGTTGCCTGACGCTCCACCTTCACGGATGCGGCGCTCGCTCGAATCGGTGGGCTCCCCTCGAAATGGATCTGTGGACGATTCTCTTGGAAACTGCCCGTCGGCGTGAACGGTGATCTGGGCGGATTCTGGACTCGACCGCGTTCGAAAACGGGCCGTAAGTCCACAGGAGCCGTCCGTTGCTGAACACGCCGGAGCGGGAAGCTAGGCGAATCTGCAGCCGACTCGTGATTTCCACAGAAACGGTTTTCGGCCGCAAGAACACACTGACACACGGGTTTCGGGACGTTGGTGAGCGGGGGCGCTGAGCGACGGAGGGGCCCCAGCCGGTCGAAGCACAGTGACAGTCCGGCCGAGAGAGGAACGCTCTGGGTGGATGCGAAGGCTGCAGCAACCCTGGGACCAACGGCGAGCGCCAGCCTGGACAGACACCACGACCGGCCGGACGGTTCCACACAACCGTGCCGTCTGGCGATTTTCGCGCGGCCTGTTCCAGGTGGCCCGGGTGACCGGCGACGAGGGACTGTCGTCGGATGCAGATGCGACGCGACAGCGACTCTCGCGGGTGTGTGACGATGAGCTGTGCCTTGCAGTGGTGCGTTCTGGTCGGTGGCCCGTCCGATCACCACAGGCCTGGAAACCCGTGTGCACGCCTCTCCTTGCGGGCGAAATCCGGTTGTGGTGAGTGCGACTGGGAGTCGGCGGGAGCCTGATGGGTTCGGGGACGAACGATAGTCGCCCCTCAGTGAGGCCTCGCACTGCGGGATCACTGCTCCAGCCGCGACCTGCTGGCTGCACCGTGTCGAGTTCCGACTGGTGGGCACCACAGTCCACCACCCTCTCCTTCCGCGGTGTGGGAGGTGATCCGCACCTCGGCCGGCGTCCGACTGTTCGATCGGGCGGCAGCCGAGTCCCACTCCGTCGACGGGGCTGCCCTCACGGACGAGGTCCCAGACCAGTGGGGTCACTGCACAGCGGTTTGGGGCTCTCGCTCACCGCGACCAGATCGGGCGCGCCCACCGGCGCTTCGCCGCCGAGCAGATGACCGGAGCACTCGGTGAGGCCATCGCCGACGGGCGGGCGAGCGACCGACTGCCGGCGTGACGGCGCCGAGCCAGGGACGGTCCGCGCTCGCCAGGGAGGCGTTGCCGGTCGCGAGCAATCGAGTCTCGGGGAGTTCTACCGGGCGACCGGGAGGCATCGGTACCGAGCCTGTGTCCCCCACTTTGCTGACTCGCTCAGTCACGTACTGATTGCGAAGGCCGGGTGGCAATATCTATCGTCTCTGGGACGAACGACGTGCGAGAGAGAGGGTAGATTCAGCACTCAAACACCAGTGATTCCTCGGGTGTTCAGTGCACTAGCAGACCTGTCTGGCGATGACCGAGACACTCGATTTTGCTGGCCGGCGGACACGTTCCGGAGTACCAGAGATCGGCCACAGAGCTATCCGGATGGCGAGCCAAAATCCAGGGATGGCAGACGATAAGCGCGGTCGAGACAAGCAAGCACAAGACGCTGAGAGACGCCAGCAAGAGCGTGAGGTTGCCACAGAACTGGAGCGTGGCGACGAAAGAGAGCCACCGTTCGTCGCAGAGGAACTCGCCGATTTCGAGGCAGAGCTCGAAGAACTGACGTTCCCGGCGACGGGGACTGAGCTCGTCACGGCGATCGGCGATCGCGAGATCGAATCGGTCGAGGGGAGCTACAGTATCGAGGAACTAGTCCCGGAGACAGACGAGGAGACGTTCGACTCGCCAGCTGCCGTCGGGGTGCAAGTACAGCGGCCGACAGTTGCTGCGGCCATGAAACGAGTCGTGGAAGCCAGCACGACGCTTCGGAATACGGATTTCAGTTGGTCACAGCGCAGAGCGTACGAGAAGACCTTCCAGGAACTCAAAGCGATCGACGCCGATGACGACGATGAAGGGATCCAAGCCATCAGCGACTGGATCGTCGAGCGAATCGGCGACAACGAAAGACTCCCGACGTCCCGGGCGGTACGCCGAGAGGCGGCGAAGTTCTGTCGGGCGAACGGATATCAGGTCCGAAACGACGAGTGGCTTGGGATATAAACCGACGATCGGGGGCGACCGTGGCAATGACTGCTGTCACGTTCCACCCGTGACCGAGACGCGCCCTCTATCCTGTAACGGGATGGAGGCGTCTCATTAGGAACTGCTCTGGGCTTTATTGTGCTACCAGTGGTTCCACTGGTATGGCGCTCGATATCGAGGTTCCGGCACCACCAGACCTCTCGAACCGAGGGATGCCGCGCGACTTCGAGTGGCAAGAAGAGACGCTCGGGTCAGAGGACTTCTACCGCGAAGACATCGAAGACCTGCTCCAGGAGGGTGCGTGGAAAGAGGGCTTCAACGAGTGGGCCGAGTACACGAATTTCGATGAAGAGCACGTTCGAACTGTCAGCGACCTTGGCCTGTTCCACGCGTTCGACTTCTACTGGGACCCGACCGAAGACCGTCTTCGTTTCGACGCCCCGACGGTTCCGACCGACTATCGGGAACCGGATGGGCCCGAGTCGCTCGGTTCGAGCACGGTTTCAATGATTGACGGTGAGTTAGATGATCTCGGCCGAGCGGTACAGGAGACACTTGAAGAGTACCTCGAACGGGACGACGAAACGTCCGACTACGGCTGGGGTGAGGAAACGTACGGCAAACGCGAGGAGTGATTCCAGTCACTCCAGCCCGTTCGACGACGTCCGAGAGGCAGATTCTCTCTGTCGGAAGCACTCGCCCCTGCTCCTCGATTGCGGTCGGAAGTTTCTCGCCCGGATGCTACCAATATGTATGTATTAGGTCATTAGCGGTGTGACCGATTCAGAGGATACAGTTAGCAGTTGGCCACCGTCGGTTTCACACCGATCCGAATGAATCGACCGGTCAGTAGAACTGCTCATCTACCGTCACAAACGGCAAAAATAGGCGTTTCTCATTGACTGACCGAGTAACCATGGCTGGGTAAGACGGGACTCAGCGCTGCGGTGTGTTGGTGTCATATGCTGCCAAACACAGCTCGTCGGGTCCAGTGGCCTAACTGCCCACTTCTGAGAACGGCCGACTGTAAACGTCAGTAAGTATCACTCATAGCAGGAGCGCGAACACCGGGTATGAAGCGACAATCGCCAGCGATGGTGTCAACACCCACATCGTCACGATACGCTTGGCCGCCGCCGGGTCGAAGAGACTTCGCTCGTCGAGATCCGCCGGTCCCTCAGCGCCGACATCCGGGATGTCCGGGATTTCGTCTGGCTTCTCGGGCGATTCCTCTTCTCGAGCAATATCCCCGATGGTCGGGCTGGCAGGAGCATCCTCGGCGCGTGAGGTGACTAACGCGCCAGTCGAGACTTCTACTTCCGGACCGGCTGGCGATGGCGTCGCCAACTCCGCCAGAGTCGCTGCCCGACTTGCTCGACCCCATCCGAGCCCAATGATCGTCGATGTCGTACTGACGGCGAGACTCGCTGGAATCCCGAAAGACGAGAGAATGGTGATAACCGTGCCACCGACCACGGATACGATCAGTGACGCGAGAATCGGTAGCTCCGTGATATCGTCTCCAACCGTTTCGAGCGTGCGACGGGCGATTGTGAAACTGCCCAAGCCGAAGGCCCCCACCGCGAGCAGGACGCCCTGATTGACCGTCAGCGAACCTCCCGAACCGACGAGAGGGGCAACTGCGTTCGCAGCGTTCGACGCCCCAGCCGAGAACGCCATGTAACAGCCGATGATGATGACCGCGAGTGACCCGACGATATCCTGCAGTGATGCGTTCGGATTGATGAACGGCCGTGGAATCACTCCTGATCGGTCGAGTTGGATGAAGTGGAGATTGAACGTCGTAAACGCGATGTAGCGGTCGAGATAGGGGTAAATATAGCGGCCGACCACGACACCGATACCCAAACAGATCAGCGGGGCGACGATCCAGGCAGAGACGATAACGAACATCAGCGCCTGATTGAGGGTGCCGGATGCGAGGCCCAATCCGACGATGGCACCCACAGCGGTCATCGAAGTCGAGGCTGGGACGCCATAGAGATTCGATATCAACAGCGATGCGCCGGTGAAGAACAGAACGGCGATACTGGCGATGGGCGTGAACTGGGCTGCCGGCACGATACTGCTGCTCATCGTCGCGATGACGTTCCGACCGACAGTCCACGCCCCGAGAAAGCCAAAGCCAACGAACAACGCCCCCGCAGTTGTCTTCCGAATCAGACGTGAGCCGACTGCAGGGCCAAATGCCACGCCCGTGGATGATCCGCCAATGTTGAACCCAACAAATACGGCGACAAGGATACCGACGACGGTCAGGAGTGCCACCATCGTACTTGCGTCAACATTGTCAGGCTCCAATTTATAGGCTCTGACACCAGGGCTGGCTGACACCGGGTTTCACCGCTGAAGCGGTGGGTGATGAGCGTCTGACCAATGGTTTATGATTTTGGCAGCCATAATTTTCCTATGATATCCCGCGTTCTTGTCCCGATGGACGATTCCGAGATGGCTGAACACGCACTGGAATACGCGCTTGAGGCGCATCCAGATGCGGACATCACGGTCTTACATATCGTCGGCGAACCCTCAGCGATGATGGGAAAAGCGGTCGGACTGGCACTCGAAGACGATTTTGAGGAGGCAGTGGAGGGGCGCGCATCACAAGTCCATGACCGAGCGCAAGAGATAGCGCACACACACGAGAAAGAGATAGCCACGGACGTTGCGTGGGGGCAGCCAGCGAAAGCGATCATCAATCGAGCAGCTGATTTCGATACTGTTGTGATCGGTAGTCACGGTGGATCGCCTGCGGAACGGTTGTTCGTGGGGAACGTTGCCCAGAAAGTGTTCCGCCACTCACCGGTGCCGGTAACTGTTGTTCGATAACTCGTCTGTATTGACCAACTCGATTGCACCAAATCTGAGCGAATACATCTGCGAGATACGCGCCCTCCATCTTGCATAAGCGCTCTCGACTACCGTTTCCCTGTCAAAAGCAGCGTGACCGATATAGCGGGGAGACAGGGCGCATAAAAGTGGCATATTACGGACTGAGTTCCCTTATTAAACACTCTCGCATAGTCGCAATTGCTTCAACCGACACGCCCGTGGTTCTTCATGTGTCTCCCAGAGCCCCGCTTACCGAAAAGTGCGAGAACAAGTACGAACAGGTCACCCTTGATACGTCGTATCTTGTTTTGATGTCGATGTCCGGAGTGCTTGCTGGCGTGGCTCTCCTCACCAACTCGATTCCAATCCTCATCGGCGCGATGGTCATTGCCCCGGCATTGACGCCGTTGGAACTCGTTTCCGCTGGCCTTGCTGCAAACCGGTTGAATCGAGCCGGATTCGGGACCTTGGTCGCGTTCGTCGGTCTTTTCGCTGCGACTGCGGGGGCTATCGTGACGACGGTGACTCTGAACATCACAGGCGTTCTCCCACCTGCAGAGAACCTCATCGACAAACCACTACTTGAGGAACGCATTACGGCCGGCTGGTACAGCGTCGTTGCTGCTGCTGCGGCGGGTATCGCAGCGGGGATAACGACCGACAAGGAACGGCAAGACACGCTCGTCGGCGTCGTCGCGGCCCTCGCACTCGTCCCGGCCGCAGCTGCTGGGGGAATAACATTACTGTCACGAGCGCCTGCCAAGGCCAGTGGCGGCCTGCTCTTACTCGTTCTCAATATAGGCATGGTCGTGATAACTGGAACGGTGACACTCTGGCTCGGAGCTCGTGGCGATCGGAAAGCACAGACAGCGAAATAGATGCAACGTACTTATCACCTGTCTCACTCGTCCATGCCGAATCGAACGGACTTCTCTGGGAAACTGATCCTCTGAACTGGCCGATTTCAGGAGCAGGCGGTCGACCATCTCTTGCGAGATACGCGCTGTCTATTCATCACGCCGCTCAGAACACCATCTGTTTCTGAGAAAATTCAGCGGTCAGACCACAGACGCACTATAAAGTCAAAATAATGATAAAATGCACGGGTTTTAAATACTATGTTTCAGCCAGTCACTGAATAAGAAAACCGTACTAGCAACTACTGATAACCGTCCAGCGTCCCTTCTAGTAGAGAGTTACACATGGATATCTCAGAGATTCTTTCGACAAAGTTCACGGAGTTCGACATCGTCACACCGCTCTCGAAGGTCGCCGGGGCGTTCGAGAATCAGGAACTCGATGCCGTCATCGTAACAGACGGCGACGAGTATCGCGGTGTCGTTAGTCGTCGACAGCTAGCTTCCTCGTCCAACCAGCCGTCTGCGAAAGTCGGCTCACAGGTACAGCACGTCCCGACTGTCGACCGCACTGAGGATGTCCGCGAGGTCGCGCGGCTCATGATCGGGAGCGACGCCAAAACGCTCCCCGTGCTCGACGACGACCGTGTCGTTGGTGTAGTGACCGGCGATGCCGTGCTCGAGGCGGTCCGGCCGTTTCTCGATGCGGTGACTGTCGACGACGCCTACACGGCGGAGTTGATCAGTGCAGACCCCGACACCACTCTCGGAAAAGCGCTCAATATGCTTCGAGACGCCGGAATCGCCCATCTCCCGGTCGTCGATGGGAACGATCTCGCGGGAATGCTGAGCCTGTACGACGTCATCGAGTTCACGACGCGAGGCGGTAGCAAGAGCCAGGGTGGGTCGTCGAGCGGCTTCGGTGGCCGCGGCGGTGGTGGGCAGAACCGCGGTGGGTTCGGCGCGCGCGAGGGTGATGCTGACCGAATGCTCGATCTTCCGGTACGGAATTTGATGTCCGACGCAGCCGCGACGGTCGAACGGAGCGCCCCGCTCGACGAGGTCGTCGAGACGATGTTCGAGCGGGAAATCTCCTCGCTCGTCGTCACGGCCGGTGACACCGACGAGCCGGTCGGTATCATCACAAAAACGGACGTCATCGAGGCGCTCACCTGGGAGCGCGACGACCGGAACGCCGTGCAGGTGTTCGGGCTCGACCTGCTCGAGGGAATGGACTACGACGGCGTCGCCGCACTGATTGAGGACATGACCTCGAAGTACGGTGAGATGAGCGTAATCAAGGCCAGCATCGAACTGCAGGCGCATAAGGAACAAAGCCGGGGTGTGCCGCTAGTGCTGGCACGGATTCGTCTGGTCACCGACCGCGGATACTTCACGGCCGACGGAGAAGGCTACGGTGCTTCCCACGCCCTCCGTCTCGCAGCGAACGCAGTCGAACGCCAGCTCCTCAAGGGGAAGACCTACGGCCAGTCGAAGAAGCATCCCGACACGGACGAGCAGGAACAACTCTACGGCTGGTGGCTCGGTGGGTGAATACACGACGTCCAGCTCACCTCTCGATGGCTACCCTACCCGCTGGGTATTACCCTCCAGTCGCAGAGTCAGAGCAGTGCGTAGCTTCTGAGTGTGACATCCTCACCCGCCGTTCACAGTAGTTGCCGAATCGAATCGACAGCAGAGCTAATCATCCTAGATACTGCACTTCATTCACTCGTTGGCATCGGGTGACCCTACCAGTGTCAGGAGGTCTTGTTCCAGTTCACCGCCAACAAACTGGACGTGGCCCGTTTCAGCCTCGTAGTCGATTATCCGGACGTCTTCCAGTTTTGGGAGATGGGTATGGTGAAGTGCGATCCGGACGCGTTGACGATGCTCGTCAGACTCTCGCTCTGCGTCTTCGTCTCGAATCCTGTCTGCAACGCGGTCGACGAGCGCTTCGTATTTCAATGTCTTATTGGATGCGCTGGTCAGTGAGTTGAGGATCGCCCGTCGGTGTTCGTTCCCGACTGCCGATAGAATCCTCTCGGGGGAAATCGGTCGCTCTCGTTCTGCAGGCCTGGAGAACTCGGTGATCCCCTGTCGATCAGATACCCCTCGCTCTACATTCTCATCCATACTCACAAAGCGGAGCCCCAACTGCCTGATTCTATTCCATGATGTACAATGGAACCAGCCGATTCACTTACGGTTCGGGCTCGGGGGTGATGAGTGCATGCCGTGTGAACGCACCGATGGCACGACGCAGCCGCTCCGTCACTGCTTGATCAGAAATTTCGAGTTCGTCCGCGAGTTCTTCGGTGGTGCAGCCTCGGGGAATGTCGTAGTAACCCATCCGAACGGCAAGCATGAGCGCCTCCCGTTGTGGCTTGCTCAAGCCGTACCACGGACCAGCCCCGGGATTCGTGGGATTGTATACACTGATAATCTCCAGCGATATGTGTGCGTCCTCGCAACACGTCCGATACTGACTCAATGACTCGCGACGGGAGAACCGAATCTCGAAATCCCAGCCTTCAGATGTTCCTGTCGCACCCAAAATTTGCCCCTCGTGGTCCAGAATACACCCTAAGAGATGATCCTGGCTCGCATCCCAATCGAGTCTGAATAGGGTCCTGTCTTCGAACACGTCCACCTCCGTTACGTTATTCACGGTCGGATAGCGTTCGACGGTAGCGAGAAAGCCGTCTTCGACCGGTTCGTAGACCCAAAAGAGCGGCACAGTAACGTCCCCACTCGGGACGAGCGTTTCGAGTTCGATAGCCGACGCCTCGTCAAGATCGAGAATCTGCCCGAGCTCGAAGTCGTTGGGTGGAATTCGAACCTCCGCGATCACACTCATACTCTCTTGTGAGACTAGGTTGTTCAGGGCCCTACAAAAGGAGATGACATGGTGTACCATGCCCACCAGCATTCAATCAGCCCTACCTGCTCGCGGACTTCGCTATTCTCTCTCCCGACCGTACTTTGGCCTGTCTCGGGGCCATGATACACCAGCCACGTCAATTATCGGTCTCTTGGACGAAGACTCCCACATGGCGACCGTGATGGCGTTTACGAGCCCGGCAGCGGAGTTTCCGCTGGGGAGTGTCTTCGAGAACCTGCCGGGAGTGACGGTTGAACTGGAGCGACTGATTCCACACGAGACGCTGATCGTCCCGTACTTCTGGGTGCGTGGTGTGGAAACCGAGGACATCGAAGCCGCGTTCGACCCACACGAGGGCGTGACGGACATCCGACTGGTCGATAGCATCGAGGACGAGTATCTCATGCGTGCAGAGTGGAAGCAAGCGTACTTTGGCGTCCTGAGTGCCCTGGCCAAGGCCAACGTCGTTGTGCTCACTGGGATCGGAACGAAAGACGAGTGGCGATTCGAGGTGCGCGGCGAGAGTCAGGAAGCAATCGCTGAATTTCGAGAGGACTGCCAGGATAACGACATCCCGATAGAGATCACCGCTGTCCACGCAATGCTCCCGATCCAGGGGGAAGGCTACGAATTGACCGACACCCAGCGCGAGGCGCTGGTCTTGGCCTACGAGCGTGGCTACTTCGACACCCCGCGCGAGGCGTCGCTCGAAGAGATCGCTGAGGAACTCGGTATCACCCAGCAATCGCTTTCGTCACGACTCCGACGCGGGCATCGAC
Source organism: Halorientalis brevis (assembly GCF_042678165.1). Lineage (GTDB taxonomy): Archaea > Halobacteriota > Halobacteria > Halobacteriales > Haloarculaceae > Halorientalis > Halorientalis brevis. The sequence continues at coordinate 189,013 of NZ_JBHUDJ010000002.1, read as the reverse complement.
GCCTCATTGGAGGGACGCTCGCCAGTTTGGCGTGACCGTTCGGGCGGATGTACTTTTAAACCTTCTGTATAATCAGTACCTCTGCTAAACCGAGTAAGACCGCTAGCTTGGGTAGATATGGACGCACTGGTGTCTGGGGTCGGAATCGAAGCGGTCGAGTATCATCAGGACTCTGGGACTGTTCGTACCCAGTTTGATCAGGCGAAGACGCCCGCAAGCATGGCTGCTATCGCAACGCTGGCGGGAGTGATGGACGCTGACCCGGTTGAACTGGATCCGCTCCACTCTACGGTTGATCCTGACGCCTTGGATGCGCTCGTCCGCGTTCGTCCCGGGACGTCCGGAGATAGCCACGTTACGTTCACACACGAGGACCACGCGATAACCGTGCACAGCTACGGTGTGGTCAGTATCACACCAGGACACGAACCAACAGCGGAGAAATCCGGGAGCAACGCGGGCAGATGACGTCTGCGGAGACTCCGCCTACGTCGAAAGCGGAATTGAATGCGGAGCTAAAAACGCTCCTTATCACGGCCTATCAGAATGGAATCGACGTGGAAGGCGGATTCGAATGTCGGAATGGAGCCGAACATCCAGACTGGGACGTGATCGTCACTGAAGTCGAAAAGAACGAGCACTCGGAGTGACCAATTGCGAGGGTATCCGGTTGGTAGCAGGTACCGTGGCCGTGGGTGACGAATATTGTCACGGTGATCGACTCGAACGAATGTTGTCAGCACGACAGTGGCGAGTACTACATGCCCTCCTGTGAGATGGTTCGAGGCCTGCAGATCCGATACTTCGTGAGGGTGAAACGCTTGACTACGAGGAGCATCTTCCGGTCTGTTACGAACTCCATCACGTCCTCCTTCCCGAGTTAGCGGATGCGGGGTTCGTCACGTTCGACAGGGCCAAAGACGAGGTGCGGCTCGGAGCGAGATTCGACGAAGTGCGTCGATTTCTCGAACAGATCGACGACGATCATGACGAGTACCCTGGGGCTGTACTCGCTTTACTCGATTTCTAACTGCCCACTTTCGCCACCCTCCTCACCGTCGTTCTCGTCCCATTCGAGTTCGAACTCGACACTTCGTTCAGTCATGTTGCCAGCCGGCCCTTCGCGTTCAGCTTTGACTTCGAAGGTCGGTCGGGCAGGCGGATTCAGCGTTACAGACTCGGAGCCTGCTTTCAGGGTGATAGCATCTCCGCTGTCGAGATTATCCGCGACGTTCCGAAGGTACGATGCAATCTCTTCTCGACTCTGGTCGCTCTCTGATTTGAACAGAACGTCTTCAGGCATACAGAGTCGATACGATACCCACACGGGTAATTCATTCCCTGTACTGATCACCGCCCTCTCATTCTGACAGACGATCGTGAGTGCTGACTATGCGCTGTGTCTGCAGCAGCCTCTCTGCAATACGAGCGATTGCTGATGCCGACGTCGGTGGGCAATCCACACTCACTGCTCAATTGCTCCGAGTACTCCTCTCCCTGTGATAGGCTGGGTGTCGCATCCACTATCGACGGCGCTGGCCCGGCGCTGGATCGAACACCGCTCGACCGGCTCACTCACGGGTCGATCACGTGTGAGACCCGGCGATTCACTTCATCGCAGATAGTGTGCCGAACGCCCTCGGCGGGCTCGCGGTCGCTGGCCGGGATATCCTCGCTCCGCTCGGATAGTGGCCCGCCCAGGCGACCAGGTGAACGCGAGCCTGCTCACGGGTCGTTCCTCCCCGTTCGCTAGCGAGGTGCGCCCTGCGGTCGCACCTCGCTGGCCTCGCCCGTTCAGTCCGCCAGGACGTGGGTTGGTCGGGGAGTTGAGAGATGTGGATGATCGGTGTGTCGTGACGGCTCGCCGCGCTCGGGCGGCCAGACGCCCCGTCCTCGCTCACGGGCAGTGCCCGTTCGCTTCCGAGGCCCTCCCTCCAGTCGGGCCTCGCGTCCCTCGCGACCGACCATTCCGGGCCGAGAGCGCCCGCTCGCAGAGCGGGCGGGGCCGG
>NZ_JBHUDJ010000002.1:125805-186840 GCF_042678165.1 Halorientalis brevis | reverse complement strand
GTCGGCGCGTGCGCGCCTTCGGATCAGTGAGATCCAATGAGTTCTAACATCGAGATCAGTGAAGAAGCTTCGGCTGCACAGGCAGTTGACAACCACACGGACGAGCAGACGACCCACACGGAGTGCCCAGCGTGTTCGAGTCGGGTGATCGCGGACGACGTCGAGACGTTCTGTCGGGACTGTGGCCTGGTCGTGCGGCGCGACGACCTGGCACGGACGCCGACGCCGAGCGTCCACGGGCCGACCAGGGTGAGCGGTCCCCAGGAGTGGGCGATCGAACCCACCACCGCGTTCCGGGTTGACAACGGCCTCGGGTCGCGGATGGACCTCGGGATGGACGGCAACGGGAACCCACTCTCGACGGACCGGCGGCGACGACTCGGCCGGATGCGGACGTTCCACCAGCGGTTGGCGGATCGCGAACGGCGGCTGGCCGACGCGCTCCGGGACGTCGAGAACATCAGCACGAACGCCGATCTCCCACGCTGGGTCGGCGAGGACGCGGCCCGATACATGCGCCGGGCGGACGCCGAGTGGCTCGCTGGCGGGCGGATGGCCTGGGAGTCGCTGGCCTGCGGCGCGGTGTTGCTGGCGACCAGAGCGGCTGGGTTCGAGCGAGAGCCCGAGCGTATCGCCCACTACGCGAAGACGAGCCACGAGCGGGCGTGTGCGGCGGCCCGGAAGATCCGGACGGAGTGCGGGCTGGTCGGCCAGGTGCCCCCGGTGCGGCCGGCCGTCGTGGACGCCGTGCTCGCCGGGCTGGACGACGAGTTGGCGACCGAGACGGTGCTGGCATACGCGCGCCTCGGGCGCTACCTCATGGGGATTGCCGACGCGGAGCCGATCGGCCCGGGGACGACCCGGGTGACGGTGGCGGCGTCGGCGGTGTACGCGGCTGACCGGCTGACCGACGGGAAGGCGCTCACGCAGGCCGCGGTGGTGGCGGCGGGCAGCCGGGTGTGTCCGACGACGACAACGCGGGTCTCGCGGTACTCCCGGGCACTTCACGACGCCTACCGGGCGCGTCACGGGCAGGTCGCACCGGCGACGGTGCTCGAACGGGCGACCGACGGTGGGCGGCTGCGGTAGGCTGGATCCACCCTCTTTTCTTGTTATGCGGGCCAGACCACCCGCGACCCACCGCCCCACCCTCCGATCCGTGCTCGCTGCTCACGGGTCACGTCGTGACCCGTTCGCTCGTCGCGGCCTCACGGCGTTCGGCCGCGCGATCACTGCGCGCGCAGCCACGACCTCCTCGTGGGGAGTACACTCTGACACCCGGTACAGTGAGCGCCACGTCGTGGCGAGAGAGACGGGTGGGGGCCGGAGCACCACGTGTGTTCGGCGGCCTGTGATCGGAGGGAAACGAGGAGCCAGTGATGGGGCAGTGTCCCGGCAGGTGTCGACAGTCCGCGACCGCCCCGCAGCGGGAGGTCGGTCCCTCCGGGGCCGTCGGTCCCTCCGACGGTCGCTCGGCGCTCGGGCCGGTCCCACGGCCCTCGCGCAAGTCGAGACCTCGCTCCCTCCCGGCGGCTGGACGGTTTGCACTATCGGGTTCGCAAATGACGACAGACGCCGGCGTGTGGACGGTACCCGAAGCGTGACAGTGTGTCGTAGAAATAATGTCTCACGGCCACATCATTGGGGCAATACGAGTCTCGATCATGTGCCGGCGGGAATCGTCGGACTAGACATTTATGTCAGGTTAAATTATTGTCGAGATATGGAGCGGCGGCCCGGCGCCATCGCATTCGGATCCGTTCTGATCACTTGTGTCGGGGTTGGTCTGGTCGCACGGCATCCTGTTACTCTGGCGCACGGTGTCGGCATACTCTTCGGGGCTGTTGTGCTAACACTTGGTCTCGCGGGTGTTCTGGGGGTGGGGAAGACGGGAGTGACCCTCCTGCGTTACGTGTTCCCCCAGTCTCGGGGGCGGCCAGAATCAGTAGCTGGTGCCATCTGGGTCAAGATCGAAGGGCAAGTTCATGCCGAATCCGAACGGGTCGAAACTGTCCTCAATGGGCCTGCAGTCGTCCGCGAAACGGAACTCCGACTGCGGGAAACGATCCGTGGCCTTCCGTGGGGGCATTTCACCGACTATCCGTCTGAGCGAAGCGGGGTCCCGTTCAGGGTAGTCACTGGTGAGTCACTCGTGGTTGACCCGGGTGAGTCGCCAACGATCATCGAACACGGGATGCGCAGCGAGACGGGGCGTGCCTTCGGCGCGGACAGCGACCCACCAGCTTCACTGACGGACTTTCTCGATGCACACGGGAAGTCGTTCGAGCCGATCGTCTTCGACGGGCGGATCTTCTCTCATACCTTGTGTGTCGATGAGAGGGTGATCGAATCGGGTGACACTGTTCGTCTGTTCGGGAAGGTCTCTCTGGAGACGGAGACCGGGGACTGGAGACTCCGGCCAGCTGGTGGGGTTCTCGGCGACTGCTATCTCTCACCGGACTCGTGGGGGGCAATCCGAACGCATCTCCTAGCCAATCTCCTCTGGGGAGCGGTCCTCTCCCCAGTGTTTCTTTTCGTCGGTGCGATCCTCGTGTGGCCTCCGTAAGGCGGTCTCGTCGGCCCGTCATGTCGGGCGCTCGGGCCGGTCCCACGGCCCTCGCGGGCGTCGAGACCTCGCTCTCCCGGCGGCTGAACGGTGGGCACCAGTGTGGGTTGCCACTTCCAGGGCCCTCGATTCTGGTGGGCCGTCGCGAGCAGCACGGCGGGACGTACCCGCGTCGACGGCTGTACTATTCTGGGCAAGCATCGAGCGATGCCCTTCTCGGGTAGTGCGTCGGGCGGGCCAGCCCGACCCGGTCTTATCAAAAAGTGCGTGCGTAGGCTCCTGCGTTGTTTGGTAAGACTGTAGAAGACGGCAGATTGTCCGTTTCCGCCAGGATATCGCTGCCAGGGGTGGTTGCTGAAGTGGTAAAATAGGTCGTCACGGAACTGGGCGACTGGCTTTCAGTCTTGCCTGCTTCAACCCATCAAGGGTGCACGTCTAGGCGTGGCCTCCAGCCGTTGACACATGCAGTAGCTAGTTGTGGGACTCGGGAGATGACCCTTTGATTCAGAAGAAATGGACGCGGTCGTAACGCATGTCCGGTACTTCTGGAGTTGCTTGTCTGTCACAACAGGTGTGACTACATTCAGCCTTCTCTCGATATCAGCAGGAAAGTTAGCTTATAATATCGCACTCAACTGGCCGTACTGTACCACAGTCTACAAGAATTCATTCTTGACGGTTGAATTAGATACATATATCAGTGACTGAAATTAAACTCCGAGACGAGGGCTAGTTTGCCGATAGAGGGGTAGACAGCAGGTTATATCATTGAAGATGATTCTCCATTCCAATAACAAGATTTAAGAAGGATCTCTCAAACAGGTTGCTCAATGAGACATTCATACACACTCATAGTTATCTGCACAGTGGTAATGCTGGTAACCGCTCCAGTAACGCCGGTGGTCGGGTATTCCGGCCCTGAGGTTGGAGAGAACGGAAATCTGGAGGGGACACAAACGCCGTTTGGACAGAATATTGTGAATCCGGGGAAACCTGATACTATAGGTGGTCTGCAATCGGGGAATGCAACGGTCACACCAATAGACCCGGGATACATTGGTCCAGACCTATTCAACGGGGAGACGACGCCGAGTGGGACTACCCCCTACGAGCATCTCACGCAGGCTCAGACAGTCATACAATCAATTAACTCGAGCGACCGACAGGATGTAGATCGCGCGCTCGAACGGGCATTAAACCGGCTTAACGACAGCAGCGATGGGTTCCACGGTGAGTGGCGACGGACAGAGAAGAAGCATTTCCTCAGGGATGCACAGGCAGTAACGTCGTTGGCGCATGTGAGTAAGCGCTCATCTGCCGAGCAACAGGTTAGCAACGCGACCGCGATGATTCTAGCGGCAGATCGAGCCAGTGCACGCGTTGCAATCCGTGACGTCGAGCGAACATTCCAGCTCTCGGATGTCGAGGTTTCGCCAAAAGCATCGAACGCACTTGCGGCTGCTCAGCGTGCAGAACAACGGGCAAATGAGACACTTGCGAAAGCGTCGAACAAACACTCGAAACAGCAATTGCGGTCACGGGCACAAGCCGTGCGAGCATACGGACAGGCCTGGCACCACGCACAGCGGGCACTGACCGCAACTGCTCGGACCACACCACCGAACGTGACGATCCGAACCAGGGCAGATATTCCAAGCGAAGAACCAGGGATTCACCGGAATATCCTCGGGACAGTCGAGTCTGTCCGGCCAGTCGAAAATGTCTCAGTCCGTATCGATGGGGGTGATCCGGTTACAGTCCCCGTCAATGGGACTGCAGCCCCAGGTGCGAACGCGACGTTCGGATTCGAAGTAGATGTCCCCTCGAACCAGACCAACATCACAGTGTCCGCTCGCATGCCTCTCCGGTCGGACACGACGACCACCGCCAAAAATACTGAGCGCAAACCTTCCCCCGGAAAACAACGTGCAGGCGACCGAAAAAAGAGCGCTGGTAAAACGAAGTCCAATGGTCCACAGCAGAAGGGAAACCCTGCACGTGAGAAACAGCAATCCAGGGAAAGAGGTTCTGGAGCCAACGAAAACAGTGGCTCCGGTGGTGACGTGGTCGGCCGTGATACTCTCCTGCTGGATGGCGACTACCTTCCGGGCGAATATGAGCGAACAGTCACCAAGACCGATCCATTAGACCCCGATAGTAACTCTACAGCCACCGATAATGACGAAAGCGACAACGGAATCGTTGATGGGTACGAAGACTTTGACGATGACGGGTTAACGACTGTTCGTGAATATACCCGCAAAACCGACCCACTGGAAATCGATACCGATGGGGACGGACTCCCTGATGTTGCTGAGATAAAATATGACCAGCTGGATCCAACAGATCCGGATTCAAACGACAACCAGCGCCTCGACAGCGCTGAAGATTACGATGGAGACAACCTAACGACTGCCAGAGAGATCACCTTCGGAAGTAATCCATTCAAATCTGACACAGATGGTGATGGACTCAACGATTCACGGGAACGGCAGTTGGAGACAGACCCGACAGCCAAGGATACGGACGAAGACGGACTCACGGATCCAGAGGAGGTCGAACTCGGGACTGATCCAACCGATCCTGACACCGACGGTGACGGAGTCATCGATGGAGATGAGACGTTTACAACGACGACAACTAATGAGACATACGATATTTCAGTCGCAGTAACGGGTCCGGGCCAGCAGGCAGCGGCAGTAGAAATTCGAAACGGAACACGTCTTGGGTTTGAAAGTGGACCAGTGAGTGACGCTCGGGTCACTCCGATTGTGGACCTGACTACGACCCGGGAATTCGAACAAGCAGAGCTCACGTTCGAGTATTCCGACTCGTCTGTGGGCAATGAGTCTGCGTTGACCGTCTACCGCTACAATGAGACGGTCCAGTACTTTGAACCGGTTCCGACAACCGTTGACCAGGCGAATGATACGGTGACGGCCACGACGTCACACTTCTCGCGATACACAGTAATGAACGCGACGGCGTGGCAGAACTATACCGAGTTGCAGACTGCCGGTGAGATACCAGGAACGAATGGCTCCGCTGACAGCCCCGAACCTATCGTCTTCCAGAACCAGTCGTCGTTCACTTGCCAACAATCGTGTGACTTCCAGAATGAAACGACACTCATTCTGGGTGGTGTCCCAAGTGCTCGAAAGATCATCGTTGAACAGAACAACCGTTCGATCGAGGCTGTCCCTTTGAGTAACGGGCAACGAATCGAGACGTTCTACGACTATGCCAACGCGCAGATCAACTCACCTCTCCCGATTGCAGAAAGCGATAAGAGTCAACTGTTCTTCTGGTCTGGACCTGATGGACTGAGCCTTGTTTTGCTCCATGATAAGCCTTATGACGGGTCTGGGGGTGCCGTCACGATGACATTTGATGACCTCCCCACCAGTCAAGGCAGTTGGGTGGTCAAGGACGACCCCGGTGACTTTACCTCGGAGACGCGATTTGATTGGGCCTGGAACTACAAACGGACTGACGGTGGTGTCTTCCGTGGCGGACTGCCGAACCAGACCATATCTATCTCGCCTGCATTCAACGACGCTGCAAGTCAAAGCCCTCTTTCATCAGGTGAACTCACCACGTGGCAGGTGTTAACCGGGCAGGCGACCGACCCGCGTTCGATTTCGCTGGATATGGATGAGCCAGTGACGATTCACATCCCTGAATCACCGAACACTGGTGACAATCCAAACAATACGACAGGTGATACGGGCCAAGCTTCGTGGGAGTACTCACTTACGGACTCGACTGATCAACTTGCGATCTTCTATCAGACAGAACAGACGGACGTCAATCCAAACGCGACAGTAATTGCAACCGATGCGAACGGCAACACTGTCACTAAATCGCTCTCGATCGGGACTGTCGGTACAGTCCGCGAATACCTCAATGTCTCGGAACTAAGCGGTGACACAGCGACAATATCGATCGCTGCGACTGGCGTTAATCTCCGGTCACAGGTTGTTCCCCAGACGGTATCAGCCCCCACATCTAACGACTCCGACAATGATGGAATTCCAGACCGTGTCGAACAACGGCTGGGAACTGATCCGAATGACGCAGACACAGATGGCGACGGGTTGGATGACGGTCTCGAAGTCGGTGGGTTCCATACTATAAATGGGATTATCACCACCAATCCGACCGAAAACGATACCGATGGCGATGGTCTCACCGACGGCCAAGAGGTCACACAGTACTGTAATGATGGCCGACTCAGCTCCCAATACGGAATCTCGGCTGATTGTCCAGACTACCTCCCGGACGATCACTACCTCCTCTCAGGTGACCCACGGAAACCACATTCCGACCGCGACCGGCTGAGCGATGCCGAAGAAGTTGCTGACGCAAGCATCAATATCACCACAACGCCGGAGGCGACGCGCGATTACGTCACTGCCGTCCAGAACGATGAGAGTGGTTACGACCACTTGACTGAGAAGCCACTGGCTGAACTCTCCAATCCAATGGAAGCTCATTCAGATGAGGACGGGATCATCGACCATGAAGAGGTCCGGCGGGGGACATCACCGAAACATACGGATACTGACGGTGATGGAATCGACGATGCCGTCGAACTCGAAGAGGGTTCGGGTGCTACCCTGTACGATGCTGACCCGCCAGAAATCCAATTCAGGTCAGTCACGGTTGAGGAGATCTGTACCGTCGATGTCGATGTCGACGTGGAGTTGAGCTGGGACCCAGTCGATATCGATGGAACAGGGTCCTGTGATGATGAATGGGCGCCCGAGTACGTCGTGGACTACGGAGTCTACGACAATGCCGGACTCCAGCGGATCGAACTCCGGAAGAATGGCAACGAGTTCGAATCGACGTCCGATAGCGATTACAACCTCGATGAGGATTACGAGTCAATCGACAAATTCCGGTTCAATCCAGCACTGAACCTTGAAGACAGTTTACTCGGCGAGAAGGTCACTGTCTACGCCAAAGACGAAAACGGAAACGACCGAGCACAAGAGTTCGTCGGCCGGAACGTCTTCGCTGACACTGCCGGTCTCATCGAACGGGGGACAGATCTGCCACAGGCCACATCGACCAATATCTACACATCACTCGGTCTCACGAGTGGGCTGAGTTACGGCACGGGCCAGTCTATCGATGGACTTGCAACCTTGGCTCAGGAGCCAGGTCAGGTGATCAATGGCTTCAGTCAACTCATCGACATCGCACAGAACGAAACCCTTCGGAACCAGGTGCCTGGTGCCATCGTCGGGTCGGTCCAGCATTCCCAGCGTGCACAGAACCCACTTTCAGCTGGGTCGTTCAACAACGCCTCGTTCGCAGGCGGCTGGTACGTTGGCTACATTGGTGCCTTCGTCGTCGAAGAGGCAGCACTCTCAAAAGGGGCTGGACTCATCGGAAATGCGGCGCGGACGTCGACGACGATTTCGCGCGGGCTTGATGCGGCCGGCGGCTTCAAAGTCCTCGCCAAAGCAAAAGCGACTGGGCTGGCTCGTAGAGCGACCGTCGGGAGCCTCAAACGCGCAAATGACGTCCTCCCGACGCAATTCGCTCGCGGCAGAGCCGGCCGAGCACTCGGGACACTGGACACGGTGAAATCTCGCGCCACTATCGAGGCAATTGACCGCATCCCGAGTGAGCGGCTCCGAACCATCCGAGATGCCGCTGGCGAACGGTCGACGGTGCAGTTTGCAGCCCGCTACGGCAAAAGCGGAGCGAAAGTCGTCAAGAGCATCGGACAGACACCGGCCCGGACGCTCGTTCGCATCCAGGACGACCTTCGATATCAGCGGATGGTCGTCAAGGCGTACAAGAACGATCCTGACGTGACCAAAGCGGACATCGGCCGCTCGATGCGCCGCTACCGGACTTTTGACGGTGCAACCAAAGCACGCTACACGACGCTTGTGGCTGACGGTGGCCCGCGGTCGCTGAAAGCCTTCCGCGAGTTCTCCGATGCGGACCTTCAGCGGTTCCTCGATGCCGATGCGACGGTGGCGGACCAGCGGCTCTTCATCCAGGTCGCTGGTGAGGATACAGCCGACATTGCGAACTCGCTCGACGATACCACGCTGAATGCATACCTAGATCGGCAGTTAGTAACTGGCCGGTCGTCGGGTTCACTTGTCCCGGACGGTGGAATTGATTATCCACTCGCAGCACAGCTCTGGTCGGGAGGGATGGCCCGGAGGGTCGCTGATGCCGATGTGCCGATGGGCTCGCTGAAAACGAACTTCGATGAACTCCGTGATGTCGATGTCGGTGACGGAACAGCTACATTCGATATCACGAATGAAGGCGTGCCAGCGACTGTTCGCTATCCAGATGATGGTCGAGTGTATCTCGACCAAGCGATCGAAGCAGAGGCGCCAGGATTGTTGGACGAATATGGTATCTCGTCACTTGACGAGGCGTCCTCATTGGGGCCCAATCAATTGACGAACCTGAAAGGGGATATTGGTGAAGAGGTAATCGCTCCTCGTATCGCTCGTGAGAAGGGATACGAAGTGGTCGATGTCCCCTTCGAGTCAGGAACAAGCGAGACTGGATTTGACGTCGTGGCTCGTGATCCAAATTCAGACTCAGATGAGCTTATCATCATTGAAGCGAAATACAAGACCTCTAGTGCATCCCAAACGGTGACTAAGGATGGTTGGTTATCCAGCACGGAAACGAAAGGTCACCAGATGGATGATGAGTGGATCGACACTACGATCGACGAGTTGGATGCTGCTGCCGAAACCAGTAAGCAAAGTCAGTTCGTAAATGAACTTGAAGATTCACCACTTCGGAAGGAGCTGGTTGCGGTGCAAGATCGGCCAAAGAATGGATTTACCGTTGACGGTGGATTAAAAGATATAGGGCTTGATATCGACGACGTTGATATAATAAAGCTTGGTCAGATACTGGATCAACCGTAGTAAAGAGAATGGAAATAGATACAACTGAGATTTCCGATGAACTACAGCGACTGAAGGACCGCGTCCAGAAACATCAATCTGAACTTAGCGATTCGAATGTTCCCCCAAAGCGAGTTTACAGAGTTAATGGATTTATCGCCCGTAAAGCACAGCGGATAGCTATATTTCAGATAATCCTCGGAGATCTCTCGCAGGCTAACCAATGGTTCAAACGAGCTGTAGAACATCATATATCGAGATATAAAGCGTATGAAGAATATGCGATTGAATCACATTCTCAATCCCATTGGGATAGTGAGCCAACTGTATTACGTGAGGGGTTTTACTCGGCACTTCTTTCGGGTGATGAAGGAGTGATCCAGGAAATAGTAACCGTCTCGTCGATGATGGATCCCGAGTACCCCAATCACCATCGAGACTTGTTGCATGAGTATTACTATGTGAAAGCGCTGGCGGCATTACTCCAGGATGAAGACGCTCGGCAATACATCGCAAACATGCGGGCATTCATAGAGGATCTCAATCCCGATCTCGTACAGTACTTCGAGCCGTTAGCGATCGCTCTCGAAGGAATCGCTACCCACGATACAGAGCAACTGCATGAGGCCATTGAGCAATTAGTTGAATACCATGCTGCTGATATCGCTGATCAGCCCAGTTCAGCACAGGAGTATGTTTGTCTCCCAGCACTCGCGCTGAGTAAATTGGCCGAAAGACACGGACTGGAAGTCGATATTGAAAGTGAATACATCCCGCAGGAACTTTGAGGAGAGCTCAGTCAGACCCTGTGGCCTGCAGGAAACAGTATGACTCGTCTGAAGTTCAGGACGATTTTCACATGGCAACATGGATGGGTGAACAATTCACGACTGGAAAATCCAACTCCTAAGAACCGAAACACCCGATACATGGTTCCTCGGGAGTGTCCTGTACTGTCTGGTCGCCCAGGGTACCCGGTACAATGCTGGAAAGTACCCCGGAAGATACATCATTTCGCCGGAGGGTTTCGCCGACGAAATCAACGTCCGAGAAGGGGAAATTGACGAGCGGATAGAGAAATTGGGAACGATACTTGAACAGTATGATCGATTCGATTCGGCGAGTACACAGATTGGAGTGGGACTCACCAGGAGAGAGACCAACGAGCCACTCCCGTTTACACTGACTCTGAACCCGACAGACCCCGGTGGCTGTCGGTTAGAAATTGAAACACACAGTTCAGATGTGCAGGAACCGGAGCGGTTCCAACGGGTTGTCGATTTAGCAACCGTTCTCTTCGACCGGTTCAAGTTCGATTTCGGCGCATACAGAAGTGAACACGCGGATCCGATTCCGTCACGGGTGAACGAGATCGGTCCTGACGATGCCAGTCTCGTCACGTACTATTCCTCAGCGATGGTCGACGAAATCGGCCGGGACAAACTCCGCACTGCGCCGGCCGTCGCTATCGAGGAACTGGACTCTGGCGGGGTAATGGTACTTGCCGGTGAGGATATCAACTCGTTCGACGGCGTTGACGATCTTCGAGGATACCTACGCGAGCGCTGAGCCAGCACCAACCACCACTCAATTCATTCTGACTTGAACCCACTCGTTGAGTTCCTCGTGATGAACTCGCGTGATTCGTGTCGGGAATCACTCGAAGTACGGCTTCGGAGAGCTACGAGTGAAGTCAGTCACCGCAGATTAAAGGTAACTCAGCAAATATATAGAACATCTGAAGCCAAAGCACAGACATATGAACAATGACCGGTGCCGATCCCTCAGCGTCCCTGTCGGTCAACCTTAATAAAGTAGATTATATTGTCAACAACTGACAATCAGAAATACTCAAAACACATGTCCAAAGAACCAGTCTCAATCTATTACCTCTACCGAGAAAATCGGGACGACATCGTTGGGGAAACCATTCGCGCGCTTCTCGATAACGGCTGTCGGGCCAACAGTGATGGTGCAACTCACGGCTGGCGAGTGACCGCAAGCCGAGATTGGGACCACGTCGACTCAATCGAAGAGGTGATCGACCTCTTAGATTCCGCAGACAGTGGCCGCTGTGAGGTATGGGCAGAACGCATGCCGATCGAGGTGTCCATCGACATCGAGACGAGTCGTGTGCCAACTGGGTTCCGGCATGTCGCACTCTCGGTATCCAATCTCTATTTCAAGGAGACCAGTCACGATGACGACCGAACCCGTGATGAGTATCTGGGTCGGTTCTTGCAGCTCTCGAATGCTGTCCACCGTCGTACCGAACCGTTCTGCGGATACGGCTTCTACAGAAGTCCACGTATCGAACGGTATGTTCCGACAGAAGAGCAGGTCATTACTGGTGACATCGACTACCCGTGCTGGGCGAACTATTTCTCCCGACGAACAGTCGACAGTATCGGCCGGGAAACTATCCTTTCGGCACCCGTCCACCGAACCGAAACGCTCCACGATGACAGTATCCTTCTCGTCGTCAATCAGTACCCCTATCAGTTCCCCGGGGCGGATCAAGACGCCGTAGTTGACCATTTGGGCCTCTCTCTCCCCACGTAGATCAGGAGTCGGGATTACGTGCGAGCTTGACCAATTTCTGTCTCAAGTACCACCAAGGCCATGAGCGGACAGGTCTCAAAGCGTGTGAATACCGTAGAATCCGTCATTGACTGCTGTCGGCCACTCGTCGTCTTCAGTGTCTGTGAGAACGTGCAATTATGATAATGTATTATAGTATGACATGGACTTGTTTGACCGGAATACTGACTCAGAGGACGAATCGGGGTATCATGACCAGAATGCCCGATCTCGTTCGGAACTTCGTAACAGCCCACGCATTGTGTAGTTCTTGTCTGACTCCACTTACAGCAGATACCATACAGGGATAGTGACCAACTGACGGCTGTCCCGCACCGAAAAATTGGATTCGAGTTCCGCTACTGGTCGACGACGGCGAGCCCGTGCCACCAGTCGCCGCGCGGGCCTGCGTGCCTGAGCGTTAAGCTGTATTCCCCGAAGATCCCACTGACGACGGCGGGGATGCCGTCAGTGCGGAGCGTCACCTCCACGGTCCAGCGGTCGGTGGGGTCGACGCTCGGTGCGACCACGTCGACGCCGATCACCGCGGGGACGGTTTCGAGTGCGTTCACTGCATTGTGTGCTTGGTGACGGGCCTCGACGCGGCAGCTCATGCCGTGGCCTCCTGGGCGGCGTCCTTCGCCAGGTTGTAGCGAATGTCCGCCGCCTGGGCCTTCGCGGCTTGGTGGCGGTCGTGCGCTGGTGTTTCTGCGTTCCACCACTCGTCGATCCAGCCGCACTTCTCCTCGCGGACGTAGTCGATCCAGTGCTGGACGGCCGGGCGAGCGAGTTCTTCGGTGTGGACGACGTCGCCGTCGACGGTGACGGACAGCGTGGCCCGGACGGGGTCCCAGCGGTGGCACCGACCGCGTTGGTCGTAGCCGATCACCGCTGCGTGATTCGAAACGGCGGTACGCTTTTCAGAATCGTTGTCGTAGTCGGTCATGGTTTCTAGCACAGAAACCCGGCTCGCCTGCTGGAACAGGCGGGCACTTTTCCGCGAAAATCGCCCTACAGAGCCGGGTTTCCGTATCTCTAACATGGACCCATAACCCCATAAATTTTTGCCACGCGGAAACTAAACAAGAGGTTGAGTCATGGACTCCGCGCATGGAAATCAGAAGGTATCGGACAGCCGGATAATAGAAGCAGCTGCCAAAACTGAGGGGCCGTTCTTCACCGCTGGCGAGGTTGCAGACGAACTTCCAGTAACTCGTACCGGTCTCTCAAACCGTCTAAAGAGCCTCCAGGAAGAAGGGCGAGTAGATCGGAAAAAGAGAGGAAACTGGGTCGGGTGGTGGCTGACGGAGGACTACTCCGACTCTCGATGAGTTGCTACGCGTTCGCGGCCAGACTCAGTTATCCAAAAGATGCGAGTTCCCGCGACCTTCTTCGAGGCAAGGTCCCCCTTTTCAGCTAGGTCTTGCAGGCGGTTGTGGACGCCTTGGCGTGACAGGTCAAGGGGATCAGTAAGCTCTGTCGGATGTAGAACGGGATCTGGAGTTAAAACAAACTCTCGTAGAATATCAACGTCGGTGACCGTTGGTTTCCGACCTGGCGATCCCATTTGAGGGAACATCTATTCCCATCCCCTAACTGTTCCCCGGTTGATAACAAGCTCCGGGCGGAATCCAGTTTCCGCGTGGCAAGTAATAAGTGCTGTGCGGAAAGTATTCTAGGACACGCCTCTATCGCGCCTACGATACTCGGTGAAATCGTCACCGACCTGTACTGGCAGGTCGGCGCGATGAGGCTTCCAACGAGCAGAAGCCATGTCAGCCTTCGACACCGAGGGGCTTGAAACCTCTCACCGTCAGTTAGAATCATCTCTCGACCATCGCTGGAACCCATTAACCAACATTTCCCCCAGTGATCTGGGCCTGTTGGTTAGATGTGTTCCATCACTCCTCCCCATTCCTCGTGCGTGTAGGGGCATCAGGCTCGCCGGCTCGGAGGTAGCATGACAGCTCCTTCTTCTGCCGACAGTCCCCGAGACAGCCCCGGTCTTGACGGGACCGACGCACCCGCTGGCGACCAGTCTTCCCTCACCAAGCGGCTGCTCGCCGAGTGCCAGCAACTCCGCGAGACCGTCGAAGACCAACAAGAGATCATCGAGAAGCAACAGCAGACGATCACCGACCAGGTCAGCCGGATCAACGCTCTAGAGGATCGCGTCGACGACCTCGAGGACGACAGCGAGAAGACCCGGGACATCGCCCGGAGTGCCAGCGCCAAGGCCGAGCAGGTCGCCGCCGACACGGACCAGCAAGAAGACGCCGAACAACTCCCCCAGGGCGTCGACCCCTCCTCGTCGCCGCTGGATTTCTTCGCAAACTGCCAGCAGTCCAAGGTCAAGGAGCTGTTCGTCGAGCAGTCCAATCGCGCGAACACCTACCGGGCGATCTGTGTGGCGAAACGCTGGCCGGAGTTTGCCCAGCGACGCACCGATGGGAGTGGCATCTTCTTCACTCGGGACCACCTCGAAACAGCCCTCACGGCGCACCTCGGGAAGCAGCCCCACCGGCAGACGATCCATCGCGTGTGGGACCAGTTGGTGGAGTTAGGTGGTGACGACGTCCGGGTGAAACGCCGGCAGGTCGGCCGGAAACAGGAGCCGAAGGAACTGCTGACGATGGACATGGACACCGCGGAGGGCCTGCTGGACAGCCAGTATCTCGGGTTGGATTTGCTGGAGGCAACGGGCGGGAAAACACGGACGGGTGGCGTCACGCCCGTTGTGACGGAGGTGACCGGCTGAGTCCGTGATGAGCTCGGCGTAGGACCGTCGCGATGACGGTCCGCTGAGGGTGGATGCAGTCAGACGCTCCCGCTGGCCGCAGACGCGTTGGTGTGCCTAGCTGCAGGACTATGCGGGACTCCTCTCGTTTCAGGTGCAGTGAGCGTGGTCGTAACACTGGGATGCTCTTGGTGGTTGTCCTCTGCGTCACAACGCCTGTGACGAACCTTGCAATCCGGCGTGGTGGAGTAGTGGCCCCGGATTGTTTGTGGCTCTTTCACTAACTCGGGTACTCTGGTTTCTACTAATGAGTCACCGTAGTTGTCTGGCGTAATAATGGAGTAAGAGAATGAGGTTCGTGCTTTAATCCGTCCTGTCTTGTCGTAGTGATCTTTTTAGCGTGACCGATATAGAGGCTGAAGTCAGCATGGCGTACACTTTTGTTTCACTGTCTTCCGTGGTATATCAGGGAGGATGTCAAGCAACGAACTATCCGAACTGGTGGAGTCAGAACGCGAACGGTTGCTTGACGGCAAAGACGGAATCGACGCCGCGGTCGTCACCCGACCCACTCGGGCACAAACGGTCGCTGTGGGCCTGCTTGCGCTTGATGATGTCGATGGAGCCAGCGACTGGTTTCGGGCGCTAGTCGAAGAATGGCCAATTTATGCAAACAGCAAATGGGAGTCGAAGTACGAGGAGGAACCACGAAGCCCAGCATCACCGGGGCCATGGAGCGACTACATCAATGGGATATTCGCCGTGCTGCTGGCCCGCCAGAACGTCGAAGACATCGCCGACACGGTATATGCCCGGACTACAGAACCGTTCGTAGATGAACTCGATAAGCGTGAGTTCGCTCACCGAATCGATCTCGCGCGGTCGTTGAGTTCGGCTATCCTCGATAACGACTCCGACGAACAGCACCTCGATACGCTCGAACAGTATGTCGTTGAGCACGGAAGCGACTGGGACAGAGCACGCTATAGCGCCTATATCCAATTCATTCAAGGACTTCTCAACGATTCCAAATCGGATATCTTGGCCGGTATAGAGGGGCTCCTCGATTTCCACCAGACTCACGTCGCCAACGCCCGCGATGCCGACGCCGTTCAGAAAGCCGTCGCTCTTGATGCAACGGCCATGCTTGCACTCGCCCGCCGTGAGGGCATGGCCATCACTGTCGACCACGAGGCTATTCCTGCCCCGCTGAACAACGACGAATACTATCCGGTAAGAAAGGAAAAATAACGGCAGGCAGCACAGGTACTGGAGCCAAGCCTGTGACCGATACGCGCGGTGGATTACATCATCCGGTCAAAGAACTGGTTGCTATCGAGTACTCTCGATTATACCCAGAACGCATTAGCCCAGATATTCAGCTACTGCGTTGTCTGTCAGTAGAACAAAGTAGGATTTGACATAGAACGGTAAATCTCACTGAGTTAATTTTCTCCCTTCCCGCGGTCCACTATGTGTACGTCAACATCATCTTTGGATCGTAACCAATCGATCCTTCGTTCTTGAAATATCTCAAAGTACAATTGACATAAAGGGACAACAGGAAGCGACTTTGCAATCGGAGAGTCAGCATATGCAGAGCACGAATCGGCCAACGTGAGATCATCAAGGTCCTCCCCGATCGCCTCTATAATGGACCCCGGAACGTCTAAGAACAGATGCCTTTGTGAGGGATTGGTCTGTTCCTCCTCTGAACCAAAATTAATTGATTGAGAATGGCCTGTCCCTGGTCGGTATCCAGAATCCACCGGTTTTCCCAGGTGCATTGCATTATTCCGGTTGTCTCTCATATAGGCGTTCAAATCAACAATCCAGCTCTCTTCTGCCCAACTCTCTATACCGAAATCAGATTTGCTCTCGAGTATCTCTTCGATTGATATCGCACCGGCAAGAAACCCTGATAAATTGTATCGAAATGCGCTCTTATCTCCATTCTTCAACTGGTGGAGGAAGTAGTTCATTTGTCCATGCTTGTCCATGATAGCCCGCAGATCCATCTGAGAATTTTCTGAGTAACCAGGAGTGAGTAAGCTGAGTGATGACACTGAGGGCGAAACGTCGACTGAATCCCGCTCAAAATTAATGTCGGTGCTGTACCGACTGTCACGCTTTCCAGTTAACCCGTCCAAAATATAGAGAAATTCTCCCGTCTCAATCAAAATAGAGTCTCTCTGTTCGACTGTCCCGTCTGAATCAATATCCTCGCAGACTTCGATTTCGATAGTCGAACCTTCTGGTACCTCCGCTTCACATATCAGCCCAACATTTGACATTATTAATCTCTATCCCCAATTCCTTATGGATATTCCGACCATCTGAGGTTGCCAAGCGTTGATACCATCCAGTATCTTCTGACCGAAAACTACTGCCACCACGACGCATGAACTAAATCCGATGTGTCTACTCAAATGTGGCGTATTTCCATATTTTAACTGGTTGTCTGGGCTATGGATGTTGTTGGCCAAGTGTGAATTTTAGAACTAGAACTTTGGTGTCGACTGATATAACGGACTACTTATCTAATCCATCGACAGGGTGATATGAGGGCTCCTACTCCCGGCTGCAGCGCCAGCCCCCACGAGACAGACGCCGCCGCAGGCGATCGCTTCAGACTGGCCTATCGGCGAGTATTGTATCCCGGGAGGAGACCGCCCCGATTACTGCGGTGGAAACTACGAATCGGCTGATAAGAACCGAGCGACTGCGCTTGAGTGGTTCCGGCATGTTTACCTCCTCGTGAACAGCAACACGACACTGAGGTCGACGGCGGGTGCCCCGACACCCCGACGGTGGACATACCGAGATTCAGAAAGACTACCCGAATGACAACAGCCCGACCGTGGCGACGTTCGAGCTGGACCCAAGCGGTGACCTACGGTCCGTACGGACGCTCCGAGCGTACCTCGCCGCACGATCTGGTGACAGTCCAGCGTTGTTCCCCTCGCGGAAGTCCGACCGGATGACTGGGAAAGGAATCAATGACGTCGTAAAGCGGTTGGCTGACCGTGCAGGCGTTGAATCCCTACGCCTACGCCGGTCGAGGGAGTGCAACCGATGTGAGCGCCCACACGCTTCGCCACAGTGTTGCGTGGCGGATGCTCCGGGATGAGGACGAAAATAGTCTCTATGATGTGCGAAATCGTTTACGACATGCTACAATTTTAACGACAGAACGGAAGTACGATCACTTTGAGATGATATAGTCATTGACCAAAAGGTTTCATTGCTAGCATTTAAGTTAGAATCGTCTGATGGTTATATCATCATGAAATCAGGTGTCATTGGGATTATTGATGGTGACTTTTCTTCACTTGAATCTGAGCAATACTCGACAACCCATGATGAACAAGAATTAAAGCGTTGTATCGATGTTGAGAATTCTATTGATTTGTCTGATGGCACTCGGGCGATCTCAGGAAGAGCTGCCATTGAGAAGGTAATAAATAAAGAATCTGGACTCATTCAGGGTGGAAAAATCGGGACGACAAAAGAAAAAGAGATAATTGTTGAACAGACTGAGTTCTTGGCTTTCCCTCCACATGTTGTATTGATTAAAAGTGGATCTGGATCATTTACTTTCGATCTTATTGGCCGTCAGACAGGAACACTAATTGACCGTGGAAATCTTAACTTGCGTTCCTTCTATGAAGACCACAAAGACGCTAATGTATGGCAGGCTGGATTCTATGGTACAGACAATAAAGCTAGTAATGGCGTAGTTTATGGGGAAGGAGTAATGGGAGATTCTGAATTTGAGCGTGTGCTTGAAGTCTCAGATCTAAACCAACTGGGTGTTGAATATCCCTATGAAGATGAGCATGTTGCAAAAATAGCTCTAACTGAAAGTGGATATCTCAACCTGCATCAGCCCAGTGACTTTGAGGTTGAAGATTTTGCTGAGTTTTTCCGAGAAGAGGTTCTTAATTACGTAACAAAAAGTTCGGATTAGTCATCTAAGAACCTGGAATGTGGCCTTTTTAACACACTCACCATGGACATCAACTTGAATCATAATACTGCCTTGGAGTTCCTTTTTCCACGGTTCAAGTCTGATAAAAACTGGGAGTATTAAGTCCCGATCAGGGCGGAGAGGTTCAACTAGCTCCCAAGTATCATTTTCCTTTTGAATGGACATACCGATATCGGTATTGACACCCTCTGGAGATTCAACGGATATATTGACTTCGCCCCTTTCAAGAACTCTATCGGTGGTATTATGCAGATGTAGCTTAGCATCTGCCCCAGATGACCTCTGGCTAGGGTATTTTCTAACATCTGCGATAGATGTATTGATAGAGTTCATTTTTTCTAGCGGGGCTCCAATATGTTTCGCCCCTCCAAGGAACCGAAATCTTAAATCACTGTCGAAAGTTTCCACCCATAACTTATTGCTAACCTATATGTCTCTAGCAGAGCTTCAGTAGGGGCTTTCTACACGTGTCATGCCAAATTTTTTTCTAAGTGGCATATGATTGGGTAGCAAGGATGCCGAGTAATATGGACCCTGTTGACAGGGTCATCCGAGTTATTGAAGAATTTGTTAGAGAGAATGGGCATTTACTGACGATGGAAAGAATCCATCGGTCATACTTTGGAGAAGAAGTAGAATTCACGTCATGGTCGGACGCTTACGAGGATTATCATAACCGTAATTGGTCAGAACATGAGGCCAGAGATTTCGTCCGACAGTGTAAACAAATTGTTGAGGGGCCTGGCGATCTTCCTGAGACATACTTCAAAATCATTGACCCCGAGAATATCGATCTACAGACGGTAGAAGAAGAGCTATCGGATATTGCCTATGACCCAGATGCAGAAGGAAGTGACAGAGAGGGGTTTGAATATCGTATTGTCGATGGAGAAGTGGATGGACGATATATCTATACAGATGTCGAAACTCAGGTATCATTTTCTGGCGGCGTCAATGACTATGTTAGTGAAGGTGCAATCGAATTTAGGATAGATCCGTCACAAAATCTCCTAATCCTGGAAACGACACGAGTTGTTGAAGTACAGAAGGCAAAATCGTACTTTAACAGGACAAATTTCAACATTGTCGTTTGCAGAAATCTGACCGCGATGCCAGACGATGCCGTTGATCGAGTAAACTCATTCATAGATTCATTTGCTGAAGAAGTGGAAGAAGAGGGGCCTACCCTGCTAAGTGTTGATGGCGTGAAATTGCATAACCCTCCTAATATGCGTGATGACGAGGAAGATGAAGAAGAAGTATCTCTAAAAAATATCGATTTTAATGGTTCAAATGTTCGGGAACATCCAGAAATCAGGGACCATCTTGACCGGAATTGGATAATCAAGAACATCGAAGCTGCTGTTCACTACGATGATAGCCTGTTCACATTAAAAATGGCTGGTACTGAGGTGATGGGGTATTCAAAAATTGAGGATGTGAATAATTACGACAAGGGGAATGAATTAATAAATGAGGTACGGAGCCGGTATCTGGAGCACATCGCTTAATTGATCATACTTCCCGAATTTCATAGTATACACGTTCAAGCGCATCAGAATACGTCTCTGTTGGTTGCTTATCTAAGTCTTCCTCACTAAACCCTTCAATACGGTTTAAATATGAAATATCGATGCCGCTTGGAACTTCTAGTATTCTGTGTCCCATCTCGTTATATAAAATCACATAATCTTCATTGGGATTATTCTTTAGCGATTTGATCACATCCCAGTCAGTAGCTCTTTCTATAATATCCTCAGGAATTGATAGCCGATCTTCTTCTCCAAGACGAATGTTGAATTCCTGTTTCGCCATATTACTAGCACTTACCACTGATTTCAAGCAGTGACGGCTACTAGACAGCTCTGGACGGATTTGTTTATTGTACTCTCCTGGTGGGTAATGTTCTTCATCATCCCCAATTTCAGGAATTGCAGTGCTGACCGATTCATCTCGGAGATCTACCCAAAGAAGATCTACCTTTTGTCTTTCACCAGGTGAAAGATTCTTTGAAATCTTGTTTTTATCCGCCCATCGTGTATGATATCTCTGATCTCCTACTAAGTCACTCTTCACATGAACAGTACAGTTTTCTGCTGTCCCTCTTCCCTCGTTTTTGACTACAGCGTGTACTCCAACACTGTTGGTAGCTGTTTTATCGTCTCGACCACCACCGAATACCCACCACTGTTCTGGATATTTTACTAATCTCAAATCTTCTAAAACTACATAGGGATTTGACCACTCTTTGTTTAACTCGAATAAGAGAGGTGGCAACGCGCCCAGAAATGAACCGATTATTACGGGCTCTGTGCCCATTATTACTAACACCCAGATGATAACTAAATAAAGGACGAACGTTGTGGTAACCTTTAAAAACTGATAGGACCCCCTCGTTAGCCCTATTAAATCACAAAAGGCCCAGGGGACACTGAAAACAGAGATGTCGAAAAAGTATCTTGCAATGCTATGTTGAATACCAAGCAAGAATACAAATAGTATTAAATGAAATGTGATATGTTGTAAAAGCCCTATGTATGGCACACTCCAATTCCAGCCAAACATCTCGAAAATTTTATTGCTGGCTCCGACACCTACAATACAGCTATACACGGTTTCTATCAAATCTGACTCATTGCCGCAGGTTATTATAACATTGGATGAAAAACATTGACCAATGAATGATGTCGCTGGTTCAGATCCTGTAGATCAGGTTCGAAAGGTCATCCAGGATTACATCCGGCCTAATAACCATCTACTTACGATGGAACGAATTTATGAGAACCAGTTCGGTGAAGAGATATCTTTTAATTCTTGGACTGAAGTATTCGATGAGTACTCTAGTATTGAATGGACCGATACAAAGGCAAAAGAGTTTATCATTCTGACAAAGCATTTTGTTGAGGGGCCTGATGACATATCAGAGACATATTTTGACATCCTGTCTCCCCCAGAACTAACCGTTGACGATCTCTCTCATGAATTGGAACGGGTTCAGTATCAGCCAGAGGCAGAAGGAAAAAATAGAGAAGGATTCCAATTCTCTGTAACAGATGATTTGATCAAAGGAAGATATGTGTATGTAGATATTGACACTCAAGTAACTTTTACCGGAGGGGTGAACGATTTTGTTACTGAGGGGGCCATTGAATTTAGAATTCGACCTGAAGATCAGCTACTCATTATTGAAAGTACTCGCGTTATAGACGTTCAAAAGGCGAAATCTGTATTCGGAAGCCAAACGAACCTCGAAATCTCAGTTTCTGCCAATCTAGTTTTACAACCTGATAACGCTCATGAACGGATGAATTCATTCCTAGACTCTTTCTCAGATGATCTTGAGGAGGAGGAGGGTCCCTCATTGGTCGAGGTGAATTCTGTCTCACTCTATCACCCCGATCCCCAGGAAGACACAGAAGAAATTGACTTTTCTGGATCAAACCTGTGGGAAAGCGAAAACGTTCAAGAACACATTGACAATGGTTGGATAATAAAAGGGATAAAACTAACAATATATTTCCGAGACTCATTATACGATGTTCGTATAGGTGCTGGTGATGTTATGAGCTATTCAACGATTTCAAGCATCAAGAATTTTAAAGACGGAAATGAGTTAATGGATGAAATCAGGGGAAGATTCTTGACACATCTGCGGTCGTAGTCCTGCAACTTGCTATGTTTGTCTAATGGGCCATGCAATATGCCCTTTCTTGTATTAGAGATTGGTCCACTGGGGCGGTGCGGGGAACCGATCGTCGTCGAGAACCAACCGCGTCGGCTTGTGACGTGCGTCCAACTCCCCACGGATGTACAGAAGGCCGTCCATCGTAATATCGTATACTGAGGCTGACAGCGGGGCGGCTAACTCGGCGTATACTAATCGGTCGCATCGATCTCGAATCCTGCCTTCAGAAGCAACGATACTCCGTTCCCGGGCAAGTACGGAGGGCGACGCCCAGCCTTCACTTCGCATGTATTCGAGGATTTTCTCATCCACCTGTTCCATCCAAGGGGCGGACTTTCGACGTGTCATAGGGGGGTGGGGGCTACAACGACTCTTCCGTACCAGCACTGGGACCGCCGTTTGTCTCGAAGGGAGACTCGACATCGTCGGGCGTGCCCTCTGTGGTGTCGATCTCCCCGTCCAAGTACCCCTCTCCCCGTTCTGTGATGACATAGTCGCCATTTCCGAGATGATCGAGAAGCCCGTGCTCAACGAGCTTCTTACACCGGGTGGAAATGTACTGCCGAGAATACCGCACATAGCCGCTATCTTCCCTACGACGAGCACGTCACCCCCGGCCGCCTGTACCCGAATCTCGACGATCTCGGTGACCTGGACCTCGTCGAGAATGGTCGGCGCGACATGCGGACTAACGAGCCACGCTGCCGAAAGCCGGCATTGACGCATTTGCCTGCCGCCGAGAGTGGACGGACACTGAGGAGGTGGTAGTGTGACGGACGAACTGGAACCCATCGCATCCGAGGCGGCCGTCGACCTGTCTCTCGATCAGCGACAATTCGAACTGACGAGGAAATCGTTATTCCGGCTATTGGACGAGTATGGGTCTGCTGTGCAGAGCCTAAACTCGTGAGAGTGATGGAGATGTTGTAATACTCTGCCTCTGCTTCTCGACTCCGTTGTCGTCGGAGATCCCAGACTCACGTCCCCAATCACCCACCCTACTCCCCCGCACCCCTACTCTCACACCGCCGATCAAGCTCGTTCACCACCCACGTCAACCCGGCCTCTTGGTACACCTCGCGCAGCGGGAGCTGCCGGGCGAGCCGAAAAATCCCCCAATCGTTGTCGTGGCCCTGCGTCTGGATCACTGACAGCGGCAGCCGAGGTGGATCCTGTCCCTCGTCGGCGGGCGAGTACTCCACCAGCTCGATCGACGGTCCGTCCACAGCGTACCCCTCCTCGGCAACGGGCGTCAGTTCCAGCGACAGGAGCGCCTCGTCGTACCCGTCCGTCGGGGACTGCAGCGACTCCACTGCGTGGCCGGGACAACGGGCCGCGTCGAGCACCCACCCGTCCGGCGGCGGCGTCAGCGGCGGGGAGACCGTGAGATCGCCGACGCGGATGGCCTCGTAACAGATCCGCGTCTCCGGGTCGATCGGGGTGGCGCCGGAATGGGGATAGTCACACAGAACCTGCCGTCCCATCCGGCCGACTAGCTCGCCGTGCAACTCGCGACGAAGCCGCTCTTCGAGTTCCATCGGGCGGCTGGTCAACGAACTCACGAATATAGGTTCTCATCAAACAGGTCGGGAAGAAAGGACGACACGTCCCGGCCAAGCGGGAGTCGACCGACGTGCGGCCGCAACGCGTGCACGCTGGTGGCCCGATGCCACGGTCCGTCGTGCGAATCCGACTGAGTGCAGTGTCTCGTCACTCACACGGGGCGGCCTCGACGTAGCCATCCGCGTGGACGGTCACGTCATAGCCGCTGTACTGAAAGGACACCGTGCCACGCATCCGCGCGGCATCGCCGGTCGGGGTGAACAACTGGTCGAGCCCAGCAGGATCCACGACGTCGTGGAGCGGGGGCAGGTCCAGCGGCGAGACGTCTTCCTGTCGGGCGATCTCTGTCACGACTTTCTCGGTTGGCGACAACCGTTCGGCTGACTCCGTTACCGACTCAGACTGCTCCATAGCCTGGCTTCTCGCACTGATAGTATGAAGGCCTGACACGTTTTATCCCGCTCGAAGCACACCGGATATTACATATTGTACTGATACGTCCTTGGCGCACCAGTCGGCCCTGTGGCGGGTGGGTGGCGAACACCGCCGGAATGGGTGCTGCTCACACCGATCTGTACCGTGTAATCGACTCTTGCCCCTGTCCCGGTGGTGCTAAGCACCGAATATTATCAGCCCTGACAATCGGAGCGGGTAATAACCCTGGTCGATGACGCCGTCCCTCGGTGCTACCGACCGGGGAACGTAGCGCCCTAGGGTCGCGAGAGCCGGACAGCCAGTGGGGATCACCTGCGCCGACCGGAAGGGTGCAATCGTTCCCACGCGACCGCCCCGTCACGCTCGCCAGTCGGCTTTCGCCAGTTTCCCGCTGAGATGGCGCACCGTGAGGATGTCCGTCGCGCCGTCGGCGTCCAGCTTGAACTCCCGGGGCGCGGTGTTCCGGCTGTACTCCTTCGTCACGCGCGGCTCGTCGTCGGGCGGGTCGTTCAGCGCCGCCAGCACGTCGTGGGCGGCGTCCCGGTTGAGCGTGACCCAGATCGCGGCCTCGGGCTCGCAGGCGGCCATCTTGTCGTAGTCGGCCGGGATCGCCTCGTGACTGTCGTGGTTCAATCGTTCGGCCTCGCCGGTGACGACGACGTTCCCGTCGGCGTCGAGCCCGGCGACGTCCAGCCGGCGCCGCCCGGACTCCCCGCCCTCGGCCGCGTCGTCCCCGCCCATGAACGCCGCCGCGGAGACGCCCTCGGCGAGTTCGTAATAGGGTTGGACCTGGACGACCGGCGAGTCGGGGTCGTCCCGGAACGTCTGGCGGATGTAGCGGTCGAGGACCTCGACCATGTGGACGTGCTGGGCGGACTCTTCGAGGTCGCCCACGCCGTGGCCGTAGTTGACGCCCCGGCGGTAGCTCTCGCCGATGACGTCCCGGTGGTCGGGTGCCACCGAGTACAGCTTGTGGGGTTTGTCGCCGTCCTCTCGGATGACGCCGGCGTCGAGGAGTTCCCGGACGGCGTCTTGCTCGATGCCGACGTACTCGCGCAGCCGGATCATCGAGTCCCAGACGAGGTCGTACTCCAGGCGGTCGAACCGGCCCTGCTGGGCGTTGTAGACGGCCTGGACGAACAGGAGCTGCGTGACCGACCACTCCGACGCGGTGATCTCTTCCGGCGAGAGCTTGAGCGTCAGCTCACACACCGGGACATCGTCCGGGTCGACGTCGGCCAGCGCGTGACAGCACTCGATGGCCCGGCGCATCCCGTCGCTCGTCGGGTCGTAGCGGTTCTCACAGGCCACACACAGCAGGGCGTGGGCCGACTCGTCGTAGCTGACACAGTCGGGCAGGCGCTTGGTGTGCGGGAGCAGCGAATCGACCCGCGTGTCCAGGGTGGCTGACTCGACGTTCTCGTCGCTCACGTCGGGGTCGCCGTCCGCGTCGTCGGTCGACGCATCGTCGTCCTCGTCGTCCGCGAGGTGGGCGGGCGTCTCGTGGGCCAGGACGTACTGCTCGTGGGTGCGCTCGCGAACGCGGGCCAGCGCCTGCTGGAAGGCCCGCTCGTCGGCCCCGGTGAGTGGGTCCGACCCCGCAGGGTGGCCGGCCGGCAACGGCAGGGACTCCGCGAGGAACGGCTGGGGCACCTCGTCGTCGTAGTCCGCACCCGGGCGGACCAGCCACTCGCCAGGTGCCTGCCGGCGCAGCCGCTCGGCGACGTCGTCGACGTCGAGGTCCGCCGAGGACAGCACCCGGGCCAGGCCAGGGTCGTTGCCGACGTTGCCCGCGACGAACGTCCCGGTCTCGTTCAGGATCTCGGTGTAGGTGTCGTTATCGTCGGGGGATTTGAGCTGGCTCACGAACTGCAGATCGAGCGTCAGCGAGAGGCCGAACGACCGCCCCTCCGAGAGGAGCGTGTCGACGATCGCCTTGGCCTCCTCGAGATAGAGGTTCACCAGCGGCAGGTCGGCGTCGTCCGGCGTCCGCTCGTTGCGGCTCTTCAGGGCCGCCCACAGCTGCGAGAGGATGAGCAGCGTGAG
The DNA here is from genome assembly GCF_042678165.1 of Halorientalis brevis. Classification (GTDB taxonomy): domain Archaea; phylum Halobacteriota; class Halobacteria; order Halobacteriales; family Haloarculaceae; genus Halorientalis; species Halorientalis brevis. The sequence continues at coordinate 160,335 of NZ_JBHUDJ010000002.1, read as the reverse complement.
CGGATCCTTCACGCGGTCCTCCATGCCCCCGTAGTCGAAGATGAGGACTGCGTCCTCGTCGAGCAGCTCACCGAAGTCCAGCGCCGGGTCATCGGGGCCGGGGACGTGCTCGAACGCCGGGGCGAGCCGGCTGTTGGTGGTGATCTCCTCGGCGCGGTTGAGGGCGCCAGACATCACGTTCTTGAACTGGTTGCGGTCCTTCGCGAGCTGGTTCCCGAAGTACCGGTGCAAGCGGTCGTCGGTGATCGGCGGCGAGCGCTCGGCGAGCGTCTGTCGTAGCGCGGCCTCGAGCGCCTCGTGGGAGTACGCCTTCTCGCCGTGGAGCGAGTCGAACAGCGCCTCGACGTGGGCGCGGAGGGCCTTGCGGGCCTCGGGTCCCCGCTCGTAGGTGTCCTTGGGCATCAGTCCGGCGACGATCTCGACGTACTGGCCGGCGACCCGCGACCGCGCCTCTGGGTACTTGATGCCCGCGTCGAGCAGGCCCTGGATGTCGAAAAACGACAGCGCCGGCACGCCCTCGGTCAGGTCGACGTAGTGGACGTCCTCCAGCGAACCGAACGTCGCGTAGTGAGCCCGGAGGTACTCCCCGGCTGTCGTCCCGCCCTTGGTGGCGAACAGGACGTCGAGCCCGTCGGTCGCCGTGACGTTCGACAGCAGTCCGGTCTGGACGAGGGCGGTCTTCCCCGCGCCGGTGCTCCCGGTGACGACGAGGTGGTGATCCTGGACGTCCGGGCGCAGGAACAGCGGCCGGCCGTACGGCTGGCGGTCATGGGTCAGCGGCATGCACAGCGCCATCCCCGGGGCGCGGTACTGGGCCAGTTGTGCGGGCGGCGGCAACGTGAGGCCGGTCCGGTCGGCCGGCCGCGTCCCGATCGCCCGCTCGCCGTGCGGTGTCAGTCCGTCGCCGTCGACCAGACAGAGCTCCACGAGTTCGTCGGCACCGACGACGATCCCCCGGCTGACGTTGCGCGTCACGGGGAGGTAGGTCCACCACGTTTCGTACGTCGGTGGGTGCAACCGCTGGGCACAGAGATCGTCGAAGAGCTGGTGGCCGGGCGGCTGCTCGTTCAGGGCGTGTGGTTCGTCATCGGTCCGGACGTGACCCCGCAGGTCGTGCGTTTTCGTGCCGAGATGGCCGACGGCAGAGGCCAGGCGCCGGGCCACGTCGTCGGCGTGACCCGGCCGGTCCCGGGTGAGTGCAACCGCGCGTGCGGAGACACAGAACGTCCGGCTCGGGTCACGCTGGCGGATCCCGTCGATCCGTGCCTGGGTGGTCACCGAGGGTTCGTACTCGCGGCGCTCCTCTTTGTCCCGGGGGGAGACCTCCTCCCAGAACTGGTCACCCACCGTGACCAACCCCTCGCGAAGCCCCTCGATGTACGCGTCGGCGTCGACCGACCAGTCGTCGTAGGGGCGACAGACCACCTGATAGAGCACGGGCACCTCGGCGGTGCAGATCGTCTCGACCAGCCTGGCCAGGGGTGCTTTCCCGCCTGCAGACGTCCTCCGCTGCCCGTCACGTGCAGCCCTGTCCTGGATCGTGCCCCCGTCCGCGTCGACTCGCCGGAGCGGCGTCTGCCAGTCCTGGCGATACTCGGCGTGGCCGCGGAACTCGACGCCCGCGGCGTACGGCTCGGTCGGCGTGATCGCCGGGTGCGGGTGCGTGTCACCGGGGGTGGGGAGCGGCAGGTGCTCGTGGCAGCGCCGGGGGTGCCACTCCACGGGGGTCAGTTCGTACGTGTCGGGGAAACACGTCCGCAGGACGGTTTCGAGGGCCGACATGAGGTCGGGCGTGTCCGTCCCGACGAGATAGCGGATCGTTGGGTCCGGCCGGCCATCACTCACGAGCAGCCACTCGACCACCGGCCCATCGCCGCCGTCCGTAAGTCCGTCGAGCAATCCCGTCTCGCTTGCCTCACGCAGCGTCGTGTACAGGTGCTCCATCGCCCGCCTGACGGTCGGGGGATCGAGTGGCCGTTCGCTCGGCCGTACCTCGAGATACGGGCGGTCCTCGATCGGTTCCGGATCGGTCGGTCTCTGTGGCTCATCGTCGACGGGCAAGACGTCGTCGACACTGGCCGGGAGCAGTGCTGTGCCGTCGCTCTCGCGTGTCCGTGCGTGCTCTCGTCCCATTCCTGTCCCCCCTGCAGGACGTTAGCTGGTTATTTTCCACCTCCATGTTCGCTAACTTAAGCGTTCGCGGACCAGCAACATCTCGCGTCGCCCGGGACCGTGACTGCCACCGGAAGGCGGACGTCGGCGTGATACCGAAACCGCGGCTGCTCGCTCGTGTGCCCAGGGGACTCCGGCTCGGGCCACACGCTGACGGGGTGCCGTGTCCCGTCGTGAGTGGTGGCGGCGTTCGCAAACCGGCGTTCGCACAGGGCAATCCCTAATTGCGTGCCGCCCGAGAACACGACAGATGCAGGTCGCACTCGTGACGGTCGGTGACGAACTGCTGGCCGGCGATACGGTGAACACGAACGCCACGTGGCTTGCAGACCAACTCTCAGAGCGTGGCGTCTCGGTCCCGCGCGTCCTCGTGGTCCCCGACGAGCGCGCACCGATCGCCGAGAACGTTCGGGCGTACAGCGACGCGTACGACGCCGTGATCGTCACCGGCGGACTGGGCGGGACGCCCGACGACATCACGATGGCCGCCGTGGCCGAGGCGTTCGACCGCGAGTTGGCCGTCGACGAGTTGGCGCTGGCGGACGTCGAGGAGACGCTGTCGGCTATCGCGGAGAGCTACCCGAACCTGGACGTCGACGCCGAGGCCGAGGCGACCATCCCGGCGGGGAGTCGACCGCTGCTCAACCGCGGCGGGCTCTCGCCGGGCTGTGTCGTCGAGAACGCGTACGTCTTCCCGGGGATTCCCGAGGAGATGAAGACGATGTTCGACACCGTCGCCGACGAGTTCGAGGGCGACGCGGTGTCGGAGTTCCTCTACACCGAACGCCCGGAGGCGAACCTCGTGGACGTGTTGACCGACGCGGACGCGCAGTTCGATGTCTCAGTGGGCTGTTATCCCGACCAGTCGGCGGGGCACAACCGGTTGAAGGTGACCGGGGACGACCCGGACGAGGTCGCGGCCGCTGCCGACTGGGTCGTCGACCAGATCGACGCGAGCGAGGAGCCGCTCGACTAGAAGCGACTCTCGGGCTGGCTGGCGGACGGTTCCGTGCTCTCGTCGCCCTCGTCGGGCTGGCCGCGGTAGGCACCGCTCTGCTTGATGATCGAGAGGGCGGTCATGATGTCCGAGCGCGTGATGATGCCGACGAGGTCCTCGCCGTCCATCACCAGGAGGCGACCCACGCTATTCTGTTGCAGTTGCGTGAGCGCGTCCATCACGTCGGCGTCAGGACTGACCGTTTTCAGGTCGGTCGTCATGATCTCCTCGACGCGGTAGGCGTCGCGTTCGATCTCCTTGACTTCGAGCGCGTCGTCGAGTGCGACGAGGCCGACGATCTCGCCACCCTGCACCACGGGATAGCCGGTGTGCCGCTCGCGGAACATCTGTTCCAGGAGTTCGGCGACGCTGGTCCCGGGGGCGACGGTTTGGACCTGCGTTGCGGGGGTCATGATGTCGCTGACGGTGACGCCCTCGAAGGCGGCGCGCATGACCGTCTGCTGGGCCTCGCCCGAGGCGCCGATGTAGATGAAGAAGGCGATGGCGACCATGAACAGGCCGCCGCCGCCGAACAGGCCGAACAGGCCGAGCAGGATGGCGAAGAACTTCCCCACCTCGGCGGCCCACTGGGTCGCCTTCGCGTAGGGGATCCGGGAAGCGAGCAGCGCGCGGAGGACGCGGCCGCCGTCCATCGGGAAGCCGGGGAGCAGGTTGAAGCCCGCGAGCGCGACGTTCATCAGCGCCAGGTAGCCCAGCAGGAACTTGGCGGCCGGCAGGCTGGTCGGCGTCTGGGTGAACGCGACGTAGGAGCCGACGCCGAGGCCGACGCTGACGATGGGACCGGCGATGGCGATGGCGAGCTCTTGCTTCCAGTCTTCGGGCATCTCGGTGAGCTGGGCGACGCCGCCGAACAGCCAGAGCGTGATGGAGTCGATGGGGTAGCCAAAGCGCATGGCCACCAGCGAGTGCCCCAGTTCGTGGAGGACGACGCCGACGAACAGCCCGACGGCCGCGACGATCCCGAGGACGATCGTCGTCTCGGGGGCGGTGAACGCGTCGGCCGGGATCGCTGCTCCCCAGACGTCGTTCAAAATACCGACCCACTCTCCGACTTGTGCGCTGATGATCCAGGCGAACAGCGGGAGCACCAGCAGGAAGGTCAGGTCGAGTTTGATCGGGATGCCGAACAACTTCCCGATCCGGAAACTTTGCATAAGCGACCCTAGGTGGGGAGTCCCCTTAAACGCGTGTTTGGCGGGCCATCTCCGGGTCGCCACAGACTCTTTGTCTGGGCGCTTCCTCTCTCGGGTATGAGCGACAACAGTGAGCAACCGACGCCGCTGATTCGGGACGCGGAAGACATCGAGTATGAGGACGTGGGGGCAGCCGACGGGATGCGGAAGGGCGTGCTCATCAACGAGGATCACGGCGCGCCGAACCTGGCCATCCGGCGGTTCACGCTCGCGCCCGGCGGCGAGGTGCCGAAACACACCAACGAGATCGAACACGAACAGTACGTCCTGGCCGGCGAGTACACCGTCGGTATCGAGGAGGAGGAGTACACGGTGTCGGCCGGCGACTCGCTGTTCATTCCGGCTAACACTGTTCACTGGTACCGCAACGAGGGCGACGACGAGGGCGCGTTCATCTGTGCCGTGCCGACTGGCGACGACGAAATTCAGGTGTTGGACGAGGACTGATCGTCGACCCCTTCTGTCAGTATGATGGGCACCACGACAACGAGGACGATGAGGAAGAACCACGCCCAGACCGGCAGGAGTACGCCGAGCATCCTGTCGAGGACCCAGTTGAGGGCGACGAGAATCGCGGACCCAAGGAGAATACCGAGTGTCACAACAGGCGGGCGAAGCCGCTGCGCTCGGAGCGACTCGCTTCCGATTCCGAGGAGTACCAGGCCGACCACGCCGAGGAGACCTTTGAGCGCGAGCCACATGACTGCGAGCGGACCGCCACCGATCTTTCCGGTCCAGATTTCGTAGTACGAGCCGTTGTATCGAACGGAGTAGACTTTCTCCTGATCGCCAATGTAATCGAACTCCGGCGGTTTCTGCTCGGCGTCAGTTACGATCGCTTCGTTGTCCGGCGCATTCAGGGCGTCCTGGAAGACGGCTCGTGCCTCCGGTGAGAGCTCATCGTACGCGCGTGGTGTCGAGTCGTTGGGAACTGAGTCGTTTGGCACACGCTCGACAGCGTGATAGTACTCTACCTTCCCCGCGTCCGGGGACAGAACGAACGCGCCACCGAGCGCTGCCAGTCCGATGAGACAGAGCACAACCGCAGGGGCCACGTACCGTTCCATCGCCCGGTCCTTTCTGACATCGAGATAAGTGTTTTCTGCACGTTGACTGGCGGTGTCAGTTTCCGGTGAGTGTCCTTCCCTGTGACCTTCGTGGCTTTCGAGGAACTGAAATACTCGTATCGTCTATCGCGGCACTTGTCACAGCAGGCCGCGCAGGTCGACACGTTGTTCCTCCACGAGGTCGGCGACGACTACCGGGCCGTCGTCGAGCGTGACGACCAACGGCTCTTCCAGGCCGTTCTGGAACTGAAAGAGACCAACGCCGGTCCCCGGCCCGCGAAGTTCCGCATCAAGGAGGGAACCAGTGAGGAGCCGCGCAACCCCGGACGAGTTCGTCGACATCGCGCGCCGAGCGAACCGCATCCGCATCTCCCAGCAGACCTCGCCGCAGGGCCGGGAGGAACTCCAGGCGATGCTCGACGGCTACCAGCTCGACGCCAAGGTCGTCCGCACCTGTCGCCACTGCGCCAGCGACGGCTACTACTCGCCGATCACCTCCGAAACGGCCATCGAAGCCAAGGACGAGCACATCTGTCCGAAGTGTGCCAGCCAGGAACTCGACCGCCAACTGGCGATCCGGCGGTTCACGCTCGCGCCCGGCGGCGAGGTGCCGAAACACACCAACGAGATCGAACACGAACAGTACGTCCTGGCCGGCGAGTACACCGTCGGTATCGGTGACGAGGAGTACACCGTCTCAGCGGGCGACTCGCTGTTCATTCCCGCCAATACTGTCTACTGGTACCGCAACGAGGGCGACGAGGAGGGCGCGTTCATCTGTGCTGTGCCGACCGGGGACGACGAGATCAATCTGACAGAGGAGTGAACCTAGGTTTATTCCCTTCCGGGAGAAGGCCACACTATGGGAAACGATCACGTTTCCAAACCGGACGTCGACGCGCTCGACGACCCTCATCCCATCTGGAAGGTTCTGTTCGTTCTGTTCTGTGCATTCATGCTGCTGTTCTGGGGAGCTGTCTTCCTCGGCTGACTGTAGGTGGGTGTGGTTGTCTCACGCGCCCTCGGTTCCGAGCGCTTGAAATAGCACGATTACATACCACTGGACGTGTCACAGCAGGTCGCGCAGGTCGACACGTTGTTCCTCCACGAGGTCGGCGACGACTACCGGGCCGTCGTCGAGCGTGACGACCAACGGCTCTTCCAGGCCGTTCTGGAACTGAAAGAGACCAACGCCGGTCCCCGGCCCGCGAAGTTCCGCATCAAGGAGGGAACCAGTGAGGAGCCGCGCAACCCCGACGAGTTCGTCGACATCGCGCGCCGAGCGAACCGCATCCGCATCTCCCAGCAGACCTCGCCGCAGGGTCGCGAGGAACTCCAGGCGATGCTCGACGGCTACCAGCTCGACGCCAAGGTCGTCCGCACCTGTCGTCACTGCGCCAGCGACGGCTACTACTCGCCGATCACCTCCGAAACGGCTATCGAAGCCGAGGACGAGCACATCTGTCCGGACTGTGCCAGCCAGGAACTCGACCGCCAACTGGCCATGCGCGGGTCGATGAGCGCGAGCGCCCGCGACCGCCTCGAGGAACTGCTCATGGACGTCCAGGACCTGGAACGGATCACCAACCTGCTCTCCGGGCGCCTGGACCCGGACCTCACCAAGTTCGACGAGATCAGCGCGACCGTCGACGAGATCGATCCGGTGCCCGTCAACTCCCTGTCGATGCACCCGGGCATGCAGTCCAAGTTAGAGGGCCGGTTCGACGAACTGCTCCCGGTCCAGAGCCTCGCCGTCGAGAACGGTGCCCTCGACGGCAAAGACCAGCTCGTCGTGAGCGCGACCGCGACGGGGAAGACGCTCATCGGCGAGATGGCGGGGCTCGACCGCGTGCTCAACGGGAAAGGGAAGATGCTGTTTCTCGTCCCCCTCGTGGCGCTGGCCAACCAGAAACACGAGTCCTTCGAGGAACGCTACGGCGACATCGCCGACGTGACGATTCGGGTCGGCGCGAGCCGCATCAACGACGACGGCAACCGCTTTTCCCCTGATGCGGACATCATCGTCGGTACCTACGAAGGTATCGACCACGCGCTCCGGACCGGCAAGGACCTGGGCGACATCGGGACGGTGGTCATCGACGAGGTGCACACGCTCGGCGAGGACGAGCGCGGCCACCGACTGGACGGCCTGATTTCTCGTCTCAAGTACTACTGTGAGCAGAACTCCAGCGGTGGCGACGCCCATAGCGACACGCAGTGGATCTACCTGTCGGCGACCGTGGGGAACGCGAGCAATCTGGCGGAGAAGCTCCGCGCCCAACTCATCGAGTTCGAGGAGCGGCCGGTGCCGATCGAACGCCACGTCACGTTCGCCGACGGTCGGGAGAAGATCGACACGGAGAACAAACTGGTCAGGCGGGCGTTCGACCAGAAATCCTCCAAGGGGTATCGCGGGCAGACGATCATCTTCACCAACTCGCGGCGGCGCTGTCACGAGATCAGCCGGCAACTGGAGTACTCGGCAGCCCCCTACCACGCGGGGCTGGACTACAAGCGGCGCAAGCGGGTCGAATCCGACTTCGCCGATCAGGAACTCGCGGCGGTCGTGACGACGGCGGCGCTGGCGGCCGGCGTCGACTTCCCGGCGTCGCAGGTCATCTTCGACTCGCTGGCGATGGGGATCGAGTGGCTCACCGTCCAAGAGTTCAGCCAGATGCTCGGCCGCGCGGGCCGGCCCGACTACCACGACAAGGGGACGGTCTACCTGCTGGTCGAACCGGACTGCTCGTACCACAACAGCATGGAGATGACCGAAGACGAGGTGGCGTTCAAACTCCTCAAAGGCGAGATGGAGCCGGTCATCACCCGCTACGACGAGGCGTCGGCCGTCGCGGAGACCCTGGCGAACGTCACCGTCGCCGGCAAGGGAGCGAAACGGCTCAACGACCGGATGGTCGGCGAGGTGCCGACCAAGCACGCGGTGGCGAAGCTGCTCGAATACGAGTTCATCGACGGCTTCGACCCGACGCCGATGGGTCGGGCCGTCACCCGCCACTTCCTCGCGCCCGACGACGCCTTCCTGATGCTCGACGGCATCCGGAAGGGGAAAGACCCGAAGGGCATCGTCGCGGACATGGAGCTGAAAGACGAGGACCAGTAGCGCTCGTCCTGCCACAACGCCTATTCTCACCGCGTGCAGAGCGAACGTATGGGGCTGTTCGATTCGGTCCGCGGATTCCTCGGGGACGAGGCGTCGGCGGACGCGAGCGACGAGTTGTCGGCGGCTGGCGCTGACGAGATACCGCGACTGGACGTCCGGGACCCGACGCCGATGGACTTCCGGAACAAGGCCGTCGACGCCGTCCAGGAGTGGGACGCGGTCGACCTGGATTTCTCCCTGGCGTCACTGGAGCGACTCGACTCGTTCGCGAGCAAGCAGGGCGCTCGCCTCGACGTCCTCCGTGACGAGAGCGACGACGGCGGCGAGCGCGTCGCGGACATGCACACCGGGTTCACCATCCGGGCCGGCAGCTACGTCGGCGAGGTGCTGGTCCGCGAACTCGACGGGGAGTGGGTCGAGACCGACGACTACTGGGCCGTCCGGGTCGCGGTCGGTGACGACGCGACGACCGTCGACGTGTTCGAGGTGGCGAGCCACTCCTTCGCCGAAGAACCGGTGTTCACCGACCTCACCGAGAATCTCGTGACTGACCCGGACGACGACGAGGGCGACGCGGACGACGCTGCCGACGTCGATCTCCGGGCCGACTTCCGGCCGGACGCCGAGGAGTTCGCGGCGTTCTGGGACGCTTACGAGCTCGATTTCTCGGCGCTGTCGCTCGCGCGCCTGGACGTGCTCGTCGAGAGCGAGTGGGACGACGGCGAGTTCAGCGACGTCGAAGCCGGCGGCGACGACATGGACTCGAAGATGTACACGGAACTCGTCAAACAGCTCGGCTGTTACTACGGTGAGGTGCTGGTCCGGGCACTCGACGCCGAGTGGACTCGGCGCGACGGTGCGGTCGTGATCGTCGTTCCGGGTGCCGACGACTCGCCGGTCACCGTCCCGATCTTCGACGTCGCCGAGGCTGCTCTCACCGGTCCCGGGCAGTTCGCCGCGGACGCCACGACCGTGGCCGAAGAGGCTGACCGGGAACTGCCGGCGATTCCGTCGCGGGCACCGGCACAACCCTCGCCGGACGAACCGCTCGACGAGATTCCGGACGGAACGTCGACCGACGACGCGCCGGACGAACCCACGTCGACTCGGGCCGACGCTGCGTCGACCCCTGACGAACCTGTCGCGAACGACGTTGACGAGACAGCCGCGGACAGCCCGGAGAGTCCGGGATCGCTGTCACCGGCGGAGATCGTGGGCATGGACGCAGCGGACGAGGCAGCCACTACAGACGCAGCAGCAGCCGACAGCAAGTCAGCGGAACCCGCCGACGCGGTGCCGACGGAACCTGACACCGACCCCGATGCCGGTCCGTCCGCGACGGAGGGCCAGCCTGTTGACGACCGCGTCGAGGCGGACGGCGACACCACGGCGACGGACGACGAGACGCAGGCCGACGAGGACGCTCCCCGGTCCGAACAGGACGACGGGGCACCAGCGGAAACTGACGACGAAAAGTTGGTCGATTCGCTCGTTGGCTCGTCGCAAACGCCTGCCGACGAAGCGGAGCCGGAGCCGGCTGCGGAGGGCGAGTCGATGGACGACGCGATTCCGCGCGCGGAGCCTCGCGACGCGGCGGCCGAGTCACCGTCTGAGGACGCCGACGCGGACGCGCCGGCGGAACTGGACCTCGCCGAGGGCACGCCGGACGGCGACGACGGGCTCACGCCCGCGGAGATCCGCGAGGACGCGGCGGCGTTCGCGGCGACGTGGCCCGGGCACGACCTGGACTTCTCGCCGGAGTCACTGGAGCGCCTCGACGCGCTCGTCGCCGAGGAGTATCCGGCCGAGGACGTGCCGGACGTGGACCTGTCTGCCGGGAACGCGGCCGACGCGGGCTATCTGGCCGCGCGGGTCGTCGAGGCGGGCGGCTACTTCGCCGAGGTGCTTCGGCGGACGGTCGGCGGCCGGTGGCGGGACGACGACGGGCTGACGTTCGTCGTCAGCGGCCAGGCGGGCGACGTCAGCGTCGATCCGGCCGCGGTCGCGACGGAGTGTTTCCGCGGTGACGACTCGTTCGCAGCCCGCTACGGGGCGGTTCGGGGACGGATCTCGCCGTCGGGCTGAGGGGACCGGTCACTTTCCTGTCTCCCTCGGGTTCGACTCTCTCTGTCGCACGAGTCCGCGGCTGCGAGACCGCCCGCGCGTCGTCCGACTTCGTCTGTCACCGTGCGTGCCGCTCGACGTATACGGACGAGTACGACCTGCCGACGAGAAACGCGTGTGGGAGAACATGTAACGTAGCGGTGAGTGAGTCCCAAAATTGAAACCTCGCAAGGAGCGGATACCGATTGAATGATCCCAGCGACGCGAAAGAACGGCACGGCGAGTGGATCTTCAGGGTGAATTATGCGTCTGGTAACTGAGGCTCTGGAGGAGACGGACTCGACGATATTTGTCGGATCGATTTCAACCCTCCTCGTGATGACGGCAACAATCATCGCGTGGCCAGAAGCGACCACCTCACGCCTGGCGGCCATTAACTCCTACGCCGTCTCGAATCTCAGTTGGTTCTTCCTCTGGCTCGTCTTTCTTTCGTTCTCGTTTTTGATGTACGTACTGCTCGGGCCGTGGGGGAACATCAAGTTGGGCGGCCCGGACGAAGAGCCCGAGTTCTCGTATCTCGGGTATCTCGTGATGATATTCACTGCGGGGCTGTCTTCCGGCGGCCTCGAGTACTGGGGGCCGGTGGAACCGTTGGTGCATTATCAAACCGCGCCGCCGTTCGTCGGTTCGACTGGAGGGACCTGGGAGGGAATGGTGAGTGCGCTCCAGTACGCTCTCTTCCACTACGGGACCTCGGCGTGGTCCGTGTACCTGGTTTTCGGCATTGCTATCTCCTACTTCGCGTATCGCAAAGACATGGCGTTTCGTCCCGCCGTGATCCTCGCCCCGTTTCTCGGACCGAACAACGTCGACGGCTGGATGGGAAAGACGGTTGATACGCTGGCCGTCGTCGTTTCGGTGAGCGGAATCACGATCTCGTTCGGACTCGGCGTCGATCAGTTCTTCGCTGGTCTGTCGTACAACTGGGGCGTCCAGGTCGGGAAACTCGGGGAAGTGCTGTTCATCCTCGTCATAACGACCCTGTTCCTCCTCTCCGTTACAGCCGGGATACGGGAGGGCATACAGCGGTTTGCAAATCTGAACGTCCTCCTCCTCTTGCTTCTCATGACGGTGTCGCTGGTGTTTGGTCCGCTGTCGTTTCTGCTCAATCTGGGGACACGGGCGCTCGAAGGATACGTGACTGAATTCGTCGGAATGAGTCTCTACTTCACGCCGGATGCCGCCGGCTGGTTCGGCTCCTGGACGGTGTTTTTCTGGGCGTGGTGGCTCACGTTCGCACCCATGGTCGGCGTGTTCATGGCTCGCATCTCCCGCGGGCGGACGCTCCGGCAGCTCGTGTTCGCCGGAATTCTCGGTTCGTTCGCGCTCACCGTTCCCTGGTACGTAGCTACCGGCGGGTCGGCGCTCTGGTTACAGACGACTGGTCAGGCTGACCTGCTGGGCGTGTACGCTGACGTCGGTCTCGCCGGTGTCAGTTTTGCCCTGTTCGATCAGCTGCTCCCGTTTGCCGATCTGTTTTCCGCGATTCTACTGCTGCTCGTGTTGAGTTTCCTCGTTACGACACTCGACTCGGCCACGTTTAGCTTCTCTATGATCGCTAACGAAGGCGACTCGTCCCCGTCGACACTCAACCGGATCACGTGGGGCCTGGTACTGGCGTCGCTGACGATTGCGCTCAGCCTCGCCGGCGGCGTTTCCGTCCTCCGCTCGTTTACTGTCCTTGCCGGAATCCCAGCCGCTGGATTGTGTCTGATCGCTCTGGTCGGGATGATCGTTCAACTCGAACGCCACGCCCCCGTTTTGGTCGAGGAGTTCGAGTACACGGACGACGACATCGTGTCGACCGTTCGAGAAAAATTACCGGACCTGGTGACTGAGAGACAGCCAACGGATGACTAGCACGGGCGCGATGCCGTCAGTGTCGGTCAGTAGGACACCGCCTGCACCGCACTGTGACAGCGGTAACGAGGCGACCGCTCACCCGTTCACGGTTGCCGCGTGAACGCGTGCCGTGGTCGGTTCGCAACGAAACGCTTACGACCGACCAACGGCGAGTTGTTCGTGCGGGACCGTGGGTTAGCCTGGTATACTTCGGGCCTTGGGTGCCCGTGACCCCGGTTCAAATCCGGGCGGTCCCACTGCTGTTCTCGCGACGCTCACTCTCGAGCGTCGCGTGTCCGAAGCGGCCGCCCGGAGTTGCGCTCTGGAAGTCACAGCCCGCACAGCCGAGCAGAGTGAGGCGAGCAGGACTGTCTTCCTCAGGGTCACAATCCGGGCGGTCCCATGAACGGAGTGAATGGGTCCTCGTCGCGTCGGTGGCGCGACGGTGGTCCCATATTGCCGTCGCGAACGACGCCGTGAGCGACGGCAATCTGTAGAGCACGGATTCGGCAGCGGATGGGTCCGCAGCCTCTCCACTTCTTGAGACCCGATCAGTAGCCCAGGGGCCTCATTCGCCCACGCGTCCGATGTTCGATACGGATCACGACATCGGTGAGAGCCCGACGTGCCCGTCGGCGTGGACGATCACGTCGTATCCGCTGTACTCGAAGGAAATCGGCCTTCCACTCCCAACCGACTCTGTTCCCGACTGGAACAGTCGATCACACACGTCGGAATCGAGCACGTCGTAGAGCGGAGGGAGCGAGAGCGGTGACACGCCTTCGCGACGAGCGATCTCCGTGATGACCGTCTCGGCGGGCGATACTCGCTCGTCAACAGTCAGCGCCGTTTCGGAGTCGGCCATGACATCGGACTATCGTTCTCACATGACATAATTATTTTGATACTTTTAATTCACACTGTCGAAATATTATACTTAGTATTGATACTATGTCCCGAGGGGGCTGGTCGATGCAATCATCGAAATTGGGGCATCTGTGGGTTTTGACGCCGCTCCTCGACCGGTCTCCATAACAGACGTGGTGACCTCTCCGATGGGTTTGAAAAAATGATAATTGGTGTCGCTGTCAGAAGTCCTGGTCGAGAGCCCACGAGTCGGGTGGACGGCGTCGGTCGACTCGCCGTCGTCAGTTCGTCCGCTCGTGGTACTCGATGATCTCGGTGACGCTATCGAGCCTGTCGACGGCGACCTGGGAGGTTTGCAACGCCGAGATGGCGTCGTCGAATCGCTCGTCGCGTGTCTCCCACTCGAACTCGTCGCCGGCGCGGGACGCCGCTTCGAGGTCAGCGGCACCGCTGGCGACGGCGTCCGCGACTCCGGTCAACTCTGTGACCGCCGATTCGACTGCAGTCGGAGCGTCGAGCGTCTCCAGCGTCTCGGTCGCTGTACCGAGGCGTTCGGACGCGGTCACGTACTGTTCCGCGGCGTCGCCGTAGCTGTCGTCGGTGAACTCCCCGTTCGCGTCCGTGAACGCTTCGAGCCCGTCGCTGATCGCGGAGATCGCGTCCGCGAGCGTCTCGAAGCCCGTCATCTCGCGGTCGAGCTGTGCGACCTTCTCGTCGTAGATAGTCGCCGAGATCGCATCGAACGACTGGACGTCGTCGCGGTCGGTCTCGGACTGGAGGGTGTTGCGGAACTCGTTTGCCGTGTCGCGGTTCGTGCGGAGCCGCCCGATCTCGCCGGGGAGAACGGCGAACGCTTCGGCGTAGAGGCGATCGAGGACGAACGTGAACTTCGAGTAGGCGGCGTTAGCGCTCGACTGATACCGAATCCCCGTCGCGAGGAAGTCCGCGACGCCGGACAGCCGGTCGACGGTCGTCTGCTGGGCCGGGCTGGTCGTGTTCGGTGCCTCCTCGAGCGCTTGCCGTGCCTTGCTGGCGTGCCGCGTGACGTCCGAGACGCTGACCTGCGTCGCTGCGGTCACGTCCACCAGCGTCGGGTCGGTCGCGTCCGCGAACGCGAGGTACGCAGCATGTGCGTCCGTGAGACGAGAGCGTGCCGTCGTGATCGCCTGAGCGACCTCTCGATCGCCCTGTGTGGGCGTGTCGGTCTCCGTCTCGGTCGGGTGGTCGCTGGTCCGTCCGTCGTCGGGGGCCGTCGTCTCGGAGCCGTCCGTCGGCACGGTTTCGCTTCCGGTCCCGTCGGGGCCGGTCGTCTCGTTGGGGCCGGCGGCGTCACTCCTGACGGTCGTTTGCGGCGGGGGAATGATTTCGGAGCAGCCGGCCGAGAACAGGGCTCCGGTGGTCGCGAGGAACGTTCGGCGGCGCATCATTTCCCAGATATATCGGGCACAGTGTTAATTCTGACTATCGGACGTATCGTGGCCGGCCGTACGAGGACGCGCCCGCTGTCAGCTCACCCCCCTTCGTTTCACTTCCAGTCCGCCTTGCGAAACTTCTTACCCGAGTGCGCACAAGCCCTGCAACACTGCAATGGCACGTGCGGAGGACACCGAGGTAATCGATCTGTTCGAGGAGTTCTACCGCAACTACTACCGCAACGAGATCGGCGACCTCGCCCAGAAATACCCGAACGAGAAAAAGTCCCTCTACGTCGACTGGCAGGAACTGTACCGGTTCGACCCGGACCTGGCGGACGACGTCCGGAACCACCCCGAACAGTTCCAGGACTACGCCGAGGAGGCGCTGCGACTGTACGACCTGCCCGTCGACGTGAAACTCGGTCAGGCACACGTCCGCATCCAGAACCTGCCCGAGGCGACCGAGATCCGCGAGATCCGCGCGGACCACCGCGGCAAACTCATCAGCGTCCAGGGGATCGTCCGGAAAGCCACCGACGTGCGCCCGAAAGTCACCACGGCCGCCTTCGAGTGCCAGCGCTGTGGCACCCTGACGCGGATTCCCCAGACCGCCGGCGACTTCCAGGAACCCCACGAGTGCCAGGGGTGTGAACGCCAGGGACCGTTCCGCATCAACTACGACCAGTCGGAGTTCGTCGACGCCCAGAAGCTCCGGGTCCAGGAGAGTCCCGAGGGCCTGCGCGGCGGGGAGACGCCCCAGAGCATCGACGTGAACATCGAAGACGACATCACCGGCGAGGTCACCGCGGGCGACCACGTCCGCGTCTCCGGCGTGCTGAAACTCGACCAGCAGGGCCAGCGCGGCGAGAAATCGCCGATGTTCGACGTCTACATGGACGGCCACTCCGTCCAGATCGAAGACGAGCAGTTCGAGGACATGAACATCACCGACGAGGACAAAAAGGAGATCATCGCCCTCTCGGAGGAAGACGACATCTACGACCAGATGATCGAGTCCATCGCGCCCTCCATCTACGGCTACGAACAGGCCAAGATGGCGATGATCCTCCAGTTGTTCTCCGGGGTCACCAAACACCTCCCCGACGGCTCTCGGATTCGTGGGGACCTGCACATGCTGCTGATCGGGGACCCTGGTACAGGGAAGTGCGTCTCGGGCGAGACGAGTGTGACGCTCGCTGACGGTACTGAAATGCCGATACAGGAACTGGTCGAGACTCATCTCGACGACCCGAAACCGATAGACGATGGCGTGTATGACCAGGTAGATTTCGAGGTTCCCTCGCTCAAGACGGACGGCTCATTTGGGCTGGAACGGGCGACCAAGGTCTGGAAACGTGAAGCTCCCGAGCGGATGTATCGGATTCGGACAGCGAGTGGTCACGAGGTCGAGGTGACGCCATCTCACCCACTGTTCGTCCAGTCTGATGGAGGGTTTGGTGCCATCAAAGCCGAGAACCTGGCAGAGGGACAGTTCATCGCGACCCCGCGTGAGCTGCCCACCGTTGGTGACGACACGCTCGATGTCGAGTACCGTCGCTCGAAATCGATGAACGCCATCCGTCTCGACCTTCCGGAGGAATGGACTCCGTGGTTCGCTCGACTACTCGGCTACATCGTTGCGGAAGGATACGTCGAACAGCGCGACGATAAGACGGGCTTCGTCTCGATTACCAACGAGGATCGGGAGGTACTCGACGATATTACCGATGCACTGGAGCGGCTCGGATTGAACTACACGGAGCGGGAGCCACACGACGGGAAAACCGCTCGCGAGATCATGTGCTCGTCCGGTGAGTTCGTCAGTTTCCTCCGGACACTCGATCCGTCACTTCTCGAGTCCTCGCGTGAGCAACGAGTTCCTGCGGAAATACTGAGCGCGAGCGATCAGACCAAAGCGGCGTTCGTCCGTGCCTTCGTTGAAGGTGAAGGCCACGTTTCGGCGAAACAGCGGGAGATTTCGGTGGCCTCGATGAGCAAAGAACTCCTCGCAGGACTTCGGAGCTTGTTGCTTTCGTTGGGGATCACCTCACAGCTCGCCGAGCGCCACAACGATAGCTACCGACTCCGGATAAGTGGATCACAGTTCGGTCGGTACGTTGAGCGAGTTGGCTTCGTGACTGACCGGAAGGCGACAGCAGCCGAGTCGTACGCCGACGTTGCCGGAAACACGAACCGTGACGTCATCCCGAACATCGGTGACGAACTTCGCCGGGTTCGCGAGGCCCTCGGGCTTACACAGGCTGACTGTGGGATCCCACGGTCGACGTACCAACACTACGAGCGTGGTGACCGGAATCCGAGCAGAGACAGTCTTCAAACTGTCGTGGAAACATTCGAAGATTGTCTCGCCCAGGCCAGCCCACCCTCAACAGTCGCGACTGACGGTGGGTCCACCACGCTACAGCGTGATGTCAATGCGCTTCGATCGCTCGCAACAGGCGCAATTCACTGGGAGAGAATTGAGGATATCGAGACGGTCGAACCGGAGGACGACTGGGTCTACGATCTGGAGATTGAGGGAACCCACAACTATCTGACGAACAACGTGGTCTCACACAACTCCCAGATGCTTCAGTATATCCGAGAGATTGCGCCACGTTCTGTCTATACGTCAGGTAAGGGTAGCAGCTCGGCGGGTTTGACCGCAGCTGCGGTTCGCGACGATTTCGGCGAAGGGCAACAGTGGACATTGGAGGCAGGAGCGCTCGTACTCGCCGACCAGGGCATCGCAGCTGTGGACGAGCTCGACAAGATGCGTCCGGAAGACCGGTCGGCCATGCACGAAGCATTAGAGCAGCAATCGATTAGTGTCAGTAAGGCTGGTATTAACGCCACACTGAAAAGTCGCTGCTCACTCCTCGGAGCAGCGAACCCGAAGTACGGTCGGTTCGACCAGTACGAGCCGATCGCCGAGCAGATCGACCTCGAGCCCGCCCTGATTTCGCGATTCGACCTCATCTTCACGGTGACGGACAAGCCCGACGAGGAGGACGACCGGAACCTCGCGGAGCACATCCTGACGACGAACTACGCCGGGGAGCTGAACACGCACCGCGAGCAGACCAGCGCGTCCGATTACACCGAAGAGGAGGTCGCGCGGGTCACGGACGAGGTCGCGCCGACCATCGACGCGGAGCTACTGCGCAAATACGTCGCCTACTCGAAGCGGAACGTGTTCCCGACGATGACCCAGGAGGCAAAGGAGACGATCCGGGAGTTCTACGTCGACCTGCGCTCGCAGGGGACCGACGAGGACGCGCCGGTCCCGGTGACGGCCCGGAAACTGGAGGCGCTGGTGCGGCTGGCAGAAGCGAGCGCCCGCATTCGGCTGGCCGACACCGTCGAGGTCGAGGACGCCGAGCGCGTGATCCAGATCGTCCGGTCGACGCTGGAATCGATCGGGATGGACCCCGAAACCGGAGAGCTCGACGCGGACGTCATCGAGACGGGGACGTCGAAATCCCAGCGGGACCGCATCAAGAACCTGAAGACGCTCATCGGCGAGATCGAAGACGAGTACGACGAGGGCGCGCCGGTCGAGCGAGTGCTAGAGCGCGCCGAAGAGGCCGGGATGGAGCGGTCGAAGGCCGAACACGAGATCGAGAAACTCAAACAGCAGGGTGAGGTGTACGAGCCGAGCCACGATCACCTGCGCACCACATAATGGACCGGATTTCCGCCCTGCGAAACGTCGAGGAGGCGCTGGCGGCTTTCGAGTCCGGCGAGGCGGATCTCGAAGCCGTCGAGCGCCAGGTTCGCGGGGTGTTGCGGACCTACGCGACCGAGTTCGAGGGCGACCTCTCGGCGTATCGGGCCAGCGGTGACGAGTCGGTCGACGGGATGGTGGTGATGGCGACCGGCCAGCAGCAGGCACGCGAGCGCGTGCGGTCGTTACTCGACGGGGACGACGCCGTCGAGTTCGAGGTCGAGTCGGTGACCGTGGCTGGCGGGAGCGACGGGGACTGAGCGGTGACACACCCGAAGGATTTTAGCGACGACAGGTCTCACTACACGACGAATCGGGGACAACCGCGATGCCAGAACTGAAAGAGCAGTTGGGGGATGCGGCGAACATCCTGTTGGGTGCGCCGTCGATGAGTCAGGGGACCGAGGGCGTCTGTGTCGACCTCCTGGCCCAGGGACCGTCGGAGGACGCGAGCGTCCTGTGGGTGTCGTTCAGGAAATCGGCCAGCCAGTGTCTCGCCGAGTGGCGCGGCGAACACGACGTCGACCCCGGCAGCTACGGGGTGATCGTCGTCGGCGACACGGCCGGGACCGAGGACGACGGCGAGGTCGAGCCGGGGGCGGTTCAGCACATCTCGAACCCGAGCGATCTCACTGGCATCGGGATCAAGGTCGGCGAGTTCGTCTCGGGGCGCTCCGGACAGATCGTCGTCTGCGTCGACTCGCTGACGGCGCTGCTCCAGTACGTCGACCTGGAGACGGCCTACGAGTTCGTCCACGCCCTGACCGGCCAACTCTACAGCGCCGGTGCCGTCTCGCACTTCCACGTCGACCCGACCGCCCACGATCGGGAGACGATCGACACGCTGCTGTCGCTGTTCGACGCCAGCGTCGACCTCAGCGACGGGGACGTGGACGTCCGGACGCGGTATCCGTTCGAATAGCCACAGCGGGCCCGTTCGTCGTAGTTTACACAGATTTTTCAGTCGTACTTTCGACAACTCTGCCAGTCGTGCTCCTGGTGGTGACGTTCTCGCGTGCAGCCCGGCGAACGCTCCGAAACGCGTGTCGCACACACGAAGACACCGTCGTCAGGAGCTTCGGTCGTGCGGCGCTGTTCGAGGACACGGAGTTCGGTGCGTTCCTCGCGCTCCGCGTGCGGGCAGCACACGGTGGCGACGTCCAGATCGAACGGACGCGGCCGCTGAACGAGTTCGCGACGGTTCCCGAATCGGTCAGGGACGCCGTCGCCGCCTACGCTGATCGCGAGCACGCCAGCACGCCCTACGCCAAGTTCGCTGTCGGCACCGACCATCCGGACCCCGAATCGATGAAAGAACGGGAGCTATGATTCTCTCCTTCGAAGGTACAATTCGTGAGGGGAGAGCGCTCGACGTTCGCGACCTCGATCTGACCGCGGCGGCGGTGGTCGCGGCCGTGCGTGGTCGGGAGTCGTCCGTCGACGTGACCGCCCCCGAACACGGCTCGGTTCACGAGCGCGTCGGGCACGTTCGACCGGGGATGGGACTTTCGACGCGGACGGCGCTGGCGGCGGCCGCCCGGTCGCGGGGGCTCTCGGCACCGCAGGACGAGCAACTCGCCGCGGTGCGCGCAGAGCTGTCGACGCTGGACTGCCCGTCTGTATCGACGCGCGCGGAACGGCGATCGGTCAGCGAGCAGGGCGCCGAGACGGAGCGATTGCGCGAGCGAGTCGCGGCGTTGCGCGGGCGCGTCCAGGCGGCACGTGAGCGGGGGGACGATACCGAGGAACTGGAAGCCGAACTCGCGGCGGCGGTCCGGGACCTCTCGGAGGCGGAAACCGAACGGGTCGCGGCCCGCGAGCGATTCGACGCCGCTCGGGACGCGGCGCGCGAGGCGCGCGACGTGCGCGAACAGCGGCTCAAACTGGCGGATCGGCGGGCGAATCTCGAACGGGCGGCTCGCGCCCATCTCGTCGAGCAGGTCGACACCGAGTACGCCGAGGCGGTCGCGGCCGTGCCGGGGCGGACGCCGACGAATCCGTACGAGGCCGACGGCGTGACGGCGGCGCTCGCGGTCGGTCGCGTCGCGGCCCTGAACGCACCGGTCGTGCTCGACTGTGACCGCTTCGATAGCCCCGAGGCCGCGGCGTCGTGGCTGGACGCACCGGTCGTCCGGCTGTAGTTTATATCAGAAGCCGGGGCCAGACGGCGTATGGTCTCGCTCGTCTGTACGACCGCCGAAACTGACGGCGTGACGCTCGTCACGGGTCGGATCGAGAACCCCGACCGACCGCGACGCGTCCGCCTGGAGAACGAACTCGACGGGCCGGTCTGGCCGCCGCGACGCCGGGGCGTGCCGGCCGCTGGCTGGACCGACGCCGGGTTCGAGTGCGTCCTGGCCGCCGACGAGACGCGCGGAGTGGGATACGCCTGTCCGGCGCCGGCCGAAGAGCCACCGCTCGTCGTCGCGGAGGCGGACCCGGTCGATCCCGACGCCGACGCGTCGGCGTTCGAACCGCGGGGACCCGTCCCGTCCGTCGAGGAAACGCCGGCAGGCGTCGTCCGTGCGCTCGGCTCGCCCCGGCCACCGCGCGATGCCGTCCCGGTTCCGGACGCGACCGCCGAAAGAGATGGCCCGGTCGCGGAAACGATGGAGGCGACCCAGGACGATCCGCCGGAGACACCACCGTCTGCCGGGTCGGCTACTCCTGCCGACCGTTCGCCCGAGCAGTCGACGGCACGGTCGGAGTCCGAAACACCACCTGGCACGGCGGACGGTGGGGGACACTCGGTGGAGACACGCGTCGAGGCGGTCGAGGCATGGTTCGCCGGCGTCGAGGCACGCCTCGATCTCGCCGCGGAGTTGTCCGGGACGACGCGGTTACCGGTGGTCGCCGACGCGCTCGACCGTGCCGGCGGTGTCGCTGGCGTCCGCGACGTCGACGCGCAACTCGACGAGGACGCCGAGGCGCTGCGCCGGGTGGCCGAGCGGGCGCGGACGCTCGCCGATCGTGCGGAGTCGGCGACGATCCCCCTCGCGGAACTCGACCGGCTCCGATGATCGTCGCTGTCATCGGCGGGAAAGGCGGCGTCGGCAAGACGACGGTCGCGTACAATCTGGCGGCGGCGCTAGAGGCCGTGGTCGTCGACGCCGATCTCGGGATGGCCGACCTGCCGTCGGCACACGGCCCCGATCTCCACGACGTGCTCGCTGGTCGTGCGAGCCCCATCGAGGCAGTCCGCGAGGAGACGCCGGTCGCACTGCTGCCCTGTGGGCGAACGCTGGCCGGGGCACGAGCGACGGATCCGCGGAAACTCGTCGCCGCCATCGAGGCCGTCGCGGCGGAGTACGGACGCGTCGTCGTCGACTGCCCGGCGGGCATGGGCGGTGACGTCGGGCTGGCGCTTCACGCGGCCGACGCCTGTGTGCTGGTGACGGCACCGACCGAGGCCGCCCTCTCGGACGCAGTCCGTGCACGTGCCCTCGCGCGCGAACTCGACGCTGGCCTCGTCGGTATCGTGTTGAACCGCGCCGATGGCTCCGTCTCTCGGGATCTCGTGGCGCGCGAACTCGGTGCGCCGGTGACGCCGATTCCGCCGTCGCAGTCGCTCGAACGGGCACAGCGTGACGGCGTGCCGGTGACGCAGGTGGCACCGGAGAGTACGGTCGCAGAACGACTCCGTTCCGTCGCGAACGCGGTTCAGTCCTCGCTCAACTCCTTGTAGGTCGCCCGGAGGGTGACCGGCGTGACGTCGGCGACCTCAGCGGTGGCGGTCTGGGTGAGATCGTGGCCGGCTTCGACGGCCGCCGCGTACAGACAGCCGGCCGCGACCCCCGAGGGGTTGCGGCCGGAGACGATGTTTCGCTCTTTGCTCTCGGCGACGAGTTCCTGTGCGCGCCGCTCGACGGCCTGCGGGAGGTCGAGCTGACTGGCGAATCGCGGGAGGTACTCCGCCGGATCGATGGGACCGGTCGGGAGGCCGAGTTCCCGGTTCAGGGCGTCGTAGGCTGCCGTGAGTTCCGCCTCGCTCGCGCGAGCGACCGCGCTGACTTCGTCGAGCGTGCGGGAGATCGACGCCGTCCGACAGGTCGCGTACACGGCCGCGGCGGCGAACCCTTCGAGCGAGCGACCGCGCAACAGGTCCTCCGACTGGGCCGACTCGAACAGGACGCACGCCCGGTCGCGGACGTGGTCGGTGAGGTCGAGTCGGCTGACCAGCCGGTGGATCTCGCCGAAGGCGTACACCTGATTGCGCTCGCGCTTCGAGGAGATCTGCGCGCGGTTGTGCTGGCGCCGCATTCTGGCGACCTGCCGACGTTTGCGGCCTTTCAGTCGGGTCTTCCTGCCGATCTCCGTCGAGAGGCCGCGGTCGTGGCGGCTCCGCGTCAGCGGCGCCCCCGTCCGCTCGCGGTTCGTCTCGTCGTCTTCGAACGAGCGCCACTCCGGCCCGCGGTCGATGCTATCTTCGGCGACGACCAGCCCGCAGCTGGCGCACACTGTCTCGTTGTCCCCTTCCCGGAGCTGTCCCTCGCATTCGGGACAGCACTGCAACGATGTACTCATTCTACATTCGAACGTTCGCTCCGTTTGGCATTTAAAGAAACGACGCAGCCCGGGGGTTCGACGCGCTTTCGCGAGCAGAAGGCACCGGTAACCGGTACCTTCCGGTGGCCGGCGATTCGGTCGCGGTGGCTGTGGCAGTCAGCGCCGTGCCGGCGAACACTCAGTGTCGCATGGGTTCGTCCTCGGCGAGGACGCCGAGCGTGTCGCCGACGGACCTGAACTCCTGGGCGACGCGCTGGTACGCCGGGTCGCTGTCGAAGGTGAGCGTCGTGGGTCGCGACGGCCGGAACTGGGCGGCCAGGCGGCTGAGAAAGCCCTGCTCCGTCGCGTCCCAGGCGAGATAGATCCGGTGGCGATCGCGGTCGAAGCTCACCGACGCCAGGTTCGAGAGGTCGAACGCGGCGTCGTCGACAGTGACGGCCGGTGGGTGGAGCGCGTACTCGCGGCCGTCCTGCCGCCACTGCACGATCTGTGTCGTCTGGAGCAGGCCGGCCGGATAGTCGCTGATTTCCGGGCGAACGTCCGCGGCGGCACCGTCCGTCGCCCTGTCGTCGAGTTCGACCAGTCGCTCGTCCGGTCGGTACACCAGGACGGGCGTCTCGTCGCGACGGAGCACGATCCGCTCGATGGCGGCGATCTCATCGAAGGTGCGGACGTCGAGCAACTGGGCGAGCGGCGCTGCGTCCTCGGGGAGCGATCCGCGGTACTGCCCGTCGGTGACGAGGGAAAACGCCTCGCCGACGTCGGCCAGCGAGCCGAGCGAGACGCCGGCGATGCGGTCAGCGTCGAGAAACACGTCCACGGCCGTGGCGTGGTCGAGGGCCGCCAGAACGGCAGTGTGACAACTCACGAGCGCGTCGCGCTCGGGGTCGTCGAGCGCCCCCAGGACGAGGACGTGCGTCGGGTCGATGCGAGTTGCGTGGTCGGCCACGGGTGAGTGCTCGTGGGGCGACCGCTTGAGGCCACCGACTGCGACGTCGACTGTGCCTCGGACTGGCACAACTGTCCCGAACACGAATACTTTTCAATCAGATGGCATCACTGCCGACTATGGGGTTGTCGGACATCGCGGCGGGGATCGAGGTCACTGCCGAGCAGCGCGACCGCGGCGTGGCGACGGTCGACGAGACGGCGTCGTCGCTGGCCGAGCGACTCGCCGACCACGCCGATGCACTGCCCTGTGCCGTCGGCGAGGCGGCGACCGTCGTCGAGGTCTACGCCGAGGGCCGCGCGATCGGCACGGCGGCTCGCGTGGCCGGGATCGCGCCGATGACGGCCGCGAAGACCCTGCATCTCCTGGGCGAGCAGGTCACGCCGCTCGGGCCGACGGCCCGGGACGTCCTCTGCGACTGGTTGCACGGCGAACTCGCTCGCACCGACGCGCTGGAACTGACCGGGGCGACTGAACGGGAGTTCGCGCTCGCCGCGTACGTCGAAACACACGACCCGATCCCGGAGGCGCGCGAGGCCGTCGCCGAAACGTTGTCGTCGGGGCTCGGCGGGGACGGGGACCCACTGGCCGAGACGATGAGCGATGTTGGCGATCTCCGCGAGTTGTAGCTGAGCGGTTCGTCGCCACCATCGCGAGTGAGCGGTGTTTCCGACCTCGGGGAGTTGTAGACGGGCGGTTCGTCGCCACCATCGCGAGTGAGCGATGTTGGCGATCTCCGCGAGTTGTAGCCGAGCGGTTCGTCGCCACCATCGCGAGTGAGCGATGTTGGCGACCTCGGGGAGTTGGAGACGAGCGGGTCTGCGTCACCAGCGCGATGGGGGCTCGACACGCCCGAACTTCGGCCGAACCCGTCGATACCCGTGCCCACCGTGCCTTTTTACGCCAGAACGCCGAACTATCAGGTATGGCAAACACTCGCACGGTAGAACTCGACGAGGGCGAACGCACCGAGTTCCTGGGAACCGGTGGGACGGGGGTCCTCTCGTTTGCGACGGGGAGCGATCAGCCGCCGTACTCGCTGCCCGTGTCGTACGGCTACGACGAGACTGACGGGACGTTCTACTTCCGGCTCGGGTTCGTCGCCGACAGCCGGAAGGCCGACGTCGTCGACGAGGGACGCCGCGTCTCGTTCGTCACGTACGACGAGAGCGACAACCGGTGGCAGAGCGTCATCGCGACGGGGGACCTCGAGGAGGTGACGGAGTCGGCGATCAACTCGGACGCCATGCAGGGGCTCAAGCGCGTCGAAATCCCGATGGTCGACCTCTTCGAGCGGGAAACCGAGGACGTGACGTTCCGCTTTTTCCGACTGGCAGCCGAGGACGTCTCCGGGCGAAAGGAAGCACGGTCCGACCGCTGAGGACCGCGACCTGCTTGACGCTTAAGCCACGTCGGCACTTGTGAGGGTATATGCGAGTGCTGGTCACGGGCGCGACGGGATTCGTCGGGGGTCGGCTCGTTCCCGAACTGCTGGCTGCGGGCCACGAGGTGCGCGTCCTCGTTCGGGACCGAACCGGGTACGATGGTCCCGAGGCAGTCGAGGTGTTCGAGGGCGACCTGCTGAAATCGGGGAGTTTCGACGCTGCCCTCGCCGACGTCGAGGCGGCGTACTATCTCGTCCACTCGATGCGAGCGGGCGGTGATTACGCCGAGCGCGACCGGGTGGCGGCCCGAAACTTCGTCGACGCTGCGGACGCGGCGGGCGTCTCGCGAGTGGTGTACCTCGGCGGACTCGGCGAGGAGCGCGACCGCCTCTCCGAACATCTGCAGTCGCGGCGCGAGGTCGAACACGTTCTCGAATCCGGTGGGTCCGAACTGACGAGTCTGCGGGCGGCCATCATCATCGGTCGGGGGAGTGCCAGCTTCGAGATGGTGCGCCAGTTGGCCGTGCGACTCCCGGTGATGGTGACGCCACGGTGGGTCGACACGGCCTGTCAGCCCATCGCGATCGACGACGTGATCACATATCTCGTCGGGGTCCTGGACGAACCCGCGACGGCAGGACGGACCTTCGAGATCGGCGGGCCGACGGTCCTGACCTACCGGGAACTGATGGCGCGGACGGCCGAAGTGGTCACTGGCCGCCGACCGTTCATTCTCCCGGTGCCAGTGTTGACGCCGAAGCTCTCTGCCTACTGGGTGAACCTCGTGACGGACGTGCCGAAGGCGGTCGCGTATCCGCTCATTCTCGGGCTGAAGAACGCGGTCGTCGTCCGCGACGACAGCATCCGCGAGCACCTCCCCATCGAACTGACGCCGTTCGAGACTGCCGTCGCACGCGCGGTCGAGGACGCTGACTCGGCGGCTGGCGACGAAGCTGCTGTCGCCGAGCCGGCGACGGGGACGGGTGACGACGGGTGACCGACCCCGACTACGGCGAAACCTGGGCCTACGAGAGCATCATCGGCGCACTCCCGGGCATTGACGTGTCCACGCGGCTGGCGGTGCTCATCCAGTTCGTCGTCTTCGAGGCCGCAGTGTTGGTGTTCGCAGCGGTCTACGACCTCTGGTCGGCAGTCCCGGCCGCCACGGCAGCGGTGGTCGTCGCGACCGCGGGGAGTATCGAGATGGTGCGGATCGGGCGGGTCGCCCGCCGGGCGGCGGTCCCGGACGCGTACCGGCGCCTGCTCTTCGGGTCGAGCATCGAGGTGGTGCTGACGGTGTTGGCGTTCGTGGCGCTGATCACGCATCTGTTCGTGTTCGCGCCGCGGTACGCCGAGGTCGCGCCGCTCACTCGACTGTTCGGCCCGGACCCGCCAGTCGTCGTCGTGTATCTCACGCTGCTCGTGCTCTGGGACCTGTGTTACCGGATCGGGACGGGCTGGTGGGCGAGCGTCGTGGCGCTCTGGCGGACCGCCCGCTACGAGTGCGATCCCGAGACGGCGGCGACGCTCCAGCGGGCCGATCTGGAGACCATGGGGTTCGGGCTCTTGCAGCTCGTGCTCGTTCCGTTCCTCGTCGACTTTCCGGTCCTGGCGGTCGCGGTTCTGGGGCACGTCCTGGCCGTCACGCTGGTAACCGGCACGTCGGTCGTCTTGCTGCGGCGACAGACGGCGTCAGAAACAGCTACTCCGATTTGATCTGCTCGAACTGATCCAGCAACTCCTCTGCGGATTCGCCGCTGTCGTACTCGATGGACCCCTGGTAGTTCGTTCGCTCGTCGTCGAAGTCGGCGTCCACCTCGCTGTTCTTGCGTTCACGCCGCTCGTGTTCTTCTTCGTCGTAGGCTCCCATCGACATTGGTACTCACACTCATACTAATCAGTAGCTACGTATGAATCTAACGGCGCGGCTACATTCGGCTATTTATATCTATTGGCCGAAACCGTGCTGCAGCGTCCTGGTACAGGGTGGCCGTGAGAACGACCACCGCGATTGTGGTCGTAATAAACCCCGTCAGTCGAGCGGGACGGTGTCGGTCCGGTTCCAGGTGGTTTCGTCGACCTCCGGCTCGCTCGTCGGTCCCGTGCTCGTGACGGGCAGCTGGTCGGTTTCGACCGGACGTGATGGTAGTGGTCCCCGCTTCCCACCGGACGCGGTTCAGAAGGAGATCTGCTCGTGGCCGTCCTCGCCGATGCAGGACGGATCGCGGTCGCTGTACCCCTTTCGGCCGATGGCGTTGTTGCTCATGGCACTCATCGCGGCCAGTCGGAGATCCTCGTGGTGCTCGAACGTCTCCGAGTCCAGGCGGCTCAGCACGGTTTCGAGCGTCTCGTTGCCGTTCGGCAGCTCCAGTTCGAGGTCGCCGTACTCCTCGATGACTTCCTCGGTCGTCGCCGGATAGCTGTGGGCACCCATCGTCTCGTCCAGGTCACTCAGTAGTCGCATACGTCACGGTCGTTCAGGATTGTTCATAAACGTTTTCTATCGATTCTATCGATGCGATTCATTCTCCCTAGTGTCATTAAGGTCCGCGATCCGAGACCCGCCGAGCCGGCGACGCGTCAGTTGGTGACGTACCAGACGCCCGCGACGACCGCCAGTGCGGTGACGCCGCCGAGGAAAAACAGGACGCCCGGCTGGAGCGACGTGGCGGCGGCCGCGACGTCGTGACCCCCCGAACCAGCGGCGTCCGTGGCGTTCTGGACGGTCGCGTTGACGGTCTCCGTCGCCGTCCGGGTCGCTTCGCCCGTCGTGCCCTTGTCCACGGGGGTGTCCCTCGCTATGTCGACGGTTTTGGTGGCCGCGTCGGCGGCCTCTTCGGTGACCTGGTCCGTGCCGTCGGTCGTCGAGGGCTCGCTGGCGATCTGGATGCCGGTGTCTCCGGTTTCGTTCCCACCGGCACCGCCCGCCGGCGTCGGCGTCGCAGTTTCGTTCCCGCTCGTCGGGGCGGGCGCGGGGGCGGGCGCGCCACCGCCGCCACCGGCGGATTCGGTGCCACCGCTGCCGCTGCCGAAGAGGTTCGTGAGGCCGCCGCCGAACACCTCCTGGATGACGACGCTCGCCAGCGCGATGATCCCGAGGCTGCCGAGGAACCGAGAGAGGGCGGCGCGCAGGCCGGTCGACTGCTCTTCGGCGCCGGCGAAGATGACCAGCGGCTGATCGGCGGGCGCGTAGACGTTCATCTCGCGGCCCTTCTCGGAGTAGATCTGGTCGATCACCTCGATCGCGCCGGCGTCTTCGAGTTTGTTCAGGTGGTACTGGACGTTCTGGAGGGACGTGTCGACGCGGTCGGAGAGTTCCGCGGGCGGTGCGGGATCGTCGTGGAGTTCCGACAACACCTTGCGGGCGGTGTCGGACGTGAGCGCCGAAAGGACCTCGTCGGCGTCCTCGGAGTTGACGTCGATGACGCGTGGCTCGGTCTCGTCGACCGCCGACGTGTCCGGCTCGGAGGGCAGGAGCGACATCGTTGACCCGTTTGCTGTCATCAGGCATCAACTTTGTTCCTGACTCCTCCCACGTAGGTACCATCCCAGTCGACGGATACTGTGTCACTGGACCCCGAAACGTCTTTGCCGTCGGGCCAGCAACCTGGTCGCATGGTGGACCCGATCCTGGTGGGGATGGTGGCGATCATGCTCGCGTTCGTCTTCGCCGTCTATCTGTTCCTCCGGCGGATCGTGACCGGCTTCAAGCAAGGCGTCGAGAAGGGACGCAACGATCGCCGCTGACCGGCGGCAGTCGTCCGGGCGAGCACTTGACGTATCCGAAAACTGTTTTCGCACACCGACCGACGGGAGCAACATGGATCCACGTATCCGCGAGCACGCGCAGGTGCTCGCCGACGCGATCGACCTCGACACCGGTGACAACCTCATCATCAAGTCCGAGCCGGCGGCCGACGATCTCGTCGTCGCGCTGTACGAACTCGCCGGCGATCGCGGCGCCAACCCGCTCGCCATCCGCACGAACCGGAGCGGACGCGCCATCCGGGGCTACCTCCGCGCGGCCGACGGGGCCGGCGTCGAGTTCGAGACGCCCGCCCACGAGCAGGCGCTGGTCGACGCCGCCGACTGTCACGTCGTCATCCGCGCCAACGAGAACGTCACCGAGACCTCGGACGTCGACACCGAGGTCAACTCCGACTACGACAAGGCCCACAGCCCCATCCTCGACGAGCGACTCTCGGACCGCTGGACGCTCACCCAGCACCCGACGCCCGCGAACGCCCAACTCGCCGAAATGAGCACGGAAGCCTACGAGAACTTCGTTTACGACGCCGTCCTCAAGGACTGGGACGAGCAGGAGGCGTTCCAGGAGCACATGGTCGACATCCTCAACGACGGCGAGGAGGTCCGCATCGTCTCCGGCAACACGACGGACGTCACCATGTCCATCGCGGGCAACGTCGCGCTCAACGACACGAACACCCACAACATCCCTGGCGGCGAGGTGTTCACCGCGCCGATCCCGGACTCCGTCGAGGGGGAGGTCCTGTTCGACAAGCCCGTGTACCAGAACGGCAAGGAGGTCAACGACGCCCATCTCGTGTTCGAGGACGGTGAGGTCGTCGACCACGACGCCTCGAAGAACGAGGAGGTCCTGACGTCGATCCTCGAAACCGATTCCGGGGCGCGTCGCCTGGGCGAACTCGGCATCGGGATGAACCGCGACATCGACCAGTTCACCTACAACATGCTGTTCGACGAGAAGATGGGCGACACCGTCCACATGGCCGTCGGGCGAGCTTATGAGGCCAACGTCGGCGAGGACAACGAGCAGAACCAGAGCGCCCAGCACGTCGACATGATCGTGGACATGAGCGAGGACTCACGGATCGAAGTGGACGGGGAGGTCGTCCAGCGCAACGGCGTGTTCCGGTTCGAAGACGGATTCGAGGACGCGTAGGAACCGGCCGCGAACGAAGTGAGCGGTCGGCTTTTTCATCGACGTTTTTCGTCCCGTTGGCTCTCCCGCCGGGTAACTCCCGTCGTCAGTGTTCCGAACCGCCTTTTTCGCGCTCGTTGCCACGTCTGCGGCCGGACAGCGTCGCGGTGGGCCAAAAATCCAGATGGGCAAGGTTCTTCCCCGTCGGAACCGCACCCATGGACATGACCGAGTTTACCGTTAGTGGTCGCTGGCAAGCCCGCGATGGCTGGGAGTCGTTCGAGAAAGAGATTCAGGCGGAGAACGAGGACGTCGCGACGGAGCGAACCTACACCGAGTTCGGGTCGAAGCACGGCCTGAAGCGTACGCAGGTGGAGATCGAGGAGGTCGCACAATGAGCCTGGGTGGCGGCGGCGGCGGTCAGCTCCAGCAGCTCGCCGAGGAGATTCAGGCACTCGAAGAGGAGATCGAGACGCTCGAAGCGGAGATCGAGGACCTCCAGGACGAGAAGCTCGAAGTCGACGAGGCGATCGAAGCGATCGAGACCCTCGACACGGGCGAGACCGTTCAGGTTCCCCTCGGTGGCGGCGCGTACCTCCGCGCGGAGATTCAGGACATCGACGAGGTCATCGTCAGCCTGGGCGGCGGCTACGCGGCCGAGCGCGACCAGGACGACGCGACCGTGACGCTCGAGAACAAGAAAGACACGCTGGACGACCGCATCGAGGACATTCGCTCCGAGATCGCCGAGATCGAGTCCGAGAGCGAACAGCTCGAACAGAAGGCCCAGCAGATGCAGCAACAGCAGATGCAACAGCAGATGGCCCAGATGCAACAGCAGCAGGACGAAGGCGACGACGAGTAAGTAAGGCCACATGTTCGACGGACTGAAAGACAAGCTCAGTAACTTCAAGAAGAGCGTCGAGGAGGAAGCCGAGGCCGACGAGGCCGACCTCGACGAGGCGGCCGAAGAGCCGGTGGATGCCGAGGCGGAAGCCGAACCCGCTGAACCCGAAGTGGCCGAGTCCGAACCAGAGCCTGAACCGGCGGCCGAACCGGAGCCGGAGGCCGATGCGGCCCCGACCGCCGATGAGGAGTCGTCCGAAGCGGACGACGCCGAGGACAGCGGTGGGTCGAGTCGTGGCATGCTAGAGCGGGCGAAACTGGCCGCGACTGGGAAGACCGTCATCGAGGAAGAAGACCTCGAAGAGCCGCTGGACGAACTCGAACTCGCGCTGTTGTCTTCGGACGTCGAGATGAACGTCGCCCAGAACATTCTGGAGGGCATCCGCGAGAACCTCATCGGCGAGACCCGCGCGCAGGTGAAGACGACGGGGCACGTCGTCGAGGAGGCACTCCACGACGCGCTCGTGGACGTCATCAGCGTCGGCCAGTTCGACTTCGACGAGCACATCGCGGCGGCGGACAAGCCCGTCACCATCATCTTCACCGGCGTCAACGGCGTCGGGAAGACGACGACGATCGCGAAGCTCTCACAGTACTTCGAGGACCGCGGCTTCTCGACGGTGCTGGCCAACGGTGACACGTACCGCGCCGGCGCGAACGAGCAACTCCAACAGCACGCGGAGAACCTCGATCGGAAGATCATCTCCCACGAACAGGGCTCGGACCCGGCAGCCGTCATCTACGACGGCGTCGAGTACGCCCAGGCGAACGATATCGACATCGTGCTCGGTGACACTGCCGGACGACTCCACACGAGCAACGACCTGATGGACCAGCTGGAGAAGATCGACCGCGTCATCGATCCGGACATGACGCTGTTCGTCGACGAGGCCGTTGCCGGCCAGGACGCCGTCAATCGCGCCCGCGAGTTCAACGACGCCGCGGAGATCGACGGGGCCGTCCTGACGAAGGCCGACGCCGATCCGCAGGGCGGCGCTGCGATCTCGATCGCGCAGGTCACCGGGAAGCCGATCCTCTTCCTCGGCACCGGACAGGACTACGACGACCTCGAACCGTTCGACCCCGAGGTCATCGTCGACCGCCTACTCGGCTTCGAGGAAGAGTAGGCGCTCGACGGCTGTTCTGCTCATTAGGCGTGCATACTGATCGTACTTGGAGGCATGTGGTGCAGGAAACAGTTAATCAGATAGGATAACTACTCGATCACGTGGACACACAGCCACTCCGCAGGTTTTTCTTAGGCCAGCCAACGCAACGACGGTCGTTGTACTTTCTTAGCGCTGTGGCCTTCACAC
The DNA here is from genome assembly GCF_042678165.1 of Halorientalis brevis. Taxonomy (GTDB): domain Archaea; phylum Halobacteriota; class Halobacteria; order Halobacteriales; family Haloarculaceae; genus Halorientalis; species Halorientalis brevis. Next base: position 127,824 of record NZ_JBHUDJ010000002.1, on the reverse strand, counting down.
TCGCTATATGGCTGCTTGGACACACGGTTTTCCCGTCTTCGTGGTTTCCATATAACGTCTGGAAGGCCGCGATCATCGGGAGTGTCATCGGCATCCTCGCTGGGTGGAACAACCAAGGGCTTGTAAGCGGATCTCTCGGGACTGGATTATACGTCGTCGTCATCTGGCAGAGCTTCTATGTCCTCTCCACTAGTAGGGACTACTCGCTTTTCACTCACTTCCCTCGAAAGATTATGGTGTTGGGCACAATGACCGCTGTGCTAAGCATTCCGAGCTATTTCGTCGGCATTGGATTCCGCATCTTGGGGGCCAGATTTGACCCTTCGTAACGGGCACAGTCGATGAATAGATACACTGGACTGACCGCCAGCATCCGCGCGACCGAAGGGAGCGCGGTTCACCGACGGCGAACGAAGTGAGCCGTCGGCCTTTTTCACCCATGTTTTTGCCGCGAGTGGTGCCCGCAGCGAAGCGAGGACACCCGAGCGGGAAAAAGATGGACTGGAAAAAGTCTTTACCTGCTGAGGGACCTACTACTGGTAACTAACTATGGTACTCGACAATTTGGGGAGTTCGCTCCGGGGGACGCTGAACGACCTCCGTGGGAAGTCCCGCATCAGCGAAGACGACATCGACAACGTCGTCAAGGAGATTCAGCGCTCGCTGCTCCAGGCCGACGTCGACACCAGCCTGGTGATGGACCTGTCAGACTCCATCAAGACGCGGGCGCTGGAAGAGGAACCGCCGAGCAGCACGTCCGCCCGCGACTGGGTGCTGCGCGTCGTCTACGAGGAGATGGTCGACCTCATCGGCGAGTCGACCGAACTCCCCCTCGAACCCCAGACCATCATGCTCGCCGGCCTGTACGGGTCGGGGAAGACGACCACCGCCGCCAAGATGGCCTGGTGGTTCTCGAAGAAAGGGCTGCGCCCGGCGGTCATCCAGACCGACACGGACCGTCCCGGTGCGTACGACCAGTCCAAGCAGATGGCCGAGAACGCCGAGGTGGACTTCTACGGTGATCCCGACGAGAACGACCCCGTCACCATCGCCGAAGAGGGGCTCGAGGCGACCGCCGACGCCGACATCCGCATCGTGGACACCGCGGGGCGGGACGGCCTGAACCAGGAACTCATCGACCAGATCGAGCGCATCGACGACGCCGTCAACCCCGACCGGAACCTGCTCGTCATCGACGCCGCGATGGGGCAGTCCGCGAAGGAACAGGCCCAGGAGTTCGAGGAGTCCATCGGGATCGACGGCGTCGCCATCACGAAGCTCGACGGGACGGCGAAAGGTGGCGGTGCGCTCGCCGCCGTCAACGAGACGGACTCGTCGATCGCCTTCCTCGGGACCGGTGAGACCGTCCAGGACATCGAGCGGTTCGAGCCCTCGGGCTTCATCTCCCGCCTGCTCGGGATGGGCGACCTCAAACAGCTCACCGAGCGCGTCGAGCGCGCGATGGAGGAAACCCAGGCCGAAGACGAGGACTGGGACCCCGAGAACATGCTGGAGGGCGAGTTCACCCTCAAGGACATGCGCCATCAGATGTCCGCGATGGACAAGATGGGGCCGCTCGACCAGGTGATGGACATGATCCCCGGTATGGGCGGCGGACTGATGGACCAGCTCCCGGACGACGCCATGGACGTCACCAAAGACCGCATGCGCGAGTTCGAGGTCATCATGGACTCGATGACCGAGAAGGAACTTGAACAGCCCCGCTCGATCGGCGCGAGCCAGGTCAAACGGATCGCCCACGGCTCGGGCACCTCCGAGGAGCGCGTCCAGGAACTGCTCGAACAGCACAAGATGATGTCGAAGACGCTCAACCAGTTCCAGGGCATGGGCGACGCCGACATGGAACGGATGATGAAACAGATGGGCGGCCAGGGCGGCGGCGGTATGGGCGGCATGGGCGGCGGCCCCGGCGGTCCCGGTCCCTTCTAAACCACTTTTTTACGTCGACGGGTTTCCTCACGCGCCTCCGGCGCATTGCGGGAACCCGCCTCGTAAAAA
>NZ_JBHUDJ010000002.1:32457-125749 GCF_042678165.1 Halorientalis brevis | reverse complement strand
CGCGCCGCAGGCGCGCGGATGCTAACCCCGTTTGGTGTCCACAGAACGCGACCGCAATCTTCCACCTTTGATTCCCAGCCCCTTTTCGCGTTCGAACGGCTACGGAACGTATGGTCAGCTCTCGGACGGCCACTGCAATCGCGGGACTCGTCGGTAGTGTGCTGCTGAGCGTCGTACTCTGGTGGTACTTCGACACCTTTGCGTTCTTCCTGTTCCTGCCGTTCGTCCCGTTTCTGTTTCGTCGGTCAGAGCAAGCGTCGCGCGAGGAGCGGCTTCGGACTTGTCCGACGTGCGGGTTCCAGACGCGCAACGACGCCTACGACTACTGTCCCCGCGACGGGACGCGATTGGAACGGCCCAAGCGATAATTTCTCGAAAAATCAGCAGTGCTGTCTGCTTACTCGTCGCTCGTCGTGTCGATGCCGAGTGCCTCGTTCAGGCCACAGAAGCACACGGTCGCGTTGAAGCCGAACCCGAGCGCGGCGACGCCCGCGACGAGGCCGGTCGAACGTTTCCCCTTTCGGAGTGCCGTGACCGCGACGACGGTCAGGACGGCTGCGAGCAGTGCACGGCCGATGCGGTCGATACCCCCGACGTTCTTGTCGAGTCCCATGGGTCGTCGTTACACGTTCTCTCCCTTAGATTTCACCCCTCCGGCAGCCTGGAACAATACGCGTTCTCACAGGTCTCTGAGGAGGTCCCGATACACCAGGTATCGGTGTGCGGCGTACGTACAGGCGACGACGCCGATGCCGGTGATGAGCTGTCCGTAGAACCAGTCACCGCGCAGGAACATCAGCATCGGGCCGAGTGCGAGCGCGAACAGGCCGATCCGAACGACGCCGAGGAGCGCGAACATCGCGGTCTGTATCCCGGGCGGGACAGCCGTGTCGGCCGTGTCCTCGGTGCGCTCGTCCGGTTGGTCCGGGCGTCCGGACTCACCGTACTCCGGAAACGGGTCCCGATACTCCGGATACGGGTCGGCGTACTCCGCGAACGCGTTCCGGTACTCCGGGAACGGCTCGGTCGGTTCGTCGGGCCACGACTCTCCGAACATGTCCTGACAGATGCTACCGAGTGTCAAAACTGTTCAGCAGCGATCGGGTCAGGGGTCGCCGCTACGGTGGCACTTTTTTCCGGAGCGTTTCCGTCGAGGTGTCGGGCGCTGCTCGCTGGCAGGTGTCTCGTCCGAGGAGTTCGTTCAGCGGGCAGTACCTCGTGAACACCGTAAACAGGATGGGGACGGCTGCGAACCAGATGACCGTCCCGCGCGTGCCCTGCCCTCGTTCCAGTGCTCTGACTGCGACCACGGCCAGGACCACTCCGACGATGGCTCGGAGCTTGCGGTCGGCGCCGCCGACGTTGCTCGGAAGTGCCATGGTCGTACGTACGGAACCAGCCAGTTAACGTCACGACTGGCGCACTCAAGGCGTTTATACGGTCACCCTCAGAGGCCTTCCTCGGTCGCACGCTCGCGGGCCGCTTCGCTGTCGTTGAACCCGGCGACGAGTTCCTCGACGGCCGCCGTTTCCACTGCAGCGGCCGGGGCGGTCAGCGGCGAGACCGACACTTCGCCCTCGATGAGCGCTCGCCGATCCGTGCCCACCGGGTAGCGCTCGCGGACCTCGTCGTCGGCGGGGAACGGGTTCTCCCAGCCGATTGTGTTGGGCCAGACCACGTCCCGGATGGCGATGTCGCCGTCGCGTGGTTTCCCGAGGTCGACCTCGTCGCGGTCGGTGACGTCGTGTTCGACGTGGATGTCGTAGTCGTGATGAGGCTCGGTCAGTCGCATGTCAGACTCCGGAACGTCGACGGGGGCGTTGACGTTGAGCATGTCGACCGTGTCGAAGATGTCTCCGGAGAGCGACCGAACGAGGAGTTCGCGGGTGACGCGTGCCGGCCGCCCGAAGTCGTACTCCTCGGGCGGGTGGACGAAGAAATCCCGGTTGTGATACGCCGAGATGGCGATGCCGGGCGTATCGAGGAAGGCGGCCTCGATGCAGGCGCCGACGGTCCCCGAGCGGCCGACGACGTAGTTGCCGGCGTTGGGGCCGTGGTTACAGCCCGACACCACGAGGTCGACGTCCCCGTCGAGGCCGCGGAGGCCGTAGGCCACGCAGTCGGCCGGGGTGCCGTCGATGGCGTACCCCCACGGATGCTCTTCGCGGGCGGTCCGGTGGGTGCGGGTTCGGCCGGTGCCGCTCTGGTTGTCCATCGGCGCGACGACCGTCACCTCGGCCGCACCGGTGAGTTCCTCGTAGAGTGCCGCCAGACCGGGCGCGTCGATACCGTCGTCGTTAGTCAACAGGACGTGGGGCTTGCTCATCCAGTTGTGGGTGCATTCGCGTCCGAATGCGTGAGTCTTTCGACGCACTGTCGGACGGTACCACGAGACAGTATCGGGCGCGCGTCAGTCCAGCAACGGACGAAGATCGGTGTGTAAGCGGTGAGAACGGCTATGTCTGGGACTAGCATCAGTTCACGTAGGAGATTCTCGATGGCACAATCGACGACACAACGGAGAGTTCAGAAATACACGACAACTGGTCGCTGGTCGGCGGCGTTTACCGGTGGGCTCCTCGCCGGGCTCGTAATGGGTTTGCTCATGCAGTTCCTCGCAGAGATGATGCCGATGGTCGGTGCGCTCTACGGCATGCCGACCGCGACGGCCGGCTGGATCGCACACATCTTCCACAGCGTGGTCCTGGCGCTGGTGTTCGCCGCGATCGTCACCAGTCCCCCGCTCAACCGCTACGCGAGGAGTTCCCGAGGGATCGTCGGCCTCGGACTGGCGTACGGTGCGGTCATCTGGTTCGCCCTGGCCGGGTTCCTCATGCCGGTCTGGCTCGGTGCGGTCGGCGTCCCGGACGTGCCGGTCCCGAACCTGGCGGCGACGTCGCTCGTCTTCCACCTCGCGTACGGCGCCATCCTGGGGATCGTCTACGCTATCGCTCGCGCACCCACTATGCGGCGCATAGCGGACAAGACTAGTCCCGACGCCCAATAGAACAGAGTCCGCTTTTCTTTTCGACTGCACGCAGCAGCCCTGTGCTCACCACGGGCGGCGAGCGCGGGCCGGTGCGGTTACGATTCATCGTCGATCTCGGCGCCGAGCGCCTGGGCGAGCGCGAGCAGGAAGCCCAGGCCGCGCTTGGTGTCGGGGTCGCGCAGTGCGTTGGCCATGCCGACCAGGCCTGGCGTCTCGCCCGATTGCTCGCTGGCCTCGCCGACGGCGGTGAGCATCGACTCCAGGCCGCCGGCGACGTCGTCGTCGGCGGCCGTGTCGGCGAGTTCGCCCAGGCGGCTGCCCGTCGCGGTGAGGTTCATCACCATCTCGTCGTCCATCGCGGCCGTGACGAGCGAGAGCGTGTCGGTCAGCGCCAGCACGTCGTCGAGCGTGCCCGAGCGTTGGAGTCGCGCGAGCGTCTCGATGGCGTCGGCGAGGTCGTCCGCGTTCTCGCCGGCGGCTTCCCCGAGGTTCGCCAGTTCGGGCGTCGCCATGCCGTCGGCGGCGGCCCCGAGGTTGTTCGCGGTGCCCGCGAGCGAGGTGACCATCTCGTCGTCCATCGCCGAGGTGGCGACGGCGGTCCCGTCCAGCAGGTCGTTCACCTCGCCGAGGTGGTCGAGGAAGCGCGCGACCTCCTCGGGGTTGTCGGCGATGGCCTCCTTGACGTCCGGCGGGAGGTCCGCGTCGTCGGACTCTTCGGGGGCTGTCTCGCCGTTTCCGGTCGTCTCGTCTGTGTCTGATTCGGACATACTAACACCTCACAGGAGTCCCCGGGCGGTGAGCCAGTAGGACTCGTTGTAGCCGAGTTTCGCCCAGTGGACGGGTTTCGAGGGTTCCCGTACCGTGGGCTGGGTGCCGTACTCGAAGTCCACGAACGTCGCCTCGTCCATGCCTGCTTCGATGAAGCAGATGGTCTTGCCCTGGTAGGTCGCGGTCGGGGTCTGGCCCCGGACCTGGCTGGCCAGGCGGTCGGCGACGGCGCCGGCCTCGTAGTGGGCGACGCTGCCGGCCTTGCTCGTCGGCACGTCCGCGACGTCGCCGATGGCGTAGACGTCCTCGGCTTCGGTGGCTTCGAGCGTGTGTTTGTCCACGTCGACCCAGCCGTCCTCGGAGAGCCCGGCGTCGATCACCAGGTCGCTGCCGTGGTGGGGCGGGATGCCGACCAGCAGGTCGTAGTCGAGTTCCTTCCCTTCCATCGAGTGGAGGACGCCCTCGTCGGGATCGACTTCGTCGGCGTTGAAGAACGTCTCCAGGTTGATGTCGCGTTCCTCGAACTCCGCGCTGGCCCAGTCGGCGATGTTCTGGATCGCGTGGGCGCGCTGGATCGGATAGGTGTAGGTGATCTCGACGTCGTCGCGCAGGCCCCGCTCGCGGAACCAGGCGTCGGCCATGAGGACGAACTCGACGGGTGCGGCGGGACACATGTGCGGGGTCCCGATGACCGACAGCACGAGGTGGCCCTCGGTGAAGTCGGCGAGTTCGTCGCGGAGGCGCTCGGCACCCTCCGGACCGTAGAAGTGGTGCCCGCCCTCGGCGAGGCCGTCCAACTCGTCCGGCACGAGCTGGGCGCCCAGACCGAGCACGAGGTAGTCGTAGCGCATGGGCCGGCCGTCGCGGAGCGTGAGCCGCTTGCCGTCGGTGTCGATCTCCTCGACGCGGTCGTTGCGGACGTCGATGCGTCTGTCGACGAGGTCGGCGAGGGGCCGCCTGGCGTCGTCGACCGTCTTCTTGCCGAAGGGAACGTAGAGGAAGGTCGGCTTGTAAACGTGATCCTCTCCGTCAGAGAGGAGCACGACCTCTACGTCCCCGGATTCGAGTTCCGGTTTCAGTTCGTCGGCCAGACGGTTGGCGAGCACGGTGCCGCCCGTCCCCCCGCCGACGATTGCGATAGTTTGTGTCATTGTCCTGGTGAATGGTGTGGTGATCCGGTACGATGCGCGGGTGGGGCGACGGCGCGACCGGTCACGTCGTCTTGACGTACATGCTCCAGTAGTCGCCGTTGTCGACGGTCTCGAGCATCTCGTGGCCGGCTTCGTCGATCCACTCGGGCACGTCGCCCTTCGAGCCGCTGTCGGACGTCTGGAGTTCGATCACGGTGCCTGCGTCGACTTCCTTGACCTTGCCGATGAGGTCCATTAGCGGACCGGGGCAGGTCGAACCGCGGGAGTCGATCGTCACGTCGGGGTCGTAGTTTGATTCGCTCATTTGTCTCTCTCCTGTGTGTGGTGTGTTCGCTCGTGGCTGTTCTTCAGACGAAGACGACCTGCTTGTCCTGGGCTCGGTTGAGGAACCCGGCGACGCCGAGTTTCTCCTCGAAGACGTCGACGTAGTCGTCGAGCGTCGTGTCGAGCAGGTCCATCGCCATCTCGCAGGCGTACAGGTTCAGCGGGCCGATCTCCTGGGCCTGCTGGAACTGCTCGGTGAACAGCGGGACGTCCGCGTCCTCGGATTCGAGCATCGCCTGCCCGACGGGTCCGACGTCGAAGTCGCCAGTCTCGACGACCTCCTTGTCGAACGCGAGCAGGCCGTCCATCGTCACGAACACCTCGACGGGGACGTCGGATGCGGCCGCCACCGAGCCGATCGTGCCTACCGCCTGTACGCGTGCGAGCTCGTTCGACGCCAGCACGATTGCGTATCCAGTCATGATCCTCTCACACCTATTACTTCGATGTCACCCTATATAATATTGTGCAGCAATTCCAATACACTGGGAATCGAGGGTGAGAACGACACCCGTGGGCTGTCGCGGGCGTTTTTTGGTCCCCGGGGTCGTTGCACCGGCCACATGACCGTCCGCGAGGTGGCCACGGAGGCCTACCGGGAGGGACTTCCCGCGCTCAGTGCCAGTCTCGTCGGCGGTCTCATCGCGGGGGTCGTCCTCGGCGGGATGCGCGGCGAGTTCCGCGCCGTGCCCGGTCTGCTGGTGCTCGTTCCTGCACTCCTGGCGACCCGCGGGAACGTCTACGGGTCGCTCGGGGCGCGCATCGCGACGGCGCTCCACCAGGGGTTAGTCGAGCCACGGCTGCGGACCGACGACGACCGCCTCCAGCGAGCGGTCGCAGCCGCCATCGCGAACGGGTTGATCGCGAGTACGTTCGCCGCCGTCGTCGCCTACGTCATCCTCGTCGGGCTGGGGTCCCAGCACGCGCCGCTGGTGACGCTCGTCTCCATCGCGGTCCTGGCGGGCCTGCTGTCGGGGATCACCCTGTCGCTGATCGTCGTCGGCGTCGTGTTCGCGGGCTACCGACGCGGGTACAATCCGGACACGCTCGTCGGCCCCATCGTCACGACGGCCGGTGACGTCTTCGGTATCGCCTTCCTGTTGCTCGCGGTGCGCGTCGTCCTACGGCTGGGAGGAACCTGATGCCCACGGACTGGACTGTCAGGGCGATCATGCGCGCAGGGCTGCCGGTGTTGCTCGTTCTCACGCTCGTCGAGATCGGCAGCGGGCTCGTCCTCGGGAGCTTCCAGGCGTCGCTCCTGCGATACCCGACGTTGCTCGTGCTGGTGCCCGTCACGATCGGGACCGCGGGCAACCTCGGCAGCATCCTCGCAGCGCGGCTCTCGACGGTGTTTCACCTCGGTCTTCTCTCCTTCGAACCGGACGACGAGTTCCTGCTGGGGAACGCGCTGGCGACGATCGGGCTGGCACTCACGCTGTTCCCGGTCGTCGGCGCTGGCGCGTGGGTGCTGCAGGCCATCGTCGGCGGGACGACGCTCCCGTTCGGCACCGTCGTCGTCGTCGCGTTCACGAGCGGTGCGATCCTCGCCGTGTTGGCCGTCGTGGTCACGTTTGTGACGACGTACGCCGCCTACCGGTTCGGGCTCGATCCTGACGACGTCGTCGTCCCCGTCGTCACCAACGTGTGTGACGTCCTAGGCGTCGTCGTGCTCGTGCTGGTCGTCGGACTGCTGGTGTGACCACCACCCGCCGGACGTGTCAGCGCCGATAGTCAAGGCTTTCCCGGCCAGGTCCGTAGCGGGGACAGACATGGCCACGCCGGTCGAGACGCTGCTCGTTGACGTCCTCTTTCGGGTGGCGAAGATCACCGTCTTCCTCGGCGTCGGCGTCGGCCTGGCCAACGTCGCCATCCAGTTCGGCGCCGTCGAGTACGTGACGGCGCTCGCCAAACCGCTCACGCGCCCCGCGAACCTCCCGTCGGAGGTCGGGACGGCGATCCTGGCGACGACGGCCTCGCCGACCGCCGGCTACGGGATGCTCGCCGAGTATCGTGAGTCCGGCCTGCTGGACGACCGGGCGACGCTCGTCGCCGTCACGATGAACACGTTCTTCGGGTTCGCCCAGCACATCTTCACGTTCTACGCGCCCGTCCTCATCCCGATCCTCGGGCTGCAGGTCGGGCTGCTGTACGTCGGTGCCCGGGCGCTCATCGCGCTGGCGATCACCCTGACCGGCGTCGCTGCCGGGGCGCTGTTGCTCTCGGAGACCAACGTCGACACCACGGTCGATCACGATGCGGCGGACCCGGAACTGACTGACGGCGGTCCCGCGAGTGGGACCTCGTCGGGCGGCCAGCCCGACGGCGGGGAACGCCAGAGTCGGTCAGCGAAACTCCGAGCGGCGGGCGAGGAAACCGTCTCGAAGATCAGGGAGATCGTCCCGCGCCTGCTGGGCGTCTATCTCGTCGTCGTGATTCTGGTCGACCGTTACGAGCAGATCGCGAGCGCGCTCTCGCTCCCCGACGTCGCCGGCGCCGTCGAACCGCTGACGAGTGCACTCGGCTTGCCCAGTGCCGCAGTGCCGACGATCGCCGTGTTCGCCATCGACACCACGAACGGCGCCATCTTCATCGCTCCCTTCGTCGAGAACGGGACGTTCACCGCCCGGCAGGCCGTCGCGACGATGCTCGTCGGCGGGATCGTCTCCTTCGCCGTCTCGACGTTCAAGCGTTCGATCCCCTTCCAGTACGGGATCTGGGGCGCGGAGTTCGGCTCGAAGGTGATCCTCGTCAACACGGCCCTGAAGGTCGTGTTCATCGCCGTGGCGCTGGTGCTGTTGCTGGTGCCGATGTGAGGGTCGCCCGTGCAATCGCGCGGGCCTGAAAACTGAGACGTGAACTCCCGGTCGCTTAGAGGGCGTGGCCGGCCACTGGCTGTTTCTTCTCGATCTCGGTCGCGTGGCAGACCTCGCACGTGTACTCGTTCAGCTTCGTGGTCTCGTCGTTCAGTGCCATCCGCGAGCCACAACGGGGGCAATACATTATAACTGTATAAGGGATGGACACCACCTTAATTCTTTGTATCTGATAGGTGTGACAGGGTCTCGCATGGTTGTTCATTACAAATGTCGGCAAACGGACATAGGGTTTGTTCCGCAGCTATCGGCCGTTGTGAACGATTGTCAGGTACGCAAGCAGGAGGCAGATCGGGAACAGTCCCGTCCAAGTGAGTATCTGCGTGGACGGATCTGGTGGGCTAACCAGTGCGCCGATGAGAAACGAGACCACCCCCGCACTCGCCCAGGTCGCCGCCCAGCGCTCACGGTGGGTCGGTGGCCGAGATCGCGGGCTGAGTTGTCGGCGCTTGTAGAGGTAGTACGGGAGGCCGATGGGCGTGAACACCGCGGCAACTGCCCACGTTCTGGGCTGGGCACTCCCGCGCGCTGCGGCGTCGGCGGCCACCCAGGAGGCCAGACTGACGGCCATCGACAGCCAGAGCGCTCCCAGGGCTATCGGGAGGACCAGGGCAAGGACCGCTGGCGGGGACACTGCCATCGTCTGTTGGGACCGTCGCGAAAACGGCGGGTAAGTCTTCCGCTCGTTCTCAGGCGGTGTCGGGGATGTCGTCGGCGAGGACGACGGCTTCGCCGTCGATGACCTGTTGACCGTCCTCGCGGGTGACGGCGGTGGTGAGCCGATAGCGGTCGTTGCCGAGGTCTTCGACGACTTCGCAGACGGCGGTGACGCGGTCACCGACGTCGACGGGACCGAGATAGCTCACTTCCTGGGAGAGGTAGACGATGAGGCCGGGCAGGCGAGCGAGCGCGGCGCTGATCGTGCCGGCGACGAGCGTCCCGTGGACGATGGGGTGGCCAAAGCGCGTGCCCGCCGCGTACTCGGCGTCGAGGTGGAGGCGGTTGGTGTCGCCGCTGGCGTCGGCGAACGCCTGGACGTCGTCCGCCGAGAGCGTCTTCGAGAACTTCACCACGTCACCCAGGTCGATGTGGGTTTCGCGCTCGCCGAAGCTCTCGAAGGACCACGCCTCGTTCTCGTAGGCCGTGTCGACTCGGGTCCGGTTGCGCCGTCCCGCGGTCGCGTCGGTCGGCGGCGGCCGCTCGGTCGCTTTCCGGGTGAGATGTGGCAGATAGTACGAGAGATCGGTCGTCGTCACGATGCCGGCCAGCTCGTCGCCGTCCATGACGGGCAGTTTCTTCACGTTGTACTCGCGGAACTGCTCGACGGCGAGTTCGAGCGCGTCGTCGACCCCGACGGTGATGGGCGGCGCCGACATGCATTCGGCGGCCGTCAGCGAGGTCGCGTCCTTCTGCCGGGCGAGCAGCCGAACCACGTCCGATTCGGTGAGGATGCCGACCGGGTTGCCGTCGCGGACGACGACCACCGAGCCGATGTCCTCCTCGTACAGCAGCTGTGCCGCCTCGATCACCGGGAGATCGGGAGGGATGGTCTCGACGGTCGGGTTCATGACCTCGCGGATCGTGACGGGTGCCAACATCGGTTGGTGGGTCTGTGGCTCGGCGTGGTTCTATCGTTTGGGGTGTGTCATCGCTTCTATGCTTCAGTCCGCGCTCTCGAGCGGTGATCGCGGCCCGGGTTCTGAAGTAGCCCGGGTGCACATGCCGTGTATGGTTCGCGGATCGGTCGTCGCTATCGCTGCGCTGGTCGTCCTGAGCGGGTGTACTGGTTTCGTCCCGAGCGACGAGCCGGCGACCACGTCGGCGGTCCTCGGCGAGACACACGTCGTCACCGTCACGTCGGTCGTCGACGGCGACACCATCAAAGTGCGCTTCTCGAACGGGACGCTCGATACGGTCCGGCTGCTCGGGGTCGACACGCCCGAAACGCAGAGCGCGACCAGCCCCGACGAGTTCGAGGGCGTCCCCGAGACCGACGCGGGACGCGCCTGCCTCCGCGAGGCCGGCCACGACGCGACGCGGTTCATGACCCGTCGCCTCCTCGGCGAGACGGTTCGGATCAGCACCGACGGAATCGCCGACGCCCGCGGCTACTACGGCCGCCTCCTCGCTTACGTTTCACACGAAGGCACGAACGTCAACTACCGACTCGTCGCCAGCGGCCGTGCCCGCGTGTACGACAGCACGTTCTCGAAGTCAGACCGGTTCTACGCCGCCGAACGGCGCGCGCAGGCCAACGGCACTGGCGTCTGGACCTGTGCCGACGATCCCAGCGTCGCCGCTGACGGTGGCGACGGTGGACTCGTCGTCGCCGAGATCCACGCCGACGCGGACGGTGACGACCGCGAGAACCTCGCCGACGAGTACGTGGTCCTCGCGAACCGGGGTGAGTCCACCCTCGATCTCTCGGGCTGGTCGATCAGCGACGAGTCGGGAGCGACCTACACCTTCTCCGACGGCACCGAACTGCCTCCGGATACGGCGCTGACCCTCCGAACGGGCGCTGGGACGGACACGAGCGGAGAATACTACTGGGGCAGTGCCCGGCCGGTCTGGAACAACGCCGGTGACACCGTCACGATCAGGGCCGCTAACGGGACCGTGATGACGCAGCGAACCTACGGCTAGTTGGCACTGGGCCGACCGTGCCAATCAAGCACACGCAGCCCCTTCGCCAAGCTATGGGACCGGGACTGTTGCCCCGGCTGGAACCGCCACCGCGGCTCGTCGATTTCGCCATCCTGGTCGTGGTCTGTTTCGAGGTGTCGTCGGGGATCGTGAGCCTCACCGTCGGTCGACCGGCCGGGGCGTGGCTGTTCGACCTCCACGCAGTCGCCGGCTTCTCGCTCGTCGTTCTGCTCGCCTGGAAGTTCCGACGCGTCCGCGTTCGCGTGACCGACCGCACGCTGTGGGACGGCGGAACGCCGGTGTCGATCCTGCTCGGCACGCTCGCCGTCGCAGCACTCGTCTCCGGCGTCGGCTGGGCAGTCACCGGTCCGGTTCGCGTCGCTGCCTGGCCGCTCCTGATGATCCACATGGGCCTCGGACTGCTCGTCGTCCCCGTGCTCCTGTGGCATCTCCGTCGCCGATTCCGGCTGCCCTCGAAGGAATCTGCGAGTCGGCGAACCGCGCTCCAGTACACTGCCCTCCTGGCGGGCGGTGCGCTGGCCTGGCGCCTGCAGTCGGTCGGCTCGTCGGCGCTCGGACTGGCGGGCGCGGATCGGCGGTTCACCGGCTCGAAGGCCGACGGAAGCGGCGCGGGCAACGACTTCCCCGTCACGAGTTGGGTCGCGGACGATCCCGACCCGATCGATCCCAGCGACTGGACGCTCACCGTCACCGGCCGCGTCGAGCGGGACCTGCGGTTGACGGACGCTGACCTCTCGCCCGGCGACGAACAGCGGGCAGTCCTCGACTGCACGAGCGGCTGGTACTCCGACCACGACTGGCAGGGCGTCCGGGTGGGCGACCTGCTCGAGAAGGCGGGGCCGACGGACGACGGCCGCTGGGTCCGCTTCCGGTCGGTCACCGGCTATCGATGGAGTCTCCCCATCGAGGAGGCTCGGCATGCCCTGCTGGCGACGCACGTCGACGGTGACAGGCTCGCCCACGGCCACGGGTTCCCGCTCCGGCTGGTCGCGCCCGGGCGCCGCGGCTTCCAGTGGGTCAAGTGGGTGACGAGCGTCGAAGTGACCAGCCAGCAGGACCTCGGGCAGTGGCTCGCGATCTTCGTCAGCGGTCTAGACTAGGGCGTTGAGCGTCTGCCAGAAGTCCGGCCCCTCCCGCTCGAACCGCACGGGGACGAACCCCGCCGCGCGAGCGCCCTCGACGTCTCGCTCGTAGTCGTCGCCGACGAGCACGTACTCGTCGGCGGGCAGGCGCTCGCGGGCCAGCTCGAAGGGCGCGCCGTCCGGTTTGTGGGTGCCGGCCTCGTAGGACGCGACGACGGCGTCGAACTGCTCGGTCAGGTCGTGATGGGCGAGTTGCCGGTCGACCCAGTCCCGGGGGCCGTCGGTCAGGACCCCCAGGTCGTTGTTCGCGGCCAGCTTCCGGAGGCTTGTGCGTGCGTCGTCGCTCACGGTCGTCGTCGCGAGCAATTCCTCGGTTAGCGTCGCGGTCAGCCGCGTCGGGTCGGCGTCCAGGTCGAACGCTTCACACACGTCGGCCAGTGCCCGCTCGCGCGGGTTGTCGACGAGGTCGCCGAAGTACGTCTCGACCTGCTCGTCGTAGTGGTCGAGCCAGGCCTGCTCGACCGCGTCGAGTTCAGTCTCGAAGACGGTTCGGAGCGGCCGGCTGTCGGCTGTGCGCTGGAGAAGCGTCCCGTCGAGTTCGAAAAAGATCGCGGTGGTCATTCCTGGTCGTCGGGGCGAACCGGCTTGCCTTCCTCGGTCGGCGGGGCGATGTGGTCGACGTACGCCTCGACCGAGGGGTCGTTCACGCGGACGCGCACGTGGATGTCGCCGAGTTCGCTCGGGTTCCCGACGGCGAACGTGACGGTGTCCTCGAACGCCGGCTGTTTCTTCAGGTCGAAGCTGAAGGTGTCGCCGCGGCGGTTCTCGAAGAACACCTTGCGGGCGGCGTCGAGGATCTCACGCCGGTGGAGGTGCTCGGAGAACGTCTCGAGACTGTGGGTCTCGCCGACGAGTTCCCCCGGCTGTTCCTCGACGGTCGCGTTCGGGAACACGTTCAGGATGGCGTCCGCGACGCGGTCGGTCACTTCGGTGTCGTTGACGGGCGCCGTGATCTGGACGTCGACGCTGTAGATCATTGTTCCTGGTACTGCTGGGGACCGTCTTCGATGATCGTCCGGATCTGTTCGCGGAACGCGTCGAGCGTGTCCGTGTTCTCGATGGTGACGTCCGCTCGCTCCATCACCTCGCCCATTCCGAAGCCGAGTTCGCGCTCGTCGCGCTCTTTCAGGCTCTCGCCGTCGTCACCGGTCTCGTCACGGCCGCGGTCGGTGATGCGCTCTTCGCGGACCTCGAAAGGCGCTTCGATGCTGACGAGGAAGAAGTCGTCGCCGAACCGCTCGCGGAAGGCGTCGAGCTCCACGTCCGACCGCAGGCCGTCCACGAGGACGGTGTCGGTCTCTTCGAGGCGGGATTCGAGCATCGGCAGCGACCGCTCGGCGATGGCCGCCGGCCCGTTCTCCTCGCGGAGCGTCTGGGCGATCGTCCCGTGGCTGGTCGCGGGATCGAGCCCCCGATCGCGGCACTCCTGCCGGATGACGTCGCCCATCGTCACGACTGGCACGCCGAGGTCCCGTGCGACTTCGGCCGCTTCGCCTTTGCCGCTGCCGGGGAGCCCGACGGTCCCGATTACAGTCATTGCCTCCCGGTAGTCGAGAAGCGCGCATAAGCGCTGTGGACTCCACTTTTTTACGTCACCGGGTTTCCTCACGCGCCGGAGGCGCGTTGCGGGAACCCGGATCGTAAAAACCTGGACTAAAAACTCGCTCCGCACTCGGCTCGAGAGCCTCGTGCGGAGTGAACCGACTCACGCCGCTCGTCGGATGCGTATTTGAACACTCAACGGTCTGTGAACCGCCCCGCTCTGCTAACGGAAACCCGATTCTTTTTGCTGGAGAACGTTTTACGTCGGCGCGAGGGCACGTAGCTCAGTCTGGAAAGAGCGTCGGACTTCTAATCCGACGGCCGTGGGTTCAAATCCCATCGTGCCCGTCCCGAAACCGTCGGTTTAGGACTTCTATCCAGAAGTCCGTCTGAGCGTTTTTCCGGGCGATATTCGACAGAAAGAGGATTTACCGTTCGCTCTCGGATTTCGAAGTTCGTTCAGCACCTGAACGGCCCCCGCTGCCTGCTGTCGATTTCCATTGTCGGATCTGAGCGCCGAGGTGGTTCGGCGTGATCGAAGCCGACGACGTTCCCTGGCCGGTCAGGTTTGTCCGTGCGTCCCAGCTCGTCGATGACGGCGCGACCGACCAGGAGGTACGCCACGCCATCGAGCGCGTCGAGGATGGTGATCAGGCGTGACGGACTTCACGCAGTACCGCTGGTATCGCTGTCACGTCTGCCACGAACCTTGTATCAATCACGTCGATGAGTCTCGGACCCAGGACACCGAGTGCGCCGACTGCTACGCGATCCCGGCGCTCGAACAGGCTCCCGAACTGGGCAGTGACGATCGACAGGTTCAGTCTGCGGAATGAGTGTCGTCGACGAGCCGGGGTATCTGTCTCCGCTCGATCTCGCGGACAGATGTAACACTCCCGTCTTAGCGGACCTCCTCGACGACCGCGATCTCCTCGGCCACGGTCCACTGATCGACGGAACCCTCACATCACGCGACGAAGACCGCGTACGGATAGCGAAGTTCATCGCGTCGAAACCAGAGGGTACGCCGCTCTCTCACGTCGTTTCCTACGCAGTCAAAGGAGTGTCCCCAGATGCCTGCGAGCGTGTCGAAGGCTCCGACGCAGATTACCAGTTTGCCTACCGGTTCGTCGACGATCTCGTAGCCCCGGAAGACCCCTACGTGCGGAAATCCCGGTCTTCAGGGGCTCTCATGGTCACGCCGACTTTGCGCCTTCTTGACTTGATTTCAGAAGGCATTACTCAAACAACCGCCGGCTCAGACGAGGTGACCTATGATCGCCAATTCGTCCGCAACTACCTCGCACGTGTCGATTCCATCCAGGAGAGCCACCGCGAAATGCTCGTGGAGAGTTTTACATCCTACCTGAACCGGATCAAAGACTACCGGCTGCTGTTCGACGTTCACATGGTCGGACGCACCGGCGGCGAGACCACCCGCCGGATGACCAAGAGCTACAAAACCCGTTTCAACGACTCCGGCCGTATTTCCAAGCAGTTCGCCCGTTTCAATGACGCCCTCGAATACGCCTACGAACACGCCGACAACGCAGTTTTAGCTACCTTCACCACCGACCCGAAACGCCAGTCGTCCCTGCTCGACGGGATCGACTCGATCAACGAGAACTTCAACCGGCTGCTCTCCTACTTCGACTCCGACCCTTCGACGAAAGCAGACACCCGGGATTCCGACGTTCCTGGCTGGCGATCCGAACTCAATAGCGACGTTACCGGACGTCCTCGCTGCCGCCCGGACTATATCAAGGCCCTGGAGTTTACCGAAAAGGGTTATCCGCACCTGCACGTGCTGTTTTTCGACGTACCAACCCGCGAATCTGATGGGCTCCCCTGGCTCTGCGACAAAGCCGAAGTGGCCAAGAAGTGGGCCGACTACGGCCAGGGCGAGATCGTCGACATGTACCCGCTCGTCTATCGCGACGACCTGGACGACCTCGACCCCGACTTCCAGAGCGACGAAGGCTTCGTCGACTGGTACCGCTTCGGTGACCACGATCACGGCGAAGAGTGGGTACGCGATCGAACCCGCGCACACGAGCTGATCGAGTTCAACGACGACACTAACGCGATGGAGTCAACAGCCGGCGCGTACCTCGGCAAGTACCTCAGCGCCACGTTCGGCTCGTTGCTCGACGCCACCGAGTCATTCGAGAAAGACGACGACGAACGCGACAGCTACGCCGACAAAGCCGCGACGTGGAAACTGGCGCTCTACTGGGCCACTAACCGCCGGTTCTGGTCCTGCTCCGAGTCGATCACGAAGGGAATCGACCCGAACGACCACTTGGAAGAACCCGACGTTCGTGAAGCAGTCCGGTGGTGTTCGCTCGACTCGGTACGAGCTGCCTGCGAGACTTCTATCCGTGACGATCTCGCTCGACTCCGGTGGGACAATCTCGACGACCTGGATGCCGCAATTGATCGGGCGATCTCCGACGTAGAAAATCCAACAGTCCGCTCTACGCTCCCTGATGAAGCCTCTTTTCGGTGTGTTGTCGACTATATTGGAGCGTATGCATACTGGGACATCCCGAGTGGCGAAGTAGCCGATCAGTCTTGCAATCTTGAAGCTGTGGAAGAATTCATTAATTCTGATTATGATACTGCGGAGATACACAAAGAAAATGATCCACCGATCACGGACGTATGGGCCTAACTTGATCAGATGATGCTTAGAAAGGTATCTCTGTATTCCCAACGCTATAGTTTCAAGAACAATCCGCTCATACAGATTGTATAGAATGACAACATCTGGTAGCGCATTTGGACAACTTTCGTACGGGGTTTTCTATGTCCCTTCTATCGTATTTGGCTATCTTCTTTCAAATCCACAAGATCCAGCGATTGACTTTCTACCTACTATTGGATTTATGTCCCTGTCTCGCCTAGATATTCTGAGTATTCTAGCTATCGTGTCATTTCTTGGAGCCATTCAAGGGCATGGAATTGCCCGAGCTGTATATGGTCCAGATGGGCCTGTTTATAGGCCTAAGCAGGGGTCTATCCAATTACAACATACCCTTGCAATTATTCTTAATGTGAAGCCAGATAGAATCCCAATTGTTCTTTGCCGCGTTCCTCAAAATGGTTATTTAATAGAAATGCTGGGATATGTTGACAATCTAAGCCGCAAATTTCTCTACAATTCCTCCAAAGGTGAAGTCCCACTAGATATTGACCCACCCTTACCAAAACACCGTTTGGAAATAGCTTATGAACAGTTGTTTGATGTGTTTGGTCTAATGTCTATTTGGAAAGTACCGCGAATTATATTTTTTCTCCCTGCTGGACTTCAAAAGATAACTGGATGGATCGCTTTTCTGCTAATGTCTGCTTCTCTATATTTCAACGGCATTAGATATGTGCCAATGTTTCTTGGGGGTGTTCTGTTTCTGCTTTTGTTCAGGGCAAAGCTTTGGGGTCCGATCCCTGACATTGCTGACCCTGATGCACTGAAAGATCGGTTCACTCCAGAGTACAAAATGCATTTGGACGATAATAGATCCAGAAAAAGGATAAACCGCAACAAATGAAGCCATCTCCTACATTTGAACCGGTTAGTCTAATTCTGTAAATTCGATTTCGTCAATAGAGTAGCTATATGTCGAAATACTCTCTTCTTTACAGTGTATTCCGAGATTGCTCGGCTCGATCTGCCTATCGAGCTGTCCTTTGTATACGACACTGACTTCACCACTCCCATCAGCGACCTCGACGACAACTGCGGTATCGGGATCGTCGTGAGATGATTTGATGACGTAATCACCGACGGTGTACGGATTCTCTGCAAATCGCAGGTTCTCGTGCTTGTACGTGTATAGTTTGATGTCCTGGTCGTCACAGTACGACGAGAGAAGTGCCGGATCGATGTCTCGCCAGTCTCCAGGTCCTTCGTCGAGTGAGCTGGGGAATGCAACCCGGACACCCTCACCGTCGAGTTCCTGGCCGTACAGTTCGACCTGGGTCTCCGGCGGCAGTACCTCGACGACGACCGCGACTGAAGCATCATCATCTTCTCGCTTCTCGACTCGATCTCCTGGCTGAAACGGATTCTCCGGCGTCTGGTTCATGTGAGCCGTGTTCGGTCCCAGATTGAGTAGATCGTTCATCGGTCGCGTCGCGAGGTGTTCCAACTTCTCGGGTGAGTCTCCGGAATACTGGTTCTCCGTCTCGACCTTCGATTTGAGCGTTTCAACCCGCTCCCACCCGAGTAGAATTAGACTGTCCTCTCGATCTCGGTGCCATACCATGACGATAATATCGTCGTCGGCATCCTTCTCGATCAGTGCCTTCGGGTGGAAGGCCGACACGTCACGGGAGGTCTTCACGTCGACCTCGTAGCCGAAGATCTCGAAGTCGTGTCCCGAGTAACTCTCGGGATTACACCGCCGCATCGCTTCCTCGTTCTCCCACTCCCACATCTCCGTCGGCAGATACTCACGGCAGAACTGCTCGAAGGCGATCTCGCCGAGATTCCCGATTCGCTTAACATCCACATCTTCAGCGTCTTGCTTCACTGCTTGGTGGTGGGCACGGCTTTGGTCGATCTCATCAGGGCTGAACTGGTACACTCGTTGTACTGCTCAGCCAATCGACAAATATATTTCCAATATATCAGCCATATACACCCCCCCAAAATCGCTAGACTGGACTACTTTCACCGAGGCTCAAATCCCGTTTAAAACACCTACATCTAGTTTATTCTAGCGCATGGCTACAGATGATGCCCCTGCGGACCTCGACTCGTTCGAAGAACCGACTGTTGACAACGACAATTCGGAAGGTATCGACCTCGAACCCGGCGACCACTACATCGGCCAGATCACCGGCTTCAAGCCGTGGGTCGGTGACTACGGCCTTCTGCTGATCGACGGCGAACCGGTCTACCTCAACCAGACGCTGCGCGACCAGTTGGTGAGTGGCTGCGTCGTCGGCTCGCAGATCATGTACGCGAAAAGCGAAGACGAGGAGTCGTTCACCGACGGCGACGGCGAAGAGGTCACGTACAACCCGCGTTCGTTCCGCTTCCAGGGTGATGACTGATGGCGACGGCACGCAAGAGCGTCATGCAGATCGTCGGTGATCGCGCCCAACTCCGAACCATTCCGGCACTGCTCTCGCTGCTGTTCGCACTGTCGTCGCTGTTCCAGTTCGGCGGCCTCGCAGCGCCGAAGTTCCTCTGGCTGAACTACACCATGACCCCGCTGCACGCGACCGCTGTCAGTGCCGCTGCCTACTTCGTCGCGTTCATGTCGTCCGAAACCCGCCAGTGGGAGAACTACGCCAAAGGCGAACAGGCGTTGATCGCGATCTCTGGCGGCGTGATCTTGGGCCAGCAGTTCGTCCCGATCGTGAGTAACACGATTTCCTCTGCTGGTGCAGCTGGTGGGATCTTCGCCTGGATGCTCTCGCTGATCGGTTGGGGTGTTGCCATCCGATGAGAGAGTCAGCCCGGCGAGTCGCCTCGATCTCCCTGGCGCTCCTGGTCCTGTCCTCGGCTGGCCTGAGTCCAGTCGGTACAGCGGCCGCATCCCACAACTGCGGGTCTGTCGACCTGACGGCAGGGCTCGCGATCACTGCAGGCGGTGAAACCGCTGAAGCGCTCGGTCTCGGGAACAACAAGGACTTTGATGGTGACCTGCTGCCTGGCTGTGACCTTCTTCACGGGTCAACTGACACAGGTGCTCTCAAAGATGTCGACAAAGCCCAGGCTCGCAGTGAAATCAAGACCGCCGCAGCTACTGCTGCACAGCACGCCCGCGACGAGCTGAAATGGTGGAACAACGGGCTTCAGGGCCTGCCGATGCAGGCCCGCAACGACGCCCTCGCTGCGTACGGCCGTGCGCTCGATAACGGTACTTCGCAGGCCGCTGCCCAGGTCGAGGCCAACGAGACCGTCGACGAGTTCTACAGCGCCCAGGTGACGAACTTCGTCGCTGACTGGAACAAGATGATCCTGTCCTGGGACGACTACGATAAAAAAGAGACCAACGAGAGCCTGGCAATTGACTACGTTGGTCGTCTCCGTCCAGACGGCGAAACCCGTAAATCTACCACCATTGAGGCCACTGAAAGCGTATCACTGTCTAACGGCAGTACTGCTGATGCTTACCGCATCAATCAGTATGGCCTGGTCAGTGAAACCGGGAACGTGACGCTGATGGTCAACAGGACTATCGAGTCACCGACCTCCTGGGAGTGGCGTCAGGTCCTGGAGAAGATGCGCCAGCAGCGCCAACAGACGAAGGCCGAGGTCAAGACCTGGATCGATCAGACCTACTCGAAAGTCGAGTCTGGTGATCTCACCTGGTCGCAGGCCGTCGGTGCTTCGACAGTTGCCCGCAACTTCGCTGCCGAAGGTGACTTCCAGTCGTGGGCTGCGGTGCGCCTCGCAAACATGAAAGGCGTCTCTATGCCCGAGAACATGTCGCAGGTCGGGTACTGGAACATCACCCACGGTCACCACACGACCAAGGGCATCCTGGCCTCAGACGGCAACCCGCCGAGCGGTGCGTTCGAGGCCGGGAAAACGTACAACGGTAGTGAGCTACCCGGCCCGCAGTACCTGATCTCCGACTCGGGCGTTACCAAACTGGACGGTCAGTTCACCATCGAGGACATCACCAACTCCGACGGTGAGAAGGTGAACAAGACCGTCATCAAGGAGGTCCACTACGAGACCGCGAACGTCTCGAACCTGAAAGCGATTCTCGAACGACAGCAGAAGCGGCGAGCCGAGCTTGAAGCTCGCGAGCAGAAGTTACTGAATCGCTCTCAAGGAGGGAGCAGTGGCCTCCTTCCCGAATCGCTACCGTTCGGAGGTGCCGGCGTCGCGGCAGGTGTCGCGATCTTCCTGCTCCTCGCGATCGTCGCATCGAGGAACCCTGCTGGTCCTGCCGCCTACAGAAAGTAACTCACAACTATGCGCTTTTTCGTGAAAGCAACCCTGATAGTCGTGCTGCTCAGTAGTATCGCCGGTCCTGCGGCTGCAGCGAACAATTCGACAGCGACGTCTTCGAATAGTTCCGCTGCTCCGCCAGGGACCTACATCAGTGAGAACGTTCGCCTCCTCGACTCAGGCTACAACCAGTCGAGTGGTGAGGCGTTCGTCGAACTGCGCTCGACCAAGACCATGGCGGTGACGATCTCCGACGGCGGAGCGTTATCGACTGGTTCTGGTGAAATTGCCTCTCGGACGTTCGTGCTCGATGCCGGTGAAACCACTCGTGTCGTCCTCCCGGTGACGAAGACAGGCGGCCGGGTCGCCGTGGTGATCGACACGCCAGGAGTCCTGTACGGTCACATCATCAAAACCAGCGACTCGATCGTCGGTCCTGGCGGTTTCACCGCTCGCGACGCTCAGATCACTGCCGCCAGCGGTGCCCTCGTCGTGGCGATCGTCTCGATCGTGATGGTCGTCCGCTACCTGGCTGGGACCAACGACGCTCCGGAGCGGATAGCATGAGATACGACGATTATCACGAGCGACGGCCTGAGACACTGACTGAATGGACGCTCTGGTTCGTGAAAGAGCGATTCCTGAGTATCATCGCGGTGATCGTCCTGGTCGGTCTCGCGTTCGTGCTGGTCGGCGTCGATCTCGGTATACCCCGATGGCTACGCCTTTCGGGACTAACCATGATCGTGCTGAGTCCGTTCGCGTACCTCGTCGGCTCCTCGATCACCGGCATGCTGCCGGACCCGCCCGGTGAGATTCTCGTCGATATTGACGCTCGGAAAATGGACGGTGCCGTGTTCTGGTTCCCGACCGACGATTTCCGTCAGCTGACCGTCACCGAAGGCGAACTGAACCAAGTCGCTCCCTCGCTGTACTTCGGGAAGCAGGTCGATCTCGATGAGATGACCGCGATCGGCACCTGGCGCGGGACACTCTCTGATCGGCAACTGCTACGCGGTCTCCAGAAAGTCTACGAATGTCGTGGCCAGCTCGAGGACGACGCGAAGAAAGGCTTCGTCCTGGAAACCCAGGCGTTCACGCTGCTCCGAAATGCAGTGCGTGAAACTACCGCTGTCGTCGTCGAGACGTTCCAGCGTGGGACGCTCCCCGACGAAGGTGAAGGACTGGACCACCAGATAGAGCAGGCGCTCGAACAGTTCGATCTCGATGATCGCATCGATGACGAACTGAGCGACCTGGACGACCTCGATGCAGACGAGGCCCTACTCGATCCGGACGGCGACCGTGACCTCGACGAACAGGCTGCTGAACAAGTCGGCGACCGCGTCGATCACGACGCAGCTCGTGCCGACGCTGCCCAGGAGGTTCCCAGCGATGACTGATATTGACGAAAAACTGCTGACTGCTGCCAAACTTCGCGAGCAAGTCCGTGGCGATCTCGATGGCGGTGATCCGCGTCTCCTTCCCCATACTGGAATGGTCACGAACGAGCGAGATCGAGCGGTTCTTTCGTTCCTCGAAACCGCTGACGTGCCTGGATCTGCTGACCTCAAGGGATGCAATAGCTTCGCTGAAACGGACCTCGGCGACACGGTGACCTCGAAAGTTCTCACCGACGAACTCTCAAAGGCCGTCGTCGACGGGAATGCCTCGATGCTTGCCTACGCTGTCGGTGTCACTGAACAAGATCTCGACGGCTCTGCACTGCGACTCCCGATGATGCTGAACGACCAGCTGCACAACAACGATGCTCCAGCATTCATTCTTGGTGCTGGCAACCCCAACACTGGGAAGACGAACACCATGTCGCTCCTTGCAGAACTCCGCAGCTATGCCCTCGATGACTACCTCGTTCTCTCGAACAGTCGATCGTGGGATCTAACCGACGTGGTGGTTACTTCTGCCCACGATCTCGCCGTCGCGCTGCTCGAACACCGCGACGTGCCGAAGTTCCTGATGATCGACGAAGCCTCGACGCACTTCGACGCCCGGACTCATCGGCGCGAGGTCGCAACCCAGTGGACTCCACTGGCAAAGCGGTTCGCCAAGATCGGTGTCGATGCCTGCGGGCTAGTCGTTCATACCGGTAAAGACTGTCACCCCGAGGCGAAGCGACTTGCGACGCTGGCGTACTATAAGACGCAGAAAGACGTTGTGGAATTCTATGAACGGTGGCCTGCTGACGGTGACTTTCCCGCCGACCAACTGTTTAATGGCTCCATTGAGGATCTGGAACCGACTAGTGTCCACTACGATCCCGACGACGCCGCACCGTGGGACTGGAACCTTGAATCAGAGTTGTTTACTCTTGACTTATCCTGGTCCAAGATCCTTGATAGGTTGTCTAATGATGGCGAATATGACTAATGGATTAATATTAAATTGCTGCAAACTCCAAAAAACGCAGGTTGATTGAATTAGATACCGGTCTTTCCCAAAGGAGTTTAATTTCATGGCTACCAACACTATCTCATGTTTGATTTCCTACCCTGGAGTAAACGAAATAGCGAACCTGAACAACGCATACATGAAGAAATAACACCTCCTGCCAGAAAACGGATCGCGCATTCTCTCCGTTTCGTAGAAAAAGAAGACATCTCCTCGGCATATGACACGTTAGTAGAACTGACTGGAAATGATCCACATTGGTTTGAGTACTCCCATAAAAGAAAACAGGAGCAATATAATTTCATCCTAAATGTAGATGATCAAGACATTTTGTTAGACTATTTAGAATTTCTGTTAAACACCATCTGGCGAAGCAGGGGGTCATATAGTACGCCTACTTATAGCACGAATGATTTGATTGAGGCCTGTCTGAAGGTTGAGATGGCATTAATTGAAGAAGGAATTTTAATTCAAATGAAACCCTCCCCTTCTGAGGAAATGATAAAAGATGAATGGAATCGAAATGACTATCATAAAATCATCTTTCAACAATTGTCTGATGAAACTATAATAGAATCGGACCAAGAACTTCGCGTCTTAGCACTTGGTGATACTTGGAAAGAACCTCTTGAAGGCTACAATGAAGCTTGGCAATTGTACAAGGAAGGAACATTCACGTATGTAATTCCAGAAAAACTCTATAATAGTCTTGAAGCAGTTTGTGAAAGAATTTGTATTGACAATGAAGAGTGGTTGGATGAGAGTGCTGGACTCGGTGATTGCATTTCCGAACTTCGGGAACAAGGTCTATTTAAACCAAATGATGAGATGGTAGCAGAATGGCAGAAAATAGCTTCCGGGATACAAGTTGGCGTTCAGAGAGCTGGTGGAGACCGAAAACGACATGAAAAAATTGATCAAGATTACTTAATATTGTTACTTCATCAGGTATCATCATTCTTGACATTTGTCATAAAGAGATACGAAAAGGAAATTCGAGAATAGAGGCTTAGAAAATTGCATTTATCGATCAATATGGGTAGATGGTTCCCTCTGATTCCTAACGGTTCAATCTCCCAGCTCGTTGTATGCCTCAATCAAGCCGCATCCACCAACCACCGAGCGACCCACCCAAACTGTCGGTCGGCTCGACGCGATCTCGATACACTCGAAATTGAATGAAAGGTTACTCTGAATTCCTCAGCAATCTATGGGAGGCCTGGAACCGTCTGTGCCCCCCTCACATGGGGGGTACACACGGAAGCCCGGCCGTTTTGAGGGACCGAAGGGACCGATATCATCGGCTGTGACAAAATCTGTTAAGAAGCTTTTCTATTGTCCTTGGTCTTTGTGCCTTCAGTAATTTCGTATTTTACACCGGTTTTTGAAGATTCTGTTACAATAATGTCTGCGTTTTTATATTCTAACGATTCGCTCATTTTATTGATCCTCTGAAGCCCTACATAAAGACTCCCGACTAGTACTATTAAAACAACACCCATGATCACAATAAAGAAGTCGCTTTTCCCATTAAGAGACCAAGTTGCAATAAACCCGCCAGATGCTCCACTCATGATATCTCTGAATGCTCGTTCAAACTGCTCTTCTTTGTTTATCATAATTTGGTCAATGTATCTTCATTAGTTAAGTGCTATATTACTATTTGTGCATAGAGTATGATTCTTTGACATCTATAGTACAAGTACAACAGTTAAGTCCCAATATTCCATAGATCTCCTGGCCCATTCTCCATGGAAGCTTAAACCGACATCTTTGTGTACGAAATCTGGCAAACTCCGACTCGCCAATTTAATATTAATTTGAACTCATCCGCTGTATAACTGTTCCAAAACCCGCGGATGGCGCGGTCGTGGATACAGCTCAACGTCGATCTCACCATCGAGATATTGCTGACCTCTTGTCGTCAACTCGACTAAATCCATGTCGTCGGTCAGGAATCCGACGAGATCTGCGTCTGCGAGGACTCGACAGCGCTCTTGAATCTGTGACTCAGTCGCGTGGAAGCCCGCTATTTTCGACATTAAACTTGGCGTCGACATATCTTCATCTCGGAGGTGTTCCAGGATTCGGTCATCCAGTGCTTCTTGCCAACTTGCGGTCCTGCGAATCGTCATGATGGAGGGTCGTTATACGTCGTTCGTCTCTTGTTCCGATGCGATACCTTCGCTGTTTACTCCGTTTTCGTCGATATAGACGCCTTCCTCCGCGTCGTATCGTTCTTCGAGATACGCTTCTCCTTCCTCGGTGATCACGTAGGCTCCGTTCCCGACGTGCTTGAGAAGCCCATGTTCGGACAACTTCTTCATGCGCCGTCCGATCTGAGTCCGCGACACTCTGATCAGACCGCTGTCGTGGATCTCTTTCGGTGTCCCTGTCCCCTCGTTTTCTCGCATCCACTCCAGTATCCGGTCATCCCAGACACTTTGCCACGAACCAGATAGACGCATTGGAGATGTCTATACATCCGCGCCCACCTAATTCACTCTTTATACAATCTTGTGCCCGCTCTAGTACTATTTGGTTGTTCGATACATTTATGCACTCTACGACTAATTGTGATTCTGCGGGCCACTGGCTGGTGGCTCAGTGTCGCCAGAAAAGGCCGTGCTGGAACACGGCCCGAAGGTGGTCCGTCCCTCGACCATGAACGACGGAACCTTGCAGGGGCGTACGCCCCACGAGAGCGTAGTCGCATCATCCGATAAAAACAGTTGGACTACCAGCTGTCGCGCTCGCGGGGGTGAGAGATGACCGACCTCGACCCGATCTCTCCCGTCGACGCTGTGGCGATGTACCACGATGCCATGCGCGACGAACACGCTGAATCCACACGCAAGAGCGCGAAGCACCGCCTTCGTGCTTTCATCCAGTTCTGCGACGAGGAAGAGATCGAGAACCTGAACGAACTCTCCGGCCGCGATCTCTACAAGTATCGGACTTGGCGACGCGAAGGCCAAGGAGATGGTCGCGACCCGATCAAGCTCGTCACGCTCAAAGGACAACTCGCGACGCTTCGCCGGTTCCTCCGTTTCGCGTCGAACATCGACGCCGTCCCGCCGGAGCTGTACGAGCAGGTCACCCTGCCGGTGATGAAAAATGGCGAGGACGTGTCAGATACGACGCTGAAACCTGCGCGGGCGATCGACATTCTCGACTATCTCGAAAACGCGCAACCCGCTTCTCGCGACCACCTGATCGTGCTGCTGCTCTGGGAAACCGGTGCGCGTACCGGCGCGATCCGCGGCCTCGACCTCGGCGATCTCGATCTCGACGGCTCCCACCCGCGACTCTCCGGACCTGCGGTTCACTTCGTCCACCGCCCGGACACCGGGACGCCACTCAAGAACCAGGAGAAAGGAACTCGGTGGAACCGGATCAGCGAGAAAGCCGCCCACTTCATCGCGGACTACATCGAGTACCACCGGCCCGACGTGACCGACGAGTACGGTCGCGACCCGCTGATCACGACTCAGTACGGTCGTCCGTCGGGCAATACGTTTCGGACCACTCTCTATCGCGTCACCCGCCCGTGCTGGCGCGGTGCCGAGTGCCCGCACGATCGCGACATCGACGACTGTGAAGCGACTCACCTGGACAAAGCGAGCCGGTGTCCCTCGGCTCGATCACCCCACGACGTGCGTAGCGGTCGGGTGACCTACTATCGTCGAGAAGACGTGCCCCGTCGAGTCGTCAAAGATCGACTCAACGCGAGCGAGGATATTCTCGATCGGCACTACGACCGTCGGAGCGACCGCGAACAGGCCGAACAGCGCAGCAACCACCTTCCTGACCTGTGAAAATGATGTGTGCTAACATTCCAGTCTCACAATCCCGAAAGTCCTGCTCCCATCGTGCCCGTCCACCTTTTTTCTCGTCGGGTTCGCCTGCGGCGAACCGCTCCTCGCAAAAACGTGGGCGAAAAAGGGCTGCTGGCTCCCGCTGGTCGCCAGCAGTGAAACGCCTCGCTTCGCTCGGCGTATGCTCTGTGATCAACGGAGACTTCTAGAGTAACAATATACTGTCGTACCACTGTCTAAACTACTCTCCGTTAGGATTCGCCGAGTTTCATCCGCTCGGGAACCACCGTCCCGTCGGCCCTGCCGAGTTCGATCAGGCCGGACGTGAGGAGGACGCCACCGATGCCGGCGACGAGGAGCGCACTGGCGGCCGGTGGGAGCAGGTCTGTGCCCGCGGTGCCGACGACCGCGCCGGTGGCGAAGCCGAGTTGTGGGGCGGTCACGCCGACGAGTCCCCAGCCACGGCTGGCCGTTGCGTAGAGGCCGCCGACGGCGACGGTCTCGACGACGGCGTGGCCAGTCAACAGCGCGACGGCGGCGAGACCGAGGCCAGCGTCCGCTGTGTAGACCCCGGCGACCAGCACGCCTTCGACGGTTCGGTGGGTGAGGATCGCGCCGAACGTGCTGTCCGCACAGGGACCACAGTCCGTGAGGGCTCTGTTCCGGACGAGCCAGGCGAGGCTGATACCGGCGACGCCGCCGACGACGGCGTATCGCCCCCGATCGACTCCCGCCGCGACCAGCCCGAGGGCGCCCAGAGCGACGACGAGCCACACGATCCACTGGGGCTGGGACGGGGACGGGGTCTGTGCGGGACGCGCCCGCCGACGGGTGACGACTCCGAGGCCGACGAGGAAACTGACGAGCACCGAGAGGGAGACGACGACGCCGAACGCGACCGGTGACTGGGCGGACGACGTCCCAGGGTCGTGACCACTGGCGACTCCCGGGACTCGCGTCATCGCGAGCAGAACGCCGATCGCCACGCCGAGGCCGCTCGGTCTGAGTCTCTCAGCACACATGTGTCCTCCCTCCGCTGTCGTCCGCCCGTCGGCTGGCACGCCGATGACGGGGGAAGCCACACCTTCTCCTCGCCGATCGACGTGGGTGCTGTGGGGTCACACCGACGCCGGTACTTACCGGTTCGCAGAGAACCCGAGTTCGTTGATCTCATCCACGAGCGCGTCCACGTCCAGATCGTCGTCGCCCTCTACCTCGACGGTCCCTTCGATGTAGTTGGCACTGACCCGCTTGACACCCGGCTTGTGGCGGAGTTCGTCCTGTATCGTGTCTTCACACCCGTTGCATTTCATGTCCGAGACGTTGATCTGGTGGGTCGAAATCGAAGCCATGTGTCACAGTACCTAACGCACTACCGCTCAAAAGCCGTTGTTCCGATATTGATGCGCCTGTGGACGGACTGATCGGCTGTTTCTCACCGATCGAAGCTCCTTGGAACCGAATACATCTCGGAGTTCTTCCCCTCCCCTCTCCGCGAACTCGCCACCGCGTATCGCTAGCCCGTCGCGTTGATCGGGTTCGGGAGCGGGTAGAGGTTCGCCGTGGTTTCCTCCTGATCGACGGTGCGAACGGGGCGGCCGTTCATCGTGACCACGAAATCCGGGTCCGGCAGGTCCGTCGCGACGTTGACCGTCGTCGCTGCCCGGCAGCTCTCGTTCTCGAATTTCAGGCTGTTTGACTGGACCGTTTCGAGGGCGATCTCGTAGTCGCCGGTCTGTCGCTGGGAGACATCGACGGTGACGTCCGTCCCACGCGGGTGGACGACGGTCGCGTTCAGCGTCGTCGTCCATCGCTCGCCGCTCGCGATGACGTGAAGCCAGCCGGCGTTCGCTCGCGGGCCGTCGTAACAGGACGGGCCGCCGCTACTGACGCTGGTCGGGAGCGTCGAGTCGTCCAGGGGCGCCGAGTTCGCGCCGCTAACGACGATTCCACCCACGAACCCGATCAGCAGGCCGGCAGCGAGAACGAAGAGAAGAGAACTGGCAGCAGCACTGTCGCGCATCGAAACGGGCTCTCAGTCGATGTAGTCGAGCGCGGACTCGATACGCCCCAGTTCCGGTCCGGTGGTGTCCTGGCCGACGACGTAGCCGGACTCGTTCGCGAGCAGTCCCGACCCGACGAGGGGACCACCGTAGTTGATGGTCCCGATGTCGGCGGGGACGTCGAGTAGCTCCTCGAGGAAGTCGAGTTCCTCGTCGGTCGATTTCGGGTGGCAGAGTACGCCGCGGTCGGTCGCGACGGCTGCGGTCCCGACGGTGCGGACGCCGGCGAGCGTCCCGCGTTCGACGGGCACGTCGAGGCCGTCTTTGACGGCCTGCACGGCCTCTCGCGGGAGGTCCGGGTGGACGTACGCGCCGCTGTTGTTGGCGAGGACGACGTTCCCGGCGGCGTTGATCCGGCCCGGGAGCTCGGTGATGGGTCGCTCGTACTGCTCGGCGATCCGCTCGCGCTCCATCTCGGAGATGCGGCTACTGACCAGCAGGCCGCTGTCGTTCCCGGTGGCGAGGGCGCCGACCGTTCCCGAGCCGCCGACGGTCGTCGGGATCGCCGGCACGTCGAGTTCCTCGGCGACGTCCTCGCGGACCTGCTCGTCGATGTCCGGCCGGATCAGGAGACAGTCGTCCGTGGCCCGGGCGAAGACGCCGACGTACGCCGAACCGGCGAAGGCCGCGCGAAGCAAAGCTATGCCGTCTCTGCCTCGACGACGCTCTCGCCCTCTTCCTCGAAGCGAGCGGCGCGCACCCGAAGCTTGCTCGGGGGCTTTTTCTGGCCCTGCGACCAGACGTCCTCGTTGATCGAGGCGTCGAGGCGGACGTCGTCTTCGTCGACGTTGAAGTGCTTCGCGAGGTGCTCGCGGATGATCGTCATCGCTCGGCCTGCACGCTCGTGTTTCGGTACCGCGTTGACGTCACGGAGCGGGACGGTGATGACCCGCTCTTCGAAATCACTTGCGCTCATTATTCGTCAGTGTCGCTGCTGCGCCAGTTGCGGCGCTTGGGGTTTCGCGAAACGTCGCGATCCGTCTTCATCATGATCCAGGCAGGCACACGGCTGTTCTGCCGGTCCTTCTTGGCGAGGCGCTTTTTCTTGGCCTTCGACTTCTTACCCATAGTGCGCTCTTCTTCCTCGCCACCGCTTAAATTTGTGTTCTTTCGAACCCACGTTTTTCTTCGTCACCAGAACGCCCGCGTTCTGGTTGGCTCACGAGAACTTTGTTCTCGTGAACGTCGGGTGTCCTCGCGAGCTAAAGCTCGCTGCGGGACCTGCGTGGCGGCTTCGCCGCCACGTTTTGAGGTTGCGGGCCAGCGGCCCGCAACCCACTCCTCGAAAAACGTGGGCGAAAAACTGCTGCTGACTCGGCCTTTGGCCTCGCCAGCAGTGAACCGGCGGCCAGCGGCCGTCGGATGCTATCAGCGACGGTTCTTGATCAGATGAACGCCAGCGGCACCATCACGAGGACGCCCACGACGAGTCCCGAGATGAGTTCCCGGTGACCGCGATTCGGGAGTCCGGCCCCGTGTTCGAGGGCCTCGGGGATGAACTCCGAGAGCACCAGATACACCATCGCGCCGGCGGCGAAGCCAAAGCCCGCGGGCAGGAACTCCTTGGCGATGCGGACGAAGTAGAAGGCGAGCACCGCCCCGATAGGCTGGGGGAGGCTGGAGAAGACAGCCCACCACACCATCTTCCAGTTCGAGATGCCCATCGACCGCAGCGGGATGGAGATGGCCAGTCCCTCCGGGATGTTGTGGATGGAGATGGCCACGGTCATGAAGATCGCGAGGAGCGGGACGACGAACGGCCCGAACGTGAGTCCGCCCGCGAGGTTCAACTCGGCGAACGAGACGCCGACGGCGACTCCCTCGGGGAAGCTGTGGACCGTCAGGATTCCGAGAATGAGCACGAGCTTCTGGAAGTCGGCTTGCTCGAAGTCCTTCGAGTCGAAGTGGTGATCCGAAATGACTCTGTTTGCGACGATGACGAGGACGACGCCGGCAAGCAATCCGCCGATCATCAGGTACACGTCGAACTGGCCGTCGGCTTCTGCCAGGCCCTCCATGACGAGCCCGAACAGCGACGCGGAGACCATGATGCCCGACGCCAGTCCCCAGAGCCCGACCTGCAGTCGCTCGCTGACGTCGTCGAGGAAGAAAAACGGGAACGCACCGATCCCCGTCGCCAGTGCCGTGATCAACCCCGCAACGAAGACTAACACCAGATTCGCCAGCAGTCCCATACTCGTCCTCGACTTGCCCCTCACGCGGCTTAAGAATTATCACTAATGTGATTGTTTTGGGTGGCCTAAACCGGGGGACGCGCGCTGGCCGTCTCGCCAATCGGTCAGCTGATTTATAACTCGAACCGTTCGAGCGTCGCGTACTCGGGACCGTCCGCAGTGAGGACGCTCTCGGTCAGTCGGACCTCCTCGACGTGCATCGTCCCGACGGTCGGTTCTGCCTCCCTGACTGTCTGTTGCACCAGTTCTTTTCCGCCAGCGTGTTCCATGCGTGCGAGCGTGACGTGGGGCGTGAACTCGTGGTCCTCCTCGTCGAATCCCAGGTCGACCAGTCGCGGTTCGATGGCCGACTGGAGGGTCACCATCTCGTCGCTCCCGGCATCGACGCCGAGCCACACGACGCTGATGTAATCCAGTGAGGGAAAGACGCCGAGGCCGCCGAACTCGGCCGTGAACGGTCCGACGCTCGCGTCAGCGACGGCGGCGTCGAGCGCGTCGACGATCGCGTCGACGCGGTGGGACGGGGTGTCGCCGAGGAACTTCATCGTGACGTGGGCCTGCCCGGGGTCGGTGAAGTTCAGGCCGGGTGCGTCGGAGAACAGGTCCTGCACGGTGGCGACCTCGTCTTCGAGCCCGTCGAGGTCGATGCTCACGAACAGTCGCTTGCCCATGGCGTCCACTACAGTCGATTCGTGCTTGAACCCACCGGCGATTTGTCAGATCGCCGCGGGTGGTCCCAGTGAGTCGGCGCGACCGTCACGTCCGAGCGCCGGCCGGTCGGGGACGTAGCCCTTAACCGGCTCCCCGCCCAAACCGGGCACATGACCGACAGAGACTCCGAGGAGCACGACTTCTCGGAGGGGCAGGGTTTCGACGACCCCTACGAGGAGTTCGATCTCGATCCGCCGGAACTGGCGGTCGACCCGGACAAGGTCGACCCCGTCGACTCGCGTGTCCTCGCCGACATGCTCGACGACCGCAACCTCGCCAGCGAGGAAGTCGACGCCGAACAGCTGCTGGAGGTCGGCCTGGAGTACATGCACATCAACCGCTTCGAGCAGGCCGCCGACGCCCTCGAACGCACAGCACGGTACGCCGAGGACGACCGCATCGCACAGGAGGCCTGGACCAACAAAGGCGCCGCTCACGCCCAGCTCGAAGAGTACGACATGGCGATCGGCGCGTACAAGGAGGCCATCGACATCGACGCTTCCAGCGATCACACCGCGACCGCCGAGACCAACCTCGCATACGCGCTCTGGGAGTCCGGCCGCTCCGAACAGGCCTTAGAGCACGCCGAGCGCGCCGTCGAGATCGACGAGCGGTTCGCCGAAGCGTGGTACAACCGTGGCTTCTTCCTGCTGGAGCGCGGCCTCGCCGAGGACGCCCTGAACTGCTTCGACAACGCCATTCGCCTGGGCCACCGCAACACCCAGGTCCTCGAAGAGAAAGCGATGGCGCTGGAGGAGATGGGCGAGTACGACGAGGCCGAGGAGGTCGCCGCGGAGGCCGAAGAGATGCGCGAACGGGCCGAACAGGACCTCGTCCAACAGCGAGAATGATCCTCAACGAACGCGACACGGACGAAGGACTGCTGGTGTCGGTCTGTGACCCCGACGTGCTCGGGGAGACCTTCGAGGATGGGCCGATCTCGCTGACGGTCGACGAGGAGTTCTACGACGGGGACCCAGTCGACGAGGACGCCGTCGTCAACAGCCTCGCGAAGTGCGCGGTCGCCAACCTCGTCGGCACCGAAGCGGTGGGCGTCGCCATCGAGCACGGCTTCGTCGACGAGGCGAACGTCCTCGACATCGAGGACACCCGCCACGCCCAGATGCTGCGGATGTGAGCGGTTCCTTTTGAAAGCCTCGTAACACCGGCTGAATACTTATTGAGATACCCGTTGGGGTACGTGACATGCAGATAACGGGTGTCAATCAGTACAACCTCGAACACCAGGCCGAGGGCGCGTTCGAGCCGACCTGGATTCCGGAGTATCCGCAGGGGACACACGAGGTGGCGCTGTTCGAGATCGAGACCGACGCAGGGATCACGGGGTACGGCGCGATGCCGAGTTTCGCCGGCGGCATGGACTTTGCCGAGCCGCTCTCGCTGTTCTTGCTCGGCGAAGACCCGCACGACGTGGAGGGTATCCTGGGGAAATTAGAGAGCGTCAACCTCATCGGGCCGCGCCCGTGGGGCGTCGAGATCGCGCTCTGGGACGTCATCGGCAAGGACGCAGGCAAGCCCATCTACGAACTGCTCGGCGGGAGCGCGAGCGAGATCCCGATCTACGCCTCGACGGGAGAGGTCATGCCCGCAGACGAGCGCATCGAGTACGTCGAGGACCGGCTCGACGAGGGCGTCGAGGCCGTCAAACTGCGGGTGACCGAGGTCGAACACCTCGACATCGTTCGCAAAGTGCGGGAGGCGTTCCCGGACCTGACGCTGATGGTCGACGCAAACAAGGGGTGGGCCGTCCGGGTCATGGACGACGAAGTCGCGTGGTCCTACGGCGATGCCCTCGAATTCGCGCGCGGCCTCGACGAAATCGGCGGCGTCGAGTGGCTCGAAGAGCCCCTACCGCGGCACGACTACGCGCAGTACGCACGCCTGCGCGACGCGGTCGACGTGCCCATCGCCGGCGGCGAGTTCAACAACGGCATCCACCACTTCCGCGAGTTCGTCGAGCACGGGTCGCTGGACGTGCTCCAGCCGGACGCTGCCCTGGCGACGGGGATCAAGCGTGCCAACGAGGTGGCGGCGATGGCGCGCCAGCACGGCCTCCGGTACGTTCCCCACACCTGGACGAACGGGATCGGGTTCGTCGCGAACCTCCACGTCATGGTCGCCAACGACTCGCCGTGGTGTGAGTTCCCCATGGAGCCGCCGTGGGACCCCGAGGTACGCGACTTCCTGCTGACCGAGACCCTGGATCACGAGGACGGCTTCGTCACGCCGCCGGACGGTCCCGGACTCGGCGTCGAGATCGAGCCGGACCTTCTCGCGGAGTAGTCGATCCTGCAGCGAACCGTAAGGGGGACAACCGCGCACCTCTCGGTTCCGGTAATGACAGACGCCGCATTCGAGTTCGTGACGGAGATGGAGATTCGCTATCGGGACCTCGATCCCTGGGACCACGTCAACAACGTCGTCTACGGGACGTATCTCGAACAGGCCCGCATCGAGTACATGGACGCCGTCATCGACGAACCGCTGGAGGACCGGGACTTCGTGCTCGCCCACCTCGAACTGGACTACCACCAGTCGGTCGAGTACCGCCACGACCTGACCGTCGCGGTCCGAGCCAGCGACATGGGCACGTCGAGCCTCTCCTTCGCCTACGAGGTGCGCGCCGACGGTGACGTCGCTGCGACCGGCGAGACCACGCAGGTCCACATGGGCGCGGACGGCCCAGCGCCGTTGCCCGAGTCCTGGCGGGAGACGATCGAGCGCTTCGAGCCGGCACTCGACTGATACCTGGCTGCCGACGGCTACAACCGACGGGTGTGGTCACGCTGGATCGTTCATGAGGCGACCCTCGACGAGGTGCTGTTCGATGAGCCGTTGCTGGGCGCGTTTCAGCCGCTCGGACAGCGACGGCGGGGAGATGCCGAGGGCGCCTGCGACGTCTGCCTGCGTGGCTCCTTTCGGAACGTCGAAGTAGCCCATCTCGTAGGCCGTGATGAGCGCCTCGAACTGTTCGTCGGTGAGGCCGTCGTCCGGGTTGGCTTCCGTGGCGTCCTGGAGGCGGACGACTTCCATCGCCATGTCCTGGTCGGTGATGAACTCGCGGGTTCTGATGAGCTCCTCGCGGTCGGCGAGATAGCCGGTCACGTAGATGCCGTCGGGTTCGATGCGGACGTGGCTGATGACGCCGTTGACCGACGAGTTCTCCGGCAGGTGCGTGAGCGTCGAGTCCAACCGCACTCGGTAGAGACGTGCCGTCTGGCACTCGGAGACGATGTCGGTGCCTCTGCTGTTTGGCAGGTCAGCGAACGCCGCTTCGAGGTCGTCGAACTGGTCGCCCTCGGCGCGGACGAACAAGCAGAGCACGTGTTCGGATTCGATGCGCCAGCGCTCGACGGTGAGGCGCATTTCGGGCACCGTCGCCGCGACCTCCGTGATGTACAGTCCTTCTCCCCACTGCCGGTACTCCACGATGAGGCCCATACCCTACTCACCTCAGACTGCGTTCCGTTCCCTGACCACGGTCTTCGTACTGATCTCTGACGCTGTGCGCTCCCCACCCACACTCATGCTCACCCCTTTTCATTCTCGTGAGATAATTGTTTGGATATGACACGCTTGGCGTGGTTCCACACACGACGGGCGAACGGTACCGTTCGTGCCAGTCCGAGCCCACCGTCGTGGGTACTTCCGGCGGGACTCAGTTGGACCGAAGAACAGTTCTGTCCCCAACTCTTAGGCGCACCTAATGGAAACTCCGCAGACCGAACCGCTCGACGTCGAGCGCATCCGTCGGGACTTCCCCGTCCTGGAGCGGGAGTTCGACGGGACGCCGCTCGTGTATCTCGACAACGCGGCGACCAGCCAGACGCCCGAACCGGTCATCGATTCGATCACCGACTATTACCGCCGCTACAACGCCAACGTCCACCGCGGACTCCACCAGCTCTCCCAGGAAGCCTCGATCGCCTACGAGGAGGCCCACGACCGCGTGGCCGAGTTCATCGGCGCGTCCGGTGGTCGCGAGGAAATCGTCTTCACCAAGAACACGACCGAGTCGATGAACACCGTCGCGTACGCCTGGGGTCTGGCGAACCTGGAGCCGGGCGACGAGGTCGTCCTCACGGAGATGGAACACCACGCGTCGCTCGTGACCTGGCAGCAACTCGCCAAGAAGACCGGTGCCGAGGTGAAGTACATTCAGGTCGACGACGAGGGCTACCTCGACATGGACCACGCCCGCGAGCTGATCACCGACGACACCGCGATGGTCAGCGTCGTCCACGTCTCGAACACGCTCGGGACGATCAATCCCGTCTCGGACCTCGCCGATCTCGCCCACGACCACGACTCGCTGATCTTCGTCGACGGCGCCCAGTCGGTCCCGCACATGTCCGTCGACGTGGAGGCGATCGACGCCGACTTCTTCGCGTTCTCGGGCCACAAGATGTGCGGCCCGACCGGCGTCGGCGTTCTCTACGGGAAGCGCCACCTCCTCGAAGAGATGCAGCCCTACCTCTACGGCGGGATGATGATCTCGAAGGTGACCTTCGAGGACTCGACCTGGCACGACCTCCCCTGGAAGTTCGAGGCCGGCACGCCGGTCATCTCCCAGGGCATCGCGCTCGCCGAGGCGTGCGATTACCTCGACGAGATCGGCATGGACCGGGTCGAACAGCACGGCGAGCGACTGGCGGAGTACGCCTACGAGCGCCTCAGCGAGTTCGACGACGTCGACATCCTCGGGCCGCCGGGCGACGACCGCGCTGCCCTCGTCTCGTTCAATCTCGATACCGTCCACGCCCACGACGTGTCGGAGATCCTCAACAGCCACGGGGTCGCCGTCCGGGCCGGCGACCACTGCACCCAGCCGCTCCACGACAAACTCGGCATCCCGGCCTCGACGCGTGCGTCCTTCTACATCTACAACACGCAGGAGGAAGTCGACGTAATGGTCGAGGCACTGGCGGACGCCCGCGAGTTGTTCGCGTAACTGCGAGCGAACGGAGTGAGCGAGCGATTTTTTGGTCCAGCTTTTTGCACGAGTGATTCGTGAGCGGTGCGAACGAATCCGAGTGGAAAAAGGTGGTCTCTACCGAGTGACCTCTCGACGTGTCGTCGGGTCCGTAGCTTCTACTAGGGGGCTGTGGTACGGTGTATCGTATGGCACTCTGTCCGCACTGCGACGCCGACGTCACCGAGTGGGCACAGCGACTCGAACAGGCACCGGCGGCGAACACGCCGAAGGTGTGGACCTGTCCCGAGTGTGAAACCATCCTCGGGATCTCGGACTGGGGGACGACGGAACGGGACCAGCGACCGCAACAGCCGACGCAGTAGTTCTAGAGGGCTGGCAGCACGAGAAACCGGACGATCCAGAGCGCACCCATGCCGGCGGCCATCGTGGCGAACACGTTCTCGGTGCGCCAGGCGACCGCCCCAGCGGCGCCACCGGCGAGGAGCTTGTCGAGGGCCAGGTCGCCGGACCCTGGGTGCACGGTGACGAACGCGGGCAGGACGAGCGCTGCGAGAACCGCCGCTGGGACGTACCGAAGGGCGCGTTCGAGTCCCGTGGGAATCTCGTCGAGGCGGCCGAACAGCGCGATGAAGGAGAGCCGGATGGCGTACGTGAGGACGCCGATGACGACGATGACGCCCCAGATCGTCGGGTCGGTGTAGCTAGTGGCCATCGCTCACCTCCACGTCCATGCGGGTCTCGGCGGCGAGCCCGACGACGATGCCGACCGTCGCGCCGACGAGGAGGCCGAGGTTGAGCGGCAGTCCCGCGCCCGCGACGGCGACGCCGCCGCCAGCGATCGCGGCGACGGTCGTCGGACCGTCCTCCATGGCGGGCACCAGCAGCGCCAGGAAGACGAGCGGGACGGCGAACTCCAACCCCCAGGCGTCGGGGACACCGCTGCCGAGGACGACGCCGGCGGCGGTCGTGAGCTGCCAGACCACCCAGAGCGTGAACGCGACGCCCAGATAGTACGCTTTCCGGTCGAACGAGCGCTCGGAGCGATAGCTGGCGACCGAGAGGGCGTACGCCTGGTCGGTGAGGAGATAGGCCAGCCCGCTTTTCCACTTCGCGGAGAGGTCCCGGAGGTAGGGGGCGATCGACGCCGAGTACATCAGCATGCGGAGGTTGATGACGGCGGCGGTGACGACGACGACCGACAGCGGTGCGTCACTGCCGAGGAGGTCGAGCGCAGCGAGCTGGGAGGCGCCCGCGAACACGACCACGGACATGCCGAGCGCCTGCGACAGGTCCAGACCCGCGTTCACGGCAGCGATGCCCGCCACGAGACCGAACGGGGCGACGCCGAGCAAGAGCGGGGAGACGTCCCGGACGCCGCGACGGAAGTCGGCGGAGTTCATGTTCGGTCCTCGCAGTCCAAGCGGTCTAAACGTAGCTATTCCGCTTCGAACCGCCCGCTTCAGTCGCCGCGTCTGCCCTGAGTCAACGCCCAGAGGACGATCGCGAGCCCCTCGATCCGTGCGGCAGTGTACACCCACGGACGCAGTTCGAAGTCGCTCTCGGGCGTGACCGCACGGTCCATCCAGAAGTCGACGACGCGTCGCGGAACGAGTAGTTCGAGGAGGCCGAGTGCCACGAACAGCGGTCGGAATCGCATAGGTGACGTTGGGGCTCTCACTGAATATCGTTTCCCCCGGCACAGCACGTGCGAACGTCTCCCTCGGAACGCTTATCCGCGACACGCCTCTATGAATGGCTAACAATGGTCGGCGGCTCCGATATGTACCGACAGCAGATCCTCGACCACTACAAGAGCCCCCGCAACTACGGGGAACTCGAGGATCCCACGTTCACCCACGTCGGCGAGAACCCGATGTGCGGTGACACTATCGAGATGCAGGTCAAGCTCGACGACGACGAGGAGACCATCGAGTACGTCGCGTTCCAGGGCGACGGCTGTGCGATCTCCCAGGCCTCCGCGTCGATGCTCTCCGAGAAGTTACAGGGCATGGACGTCGACGAACTCCAGGAGATGGACCGCGACGACGTCACCGACATGCTCGGCGTCGACATCTCGCCGATGCGCGTCAAGTGTGCAGTCCTCGCCGAGAAGGTCGCCCAGGACGGCGCCGACATCTACTTCGGCGAACTCGACGTCGACAAGACGACGACCGAAGACGACGACTGAGACTGATTTTATCCACGTCGGATTTTCTGCTGATAGTATCTATAGTCTCACGGCTGCTCTCAAATGTGAATCACTCTCTAATTCCCATTATTGCGGCGGCTACAGTAGATTCCTGTCAGAGAGGTCTGCAACCTTAATATGTTAGTGTGACTATCATTTGTATGCATGGATGCTATCGGTGAAACTCTTGGCGTAGTGGTCGCTCTCCTTCTACTCATTGCGATTTTGGGTGTTCTGTGGCCACTTCTCCCCGAAACGGGGTCGTTCAGCGGCTTCAAAAATTCCTTGCGAACAGTAGTACAACTGCTTCCTCTGCTTGTACCGACGGGTGTTGGGATAATATTATTGTACCTAAAGAATTTCTGACCTGTTGAACAAGCATCCGCGCGAGCGGAGCGAGCGTGGTTCACTCCAGGCGACCAACGGGAGCCTGGAGCAGTTTTTAGTCCAGGTTTTTGCGAGAGGGGTGCCCGCAGGCCCCTTCGAGGCCGAGGACACCCCTCGAAGTAAAAAAGTGGTTCTTATTCGTCCATCAGACCGCCTTCCTCGACGCGCATGACCCCCTCGCCGTCAGGCAGGTTCGGGGCGTCGACGAGCTTGACGATCCGCTTGTCGCCCTTGGACTTGCGCAGGTAGATCCGGAAGGTCGAGGTGTGACCCAGGATGTTGCCACCGATGGGCTGGGTCGGGTCGCCGAAGAACGAATCGGGATTGGAGGCGACCTGGTTCGTGACGACGACGGCGGTGTTGTTGAGGTCGCCGACGCGCATCAGATCGTGGAGGTGTTTGTTGAGCTTCTGCTGGCGCTCGGCGAGTTCGCCACGACCGACGTACTCGGCGCGGAAGTGCGCGGTCAGGGAGTCAACCGCGAGCAGGCGGACGGGGAACTCGTCGTCCTGGCTCTCGCTGGCCAGGTCCTTGGCCTTCTCGGCCAGCAGGATCTGGTGGTTGGAGTTGAACGCCTTCGCGACGTGGATGTTGTCGAGCATGACGTCGACGAGTTCCTCCAGCAGCGCCTCGTCGGTGGGATCTGCGTCCTCGTCCTCGCCGACGAGCCCGTGGAGCTCCATCGTGTCGGCGATGACTTCGTCGTCCTGGCCGCGAACCATCTGATCGATCCGTTCCGGACGGAACGTGTCCTCGGAGTCGACGAAGATCGCGCTGCCTTCGAGGCCGCCGTGTTCCTTGGGGAGCTGGACGTTGACCGACAGCTGGTGGGTGACCTGGGACTTGCCGGCCCCGAACTCACCGTACACCTCGGTGATGGACTGGGTCTCGACGCCGCCGCCGAGGAGTTCGTCGACCTCCTCAACGCCCCAGGTGAGCTTGCCGATCTGCTCGCGGCGCTCCAGGACCGTTGCACCCGTCTCGAACCCGCCGATGTCGGCGGCTTCGCGAGCCGCCTGAATGATGTCCGAGGCGCTGGACTCGCCGATGTCGGCAGTGTTGGAGAGTTCGCCGGGGCTCGCGACGGCGATGCCCTGGTAGGAGTCGAAGCCGTTGTCTTTGAGCTTCTCTGCTGTCGCCGGACCGACGCCCGGCAGGTCCTCGAGATTTTCCGTTGTTGCCATACAACCGGCTTGTCCCCCCTATCACATAAAGGCTCGTTAACAGCAGAGTGAAAGTGAAACTGCCGGACTGCACAGTGGTCGGTCGTTGACCCGTCCAAACGTTTAGATAGTTATTCCCAGGGATGGGTACCTGGCCGGTCGGGCCAGAGCGGGTACCAGTACTCCTTGTCCGGTTCGAGGTCGAGTTCGCCGTCGAGGACACTCTCGAGTTTGAACTCCGCGCTGCTGTCGCGCTCGTGCCCGCCCGTGGGCGCGAACGGGTAGTACGACCCCCGACGGAACGAGTACACCCAGTAGACCGGCTGGTGGTCCTCGGCGGTTTCACCGCCTCGATTTCGATGGCTCTGCGAGCCATCGCGGAACGCGAACAGCGCCGCGAGCAGTCGCGACCCGAAGCCCGTCTCCACGAGGGTGTCGGCGGCGAAGTGGACGCTGGTGACGAGGTCTTCGACGTCGTCGTCTTCGAGCACGACCCAGTCGTAGCCGTGGTCGTCCTTGACGAACCTGGCGCTGGTGCCGGTTTCGACCTCGCCGGCGTCGAGGATGGCCTCGACCTCGGCGACGGCGTCCTCGAAGTCGGTGCTGTCGACCGCGGAGAAACAGAGGGCGGCCTCGCCCGCCGGCTCGTAGCCCAGGTCGGCCTCCATCGTCACGTAGGCCGTGCTCATCCCGAACAGGTCCTCGGGGTCGGCGTCGCGGGTGGCGTCGGCTTCGGCACGGAGGCCGAGGACGGATTTGATGCCGTCGAGCAGTCCCATGGTTTCCAGTCGGTACGCTGGCCCCTTAGCTTCCGTCGTCCGGCGGGGCGGTCCCCTCTAACTCGGCGGCGAGGTGGCGGAGGCGGCGCATCCGGCGGTGTGTCGGCGGGTGCGTCCACGGGACGAGCAGGCGACCGCGAGGCGGGACGATGCAGAACGCGTTCAGGCCGGCGACTCGCCGGAGGTCGGTCTCGGGTTTCGGGTCCGCACAGTGGATCTTTCCGAGTGCCAGCGAGAGCGCAGTGGGGTTCCCGGTGATCGCGACGGCGCCCCGGTCGGCGGCGTACTCGCGGTACCGCGAGAGGACGAGCGTTCCGGGCAGCGAGACGACGAGCAGCGGAATCCCCAGCAACACGAGGTAGATCGCTGCACCGGCATACCCGAGCAACAACGCCCTGCTACCGAGATTCCGAATGCCGCCGTTGACGAGCGTAACGGCCACAGTCGCTGGGAAGTTGGCGGTCGTTAGCACCGCCGAGTCGCCGTTTTTGAGATGTGCGAATTCGTGGGCGAGCACTGCCTCCAGTTCTTCGTCGTCGAGCGTCTTCAGCAGGCCGAGCGTGACGCAGATGACGGTCCGGTCGCCGATGCCCGCCGACAGTGCGTTCGGGTCGTCGGTCGGGATGACGGCGACGGCGGGGCGGGCCACGTCGGCCTGTCGTGCCAGTCGCGCCGTCGTCTCGAACAGCTTCGGGTAGTCGTTGTGGGAGATGGCGATCGCTTTCGTGATGAGATAGGCCAGTCTGTCCGCTTCACGGGCCAGGACGAGGACGAAGAGCAGGACGACGCCGGCGACGACGAGCCCCAGTTCCAAGCCGAGGACCCAGAACACCGGGCCGAGGAGGCCGGCCCAGCTTACGACCGTCAGCGCGAGGGCGAGGACCATCCGGCGTTGCAGCCGTCGGTCGCGGTGCCACTCCATACGTTCCCTTTGACTGGTTAGCTCAAAAACAGTTCGTCAGAACCGCTCCAGTTCGCGCTCCATCTCGCGAAGCCGCTCGACGCGCTTCTCCGTCGAGGGGTGCGTGCGGGCGATCTTCCCGATGAAGCCGCTCTTGATGGGGATGATGAAGAACGCGTTCATCTCGGCCTGCTCGCGGAAGTCCTCCTTGGGGACCTTGTCCATCCGGCCGTCGATTTTCATGAGCGCGGAGGCCAGCGCCGAGGGACGGCCGGTGATGAGCGCGCCGCCGCGGTCGGCTGCGAACTCCCGGTAGCGACTCAGCGCCCGGATCAGGACGAACGAGACGACCCACACCAAAAGCGAGACGACGATGGCGACGACGACGCCGCCGCCCTGGCGGTCGCCGCCGCGGTTGCCGCCGAACAGCCAGCCCCACCGGACGATGAGGAAGGCGATCGTCGAGAGGAACGACGCGATGGTCATCACCATCACGTCGCGGTTCTTGACGTGGGCGAGTTCGTGAGCCAGCACGCCCTCCAGTTCCTCCTGGTCGAGGGTATCGAGGATGCCGCTGGTCACGGCGACGGTCGCGTTCTGCTGGGATCGCCCGGTCGCAAAGGCGT
Organism: Halorientalis brevis; assembly: GCF_042678165.1. GTDB lineage: Archaea > Halobacteriota > Halobacteria > Halobacteriales > Haloarculaceae > Halorientalis > Halorientalis brevis. Next base: position 83,180 of record NZ_JBHUDJ010000002.1, on the reverse strand, counting down.
TGGGCACCCGGGTGTCCGCGACGGCGATCGTCGGCTTCGGCAGGTCGGCCTGCTGGGCGAGGCGTCCGACCGTCCGATGGAGGTCGGGGTACTCGTTCTCGCTGACCTCCTTTGCTCCCATACTCCGGAGCGCGAGCTTGTCGCTGAAGAAAAACTGGGCGAACGAGAACAGCCCCATGACGACGGCGACGAGCAGCAGGCTCTCGAAGTAGAGGCTCAGGACGCCGATGAACACGAGATAGAGGGCTGCGAGCAGGAACATGGTCAGGCCCATGCGCGCTCGCAGTCCCCAGTCCGCTTGCCACTGCATGGCCGCACCTAGGTGACGACGGCAATTAAGTTCGCTGTCGGCCCATTCGCCGGCGAAAGGGCCCGAACGTCGGTCCGGGCTCTCGTCCGTGCTCAGGGTTTGATTACCGCTCGTCCCTCGATCTCCCGGTCTTCCAGCCGCTCGGCGACCGCGTTGATCTCCGAGAGGTCGTACTCTGACGTTTCGAGGTGGATCTCGCCCTGTTCGACCAGCGCGACGAGTTCCTGGAGTTCGGTGTACTCGCCGACGAGCGTGCCCCGGAAACTCATCTCGCCGTCGACCAGCGTCTGCGTGGGTTCGTGGATGTGCCCGCCGTACCCGACGACGTGGTGGTCGCCGCCGGCTGCCAGCAGGTCGGGACCCATCTCGGTCGTCCCGTCGCTCCCGACGAAGTCCAGCGTCTGTCGAGCGCCGACGCCGTCGGTGATGGCGTCGACGGCCTCGACGACGTCCTCGTCGGCCGAGTTGACGGTGTGGTCGGCACCCAGCCGTTCGGCCAGGGAGAGCGCCTCGTCTTTGACGTCGACGGCGATGGTCTGAGCGGCGCTCATCGCGTCGACCGCCTGGAGGCCGATGTGGCCCAGGCCGCCGATGCCGACGAGGACGGCGTAGTCGCCGGGGACGAGTTCTGCCACGGCCTTCTTGGCCGCGTGGTAGGCCGTGATCCCGGCGTCGGCGTGGGGCGCGATCTCGACCGGATCGACGCCTTCCAGCGGGATGACAGCCCGCTCGTTCGTCAGGAGGTACTCGGCGAACCCGCCGTCGGTCGTCAGCCCCGGGAACGCCAGTTCGTCGCAGTACATGTCGTCACCGAGCCGGCAGGCCCGACACGTCCCGCAGGTCATCACGGGATGGCAGATGACCTGGTCTCCTTCTTCGACGACCGTCACTTCCGGGCCGACTTCGGCGACGGTGCCCGCGTTCTCGTGGCCCAGCGTCTGCGGGAGTTCGGTCGGTGCGTACTGCTGCCACATGCCCTCGATGATGTGGTTGTCCGTCTGGCACCAGCCGGCCCCTTCGATCTCGACGAGGACTTCGTCCGAGCGGGTGATCTCCGGGCGGTCGATCTCGTCGATCGACAACGCCTCGCTCATGTCGTCCGTGAACTCGTGGAGTCGCGCAGCGCGCATACCTCCCCTATCGGGCCGCGACGCTCGTCAATCCTTGCCGTGTGGTTTCGATTCACACATGTCCGGTCGCTGGATCTCACGGGGAGAGGGCGCGGACGGGAACGCGCCATTTAACCGATGCAGCGGCATATCACGGACAATGACTGAGTCACGCGAGTTCTGTCCGCGGTGCGGGGACGCCGTGGCAGCGCGGCCGGAACCACGGCCTGGCGAGCCGCGGGACCCGGACCGCGTGCTCTGTAACGACTGCTACTTCGAGGAGTTCGACCTCGTGGACGCCCCCGACCGCATCGAAGTGCGGACCTGTTCGCAGTGCGGGGCCGTCCACCGCGGCAATCGCTGGGTCGACGTCGGGGCCCAGGACTACACCGACATCGCCATCGAGGAGGTCAGCGAGGCGCTGGCCGTCCACGTCGACGCCCACGACGTCGACTGGCAGGTGATGCCCGAACAGGTCGATCAGACGACGATCCGCATGCACTGCCAGTTCACGGGTCTCGTCCGCGGGTCCCAGCTCGTCGAGGAGGTCGTCGTTCCCGTCAAGATCGCCAAGCAGACCTGCAACCGCTGTGGCCGCATCGCCGGGGACTACTACTCCAGCATCGTTCAGGTCCGGGCCACCGAGCGCACGCCCACCGCCGAGGAGATCGAGGGCGCCGAGGAGATCGCCCGCGAGATCGTCGCCGAGATGGAGGAGACCGGCGACCGCAACGCCTTCGTCACGGAGGTCGGCGAGACCGACGAGGGCCTGAACATGAAGCTCTCGACCAACAAGATCGGCAAGAAGGTCGCCCAGCGCATCGTCCAGGCCTACGGGGGATCGTTCTCCAGCGCCGAGACCCTCGTCACCGAGGACGAGGACGGTAACGAGGTCTACAGAGTGACCTTCGCCGTCCGGCTCCCGCGCTACCGCCAGGGCGAGATCATCGACCCCGAGGACGACGACGATGGCCCGGTGCTCGTCCGGAGCGTCCGCGGCAACCTCAAGGGGACCCGGCTCACCACCGGCGAGGACTACGAGGCGTCCCACGAGGTGGGGGACGCCCCCGACGCGGATCGGCTCGGCACGATCGAGGACGGCGAGGAGACGACGCTGGTCGCCGTCGAGGACGAGCGAGCAGTGCAGGTGCTCGATCCCGAAACCTTCGAGGCCAAGACCATCGCCCGCCCGGACTACATGGACCCCGACGCGGATACCGTGCCCGTGTTGAAGAGCCGTGCCGGCCTGCACGTCCTTCCCGAGGCCGACGAACCCGACGATGAGTGACGACGACTCGCTCCCCGGGCCACTGGACACGGCCGAGCAACCCCTGGCGGCCGTCGTCCCGAAACCGGACACGGAGGACGCCATTGCCGACCTGCGAGCGGAGGGCGTCTACGACGACGACCGACGCATCCGGGAGTTCGGCGCCGACGCCGTCGCCCTGCCCGTGACGGAGCCACCGCAGCGGACCCAGGTCCGGGAGGTCGTCCGCCAGGAACCGGCTCGACGGCTCCGCACGCTCGACGACCACCTCCGCGAGCAGGGCTGGTCCGAGGACGAACTCGACCGGGCGCCCGGCTCCTGGGCCGTCATCGGCACCGTCGTCCTCGTGGACGTCGGCGACGCGCCGCGACCCGCGGAGGTGGGCGAGGCACTGCTGGCCCTGCACGCCAACGCCGACACCGTCCTCGCTCGCCACGGCATCGACGGTCAGCACCGCGAACCCGACGTCGAGTTGCTCGCCGGCAGCGGCGACACCGAAACCGTCCACACCGAACACGGGACCAAGTACGCGCTGGACCTCGCCCAGGTGATGTTCTCGCCGGGCAACAAGGCCGAACGCGCCCACATGGGCGACGTTGTCGACGCGGACGACCGCGTGTTCGACATGTTCGCCGGCGTCGGCTACTTCACGCTCCCGATGGCCCGAGCGGGCGCGCACGTCACCGCCACCGAGCACAATCCGACGGCCTTCCGCTACCTGCTGGAGAACGCCAAGCTCAACGACGTCCACGACCGGGTGGACATCTACCGGGCGGACTGCCGGGACGTGGCCGACGGGGTCGAGGCCGACCGCGTCGTGATGGGGTTCTACGACGCGTACGAGTATCTGGACGCGGCACTGGCAGCCCTCGAACCCGGTGGTATCCTCCACATGCACGAGGCGACGCCCGAGGGACTCGTGTTCGACCGCCCCATCGACCGCATCGAGGATGCGGCGGCCGCGGTCGATCGGACGGTCGAGGTGCTCGACACGCGGCGCGTCAAAGGCTACAGCGAAGGGGTCGCCCACGTCGTCGTGGACGCTCGCATCGAGTGAGTCGGCGGCCAGTCACTCCACGTACCCGAGCTCACTGAGTCGCTCCCACAGCTCCGAATCCTCGTCGGCGACTTCCTCCAACTGAGTGAGGTCGCTCTGTTGCACTTCCACTAACTGCAACGCCGTCCTGAGCTTGTAGTGCACCTCGGCGTCCTCGGTCTCGTCCAACAGGGATTCGAGTACCGTCCGTATCGTCTCGAGTGTTTCTCCGCTCATACTCTCAGATGTGAATATTCGCCGAATATAATTTACGATCGGAAGCTAATTTGCGTATTTTTACACATAACGTGAATATAACGTTGATATGGGTTACATATGGGTGATGCGTATCGGATAGCTGGGCAGACGTCGGGGTGTCTCGGTCTCGCTTATCGCGTCGCACAGCCGGGTGACTACGTGGAGCGAATGGTCTCGGCACGCGGACACTCGGATGCGATCGGCTCGGGTCGCTACCTGGGTGGTGAGAAATCCGGGCCGATGGGCGAGGGCTCGGGACGGCGGAGTCTGTCCGCTCGAAAGGCATAATTGAGTGGGCGGCTGAATGCGGGTATGGATCGCCAACAGATCATCGCACTCATCTTCGTGTTGCTGATGGTCCTCTCTCCCGTCGCGTACGCAGCCTACTCGGCCTTCTAGCTGTCCCAGACGTCGGAGAGGGGGTGGGAGTCGTCCGACGCGGACGACCGCCGACGTGACCGGGACCGCGAGCGACCGGTGTTCCCGCCGCCGTCACCGACCGCCGCCGCCGGATCGAACACGGGGAGTTCGGGCTCGGTCATCCGGTCGACCTGGGCGGCGAACCAGTCGGGCATGTCCGTCCGGGCGCGCTCGAACAGGTCGAGCAACGAGGAGTCTCCGAGGTAGGTCGCGCCGTGGTCGTCGGGGGCGCGGACGACCCGACCACACGCCTGGATGACCGTTCGCAGCGCCGCCCGGTAGTACCAGCCCCACTGTCCGTCCTCCAGGCGGCGGGCCACCCGCGAATCGCGGGTGTTGGGATACGGCGCTTTGCACAGGAGCTGCCAGCGCGCCAGATCGCCCTCCAGGTCCAGCGCTTCCTCCATCTTGACCGAGAGGAACACGTCAGCGCCGTCGCTGCGCTTCCAGGTCGAGAGGACGGCGTCGCGGTTGTCCTTGGTGTGCTGGCGCACGCGAGCGTCGACGCCCATGTCCGCGAGCTGATCGTACAGCCGTTCCTGGATGCCGTAGGAGTGGCAGTGAACGATCCCCTTCTCGTCGGGATGGGCCTGCATGAGGCGGACGAGCGTGCGGGCGATGGCGGGCAGCGTCTCGTCGCGGTGTTCGTAGGTCATCTTCCCCTGGGTCACGTCGTACAGCGGCCGGTTCTCCACGGGGAACGTGTGAGGCACCTCGACGAGCGCCACGCGGTCGGGGGCCAGCCCTGCGCCAGCACAGAAGGCGTCCTTGTTGAGAATCGTCGCAGAGAGGAGCGCGAACTTGTTGCCCCGGTCCCAGACGGTGTGTTTGAGGTAGCGCTCGGGTGCCATCGGCTTGATGGTGACTGCACTCCCCTCGCCGTCGGGCTGGTCGACCACCCACGTCGTCCCGCTGTCGGGGTCGCGGTAGTCTTCGAGGAACCACTGCAGCTCCGAGATGAGTTCGGTCAGTCGGTCGCGTTCGGCGACCTCGTCCGGCGTGAGTTCGGCGTTCCCCCGGAGCTCTTCCTGCCGACGCGAACAGACTGTCATCACGCGGTCGGCGTACTTTGCGGCCGCGTCGAGGTCGTCGCCGATGGCCGGGGGCTGGACGTCGTTCCAGACGGGCACCCGACCTGGCGAGAGGTCGATCGTCGCGTACATCTCGGCCCATTCGGAGAGCCCGTGGGCCTCGTCGACGACGACCACGTCGCGTTTCCCGAACACGTCGGAGCCGGCGGTCTGCATGAAGTAGGCGAGCGTCATCGCGGCGATGTTGCGGTTGGAGGCGATCGACCGGTCCGAGAAGTACGGACAGCGGTGTTTCACCTGACAGTCGAACATTCGCTCGCGGGCACACGGCGCCTGGTTGACCGGCGTGTCCGTCTCGCCGGGGAGGATACAGGAGTAGTTGTTCTTCCCGCGGATGATGTTTAGATCCTCCAGCAGTGCGTCCGAGGCCACGTCGTCGAGTTGGGAGACCTGCGGCGTGGTGTAGTACGCGCCGATGGTCTCGTGGGCCTCCGCTTCCCCTGCACGGCGGGCGCAGCCGGCGATCGCTCTCGCCAGGAGGGATTTCCCGCTCCCGGTCGGTGCGCGCACCAGCACGACGTCCTTGCCGGCCTCGAAGGCGGCGCGGATGTCGTCGAGCGCCTGCTCCTGAGCACCACGGTAGGAGGGCGCCGGGAAGGCGTCGTGGATCCGGGCGGGGTTCACGTTCCGGGAAACAAACTCGGATAGCCTAAAGTCATCGGCTTCGGCTGGTTCGGGAGCCCCGCGAGCGGCGGCTAGCCGTCGCCGGGCAACTCCCGGACGTCCGCCGCGGTGACGTCGCGGTCATCCGGCAACTGCTCGATGCAGTCGTTGCACAGAAACCACTCCGAACCGTCGGCGAGTTCGAGCAGCAATCCCTCCGTCTTGTCCCGCGAGAGCGACCAGAAATCGCTGATCCCCCCTGCGATCGTGACGGTGCGACCACACCCGTCACAGGACTCCTTCGCCATACTCCCACTACTGGCAGCGGACGATAAAGGGGTTTCCCGGCGTCACCGGTACGTCCCGAGGAACCCGTCGTCCGGGAACGTCAGGTCGAGCGTCGTCGCCAGCGCCGTCTCGACGGCATCGGCGACCGCCGGCGCGAACGCCGCGTCCGGGTCGGCACAGACCGGCAACTCCCCCACGGCAGCCACGTCGCTCTCCGGGACGGTCGCATCCACGCCCTCGACGGTCTCGTCGGGTGCAACGCGGTTCGCGACGGTGGCGTGGGCGGGCGCGCCCACGTCGTGCAGTCGGTCGCGCATCGTCGGTAACCGGTCGAACCCGCGCTCGGTCGCCGGGACCACCGGGACGACGCGATCGGCCGTCGTCACTGCCGCGACCGCCTGGTTGCTCGCGATCGGCGGGACGTCGAGGAGCACGTAGTCGAACGATCGGCTGGCCGCCGCGACGCGGTCCTCGAACTGGCGGGCGGCCTCGGGCGTCTTGGCTCGCGCCAGGCGCTCGAACGGGGCCCGTGCCGGACAGACCGCCAGTCGACCCGGGAGGTCGACGGGGTACTCGAACAGGCCGGCGTCGAGGGCCACGTCGCTGGCGTCGGTCACGAGGCTGGTCACGTCGGGTTCGATCCGTCCGGGGACGTGGGTGGCGAGTCCCTGCGTCGCGAAGGCGGCGTCGACGAGCGCCACGTCCGCCCCCGCCCGGGCGAGCGTCGCGCCGAACTCCACTGTCAGTCGCGTCGTTCCCGCACCCCCCGTCACCCCGACGAGTGCGAGCGTCTCACTGCTGGTCACAGGCCCGAGTCCCTCGTTCTCCGGGAAAAACCTACGGTTCTTCGAGTGACAGGTTGCGCTACTGGTTGGCCGCGACGTCCTCGGCGATCGCTGCGAGTTCGTCGTCGTCTAAGTCCGGCGGGGAGCCGCCGACGGCGTGGATGGGGTGGCCGCCGTCGTCCTCGAACCGCGGGATGATGTGGCCGTGAACGTGCGGGACCTCCTGACCGCTGGCTTCGCCGTTGTTGAAGCCGACGTTGCTCGCGGGGGCGTCCACGGCGTCCTCGACGGCGGGGATCAACTCGTGGAGCGCCTCGTAGAGGTCGTCGGCCAGGTCCGCCGGGAGGTCGTTCAGGCGCTCGTGGTGGTCCTTCGGGATGACGAGCGTGTGGCCCGGCGCCAGCGGGTTGACGTCGAGGAACGCGAACACCTCGTCGTCCTCGTAGACGGTGTTGCTCGGGATCTCTCCGGCGACGATCTGACAGAAGATGCAGTCCTCGGGCATGGGCGAGACCTCGACCGCCCGCCCCAAGAAGGTTTCCCGGCCTGCGGATTTATTGGGCGGGTCGCCGTGGGTCCGGGTATGTCCGAGGGCCAGTTCGCGCCGGCGACCGACGCCCACGTCCACCTCATGCCCGAACGCCTGCTCGCGGCGATTCGCGAGGCCCTCTCGGCCGAAGCCGAGTGGTCGTTCGACCATCCCACGTCGCAGGCGGCGATCGAGACCCGCCTGCGAGACGCCGGCGTCGACCGGTACTTCGCGCTCCCGTACGCCCACGAAGCCGGCGTAGCCGCCGAGTTGAACGAGTGGGTGGTAGATCGGGCGGCCGACTCCGACATGGCGGTCCCCTTCGCGACGGTTCACGGGGAGGACCCGGTCGAACAGGTCGTCCGCGACGCGTTCGAGGCGGGGGCGCGCGGTCTGAAGTTCCAGTGTCCGGTCCAGGGGTGTGGCCCGGCCGACCCGCGCCTCGATCCCGCCTTCGAACTGGCCGCGGAGTACGACCGTCCGATCCTGTTCCACGCGGGGACGGCGCCGATGTTCGAGGACAGCCCGCACGTCGGCGCCGACCAGTTCGCACAGTTCGTCGCGTCCTACCCCGAGGTTCGGGCCTGCGCTGCACACATGGGGACGTACGAGGTCGACCGGTTCCTCGAGTTCGCTCGCGAACACGACCAGGTCTTCCTGGACACGACGATGGCGATGTCGCCACGGTCGCCCGAGGCCATCGGGTTCGATCCCTCGACCATCGCCGACGAAACGCTGGTCGAACTCTCCGAGTCGATCATGTACGGGTCGGACTTCCCGAACATCCCGTACGCCTACGAGCAAGAGCGTGCGGGGCTGCTCGCCCGCGACCTGCCGCAGTCGGCGCTGCGGGACCTGTTCTGGCGGTCGGCGACGCAGTTCCTCGGTGATTAAGCGAGGATCGCGACGACGTTGATCAGCGACGTGGCGGCCCACGGGAGCGCGAGCCCTAACGGGACGACGATGCGGTTCGGACGGGGCGTGACGACCCAGGCCGAGAACGCGAAACACACGGTGGCGAGCTTTAGCGTGGTGAACGCGACGAACCCACCGTCCGCGAGGACCGACCGAACGATCGGGTTCCCTTCGGTCAGTCCGTGGTGGACCCCGTGGTACGTCGACAGCAGGTCGGCACAGAACACCGCTGCGACGAGTCCCCACAGGCTGCGCTCGTGGCGTGCGATCCGGCTCCAGGCTGATCCGAACCGTGTGCTGCTCGTGGTCGGCTGGCGATTCGACGGACGGTCGGTTTCCAGGGCATCAGATGGCATTGCGAACGGAACGGGGTCTCTCGACGCTGCTGGCCTCCCCACCGAGCCCAGTAGCGCGAACGTAGCAGGTGACTTAATTTAAAACTGTAGCGTATTGAATAATTTGTGGTTACAGAGTTGTTACGACGGGCCTGAAGCGTGCAAACAGTTATTACTGACTCGCCTGAATCTCTCATGAGAATGGCACGTACTGTTGGCAGGCTGGCACGTAATCTCGGCCTAACGGTGTGTCTCGTCTGCGTCGGAAGCGTCGCGTTCACCACGCCGGCGCTCGCTCAGACCGGAGCGAGCGGAACGGAGGAGCCCGGACTGTGGTACGCGACGAGTCTCATCGCGCAAGTAATGCTCTCTATCGGCGCCGTCGGGTTCGTCGTCCAGGCTGCACGCGCCTACGGTGGCGAGATCGGCAAGGCCCTCTACGTCGCCGGCGGCGGCGTGATCGTCTTCGCCGTCTGGCGCCTGCTCGACGGGGCCACGCAGATCCTGAGCCTGGAGCGACCGCCGGGCAGCGTCGAGAGCGCGGTCTACCTCGTCGCGACCGCGCTGCTGCTGGCGGGGTTCTACATGCTGTGGGAGACGATGAGCAGTCACTCCACGGCCTAGGATGAGTAGCTACGAGCGCCTCGCCGAACGACTGATCGAGACCCAGCGGACGATGCTCGGCAAACGGGCCGTCGACATCGCCCGCTCGGTCGAGGGCATCGAGGTGACCGACGACGGACAGGTGGCGAACGTCGTCGACGACGACCGCGCGACCGTCGGCGCTCTCGTCGACTCCTACGTCGACGTCATGGGCGTCACCGCTCAGAGCCGCCTCACCGAGGTCGCACAGGAGTACGAGGACCTGGTCCTCCCGGCGAACCTCGGCGGCCCCGGCCCCGACGACGAGGACGCGGCCGACGCCGAGACCGACTCGGCGGTCGTGACGAACATCTGGGGCGAGGAGTACGCAGCGGACAGCACGGACCCCGACAGTGCGAATCCGATCGACGTCGTCGAGACCGATCTGAACGCGATCTACGTCGCCGTCGACGACGGGACCGGCTCGGCGGCGCGAGTCCCGCTGAGTCAGGCGATCGTCGACACCGTCGTGGCCGAGACGGACCTCGAACGGGACCAGTTGGACGAGCCCGGCACGTACGTCGACGCGATCCAGGTCGTCCGCCTGGTCGACGCCGATCCCGGAACGTATCTCTCCTTTACCGTCGAAGAGCAGGAGCTCCACCTCCATCAGGACGGAACCATCACCGTCGAGTAGCGTCCGACGCGGCCTCTAGTTCGTCGTTCGTTAACCCTCTCTCGCGCTCGCTGGAATCCTGGCAACTCCACTTTCGTTTCTATGAAGTTTGTTAAGGGATCGAAGAAACACTGATACTCCTCGCGCCTGTATGACAGTTCACAACCATGCGTAACGCAGTGATCGTCGACGCGGTACGGACTCCGTTCGGCAAGCAGAACGGCTCGTTCCGGGACACGCACCCGCAGGACCTGGCGGCTGAACCCCTCAAAGCGCTGGAAGACCGCAACGGCTTCGACGCGCCGAACACGATCGAAGACGTCATCTACGGCTGTGTGACGCCGATCGACGAGCAGGGACTCAACATCGCCCGGCTCGCACCGATGGTGGCCGGGTGGGGCGACGACGTGCCCGGCGTCCAGCTGAACCGGATGTGCGGCTCCGGCCAGCAGGCGATCAACTTCGCTGCCAGCATGGTCATGGCGGGCCAGCACGACGTGCTCATCGGCGGCGGCGTCGAGCACATGACCCGCGTGCCGATGGGCTCGGACGGTAACAGCGTCACGGACACCTACTTCGAGCACTTCGACGAGGTGACCACCCAGGGCGAGGGTGCAGAGCGCATCGCCGAGGAGTACGGCTTTACCCGCGAGGAACTCGACGAGATCGCCGTCGATTCCCAGCAGCGCTGGGGTGAGGCCTGGGAAGCCGGTCACTACGACGACCAGATCGTCCCGGTCGAGACGGAACTCGACGGCGAGACGGTCACCGTCGAGCAGGACGAACACCCGCGGCCCGACACCGACGTGGAGACGCTGTCGAACCTCCCGCTGTCCTTCCGCGAGGAGGGCAACGGCGTCCAGCACGCCGGCAACTCCTCGGGGATCGTCGACGGCTCCTCGGCCGTGCTCGTCGCCAGCGAGGAAGCCGCCGCGGAACACGGCTGGGACCCGATGGCCCGCATCGTCCAGACGGAGGTCGTCGGCGTCGACCCCCTCACGATGCTCAAAGGCCCCATCCCGGCCACCGAGCAGGTCCTCGACAAAGCCGACATGGACGTCAGCGACATCGACCTCTTCGAGGTCAACGAGGCGTTCGCCGCGGTCGTCGCCGCCTGGCTCGAAGAGACCGGCGCGTCCTGGGAGGACACCAACGTCAACGGCGGCGCGATCGCTCACGGCCACCCGCTGGGCGCCACCGGCTCGATGCTCCTGACGAAACTCGCTCACGAACTCCAGCGCACCGGACAGGACTACGCGCTCTCGACGATGTGCATCGGCTTCGGTCAGGGCATCGCGACGATAATCGAACGGATGTAATCCGCGGCGAGACCGCCGACTGCTGGACGTCGGGCCGACGATCAGTGCGCTCGGAACGGACCCGCTTCCGCGACCGAAATCTTCCGTTTGCGAACGCTCACACGTCAGTCCCGGAACATAATACGCGTCTACTGCGCCTCGATCGCTTCGTTTTTCGGCCACAGCGGCCCGCTCCGGGTGGCCGGTGGACTGGTACGCAAACAAACTGGTAACGAGGCGACTGGTTTTGACGGCGGCTGGTGGACGTGTGGCGTGTTATGGACGATGGGATGACGCGACGGCGGTATCTCTTGACAGTCAGCACGGCCGGCGTGGTCGGTCTCGCCGGCTGCGGACAGAACGATGGCACCGACGACGCGAAGACAGCCGCGAACGACGACAGTTCTGGCGACGGCGGGCCATCGCCCGCGGACGGGGGCGACGATGACGACGACGAGGAAGCCGCCGAGCGCGACCGCAGTACGACCGACCGAGACGACGCAACCGAGACCGCCGGCGACCCAGAGGACGGCGGCGAGACGACCGCGACCGAGGAAGGCACTGCTGACGGCGGGGAGACGACCGAAAGCGGGGACGACGACGGGGACGCGAGCGGTGACGGAGCGGAGACCGACGACGGCACCGACGAATCGGGCGGCATCGTGACGCCGATCGCGCAGTTCGCGTTCTCGTACACGCCCGACGGAACCGGTGGATCGGGGACGCTGACGATCACGCACGACGGCGGTGACGCGATCCAGGCCGCGGAACTGTCCGTCCGCGGCAGCGGCTTCGGTGGCTCCAGTTCGAGCACCGGAACTGCGTCCTCCGCTTCGGCGGTCACGAGCGCTGACACGACGTGGCAGGCGGCAACCGACGCCGGCGCCGCCACCGCGACCGGGACGAAAAACGGCGAGACGGCGGTCGTCTCCGGCGACCAGCTCACGGCCGCGGTGTCTGCGGACTACGAGATCCGCGTGGTCTGGGAGTCCTCCGAGGGCAAGAGCTCCGCCACGCTCGGGTCGGACACGGGGTCGAAAACCACGGAAACCACCCCCTGATCGGCGCCACCGAGCGACGGGTCAGACGGACGCCGGACGTGCCGGCCGCGACTCGACGACCGGCCGGAACCGCCGGAGAGAGGGATGCGCCGTCAGTTCCCGTTCGAATCGAGCACGTCCGTCTCGATGGTCGTCGACTGGCCCAGCGAGTCGAGTTCCTGGGTCGCGCTGCCGGCCCGTGAGTCGACGGTCACGACGACCGAGACGTCCAGCGACGACTGTTCGTCGTTCCGGACGTGCGTGACCCACCACTCGTCCATCTGCTGGTTGTCGAGCGCCATCGTCAGCGAGACGGTGCCGGTGGACTCCGCTCCGATCGCGTCCACGTTCCGGGTCGTCTTGTCGGCCAGCACCACGTCGTTCAGCGACACCGTGTACTCGACTTTGCTGACCTCGACGCGCGTCGGGAGGTCGTTCTCGACGGTCGCTTCGACGTCGATCGGTGCGGTCTGGGCGGTCGCCTCGCCCCACTCGGACTGGACGCTGCGGACGGTCAGCGCGTCCTGCCCGCTGATGGTGACTTTCTCGTTGCGGTCGCCGTTCATGCCCGCCAGCAGGTCGGTCTCGACGGTGCTCTCCCGGTCGTTCATGGTCACGTCGAACTTCGTGAAGCCGACGTCGGCGAGCGCGGTCGGCGTCGTCCGCACCGTCGATCGCTCGCCGCGGTTGAGGTGGCGCGCCCACCAGGTCGGGACCTCGCCGTTGTCCATCTCGGCCGTCAGTTCGACCTGGTTCGCGCCGGCCGAGAGGGCAGAAACCCGCTGGGAGCCGCTGGCGACAGTCACGTCGTTGATGGTCGTCTCCTGGCTGAACGCGAGCGTCAGCACGTCGGTCATGTCGTTGTCGGGGGCGTCGATGGTCGACGTCGACTCGATCTCGGTCGTGGCGTCGGTGACGGTGCCCCACTCGCGGCTCGTCTCGGTGACCTCGGGCCACGCGACCGCCGGGGCGCGTGGGCTGCCGACGTTCGTGACGTTCGTACCGCTCCCGCCGAGCATGTCGGTTTCGAGCCGGAGCGTCTCGTCGAACAGGCGGATGGGAATCCGTTTCTGCTCGCCGTTCTGCTCGACGATGCCGTACATCGCGACGGTGAGGTCGCTCGTCTCGTCGTCCCTGACGTGTTCGGCCCACCAGTCCGCCATCTTCGGGGTGTCGAGCGCGACCGTCACGTCGAGGTCGTCCCGCTGCCCGGGTTCGATGGCGACGCCCGTCGTCTTCCGGTCGCGGCCGAGTTCGACGCCGTTCATCGTGACGACGTACTCGACGCCGTCGAGCGTGACTGGGTAGTCGTGGGCGTTCTCGATCGTGGACGCGAAGGTGATCGGCGTCCGCTCCGCGGTGGCCTCGCCCCACGCGGCCGACTGGTCGCTGACGCGGAGGAACGTGTCGTTCTGGACCGTGACCGTGCGCTCGCCCTGCTGGGTGAATCCGCCGAGAATGTCGGTCTCGATGCGCTCTTCCTTGGCGGGGATCTGCTTGGAGAACCCGGGGGCAGCGACGGTCGCGTCGATCCTCAGCGTCGATTCCTCGCCGCCGTTGACGTGGCTGACCCACCAGGCGGCGATGCGCTCGTTTCGCATCTCCGCGGTGAGGTCGATGGTGTTCGTCCCGGTGCCGAACCCGACGCCGGATCGCTGTCCCGTCGCGAGGGTCACGTCGTTCAGCGTCGCGGTGTACGAGACGTCGACGATGCCCGGCAGTCCGACCGGGTTGGGGTTGTTCACGACGACCGTGGTGTCGATTTCGGTCGTCGCGTCGGTCACCTCGCCCCAGGCGTACTCCGACCCTTCGACCGTCGGTCGCTCGAAGGTCGTCACCGCGACGCCGACGCCGACGACTGCCACCAGCACGACCACGCCGAGCACTGCCCCGCCGAGTTTCAGCCAGCCACTGCGCGTTCCCATTTGCCGTTTCAATGGGTCCCGTTACCAAGAAGATTCAGGCTGGTTTCGCGTTTCGTGCGTCGAGAAAAACGGTGTACGGGGTCGCGACTACCCGAGACTCACGTCGAGATACAGCATGACGACGACGCCGGCCATGGTGCCCAGCGTCGCGATGCGCTCGTGGCCCCTGGTGTGGGTCTCGGGGACGATCTCGTCTGAGATGACGAACAGCATCGCGCCGGCGGCGAACCCCATCGCGTAGGGCAACAGTGGGCGGGCGACCTGGACGGCCAGCGCGCCGAACAGCGCCAGCGGAATCTCGACGATCCCCGAGCGCAGGCCCGCGAACATCGCGTAGAACTTCCGGTCGAGCCCCGCGTTGATGGCCGCCACGGAGACGGCCAGTCCCTCGGGGATGTTCTGGATGCCGATGGCGAGCATCAGCGGGATGGCCGTTTCGACGTTGCCCGAGCCGAAGCCGACCCCCACGGCGAGCCCTTCGGGCATGTTGTGGAGCGTGATCGCGAGGATGAACAGGACGACCGGCGTGACCCGCTCGCTTTCGAGCGGAACCGATTCGCTGGGGTTCGCGGCGTCCGTTCGCTTGGATCCGGTCAGCAGGTAGTGGGCGTGTGGCACCACCACGTCTGCGCGGTCGAGAAAGAGGACGCCGAGGACGACCCCGACAAGTACCGGGATCGGATCGCCGCCCGAGTACTGCTCGATGCCGGGGATGATGAGGCTCGTGAACGCCGCCGCGAGCATCACGCCGGCGGCGAAGCCCAGCGCGCCGTCGAGCGCGCGCTCCGAGGGGTCGCGCCAGACGAGGACGAGCGACGCACCGAACAGGTTGAGCGCTGCGATGACGATGCCACCGACCAGCCCCTGGACGACCGGATCCGTTCCTGCGACCTGCTGAAACAGGTCGACGACCGACACCATGTACTGACCAGTTGTCGGGCTGGCGAGTTAACGCTCCCGGCGCGGTTACGGCGACGCCGGTGACTGATGGTCGGGCTGCCGGTTGCCGCCGGCGTCGAGTCGCGAGTCGACCAGTTTGCGGACTGCCGTCACCAGGCCGTTGTCTCGTCCGTCGCCAGTGACGGCCGTTTCGGACGCCACCCGGTTCCGATCGATCGTCGCCAGCATGGCCGCCCGGGTGTCGGCGACGACCAGCCGACTCAGTCGGCCTTCCCCGCCGAGCGACGGGAGGTGCCACTGCTGCTGTGGGTTCCAGACTGTTGCCTCGGGGACCGCTGCGTCGATCCGGTCGCGCACGGCCGCGTGCGGTGTCCCGATGGCGACGTCGACGCCGCGCTCTGTCGCCACTCGCAGGTGGATGAGACAGCCGGGCGTCAACAGCCCCTCCGCCGCGAGGACGACGACGAGTTCGTCGTCCGCGTGGTCGGCCAGTGCCCGCATCCGCTCGACGACGTCCTCGTGGGCGTCGATGCTCCAGACGTTCTCGTCGGCCGCTGCTGAGGCGTCGTGGCCGCCGTCACTCGCCACCGAGCTGAGCGGTTCGGTTTCGGTGAGCCACGCCGAGCCGATGCGCTCGATTCCCTCGTCGGCGATCGTCCGCGTCTCGGCGTCGTACTCGACGAATCTGGCCTCGTCCAGTTTCGGGAGGTGGACGTGGTGGAGCGTCGTCTGGACTTCTTCCAGCGTCGACTGATCGATCCGCGTGAGGTCAGCGTCTTGCTCGACGGTCGCCACGGCGACGGCGAGGCCGGTCAGCGTCACGCGTTCGTGGGGCGTGCGCGCGAGGACCGACGCGACGGTGCGCCGTCGGTCGGAGTTCATTACTGACAGGAGTGCGTCCCCGTCGACGTCCGGTGGGATGGCGTCTTCGACGGTTCTGACCGCCGCGATCCCTTCGTCAGTCGCGGTTGCAGTGTCGCCGTCGTATTCGATCAGGTCGCTGGCCGCGAGCCGGGGGAGCTCGCCGTGCACGAGGTCGATTCGGTGCTGCCGTATCGCTCGTTCGCTGACCGCGGCCGGCGCTCCGGCGTGGTCCTCGACGGCACGAACCACAGCCAGGGCCGCCGGTGAGAGGGGCGCTGACTGGGCGGCGAGGAGACGGACCAGGCGCCGTGACTGGGCCGACGAGAGCGGCTCGTACTGCCTGAGCACAGTTGCTGCCGGGGGAGTTTCCGCTGTTCTCATCTACCGCAAACGGACCCGCTATGGTGGCAAAAGGGGATTCCCTAAACGGTTAGGATCGACTGCCTGAAACGCTGGACGGGGCGCTACGCGGTGGTGTCTCCCTCGATGATCGTGTTCAGGAGGCGTCGTTCGGCGCCCCGCAGGTGCTGGTGGAACGTGGGCGCTGAGATGTCGAGCGCGTCGGCCACGTCCTCGCCGGTGCTCTCGCGGGGCCACTCGAAAAAGCCCGCGAAGTAGGCGGCCTCCAGGGCGGCGAACTGCCGCTCGGTCAGGAGGTCGGCGAGGTCGAACTGGTGTCGGCTGACGATTTCCCTGTCGGCGGCCGTCCGGCGCTGGGCGAGCAGTTCCGTGGCCGGGTACGCGTTTTTGACCGTCTCGACGACCTCGCGAACGGGTGCGTTCGGCGGGAGTTCGGCCGTCATCCGGTAGTCGCCGTCGGCGAACGTCGCAGACGGGATGTGGCCACCGTGGGCGGTGATGATGCTCAGCGCCGGTGGCTCCGCGAGCTTCAGCTCGAATCGGCGGGTGCCCTCGGCTTCCTCACTGATGAACGACACGTCCGCCCAGGCTGACAGCTGTTCGACGAGTCGCTTCAGCGTCTCGGCGCCGTCTGCGCTGGCGGTTCCGTAGGCGAGATACCCTCGGCTGGTGGGGATGGTCTGTGCGATGGAGAACTTCCCTTCGGGGGTCCCTTCGAGGCCGAGTTCCTCGAACATGTCGCGGATTCGGAACTCCACCTCGACGACTTCGTCGCTCATCAACAGCCGCTTTCGCTCGATGGCGTTGATAGCGTGGCCCATTACCTCGCCGAGTTGCTCGACGACGGCGCGCTCTTCACCGCTGAAGGCGTACGGCCGTTTCGCGTAGACGTTCAACACCCCGTAGGTGGTGTTCTCGTAGATGATGGGGATGGCCACCGACGAGCGATAGCCGTGTTCGAGCGCCCGGTCGCGCCACTGTTCGTACGCCGGGTCCTCCGTCACGTCTTGACAGACCTGGACCTCGCCGGCTTTGATCGCCCGACCCGTCGGGCCCTGGCTGTCCGAGCTGTCGTCGACGGTGATCGTGATGTCCTCGAGATAGCCCTCGACGCCGGCCTCGGCTCGGACGACCACTTCGTCGGTGTTGGTGTCGACGTCGCCAGTCCACGCGAACGCGTAGGAGTCCGAGTCGGCCAGCCGCTCACAGACCAACTCCTCGATGTCCTCGCGCGTGGACTGCTGGATAAGGACGCTGATGATGTCCCTGATGATGCCGTTGAGGTTGTTGAGCGCGGCCAGGCGCTCGCGCTGGCGCTCGATCTGTTGTTCGTGTTCGATGCGGTCGATGGCCGTCGTGAGGATGTTCGCGACCGACTGGACGAAGTTGACGTCCTGGTCGCTGATCGCTCGCTTCTCCGTGTCGTGGATGCCGAGCACCCCCCACGGCTCCTCCGGCGGGCCGATGACGACGCTGATGCCGCTCGCCACGTCGTGGCTGGTGAGTAGCTCCGGGCCGGAAAAGCGGGTCTCGGCGTCCATGTCGGGGACGACCACGGGCTCCTCGGAGGCGAGCGTGTAGCCGGCCTGGGACTGGCGGTCGGTCGGGACGCGTGCCGACCCGACGAGCCCGTCACGCCAGCCGACCCCAGAGCGGAGCAGCAGGCGGTCACTGTCCGGTTCCAGTTCGAGGACCTTGCAGTAGTCGTTGTCGAGGGTCTCGGCGACGAACTCGACCGCCTCGTCGAACAGGTCGTCGAGGTCGTCCGCCGCGAGTGCGCGCTGGCCGAGCTGAGTGACGACCTGCTGCTGGCGGACGCGTCCCTGCAGTTCCGATTCGCGCTGGCGCAGTTCCGTGACGTCCTGGGACATCGCCAGCCCGGCGATGACGGCGCCGTCGTCGTCTCTGACGGGGACCGTGTGGAGCTTCCGGATCTGGTCACCGACTTCGAGCTCCACGGTGCTCGCTTCGCCGTCCAACGCGGTCTCGAACAGCGGCCGCAGCTCCTCGGAGAGCGATTCCGGCAGCACCTCGTCCATCAGCCTGCCTTCGAGTTCCGACGCTGTCCTGCCGACGTCGGTCGGCATTTCGCCGCCGAGAACGAGATAGCGCAGTTCCTCGTCGAACAGCGTGACGCCGCCGTTCGGGAAGTTGTCGACCAGCGTCCGGAGCCGCCGCTGTGACTCTTTGAGTTCACGCTCGCGGTCGAGGCGGTCGAGCGCGCTCTCGGCGTTCGTGGCCAGCAGCTCCACCAGTTGCTCGGTTTCGGTGTCGAACGCGTCGACTTCGCGCGAGCCGACGATCGCGATGCCGTGATCGCCCAGCGGGACGAAGACCCCGGCACGCATGTCCGTCTCGTCGGCATTGAGGTGCGGTGAGTTCCGCACGTCAGCCAGGCGGACCGACTCCCCGCTGGCGTAGACGTGTCCGGTGAGGCTGGACTCGTCTGGGGGTACGCGCGGCAACGACTGGCCGCGCATGAACGCCGCCTCGCTCGACACGGCGGCGGGATACAGCTCGTCGCGCTCTCTGTCGTAGAGATACACGGCGACCCCGGAGAGGTCGAGCACTTCCGTCGCCGCGTCGACGATCCGCTCGCTCACCGCCTCGTCACTGGTCGCCTCGTAGAGGTCGCGCGTCGTGCTGTGGAGCGCCTGGACCGTCTCTTCGAACTCCTTGCGTTCGGTGATGTCGCGGACGACGCCGACGCGACCGACCCGGCCGTCGTCGAGTTCCATGACGGAGAGCGTCCCCTCTGCCATGAACTCGGTCCCGTCGGCCCGCTGCATGGGTCCCTCGACGGTGAGCGTCTCCTGGTCGCTGGTCCGTACCGTCTCGTAGGCGTCCTCGACCCGGTCGGCGGTCTCCTGGCCGACGACCCTCGCGGCCGGGGCACCGATGAGTTCCGCCCGGGTGTACCCGGTCATCTCCGCGTACGCCTCGTTGACGAAGACGAACTCGCTCGCTTCGTCGATCACGTAGACGCCGTCGTCGATCGTCTCCATCACCTGCTCGTACTCTTCGAGTTCGCGCTCGCGCTGTTTTCGACCGAGTTCGTAGCCGATCCACTGCGAGAGCAACGTCATGACCGTCCGGTCGAGTTCGGTGATCTCCCGGTCACGCGGGTCCGGACTGGCGAAACTCAGCGTCCCGTACAACTCGCCGTTGACGTGGACCGGCACGCCGAGGTACGACTCCAGCTCGAACTCCCGATAGCAAGGATGGCTGGTCAGGTCCGCGTCGGAGGCGGACGCGAACCCGAGGGGCTGGGTCTGCTGGAGGGTCACTTCGCAGTACGTGTCGGCGAGCGAGTAGGTGTCGCCGACGCCGATATTTCCGGTTTCGTCGCTCACATGCCGTACGTGGTAGTCGTCGCCGTCGATCTCCGAGAGGATTCCGACGTCGAAATCGAGGAACTCGCGCCCGGAGGCGAGCAGTCGCTCGACCTTCTCCTCGAAGTCGACGTCGGCCCGCGTCGAGGTGTGATAGAACTGGTTCAGGTAGTCGCTGTAGCGCTGGAGGCGCTCCTCGCGGTGGATCCGCTCGGTGATGTCCGTCCCGGCGCTCAGGACGCTCGCGTCCCCGTCGGCTCTCAGGACGGTGTTGTTCCACTTGATGAGCCGCTCGTTCCCGTCGGCGGTGACGACCGTTCCGACGCGGGTGTCGGCCTCGTCCGAACCGGCGAGTACGTTCTCGAAGACGTCCCGAACGTCGTCTCTGTGACGCGCTGGGATGCAGGTCTCGAACCAGTCCGCGCCGAGCAGTTCGTCCTTCTCGTAGCCCAGCAGTTCGCACCCGCGCTGATTGACGTAGGACACCGTGCCGTCCGGGTCGATGATGACCATCACCGACCCTGCGAGTTCGAGGATCGTCTGCGCGCGGTTGCGTTGCTGACGCACTTCGGTTGCCCGCTCCTTGCGGTCGGTGACGTCCCGGAAGTACACCGACAGCCCGCTCTCCGAGGGATACGCGTTTATCGCGAACCAGGTGTCGAGCGGGGCCAGGTACTGCTCGAAGCTCACCGGCTCCTGGGCCACCATCGCGCGCTCGAACTGTTCCTGAAACGTCGAGCCGACGGTTTCGGGGAACACGTCCCAGATGGTCGCTCCGAGTAGCTCCGATTTCGACGCGTCGAGCAACTGCTCTGCCTGCGCGTTGACGTAGGTGAACTGCCAGTCGTCGTCGAGTCCGAAGAAGGCGTCCGTCACGCGCTCGAACACGTCCGTCATCTCCGACTCCAGGGTGTCGCGCTCGTGCTGGAGCTGTTGTTCGTACTCGCGGCGCTCGGTCATGTCTCGCGTGACCTTCGTGTACCCCTGGAGCGTGCCGTCGTCGTCGCGGACGGCGGTGATGGTGACTTTCGCCCAGAAGCGCGACCCGTCGCTCCGGACGCGCCACCCCTCGGTCTCGAGGCGCCCCTCGCTGGCTGCGTCGGCGAGGTTCTGGTCCGGACGGCCGGCCTCCCGGTCCTCCTCGGTGTAGAACGTCGCGATGTGCTCGCCGACGACCTGGTCTCGCTCGTAGCCTTTGAGTCGCTTTGCGCCCTCGTTCCAGGTGACGACCCGTCCGGCGGGGTCGAGCATGAAGATCGCGTAGTCCTCGATGGCGTCGACCATCTGCTGGAACTGCTCGTCGTGTTGCCACCGCGTGTACCCCGCGTGTAACTCCTGGAGCACCTCCCCGAGCTGATCGACCATCGTCGTGAGGAGGTCGATCATCTGCTCGTCGACGGCCTCGTGCGCTGGCAACAGGAACGTCAGCACGGCGATGACGCCCGCGTCGGCGACGACGGGGACGCCGAGCGCCGTCGTGAGCCCGCTCTCACGAGCGGCGGCCGCTCTGTGGAACTGCGCGTCCGCGTCCGTCACGTCCCGGATCCACTCCGCCTCGCCGCTCTCGTACACCCGTCCCACGAGTCCCTCTCCCGGCTCGAACGTCGTGGCGCTCGACGCTGCAGCGAACTCCGCGTCCGCGTCCCGGACGTCGGCGCTCGAAACGAGCGCCAGTTCCCCGGACGCCGTCGGCATCCACGCGTCGCCGTAGACCCATCGCGTCTCCCGACAGATGCGTCTGAGCGCCCTGGAGAGACTCTCCTCGAACGAACCCACGCTCGCTTCCCGGGGAGACGAGGACTTGAAATCAGAGCCAGTGGGTGCGGTGGGCTGGTTCGGACGGAGCACGCCGATCGTGGCGCCCCCGTCCTCGCTATCAGCCGTCCCGACCCGGAGGGTACAGGGTACCGCGTCGTCGGTTGCGGTCGTGACCTGCACGTCGATCGCCTCGACGCCCCGGTCGTCTCCGCTCAGCAGCCGCCTGATCGCCAACTCGGCCCGAGCGAACGCATCGGGTTCGAACAGCACGGAAACGTGCTCACCGAGCAGTTCTCGCCGGGAATATCCCGTCACCTCGACGAGCGCGTCGTTGACCGCGGTGACGTGCCGGTCACCGTCGAGTCGATACACGCCGTCCCGGATCGCGTTCGCGAGCCCGGAACACCAGCCGTCGTCCACTGCGTCCCCTGTTTGTCGGTGACTAACGGACCGACCCTCCCCCTGGTCCCCAGACTCTCTCGACATGGTACCACAGTTATCCCATCAACGGTGATAAGCACCGCGACGAATGAATGTTATCTGATGGTTTTAGGAAGCGGTTAAAACCATAATAGAGTCCTTAATTCAGACGTTTCTGGTGACTCTGCCTATCTCCTTGACATACTCGTCGCGGTCGTATCCGAGTCTGCCGAGCCAGACCGCCTGGTAACTCGGGTGGAGGAGCGGCAGCACGGTCGTCTCGAGCGGCGGGCAGTCGATCGGCTCCAGTACCAGATCAAGGAACCCGTCGACGTCGCTGCCCGTGAACGCGAGCACTGACCGTGTCGCGTGCTTGCCGGTCGTGACGACGGCGTCCGGGTCGACAGTCTCGATCTCCGCTCGGAGGTACGATCGGCAGTGGTCCCGTTCGCCGGGCGTCGGCGCCCGGTTCGTCGGCGCGTCCGCGTCGGGGTTCTCGGCGGGGAAACACTTCACCGCGTTCGTGAAGTAACAGCGTTCCAGCCCGTAGCCTGCGTCGGCGAGCAACTCGCGGACGCGTCGCCCGGAGTGACGCGAAGTGTAGGCCATCCCCGTCCAGTTGCCGCCCTGCCACCGGGTCGCGTCGGGGTCGCCTGCCGCGGGGGCTTCACCGACGACGACCAGGTCGGCGTCGAGCGGACCGTTTCCCCAGGCGATGCACTCCCGGGCGTCGACGAGCGCGGGACAGCGCTGACAGTCGTCGGCGAGGACGTGCTGGCTGTCGGGGTCGGGAAACGGGGGCATCGGTCGCTCGTTCGTGCCCGGGGGGTTTGAGCGGTTCGCCGCCGGCCGAACCGCGGACCGTCCAGCTGCGAACGGTTGCTTTCGCGAGCCGTTCCGGATGGTCGAACACTGCATCCAGCGTCTGGTTCAGTTGCTCACGCGGCATAAGCGACGATTGTTCACTCCGGCGTCGGCTACGGGCGCGTTCTGTTCCGGTCACTTGCGGCACGGCTGTCGGTTCATCCACGCTATTCTACGCGCTCACCGACCCATTACCCGAGTAAGCTGTCCTAGTGGCGAGATTCCGGAGCCAGATAACCAAACGGGTGGACGGACTGCATCCCACTGCATGCCAGTGCTGACCCGGTCGGCAGCGACCGAGACTGATCGGACGTGCAATCACGAAAACTATGACTGAGAAATCAACGGAGTCTACGGACGGCGGTACGCTCGACGACCTGCCACTGGAAAACACCCGACGGACGCTCCTTCGCGCCCTCGGCGGCGCTGCTGCCGTCGGCGGCATCTCCGGCGTCGCAGCCGGCGTCGACGACGAGGGTGAGGAGAACAAGGACGACGACGAGGGAGAATGGAACGACGGCCCCGGTGAGGATGACGAGGACGAACGAGACGACGGCGGCGGAGACGACAACGGAAACACCGGATCCGGACAGCGCCTCTCCTTTACGCTGCTCGACCTGTTCGACGTGAACGGGTTGGCGGTCACCGACGAGGCGATCTCGGCCCGGGAAGTGACCCTCGAGGTCTCGAACGGTGGGTCCGCGATCGAACTGGTGACCGCTTCGGGCGTCCGGATGAACGTCGTGGGCGACGCCATCGCCGGAACCAGCGTCGACTCCATCGACCTCCACAACCTGCTCGAACCCGAGGTCGAAAGCGCGATCGCGACGCTCGCGAACGGCGACACGCCCGAGGAGGTAAACGCGCTGCCCGACCCCCTCTCTGAGCAGGTCGAATCGACCGACAGGTCCGTGTACAAGGAGATCGACGCGCGGACGAACGGCTCGCGGTCGGTCTCTGACGTGGCCGAGAACGAGCTGTCGACCGCTGGGAACGACAGGCACAGGAGCGACCCGCTCATCGTGGTGATCGTGATCATCATCGCGATCATCCTGTCCTTCGGGGGCGGTCTCCCGCGACTCGACGTCGGCTCGGGCGCCTCCAGCGACTCGGCTGGGGCTGGCGACTCGGATGAATCCGGCGAAGCCGGTGGGGCCGAGGAAGCCGGTGGAGCCGACGAATCGGAGGAAGCGGACGAAACTAGCGGAGCCGGTGGATCGAGCGGATCTGGCGAGGCTGGCGACGCAGGCGGCATCGTCGAAGACGACGAAGACGAGGAAGACGAGGAAGGGACCGTCGGATCGGACGGCATCGGCGAAGACGGTGGCGAACTCGACGATTCCGAGGAGCCTGGCGCAGGAATGGATTGATCTGCAAATCTGGGACCTCCAATACGTCGATCTCCCGATTCTTTTCCGTGCTCGGTTTTCACCGCTGCTCGTCTCGGACCGTCCCGTGACGGCCGCGTTTCGACGGCGCGCCTGCACAGTCCGACGGGTGTTCGTGGGATATGTTCGGATTGCCGTCGCGTCGCAGTACTGACGCCGTTGTCGGACCGATTTGCCTTTAGTCCCGGCCCCAATTGGAGGACACATGAGCAGGTTCGATCCGGTGGACGACCAGTACGACCCTCATTCGGTCGAGGAGGAGATCTTCGACTACTGGGACGCGGTCGACGCCTACGAGCAGACCAAAGACCACAGGGCCGACGGGGAGACGTACTTCTTCGTCGACGGCCCGCCGTACACCTCCGGGTCGGCGCACATGGGGACGACCTGGAACAAGACGCTCAAAGACGTCTACATCCGCTTTCTCCGCATGCAGGGCTACGACGTCACCGACCGCCCCGGCTACGACATGCACGGGCTCCCCATCGAGACGAAAGTCGAGGAACGGCTGGGCTTCGAGAACAAGAAGGACATCGAGGAGTTCGGCGAGGACGCCTTCATCGAAGAGTGCAAGGAGTTCGCCGAGGAGCAACTGGAGGGACTCCAGGACGACTTCAAGTCCTTCGGCGTCTGGATGGACTGGGACGATCCCTACAAGACGGTCGACCCCGAGTACATGGAGGCCGCCTGGTGGGGGTTCCAGCAGGCTCACGAGCGGGGCCTCGTCGAGCAGGGGCAGCGATCTATCTCCCAGTGTCCCCGGTGTGAGACGGCGATCGCCAACAACGAGGTCGAGTACGACCACGTCCAGGACCCGTCTATCTACGTGAAGTTCCCCCTCAGCGACCGCGACGGCTCGCTCGTCATCTGGACCACTACTCCCTGGACGATCCCGGCCAACACCTTCGTCGCCGTCGACGGCGAGGCGACCTACCAGGCCGTCCGCGCCGAGCAGGGTGACGACGAGGAGGTCCTCTACCTCCACGAGGAGTGCGTCGAGGACGCCCTGGAACAGGGCGGCTACGACGACTACGAGATCGTCGAGGAAGTCTCGGGCGAGGAGATGGTCGGCTGGGAGTACGACCACCCGCTCCGCGAGGAAGTACCCGACGCACCCGACTTCGACGGCGCATTGCAGGTCTACACCGCCGACTACGTCGAAGCCGACCGGACGGGCCTGGTCCACAGCGCTCCCGGGCACGGTGAAGTCGACTTCCAACGCGGCCGCGAACTCGGCCTGGACGTCTTCTGTCCGGTCGGTCCCGACGGTACCTACGAGGACGCCGCGGGCAAGTACGCCGGCGAGTTCGTCAAGGACGCCGACGAGCGCATCATGGACGACCTCGACGCCGAGGGACACCTCCTCGCCCGGGGTACCGTCCACCACGACTACGGCCACTGCTGGCGGTGTGACACGGGCATCATCCAGATCGTCACCGACCAGTGGTTCATCACGGTCACGGACATCAAAGAGGAACTGCTCGACAACATCCAGGACAGCGAGTGGTACCCGCAGGAAGCTCGGGACAACCGCTTCACGTCGTTCGTCGAGGACTCGCCGGACTGGAACGTCTCGCGCCAGCGCTACTGGGGCATCCCGATCCCGATCTGGACGCCCGAGGACTGGAGCGGAGAGATGCAGGAGGCCATCGTCGTCGGTACTCGCGAGGAACTCGCAGAGCGCGTCGATCAGGACGTCGACCCCGAGACGGTGGACATCCACAAGGGGACCGTCGACGACCTGACGATCACCGAGGACGGCACCACGTACACCCGCGTCGGCGACGTGTTCGACGTGTGGCTGGACTCCTCGGTCGCCACGTGGGGCACCATCGGCTTCCCCAGCGACGAGGAGACCTTCGAGGAACTGTGGCCCGCCGACCTCATCATGGAAGCCCACGACCAGACCCGCGGCTGGTTCTGGTCGCAACTCGGCATGGGCACCGCCGCGATGGGCGAGGTGCCATACGACCAAGTGCTGATGCACGGCTGGGCACTCGACGAGGACGGCCGGAAGATGTCCAAGTCGCTGGGCAACATCGTCGAACCCGGCGAGGCCATCGACCGTCACGGCCGGGACCCGATGCGACTCTTCCTGCTGTCGGTCAACCCGCAGGGGGACGACATGAAGTTCTCCTGGGACGAGATGGCCGAGATGAAGCGCCGGCTCAACATCCTCTGGAACGTGTTCCGGTTCCCGCTGCCGTACATGCGGATGGACGAGTTCGATCCCGACGCGGTCGACGTCGAAGACGCGGAGACGGAACTCGTCGACGAGTGGGTGCTCTCGCGCCTCCAGAGCGTGACCGAGGAGATGACCGAACACATGGAGGACTTCGAGCAGCACAAAGCGCTGGACGCGCTGCTCGAGCTCGTCGTCGAGGACGTCTCGCGGTTCTACGTCCAGACCGTCCGCGACCGGCTGTGGGAGGAAGACGACAGCAGCTCGAAGGAAGCGGCGTACGCCACGCTGTATCACGTCCTCGAACAGGTCGTGACGCTGTTCGCGCCGTTCTCGCCCTTCGTCGCCGAGGAGATCTATCAGAATCTCACCGGCGACGCCGGCTTCGACACGGTGCACATGCGCGACTGGCCCGACCGCGACGAGTTCTGGCACGACGAGGCTCTCGAAGCCGACGTCGAAGCGGTCCGCGCTGCAGAGGAAGCCGGCTCGAACGCCCGCCAGCAGGCCGAACGGAGCCTTCGCTGGCCGGTCACGCAGGTCATCGTCGACGTGACGACCGGCGAGGACCTCACTGCCTCGCTGGAGAGCCAGACCGATATCCTCGCCGAGCGACTGAACGCCCGCGACGTCGAGGTCGTCGATCCCGACGAGGACTGGGGCGAGATCACCTTCTCCGCCGAGGCGGACATGAGCCTGCTCGGGCCGGAGTTCGGCGACGAGGCCGGCCGCGTGATGAACGCGCTGAACGAGGCTCGGGTCACCGAGCAGTCCCTCGACGCGCTCGAAGCGGCCGTCGAAGACGAACTCGGCCGTGACGTCGACCTCACGGAGGAGATGGTCGAGTTCGTTCGCCACACGCCCGACGACATCAGCGGCTCGGGCTTCGAGGCGCTGGACGGCTCGGGCGTCGTCTACGTCGACACCGAACTCACCGAGGACATCGAGAGCGAGGGCTACGCTCGCGAGGTCATCCGCCGCGTTCAGGAGATGCGCAAGGACCTCGACCTGGACATCGAGGAGCGCATCCAGGTCGAGTTCGACATCGACGACGACCGGATCGCCGACCTCGTCCGCGAACACGAGGCCCTCATCGCCGAGGAAGTCCGCGCCGACGAGTTCGGTGGCGTCGAAGACGGCCACCGGAAAGAGTGGGCGGTCGAGGACGTGGCGCTGACGATCGCGGTCGAACCGTTGGCTGCTGCTGAAGCGTCGGACTAGATCGCTGTTCGGACCCGAGCGAAGCGAGGGTCCGTTTTTCGAGGTGCAGGCTGTAGGTGCCATTCGTGCCTTCGAAGGAATAATTACCGCTCGAGGTTGCGTGGCTCCGCTCCGCGTTCAGTGAACGGGGTTTGACTAGTTGCTGAATCGTCACTCTCGCGTCCTGTACTCATTTAAGTCACCTCATATTCGGGCCTATTTATAAACACGCCGCTAGTTTCAACCTATAGTATAAAAATTAAAAATATATAGCTAGCGAAAAATTACAATAGCTACCCTGTTGCTTGCAAGGACGTGAATCGCTCACACGAATCACGGGCTGGGAGCACAGACAACGATCAGAGCGCGACCGGTCGTCGCGGCTTCCTCAGGGGTGCCGCCACGGTGGGGACTACACTCGTCGGGTTCGGTGCCGCGACGGGTACTGCCGCGGCCGGCGGGAGCGACGGTGACTACGAGGCGCCACACGACTATCCGCTCATCAGTACGCGGGACCATTATGCGATCAACTGGTACGGCGACCCGTATCTGACGGACGGACACACCGCGACCGACTACGATACCGTCGGCGACTGGGACAAGTACGACGACGCCACCGAGATCTGCGTGTTCGTCCACGGCTGGAACGCCGACGACGGCAACGACGACGACATCGACTCGGCGTACACGTGCGAACTCGCCCTCGACCAGAACGGATACGACGCTTTCAACGTCGGATTCTCGTGGGATTCGGACAAGGGCGGCGGCATCGACCAGGGCTGGTACGAGGCCAAGGAGATCGCCCGGAACAACGGGCCGAAACTGGCGAACTGGATCACCGACACCGACCGTCCGGTCAGGCTCATCGGCCACTCGCTGGGGGCTCGCGTCGTCGGCAGCGCGCTGGAGACGTTAAACGAGTGGGGACGTCACGACGCCGTGCGGTCCGCCACCCTGCTCGGCGGTGCGATCGACGACGAAGACGTCGAACTGGACGACGAATACGGCACGGACATCAGGGACGTGGCCGGGCAGTTCGACAACTACTACAAAACCGACGACGACGTCCTCGCCTGGGCCTACTCGCTCGGTGAGTTCAACAGCGCCGTCGGCCGATACGGCATCCAGGACGAGGCGGACGCACCGGCCAACTACGAGGACCACGACGTGACGGACGTGGTCCCCGACCACGGCTCCTACTACGAACCGGGTGACGGCTGCATCCCGCAGGTGGTCTCGGAGTTCTAACAGCGGCCGCGCGGTTTGCAGCCGCTGGCCTTCGGCCAGGAGGACTCGCGTCCTCCGCGGTCCCGGCTGCTGCCATGACTCGAGATGATCCAACGCCCAGAAAACATAACATACTTTTATTATATATAGCTAGCGAAAAATTACATTTGGTTGCTTGTTACACGGTATCCTGTGACGCGAGACAGTCACACATCGGTTGGGGGAATTGGACGGGAAACTGCGGATTCGCTCAGCAGACGGCGGTTCTTGCGGGGGGCGTCGGTCGCCGTGGTGGGCACGATGGGGGTCGTGTCCGCCAGCGGCACTGCGGCTGCGGGTTCGTCGACCGCGAACGCGGACGCACCGAGCGACTATCCGCGGGTGACCACGCGAGACCACTTCGACGACGACGCGAATCTCGCCGACGGGGAGACGGCGTTCTCCTATCAGAAAGCCGGTGACTTCGCCGGAATCGGCGACGAGCCGCTGACGTTGTTCGTTCACGGCTGGATGAACAGCGAGGACGACGCGCTCGACGGCGCCTACGAGTGTCAGCTGGCGCTCGAAGCGAACGGCTACGGGGGCGACACCGCGGCGTTCTCCTGGGACTCCGACCAGGGCGACAGCCTCGATCTCGGCTGGGCCGACGCGAAGGACATCGCCGAGAAGAACGGGCCGAAACTGGCCAACTTCGTCACGGACTGGAACGCGAACGTCGGGACCGACGTCCGGCTGGTCGCACACTCGCTCGGGGCGCGCGTGACGATCTTCGCGATGGAGTCACTGGAGACCGACTTTGGTGCCGCCGACGCCGTCACCTCGGCGACGCTGCTGGGAGGTGCCGTCGCCGAGGACGCCGTGTCGCTCGACGCCGGCTGGTTCGACAGCGAGTACGGCGACCACATCGAGTACGCCGCCGAGCAGTTCGACAACTTCCACGACGACGGCGACCCGATTCTGGAGTACGTCTACGAGACGCGCGAGTGGGAGGACGCCGTCGGCGAGAAGGGCTGTGACGGACCGGAGCCGGACAACTACACCGACTTCGACGTGACGGACCAGGTCGACGCCCACGGCGACTACTACAAGCGTGACGTCGGCGTCGCCGATCAGATCGTCGCCCAGTGGTGACCACGCCACTGCGACGCCGCGGTCGCGAACGATCGCTAGCTGCGGAAGCTGACGGGCAAGGGCGACACGCCCCCCGCCCGGTAGACCACGTAGTACGCGATCGGATAGGACGAGAGAACGATCGTCGCTCGGGCGAGAGCGGTCAGGTCATCGCCGTTGGCTGCTGCAACCACCAGTAGCCCGAGCAGGGTGACGACGATCTGGACCAGCGCCGCGACGATGACGAAATCGGCCAGGCGGCTGATCGAACCGCCCTGGCGGACGAACGTCCGGGCCGTCGGTGCGGCCAGCAGCATCGACCCGACGACGATGACCGCAAGTGACGGCAGCGTCACCGACAGCAACACCCGCGCACACACGACCGACGGCTGGCCGTACACCAACAGGAACGCGGCGAACGCGAGCAGCAACTCACGACGCGGTGACTCCGGAATCGTCCGGCCCGCGATTCCCGCGGGATCCATGTCCATGGGAACGACTAACGCGCCCGATCGTCTTATAACGATGCTGCGCTCTCGCGGTGGTCAGAGCGCGTCGGCGACGACGGGGGCGACGCTCACCGCGCTGACGGGTCGTTCGATGGTGTCGGTGCCGTAGATGGTCTCGACGCCGGCCCGGGCGAGTTTCGTGTGCGCGTTGGCCGCCAGCATGGGGTGAACGCAGGTGACGAACACGCGGGCAGCACCGCGCTCGTCGAGGACGGCGACGGACTCGCTCATCGTCGAGCCGGTGGCGATGATGTCGTCGGTCAGAACGACGTCCCGGCCCGCCACGTCCGTGTCGCTGGGTTCGATCTCGACCTCGCTGCCCGACAGCCGCGTCTTCTCGAAGTAGTCCGTCTCGCCGCTTCCGTAGGCGTCCCGGACGGTGGCAGCGATGTCGATCGCGCCCTCGTCGGGCGAGCAGAAGACGGGATCGGTCAGGTCCGCAGGGAGCGGATCGGCCAGTCGCCCGGCGGCGTCGACGGTCTCGGCCGGGACGGTGAAGTGCTCGGTCACGTCCGGCTCGTGGGGGTTCACGGTGAGGACCCGATCCGTGCCGGTGCTGATGGCGCGGGCCATCGCACGGACCGACACCGGTTCACCTGGCTCGAAGGCGGCGTCCTGGCGGGCGTAGCCCATGTACGGCAGGACGGTGACGACCTCCTCGGCGCCGGCCTCGCGGACGGCGTCCTGAAGCTGGAGCAGCTCGACGTGTGCGTCGCTGGAGTCGGTCGACGCGACGACGACGGCCCGGTCGGCCGAGAAGTCCGGTACTTTCCCCATCAGTTCGCCGTCGGGGAACCGCTCGAACTCGACGTGCGCAAGCGGCTCGCCGGTCGCCTCGGCGAGCGCCGCCGCCAGCGACTGTGACGTGGACCCACTGACAATCATATCTGAGCCGTCTACACCCGGGGTAAAACCACTTTTTCTTCGCTCCGCGGTACGTAGCTCCCGCGAGACACCGCGCGCTGGCCCCTCAGGGCGCGACGGCCAGCCCTGCGACGTCGCGCAGTCCCAGCGCCCGATCGCGCCAGCCGTCGCCCACGTCCACCAGCACCGTTCCGTTCTCGGTGAGCGCGTAAGTGCCGGGTCCGTGCGCCAGTGCGACGACTGGCCCGTCTCGCGGAACCTCCCGCTCGGTCCACTCGCCGTCGACCTGTTCGTAGAGTGCGTCCACGGTCGCGGCGTGTGCCTGCGACTCGTCGCGGTCGACGGTCGTGAAGTCGCCGTCCCGCGCCTTCGCCCAGCCGGGACCCAGATAGTACAGGCCGTCGCCGGTCGCGGCTACCGGCGTCCCGCTCGTCGTCACGTCGCGCACGTCGTCTAGGCCGACGTGACTGAGTCCGTCGTCGTCGAGCCGGAACGCGCCGTCGCTGGCCGCGACCAGGTCGCCGTCGATCGCGCGGACCTCGCCGACCGTCCCCAGCTCCGTCCACTCGCCGTCGTCGTAGCGGGCGACGCGGCCGTCGTCGTCGCCGGCCAGGAGTGCGCCGTCGGTCAGTGCGACGGCACTCGCCGGGCCGAAGCCGGTCTCCCGGAACGTCTGGTCCGTCCGGTCCGCGACGAGTACGTCCTCGTCGGTGGCGACGACCAGGCGGTCGGCGTCGGTGGCGACGTCGGTGGCCGTACAGCGCCGGACCAGCGAGAACTCGCCGACGATGTCGTCCGACACCGAGACGACCGCCAGCCCGAGGCCGGTCGCGACGTACAGCTCTGTCACGCCCGATTTCGCGGCGTAGACGCGCTTCTCGTCGATGCTGATGTCCTCGTCGCTCATACTCGAAGCCCGGGCGGCCGCCGAGGAAAGGGTACCGACTCCTACGGTCGCGAGGTGAGATAGCCGCCGACGCCGATCGCGAGGACGCCCACGACGACCGAGAGGAGTCGCACGAGGTTCGACGAGGCGGTCAGCGGCGGCGGGCCGGTCCGCGTCTCCATCAGGTCGTAGCGCTCGATCTCTCGTCGCTGTTCCGCCAGTTGTTCCTGCCGTTCCTCGCTGGAGGGCGTCGGTTCGGTGGCCGGCGTCGCGGTCTCGTTACCGGCCGTGGCGGTGCCGTCTGCGGGCGTCGCTTCGGCCTGTTTGCGTTCGGCGCGCTCCTGGGCGCGTTCTGCCCGCTCACGGGCTTCCTCGGCGTGGTAGCTGGGTTCGTCGGCCGGCGGCAGGTCGGCGTCCGGCGGTCGTTCGATGGCGATCGTGCCGGGCCGTCGTTCGCTGGGGCCAGCGTCATCGTCCGAGTCCTGGTTCGTCACGTAATGGAAATCGTCGGGTGCACCCTGACCGAGCGGGACGGCGTACTGGCCGTGGTTTCTGAGTGCCCTGACGTACAGTTCCTGACCGCGCTCCGAGAGGTTCTCGTAGGCGACGACTCTGACGCCGTGTTCTTCGAGCTCCGTGCCGTTTGCGGTCGTTCCGGCGCCCGTGTTGTGGAAGTGCATGGCCTGGACCGGGGCCAGCGCGGGAGCGATGAGCAGGACGATACCGATGGCGACCAGCACGCGGGAAACCGAGATGTGTTGGATCATGGTTGGAGTGGAGTGGGCGGGTTATTCGAGATCGGTACGGTCGAATCGCAGGTAGCCGACGACGAGCGGGACCACCAGCCAGGCGGCGAAGACCAGCAGCGCGAACTCGTCGGAGAGGTACACCGGGAGATCGGTGGCTGTGTCCTCGCTGGCCCGCATGAACACCTGGCGCTGGAACGCCTCGGGAAACACGAGGTTCTGCGCCTTCCGGAAGGCGATGTACGGACTGGTGTAGGTGACGGCGTTGTAGAGGTCGGGGTTCGTCTCCATCCCAAGCATCGTGTGGTGGACCCACTGGACCAGCGTGCCGATCCGGATCGTCGGTACCACGTACAGTACGACCAGCACGAAGTACGAGCCGACGGCCGCGCCGATGGCTCGACTCCGCGACCCGATCGCCGCCGAGAGCGCGACGGCGACGCAGACGAACACCGCGCCGTACAGCAGCGACACGGCGAACAAGCCGAGCACGGTCCCGATCGGGAGCGTCCCGTGTCTGGTGACCGCGACGGACGTGGCCGCCACGAACACCAGCACCAGGCCGCTGCTGACGAGGGCGAGTCGACTGAGCAACTTCCCGAGGAAGACGTCGCGGCGCGTGTTCGGGAACCCCAGCAGGAACTTGATCCCGCCGCTCTCGCGCTGACCGGCGATCGACATGTAGCTGGCGACCAGGGCGATGATCGGCAACAGAATCCCCAGGACCATCCCGAGCGTCCTGAACAGGTTCTGGACCTGTTCTGCAGGCGGGAGCCGGTACCCCTGCGTGCCGAAGGCGATCAACGCGGCGAGCAGCGTGAACAGCGTCGCGGCCGTCCAGAGCGCCCGCGACCGACGAGCGCTCTTGAAGTCCTGTTTGGCGACGGTGAGGACGCTCATCGCGCCACCTCCGTCGCCGCCTCCTCGTTGCCTGCCGTCGAGCCGTCACGACCGCCGCCAGTGAGGTCGTTGAACAGCGATTCCAGGGAAACCGACTCAGAGAGGACGTCGCGCACCTGCGTCCGGGCTGCGACGTGCGTGACGACGTCGGCTTTCACGCTCGGGTCGGTGCAGGTGACCGTCAGCGTCCGGTCCTCGACGGTGACGTCGGTGACGCCGTCGAGGTCGGCGACGCCCAGCTCGGTCGGCGGCGTCGCACAGTCGAGCGTGATGGTCGCGGGGCCGCCGGCGTTCTCCCGGAGGCCCTCGATGGTGTCGACCGCTTCGAGCCTGCCGCCTTTCATCACGGCGACGCGGTCGCACACCGCTTCGACTTCGGCGAGGTGATGACTGGAGAAGAAGACGGTCGTGCCGTCGCTGGCCTGCTCGCGAATGATCTCGCGCATGTTCTGGATGCCGTTCGGGTCCAGCCCGGTCGAGGGTTCGTCGAGGATCAGCAGGTCGGGGTCGTCGACGAGCGCCATCGCGAACGCCAGGCGCTGTTGCATCCCTTTCGAGTAGTCGGCGGCCATCCGGTCGGCGTCGCCGGCCAACCCGACCAGTTCGAGCAACTCGTCGGGATCGTCGTCGGCGTTTTTCGACTCGATGGCCCAGTCGAGGTACTCCCGGCCGAGCAGCGGGTCCTCGAACCCGAAGCCTTCGGGCAGGACGCCGACGCGCCGGCGCACTGCGGCGGGATTCTCCTGGGCGTCGACGCCGAGCACCTCGATGTGCCCGCTCGTCGGCCGGATGAAATCCAGGAGCATGTTGATCGTCGTCGACTTCCCGGCGCCGTTCGGGCCGAGGAAGCCGAAAATCTCGCCTTCCTGCACCGAGAGGTCCAGATCCTCGACGGCGTGGAAGTCGCCGAACGTCTTCGTGAGGCCGGTGATGTCGATCGTCGCCACGGTCAGACCACCTCCGCTCTGCGAGTAGACTGGCAGTGGCTCAAGAGCGATGCTCGTCGGGGAGGGGCGGTGGACAGGGGACCGTCCATACCCAACCCCTCATACTCCGTACCGATTAGTTTTCTGATTAGTACTCGGGCGGGGAAGGAAGGCGCTACAGCGCGTTTTTGTACGCTTCGAGCGTCTCCTCGACGTCGTCTTCGGTGTGTGCGTACGTGACGAACTGGGACTCGTACTGGTTCTGTGAGAGGAACACGCCCTCCTCCTTCATCTTCGGCCAGAAGACCCGCCGCCAGCGGTCTGTCTCTCCCGCGGCCACGTCGCTCGCGTTCTTGGGACACAGTTCGTAGCGCGGACAGTCTTCGCGTTGCTCGCAGCCGCCCTCGCAGTGGTCATCGAAGGTGTCCGGACTCTCCCGCGTGAACACGAGCTTGAACATCCCCTCGGTGCCGGTGACGGTGTACTCGGGGGCCTGGTCCTGGACGATCTCCTGCAGGCCGGTCCGGAGCTGCTCGCCCAGGCCGTTGATGTGGTCGTACACGTCGTGTTCGGCGGCGTAGCGCAGGGATTCGAGCCCGGCGGCCATCGTCACGGGGTGGCCGGAGAAGGTGCCGGCCTGGAACACGTCGCCGGAGGGCGTGAACTGCTCCATGAGCCTGGCGGGCCCGCCGATCGCTCCCACGGGGAAGCCGCCGCCGATGAGCTTGCCGAACGTGGTCAGGTCCGGTTCGATGCCGAACTTGCCCTGGGCGCACTGGAGGCCGCCGACGCGGAAGCCGGTGATGACCTCGTCGAAGATCAACAGCGAGCCGTGGTCATCGGTGAGGTCGCGCAGCGTCTCGTGGTAGCCGTCGACGGGCCGGACGATGCCGTAGTTGGCGAGGATCGGCTCGACGAGGACGGCGGCGATCTCGTCGCCGTAGTCCTCGAACACCCTGTGCGCGGCCTCTTTGTCGTTGAACGGGATGGCGAGCGTCTCGTCGGCAAAGGACTGGGGAATGCCCGGACTCGACGGACTGGTGTCGTCGTACTCGCCGTCGACGAGGGTGGTCTCCTGGGCACCGTGGTAACCGCCCTGCATGACGACGATCTTGTCGCGACCCGTGTGCGCACGGGCCAGCCGGCAGGCCGAAACGGTCGCCTCGGTGCCGGAGTTGACGAACCGGACCATCTCGACGCTGGGGACGTGTCGGGCGACGAACTCGGCGTGTTCGACCTCGATCTCGGTGGGCATCCCGAACATCGGCCCGTCGGTGGCGCGGGACTGGATGGCCGCTTCGACGGGCTGTGGCAGGTCGTGGCCGTACAGCAGCGGGCCGAGGCCCATCACCCAGTCGACGTAGCGGTTGCCGTCGGCGTCGATGACGTGCCCGCCGTCACCGCGCTGGACGAACTGGGGATACGGTTCGATCGCGGCGCGGACCGCGGAGTTGACGCCACCGGGCATGACCGAGAGCGCTCGGTCGTACAGATCTCGCGACTGCTCGTGGTTCATACGCCGGCGTTGGAACCCCCTGCTAAAAGAACTGCCTCACTTCGCCCCCGCAGCTATTGCTCGCGCGCGATCGACGACAGGTAGTGGTCGGGGGCCAACAACTGCATTCCGTACACGTACTGCTGGTTGAACCGCCGCTCGATCTCCAGTTCGGTGACGTCGGGCACTTCGATCGGCATGACTGTACCGTCGTGAACGCACTCGTCGCTTATTTGTATGCGGCGTATTCTCGGAAACAACGTCGTCCAGTGCCAGAAACGGTCGACTTTTCAGTGGCGTGGCGCTCGGCCGTGTCGGCCAGCGAGCGCGGCTGTTCCCCGGTAGTGAGGTCCTACTCTCGTTCGACGAGTAGCCGGCGTCCGGTCGCTTCTACAAACTGGGACGACGGCCGAAAAACGCGGGCCGCTGGGGTCGCTGAACCGACCTCGCGGGCGTCAGGCTTCGCCGTTTTCGAGGTCGAGGGGGAACTGCTCGTACTCCCGGACGGTTTCCAGGACGACGTTGGTGTTCGTCGCCGTGATCTTGGGGTTCGTGAGCAGGTCTTTGATCTCGGTGTTCAGTTCGTCGGTGCTATCGAACTTCCCGATGGCGATGACGTCGTGGCTCCCGGTCACTTCGTAGACGCCGACCATCTGGTCGTGGTCGCGGAGGCGGTCGACGACGGGTGCGAGGCCGCTCCCCTTGACGCCGAGTCGGAACACGGCCGTCACGTCGTATCCGAGCGCGTCGTAGTCGACGGCCGGATGGTACGAGTCGACGATGCCGCGGTCTTCGAGCGCCGAGAGGCGTTTGGTGACTGTCGTCGCCGCGACGCCGGCTTCGGCGGCGATGTCGCGGGAACTGGCGCGGCCGTCTTTCAGTAGCGCATTCACGATACGCCGATCGGTGTCGTCGACGGTCATCGGCGGCTGGTCAGACCGCCTCGGGGCCGGTCTTGCCGGTCCGGATCTGGATGGCGTCGTCGACGTCGAGGACGAAGATCTTGCCGTCACCGGCGTCGCCCGTGTGGGCGGCCTCCTGGATCGCGTCGATCACGTCGTCGGCGGGGACGTCCGCGACGACGCACTCGACTTTGACCTTCTCGTGGAGGTCCACGACGTACTCCTCCCCGCGCCACTGCCCTTTCTTGACCGGCTGGCTGCCGCGACCGCGGACGTTGTTCACCGTCAGCGAGGGCGCGCCGACTTCCGCGAGCGCCTTCTTGACGGCGGTTAGCTTGCCCGGCCGGATGTACGCGACGACCATCTTGATCTCGTCGTCGCTCATTTCTCTTCACCTCCCAGCACGCGACCGCCGTCGGAACGGAGTTCCGACGAGGGTTGCCCTTCCGGCACGAAACCGCCGTCCGTGCTGACGCTGCTGTCGGGCACCGTCATCTCGTCGCCGTCGCTGAACTCGGGGTAGGTCTCGACGCCGTGCTCGGAGATGTCGAGGCCTTCGCGCTCGTGTTCGGGCGTGACCCGCATCTGGCCGAGGGCCTTCAGGACGCCGAACACCGTGGCCGTCGCGACGACCGTCCAGCCCGTGATGAGGGCGACGCCGGCGACCTGTGCGACGATCGCGCTCGTGCTGATCGCTCCGACCGAGAGGAACGGGTACGCGAGTGCACCGAGCATCCCGGCGCTGCCGTGGACGGGGAAGACGGCACACACGTCGTCGATCTTCAGGCGCTTCTCGACGAAGCCGAACACGATCGGGAGCTGGCCACCGGCCAGCAGGCCGACGACCATCGCGCCCCACCACGTCGCCGTGTCGGGGAACGCCGTGATGCCGACCAGGCCCGCGAGCAGGCCGTTTGCGACGTACAGCGTGTCGACTTTCCCGGTCTGGAGCAGCGACATCGCGCTCGCCCCGATGGCGCCCATCGCCATCGCGAGGGTCGTCGCCATGGCGACGCGGCCGACGTAGCTAAAGGCGCCGAGTTCGACGACGCCGGCGTCCGTGATCGTCAGCACCGAGGCCGCCGTCCCGACGTTGAACCCGTACCAGCCGAACGCCAGCACGAGGGTGCCCAGCACCGCGAAGGTGATCGAGTGGCCCGGGATGACGTTCGCCGAGCCGTCGGCGTTGTAGCGCTCCAGGCGGGGACCGAGCATCCACGCGGCCGTGAGGCCGGCGACGCCGCCCATGCCGTGGACGATCATGCCGCCCGCGAAGTCGTGGAAGCCGACGCCGGCGACGCTCGCCAGGAACCCACCGGCCCACGTCAGGCCGGTCACGACCGGGTAGATCACTGCCGCCAGCAGGATGGTGTAGGTCATGTACGCGCGGAGTTTCGCGCGGCCGGCGACCGCACCGGAGACGATGGTCGCCGCGGTCATCGCGAACACCGCACCGAACAGCCAGGACACCCAGCCGGCAGAGCCGGCCGTCAGCGCCCCGACGAGGCTGTACTCGCCGCCACCGCCGGTTATCGACCCGACCATACTGGAGACGCCGGCGCCGATGAGGAAGAACATCGTCACGCCGACGCTCCAGGTCAGCAGGTTCTTGGTCAACTGGTTCGCGACGTTCTTCGAGCGCACCTGCCCGGCTTCGAGCATCGCGAACCCGGCGTGCATGAAGAAGATCAGGAACGTCACGACCAGGACCCACAGCAGGTTGATCCCTTCGACCATCGCCTGAATCTCGGCGTCACTCAGCTGCAGGGGGACGAGGAACTCACCTACCATCCTGGGTCACCCCGTTCAGTTTTCGCGAACTCACCTGGGTGTTTGTACGTAATACAACCGAATTCTGAACCATTCGTTTGGTAGCTCACGGGAATAGGTCATGGAATACCACTACATAAGTGTTTGCTTGACATCCGTCATATTTTCAAGGATGGGGTAGACGATCGTCCAGATTACAATAGACTATTATCGATATAAGGTTGTATTCCGTCCAGTCTCTGGGCGTTCGTCAGGCCGTGTTTCGGACGTTTGTCTACCGGGGTCCGGCGTAATTTCCGAGAATCCTCTACTGCGCGCGGAAGCGTGCGTGTCTGGGCACTTATGGGCTGATCTAGATAGAATTCCGCTTCTAAATGCCGGAAACTGGTTGAACATCGGAAAAATATAGGGTGCTTTTTGACGCCTTGCCGGTTCGAGCGGAGGCCAGTTTGACAGTGTCGCATGGCGTCGCGAGATTCCCTGGGGGTCGATAACCGCTCAGGCACCGTCGGTTCGGGTCGAGCCGAGCAACTGGGCAGTCAACACTACGGCACCGCCGAGGACGAGCGTCGTCCCGAGTGGCGAAGGATCGACGGTGATTGCCCTGGGGACCAGCGCGATCCCGACGACACCGGTTCCGACGAGGGTCGTCCCGGCGACGTGGACCAGTTCGAGTCGGCGTGTGCGCGTCCCGCCGTCGAACGCCGACTGAAGTTCGGTCGCCGTCTGGCCCGCCGTCCAGGCCACGAGCACGGCCCCGCTCGCACCGACGAGCGACGGCCCACTGACCCCGCTGACGCCGGCTGCGACGACGGCGAGGAACAGACCGACGGCCCCGAGCGTGACGACCGATCGCGACCCCGCGTAGCAGCCGGCGGCCAGCCCACACAGCCCGGCGACCCCGAGGAGCGTCGCGAGTCCGCCTACTGCGACGAGAACGAAGCCGACCGCCCCGCTGCCGACCGCACACGCGCCGGCCACGCGGCCGGGTGTCACACCGACCACCTCGCGGTCGCGAGGGTCCGCCGGAGGTCCTCGCTCGGGTCCCAGTCGACGACCGGAATCCCGGCCGCACGGAGGCGCCGGAGACGCACTCGTCGCTCCAGTCGGGCGAGTTGCTGCCCCGCAGACTCGGTCGCCGTCGGGTCCGGGCTCAGGACTGTCACGGTCGTTCCGGTCGCGTCGAGTCGCCGTATCAGGTCCACGACGCCGTCGTCACAGGCCGGCATCAGCAGGACGACTGTCGCATGGGGCGGCAGGCGGTCGCGGAGCCATGCCCCGGGCTCGGGCTCACCGCCGTCGGCCGACAGCGCGGGCGGACGTGCCGATAACAGCTCTCTGGCACGGTGTTCGTGCGCCGCGCCCCGACCGGGCGCCAGCCACGCCCGTTCGGGGCCGAGCGTCGCGATTCCGACCCGATGCCCCTCGCCGAGTAAGCCGCCGAACAGGGGCGCGGCCGCCGCCTGCGCTCGCTCGATGGCTGTCTTTTCGTTCGGTGTGGGTGCCAGAGCGGCCGCCGACCGCGTGTCGACGACCAGAACCACTTCCAGAGACCGCTCTTCGTGGAACTCGATCGTCGCCAGTTCGCCGGTCCTGGCCCGTCGCCGCCAGTCGATGCGGCTGACCGAATCCCCCCGGTTGTACTCTCGAACTGACCGGAAGGTCAGCCCCGGCCCGGCCCTGTCGGTGGTGTGCTGGCCCGCGTACCGCGCTGCAGTGGTAGGGAGCGACGGCACGTTTCCCTCCGAGACCGACGGGTGGCGACCTACGGCGTCGTCGCCGGTCACCGCGACCTGGACGCGACGTTCGACGACGCCGGTCACGTCGCGGCCGATCGCCGTCGCTGGTCGGAACTCCTGGCGACCGTGACCCGCCTCCACCTCGTAGCGCAGCGTCGTCGCCGCCCCGGGTCTGAGCGCCGTCCCGACGCTTGCCGCCCCGTCGACGACGCGCAGCGTGGGCGGAACGCCGTCGACGAACCGAAGCTCTGGAACCGTGCGCTCGCCGACGTTCTGGATCGTGAGCGTGACGGTCACGTCGTCGCCCTGCTCCGGGTCATCCTCGCTGACCGTCCGCGAGACCGACAGCGAGATGGGTGGCGGCGAGACGACCCGGACGTATGCCAGCAG
Organism: Halorientalis brevis; assembly: GCF_042678165.1. Classification (GTDB taxonomy): domain Archaea; phylum Halobacteriota; class Halobacteria; order Halobacteriales; family Haloarculaceae; genus Halorientalis; species Halorientalis brevis. The sequence goes on along the minus strand of NZ_JBHUDJ010000002.1, from coordinate 41,981 downwards.
GCTGACGCCGGCCGCGCTGACGAACAGCAGCGCCGGCGTCCGCGTCATCAGCGCGAACGCACTCGCCAGCAACGTCGCGGCGCCGATTCCACGCCAGCGGTCGGTTCGCTGGACGCCGGTCGCCGATGTCTCCACCGCCGCGTTCATCCGCTCTCGTCCTCCCGAATGACCGCCAGTTCGTCGACGACGCGTCGCGCTCGCCGAGCGGCGGTCGGCTCACCGGTCAGCACTGTCCGGACTCGATCCCTGAGCGAGGCCGGGTCGCGCCTGAAGAAGGCGGTCGCCTGCGGATCGTCGGTCCACTCCCCTTCTTTCAGCCGGGCACGGGCCGTGTCCCGTGACCAGTCCCGTCGCTCGACCAGTACTCCCAGTGCCACGGCTTCGAGTCGAGCGTGCAGGGCATCTCGGTCGGCCCCGTCGCCAGCAGAGAGGTTTGCAAGTTGGTGATCGAACCCGTCGCCTGGCGTCCGGACCCCCGGGCGCCCGTCCGGCGTCGGCAGTCGTCCCGACGCCGTGCTGGTGACGGACCGCTCCAGTCCGGTCAGGACGCCTGCACCGAGCGCGACCACAGCGACTGCGGCGAGGACGAACAGCGTCCACCCCGATCCCGCGACCGAGAGCGGCGTCACCGTGAGCAGGAGTCCCGCACCGATCATCGAGATCCCGACTGCCAGCAGCACGCGCCCCATTCACCTCTCACCTCCGTCGTCGAGTCGCTCGGCGGCGTCTCGTGCCTGCTGTTCCCGCGTCTCGGTCGGGGCCGCGTCGCCGTAGCGAACCTGATCGAACAGCTCGGTGAGACGCTCGACCGCCGCGGCGTCGAGGCCGGCGTCGACCGCCCGTCTGGCGTACTCTCGCGTCGTCGTCGTCTCGGGGTCTGCCACGTCCACGCGCTCGACCAGCTGCTGCCAGGCGCGATACACGTCGTTGGTCACCGCCGCGTCCGGCACCTCCCAGTCGGTCGCACCTGCTCGGTCCGGCCCGAGGGCCAGTTCGGCCTCCGACTCCGCGCGTTCGGCCTCGTCGACCACTGTCCCGTCCTGTCGGAGAGCCACGATGCCCATCCCGATGACGATGAGGCCCGCGAGGCCGAGCAGGAGCGTCCCGTCGAGGCCGGGAAGGAACCCTTCGACGAGCGACCGCACGTCGAGGGTTCCACAGTCCGCACAGCCGCCGCCACCGCTGTCTTTCGTCTGGACGGCACCCGCAGTGTCGTTTTTTCGCTCCGTCTCTCCGCCGGGCGAATCGACCGACAGCGAGGGCGAGACGTCGGCAAGGGCGGCCGCTCCGACCCCGAAAGCGACCGCTGCAGAGAGGGCGGCCAGGGCGGCAACCAGTGCAGTTCGGTCCACGCCCGTCGTTACCACGGGCAATCATTTCAATCGACGGCGACGGTTTCTGGCTCAGAAACCGAACGAAACCGCTGTCAGTTACAGCCTGTCCGCCACGTCTTCGGCGAAGTAGGTGAGAATCAGATCCGCCCCGGCGCGCTTGATCGACAGCAGCGACTCGTAGGCGGCTGCCTCAAGATCGAGCCAGCCCTTCTCGGCGGCGGCGTGGAGCATCGCGTACTCGCCGCTGACGTTGTAGGCCGCGACGGGGTGGTCGTACTCCTCGCGGATCGCGCTGACGACGTCGAGGTACGGGAGCGCTGGTTTCACCATCAGCACGTCGGCACCCTGCTCGACGTCGAGCGCCACCTCACGCATCGCCTCGCGCGCGTTGGCGGGGTCCATCTGGTAGTGGCGTCGGTCGCCGAACGCCGGCGCGCCGTCGGCGGCGTCCCGGAACGGCCCGTAGAAGGCGCTCTCGTACTTCGCGGCGTAGCTCATGATGGGCACGTCCGTGAACCCGTCCGCATCGAGTGCCTCGCGGATGGCGCCGACCATCCCGTCCATCATCCCGCTGGGTGCGACCATCTCCGCGCCGGCTTCGGCGTGAGAGGTGGCGATTTTCCCCAGCAGGTCGAGGGTCTCGTCGTTCCTGACGGTGAGCTCGGGCTCCTCGGCTGCCGTGTCTTCGAGCAGGCCGCAGTGGCCGTGGTCGGTGTACTCGCAGAGACAGACGTCGGTGATGACGTACGCGTCGGTCTCGGCGGTGATCGCGCGGACAGCGCGCTGGACGACGCCGTCGTCGGCCCAGGCGCGGGTGCCCTGGTCGTCCTTCGCGTCGGGGATGCCGAAGACGACGACCGCCTCGACGCCGGTCTCGCGAATCTCTTCGACGCGGGTGACGGCCTCGTCGACGGGGACGCGCTCGTGGCCGGGCATCGACTCGATGGGCCGGCGCTCGTCGGTGGTCGCGTCGACGAACACCGGCGCGATGAGGTCGCTGGCCGAGAGGTCGACCTCGCTGACGAGCGACCGGATGCCGTCGCGACGGAGCCGTCGCGGGCGGTGCGTGAGGTCCATACCCGGTGGTATCGCCGGTGTGCGCAAAAACCCACTGTTCACCATCGTTCCACCTGTCTCACAAGACCTTTATTCGTCGTCGGCGACGCACTAAGTAATGTCGTCGGAGGTCACCGCCAACAGTCCCGTCCGTCAGTTCCTGTCGGACTACGGCCCCTTCATCCTCGCCGGCATCGCGCTGGTGCTGGCGATCGCCGGCATCACGCTGGCGATGGTCGGCGACGCGGCGGCGACCCAGCAGTGGCTCGACCAGTACGGCCTCGCTGCGCTGTTTTTCATCCTCATCCTCGAGGGCGCGATGTTGCTGTACTTCGCGCCGAGCGAGAGCCTCATTCCGATCACCGTGTTGTTCGTGATGGACTCCGTGCCCGGGTACGCCGCAGCGATCCTCGTGTCGGTCGTCGGCGCGACCATCGGCCAGTTCTGTCTGTTCCAGCTCGCGAAGCGCGGCGGCCGAGAGTACCTCCTCCAGAAGCCGTGGTTCCGCGTCAGCGAGACCGCCCTCGATCGCTTCGACAGCTGGTTCGATCGCTGGGGACGCGTCGTCGTTCCGGTCAGCAACGCCCTCCTCTTTACGCGGGGCATGCTGACGGTCCCGGCCGGTCTCGCGGAGATGCGCGACTGGGAGTTCCTGGCGCTCTCGGCACTAGGCTCGCTCGTCTTCCAGACGTGGCTCGCGATCTTCGCGCTGTACTTCGTCGAGTATCTCCCCGATTCGGTCCCGGTCTGAGGGGACTCGGAAACAAAGTCGCTTCCAGGCCGCTACGAACGGTTTTGGATCGGCCGTCGTACAAGCCGTATGAGCGTTATCGCGGAGTTTACCATCGAGGCTGAAGAGTTCCTCCTGGGACAGCTCGTCGCAGCCCATCCGTCGGTCACCGTCGAGCTCGAACGCGTGGTGCCCGCGGCCAGACGCGTGATGCCGTACGTCTGGGGGTACGGCGAGGAGCTCGACGCCTTCGAGAACCACCTCTCGGCCGACGAGGCCGTCAGGCGCTTCGAGACCCTCGACCGACTCGACGGGAGTGCCCTGTACAAGATCGAGTGGGAGGAACCGACCGAGGAACTCGTCACCGGCATCGCCGAGACCGACGCGACGATTCTGGAAGCACACGGGGCAGACGAGTGGCGCTTCCGGATCCGCTTCCCGAGTCACGAGGGCCTGTCCGAGTTCCATACCTTCTGCCGAACCCACGGCATTCAGTATCTGCTTACCCGGGTGTATGCACTTCCTGACCCGGTCTCGGACCGCCCCTACGGACTGACCGACGCCCAGTACGACACGCTCACGCAAGCCGTCGAACGCGGCTATTTCGCCGTCCCTCGGCGAGTGACGTTCGCCGAACTCGCGTCCGAACTCGACATCTCCGAACAGGCGGTCTCCGAGCGGGTCCGGCGCGGTGCCAACGCGGTTCTCACTCGGGTCCTGCTCGACGAACCGCCCCGACGAGCGGAACGTGACTGAACCCGTCCCTGTCTACGATGCAATTATCACCGGAACGGTCGGCTGTCAGGTCGCGTTTGGGGATAATTAAACGCCATGACTGCTCATGCAGTCGAGTGATGCTCCGGGCGCCGGTATGTGAGGCATGGATTCAGCATCCGATGCCCGTCGTCTCGACGAGCGAGCAGTAACGGACGCGCTCTTCGACTCGCTCGCCAACGGCACCCGCCGCCGCGTCCTCCGATACCTCGACGCCGTCGGCGGGACGACGCCCCTTCCGCAACTCGTCAGCGCCCTCGCTAGCGAGGAGTCGTCCCGGTCGCTCGACGCTGAGCCACGGCCCCGGGACGACCGGATTCGCCTCTCGCTCCGCCACGTCCACCTCCCGAAACTCCAGGCTGCCGGCCTGATCGAGTGGGAGGACGACTGTGTCGCGCTCTCCGCAACGGCGACGGCGTTGCCGCTCTCGCGCCCGCTCCCCCGCGGCTTGCTCTACGAGTCGTTCACCGACGGCCGAACGCGGGTGTGACGGATGGCGACGCTCGCGTTCGACCCCGCCGCCCGCGATATGCCCAGCGTTGCCGTCGTCCAGGCGGTCGCGGCCGAAATCGACGCGAAAATCGACGATTTGGAGTGTACGCTCGAGGACGTGATCGACCCGAAGGCACTGAACGGGCTGTTCGCTCCGACGGCCGCCGGGATACCACGCACGCCGGGCGACGCCACCGTCGAGTTTCTGTTCTGTGACTGTACCGTGACGATCTACAGTGAGGGCTCGGTCGTCGTCACCAGGCGACCGGCTGCGACCGATCGGTAGGAAGCGTCAGGCGACCGTCTCCGCCCGAGGCCGTGCGACGGGCGCTATTTACCGCTCGTTTTCAGTTCGTTCTGGCGCTGGCGGATGATCTGGGCGATCTCCTCGTAGTTGCTGATGCCGCCGAAGGTCATTCCGTTGACTGCGAGCACGCTGAGCCCTGGGATACTGCCGGTCCGCTCAGAGGTAGCCAAACAGCGGCATCGCCAGCCCGGCGAGCCAGCCGGCGACTCCGACGAGGAGGAGGCCGCCGCCCCGCTCGTCGATGCGGGTCGCACCGGCGGCGATCAGTCCGAGCGCCACCGCCAGTCCGATCCGGTGGAGCGCGAGCTGGACCGGGATCGACGTGATCCCGAGGCCGCCGAAGTCGAGGACGAACGCGCCGCCGAGGCCGACCACGGTAAAGCCCAGCGCCGGCAGTGCGCCGATCGGCGGCCCGAGCCAGCGGGCGATCCGCTGGAGCCGCGTGAACCGACTGGTCGCCCCGAACGGCTGGGCGAACACGAACGCGACGATGGGTAACCCGACGGCGATCGCCGGGTAGAGTACGACGATGTACGTCCGCGGGTCCAGTTCGGGGTTCACCGACTCCAGCAAGATGGCCGCGCTTCTGACGCCCAGGTACTGGCCCGCGAGCACCGTCGCGAGGACGATCCCGCGCACGTTCTCGCGCAGCCACCCGAGGACGAGGCGACCGTCCCGCCGTAGCTCCCGTCGCGTCTCCGTCGAGACGAACCCGAACAGGAGCACTACGGCCAGGCCTGGGCCGAGGACGATCTCCGAGAGCCACCCGTCGTTCCAGCCGCCGTTGACGCCGTAATACTCTCGGCGGACGTCCGTCACGTAGGGCTGTTCGAGGAAGTCCGATTCGAGCGCGTGCCGCGAGTCGCGGATGTCCGTCACAGTGTGGCGCAGGCGGAACCAGTCCCAGTACTCCTGGTGGATCTGGATCGCCGTCCAGTCGGTCGCCGGCACCGTGTACGCGCGGATGTGGTGCCGACTCCCGAAGTAGTCGCCCGCGTGGATCTGGTAGGACTCGTCGAGCCAGCCCGCCTGGCCGCCCTGCGGTCGGGCGTCGACGTACGAGTAGCGGGTCGACCCGTGGGCGTCGTTCCAGGTGATCGCCGCGTCGTCGATCCGGATCGACTGGACCTCGGTGGTGTTCCCTCCGCTGGTACCGTTGGTCGCGTTCGACTCGGCGCCCGCCCCCGTCTGGGTAGCCGGCGTACTCACCGTCCCCCGCGCACTCCCGTTGGCGTCGGTCTGCTCACCGGTGCCCGTAACCGTCCGGGCCGGTGTCGTCGGGTTCCCTTCCGCCTCCGCTGGCTGGGCGGTTGAACTGTTCGTCTCGTTGCCCGCCGGCACCGTCTCGTTCCGTGGCCGCTGCGTGCTGTTGTTCGTCGGAACGGTGAGTTCCCAGTCGAGCGTGGTTTGCTCGGTGAGGACCGTCTTCACCCGCTCGTCGTCGCCGTGAATGACGAGGTTGATCGCGAGCGTCCGTCCGGACGTCGCCTTCCGACGGGACGTGTACGGCCAGAGGTAGCTGCCGTTCGCCACGGGCTGGACGAGTTTGGCGTCGCTCATGTCGCGCTCCGTCGGTGTTGGATTCGCGGTCGGGAGACCGAGGCCACCGGCGGCGACGTAGCTGATGCTGAACGCGACGAACCCAATCACGATGAGCTGGCGACGACTGACCACTGTGTTCCTCGCTGTTCGTCTCAGGACGTAAATTGGTTTGCCGCGGTCGGTCCAATCGCAGTCCGCGAATTCGTAGCGTCGAAAAGGGAAGGAGAACGCGTCCGTCCGAACCGATCAGTCGTCTGCGGGTGCCGCGTCGGTGCTGGCGCTCGAGCCCGCGGTCACGCCCTTGGACTCGACTGCTTCGACCAGCAGTTCGGCGACGTCGACGATCTCGATGTCGTCCTCGAAGCCGCCGGTCTTGCGACCGTCCTCGTACATCGTCATGCACATCGGGCAGGCGACGACGAACTTCTCGACGGCGTTGCCGGCGTCGGTGTCTTCGAGTGCTTCGCGGAGGCGGTCCTCGCTGGGCTTCTGTTCCTCATCGAGTTCCATCCAGAGCCCACCGCCGCCACCGCCACAACAGAACGAGTCGTCGCGGTTGCGCGGCATCTCGTGGAGGTCACACCCGGTCGCCCGGACGAGTTCGCGCGGCGCTTCGTACTCGTCGTTGTACCGACCGAGGTGACACGGGTCGTGGTAGGTGACCGTGTAGTCCAGTTCCGTCCCGTTGAGACCGAGTTTGCCGTCGGTGACCATCTCCTCGACGGCCTGGGTCCAGTGGTAGACGTCGACGTCGCCGTCGTCGTTCCAGAAGCCCTCGTACTCGAAGGGCATCATCGGGTCGTCGGCGAACTCGTCGAAGTCGACCTCGGGGTACTCGTTTTTGAACGTGTTGTAGGAGTGTGGGTCCGTACAGACGATCTTCTCGAACTCGCAGTCCTCCCAGGTCTCGACGTGGTGGCCCGCGAGTTCGACGTAGAGGAACTCCTCGCCGAGACGACGGATGTCGTTGCCGTCGTACTTCTCGTCGTCGAAGAGGATGCCGAAGGAGACGTCGGCCTCCTTGAACAGCTTCGCGAGCGAGCGGGCGACCTGCTTGTTGCGGTCGTCGTAGCTCGGGTAGTCGCCGACGTACCAGAGGTACTCGACTTCCTCCTCGCGGGCGTCCGTGATGTCGAACTCGAGGTCGTCGGCCCAGTCGCCGCGATTGCGCTGGGAGTCGCCGAACGTGTTGCCCTTCTGCATGAGGTTCTGGAAGACGTCCTGGACGCTGGGCTGGAGTTCGCCCTCGTCGGTGAGCTGGCGGTTCAGCCGGGTGAACGTCTTCAGGTGCTCGATCTCGACCGGGCAGGCGTCCATGCAGGCCATGCAGGCCATGCAGGACTCCATCGTCTCTGCCTGGATCACCGCGTCGTCGCTGTCGGCGACGATGTCTTTCTCGTCGCCGCCGTTCTCGACGTGCTCGCGGTAGTTCTTCAGGTCGAGGATGACGTCACGCGGTGAGAGATTGCGCCCGGAGTTGTTAGCCGGACACACCGACGTACACCGGCCGCACTTGGTACAGGCGTCCTGGTCGAGCTTCTCCTTCCAGGAGAAGTCGTCGATGGAGTTCGCGCCCGTGTCGGCGTCCAGGTCCGCGGGGATGCCTGGCAGGCGCTTGCCGGCTTTCTCGTCGCGCGTGACGACGTTCGCGAACGAGGAGATCATGTGGAACGGCTTGGCGTACGGGATCGACGCGATGAAGACGAACGCGATCAGTGCGTGGGACCACCAGGAGATGGGATAGACGAACAGCGCCGCTTCCTGGTCGACGCCGACTGCGGTGAGGACGTCGGCGACGAACCAGCCGACGAAGCTCACGGTCTCGAAGCTCGGGAAGTCCATCGCGACGATGCGGATGCCTTCCTGAACGAAGCCGCCGACGCCAAGCAGGAACAGCGACCAGATGAACAGGTCGTCTTCGAGACTGCTGTTCGGCCCCCAGAGGCGCTCTTTCCGGATGGCGTAGCGCCGGTACAGCGCGATGCCGATCCCGACCACAAAGAGGAGACCCATGAAGTCCATCACGAGCGAGTACGACAGGTAGAAGTCGCCCTTGAAGATGGAGTAGCTCTGCCCGGTCAGGAGCTTCCCACCCTTCTCCAGGATGTCCATGTCGATGGCGAGGATGGTCGTCCCGATCAGCAGGGTCAGGAAGCCCCACATGATAAAGGAGTGCATCAGGCCGCCGACCAGGTCGCGGTCGAACTGTTTCTCGTTCGTCGCGACGATCTTCGCGGCGCTGACGACCCGCTCACCGAGGTTGTCCAGACGCTCGAACCAGTCTTCGCTGCCGTCCGTATAGCGGTTGAACCGTCGATAAACGCCCCACAGGAACACTGCGACTGTGACTGCTGCGAGGTAATAGAAAACTACCTCTCCGACGTGGCCGATCCGCCACATCGTCGGACGCGTGATCGGTTCCCCCGCCTGCAACGGGAATACCATATTTTATCACCGTGGTTCCTTCGCGCTTAAGTCTTGCCAACCAGTAGATGAACATCGTTGAGAAACGGCAAACGAGTTGTTCCTCTGGCCGATACCGGTCGGCTCTGAATTGACACGTTCCCCAATAGGTTTATGGTGTCACACCCACCCTTACACGGTCACCATGGACGAAAAAACCGAGGAGCTTCGGGACCTCTTCATGGACGTCACGGACGAGGCCACCGTGACCGAATCTCAGTCCGACGAGCGGGGGTCACTCGCCGAAACCGACGAGGGTGCGATCGACGACCGCCTCAGCGCCGTCGTCGAGCGGATGCGCGACCGCTACGAGTTCGACACCGAACTCCCGACCGAGGCGCTCACGCAGGTGGTGCGGGGCTTTTACGATGGGGACGACGACGCGACCATCGCCAGCACCATCGACGCCGATCCGAACACGGTGTTTCGCGCCCGCATGGACCTCCACCTGCTGGACGACGCCGACACGGACTTCCCGTTCGAGTTCGCTGCCCTTCGGGAACACCGCGACGGCGACCCCGACGTTCCCGACCTCGCCGAGTCACTCGACACCGACCCCGCAACCGTCGCCCGCGCGTTGCGCGTCGTGACCACCCAGGAGCAGATCCGCCGCGTCAGCCACCGCTTCCAGAGCGAGTTCGAGGACGCTATTCCAGACGCCGCCCTCTCCGTCCACCTCACCGAATCAGCGAAGGAGGACGGTCTCGACGAGGCCGCCGAGGACATCGAGACGAACACGCAATTCTAAGACCACTTTTTTACAGCACGGGGGTTTCCTCGACCCCTTCGGGGTCTGCGGGAACCCTCGTCTGCAAAAACCTGGACT
>NZ_JBHUDJ010000002.1:0-32437 GCF_042678165.1 Halorientalis brevis | reverse complement strand
GGCTCCGCCACTCGCGACCGGTGAACCGCCGCCTCTGGCGGCGGATGCGTGTGCCGCCGCCACAGCGACCGCAACCGCGACCGCCTCAGCTCCGCACCGTCCGTACCTTCAAGTATCAATCCGGGACCAGCGCCGGGTATGCACACCTTCCGGGACGTCGAGACGGCCGCGTACTGCCCGCGAAAGCTGTACTACCGTCGGCGCTCCGGCCCACCGGACGTGCCCGACGAGGTCGCGGCCTGCCGCAGCCTCGCCTTCGAGTACGAACGCCTGCTCGACAGCGACGCCGACCTGCTCGCGGCCCCCATCGAGGTCTCCCCCACGCAGTTCCGGTCCCGTCTCGGCGCGACGAAGGCCCGCCTCGACTGCTGGGACGCACTGGTCGACCCGCCCGAACGCGAGACGACGCTCGAAGGCCGGGAGTGTCGCGGCGTCGCCCACAAGGTCATCGAGGACCCGCTCGCGCCCTCGCTGGTGTTCGCCGGCCAGCCCCCGGAACAGGGCGTCTGGGAACCCCAGTCCGTCCGGCTGGTCGCCGCGGCGAAAGCCCTCGCCTGGACTCGTGAGACGCCGATCGAGCGGGCCTTCGCCGAGTATCCGGCCTACGGCGTGGTTCGGGACGTGCCGCTCACCACGCGGCGGAAGGCGGCCTACCGGAAAGCGGTCCGGACCGCCGACGCCATCGACGGCCCGCCCGCCAGAGTCGACAGCGACGCCAAGTGTTCGCCCTGCGAGTTCCGCGAACAGTGCGGCGTTCGGACGCGCTCGCTGCGTTCGCTACTCTGACCCCGCCGCTGAAACCCCTCGGTCGCGTACGCGTGGGCATGAACGTCTTCGTCTACGGCACGCTGACCGACCCGGACAAAGCCAGCGCGGTCCTCGACAGGTTCGAGTACGCCGGTGACGCCGTTCTGTCGGGGCTCCACCGTGTCGACGGCACCTATCCGACCCTCGCTCCGGGCGGCGAGGTCGAGGGCCGGCTCCTGTCGACGGACGAGATTCGCGCCCTCGACCACTACGAGGGCGTCGACCGCGGGCTGTACAGCCGCGTCACCGTCCCGCTCGCAGACGAGGCGGCGCGGGAGAGCGTCGCGGTGTACGTCGGCGATCCCGCGGCACTGGACGCGCCAGTTGAGTGGCCAGGTACTGGTCCGTTCGCGGAGCGTGCCCGCGCCTACGTCGACGCGCATGACGTTCACGTGACACCATCGTAACAACTGTCTATTTATATACTGTGACGTCCGTCAGTCTACCGTCTGACGCAGGTCATATACGGCTTTCTTCTGGCGATTTTGTCTGACGGACGTCGCCCGGGTATTTATGTACCAGCGGCGTCCCAGTCAGCATGCGGTCACACGCTCCCTTTTGTTGCTTGACACTCCGCGTCGGTCACCAACATCTATCTCCGAGGAGTGGAAAGTCAGTTCATGCTCGAATTCGCCGACGTCCTGGCGGCACAGGACCGGGTCGCGGAAACCTCTCGACACACGCCGCTCGATTACTCACATACCTTCTCTGCGATGTCCGGTGCGGACGTGCACCTGAAACTGGAGACGTTCCAGCGGACGGGCTCGTTCAAGATCCGCGGTGCGACCAATCGCATCGCGACCCTCTCCCAGCAGGAACGCGAGGCCGGCGTCGTCACGGCCAGCGCCGGGAACCACGCGCAGGGCGTCGCGCTGGCCGCGACGCGGATCGGCGCCGACTCGAAGATCGTCATGCCGGAAGGCGCACCGGTCTCGAAGGTGAAGGCGACCCGGAACTACGGGGCCGAGGTCGTCCTCCGCGGCGACGATTACAGCGAGGCCGCCGAGTACGCCCACCAACTCGAACGCGAGGAGGACCGCACCTACGTCCACGCGTTCGACGACTGGCAGGTCATGGCCGGCCAGGGCACCATCGGGTTAGAGATTCACGACGACCTGCCGGCGGTCGACACCGTCGTCGTCGCCATCGGCGGGGGCGGGCTCATCAGCGGCGTCGCGACCGCCATCAAAGGCAAAAAGCCCGACGCTCGGGTCATCGGCGTCCAGGCCGAGGGCGCCTCGAGCGTCGCCCAGTCGCTCCAAAAGGGTGAGATCGTCGAGCGCGAAGGCGTCAACACGATCGCCGACGGGATCGCGACGCGTCGCGCCGGCGAGAAGACGTTCTCGGTCATCGAAGACCGGGTCGACGAGGTAGTGACCGTGTCCGACTCGGAGATCGCCGTCGCCGTCACGAAACTGCTCGAACGCTCGAAGACCCTCGTCGAAGGTGCGGGCGCCGTTCCGCTCGCGGCCATCTTGGAGGAGAAGTTCGAATACGACGACGGCGAGACCATCGTCCCGGTGCTCAGCGGAGGGAACATCGACCTCAACGTCCTCACGACGGTGATCCTGCGCGGACTCATCGAGACCGGCCGGTACCTCCGGCTCCGCACCGTCCTCAAGGACCGTCCCGGCGCGCTCGAAGACCTCACCCAGGTCATCAGCGAGTCGCGGGCGAACATCTACGCCATCCGGCACGACCGCACGTCACGGAACGTCGCGATGAACGACGCCGAAGTCGAACTCGATCTCGAAACCCGCGGCCACGAGCACGTCGCAGAGTTGCTCGACGCGATGGAAGCCCACGGGTACGAGACCGAGGTGCTGGTGTGAGCAGCGCACGCCACGGGAGTTAAGTCGCTGCCGGGCGCGCGTGGGGACATGAAACGTATCGTCAGCACCGACGACGCCCCCGCCGCGGTCGGGGCCTACAGCCAGGCGACCGAGACCGACGACATGGTGTTCACTGCCGGGCAGATCCCGCTCACGCCCGACGGCGACCTGCTCGACGACGAACCCATCGCTACGCAGACCGAGCAGGCGCTGGACAACGTCGCAGCCATCCTCGACGAAGCCGGCTCCTCCCTCGACGACGTGCTGAAGGTCACGGTCTTCCTCGCAGACATCGACGACTTCGAGGAGATGAACGACACCTACGCCGAGTACTTCGACGAAGACCCACCGGCCCGAAGTGCCGTCGAAGTGGCGAACCTGCCCAAGGGCGTCGGCATCGAGATCGAGGCGGTCGCGACGAAGTGATGAACCCGGTCCGAAAGGCGAGCCTCCTCTGGGGGCTGATCGGCGGGCTGTCCTTCCTCGTGCTCCTCCAGGGGTACGAACTGCTAAGTATGGAACGCGTCGACTGGCTCGTGAAGTTCGGCGTGGCGCTGGCCGTCGTCGTCGGCGCGGCGGTGCTGTCCTACGCCTATCAGAAACGGGCGAGGCCGAAGGGAAGGGTTTAAACGGCGAACCCGGATACATACGCGTGAGCCGGGATGGCCGAACGGTAAGGCGCACGCCTGGAAAGCGTGTTCCCTTACGGGATTCGGGGTTCAAATCCCCGTCCCGGCGTTTCTCTGACATTTAAGCTCAGGAGGCGAGTGTGATCCACTCGCACCGTTCACCAGCCGGAGCGACGAGAAAACCCGCCAATATCCGGTGTTCTTCGCTATCGGGCGACCCAAAATTTGTATATGATGGATCGGTGAAAATTGCGGTATGGGAATCTTTGCCCGCCTGAAAACGGGGTGGAACCTGTCGATGGACAGTTTCCGCGTCCTCCGGAAGAACCCCGAGTTAGCGTTGTTCCCGCTGATCAGCGGAATCGCAGGGGTGCTGTACATCGCACTCCTGTTCGGTGGCTCGTTCGTCGTCGGCTTGTTCGAGTCGGACGCCACGGGGATCGTCGTCCTCTTCCTGTCGTACCTGGGGACGTCGTTCATCGCGGCGTTCTTCAACGCCGGCCTGGTGTACAGCGCACGTGAGGCCTTCCAGGGGCGAGACCCGTCTGTCAAAGGGGGTCTCAGCGAGGCCTGGACGCACAAGGGGCCGCTGTTCGCGTGGGCGGTCATCTCGGCGATCGTCGGGATGATCGTCAGGGCCATCGAGCAGCAGGACAACATCGTCGCCGACGTCGTCGCGATGCTGTTCAGCGCGGCCTGGTCGATTGTCACCTACTTCATCGTCCCCGTCATCGTCTTCGAGGACGTCAGCGTCACGGAGATGTTCAAGCGCAGCGGTGAGACCTTCAAGAACACCTGGGGAGAGACCGCCGGTGCCCACTTCGGGGTCGGCCTCGTCTCGATGGTGTTCATGCTGGTCGGCCTGGCCATCGCCGCCGCGGTGTTCTTCGCGCTCGGTGGTGCGGGCGGCTTCGTCGTCGCAGCCGCCATCGGTGCGGTCACGCTGCTGGCGTTCTTCTTGCTCAGTTCCGCGCTGGGTGCCATCGCCAAGACCGCGCTGTACGTCTACGCGACCGACGGCGAGCGACCGGCGGAGTTCGAGAACGTCGACTTCGAGCGCGGACTGAACTGAGACGCCGGCTCGCCGCCGCCCCGCGGTCGTCACGCACCACCATTCTTTGTATTTAAACACTGGCCTCAGTCGTGAAGCTGTCCGCGACGCAACAGCCGAGGCTGGGACGAACGCGGCGTCGACACAGCGCCGCAATCCGTTGGTTCTCCGCTCGACCGGACCGTCTCTGGGCGACCGTCGCTCACACCAGCTCCAATAGGTTTATATAGAAGGACTTTCAATCATTCGCTTGATTATGAGCCAGCAGCAGCGAATGCAAGGTCAGCCGATGATCATCATGGGCGACGACGCCCAGCGGATGAAGGACAAGAACGCCCAGGAGCACAACATCGCTGCGGCCCGCGCAGTCGCCGAGTCGGTACGCTCGACGCTCGGCCCGAAAGGGATGGACAAGATGCTCGTCTCCTCGATGGGATCGGTCACCGTCACGAACGACGGCGTGACGATCCTCCAGGAGATGGACATCGACAACCCGACGGCCGAGATGATCGTCGAGGTCGCCGAGACCCAGGAGAACGAGGCCGGCGACGGGACCACGACGGCCGTCGCGGTCGCAGGCGAACTCCTCAAGCAGGCCGAGGACCTCATCGAGCAGGACATCCACCCGACGGCCATCATTCGCGGGTTCGACCTCGCGAGCAAGCAGGCACAGGAAGAGATCGACGACATCGCCGAGTCCGTCGAGCCCGACGACGAGGAGACCATCCGCAAAGTCGCGGAGACCTCCATGACCGGCAAGGGCGCCGAGCTCAACAAGGAGCACCTCAGCCAGATCATCTACGACGCCGTCGAGGCCGTCACCGTCGAGGCCGAGGACGGCTCCCACGTCACGGACCTGGAGTTCCTCAACATCGAGACACAGACCGGCCGCTCCGCCGGTGACTCCGAGCTCCTCGAAGGCGCAGTCATCGACAAGGACCCCGTCCACGAGGACATGCCGACGGACCTCGACGACGCCTCCATCCTGCTGATCGACCAGCCCGTCGAGGTCGAAGAGGCCGAAGCCGACGCGTCCCTCTCCGTGGACTCGCCGGACCAGCTCCAGCAGTTCATCGAGCAGGAAGAACAGCAGCTCCGCGAGAAAGTCGACCAGATCGTCGAGACGGGCGCCGACGTCGTCGTCTGCCAGAAGGGCATCGACGACATGGCCCAGCACTACCTCGCCAAAGAGGGCGTCCTCGCGCTGCGCCGCGTCAAGAAGTCCGACATGCAGTTCCTCAAGGAAGTCGTCGAGGCCAACATCGTCTCCGATCTCGACAGCGCGTCCGCCGAGGACCTCGGCACGGGCGACCTCACCCGCGACGAGGACGCCGAACTGTTCTACGTCGAGGGCGGCGACAGCCACGGCGTGACGCTCCTGCTTCGCGGCTCGACCGAACACGTCGTCGACGAACTCGAACGGGGCGTCAACGACGCGCTCGACGTCGTCGCAGCCACCGTCACGGACGGTCGCGTCCTCGCCGGCGGCGGTGCCGTCGAGGTCGAACTTGCACGCCGCCTGCGCGACTACGCAGACTCCGTCGAGGGCCGCGAGCAGCTGGCCGTCGAGGCCTTCGGCGACGCCGTCGAACTCATTCCGCGCGTCCTTGCGGAGAACGCCGGGCTCGACCCCATCGACACGCTCGTCGACCTGCGTGCTGCCCACGACGACGGCGACGAGAAGGCCGGCCTGAACGTCTTCTCCGGCGACGTCGAAGACACCCTCGACGCCGGCATCGTCGAGCCGGCCCACGCCAAAGAGCAGGCGGTCTCCTCTGCCACCGAGGCGGCGAACCTCGTGCTCAAGATCGACGACATCATCTCCGCCGGCGACCTCTCCACCGAGGGTGAAGAGGACGAAGGCGGCCCCGGTGGCGCCCCCGGCGGCATGGGCGGCATGGGCGGCGGCATGGGCGGCATGATGTAAACCCACCTTTTTTACCGGAGGGCTCGCGCTCGCCTGCGGCGAGCGCTCAACCCCCGGTAAAAAATCTGGACCAAAAAAGCGCGACCTCGTTCCATTCGGTCGCGTGAACCGTGCGCCACGGGCGCACGGACGCTCCACGCCCCGTCGAACCGCTCGCTGAACACTCCGTTTTTTCGCGACGACCCTTCGATTAGCTGCTCCTGGGTCGTCTCGCGAACGTCCACGCCAGTGATCTCGAAGCGAGCGCCGCCGTGCTCGCTGTCGGTGTACCCCGTCTCGAACACGTCGTCGCGCTCGTCCTCGGGGATGCCGAGACCCTCGTTGCGACGGTTGCGAGGAACTGTGTGAGGTTTCAGAGTCCCATCGCGACCATCAACACGACCAGCGGCGTGGCTCCGGGTTTGGGCCGCGCTCGCCAGGCGACGAGCGCGAGCGCCAGCGAGATCAGCGTCCCGGCCAGCGTCAGCCACTGGTACACCATCGCGGGTTCTTCATCCCTTGTGTCTGTCAGATGATAAACGTATGGGGGCGGTTGGACGTTAGACGAACCCGAAAATACCGTTGAGGGCAATACCCATGATGGCGGCGAACGCGAAGTGCAGAACCGCTAGCGGGACGGCCGACGACCACCGGAGCCGGTAGACGTAGCTGATGGCGATGGCGTCGGCGACGAACGTGGCGACGAGGGTGACGAGGACGCCGATGCCCGGCGAGACGATGCCGCTATCGACGCCGTAGCGCTGGAGCAACAGCGAGACGATCGTCGGCGCTGGTGAGACGTACGCCGCGCGCTGACTCTTGACCTCGCCGATGAAGAAGACGGCGGCGAGATGAAGCGTGAACGCGTAGAAGGCGGCGACGATGAAGAAGGTCACCACGATGGCCAGCGGGCCGCCACCCGTCACGTCGGCCTGCAACGGAAACATACCGGTGGTTGGTCCTGCCGCGGTATGTAGCCTGCGTTACTGGATTCGGGCGCGGGCGTCAGCCTTCGAGCAGGCCCAGCTCTTCCAGTCGCGAGACGATCTTGTCGACGGCCTCTTTCGCGTCCTCGGGCTGCTTGCCGCCCGTGATGACGAGCTTCCCGGAGCCGAACAGGAGCGCGACGACGTCGGGTTCGTCGAGTCGGTACACCAGTCCCGGGAACTGCTCGGGTTCGTACTCGATGTTCTCGAGGCCGAGCCCGATGGCGATGGCGTTGAGGTTGAGGTTGCGACCGAGGTCGGCCGAGGTGACGATGTTCTGGACGACGATCTCGGGGTCCTCGTCGACCTGGATGTTCAGATCGCGCAGCTTGTCGAAGACGATCCGCAGGCTCTCGTGGACGTCGTCCGTGCTCTTTGCCCCCGTACAGACGATCTTGCCCGACCGGAAGATGAGTGCCGCAGACTTGGGTTCCTGGGTCCGGTACACCAGTCCTGGGAACTGCTCGGGATCGTAGTCCGCCCCCTCGAGGTCCATGGCCACGCTCTGGAGATCGAGTTCTTGACCGATACCCGTCGAGGCGACGACGTTCTCAATATTGATTGTTTCCTTGGGGTCAACCATGTCTCGACTTAAAGCACGTATTTAAGGCTTATAAAGGTTGATACCTCTCACTGATATGTCGGAAATCGTATGGTGCTTCCGGCAGCGTTGGCCGGGTTTATCAGGGGGGTCGTTCGGGCGGGAGACCGGGAGGGTTATACGGATCAGGCGGCCATCTGCGGGCGTGTACCTCCTGGAACTCGCTGGTGAGGACGACGCGTTCGCTGCGCGGGAGGCAGCGAGCGCAGCGACGGACGTCTCCGTCGTCGCCCCAGGTCTCGCCACGGCACGGGGCATCTCCGAGCGCGTCCGCGGCCTGGCGTACACGCACCGCGCCAGCGACCTCCTCGGGCAGACGGAGCCGGACGTCGAGAGCGCACGCGCGCTCCTCGACGCGACGAGTTTCGACCGCACCGGATCGGTCGCCGTCCGCGCACGTGACGTCCGCGGCCTGACTGGCATCGACACCCAGACGGTCGAGCGGGAACTCGGCCAGGTGCTCGTCGACCGCGGGTTCGCCGTGGATCTGGACGAGCCCGACCACGTGTTACAGGCGGTGTTCTCGCGCGCTGACGACGGGGGCACGTGCGCGCTGGGCTGGCTCGCCGTCGAGAGCGTCCGCGACTTCGGGACCCGCCAACCGACCGATCGTCCGTTCTTCCAACCGGGGAGCATGGACCCGCTGCTGGCGCGCGCGCTCGCCAACGTCGCGGGCGCCCGTCCCGGCCGCCTGGTCGTGGACCCGATGTGCGGCACCGGCGGGGTGCTCGCGGAGGCTGGCCTGGTCGGGGCCGACGTGCTCGGCGTCGACGCACAGACCAAGATGGCTCACGGAGCCAGAGAGAACCTCGCCCACCTGCTCGGCGGGGAGCCCCACGAGGGACTTCCCGACCCCGGCTCGTTCGACACGATGCAGGGGGACGCCACGGCGCTCCCCCTCCCCGACGACGGCGTCGACGCGGTCGTCTTCGACGCACCCTACGGCCGGCAGTCGAAGATCGCCAATCGCGACCTGGACGCGCTGGTGGCTGGCGCACTCGCCGAAGCCCGTCGCGTGGCACCGCGAGCGGTCGTCGTGGCCGATCGCTCCTGGGCGGAGGCGGCGCGAGACGCTGGCTGGACGATCACTGACCGGTTCGAGCGGCGCGTCCATCGGTCGCTCACCAGGCACGTCCTGGTGCTCACTCGTCCACCGTAACGCCACTCGGACGGCAACCACCCCCTCATATTGGCAGATAATCTCAAATTCTGGAACTACGGGGGAACATACAAGACCGCGCGTTTCGTACCGGTACGGAAGATGATTGACAATTCTCTCGACCGCGTTTCGTCGGGTGTTCCGGGGCTCGACGGTGTTCTTCGCGGTGGGTTTGTCAAAGGACGGAACTATCTCGTTCGTGGTGCTCCCGGGACGGGAAAGTCGATTCTGGGATTCCATTTTCTGACTGCTGGCGGCGACGACGAGACGTCGCTGCTCATCAATCTCGAGGAGTCATCGGATGACGTTCGAAAGAACGCAGCGACGCTCGGGTTCGACCTCGGAGACGTGGAGATGCTCGATCTCTCGCCGGAGTCCGACTTCTTCGTGGCCGACCAGTCCTACGAGATGTTCTCGCCGAGCGAGGTCGAGCAGAGGCCGGTGACCGAGGAGATCATCGACCGCGTCGACGACGTCCAGCCCGACCGGGTGTTCGTCGATCCGCTGACCCAACTCCGCTATCTTGCGCCCGACGAGTATCAGTTCCGCAAGCAGGTGCTCGCGTTCATGCGCTATCTCAAAGAACGCGGCGCGACGGTGCTGTACACGACCCAGCAGACGCCGTCGTCGTCCGACGTCGACCTCCAGTTCCTCTCGGACGGCATTCTCGAACTCGACAACGACGACGGCCGGCGCACGATCTCGGTGCCGAAGTTCCGTGGCTCCGACCGTCAGAAAGGGACTCACTCCCTGCGCGTCGACGGCGACGGGCTCGAAGTGTTCCCGGAACTGGTGCCGGAAGCTCACTCACAGGAGTTCGAATCGGAGCAGATCTCCTCGGGCGTCCCGGGCCTCGACACGCTTCTCGGCGGTGGGATCGAGCGCGGGACGGTCACCGTCATTAGCGGCCCGACCGGCGTGGGGAAGACGACTACCGGCTCGCTGTTCGCCGAGCAGACGGCGACCCGCGACGAGCGGTCGGTCATCTATCTGTTCGAGGAGAGCGAGTCGACGTTCACCCATCGGACCGAGTCGATCGGCATTTCCATCAACGAGATGACCGAGTCCGCGTCACTCGCAATCGAAGAGGTCGAGCCGCTGACCCAGTCCCCCGAGGCGTTCGCCAAGATGGTCCGGGAAGAGGTCGAACAACGCGACACCGAGGTCGTGATGATCGACGGCGTCAAAGGATACACCCTCTCGATCCAGGGCGAAGAGACGGCGCTCCGCCGGAAACTCCACGCGCTGTGTCGGTACCTGAAGAACATGGGCGTCACCGTCATCCTGGTCGACGAGATCGACGAGATTACCGGCGACTTCCAGGTGACCAACGCCGGCATCAGCTACCTCGCCGACAACATTCTCTTCCTCCAGTATCTCGAGGTCCAGGGAGAGTTGCGGAAGACGACGGGTGTCTTGAAAAAGCGCGTCAGTTCCTTCGAGCATACGCTCCGGGAGTTCGAGATTACTGACGACGGCGTTCACGTGGGGGACCCCATCACCGGCCACCGCGGCATTCTCCAGGGAACGCCGGAGCCGACCGAGGACGATTGAGTGGAATGAACGGACGAGACGAATCGGCGCACCCCTTCGAGCCGACCGTACCGCGAGTGCGGTTGCTCGTCGCCGACGAGCGCAACCGGGAGTTGCTGACCGAGTGGCTCGCGGACACCTACGACGTCCAGGTCGGCACCGACGCCGACGGCGAGCCGTTCGATCTCTGTCTCGTCGACGCGATCTCGTTCGCCCGCCATCGCGAGTGGCTCCAGGACCACAAGGAACGGCTCCACCCCGTGTTTCTGCCGGTCGTCCTCGTCAGTCGGGACCCGCCCAGCGAGCAACTCGATCCCGAGGCCTGGACGGACATCGACGGGCTGTACGTCATCGACGAGATCGTCTCGATCCCGGTCGAGAAGTCCGTCCTTTCCCGACGGCTGGAGAACCTGATCGAACGTCGGCACCTCTCCCAGCAGCTCTCGGGGCGGCTCGAACGCTCGCGGGAGCGGTTCCGGACGCTGTTCGACGGGACGCCCGACCCGACGCTCGTCCTCTCGGCTGGCCACAAGGTGCAGTACGTCAACGACGCGTTCTGCGCGCAGTTCGCGACGGACCACGACGCCGTCTTGGACGAATCGATCGAACGGCTCGAGGCGTTTTCGACGTCGACGGCAGCGACTATCGGTGACGCCGTCGACCGCCGACTGGCCGGCGGGGACGTCGAGACGATCGAGGTCTCCTACGGGACGCCGGCCGGCGGCGACCGATTCGCCGAGATCAAGGTCAGCACGCTCGACACCGACGGCGACGACGACGCCGTCGTCATCATGCGCGACGTCACTGAGCGGCGCTGGTTCGAGCGCACGCTCCAGTCGCTCCACGCCGCCTCTCGGCAACTCTTCGACGCGGTCACCGAGACCGAAGTGAGCCACCGCATCGTCGAGACGGTCACGGAGGTCTTCGATCTGTCCGGCGTCGCCGTGTATCTCCAGCCCGACCCCGGTGGTCCGCTCGAACCCGCCGCGCAGTCCCTCGACACGGGGTTCATGCGTGAGTCGCTGCCCGCAGTCCCGTCCGACGACAGCAGCCTCACCGGACACGTGTTCACTACTGGCACGCTCACGCACTTCGACGACATCCACACCTCTCCCCACATCCAGACTCACGAGACGGACATGCGGGCGGGGATCTTCGCGCCGCTCGGCGGGCACGGCGTGCTCGTGGTCGGGTCGAGCGAGGTCGGTGCGTTCGACGATCGGACCGAGAAACTCGTGGCGCTGCTTGCGGGCACAGCCCGGACGGCCCTCGACCGCATCGAACGCGAGCGCGACCTCGCCGAGAGCGAACAGCGCTTCCGGCAGATCGCCGACAGCGTCCACGAAGTCATCTGGATGACTGACGCGGCGGGCGAGCAACTCCTGTATCTCAGTCCGGGATTCGAGGAACTGGTCGGCCGGTCCGCCGAAGAGTTCGGTGACGATCCGGCGTCGTACGTCGAGTTCGTCCACCCGGACGACCGCGCGGACGTCCGCGAGTGGATTGCGACCGTCCACGATCCCGACCACGAAGCAGACAGCTACCACGTGGAGTACCGCGTCCAGCGACCGGACGGCGACCTCCGCTGGGTGGAAGCCGACGGCTATCCAGTCCGTGACCCGGACGGGACCGTTCGCAAGTACGTCGGCATCATCAACGACATCACGGACCTCAAACGGCGCGAACGGGAACTCGAAGCCAAGAACGAACGCCTCGATCAGTTCGCGAGCCTCGTTTCCCACGACCTGCGCAATCCGCTGCAGGTCGCGCTCTCCCGACTCGAAGCCGCTCGCGAACGGGAGGACGCCGAACCGCACCTCGAATCGGCCGAACGGAGTCTCCACCGGATGAACCGCCTCATCGACGACGTCCTGGACATGGCTCGCCAGGAGCAGTCGGCACCCGATCTGGAACCGCTCTCGCTCGAATCGGTCGCCCGGCGAGCCTGGAAGAGCGTCGGGAGCGACGCGGCCACGCTCGTCGTCGAGACCGACGAGTCGCTCACCGCCGACGCCGATCGCCTCGTTCAGTTGCTGGAGAACCTCTTCCGGAACAGCGTGGAACACGGCGACGCCGCCGTCACCGTTCGCGTCGGCCTGCTCGACGGCGGTGACGGCTTCTACGTCGCCGACGACGGGGACGGCATCCCCGCGGCCGACCGCGACGGAATCTTCGAGGTCGGCCACTCGACGGCCAGCGACGGGACCGGGCTCGGACTCGCGATGGTCGAAGAGATCGCCACGTCACACGGCTGGTCGGTCACCGTCACGGACGCCGACCAGGGCGGCGCGCGGTTCGAGTTCGCCGACGTTTACTGACGAGCGAGGTCGCCGCCCTCGAGGTTCGCCAACAGGTGACTGACGTGAATGCGGTCGCTCGTCCCTTCCTTCAGGTCCACGTCGATCTCGCCGGCCAGGCGGTGGAGCCGAGCCATCTGGTCGGCGTCGTACCGCGACCCGGCGACCCGGAGCACGTCCGAGAGGATCTCCTCGCCGCTGAACCCCTCTTCGACGAGCAGGTCGTCGAGCGTTTTGCGGGCGTCGGTGAACTCGCCGGCCTCGGCGTCGTCCAGCATCTCCTCGATGCGGTGATCGATGCCCACCTCGCCGAGCGCTGCGTAGGCGGTCTCCATCGTGATCTCGCCCTCCTGCTCGTAGGTCGTCTGGGCGCCGAGGAGCGCCTTCCGGAGGTCGCCGTCAGCGTAGCCGGCGACGAACTCCAGGCCCTCGTCGTCGTGGTCTGCGTCTTCTGCCTCGACGACGTCGCGCAGGACCGCGACCGTCTCCTCGTGCGTGGGAGCGCGCATCGGCACGGGGAAACACCGCGAGCGGATCGGCGGGATGAGCGCCGAGGGCTGGCGCGTCGCGATGACGAACTGCGTGGTCTCGTAGTACTGCTCCATCACGCGACGGAGCGCCTGCTGGAAGTCCTCGCGGATGCCTTCGGCGTTGTCCAGCAGGACCGTCTTGTACTCGCCCGACACCGGCGCGTAACTGGCCGACTCCTTGAGCACGTGATTGATGAGGTCCGCCTTCGAGGAGTTGCGCCGGCGCTTGGGCGTGATAAAGGACTCGAAGCGCGGGTCCTCGCTCAGTTCCTTCTTGGTCATCCCGAAGAAGTCGGAGACGTTGATCTCGACCAGGTCGTTGTCCGGGTCCGAGTGGGCCTCCCGGGCGAGCGCCCGGACGGCGGCGGTCTTCCCGCTGCCCTTCGGCCCGTGGACGACGAGGTTCATGGGTTCTTCGACGGCCCCCCACAGCGACTCGCGGACCTCTGGCTGCGGGAGGTCGTCGATGTCCGGCGCGTGCTCGGTCGTCCAGAGGGGGGCGTCCATCTCACCCCCGGCTAGCACAGCCGATAGTAAGAATCCACCTTTTTTCACCGGGGCCTCGCTCGCTCACGCTCGCTCAACCCCGATCAAAAAATCTGGACCAAAAAAGCCGCCTCCACGAGGCGAAGCCTCGTTCCGGCGGTGAACCGCGCTCCCTCCGGTCGCGCGGACGTTCTGGTGTATTTGCCGTCTCGATTAGGCGTCGAGGGAATCGGCGATGGCCTGCAGTTCCCCTTTTCGGAACGCCCGCGGTGCTTCGTCGGGGTCGTCCGTCTCCAGTTCGCCGAGTTTCCAGAGAATCCCGGCCCGCATCTGTGGTTTTGATGGCAGGCTGCCCGTACCGATGTCGTACCCCACTTCCTCGCAGAGCGCCGCGAGCATCTCCTTGGTGAACGCCGTCGACTCGACGCGCTCGTATCGTCCCACCGCCACCCGGATGTCGTTCCGCAGTTCGTCGACCGTTCTCGCCATGTGGCCGACGAGGCGAGCGCCACTGCTGTATATTTCGGTCCCTGGTCCCGAACGGACGAATCCACCGCTCGAATAGTTCCTTCGAAGGAGAAAATATGAGTTCCCTGTTGGGTACCGTCTCAGGCCGTCTCGTTGGTTGTCGTTTCGGTGGCCGTCGCCTCGTTGCCCGTCGACTCGTCGTCGTCCTTCTCGGCCTTGGCGTCGACTTCCTCGATCTGCCGGTCAGTGCCCGACTCGCTGATGACGGGCTGGAGGACGTACTTCCCGCTCTTGCCGGCCTCGTGGACCTGGACGTCGAAGACGAAATCGACCGATTCGTTCGCGCCGACGGTGAACTGGCTGTTGAGCTGGAGCTTGCCGCTCGGGAGCTTGACCCGCTGGCTCGTGCCGTCCGTTAGCGTTCCGTTGACCTCGCTGACGTACGCGAACACCTTCCCGTAGGACCCGTTGGGGACGGCGAACGAGTCGAGGAGCGTCGCGTTGTCGCCGACCAGTCGCGTCAGATCGACCGTCGTGTCGTTGACCGCGTACTCGACCCAACCGCCGGTGGTGCCGTCGTCGCCGTCGCTCTCGTTCGCTGCGGTCGTGTCGTTCGCCGCCATCGTCGTCGCCGTTCGCTCGAAACCCACGCGACTGACGGTGACGTTCAGCGACCGGAAGTCGTCGAGTGCGCCGGGCTTGTCGCTCACGTAGAAGTTGACGGTACCCGTGGACTCGGCGCTGTCCATCGTTCCCCCGCCGTCGCTGCCGGTCGTCTCGGTGTCGTTCGCCGACGTCTCGGTGCCGTTGGCTGGACCGCCGGAACAGCCGGCGAGTGCGACCATCCCTGCGACCAGGATCAGTGCGACCGTTCGCGAGTTCATCGTCAATTCGTTGCGCGCTGCGTACAAAAGCGGCGTGGCCGTTCCCGGGCGAGTAGCGGTGGTCGGCGTTGGTTCGGCCTCGCCGTCGGTGGCCTTTCGAAGCCCGTTTACCGGTCGCTCGCTGAAACCGGGGTATGCACGTGACCTTCCTCGGGACCAGCGGGGCCGTCCCGACGACCCAGCGTAATCCGAGCGCCGTGATGGTCCGCCGGGAAGGCGAGCGGTTCCTCTTCGACGCTGCCGAGGGCACGCAGCGCCAGATGATGCGGTTCAACACCGGCTTCGCCGTCTCGCAGGTGTTCGTCACCCATCTCCACGGCGACCACGTCCTCGGGCTTCCCGGACTCATTCAGACCTGGGACTTCAACGACCGCGAGGAACCCCTGGCCATCCACACGCCGGCCGGCACCCGTCAGCGCATCGAGGACCTCGTGACGCTCACCGGGAACGAACCCTCGTTTCCGGTCCGCATTCACGAGGTGTCGCCCGGCGACGTGGCGCTGGACCGCGAGGACTTCGAGATCCGCGCCATCGACGTCGACCACCGGGCGACAGCCGTCGGCTACGCCATCGTCGAAGACGACCGAAAGGGCCGGTTCAACCGCGAGAAAGCGGAGAACGAACTCGGCATCTCGCCGGGACCGGAGTACAGCAAACTCCACAACGGCGAGTCGGTCGAACTCGACGACGGGACGATCGTCAAACCCGAACAGGTCGTCGGCCCGCCCCGTCCCGGGCGACGGGTAGTCTACACGGGCGACACCCGCCCCATCGAGAGCGTCGTCGAGGCCGCCGAGGACGCCGATCTCTTGATCCACGACGCCACCTTCGCCGAGGACCGCCGTGAGCGGGCCGGCCAGACCGGCCACACCACGGCGAAGCAGGCCGCTGAGATCGCCAACCGTGCCGGGGCGAAACGCCTGGCGCTGACGCACGTCTCGACGCGTTACGCCGGGCAGTCCCACCGGTTAGAACAGGAGGCTCGCGAGGTCTTCGAGGGCGAGCGTGCCTTCCTCCCCGACGACGGCGACGAACTGGACGTTCCCTTCCCCGACGTCGAGGATTAGTTCGACCGGCTCGCGCCGCCATCGACGTGTTCGGCAGCGGCCCGCGAGACGCCAGTGATCTCGAAGCGCGCGCCCCCGGACTCGCTCTCTGTCGCCGTGATCGCCCAGCCGTGGTCCTCGACGACCTGGCGGACGATCGCCAGGCCGAAGCCGGTGCCGTCCTGTGCGGTGGAAACGCCCGACTCGAAGATGCGATCGCGCTCCTCGACCGGGATGCCGGGCCCGTCGTCCGCGACGTAGAAGCCGGTCGGCGCGCCGGTGACGGGACCGACGCTCACCGAGACGTCGGCACCGCCGTGGTCCACCGAGTTGCGAAAGAGGTTCTCCAGCAGTTGTTGCAACCGACTCTCGTCGGCCAGCAACTGCAGATCGGCAGCGACCGAGAGCGCCCCACCGCTGGTGTCGGCCAGCTCCCAGGCGTCCTCGGCGACGGTGGCCAGCGAGACGGAGTCGGGGTTCCGGACTGGCTCTCCCTGTCGAGCGAGCGTGAGCACGTCGTCGATGATCTCCTCCATCCGTCCGAGTGCCTGCTCGATCGCGTCGGCGTGCGCGTCGTCGTCGATCTGTTCGACGTGGCCGGACGCGACGGTCAGCGGGTTCCGCAGGTCGTGGGAGACGACGTTCGCGAACTCCTCGAGCCGGTCGTTTTGCTGCCGGAGTTCGCGTTCGCGCTCTCGGACCGTCTCCTCGCGGTCTGCTCGAGCGATGGCGGTCGTCGCGGTGGCGGCGAGCACCTCCGCGAAGTGGATCGTTTCGTCGTCGAGCGACGTCCGGGTCGTCGATCCGGCACCGAACACGCCGTACTCGCCGAGTGGGGTGACGAGCGCGCTCTCGATGCTGGTGTCGAGATCACGGGCGGCGTCGGCTGGCCGGTCGCCGTCGACGACGACCGTCTCACCGCGTTCGTAAGCGGTTCCCTGCAACCCCTCGCCGATGTCGAACGACGGCGGCGTCTCGTACAACTCCCGCACGTCGTCGGTGTACGCGACCGGCTGGAGCGTGTCGTCGTCCCGTCGCAGGTGGATCGCCACGTGTTCGAGGTCGACGACGTCACGAGCCGCGGTCACGACGTGTTCGCAGACGCCGTCGACTGTCTCGGGACGCATCATCTCCTGGGCCGTCCCTTGCAGTCCCGTGAGCGTCTCCTCGCGGCGCTTCCGTGCGGTGACGTCGTGGAGAACGACGGTCCAGCCCGTGACTGCCCCGTTTCGGTCGTGCAGGCCGGTGACTTTCACGTCGAAGACGCGCTGGCCCCCGTTCCGCTGGAGTGTGAGCGAGTCCGTCCCGAGTTCGAGGGTCCGTCGGCCGCCCGACCCGGCGTGGCCGCTCAGCGGCGTGTTGCCGGCAGTCGGGTCCGGGAGCGGCCCGAGTAACGAATCCAGTTCGGGAAAGCTCGTCTCGATCGGCGATCCGATCGGGTCGTCGTCGGCGAGGAGGCGCTGTGCGGCGGGGTTGGCGTCGATGAGCCGCCGGTCGGGCGAGAGGACGAGCATGCCGTCGTCCATGTTCTCGACGACCGAGCGCCGGGCGATGGGAGCCAGATCGAGCAGATCGTACCGAAACAGCGCCCAGAAGATGACGAGACCGGAAAACACGAAGGCAAACGGCGTGGGATCGAGCGCCGGCCACGGCAGCACTCCGGCGTAATACAGGCCGTTGAGGACGCCGGGCGGGATCGCCGCGAGCAGAACGAGATCCGTCTGGCGGCGGTAGCGGTGGACCGACCGTTTCCGATGGCGGAGCAAGCGCACGAACGCCAGTGAGATGACGAGGTAGCTGTAGCCGACGTTGAGCCACCAGACCGGGCCGTGTTCGACCGACAGGAGGACGAACGGCCCGCTCTCGACCAACTGTGGTGCGGTCCAGGAGAGCGTGTGGACGGCGCCGTTCGTCAGAATCATCGGAACGTTCGCCAGCGGGAGCAGCGAAAGGAGCACGATCGTTCGCGCGGCCATCGGGTTCTCTGCGTCGGTGTACTCGGCGACGAACGCGTACCAGGTGACCGGAATCCAGGCGAGCCCGATGATCTCGACGCGGAACCACAGGAGCGCCGCTCCCACCGTCGGGCTCGCCAGTTCGAGTCCGAAGCCGACGAGCCAGAGTGTCGTCGCACCCATCTGGATCCCTAACCACCGTGCGCCGGCCTGATCGCGACGGCGCCAGAACAGGATTCCGAGCACGCCTGCGATCGCCGCTCCGAGAAACGCCACGAGTGCCAGCCACAGCGTCGGCTCGGTGCGTGCGACCATCTGGCCGACATTCTCGTTCTGTCACAAAAACATGTGCGGCCGTTTCAACTGTCGAGCGCGGGTGCGCAGCACCGGGAGTTTTGGTCGTGTAGCTCGACCGATGTGTATGACCGACTGTCCGTTCTGTTCGATCGCGGCCGGCGACGGACCGGCGAGCGTCGTCTACGACGGCCCGGAAACGATGGCGTTCATGGATCTCAACCCGATCAACGAGGGACACGTGTTGGTGATCCCGCGCGAGCACTCCCAGGGGCTGGCGGGGCTCGTCCCGGCGACCGGCGGGCGCATGTTCGCCGTCGCGCAGAAGGTCGCGGCCGCGCTCCGGACGTCGAGCGTACCGACGGACGGCGTCAACCTCTTTCTCGCCGACGGGGAAGCCGCCGGCCAGGAGGTGTTCCACGTCCACCTGCACGTGATTCCTCGCACCGAAGACGACGACGTCACTCTCGCAGCCGAGCAGTCGCGGGTGGCCCGCGAGGAACTGAACGACGTCGCCGACGAGATCACCGAACTGCTCTGAGGTCAGTCCTCGGCGCGCGACCAGTGGAAAATCTCCTCGATCGATCGGTCGTAGTGAGCTGCGAGGGCGAAGGCCAGTTCCAGCGACGGATCGTAGCGGTCGCGCTCGATGGCGTTGATCGTCTGGCGAGTGACGTCGACGGCGGCCGCGAGGTCGGCCTGGCTCTCACCGTTGTCCTCGCGTAGCGCAGGCAAGTCGTTGTCCACGGCTACCGCCTCGCGAGGAGGAGGTTGAGGCCCCACACCAGGTACAGAGCGGTCACGAACCACGCGATGGGCGTCAGCCACCAGGGCCACTCGAACATGCCCAGTGCGGTGAGGGCCGTCATCGTCGGGAAGACCACCGCCGACGTGACACCGAAGATCGAGATGGTGTTGGCGCTCGCCTCTTTAACGATGTCCTCGTCGCGCTCGTCGAACAGCGGTCCCTCGTAGCCGCGCTGGAGGTTGATCGCGACGAGCGCCGCCACGCCGAATGCGACTGCACCCACGACGGGATAGCCGGCGACGATCAGCCCCGCGAACGCGACCGTTCCGGCGAGCCAACTCCCGATGTACGACCGGCGGTACGTGGACTCCGAGTGAGTGGATGGCACGTGTTCCATGTCAAGATCACTTTCCGTAAAGCGTCCTTTACAGTAAAGTATCTTTTACACACCGAGTTAAATATTTCCCTCGTTCGGGAGCGCCGTCCTTCGAAACCAGTCACCGGGTCCCCCACGAAACTTATACGGAACAGGTCCCTAGCCCGAGGTGTGAACGCCCGCACGAGCGCCCTTGATAAAGTCGTCTTCGGGGTGGACGTACAGAGTGGGGACGTCCGGGGGGACGTGTCGTACGCACTCGTGGCCTTCGACGGGGAGTCGCTGGACCGCGACGTGGTCTCGCGACGGAAACTCCGCCGACTCGTCGATCGCGAGGAACCCGCGATGCTCGCGACCGACAACATGTACGAACTCGCCGAGGACAAGGACGCACTCGTCCATTTCCTTCGTGAGTTGCCCGACGAGACGACGCTGGTTCAGGTGACCGGTGCCGAGCGCCCGGAACCGCTCTCCCGGGTCGCCTCCCGCCACGGCGTCCCCTACGGGAAAGACCCCATGAAAGAGGCGGAAGCAGCCGCTCGCCTCGCCGCGGTGAACGTCGGCCAGGAGGTGACTGCTTTCACCAACACGACGCGCGTGAAAGTCTCTCGCGGCCGTTCGACCGGCAAGGGCGGCTGGTCCGAGGACCGCTTTACCCGACGCATCCACGGCGCGGTCAAGAAGCGCGCCCGCGAGGTGGCCAGCGAACTCGACGACGCCTCGCTGGACTACGAACGCGACGTGACCGAGAAGTACGGCGGGTTCGCCAACGCCGTCTTCGAGGTCGAAGGCCGCCCGTCGGACATCCCGGTCTCGACCGAACGGTCGGGGGACGTCAGGATCGAGATCGAACGCGAACGGCGCGACGGCGTCGAGTTCCAGCCGCTGGTCAAGCGCCGGGACCACGTTCTGGTGGGCATCGACCCCGGAACGACCACGGCGGCGGCCGTCGTCGGCCTCGACGGCACAGTACTGGACGTGATGAGCACCCGCACCGGCGACACGGCCGACGTCATCGAGTGGCTCATCGAGCGCGGCCGTCCGATCATCGTCGCGGCGGACGTGACGCCGATGCCCGAGACCGTCGAGCAGTTCCGACGGAGCTTCGAGGCCGCCGGCTGGGCACCCCACGCGGACCTCCCGGTCGACGAGAAGAAACACCGGACCCGCGAGGCGAGCTACGACAACGATCACGAACGCGACGCGCTCGCGGCCGCACTGTACGCGTTCGACGCCCACGAGGACCAGTTCGACCGCGTCGCCGAGAAGGTCCCGCCGCGACAGGACCTCGGCGAGGTGCTCGCACGCGTCGTCACCAACGAGGAATCGGTCGAATCCGTGCTCCGGGACCTCGAAACCGACGAGGACGAACCCGAAGAAGAGACCGAACACACCGAGCGGGAACTCACCGCCGAGGAAAAGCAGATCAAGCGCCTCAAGGCCCGCGTCGATCGGCTGGAGTCCCACGCCGAGAACCTGAAAGAGACGATCGCCCGGAAGGACGAACAGATCGAGGAGTACGAGCAGGAACTCACCGCCGAGCGCCAGCGCGAGCGCCAGAAGGCTCGCGAACGTCGCGAAGTCACGCGGCTCGAACGGGAGAACGAGCGGCTCGAACGCGAACTCGAAACCGAACGCGAGAACGTCGAGGAACTGGCGGACAAACTCGAACGGCTCAAAGCCCTCTGGAAGCTCGATCACTCGAACTTCGCCGACGTCTCCGAGAAACAGCAGGACCTCGTCCCGGTGAAGGTGATCGAGAAGTTCACGAAGGGCGCCATCGAGCACGCCGACGAGCAGTACGGGCTGGCCGAGGGCGACGTGATCTACCTCCGTGACGCCAGCGGCGCCGGGCGATCGACCGCCCAGAAACTCGCCGACGTGAACCCCAGGGTCGTCCTGAAAGACGGCGGCCTCTCGGAGATGGCCGACGACCTGCTCTTCGAGCACGACGTCCCCGTCGGGCCGGCCGCGGACGTGACGATCCAGGAGGTCGACGAACTCGCCGTCGCTCGCGAGAGTGAGGTCGAAGCCGCCATCGAGGACTGGCACGAGCGGGCCGAGGAACGCGTCAAACAGCAAAACGAACAGATGGTCGACCGGCTCATCAGCGAGCATCGCGCCTCCGACCGCGGTGCCGAGTCGGGACATTGATTCCCTCGGCGCTGCCGCACTTCTCGGTTTTCCGGCGCTATTCCGTCTTCTCTACATTCCTACATCTCAGCGGTCGGGTAATCTACTCGAACCCGAGATAATGCTCATGTTCGTCGAGGCAGTGAGTAGCGACACGTGAACTGCCCCAACTGCGACGCCACGATGACGACCGTTTACGACTATCACCGATGCGAGCGCTGCTGCTACGTCCCACACCAGGGCGCTGACTGACGGCCGACGCGAACGGCGACGAAAAAGCAGGGTTCGGGTTTTTGTGCGGTTCGGCGATCGAGTCCGCTTACATCATCTGGCCCATGCCGAGCGACCCCAGGAACCCCGAGACCAGTCCGTAGATCACGAGGCCGAGGCCGGCGACGACGAACGCGACGCCGGCGGCGATGAGCAGGTCGATGTACGCGAGGAGGGCGATCCCTCCGAGCAAGAGCAGAAACCCCAGCAGTCCGGCGACGCCCAGTTTGTCCAACATACGAACCTCTGTCTCAGCGGACGACTTAAAAACTGAGAAACCGCTTCGGTGTGGTTGTTTTTGCCATGCGTCTGTCTCTTGGACCGGGGTTGCGGCGGCGCTGTCGCTGACGGGTCACACGTCGGAACCAGCGGCGTCGCCCGGCACCAGTCTGGGCCGTCCGTGCGGTGTGGCGAGATCAGTACTCGAACTCGGTGTCGATCTCGGCGGCGTTCTCGGTCATCACGGTCGCGGCGTCCGAATACTGCAGGACCTTCTGCATGTCGCCGTCGAGGTCGAACTTGCCGCTCATCAGGCCGTCGATGGCGCCGATGTCGCCCCGGATCATGCCCTTCCAGTTCGAGTACGGGCCGCGATAGGCGAAGCCCCAGTCGACCTCGTCTTCGTCCTCGATCTGTTCTGCCTCGTGGCAGGTGCCGTCTTCCACGTCGATTTTGAACTTCAGGTTCTCGCCGTCGTAGACGTCGTCGGGCTGAATGTCGAAGAGGAACACGCCGTTGAAGTCGACGCCCCACCCCTGGCCGGCGTCGCTGTACGCCTCGCTCTCGTTGAGCTGGTTGGCCCACTCGTCGATCCATTCCTGTCCGTCGCTCGGCAGTGTGATTGCCATACTCTTCCGTGGCCAGCGACCGGCTTCTCGATTGCCCCTCGCACACTCGGTTCTTTAATGGGGTTCGTCCCCGTCATCGCGGCGACCGTCCGGTTCCCGCAGTATTGACCTACGAGCGACAGAATGACGGACGTTGACTGACAATCGCTCACACGGGGAACGACGATGGGGAACGACACTACTCCGCTCACGCCGTTGCTGACACTGCTCGAAGGGTTCACGCCGGGGGACGAGGCCGACGCCGCGGCCATGTTTCCGCTGTCGCCGGTCGCGCTGCTCCGCGGTCGCAGCGGCGGCACGGCGTCGCCCGAGGAGGGCACGAAACGCGCGGTCAGGCAGCTCTACGCCGTGTTGCTCGGTCTCTCGAGCGACTCGCCAGTCGACACGTGGCAGCAACTGCTCGACACGGCGGTCTTCGA
This sequence comes from Halorientalis brevis, assembly GCF_042678165.1. Classification (GTDB taxonomy): domain Archaea; phylum Halobacteriota; class Halobacteria; order Halobacteriales; family Haloarculaceae; genus Halorientalis; species Halorientalis brevis. The sequence continues at coordinate 9,179 of NZ_JBHUDJ010000002.1, read as the reverse complement.
CGCGCCCTGGTTCACGATCGAGAAGTTCACCGGCGTCACGGCGACGACGTATCGCGTCTGGTTCCACACGCTGGCCCAGATGCTCGTCGAGAGCTACTCGCTGCGGATCATTCACGACGAACTCGTCGTGGACGGGCACAAGCGGACGACCGATACCGGCCGGTGGCTCTGGCGGCTGCCCCAGTCCGACCGCGAACAGCTGCTGAAGCGGTGTACCGACGTCGACGACGAGACGGTCGAACAGATGCAGATCGCACGACGACACCGCGACGAACTGCTGTACGATTTCGGGACCTGGGGCGAGATCGACGCCGGCGAGGGCCTCGCCGAGGCACGGCAGCATCTGCAGGTGTTGACGGCGCTCGACGCCCGCGCCACCGACGGCTCCGTGTTCCCGTTCTTCCCGGACGGCGTCGACGAACTGGCGTCGACGACCGACGACGAGACCGCGGAGTAGGCCTGTGACGCGCTCGAACGCGTTCAGGCCGTCTATGCGGCGTCGATCGCCTCGGCGATCCCGTCGAGGAAGTAATCGGAGAACCGCTCGGCGGCGTCCTGCCCGAGCACTTCGCGCCGGTGGCGGAAGGTGAACGTCACCTGCCCGCCGTAGGTCGCGACGCCGACGCCGACCGGCGTCCCCTTCCAGACGGGCGGCGTGAACCACGGCCGCTCCCGGCCGTCGTCGCCCGAAAGCGACGGCATCACCGGAATCTTCCCGACGTTGGTCAACATTGCCGTGTCCCAGATGCGGTGGCCCGGCCCGCGCAGCAGTTCCGGGAGTTCCTGCTTGATCCCGAGCGGCACCTCGTCGGGGAACATCCGCATCAGCTTGTACGGCGCAGACGCCCGGTCGCGGTCTTTGACCCGACTGGTCTGTTCGGCGATCTCCCGTGCGGCCTCCATCGGGTCCGCTCGGTGTTTCTTGCGGGTGTGGATGCTCTCGAACATCGTGTACATCCCCGACGCGGAGTAGAAGTGATCGTCGGGCCTGATGTTGATCGGCATCATGGTGCTGATTTTGCGCGCTCGCTTCCCGTGGTCCTCGTTCCACCGTTCGATCCCCAGGTGGAGTCCCGTCAGGAACACGTCGTTGACCGAGACGCCGTCCGGTCTGTCGTTGACGACCGCGTCGGTGACGTCGTCGTCGAGCACGCGGCGCGTGAACCGCCAGCCCCAGTCCGGATCGTCGGGCTCGCGGTCCTCGGCGATGCGCGCCGGCTCGTCCACGGTGTTCTGTAACTGTCGAGCGACCTTGTCGATCACGTCGATGCCGTCGTCGAGGAAGTTGAACGTGTCGAGGATCGACGACGGTTCGAGGTCGTCGAGCCACTCGCGGGACTCCGCGAACGACACCGAATCCTGCCAGAGCGGTTCCCCGCGGTACGCCTGACAGACCGCCTGCGTGAACTGCAGCGTCCCGACCCCGTCGACGGCCGAGTGGTGTAAACTCACCAGCAGCCGGTCGCCGCCGTCGATCCCCGCTCCACGGAGGACGAGCGCCCGCATCGGCCGCTCTTCGGTCAGATCGAACTTCTGGAAGTACGCCCGGTTCTGGGCCTCTTCGACGGTGATCTCCCCGGCGTCGAACACCTCGATGTCGAACTCGATGTCCTCGATTTCGGACTCGTCCGGCAGTTCCCACACGTACCGCGAGTCGGCGATCGTGGCCGACCGCATCTTCGCCCCCACGATCGGATGATGCTTGCACGCAGTTCTGGCGGCCTCGTGCAACTGGTCGATGTCGATGGTCGCGGTCGTCTCCACCTCGGCCTGAATGTTCCAGGACGTGTGTTTCTGCTCGATGTGATACACCGCTTCCTCGATCATCGACACTGGAACTGACGTGCTCATCGACGGCACCCCTCTATGATCCCCATCATATTTACTAGCGTATAATTCACGAACCGGTATAAAAGCCTGTAAACGCTCAGTGCAACAACTAGAGATGTTCCCGGTTCGCGGCCTACCCCGTGTTTGGAATTATGACACATGGTGGGTTCTTCCACACGGCTCAACGCGGAATAAAACCGCCTGTATTAAATGACCGGCCGAAAATATTACGGGAATGTTACGGCTGTACGAAATTTTATGTCCATGTAGTTGCCCGTCAGTAGTATGGCAATTCCGAGACCAGAGAGTGGGATTCTGAACAGGCTGTACGCCAACCTGTTCGGATCGAGTGGGCGGTTCGTTTCGCTGGACGTTCCGGAGAAGATACTGAAGCGATTGTACACGTACGGGAGTATCACCAACACGGACGAGGGGCTGCAGTTCGAGGTGAAAAACAGGCTCCAGGACGCCGAATTCGCCGGCGTCAACCGCCTTGCGATCAACGGGGAGGAGATTTCGGAAGACCGCGTTCGGCTGGAGACGGTGGACGAATCAGTCCACCGACTCGACGAGGTCGACGGGGAGAACCCGCTGTCGTTCCCGGTGGGGCGGACCCTCTACGTGATCGTCGAGGGGATGGAATTGCCGACCGGCGATCACACGCTCGACATCGAGTTCGTCGCCCACCCGTTCGGGGACCTCTCGCTCTCGATCGCGGACACCATTCGCGACGAAGAAGAGATCCCGAGCATTCCGCGCCGTGACGACAACAACTTCACCGAGGAGGCCATCCAGGACCGCCACGAGTTCCTCGAGGAGACGACCAACGTGGACCTCGAACACATTCCGCACTACTCGGTCGATCCCGAGGAGGATCTGGAGGGGAACATCGAGAACTTCATCGGCGTCGCCCAGATGCCGATCGGGCTGGCGGGGCCGCTGAAGGTCAACGGCGAACACGCCGACGGCGAGTTCCCGATTCCGCTGGCGACGACCGAGGGAACGCTCGTCGCCTCCTACAGCCGCGGCATGAAGGCGATCAACCTGAGCGGCGGCGCGAAGACCACTGTGACGGACGACAAGATGAACCGCGCGCCGGTGTTCGTCTTCGAGGACGCACGCGTCGCTCGCGACTTCCGCGAGTGGGTGTTCGACCACTACGACACGATCAAGGAGAAAGCCGAGGAGACCTCCAGCGTCGCCGAACTCGTCGAGATCGAGGACTACATGACCAACAACTACGCGTTCCTCCGCTTTGGCTACAAGACGGGGGACGCCGCGGGGATGAACATGGTGGGGAAGGCGACCTTCGCCGCCTGCAACTGGATTCTGAGCGAGTTCCCCGGCTACGTCGAGAACTTCTATCTCGACGGCAACTTCTCGACCGACAAGAAGGCCTCCAAGGTCAACGACCTGATGACCCGCGGCAAGCGCGTGACCGCGGAAGTGACCCTGCCCGAGGAAGTGCTGGTCCACCACCTCGGTGCCGATCCGGAGAGCATCCACCACCACGGCAAAGTCGGGACGCTCGGTTCCTTCTTCGCCGGCAACACGACGAACGGCGCCCATCCGGCCAACGGGCTGGCGTCGCTGTTCATCGCGACCGGCCAGGACGAGGCGAACGTCGCCGAGTCCCACGCGGCGATGGTCAACACCACGCTGCTCGACGACAACTCGCTGCACGTCTCCGTGACGATCCCCTCGCTCATTGTCGCGACCTACGGCGGCGGGACGGGCCTGCCGACCCAGAACGAGGGCCTGGAGATCCTGGACTGTGACGGCCCCGGCAACGTCAACAAGTTCGCCGAGATCGCTGCTGGCGTCGTCCTCGCCGGCGAACTCTCGCTCGCTTCGGCGATCTCCGCCTCGGACTGGGTCACCAGCCACGAGGAACTCGGGCGCAACCGCTGAGCAATCGGCCAGTCCCAAGCGTCGCCAGTTCGCTGTTTTTCCCGCTGTCTCCCACCGTGATCGTCGGTTCGCGTCTGCAATCCGCCGTTTGCAAACCCTAGACGCAGAGTTGCAGTACCAACTTCCCAACAGTCGCCCGAACGCGGACGTCGATCTCCGTTCTACAGACTGCGACCAGTCGCGTCTGCGGCTGGCGTCTCGGGTTGTTTGACCAGAACATTCTTACATACTCACACTGGTAGGATGCGCCCTGAAGTTTGCGCCTGCCGGCATTGTGCTTTTGTACTGGACGTGGTAAACAGAGTCGAGTTGATCTCCATGGTCCTGTATCCCTCCGAAGAGTGGCTGGACGAATATCAGCGGTTGATCAACGAGAGTTCGGAACTGGACGGGTTCGAATTCGACGAGAACCTGCTGCTCGTCATCACTGATCTGAACCTCGCTACTATCACACTCGGCGACCTCTCCGATGAGGTTCTCAGTGAACTGCCGCCCTCGGCGCGGGAAGGACTCGAAGACGTGTCCATCGACGAGGCGACCGACCTCATCGACGAGTCGATCAGGTCGTCGCTGCCGGCGACGTTGCGGAACCTGCTCGAGCAGACGGAACGCGACGTGGTCGAGGGGACGATCTACGTGTACGTCGAACTGGAGGACGGCGACTGCACGGAGCTGGCCCTGGTCGACGGGCCAGGGGATCGCGAGGTCGGGACGGCCTTCCGTGCGTCCGCGCACACGTGGCAATCGATCATCGCGGGTCGACCGGCCACGTCCGCCGTGATCAGCGGCGACCTGGAGATAATCGGCAACGAGTTGCTGAAGATCCCGTACACGGCGGAGCTACAGTTGCTCTGTGACATCGCCGCCGACGTCGACACCGAGTTCCTCATCGAACACGAGGGTGAATCCTTCGTCAACTTCCTGCTCGACGAGTCGATCCGACAGCCAGTCACCGTCCAGAAGTGCGTCACGCGACAGGCTGCCCTGACAGTCCAAACGCTCTCACCGTTCTAACACGCTCACAGCGCAGTCACGACGAGCAGCTGGATCCAGCCCGCCACGAACCCGAGGACCGCACCGATGCCGATCAGGAGCCACTCGTCTTCTTTGAACGCCGACCGGAGCATCACGCAGTAGTCCTCGGGCGGGAGTTCCTTCATGCGCCTGGCGATCAGTTCCTGGACCGGGCCGCTCCGTCTGCGGTTGAACGTGGGGTCCTTGAGCGGCTCGAATGCGTACTCGATCGTCTCGTTGGCGAACGATTCGCGGATGGCCTCGTACTCGCGGTCCCCGGTGGTGACGCGCACGAGCGGGCCGGCGACGCCGACCGCCTCGTCGACTGCCGGGCGGAGCGCGTCCGTGATCATCTTGCGGGTCCGGTCGGACTTCGAGCCGTTCAGCATGTTCTCGGCGATGTTGCCGACGGTGACGATCTCGCCGGCGACGAGTTCCGAGTACGTCTCCGCGGCCTCGTTCTGGCGCTTGATGAACAGCCCCTGGACGGTGAACGGGCCGACCTTGACCGGCTGTTTCGGGTTGAAGATCGCCTTGATGGCGATGAAGTTGGTGAAGTACCCGACCAGGGTGCCCGCGACGGGCAACACCCACCACTCACCGATGTAGATGAACAACGGGATCGAGAAGATCCCCAGGAACGTCCCCAGAAAAAAGCCAGAGTTGATGAGGAACTTCAGTTCCCGGTCGCCGATCTCCAGGAACATCTTGTTGAGCAACTCGGGGTCGTTCCCCAGCTTGTTGACCATCATCATCTTCATGTCCATCAGGTCGTCGATGTTCTCGCCGATGTCGTGGAACACCCGATCGACCACCGCCGGCATCGAGGACTCGACGCGCGAGTGGATCATCTCGCGAACCGCTGGCGGTGCGTCGCGCCACAACTGCGGGTGCTCGCGTCGGATGATGTCGTCGACGAGTCGGTGGATGTCGTCGCTGGCCGCCGCGACGACGTGCTCGGCGATGGTCTCGGGATCGAACTGCTCGTAGAACTCCTTCTGACTCGCGATCTTCGTGACGCCGTTGTCGGCGGCGAGGCTCCCCATCTTCGCCGCCCGCGAGGGGACGATTCCCTGCCAGCCCAGTTTCCCCTCCCGGACGCCCGGAATCTGCTGGATCTTCGTCGGGAGCAGCGACGCCACCTGCTGCATTCCGGGCACTTTGACGCCGAAGAAATCAACCGGGTGGAAGAGCAGTCTGATCCCCACCCAGTTCGTGACGTAGCCGATGATCCCCGTGATCGGCGGGATCAGCACCAGACTCCAGTTGATTCCGGACGGCACGATCGATGCGAGGTCGCCGGGCAGACTCACCGGTCCCGCGAGCAGGTGGCTGACTGACAAGCCACTCCCCAGGACGGCGAACAGCCCCAGTTCGACGGGTAGCACCTCGCTCATCAGTATCCTGGCTCAGTCGCCGTCCGGTTCCACGACCCCCCAGGAGCGCTCGACGCCGCCAGCGGCCCCACAAGTGATCGTCCCTGTTCCCCCGTTCCTGTCTGTCTCGAACCCTCGTCTGTTACCACGTCGACTCCCCCAGAGTCTCGATACGACGATGTTTTCGGTCGATTGACTTAATTCAACCGAACACTACATTTGTCTCGTACTCGGTTTCTTCGGGTACAGCGGCTGTTCTGGCCGGTTTGTTTCCTTCGAGGGCACTCCGCCAGCTAGAAGTAACATTGGGGTGAAGATATAGGTGTAGGGAACATTCCGCTGGCAGAGGGGGTAGTCCGGTCGAATACGCGGAGCCACTACACAGTACCATGAGCGACAACACGTCACCGATCGACGCGATCTTCAGAGTCCAGCGCGACGCAATCAAGCACGGCCAGAACCTGGTCGCGCTCTCCGTGAAACTACCGGCGGACGTCAACGAGACGATCCGGGGGACGATCGACGCTCAGATGGACGCTCAGCAGCGGACCATCGAGTTCGCCCAGGACACCAGTAATCAGCTGCTAGATGCGCTCGAATCGACGGCCTCGGGTGACGACGAGACGATCGACGACATCCGGGAATCGGTCAACAACGGGTTCGACACGCTGCTCGAGCGCCACGCCGACACGATCGACGCCGTCGACGAGAACTACGAGGCCGGCATCGAGCGCTACGACGAGAGCGTCGAGGAGGCGCTGGATATGCTCGACGATCAGCTCGACGTCCTCGTCGAGGTAAACGAGGACCTCGAAGACCAGACCGTCGACACCATCGAGCGGCTCGCCGACCAGTACGACGAGTTCCAGGACGAACTCGAAGCACGTGCCGACGACCTCTCGGAGACGATCGACGAGCAGGCCGACGAGTTCGGCGACCAGTTCGTCCAGCAACTCGACCGGTATCAGGACCAGCTCGACACCCTGCAGGAGCGCTTCGACGACCTCCAGGGTGACCTCGAAGACACCGTCGAACGAGCCCGCGAGGAGAGCACTGTCGACGACACCCGTGAGACGGCCGAGACCGACGACGAGAGCGACGCGCCGGAAGCCTGACGATCCGGGCGCACCGCTCGCGCCCTTCTGACGAAGTAATGGGACAGATCACGCCGAGCGCCGACTGTGTCTCAGTGCCGGCATGGTTGGGTCAGCGATTCTCGTCCTGACTCCCAAACAGCGAGAGCGGGGACACCACCGATCGTTCGAGCAGGTTCACCGGACTCCCGGGATAGCGCCGATCGGCGAGCCGGGTTACGAACGTCAGATCGACGGCGTCGCTCGGTGCGAACGCGTCCGCGAGAGCGAGTCCGGTCGCGCCGAGCGTCGACTGGAGTTCGCTCGGCGAGCCGGGGTCGGTCGGCACCTGTTTGATCGGGAGGTCGCCGAGCGAGACGACCGACTCGTGGGTCGGCCAGCCGAACTCCTCGGCCACGAGGTCGGCCGCGTCGCCGAGCGCCCCGACGGAGCTGAGGTGGCCCGCACCGATCACGGCCTTGGCAGCCCGCGCGGGCTCGCCGCTCAGGACGGCCGGGCCGACCTGTGCGACCGCGCCGTCGCCGACGCTGACGACCCAGCCCAGCGAGTCGTACTCGTACGTGGCCAACTCGTCGTCGGCGCCGTCCGATTCGGTGCTATCGTCGGTTGCCTCCTCGATGCGCTGCCGGACGTTCTTCGCGGTGACGCGCGCCTGCCGGATCGCCGTCTGGGCGCTCGCCGGTGCGGTGGTGCCGTCGTCGCCGTCGCTCTTGCCGGCGTCGCCGACGACGAAGGTACTGTCGCTGACCTGGAGATCGGATTCGACGCGGGGCCGGTCTCCCTCGAAGGCCGCAGGGCCGTGGATGCCCCCGGTCCAGACGAACACGTCGGCCGGGAGCGTTCGCCCGTCGGCCAGGTGAACCGCGTCCTCGTCAGCGCGCTTGACGCCGACGCCGGTCTCGACGGTCACGTCACGGGCGTCGAGTTCCTGGCGGAGCGCCGTCCTGAACGCGGGGTCGAACCCCGAGGCCACGCTGTCGGAGCGCTCGACGACGGTCACGTCCAGATCGAGTCCCTCCGCAGCGGAGAGCGCGGCGAGTTCGCCCGCGACCTGGACGCCGGAGAGGCCGGCGCCGCCGACGACCGCGTGGCCCCCGGCAGCGGTCAGCGTGTCGTCGTGAATCTTCCGTGCGTCGGCGAGTCGTTTGAGCGGCGTGGCGTGGTCTTCGACGCCCGGGAGGTCGTAAAAGGCGGTTTCCGCACCGAGGCAGACGGCGCCGACGTCGTATTCGAGCGTCGTCTCGCCGTCTCCGTCCACCGGTGCGAGGGTCGCGACGCCATCGTCGGCGTCAATCCCGGTCACGCGCGCCTGGCGGACCTCGGCCTCGGAGAGGACCGCCGACAGTGGCACGGTGATCGTGTCGGCGAGGGATGGGCGGCGCACGACGCGGTGGAGTTCGTGCTGGACGAGATGTGACTCGGACTCGTCGACGACGACGAGTTCCACGTCGTCGGGAGCGTGTCGTTCGAGCCGCCGGGCGACGGTCAGTCCGGCGTAGCCAGCGCCGAAGACGGCAACGCGCATAGTCTGCTATTCTCGCTGACAACTGATAACTGCACTGCAAGACACAACTATTGGGTTGTGGGCGACCTATTGCTGTCGTGCGGTCGTGGTTGGCATCCGCGCGAGCGTGAGCGAGCGCGGTTCACTGCTGGCGAGGGAGCAGTGCGACCGAGCCAGCAGCACGTTTTAGTCCAGGTTTTGCGACCGAGTGGTACCCGCAGCGAGCGCTTGCGAGCGAGGATACCCGAGGGAGTAAAAAGTGGTTAGAACTCGTTACAGACCGGGATGCCGACCGTCTCGTAGTCGCCCATGGACTCGACGACGTCGGGCACTTCTTCGAGCGAGACCGTCTCGGTGACGATCCGGCCGGGGTCGATCTTATCCTGCTCCATCATGCGGAAGATCTCCTGATACTGGTTCGGGGGCATCCCGAACGAGCCCTTGAAGTCC
>NZ_JBHUDJ010000001.1:689625-713396 GCF_042678165.1 Halorientalis brevis | reverse complement strand
GACGGTCTCGGTGACGATCTTCCCGGGGTCGATCTTCCCGCGGTCCATCATGCGGAAGATCTCGTCGTACTGGTTCGGCGGGATGCCGTAGGAGCCGACGATCTCGCGTTCGTCGTAGACGAGGTTGTCCATCGGAATGGGGATGTGGCCGCCGTCCTCGCCTTCGGTCATCCCGATCTGGAGGTGCTGGCCGGTCTTGCCCAGCGAGTTAAAGGCGTTCTGGCAGGTTTCTGGCACGCCGAGCGCATCCACGGCGATGTCCACACCTTTGGAGGACTCGGTGAACTGCTTGACTGCCTGGGGAACGTCCTTGACGTCGTTGGCGTTGAGCGTCTCGTCGGCGCCCAACTCTTCGGCCTTGTCGAGTTTCTCGTCGATGATGTCGACGCCGATGACGTTCGCGCCCAGCGCGTTCGCGACGTGGACGGCCGAGAGGCCGACGCCGCCGAGACCGTGGACGGCCACCCAGTCGCCGGCGGTGAGGTCGACGCGGTGGACGAGCCCGTGGAAGGCGGTGGCGAACCGGCAGCCGAGACCGGCGATCTCGACGGGGTCGACGCTGTCGGGCTGTTTGACGACGTTGAAGTCGGCTTCGCGGACGGGGAACCGCTCGGCGAACGCGCCGGGCGCCGGTTTGATGAAGCCGAGCGGCATCAGGCGCTCACAGACGTTGGCGTGCCCAGAGCGGCAGTGCTCGCAGGTGCCGTCGCCGAGACAAAATGGGACGGTGACGCTGTCGCCTTCGCGGAATCGTTCGACGTCGTCGCCCACCTCGGCGACGGTGCCGGCCGGTTCGTGGCCGAAGATGAGGCCGTCCATCGGGATGACGCCCATGTGATCCCAGTCGCCCTTCCAGGCGTGCCAGTCGCTGCGGCAGATCCCACACGCTTCGGTCTCGACGACGATCTGGTCGTCGTCGGCTGTCGGCGGTTCCACCTCTTCGATCTGGAGCGGCTCCTCCACCCCGTGAAAGACTGCTGCTTTCATACAACACCACGGCTGTAAATACTCTGTAATAAACTCTTGGTAGGGCTTATCAAACGCCTGTTTACCCAGGGTGGCCACGTTATACTCGAAATCGGGGTGGTTCTTGGTAACGCGCCAGTACGGGCGAAATCGGCGGCAAATCGGGGAATTGACCGCTCGCGCGCGCTCGCTCAGACGCTCGTGAGGGAGACCCCGTCGGCCATGACGAGGCCGCCGAGACCGACGCGGAGAACGGCGTGGAAACCTGCCCCGAGTGCGGGTGGGTCAAGTCCCAGGGCGCGGACTGAGGGGGTTGGCGGGCAGTTCAGGCTTGAAAAGCTTAAACCGTCTCCCCACCGAAGGACCGCACATGAGTGACAACGAGGGCAGGAAGGACCTCCGCATGCCCGACGACGACGAGGTGTTCGCCGTCGTCCTGGACATGCTCGGTGCGAATCGCGTCCGCGTGCGCTGTATGGACGGGCAGACACGAACCGCTCGCATCCCGGGGAAGATGCAGAAACGCATCTGGATCCGCGAAGACGACGTCGTCCTCGTCGAACCGTGGGACTGGCAGGACGAGAAGGCCGACATCACCTGGCGCTACGACAAGCAGGAAGCCGACCAGCTCAAGGAGGAGGGTCACATTCAGGAGTAGCGCTCGCATGAACGCGATTCCGCAGCGCGGCGGCGGTCGACCGCTGGACCGACGGCGAGCAGGCCCATGAGTCGGGGGACGCTCTCGTGACAGAATCCTTCGAGCTCGTCGACACCGAGGACGTCGACTCGCCGGGTGACGAGTGGGAAGAGATCGACGTCGCCGACACGGAAGCCGATCGCATCGCCCGCCGTCGGGACCGCGAGTTCAGCGAATTCCGCAAACGCATCAAGGACGCCGACCAGTTCAAGGTCGAGGCCTCCGTTTTCGACGACGCCACCTTCGCCGCGCTGTACAAACTCGTTCAGGACGGCTACATCGACGCCTTTGGCGGTCCCATCTCGACGGGCAAAGAGGCGAACGTCTACTCCGCGCTCGGCGGGGAAACGGCCGCCGACGTGCTCGACGTCGACGACAATCCCGAAGTCGCCGTCAAGGTCTACCGCATCAACGCCTCGGACTTCCGGGACATGCGAGGGTATCTCGACGGCGACCCCCGGTTCGAGGGGATCGGTCACGACAAGAAACAGATCGTTCAGGCGTGGGTCCGCAAGGAGTTCGCGAACCTCACACGCGCTCGGAAGGCCGGCGTCCGCGTCCCCGAACCCATGGCCGTCGAGCGGAACGTCCTCGTCATGGAACTGCTCGGCCTCGACACCGGGCGGGCCAAACGCCTCAGCGAGGTCCACGTCGAGAACCCCGAAACGGCCTACGAGGTCATCCGTGAGTACATGCGCCGCCTGTACGACGCCGGCCTGGTCCACGGCGACCTCTCGGAGTACAACGTCATCCTCCACGGCGAGGAACTGGTCGTCATCGACCTCGGCCAGGCCGTGACTGTCCATCACCCCAACAGCCGCGAGTTCCTCGAACGCGACTGTCACAACGTCGCCGCGTTCTTCCGCCGCCAGGGAATGGACGTGACCGACGAGGACCTGCTCGCGTTCGTCACCGACGACACGTCCGACTGACTGCGTCTCCGACCGTTCGGAGGCCGTCGTTGTCTCTCGATTCACCGTTCTCGAACGTGGCTGTGACCCCGTCACGACTGACAAATATTAATGGATTTTCTATATGTAACCTGAGAATATGTTTTTGATTCTTAATGTGGTAGCTGTCAGCATGAGCCGCATTGACCGCGATCTCATCGAGCAGGCGCTGGACATCCTTTCCGAACATCGCGGGAGTGACAACAGCATCTCCTCCGAGGAACTGAACCGGCGACTCGGGGTCGCGGAGACGGATTCCTTCGAGGGCAAGGAGGTGTTGCAGTACCTGCTGTACGAGGAGGGCATCCCGATCGCGGCGACTCGAAGCGGGTATTTCCTGATCGACAGCAAACGGGAGCTTCACAGATACGTACAGACGCTTCACCGCAGCCAGTTCCGAACGGAGAAACGCGAACAGGCGGCAAAGCGGGCGTTCGACAGCGAGTTCGACATCGAGAAGGTGTCCGCCGACGATCTCGTTCCCCAGTGAGACGCTGTTTCGGTCGCACTCACCCGTCGTGAGCGACTGCTCCCCGTGACTACGCGATTGCCGGCAGGACGTCGCTCTCGTAGGTCTCGAACAGGCCCGCAACGTCCGTTCCGATCTGGTGGACGACGACGTGATCGAAGCCGGCGTCTGCGAACTTCTCGACGTTCTCGACGTGCGTGGCCGGGTCCGGGTCAGTGACCAGGCTCCCGTTTTCGATGTCCGCCTTCGAGACCATCTGACAGGCCTGCTCGAAGTGGGCTGGCGTGGATAGTTGCGACCCCAGTTCGCCGGGCAGTGCCGTGTTCGGCCAGCGCTCGGTGGCGACGTCGACGGCCTGCTCTCGGGTTTCCTCGTAGGAGACGCTCAACTGGCCGTAGGCCGGCCCCTCTCCGCCAGCGTCGGTGTACGCCGCAAGGGTCTGTTCCTGTGGGCCGACGGTGTACAGCCCGTCGGAGAACTCCGCGACGGTCGCTGCCGCCGTGGGACCGTACGCCGATCCGTAGATGGGCGGTGGCTCCTCGGGCAGCGTGAACAGTTGCGCGTTCTCGACGGTGAAGTGCTCTCCGTCGTGGGTAAGTTCGTCGCCGGTCCAGAGCGCCCGGACGACGTAGACGGCCTCTCGAAGCATTTCGAGCCGTTTGACGATCGGTGGCCAGTGGTCGCCGTGGACGTGTTCGTTCAACCGCTCCCCGGAGCCGACGCCGAAGAAAAAGCGTCCGTCACTCATCGCCGCGGTCGTCGCGGTGGCCTGTGCGAGGTTGGCGGGGTGGTACCGCATCGACGGACAGGTCACGCCCGTCCCGATGCCGATCTCCTCGGTCGCGCGTGCGACGCCGCCGAGGGTCGTCCAGACGAACGGGCTCTCGCCCTGGACCGGGAGCCACGGATGGTAGTGGTCCGAGACCGCGACGAAGTCGAACCCGGCCTCTTCGGCCCGGACCGCCTGTTCGACGAGTTCGTTGGGTCCGTACAGTTCGCTCGACAGCGCGAAGCCGACCGCAGTCATCGCCGCTCTCCTGTCGCGCTCGCGGTCTCCCAGTTACGTTCCATCGTACCTTCGGTGTCAACGTTCCCGGGCTTAAGCGACCGGCCGAGATATGCAACGTCCCTGGCGGCCGTCCACGTCCGTCAGCGATGGCGATTCCCTCGTCGGAACTGCCTTCTGCCGACTCGATATTCGTCACGTGCGAAGGCTTAAAACGGCGCGACCACGTAGCCTGCAGTATATTTATGCAACATGTGAAGATTCCGCAGGACCGCATCGGCGTGCTCATCGGCGAAGGGGGAGAGACGATGCGTGAGATCGAAGAGCGCGCGGAGGTCCGACTCGACATCGACAGCGAGACCGGTCAGGTTCGCGTCGAGACGGTCGGGGATCCCATCACGGGGCTCAAAGGGCCGGACATCGTGAAGGCCATCGGCCGTGGATTCGCGCCCGAGGAAGCCCTGGCGCTGCTGGACGACGAGATGATGATGTTCGACATCATCGACATCAAAGCCGCCTCGCGCAACGAGAAGGACCTCCGTCGGAACAAGGGTCGCCTCATCGGCGAGGACGGTCGCACCCGGGAACTCATGGCGGAACTGTCCGGTGCTGCGGTCGTCATCTACGGCTCGACGCTCGGGATCATCGGCCAACCCGAACAGGTCGACACCGTGCGCGAGGCCGCCGAGATGATCCTCGACGGCGCGCCCCACGGCTCGGTCTACTCGTTCCTCGAACGCCGCCACAACGAGATGAAACACAAGGGAATGGAGTACCACCAGTTCACGGGCTAATTCCCTCGATAATTACCCCTGCTCCCTTCGTTCGCGGGGACGCTGGCTACTTCGGTTTGCTACTCGTCGTCGTCGAGTGAGATGTCGCCGATCGCGTCCGCGATGTCGTCGTCTTCCGCGCCCTCTTCTGGCTCGCCGGTCGCTCCTTGCGGGTCGTCCATCTCGGCGGACTCGACTTTCGATTCGAACCCGCCTGCGAGACTCGCACCGTCGTCGGCACCGCTTTCGGGAGTGGTACCGCTCGCCGCGTCCAGGCTGGCGCCACTGCTCGACGCACCGCCGAGGTCCGCCTCGGGGTTCGTCGGGGTGTCGAGGTCGAGTTGCCGCTCGAGGAGTTTGACTCGCTCTTCGAGTTCTGAGACGCGGCTCGCAACCGCTGGTGCCTGCGTCGAGGCCAGGTCCGACATCGGTCGGTGTGCGATGATCCACCGCAGATACGCCGCCCGGTCGTCGAACCCCTGTAGCGACGCTTCGTCGTCCAACTCCTCGACCAGGTCGTCGGCCAGTTCCACTCGAATCTCCATTGGCTGACAGTATGCGAACGACCTACGTAAATCCCGGTATCGATTCGCCCGCCGTGTCGCTGCCACGGCCGCCCTCGCGGGATTTAAACCCACGCCCTGTCACGTTCTCCCACGGATCGCGGGGACGGTCCCGTAAGGCGGTTCTGCCTGCTGTGAACACAACGTTTATATAGAATGGCAATACAACCATTTGCTTGAATATGGCTCAGCAGATGGGTAACCAGCCCCTCATCGTACTTTCCGAGGAGAGTCAGCGAACCTCCGGGAAGGACGCCCAGTCGATGAACATCACGGCCGGCAAAGCGGTTGCCGAGTCCGTGCGCACGACACTCGGTCCGAAAGGAATGGACAAGATGCTCGTCGGAGACACCGGCAGCGTCGTCGTCACGAACGACGGCGTCACCATCCTCGACGAGATGGACATCGAGCACCCGGCCGCGAACATGATCGTCGAGGTCGCCCAGACCCAGGAAGACGAGGTCGGTGACGGCACCACGACGGCCGTCGTCATCACGGGCGAACTCCTCACGAAGGCCGAGGACCTCCTCGACCAGGACATCCACGCCACCATCCTGGCACAGGGGTACCGCCAGGCAGCCGAGAAGGCAAAGGAGATCCTCGAGGACATCGCCATCGAGGTCGACGAGGACGACACCGACATCCTCGAGCAGATCGCCGCCACCGCGATGACCGGCAAGGGCGCCGAGTCCGCCAAGGACACGCTCGCCTCGCTGGTCGTCGACTCCGTCCGCGCCGTCGCCGACGAGGAAGGCGTCGACACGGACAACATCAAAGTCGAGAAGGTCGTCGGCAGCTCCATCGACCAGTCCGAACTGGTCGAGGGCGTCATCGTGGACAAGGAGCGCGTCCACGACAACATGCCCTACGCCGTCGAGGACGCCGACGTCGCCCTGCTCGACACCGCCATCGAGGTGCCCGAGACCGAGCTCGACACCGAGGTCAACGTCACCGACCCGGACCAGCTCCAGCAGTTCCTCGACCAGGAAGAGAAGCAGCTCAAAGAGATGGTCGACAACATCTCCGAGGCTGGCGCCGACGTCGTCTTCTGCCAGAAGGGCATCGACGACATGGCCCAGCACTACCTGGCCCAGGAGGGCATTCTCGCCGTCCGTCGCGCCAAGAAGTCCGACATCAAGGCGCTCGCCCGCTCGACGGGCGCTCGCGTCGTCTCCAACATCGCGGACATCACCGAGGACGACCTCGGCTTCGCCGGCTCCGTCGCCGAGAAGGACGTCGGCGGCGACCAGCGCATCTTCGTCGAGGACGTCGAGGACGCGAAGGCCGTCACGATGATCCTCCGCGGCGGCACCGACCACGTCGTCGACGAGGTCGAGCGCGCGATCGACGACTCGCTCGGTGTCGTCTCCGTCACGCTCGAGGACGGTCAGGTCCTCCCCGGTGGCGGTGCTCCCGAGACGGAACTCGCCCTCGGTCTGCGTGACTACGCCGACTCCGTGGGTGGCCGCGAGCAGCTGGCCGTCGAGGCGTTCGCCGACGCCATCGACGTCATCCCGCGCACCCTCGCAGAGAACGCCGGGCTCGACCCCATCGACTCGCTGGTCGACCTCCGCAGCAAGCACGACGGCGGCGACACCACGACCGGTCTCGACGCCTACACCGGTGACGTCGTCGACATGGAAGACGACGGCGTCGTCGAACCGCTCCGCGTCAAGACCCAGGCCGTCGAGTCCGCGACGGAGGCCGCTGTCATGATCCTCCGCATCGACGACGTCATCGCAGCCGGCGACCTGAAGGGCGGCGCGTCCGACGACGAGGACGACGGACCTGCAGGCGGCCCAGGCGGCGCACCCGGCGGCATGGGTGGCGGCATGGGCGGCATGGGCGGTATGGGCGGCGGCATGGGCGGCATGATGTGAAGTCGGCCGTCTAAGCCACTTTACTACGCCACTCCGTCATCCCACTGCACCGCTCGCTGACCGACTACACTTTTATCGACGCGCTGTCCGAGGAGCGACCGCTCTCCGTTTCCGTCAGTTCTCGGAGGGTTTTTCCCGCACGCAAGGTGCGTTCCAGATAGGATGACTCGCTCTCCGCTGCCGAACGCACTCCGTCCCTCCACGCGGATGTCGACTCTTCGGCTCGCTGTCGCTCTGCTCGTCGTGGTGACCGGTCTGTCGGTCGCCGCGTCGTTCGCGACCTACGACACGGCCGCAACCCAGGGGTCGGCACCCGGCGTCGGCGGGACGCTCGTCGCGACCATCGACGCCACCGGACCGGGCCAGATCGTCGCCTACCACCCCAACGGCTCGGTCATGTACCACAACGAGACGTACGGCATCTACCACGACGTGGACCCCGCGCCGACGGGGTCGGATACGGTCGAGTACGTCGCCACGTATCACAACGAGAGCGACGCCTGTGCCGGCGAGACCTGCTCGGTCGACGTCGTCGAGCGGGTGAACCTGACGACCGACGAGACGACGCGCCTGCACACGATCGTCGACACGGAGAACGGCTCCTCGGACGATCACGACGTCGACCGCATCAACGAGTCGGTGCTGCTGTTCGCGAACATCAACTACCCGGACAGCGTCTTCATGGTGAACACCACCACCGACGAGACCATCTGGGAGTGGCGGGTCTCGGAAGACTACGCGCCCGAGAGCGGCGGGAGCTACCCCGGCGACTGGACCCATCTGAACGACGTGGAGTATCTCCCCGACGGCCGCGTCATGGTCGACTTGCGCAACCAGGACCAGGTCGTGTTCGTCGACCCTGGGGCGGGGCTCCAGGAGAACTGGACGCTGGGCGCGGACGGCGACCACGAGATCCTCTACGAACAGCACAATCCCGATTACATCCCCGAAGCCCGGGGCGGTCCGGCGGTCGTGGTCGCTGACAGCGAGAACAACCGCATCGTCGAGTACCAGCGCGAGGACGGAGAGTGGCAGCGGTCCTGGCGGTGGGCGGACTCGCGGCTGAGCTGGCCGCGGGACGCTGACCGGCTGCCCGACGGGCGGACGCTGATCGCGGATTCGCACGGATCGCGCATCCTCACCGTGAACCGGAACGGCTCCGTCTCGTGGAGCCGTGACTTCCCGGACGGCGTCTACGACGTGGAAATCCTCGAAACGGGTGACGAGAGCGCGAACGGGTCCAGCGCCGCGGCGCTCGGCCTGGAGTCCGGCGGGGTCGGGGTCGGCTGGACCGCCACGTTCGCACGGCTTCCGCGACTCGTCCCGCCGGTCGTGCTGCACGGGCTGCTGTACTCGCTCCCGCTGTGGGTGACGCCGTTCGACGCGTTCCTGCTCGTCGTCTCGGGCGTGGCCGTCGCCCTGCTCGGCGTCGGGGAAGCGGTCCGCTGGTACCGGTCCTCGTAGGTGGCAACGACGAGCCTAACGCCATGGCGATCTGGGAGTCTCGTCACGGCGACATGACATCCGGTAACTGAGGCCGCTGGTTCCCCTCCCCGCTGCTTTTTCGCTGCTCAGATGTCGATGTCGACGCCTGCTTCCTCACAGCTCCGTTTGAGATCTGCCCGGAGCTGCGTGGCGGTCTCGTAGCGGACGAGCTTTCGCTTCGCCGTCGCTTTCCAGATCACGTCGTCGACAGCGTCTGGGAGCGCCGGATTCACCTCGGTCGGTGCCGGGGGCTCGGCGGTCAGCACCTGTTCATGGACCTCGGACTCGCCGCCCTCGAAGGGAGCACGGTCGGTGAACAGCCGGTAGAGCACGGTGCCGAGCTGGTAGACGTCCGTCGAGTGGTCGATGCTCCCGTAGCGAGCGTCGAAGTACTCGGGCGCAGCGTACCGCAAGTCGAGGTACTCGCCGAGGTCGAAGTACTCGCGGAGCGCGAACAGGAGACCGACGTTGTCGAGTTTGGGGCGCCACGCCACGGTGAGCGCGTCGCCGGACCTGACGACGTTCCCGGGGTCGATGCCGGCGTGGACGACGCCCTGACGGTGGCAGTCGGCGACGCTCTCGGCCAGGTGCAGTCCACAGCGGAGTCGCGCGGCGACGCTCGGCGGAGTCCACTCGGAAATCGGTTCCTCGACCGGCTCGGTGGCGAGCCAGGGTCGCGGGTCCGCTGCCCAGTCGTGGACCGTGACGACGCCCTCGATCGCGGACGCTCCCTGCCAGCGAGCGAGTTGCTCACCGACGGTCGCGGCGTAATCGCCGTCGTCCGCGTCGCTGTCCGGTCGGTCGAGGAGCCGGAGGGCGATTCCCGACTCCTCGGAGCCGGTGCGCGCTCGCGCGCGGACGGTGTCGGCGTAGCGCCTGCCGTCGCGGGGTAACACGACCTCCAAGTCGTCGAAGCGGCACTGCGATCGGATCGTCTCGAAGAGGTCCGACCCCTCGATGTGTTCGATGTCGGCTCGCTTTTGCTGCGTGGCGGACCATGGGGCCGCGCGGTCAGTGGGGTCTGGCGCCGCATCGTCGGTCTGGTCCTCGCTCTCCTGGTCCGCGTCGCGTCGGTCGGGGTCACCGCCACCGGTGGTCGACGCGTCGTCCATCGCTCGTTCGATGACCGTCGGGACCTCGCCGGGGGTCTCGACGAGCTGTCGGTTGCCGTCGAGCGCCGTCGTCAGAAAGTCGGCGCTGCTTCCGTACGTCGGGATGATCGTCTTCCCGTCGTGGTCCTCGCGAAAGACGACCGCGTCGTCGTTGTCGTCGTCTCCGGCCGGGAGGGCCAGCGCACCGTCGTGGTCCGCCGAGAGGGCGTCCGGGTCGACGTCGCGCTCGGTGAGTACCGGACGGACGAGGTCGGGATATCGGTCGAGGAGGACGACGAGGACGTTGCGAACGTCGTCGCTCGCGTCGCGGTTGGCGACGAGGTAGCCGACGAGGCCGGGCAGTGCGTTGGGCTGGTCGCGCGCGAGGAGTCTGATCGCCCAGGTGCTGGAAAACCGGATCGTCGGGTCCTCGTCGGCGAGCCCGGCGACGAGCGACCGGCGCAGGTCGGCGTCCGCGAGGTCCGGCTGCTCGTCGGGCGTCGAAAGTAGCGTCCGCAGCACGGAGCGCGGGTCCGTCCACGGTCGCGAACTCTCGTCGTCCGGACTGCGCGCGTTCGTGCCCATCGTCTCAATACTGTACGTCTCGCTACATCAACGTTGGTCAGACACGCGTGTGACGGTCGTGACGACTGGTTGACGTGTCCCGGCGCGTATCGAAACCGTTGACTCGCGCGCCGGTCTGGCTGCGACCGTGTCGCTGCTCTCAGTGCTGACTTCGGCTGTTCTCCCGGTCGTCGCCGTGGCCGGCGTCGGCTACGTTCTCGGCTCGGTCCGCGACGTCAACGTCGAACCGCTCTCGACGGTGACCATCTTCGTCCTCGCGCCGGCGCTCGTCTTCTACAGCCTGCTGACCACGCCGATCTCCGGGTCGACGGTCGCTCGCCTGTTCGGCGGCGTCGTGGCCTTCACGGTCGCGATCGTCGCCATTGCGGAGGGCGCCGGGCGCTTCCTCGGCGAACGGGAACCGATCCTGGGCGCGTTCGTGCTCACGAGCACCTTCTCGAACGCCGGCAACTACGGGATTCCCCTCTCCGCGTTCGCCTTCGGCGCGCTCGGCCGCAGCACTGCCGTGCTGTACATCGCCGTCCAGTCTGTCCTGATGTACACCGTCGGCGTCTACGTCGCCTCCCGCGGGCAGGCCGCGTCGATGCGCGGCGCCCTCGGGAAGGTGTTCCGCCTCCCGCTCGTCTACGCCGTCGTCGCAGCCGGGGTGGTTCGCGCGTTCGATCTCGCGCCGCCGACTGACACGGCTGCCATGGAGACGATCAGGCTCACCGGCGAGGCGGCGATCCCCGTGATGTTGCTGATGCTCGGCATCCAGCTCGCGGGACCGGTCGGGGGCGCGACGGTCCGGCGCGTCGCGCCGGCGACGGTTCTCAAACTGCTCGTCGCGCCAATCGTGGCACTCGGTGTCGCCCTCGGCGTCGGTCTCACCGGGACCGTCGGCCGCGTGTTCGTCCTGGAGTGTGCCATGCCGGCCGCGGTGACGCCGCTCATGCTCACGATCGAGTTCGGCGACGGCGCCCGGGAGTTCTCCGCGGCTGATTACGTGAGCACGACCATCCTCGTCAGCACACTCGGGAGTCTGGTGACGCTGACGGCGCTGATCGCCGTCCTCCAGTCCGGGGCGCTCCTGTGAGTTCCGTCCGGGGACCGAACGGGCACCTCACTGTGGGGTCCTGGATTCGATGTCGCTCAGGTCCTCGTCGAGCGCGCGGAGGACGTCCCGGTCGCGCGGTCCGTCCGTCCAGGAGTGGCGGTAGGTCGTGACGTCGAGACCGATTGCAGCCCCGACGAGCAAGGACGGGTCGGGTTCGCTGTCGCTGAACCCGTCTCTGCGAAACGCGTCCTCGAACTCGTCGCTTCGGGCCCAGCCGTGCCACGTGGCCTCGGCATCGTCGCCGACGACCGCGATCACGCGCTCGTCGGCGAGCCAGTCGACGGCCTGCTTTGCACCGACGTCGGTGTCGTCGGGGACGACGACGAGATCTGCGTTGTTCGCGGCGCTCACGGTCGGAATCTCCTCTGGAACCGCCAGGTCGACGCCGTCGGCGACGAACACGGCGGTCTGGTGCAGGCTGGTGAATCGCAGATCGTCGGTCGATTCGCCACCGGGGAGGCCGCTGCAGCCAGCTACTGCACTGCCGACGACGGCACTCCCTCCCGTGAGCACTCGACGGCGCGTCAGCCGTCGCGTACTGTCTGCCTGTCGCCACCGTGCCGTCGAGCCGTCGTCACCGACTGGCTTGCGAGACATACCGAACACAGGTCGGCTCACTGACTAAACGGCTTCGTAGACTGAAATCATCGTTTGTCCCTGGGACGGCGTGACTACTGGGGAAACCCGATCGCTTCGCTTACGGGACCACCGAAAGACTGCGTCTTTCGAGCCGCCGCTCAGTCGTCGGTCTGCTCCCGCCTCCCGCGGTTCGACTCGCAGCCTCACCGCTCAGTCGTCGGTCTGCTCCCGTCTCCCGCGGTTCGGCTCGAAGCCTCACCGCTCAGTCGTCGGTCTGCTCCCGCCTCCCGCGGTTCGACTCGCAGCCTCACCGCTCAGTCGTCGGTCGGACTCGCCTCACCGACGTCCTCCGCCCCGGAACCCACGTCCTCTTCGGTGAGGTCTGCCTTCCGCCAGGTGCCGCGCTCGAACCAGAGGAACGCGATGACGGCCGCGGCGACGTTCGACACCGCGAAGGCCATCCAGATCCCCGTCGGACTGGGCGTCGAGAGGAACCAGTAGCCCTCGGGCGCGAGGCCGCGCGAGGCGAACCACGCGACAGGCAGGCGGATGACCGCCAGCATCGTGATCGAGACGGCGGCGGCGGTCAGCGTCTTCCCGGCCCCGCGGAAGCCGCCGGAGTAGGCGCGGACGACGCCGATGAACCCGAAGGTCGGCGCGACCCATCGGAGGAACGTCGCGCCCTCGCGGATCACGCCGGGCTCGTCGGTGAACAGGTCCATGACCGCGGGCGCGGCCGCGAAGATGACGACGCCGAGAAGCGCGAGAATCGCGAACGAGGCCTTCGCCGCGAAGTGATTCGCGGCGGCGGCGCGGTCGGGTTTCCCGGCCCCGATGTTCTGGCCGGTCATCGTCTCGACGCCGCGGTCGACGGCGATGGCGGGCATGAAGATCAGCGAGAACACGCGGACGCCGACGCCGAACGCCGCCTCGACGGTCACCGAGAACGTCGCGACGATAAAGAGCAGGGCGTTGACCGACAGCGCGCGGCCGGTCCCTTCGACGGACGCCGGCACGCCGATGCGGAGCAGGCGCTGGACGTATTCGAGGTCCGGCACCATCTCGCCCGGTCGGATGCGGACGCCTCTGGTTCCGGCGAGCATGATCGCCATCCCGACGACCATCGCGAGCCCGCGCGAGAAGACGGTGGCGACTGCTGCGCCCTGCACGCCCAGCGCTGGGAACGGCCCCCAGCCGAAGATGAGGAACGGGTCCAGCGCGATGTTCAACACGACGGTGCCGAACATCACCAGCATCGGCGTGATGGTGTCGCCGGCCCCGCGCATCAGCGAGATGAACACGAAGAAGCCGAACATGAACGGCAGCCCCAGCGCGACGACTTCCATGTACTCGGTCGCCAACAGGAGCACCCGTCCTTTCGCGCCCAGCAGTGCGAGAAACTCCTCGACGGCGAAGTAGCCGAGGACGCCCAGCAGCGCCGACGCGAGGAACGCGAACGTCACCGTCTGGGAGGCGGCGTACTCTGCCTTCCGAGGCTCGTCCGCGCCGGTGAACTGCGCGACGAGCACGCTGCCCGCCACCGCGAGTCCCATCCCCAGGGAGATGAGCAGGAACACGAGCGGGAACCCGAAGGTGATCGCCGCCAGCGGCTGCGGCGAGTCGAACTGCCCCAGCCAGAAGGTGTCGGCCAGGTTGTACATCACCTGCAACAGGTTCGTGATGATGATGGGAAAGGAGAGGAAAAAGAGCGGTTTGGCGATCTCGCCGCTCGTCAGGTCCAGTTCCTCCTGGCCCTTGAACAGACTGCCGAGACGCTCGCGGACGCTCATTCCGGCGTCACCTCCGTTGGGCCGTCGAGTCGACCGTTCTCACCAGCACAGTCCTCGGACACGAGGTGCGTGTCGACGTACGCACGGAGCATCCGCCGGGTGCAGTCGATGTCCTGGCCGACGGCGACCTGCTTGGTCTGTGCGCCGTCCAGCGTGGTCACGATGAACCGGGCAGTGTCAGCGGGGTCGACCGTGCGGAACTCGCCGGCCTCGATGCCGGCTGTGATGTACTCGCGGACGCGCTCGAAGACGAACGCGTCGAACGCTTCCAGCCGCTCGCGGATGTCGTCGTCGTAGGGTGCCTGGGCCTTCAGTTCGAGAATCGCCGTTTTGAACGCCACGCGCTCGTCGTCGTCCTCGGTCGGCGGCGAGAGCACGCTCTCGACGAACGCGTCGAGGCGCTCGGCGGGCGTCTCGCCGGCCGGGTCGGACACGCGGTCGGTGAACTCCTCGAAGAGATAGTCGAGAAACGCCACGAGCAGGTCGTGCTTGCTGTCGTAGTGGTAGTGCAGCGACGCTTTGCTCTTGTCCGTCTCGTCTGCGATGTCCTGCATCGTCAACTCGGCGTACCCGTGCTCGCAGAGGGCACGGTACGTCGCCGTCATGATCTCGGTAGAAACGTCGTCAGACATGGAGGGGATGGAAGTAACTAACTGACTGGTCAGTCAAAAGCGTTCGGAACTGGATGCGCGACTGGTGTGCTATTCCGAACCGCACGTGGGGCAAGCCGACGCCGGTCGGGGTCGATAACCGGTACCCCGGGTGGTGTATTGGATGGCTTGGACAATTCTATTAACTCGAGGCCTCGGCAGAATGAGCCAATCCATAAATTCAAACCTCTAAATACCGATTAGATGTGTTCTGGTTCCATTACACTTAAGTATACTATCCACAATATTGCGAACAAGATGCAAAACAGACTCACCGCAGAGTTCGGCAAGGTGGCGATCATCACAGTGATGTTGCTCGTCGGGGCAGCGGCGTGGACGGTTCCGGCGGCTGCGTACGGGTACGACGACGTGTCGGAGCCGGTCGTGACGCCGACGATCGAGGCCGACAACACGCTCGAACCGGGGGAGACGACGACGTTGCCCATCGCGTTGCAGAACCAACCCGACCAGTCGATCGAACTCACCGGTGACGTCAGAGACCTCCAGTCGGTGATCCAGACCCAGGGGATCCGACTTGGGTCTGCCGGCGGGACGACCGTCGAGTTCCACGCCGGCGAAGCACCGATCGAGATCAAGACGGGGCGCCGGAACGTCGGTGACATCCGGCCGCGCGGGAAGCAGATGACCAGCGTCACGGTCGAAGTCGACGAGGACGCAGCGCCCGGGACGTACCAGGTTCCGGTGACGATGAACTACACGTACGTCGACAACGTCGACGCGTGGGTCAACGATCAGGGGGACACGGTCGTCACCGCCGTCGACGACTACGCCATCGACCGGGAGACGGTGACGGTCGAGAAGACGATCACCGTCGAGATCGAAGAGACCGCACAGCTGTCGATCCAGGAGGCCACCGGCAACGGGCTCTACGAACAGGCCAACGGCCGGATCGAGGTGACCGTTCAGAACAGCGGGACCGAAGCGGCCCGCGACGCAACGCTGAACATGGTCGGAACCGAGTACGTGCAGCCGCGGACGAACGGCGTCGGCCTCGGCACGCTCCAGCCGGGCGAGACCGCGACGGCCTCCTTCCAGGCCGCGGTCGCTGACGCGGACACGCCGGGACAGTACGCGACTGACTTCCAACTGAGCTACAAGGACGAGAACGGCCGCGCCCGGCAGTCCGACGTCGAAACTGGCCGAGTCAAGATCGGGAACGGTCCGGCGTACGAGCTCTCGGCCCGGAGCGAGGCGCTGTACGTCGGGTCGACGGGTGCGGTCGCTGTCGAGGTGACGAACACCGGTGACCGCACGGCAACGAACGCTCGCGCGAAGATCGCGTCGACGGGACCGTTCTCGCCGGTTTCCAACAGCGTCAGCCTCGGCGATCTGGCTCCCGGTGAATCGACGACTGCGACGTACCGGCTCGAAGTGGCCGACCAGGCGCTGCCCGAGACCTACTCGGTTCCGGTCACCGTCGTCCACCAGGACAGCTACGGGAACCGCGTCGCGGACGACGACGAGTCCGTCGACGTCGCCGTGGGGCCGGAGACGGACTTCACCGTGACCGACGTCGCCGAGACCGAGGCCGGATCGACCACCACCCTCACGTACACGATCCGGAACACGGGCGGCGGCACCTTCACTGACGCAGTCGCACGCATCAACACGAACTCGCCGTTCGAGACCGACGACGACACCGCGTACGTCGGCACGCTCGAACCGAACGAGACGACGACGGTTTCCTTTACGGTTAGCACCGACGGCGCTGCGACCCCCAAGTCCTACACGCTCGACATGAGCGTCAAGTACGACAACCAGTTCGGCGAAACCGTCGTCACGGACGTCCAGTCCGCGCCGGTCACCGTCGCCGAGTCCAGCGGCGGGTTCACCGTCGGCGCGATCACCGGCTTCGCCGGCGGGGCCGGCGCGCTCGTTGCCCTCCTGCCGCTCGCGCTGATGTTCGGCATCGCCTACAGAACCGACCTGCTGTCCCGGATCAGGTAAGATGCCGACCGAGTTCGGACGGCGCGTCCGTGACGCGCTCGAGTCGACTGGCCGGTACGCCGCGGAGAACCAGCGGCAGGTGTTCGCGGTCGTCGCCGTGACGGCGCTCCTCTCGCTCGGCATCGGGCTGTCGGGCGTCCAGATGAGCATGGGGATGACGCTGTACGTCGACGACGACTCCCGGACGATCCACAACTGGGAGACGCTCAAAGACGAGTTCGACACCGGAAACAACGTCTTCGTCGTCGTCGAGTCCGACCGGCTGTACGACCCCGAAACGGTGCGCGCGATCGACCGCCTCGATCGCAGGTACGCTGACAACGTCGACTCCGTCCGGCAGGTGACGTCGTTCGCCGACCTCGTCCGCCGCGGGAACGGCGGCGAGATTCCCGACACCGAGGCCGGCGTCCGTCGCTCGCTCGATCGCGTCCGCGAGTCCAGCCCCACGGCGGCCGCGCAACTCGACCAGCTCGTCCCCGAACAGGGGACGACGGTGCTGCTGGTCGGCTACGGCGAGGTCCAGACGTTCGACCGCGGGAACTTCCTCCCGCAGCGGGGCGCCGACATCGTCTACACCGAACTCCAGGCCGAGACGGACCTCGCCAGGACGCCCCCGGGGCTGTCCGTGACGATCACCGGTCAACCGGTGTTCGAGAACGCCGCGTTCGGGCTGATGCTCCCCGAGATGATCACGCTGTTCGCGGGCGCGTTCGCGCTCATCTTCGGCGTCGTCTACCTCGTGATGCGGCAGAAGGCCGAGCGCGGCTGGCACGTGCTGCTCCCGCTGATGACCGCGATGTCCGCGCTGCTGTACATGATGGGCGCGATGGGCGTGCTGGGTTACGACTTCAACGCCATCATGCTCGGCGTGATGCCGATCGCGCTCGGGCTGGGGATCGACTACACCCTCCAGATCCACTCCCGGTACATCGAAGAGCGCCGCGCCGGCAGCGACCCCGTCGCGGCCGCCGGGATGGCCACCCGAACGACCGGTCGCGCGCTCCTCATCGCGATGGGGACGACGGTCGTCGGCCTCGGCTCGCTGCTGGTGTCGGCGGTCCCGCCCGTCCGGCAGTTCGGCGTCGTCAGCGCGATCGCCGTGCTCGCGGCGATGGCGCTGTCCGTGACGCTCCTGCCCGCGTTGCTGGTCCGGTACGACCGCGACGACCACGGCACGGTGGGGTCCGTCGACGACGGCGACTCCGGCGACTGGCTCGAACAGGCCGTCTACCGCTTCACGACCGGCTTCTCCGGCGGTCGGCCGTTCGTGACGCTGCTGCTCGCCGTGTTGCTCGTCTCCGGGGGCGCGTACGCGTATCCCCAGGTCGAGCCCAAACAGGAGATGATGGACTTCTGGCCCCAGGAGCTGGACGCGAAAAACGACATGGAACGGCTCTCGGACACCGTCGACAGCCCCAACGTCATCTACGTCATCGTCGAGAGCGACCAGGCGTACACGCCGGCGATGTTCCGCGACCTCGCGACTTACCAGCGGCTCATGCTGGAGAACGACCGAGTCAACACGATACAGAGTCCGGTCACGCAGGTCAGCGCCGCCAGCGGCGGCACCGCCCCGGACAGTCAACAGGAGTTCGATCGCCTCCTCGACCGCGTCGAGGAACCCGACGACTCGGGACTCACGCTCTCGGAGCGCCACCCGAACCGGGTCGTGCTGTCCGTGTACACCGACGACATCGAGGGACCGGCCGTCCGGACGCTCATCACCCAACACGAGCAGACCGCCGAGACCGCGCTGCCGGCGTCGGCCGACGTCCGGATCACCGGGAAGCCGGTCCTCAACCGGAACGTCATCGAGAACGTCACCGCCGGCCTCACGCCGATGACGCTGCTGTCGTTCTCGCTGGGCCTGCTGTTCCTGACGTTCGCGTTCCTGTCCTGGCGGATCTCGGTCACGCTGATCGCCAGCGTCGCCGGGAGCGCGGCGCTGCTCGTGACGGGCGCGATGTACCTGTTCGGCATCCCGTGGAACCCGCTCACGATCACGATGTCGTCGCTGACGCTGGGCATCGGCGTGGACTACGGGATCCACATCTTCGAGCGGTACGAACAGGAGGTCCACGAGCGCGGGCTCTCGCCGCGTACCGCCGCCGCGACCGCCGTGGCCAAGCTCTCCCGGCCGATCATCGGGTCGAGCTTCACCACGATCTTCGGGTTCGGCGTGCTCATGGTCTCCCGGTTCCCGGTGCTCGCGAACTTCGGCAAGACCACCGTGCTCGCCATCGGTTTCTCGCTCCTGACGGCCTTCGTCGTGTTGCCCGCGGCGCTGACCGTCACCGGGCTGGCCGGTGGGAAGGCGAACGCACAGCCGACCGCGCCGACCGACTCGATGGGAAGTGATTAGCAATGTACGACAACATCCTCGTTCCGACGGACGGCAGTGACTGCGCACGCGGGGCGGCCGCACACGCGATGACGGTGGCGGACGCCTTCGGGGCGACCGTCCACGCGCTCTCGGTCGTCGACCCGATGGAATACGCGAGCGGCAGCGTCGGTGACGTCTCCGACCTCGTCGACCGCGAGCGCGAGACGTTCTTCGACCGCGCCAGCGAGGCCACGGCCGCCATCGCCGACATCGACCCCTCGGTCGACGTCGAACAGCACACGCGGCAGGGAACGCCCCACGAGATCATCACCGAGTTCGTCGAGGCACACGGCATCGACCTCGTGGTGATGGGGACGCACGGCCGGACCGGTCCCTGGCGTCACCTCCTCGGCAGCGTCACCGAGCGGACGGTCAGGACCGTCACCGCACCGGTACTCACCGTCCACGGGGAGTGTCAGTCGGTCGCCTACGACGACGTGCTCGTCCCGACGGACGGGAGCGAGTACGCGGACGCTGCCCTCGAACACGCGATCGCGCTCGCAGACGCCTTCGACGCCACGCCCCACGTCCTGCACGCCGGCGACGCCGACCACGGGCGCGCCGCCGTCGCCGACGCCAGGGACCGCATCGTCGAGACGACCGGTCGCGAACCGGTGACCGAGATCGCGAGCGGGGCGCCGAGTGCCGTCATCGACTCGTACGCCACCGACGCCGACGTCGATCTCGTGGTGATGGGGACGCACGGCCGCACGGGCCTCTCGCGACGCGTTCTGGGAAGCGTGACGGAGCGGACGATTCGAACGACGACGCACCCCGTCCTCGCCGTCCACACCGACGACGCCGCCCCCGAGCAGTGAGTCTGGCCAGTGTCGGGGTGACTTCGGCCGCCCCGTCGCTCGCGCCATCGACGGCACTCACGGCGCTGGCGGGGCTGGCGGTCGGAAAAGAGCGCACCGCGCGGGGCGCGTTACTCCACGTCGAGGTCGAACTGTTCGTGTTCGCTGGCGGCGTTGAGGACGACGCTGGTGTTGGACTCTTTGATCTGCGGGTCGACGAGCAGTTCTTTGATCTGGTTGTTCATCCCGTCGGTGTCGGTGAACTTGCCGATGGCGATGATGTCGTAGTCACCGGTGACCTCGTACACCGAGATCATCTGTTTGTGCTGTTTGAGGCTCTCCGTGACCTCGGGGAGCGCCGATCCCTCGACTTTGAGCTGGACGACCGCGGTCACGTCGTAGCCGAGCGCGTCGTAATCCAGCTTGGGGGTGTACCCGTTGATGATCCCCTGTTCTTCGAGGTCTTTGAGGTGGTTCGAGACGGTCGTGACCGAGACGTCGAGGTCCTCGGCGAGACTTCGAAGACTGGCGCGTCCGTCGCCGAGCAGGGCATTTACTAACTTCCGGTCGAGATTTTCGTACGTCATTACGTTCACAAACTCGCTGGGGGCATTAGAATTTTACGAATATCCAATTCCTCGGAGCGAGTCGTGAGCTTTGCGCAAATCAATAGGGTTTTTATATTTGGGGTATAGCTTTCCGGTGACGAGAAAGATGACAAACCCGAACGTAAAAGCTGACGGCGGTCTCACTGCGGAGGCACAGGAGGTCCTCGACGAAATCGAGGAGAAAAACGTCGATTTCCTGCGGTTGCAGTTCACTGATATTCTCGGCACCGTGAAGAACGTCTCTATTCCGGCGGAGCAGGCCGAAAAGGCGTTCGCCGAGGGTATCTACTTCGACGGTTCTTCTATCGAGGGCTTCGTTCGCATTCAGGAGTCGGACATGCGCCTCGTCCCCGACGCCAACACGTTCTCCGTCCTCCCGTGGAAGAACTCGGAGGAACACGCCAGTGCACGCCTCATCTGTGACGTCATCAACACCTCGACCGGCGAGCCCTTCGAGGGCGACCCCCGCTACGTGCTGAAGCAGGCCATCCAGCGCGCCGAGGACATGGGGTATCAGGTCAACGCCGCCCCCGAGCCGGAGTTCTTCCTGTTCGAGGAAGACGAAGACGGCCGCGCCACGACCAAGACGAACGACGCCGGCGGTTACTTCGACCTCGCGCCGAAGGACCTCGCCTCCGACGTGCGCCGTGACATCATCTACGGCCTGGAGGACATGGGCTTCGAGATCGAGGCCAGCCACCACGAGGTCGCCCAGGGCCAGCACGAGATTAACTTCGAGTACGACGACGCGCTCACGACCGCCGACAACGTCGGGACCTTCCGGACGGTCGTCCGCGCCATCGCCGCAGAGCACGACCTGCACGCGACGTTCATGCCCAAGCCGATCCCGAAGATCAACGGCTCGGGCATGCACACGCACCTCTCGCTGTTCACCGAGGACGGCGAGAACGCGTTCCACGACGAGGACGACGAGTTCAACCTGAGCGAGACGGCAAAGCAGTTCCTCGGCGGGATGCTCGACCACGCTCCGGCCATCACGGCCATCTGCAACCCGACCGTGAACTCATACAAGCGCCTGGTGCCGGGCTACGAGGCGCCCGTCTACGTCGCCTGGTCCGACCGCAACCGCTCGGCGCTCATCCGCAAGCCGGCCGCGCGCATCCCGGCCGCCTCCCGCGTCGAGCTGCGCTCGCCAGACCCGTCGTGTAACCCCTACCTCGCGCTCGCCGTCATGATCCACGCCGGTCTCGACGGTATCGAGAAGGGCATCGAGTCGCCCGACCCCGTTCGGGAGAACATCTACGACTTCGACGAGGAGAAACGCGCCGAGTACGGCATCGACACGCTGCCGGAGAACCTCGGCGAGGCCGTCGACGCCCTCGAAGCAGACGAGGACATCTACAACGCGCTGGGCGAGCACATCGGCGAGAAGTTCGTCGAAGCCAAGCGCCAGGAGTACAAGGAGTACCTCGTCGACGTCTCCGAGTGGGAACTCGACCGCTACCTCGAGACGTTCTGACTTCGACTACCGCTTTCTTTCGTCCGCCACGACCGGGAGCACCAGCAGCGTCGCGACGATGGCAGCCGACAGCAGGAAGGTGATCGGTAACGCCGGTTCGAGGACCTCCATCCCGACGAACAGCCCGCCGATCACGGTCAGACCGCCCACGACGAGCAGCCCGCGCTCCCGCGCCGAGAGCGACGCGGCTGCGATGCGGTCGCCGGCCACCTGCCAGGTGAGGCGGCCGCCCAGCGCCATCCCGAGCGCGATGACCGGGTCGCGCTCGTAGCCGCCGGCGAACAGCGCGAAGACGCCGGCGAGGACGGCCAGCAGGAAGGCGATCCCGACCTGCCGCCCGTTGTCCGTCGCCTTCGTCGCGAGCGCCAGGTACGCCACGCCCAGCCCGAACCCGCCCAGGACTGAGAGCAGGTGGTGGACGCCGATGGCGACGCGGGAAAAGCCCACGATCCCGGCGAGGACGCCCGCACCGAGCAGTCGTCGTCGCGAGACCGAGTCACCGTAGACGAGCGCGAGGCCACCGTACACCACCGTGGCGCCGAACGCGTGCCCACTGGGAAAGCCGTACCCCTCGGCGGCCGTCACGCCGACGTAAAGGTCGAACAAAGGCCCGGGAAGCCACCCGCCGTTGACCGCCCCAGCCGGCGGGCGCGGATACGCGATCAGGAGTTTCAGTCCAACGGTGAGCGCGAGGCCGCCGATCGCGAGTGCGACGACGTAGGCGACGGCGCACCGATCGATGCGGTCGTGGAACCCGGGCACCCGTCCGTCGGCGAGGAACAGCGTCGAGAGCAACAGCAAGAGAAACCAGACGTCGCCCAGTTGGGTGACGAGCGCGAAAACGGGGACGAGCGGCCCCAGAACGTCCTGGACGACGGAGATCACGCCGGTGCCGTGACTCATTGCCGGACGTCGTGGACGAAATCACGCAGGCGACCGGGCACGCCTGCGGCCGTGACGCCGATCCCCACGAGGACCATCAGCGTGTAGAGCCCGAGCGTCGAGAGCCAGATGACGACCATCGCGAGGATGGCCCAGCCGCCGCTCAGGAAGTAGAACGCCCCCAGGGTCATCACCGTCCCGTACAACAGGACCAGGTACGGTCCCCACCCGGTGGCGTGGCCCCGTCGGACGCGCCCGCGGACGTAGCGTTTCAGCTCGCTTTCGAGTTCGTCACGGTGGACTGTTCGATCCTCGATTTCCTCCTCGAACTCCTCCATGTCCGCGCGGAGTTCGGCAAGCTCCTCGGTGACGTCTCGGTTCCCGGCCGTCGGGTCCGGCGACCCCCCTTGCTCGTCGGTCATACTCGGTTGTTGCCAAGTATATCGTTGCCATTCCTGTTGTAGTTGCCGGTTGGAGTCGCCTGCGATCTTCCGGTCAGCCCACCCGGGGGTCGGGACGCCCCCGACCACGGCGGTTCGTGACACGGGTCGTCTTGGGTGCTCGGCCCCAAGTATCCGTGGGCTGTCCGGCCACCGTCACGTCAACTCGACTCGACAATTGTCCGACACCGAAAACACATTAGGGGCCGCCGTGGGATACTGTTGTATGGACGAGAAATACGAGCGGGGTATCCTCCGGATTTCGGCCGTGTTCATCCTCGCGGCCGTCCTGCTCATTCCGCTTGGTTTCCTGGGGCTGCCGGCCACCCCGGGCGTCGTCGTCGGGATGATCGTGCTCGCCTTTACCCTGTTTTACGCCTGGCAGTTCAGCGAGGACTACAACGCGTATCTCTCCGGCCTCTGGCTCGGCCCGACCATCGCCGCCATCGTGTCGGCCGCCGGGCTCGTCATCGGCGCGTCACCCGGTGAACTCCAGTCGCTCGGCGGCGTCGTCGGCCTCATCGGCGTGTTCAACCTGCTCTTGCGCCCCGTCTACCGCATCGTCCACTACGTCCTCACCGTCACGATCCAGATCGGCCGCGAGATCCAGGAAGAAGGCTGGTAGACCACCTT
>NZ_JBHUDJ010000001.1:582185-689614 GCF_042678165.1 Halorientalis brevis | reverse complement strand
CGAAAAAATCTGGACCAAAAAAGGCGCGCCCTCCGGGCGCGTGAACCGCTCGCGCCGCCGGCGCTCGCGGATGCTTTCTAGAACTACTGCGACAGCGTCTGTGCGAGCGCGTCTGGCGCGCGATCTGCACAGGACTCGCACAGCCAGTTTCCTTTGAGCCGGTAAACGGGCCATCCGACCCGCAGATGGGGCAACTCTTGAGTACGGTCACGGGCTCTCGGACGGGCGCTAGCCACAATGTGACTACTCCCACGAGTGAACTCGTGGGCTTCCTTCACTGAAGGTTAGGCCCACGTCATCTGGGGAGTTCGCAGATTCTATCTCATCGTCGAGTCCTTCGAGTCTGATCTGCGTTTCGGGCTGAGCCACGACAGCCCCCGCCGTCGATAGCGGGCTTTCAATATCCTTACCGACGGCTCGTTGACCGATATTTGAAGCACCGTTCTTGTCTGCACTATCGTCCAGACCGCAGCTGTGGCACTCAATGCGTCCCTGAACCTCGCGGTTCGTGTTCTGTGAGCCACATCGCCAGCACGTTACAGACGTGTCGTATTCCTCGATAGGGAGACACTCTCGTCCATCAAGATGGGCTTTGTACGTGAGGAAATTCGCCATCTTCGCAAACGGCATCTTGTGGGTCTTGTCGTTCACGTACCGGCCTTCGTCGCTGTCGAAACGAATGCCCGTCATGTCTCCAAAGACGATCACGGCGTTGCGCTTTCTGGCACGAGCGACGATCTCGTTTGCTGTCTTGTGGAGCGCGTCTTCGACGGTTCGAGATTCTTTGTCTCCAAGGCGTTGGATGACCTGAGCGCCCTGTCTGACTTTCGCGTTCCCGATGGACTTGCGGAGTTGCTTGTAGTGTTCTCGAACGTCACGAACACGCTTGCCGTGGAACTCAGCATCGCGGTCAGACAAGAAGGTACTGACAGCGATCCACTTCGCACCCATATCGACGGCAAGTACGTCATTGTATTCCTCGTTGACGGTCACAGACCGTGTACAGACGAGGTGGACGTACCAGTCACCGTTTTTGTAGACAAGTTCGGAATCACTGAGATACTCATCTCGCATCAGCGATTCATCTTTGTCGGGGACAATTGCTGGACACCAGATACTGTTCCCCTGCCCTCGGTCGGGGTCATAGACGGGAACTTTGAACCACCAGTCGGACAGAACCGTATCTTCGTCGTGTTCGATGGTGATGCAGTCATTACGGAGAACGACTGGTTGCATGGTGTCTGTTCGTGGATTCTTGTTCGAGCGAACCTTGTCTGCCTGTTGACTTGTGGCAGAATAGAGGTTCACATCACTGGTAGCATCCTGAACAGCAGTCTGAAACGTACTGTATTCCCGTGAGAGAAGGGACTCTTTGCGTTGAGTGAGTGAATGGAGCCGGATGCGAACAGTGGTCGTGACCTCTCGAAGCATCGGTTCGCTGTATGCTGATTATCGGCTTGAACTAGCTTAAAGCTGTGCTTCCACCAACCGTTTGGCTGCTATCGAGAGTGGCTTGATTGTCGGAGCGGCGGATTCATCCCACGACTGAAGTCGTGGGCTTTCTCCTTGTATCTCTGTAAACGGGGACTTATCGAGTCGAGACACCGTCTGCGGACCCACCACCGCGGTTCCGCTTTTGCAGATAATAGGCGTAAACCAGCACGGCACCGATAATGGGTGGAAAGAAGAACCCGATGAAGAATCCGACGGCCCACATATCCGCAGTGTCCATGTTCCGCTTGCTGGCATCGCGATAGATCCACACCGCTCCGAACGCGGCGAGCGGGATGGCGAGGAACCACGGAACGACGATCTCCACCATTGGACTGTCTCTACTTTCGTTCTCCCTGTTCGTTACTCCCGCACTGCGTCGGCGATCTCCGCGACGTCGGCGGTCGTCTTGAACGTCGTCCCCCCGTAGTGGGTCCGCGAGGCCTCGAATCCTGCGTCCCGCAACCGTTCCAGGAACTCGTCCATGCCGATTGCAGACTCGTTCCACCGCTTGTAGAGCCGATGCTGGTCGTAGTGCATCGGGCGGTGGAGTTCGTCGCTGATGGTCGCGAGCAGGTCCCGCGCACGGTCGGCGGTCCCCATCTCCTCGGTGACGTGCTCGCGAACTGCGTCGACGAACGCGGCGTCGTGGGCCGGGCCGAGCCACAGCGGCCCGGCGGTCTGGAGGTGGTGGCCGCAGTGCGGACACTCGTCCATGGGGTCGGCGATGAGGCCGCGGTCGGCCCGCCGGAACAGACAGTGCTGGCAGTGGTCGACGTAGCCCAACTCGTCGAACAGGTCGTTGGCGGCCTTCGCGCCCTCCGAGACGCTGAGGTAGGTCCGGGCGTAGTGGTCGGTGACGTGGCTCAACACCGGCCGAGCGGCCACGTCGAAGCGTCCGGCCGTGCGGACGAGCGACGAGAGGAGAACGCGCAGCCCCATCTCGGCGTGGTACTCGGTGTTCCGGGGGACGGCACCGTACTTGCGGACGCCGCTCATGAAGTGAGCGCCACACAGCGGCGCGGTGTCGGTGGCGGTGACACAGAGCAGTCCGCGTGTCCCCCGACTGGCGGCCTCGACGAAGGGGACCGGCGTCCCGAACGGGTCGACGTCGACCACGTCGTAGCGCTGCTGGTGCATGCGGACGTTCGCGTCCTGGTGGCGAACGTCGCCGGCGAGGTCGTTCCGCGCGAAGTTCTCCTCGGCCAGCGCGACGGCGTCGGGATCGATGTCACAGGTGGTCACGTCCCAGCCGTCGGCGGCGGCGCGCACGCCGCGGACGCCGCTGGCCGCCGTCGCGTCGAGATACGAGTCGGCCGGGCCGTGGTCGCCGTCCCGGTAGGCGCGCAGCGTCGCGATCGTCACGTCCCGGTTGAGTTCCATCTCGGGGTTGTAGAACACCCCGTCCTCTTTCCCGTCGGTCGCCTCGCTCGGGACATCGACTTCGACGTTCCCCTCCTCGACGAGCATACCTCCTCTCGCATCCCCGGTGCGTTAAGCCGTACGCTCTCGGTTCGCTGTGCCGTGTGCACCGAACTCCTTTTCTCACTCCTACTCGAACGACATGTTCGTGACCCCGGTCGAGGAGTGGGTAGCGACCCTCGAAGCCGCCGGCGAACTCACGCCCGAGGCCGTCGATCGCATCATCTCGCTACACGGCGAGCGCGGCACGCAAGCGATCGACGCCGTCGCCGAGCGCCGGGTCAAGCAGTACCGCGATTTCACCGTGGTCGTCGGCTACGACGACGAGTACATCGTCGAGAACGGCTCCTGTAACTGCGCCGACGCCGAGTACAACCTGGACGCCGACGACCCCACCCAACTCTGCTGGCACACCATCGCGGTCAAGATCGCCGAGGCGATCGACGCCGCCGACCACCACGACATGTGGTATTCGGACGTCCGCGAGTTCCTGTGACTGCGTCTTCCCATCGGTGATCGGAACGCTCGGATAGTACCCTCGTGGGAAATCTCCCCGACAGACGGCCGTCACCTCACGGCGGAATCGGGACCATACTGGTCGTTGCAGAGCGTGAAAACACTGCCCGGGCGGTGAAAGGGCGGACGGCGCGTCGGTGAACGGACTGAACGAACTGAACGGTCTGTCCCCTTTATCATCTTCCCGTCAAAATGGTGACACGGGCGCCCTGGTGCTCACGATTCGGGCCTCCCGGGCCAGTGCGGTGGGTGTCGGGGCGTCTTCTTCCCCAGTTTCCGCTGGTCGTGACTGACTCCTGGAGCCGTCGCGTCGGCTGGACTGGCTACCCAAAAACGAAGTCGACAGGTGGCGTCAGTCGCCGGCGGATTTCATGCCGGTGTCTTCGAGGTCAGCGCCGCCGACGGACGAGCGGAGCGCGTCCATCCCGTCGTCGCGGTCGATGCCGAAGTTGTCCTCGTAGAGCTCCTCGACGCGCTCCTGTTCGTCCTCGGAGAGCGCGGGCGTGTCGGGTGCCCCGGCCCACTCGTCGATGTCGTCGGTGGTGCGGAACGTGGGCGTGACGGTCGCGACCTCGTCGAACGAAAGGAGGTACTGGATGGCAGCCTGGCCCATCGTGCGCTCGCCGTCGCGTTCGAGGAAGCGGACGTTCTCGACTTTCTCCCAGCCGGTCTCGTACCACTCCTGGGGACGGTGCGCGCGGTGGTCGCCTTCGCCGAGTTCCGTGTCGGGCGTGACCTGCTCGTTCAGCAGTCCGGACGAGTGTGGCACGCGCGGCAGGACGGAGGTGTCGGCGTCGAGGCGGCGGACCTCCTCGATGGCGTGGCGGCCGGGCACCTGCTCGAACATGTTCCAGACGAGCTGGACCGCGTCGAACTCGTCTTCGACGGACTGGGTGGCCTCGGCGAGCCAGCCGATCGAGGGGCCGAGCGCCCAGCCGATGGCCTCGACTTTCCCCTCTTCCTGGAGTTCGTCCAGGGTTTCGAGCACGTCGGGGGTGACCTCGTCGACGTTGGCGTTGTGGAGCATCAGCATGTCCACGTAGTCCATCTCCAACCTCTCGAGCGAGCGGTCGAGCGCGGTGCGGATCCACTCGGGATCGACGCGCTTGGGGAGTTCGCCGTGGCCGGCCTGGGGGTTGTTGTAGAAGTCGTAGCCGACCTTCGTCGAGACGACCGCCTCGTCGCGGTACTCGTCTAAGGCCTCGCCGATGAGTTCCTCGGAGTCGCCGTGGCCGTACACGTCGCCGGTGTCGAAGAAGTTGATGTCCTGTTCGAGGGCGTGCTGGACCATGTCGATCGCCTGGTCGCGGGAGCGGTCGCCCCACCAGTCCGTGCCGACGACCCAGGCACCGAAGCCGACTTCTGAGACCTCGATACCCGACGAACCGAGTTCGCGGTAGTTCATGTCCGCCGCTTGGGACGCAGGCCACTTAGCGAACACGGTCCGCGCTGGAAACTTTTGTATCCCTCCCACGCGCACGCCAGCGTATGAACGACGCCCTCGCGCGCCGACTGGATCTCGTCGTCACGCTGCTCGGTGCGATCCTCGGTGCGCTCCTGGCGATCGCACTCCTCACTTGGGGAGCCAACGGCTTCCTGCTGGTCGGCAGCGCCGCGTTCGTCCTCGGAATCGGTGCCGGCGCACTCGTCCAGTTTTCGGGGCAGCCGACGGACGGCGAGTCCGCCGACGCGTCTGCTCAGGACGACTGATCGCGCAGCGTCGGCGTCGCCACGGCGTCCCGGAGCGCCACGTCGCCGTACGCCCGGCGGACCCACCACCAGAGCAGCGCCAGCCCGAGGACGAGTGCCAGCAGCGCGACGAGGCCGCCCTCCGGCCCGAACGCACCGCCCGTGAACAGTTCGGGACCCGTCGTCTCCGTCTCCATGACGGTCACGCCGACCGTGATCCCGCTGACCGGGAACCCGTACACCGCGCCCACGGTGGCGTTCCAGGTGAGGTGCATCCCCACCGGCACCCCCAGGCGATCGGTCAGCACGTAACCCAGCCCAAGCAGGATGCCAAAGAGCGTGATGTTGACCACCGAGAGGGCGGTGGCGTTGGGATTCGACGCGTGGAGGACGCCGAAGATACCGGCGGTCACCAGCGTCGCGATGACCATGGCAGCGCGGGTCCCGATCCGCCAGAACCCGGCCAGCCCCTCCGCGATGTTCGTCAGGAGATAGCCGCGCACGATCAACTCCTCGAAGACGCTGACGCCGACGAAAAACAGGACGACGAGCAGGACGGCGAACCACGGCGGGGCCGATCCGAACCCGAGCAGCGCGCTCTCGCTGGTTCGGAACAGGCCCGTCACGGTGAGCCACCCGAAGGCGAGTTCGACCAGGAACACCGCCGTCGGGAGGACGACGCCGAGCGCGAGGCCGAACGCGCAGTCGCGCCACCACTGGCCGTCGAGCCGAAGGCCCAGATCGGTGAGGTGCCGTCTGTCGATGACGTAACTGAGTCCGAGGAGGGCGGCCAGCAGCACAGCGGTGAGTACGAGATACAGGAGCGTGCCGTACAGCGCGGGGAGGTACGGGCCGCCGAACTGGCCGGGTTCAGGGAGCAGGGTCGACGCCAGCCCCACGAGAAACAGGACGACGCCGAAGCCGACCAGTCCGAGCGCGAGTCGCCAGGGCATGCGGGGGCGGCGTTCGGTCGAATTTATGAACACCCGTTGCAGCGTGGACGCTGCCGAACTCCGTCCGGTTTCGCCGCTCGTCTCGACGTCCTCGTCGGTACGCATACTCGTTCGTTTGCCCCGCTGGTGGGTAAAGTCCGGTGTCGGGTTCCGAAAAGAATTCGAGTCACTGCGTTGTCGTTTGTCTCATGGACCCTGCCCTCCGTCGTCGGCTCGACGCCCTGATCGTCATCTGCGCAGCGATCCTCGCGTACCTCGTGAGTTCAGCCCTGTATCGCGATGCCGTGTTCTTTCTCGTGGGATGGCTCGTGTTTACCGTGGGTATCGCGAAGGCTGCCGACTGGTATGTGCAGTTCTCCGTCCTCTGGGAGACGACCGAGCCAGCTGAATCCGAGCTCTGACGTTTCTACTCCGGCCTGAACGGCAGTCGTGGCTGCTGTTCGTACTCTTCTGTGCATGGTTTATTTTACCGACACAACGTATCGCCGATATGCACCCCGCTCACCGTCGTCGCCTCGACGCGTTGATCGTCCTCTGTTCGGCCATGCTCGGCCTCGCAGTGACCGTTCTCTTCCTCTCAGAAATGGCCGGACCGTTGCTGTTCGTCTTCGCGCTCGTTCCGACGGCCGTCATCGCGCTTGTTGCCCTCACCTACGCCGACGGTAGTATCTCCGAGGAACCGCTGGCCGACGGATAGACCGTCCCGGACTGCCCTACTGTTGCCGATCGCGGACCTGCTGGTCGAGGCGGTCGAGTCGGCGCTGCAGGCGCAGCATGTAGCCGAACAGCAGGCCGAAAATGGTCGTGTAGCCGACGAGTAGTAGCGGTTCCATCAGCGGTCACCTCCGTTGCGTGGCTGTGTCATGCGAATGCGGTCTTCGACTTCGTGGAGTTCGATGCGCAGTGCCATGAGGTACGTGTAGAGGAAGGTCGCGGCGGCGAGCGACACCATGAGCGTCGTGGGATCGATGTTGGCGCTCACGTTCGGGTTCGCCAGCGTCGTCTCGTGGAAGGTCGGCGTCCACAGTCGGGTCGAGAGGTAGGAGATCGGCACCGTCACGAACCCGAGGACACCGTAGACGGCGGCGT
The DNA here is from genome assembly GCF_042678165.1 of Halorientalis brevis. Classification (GTDB taxonomy): domain Archaea; phylum Halobacteriota; class Halobacteria; order Halobacteriales; family Haloarculaceae; genus Halorientalis; species Halorientalis brevis. Next base: position 682,454 of record NZ_JBHUDJ010000001.1, on the reverse strand, counting down.
AGGTGTCGTCACCGCCGTGTTCGGTCGCGCCGTAGACGACGAGGTAGCCGGCGTAGATGAACCAGACGACCAGGAACGTGACGAGTCGGACGTCCGTCCACTCCCACCAGGAGTTCCAGATGACGCGGCCCCAGATGCTGCCGGTGATGAGCGTCAGCGTCGCGAACAGGTAGCCGATCTCGCCGGCGCTGTGGGCGAGTCGGTTCCAGAACTGGCCGTCGTAGCGCAGGTACAGCGCGCTGCCGACGAACGTCACCGACATCGCGAGCGCCGCCACCCAGGCCAGCGGGATGTGCCAGTAGGCGATGAGGTTCGCGCCGTGTTTGACGCCGTACATCGTGTCGGACGCGTGCCCGAACACCAGCACCAGCGAGAGCACGCCGGACGCGAGCGTGCCCCACCGCACTGTCCGGCTCCACATGACCCAGTGGGCCAGGCGGATGACGCGGGCCAGCGCCGACGATATTGTACTCATTGTGAGATTCTCTGTCGTGGTAATGGGACGGGCCGTTTAACGCTTTTCACCTCGGGTCGCGCAGTCACTCAGACCACTCCGTTGGCGACCGTCATCGCGAGCTTGTCGATCTCGAACAACATCGACACGCCGGTGAGCACGAGCAGGCCGCCGGCCACGCGCCTGAGTACCGCTGGCCGATCCTCGGTCAGCACGCGGTCGCGCAGCCACTGCCCGCTCCGCTTGCCGCCGTAGGCGACGACGAGCAGCGGGAGCCCGAACCCGGTGCCGTAGACGAACAGCAGCGCGCCGCTCCGGACGAGGTCGCCGGTCGTCCCGACGTACGCGAGCACCGCGCCCAGGACCGGGCCGACGCAGGGAAGCCAGATCACGCCCAGCAGCAGGCCCAGTGCGACGGCGCTGGCGAGCGGATGGGACCCGCGCTCCAGCGTCGTCGAGAGCGAGGTGGCACGCCCGGCGACGCGCGAGGCGTACCGCTCGTAAATCGCGTTGAGGTCGTCGTCGACCATCACTGCGCCGAACCCGATCATGAGCACGGTGAAGGGGAGTCGGAAGGCGTCGGGGTCGAGCGAGCCGAGTGCGCCGGTGGCGACGCCAGCGGCGGTAAAGGAGACGACGCTGCCGGCGACGATGCCGACCGGGCGCAGGCGGTGGCCGACGCCGCCGGCCAGCAGCGGCGGCAACATTGGCAGACAGCAGGGCGTCAGAATCGTCAGTATCCCTGCCAGAAACACCGCCGTTGCGCTCGGGAGGTCGACCATGCTCGAAACGAAATGGTGGCTGAAAGAAGTGGCTGTCGTCAGTTCCCGCCGTCCATCGCGTCAGCGATGCTGTTCTGGTTGTCGGCGGTCTCGTTGCGGAGCGGCTGGTCGTACCGGTCGACGTCGGACGGGATCATGCTCTCGTTGAGCGGCGTGTCGTCGGTCGGGATGCCAGCCAGTTCGAGCTTGTGCGTCATCGGGTTCTTGTCGTAGCCGAACCGTTCCTGGACGCGCTCGTAGTAGACTGCCTCGTCCGGCGCACCGGCCTCGGACCAGTCTTTGGGCTGGCGCGGCAGGTGCGGCCGGTCGTGAGCGTTCATGTAGCCCGCCATGTCCTGGACGTCGCGCCAGTCGGACACCTGGTGGGCGTAGCCGTACGGCATCGCTTCGCGGATGAACGCCGCGGAGGTGTAGATCCGGCCCATGCCAGCGCCGTCGTTGTAGGAGCCGTTGCCCCACAGCGGCGGGTACTGTCCCTCGATGCCCTGCCCGTCAGCGCCGTGGCAGGACGCGCAGTTCTCGAGGTACAGCTCGGCACCGCGCACCGGGTTGACCTCCGGAATCGGCACCTTCTCGTCGCCCGTCGGCTTGTTCAGGTGCTGCCAGTACGGTTTGCTCCCGGTGGGCTGGCCCTGGGCGAGCCACTCCATGTAGGCCTCCATGGCCTGCACTTCGCGGCTCGTGTACTCGGGCATGCCCTCCGGGGAGTCCGGCGAGTTCATGCTCCGCATGAAACAGCCCATGATGCGCTGGCGCATGTCGCGCATCCGGCTGGTCCGGTTGGTCCACTCGGGGTAGCTCGCGGCGGTCCCGACCAACGGAATCATGTCGATGTCCTGCCCGACCATGCCCTGGGTCGTCGGCAGGTCACCGCCGCCGTGACAGTTCGCACACGAGAGGTTGTTGCCGACGTGGTTCGGCATCTCCTCGGACGTGTTGGCCATGATCTCCCGGCCACGCTTGACGAGTTCGCGCTCCATGGGGTTGCTCGGCAGCGTCGACGCGTTCATCTGCTTGGGGACGAAGTTGACCTGCTCGCCAGCGGTCGCGTTCCGGTAGCGGAAGTTGTCCTTCTGCTCACCGGTGCGCAGGTCCTGGTCGTAGACCTTCGAGTCGTTCCACTGGGCGGGGAGGTCGGTCGGTCCGCCGCCACCGCCGACGCCAGCACCGCTGCCCGGCGCTGCCGTGTTGTTGAACGCGTCTTTCGTTGGCGCACTGCCACAGCCCGCGAGCGCGACGAGCGCGACCGCGAACACTGCTGCCAGCATGTGCCGGCGTGTGAGCCAACTCATACTGTACTCACCTCGAAACTGCCCGACTTGTGTTGAATTCGTGCCAGCATAGTAGAAACGTTACAATATCGAATGGGTGTTTACAGACCTCCCTCATAATTATTTCCATGGCACCGCTCTGTGAGGGTCGTTCGAGCGGTTCGACTGTGTCAGTGTGCGAATATTTCGGAGTATTGGGACGGATCTCCGACTAGCAGTCGAGGGTTATTTACTCGCCGGACACCGAGGCCCGAGCAGTTCGATGAACGCGCGGAAGGTCCTGACGGTCGTGTTTTTCGTCGCTGCACTCGCCATCGGCTACACGTCGATGAACACGGCGCCGGTGTTGCGTGACGAATCGTACTCCTATCACGGCGACACGGCCTGGCACACCGACTACGAGAAGGCCCAATCGATCGCCGAGAAGGAAGACAAGCCCATGCTCGTCTACTTCTGGACGACGTGGTGTACCTACTGTGAGGACTACAATCGGAACGTCTACTCGAAGCCCGCCGTCCAGGACCGTCTCGACGACTTCGTCCTGGTCGCGGTCAACTTAGACGCCGACGACCCGCAGACGTCGCGCCTCGCGAACCAGTACAACGCCGACTACCCGCCCCAGCTCGTCGCGACTGACCCGCAGGGCGACCAGCTCGTGAAGATCAACGGCTACGTCGAACGCCAGCAGTTCCTCTCGAACCTCGACGAGGCCGAACGGAGGATGGGCGAATGACGACCCTCGGGACCGCCGTTCTCGCGGGCGGGACCCTCCTGTCGCTCGTCGCGACTGTCCTGCTCGCGGTCGGATACGTTCGACGCGACGACCGCTTCGATGCATACGTAATCCGGCTGGTGGCGGGCGGATCGGGGCTGTTCGTCGCTGCGCTGTCGCTGCTTACGTATCAGTTCGTCACGACGGACTACACGAACGCGTACGTTTGGCAGAACACCGCGGACTACCTGCCGCTGCTGTACCGGGTCACCGGCGTCTACGCGAGCAACGCCGGCTCCCTGCTCCTGTGGGCCACGATCGCCTCGCTCGTGGTCGCCTGGGCGACCTGGCGTCGCGGGCTCGCGGACGCGCCATCGCGGCTCGTCGCCGCCCTCACCACCGGCGCGGTGGCCTACTTCGGGACCATGCTCCTGTTGGACAGCCCGTTCACGCACGTCTCGACGGTCGTCTCCGGGGGCGTCCCGACGACCGGCAACGGCCTCAACCCGCTGCTGATCGACCCGTACATGGCCATCCACCCGCCGCTGATGTTCATCGCCTACGCGCTGTTGACGATGCCGTTCGCCATCGGCGTGGCCCACTTCGTCGGCCTCGTTCGGAGCGGTGAGGGGCTGTTCAGGACGTGGAACGGCTCTGTCACCAGGTGGCTCCGCGCGGCCTGGCTGTTCCTGACCGCCGCGCTGGCGCTGGGCGCGCTCTGGTCGTACACTGTGCTCGGGTGGGGCGGCATCTGGGCCTGGGACCCCGTCGAGACGGCGATTTTCATCCCGTGGCTGTTCCTGACGGCGACGCTGCACGCCGTCGTGAACTACCGGCCCGGGGACCGGTACTCCGTGCTCGCGCCCGCGATGGTCGCGTCGACGTTCGCGCTCGTCGTCTACACCACGACGGTCGTCCGCAGCGGCGTCTTCCGGAGCGTCCACTCCTTCGCCGACAACGGCGCTGGCCTGGGCATGCTGCTTCTCGTGGGCGCGACGGCCGTCCTCGGCGTCGGCCTCCCGCTGGGCTTCTGGCTGCTGCGCGAGGAAGACGACGCGACCGACGACGGAGAGTGGCTGACGCGCTCGACGCTGCTCCACGGCGCGGTCCTCGCGCTGGGGCTGCTCGCATTCATTTCGCTGTGGGGACTCACCTTCCCCGTGCTGCGTGACCTCGCGACCGGGATCGAGGTGGAGGTCACCGCCCGCTACTACAACCGCTGGAGCTACCCGGTCACCCTGCTCACGATGCTCCTGCTGGGGTTCTACATGGACTTCGACGTGGAGGGCAAGCGCCGCGCCCTCGCCGGGCTCGGCGTCTTCGCGGCCGCGACCGTCGTCGCTGCGCTGTACGCGCCCTCGCCGGCCTGGCAGCTCGGGGCCGGGACCGAGGCGAGCGGCTTCTACGCGCTCGTCGGCCAGCTGAGCGCGCTCTCGGCGTTCCCGCCGGTCGCGTACGTGCTCATGGCGGTGGTGAAACGGGCGCTCGACCGCATTCCCGGTGCACCGCGCCGGACCCAACTCAAACAGACCGGCGTGATGCTCGTCCACGTCGGCGTCGCGGTCCTCGTCTTCTCGCTGGCGTTCACGTACCTGTTCACTGGCCAGGCGTCGGTCATCGTCGGCGGTGGTGGCGCGAACGGCGGCCAGGTCGACGTGCCGAACTCGCCGTACGCGGTACAGGCGCTCGGCTTCGAGACGTACTCGCTGCCGGAAGACCCGAACGTCGAGGGAGTCGCGCTCTCGACGACCGAACTCCAGCAGCGCGGGGCTGCGACCAACGGGACGACACAGGCTGTCCACGGCACCGTCACGGACATGCGCCAGGGGCCGCGGGCGACGGTGTATCAGCTCGACGACTCGGGCATCTGGGTCGGCGTCACGTCGCCCAACGGGACCGCCGGCCCGGCGTACGCTCGCGGTGACGCCATCGTCGCGCGCGGCGCCGTCATGTGGAACTACGTTCCCCAGACCGACGCCGTGGTCGTGACCGATCCGACGAACGTCGGGACGACGGCGTCCCCGCCGGACTCGCTGGGCCTGGAGCGCGTTCGCGTCCAGGCAGTCAACCTCGCGGTGATCGAGGGCAACCGGCAGGTCGCGGTCGGGCAAGCGGCCCAGCGGCGGTATCCCCGCCAGGGCGGCATGCAGACCCGTGACGTCCTGATCGACCGCGGACTGGCGTACGACACGTACGTCATCGCGGCCGTCCAGGGCGACACCGCCTCGCTCACGGTCAAGCGCATCCCGCTCATGACGCCGCTGCGACTCAGCATCGTGTCGCTTTTGGTCGGCATGCTGCTGATCTTCCTGTTCGACCCGGCACACGGCGTCTGGACGCGCCCGCTCGCCCCGGCTGCGGAAACTGACTCCGACCCCACGACTTCAGACTAACATGTCACGCTCGCTGCTCACGATACTGCTCGCGCTCGCCTGTCTCGCTACCGTCACCGGCGTCGCCGCCGCGGCCCCGGTGACCGGCACCGTCTCCGTCGACAACGGGACCGCCGAGGGCGACCAGGTCACGGTCACGCCGCTGAACGGGAACTTCGAGCGGGCCGGTCAACCGGTCACGACCGCCGTCGAGAACGGCTCGTATCGGGCGGCCGACGTGACCGACGCGCCGCTGTACGCCGTGGAGCTAGACCACAACGGCCTGCGCCACTACGCGGTCGTCCAGGAGCCGACCGCCGACTTCGAGCTGTCGGCCGGGCTGTCGGCTCGGCTGGCTCGCCCAGACGGCACGCCCGTTGCGAACGCGACCGTGACCGTCACCTCGCCGAACGGGCCGTCCGTGGCACAGCTGCAGACCGGACCGGACGGTGCGCTCGCGCTCGATCAGTTGCAACCCAACCGGACGTACCGCCTCAACGCTCGGCTGGACGGTGCTCCGTATCGCTACGTGCTCCGGACCGGCGAGAACGCCACTGACGCACGGCTCACGGTTCGCCCGCCGACCGCGGACGAAGCGGTTCTGACGGCGACTGGCGGGAACCCGGCCAGCCACATCGTCCAGCCGATCCAGAACGGCTCGACCACGCGCGTCGTCGAGACCATCCGCCTGCAGAACGCTGGAAACCAGCCGTTCCGCGGCCCGATACACGTCGGCCTTCCGGACTCGGCGACCGTCCAATCGGTGTCGATCGAGGGGCAGCGACTCCAGTACCGGCGCACGGCGGACGGGCTGGCGGTGAACGCGTCGCTGTCGTCGGGATCGACGATCCGCACTTCCGTCCAGTACACGCTCGCCGACGGCACCGTCTCGAAGTCGGTGCGACACGAGACGGACTCGCTCGCGGTCGTCCTGCAGGGACTCGATCCCGCCGCCGTCAATCACTCGTCGAACCTGCGCCTCCGCAACGCCAGCGGGATGCCTGTCCCGATGTTGACCAGCGCGGACGCGCTGGCTCCTGGTGACGGTATCTCGGTGACTTTGCCGGGCGCAGGCGGCACAGACCAGTCGAGCGGCTCGATGCCGCAGTTCCCGGCCGGCCCGCTCGTGGCCGGCCTGCTCGCCGTCGTCGTCGTCGGCATCGCGGCGTACCGAACCGTCTAGTCAGCGACGACGGCCTCGAAGACGACCATTCCTGCGAGGAGGATGATGCCGGTGTAGGCCACCAGGAGCCGCAGCCACGCGGACGGGTCGCCGCCGACGCTCAGCAGGCGGGTGAGTTCGACGCCGGCCAGCAGGACGGGGATGACCAGCGGCACCAGCAAGATGGGGACGAGCGACGTCCGGAGGTTCGACTGCGCGGCGAGCAAGGAGAGCACGACGCCGACGGCCGAAAAGCCCAGCGACGCGATCAGGATGGTTCCCGCGAGCGCCGCCAGCATCGTCGCCGGCGGCCGGTAGTTGAGAAAGACGGTGATCGCCACGAGCGTCACCAGCGAGACGCTCGCGACGAAGATCGTGTTGCTCGCGACCTTGCCGAAGTAGATGGCTGTGCGGTCGACCGGTGCGAGCAACAGCCCGTCGATGGCGCTGTCGCGGTTCTCGGCCGTGATCGCCTGCGTGACCGAGATGGTGCCCGCGAAGACGAACGCGATCCAGAGCGCGCCCCGGCCCAGCACGGTGAGATCGGAGACGGACTTGGCGAACCCGAAGGCGAAGGCGACGACGACGAGCAGGGAGAACACGAGCGACGTGGCGAACACGCGCTTCGAGCGGAGTTCCACGAGCAGGTCTTTGCGGACGATGGTCCACATCGCTCGCAGGTACGTCTGGGCGCTCATGTTCCCTCCAGTCCGACGGCCTCGCGGTAAGCCCGCTCGAAAGCGCCGTGGTCGGCGTACTCGTCGGCCCGCGCGTCGAGTTGCACCTGGCCGCGGTCGAGGACGACGGCCCGGTCGCAATGTTCGAACCCCCGGTCGAAGTCGTGGGTCGCCATGACGACCAGCCGGTCGCTGACGTCCGTGAGCACGTCCGACAGCGTCGCGGCCGCGCGCTGATCGAGGCCGGCGTACGGTTCGTCGAGCAAGAGCACGTCCGGATCGTGAAGCAGCGCGCGGGCGAACGACAGCCGTTTGCGCATGCCGTGGGAGAACGCGTTCGGCCGCTCGCTGGCCCGGTGGGCGAGCCCCACGCGATCCAGGAGCGTTTCGCAGCGGTCGGCGTCGACGCCGTGCAGGCGGGCGTGCAGCCGGAGGTTCTCGCGAGCGGTCAGGTCGTCGTACAGCATCGTGTCGTGGGTGACGACGCCGAGCCGCCCGCGGACGGCGTCTGACGCCTCGCCGAGGGGCTCGCCGTCGAGCAGTACCGTCCCCTCCGTCGGCGTCGCGAGCGTCGACAGCAGGCGAATGAGCGTCGACTTGCCGGCCCCGTTCGGTCCGAACAGGCCGAGGAACTCGCCGTCACTCACTTCGAGGTCGACCGCGCGGAGCGCGTCGAACTGGCCGAACCGCTTGGAGAGCCCGTCGACGGCGAGCCGCGTCACGCCGGACCACCACGGTTGCCACTCGAACGGCCCTCGTCAGCGGCTCGAAACCCCGGGACGGTCACGTGTCGTCGGGGCGCTCGGACCCCTCGTGTGCCCTGACCGAGAGCTGGCGGGCGTCGAGTCGGCCGTCCTCGTAGACGCCCTTCGCGACGACGATGCGGCCGTTCGCCATCGTCTCGGGCATCGTCTTCTCGTAGACGACCGGGACGGACGCGTTCCCGTCGGTCACCCTGAACGTGATGCGGTCACCGGCGGTGCTGAGATTCGCCACGCGGCCTTCGAGGTTGACGCGGTCGCTGGCGTGGGAGCCCTCGTCGAGTTCCGTCGGCGAAACGAACTGCGTCGTCGCGGTTGACGTCGTCGTGAGCAGTCCGAACAAGAGTGCGATGCCCACGCCTGCGACGACGAGTTTGAACTTTCGCTGCACGTTATGTCGTCCCTGTTGGCGAACGTGTTTCAATCTTCCGTGCTCGTCCGGAGCCGTGTACACGATTGGCAGAACTGTCCTTGTGTGGGACGACGCCCGCTATCGGTCCGGAACCGTTCGGTTACCTCGCGGTAATGGCGGCGCAGCCAACGAAAACCACTATCACTGGGCCGGTCTATCGAAGGGACATGACGAAGCGCCACGTCTCGCTGCCGCCCCTGGCTGAGGAGGGGCTCCGGGCGTTCCTCACGGAGGTCGACGAGCGACTCTCCAGCGATGAGAGCACCTGCGACGTCGTGGAGGACGTGCTCGTCGATCTGCACGGCGATCGAGAGGCGTACGAGCGCTGGCAGGACGGCGGCGACGTCTCGCCTGCCGAGCGCGTTCGCCTCCAGGGGTACGACCCCTGCAACGCGACGCTCGAAAGCGAGTACTACGCCGAGGTCGAAGCGATGGAGGACGAGTTCCGGCAATCGAAGTACCTCCAGTGGCTCTGGCGGCAGTTCGACGCCACGCCGATGGCCGACAACATCGCCTTCGCGCTGCGCTTCCGCCAGATGCTCGCCAAACACCTCTTCGCCGAGGCCGGCGACGACCTCCGCCTGTTCAAGGGCATCACCTTCACCTACGGCCACAACATCGAACTCGGGGACAACGTCGTCGTCCACGACGACGTGCACCTCGACGACCGCGGGAAACTCACCGTCGGCGACCGCGTCTCGATCTCCGACAACGCGCACGTCTACAGCCACGACCACGACGTCAACGACCAGACCCACATCGACAACTACCACACCATCATCGAGGACGACGTCCGGGTCACCTACGACTCGATGGTCCGCGCCGGCGTCAAACTCGGCGAGAACTCCATTCTCGCGGCCAAATCCATCGCCGGGAGCGACGTCCCCGCCCACCACATCGCCGCCGGTCAGCCCGCGAAATCCGTCGCCGTCAAAGAGGGCTGGGAGAGCGTCGCCGAACCGATCGAAGACGCCAACGAGGACAACCGCGAGGCGCGGCGCGTCGAGTACGAAGTGCCCGAGAATCTCGACACCTTCGACGAATTCAAGCGCGACCTCCAGCCGCCGGACGCCTGAGGACGCAGGTCCGATCTGTCGCCTTCTCTTCTCCCGAACCTCGAACTCCGGTTCTCTGCTTGCTCAGTACAGAGTACCTTTTTTGCACTCGGGTGTCCTCACGCTGACGCGCTGCGGGCACCACTCGTGCAAAAAATCTACGCTAAAAAAGCCGGACGGCTCGCTCCTTGCGGTCGCTCGCGTCCGGTAAACCGCTCACTTCGTTCGCGGATGCTGGCAGTCTTCACTGCTCAGTGGGCACACACAGTGAGCACGCTAGCATCTGGCGCGCCGGTTCGCCTGAAGACACTCCGCGTTTTCCGAGCCCTCGTTCGTTTCCGTTGGTCACTCATGATGACACCGGACGCGAGCGAACGAAGTGAGCGAGTCGTCCGGCAGTGTTAGTCCAGGTTTTGCAGACGGGGGTGCCCGCAGGCCGGAGGCCGAGGACACCCCCGTGCTGTAAAAAGTGGGGGGACAGACCCAAGTACTGTGACAACGTATACCACGCCATGGAGGTCTGGACCTGGATCGTGGCGTACATCGTGGGGTTCAGTCTCCTTCAGTTGCTGGTGTACCGGTATTTCCGGGACAGCGAGCCATCGGTCGAGCAGCCCTCGCCTGGAACCGGCGAGCGGTACGCGGCAGGGGACCGACTGAAGCGGGATCAGACCGGCGGGAGGGCCACGGAGGACGGTCTGTACTGCCAACACTGCGGTGCGTTCAACGAGCAGGCGGCCACGTATCGATACTGCAAACAGTGCGTTTCGCCGCTGCGGTAGCGAGTCGCTTTTCCCTGCACTCGTCGGAGTGCGGGTATGCAGAGCGTCGCGATCAACGTCGCCGCCAACACCAACGAGCCCGGCGTCCGCGGGCCGCTCTTTTCCGACGGCTCCTTCGAGTACGTCCCCATTCCCGAGTCGAAACCGACCAGCGACGCGGTCCCGACCTACGCCGATCTCGACCTCGAAACGTCGCTGCCGGACGGATACCGGGACGCGCCGGTGCACCTCGATCCGGAGTTCGCCGAGTATCCACGCTGTGAACGCTACACCTACGGCGACGAACACGGGATCAAAGCCAGTCCGCTCTCGAAGCTCTCGGCGGGCGACTACCTGTTGTTCTACGCGACGCTCGCGACCGGTGCGGACCGCCCTGACTGGGCACCGCCGGAGTGGGGCGCCTTCCTCATCGGGCAGTTCCGCCTGGCTCGCGACGCCATCACCGGCGAGGAGTATCGCGAGCTGGCGGCGGCCGAGCGGGCTCCCTACGCGAACAACGCTCACGTCAAGCGCAGCGAGTTCGACGCGCGCGTCCTCGTGACGGGCGACCCCGACGGGTCCGGGCTCTACGACACGGCGATTCCGCTGAGCACGCGGACGGCCGGGAGCGACGCGAACCAGTTGGTCACCGAGCTGTCGAGCGACTCCGGGAAGGGACCGTGGTGGCGGCGGCCCATGAAATTCGACGCCGAGGCGACCGAGCACCTCCACTCAATCCGAGCGACTCACTCTTTCGACGCGTGTTTCGCTGACTGACGGAACCCCCGGATCGAAGCGACCCCGCCGCCGTCTGTCGGTTGCGTTCTCAAACGTGAGAACAAGAAGCAAACAACTATGGTCGGACGCGGGTATGTTGAGCGCATGAGAGTTTCGACCGGCGTCCCGGGCTTCGACGAACTCGTCGAGGGCGGTCTCCCGGCGCAACGGCTGTACGTGGTGAGTGGCCCGCCGGGGAGCGGGAAAACCACGTTCTCTTCGCAGTTCATCACGGACGGGGCGCGGAACGGCCAGAACTGCCTGTACGTGACGATGCACGAGTCGAAAGAGGAACTCATCCACGACATGGGAAACTTCGACTTCGGCTTCGAGAAGGTGATGCGGTCGGATCGGGTGCAGTTTCTCAATCTCGTCACCGAGGCCGGCAAGCGGACCATCACGCAGTTCGGGACCGAAGGGGGCCTGACCAATCGGCTGGCGGCGTTCATCGAGTCCAACGGGATCGATCGGGCGGTCATCGACTCGACGATGCTCCTCCAGCACTTCTTCTCGGACATGTCCGACGAGATCACCGGCTTTCTCTCGGCGCTGAAACAGACGGATACGACCATCCTCCTCATCTCGGAGATGACCGACCCGACCTCCTACGCCGACGAGCACTACCTGGCGCACGGCGTCATCTTCTTCCACAACTACATGGAGTCGGGCGGCATGACGCGAGGCGTACAGACGATCAAGATGCGCGGGACGGCCATCGACTGTGACATCTACAAGATCGACTTCTCGGATAACGGTCTCCGCGTGTACCCTGACGAGAAGGTCAAACGATGAGCCTCTACGAGGAACAGTTCGACCCCGATTGGGACTCGCTCGACCGCGACGAGGCCATGGTCCGCGCGTTCGCGCTCGGCGTCGCCGCTTCGATGGGCGAACCCAACGAGGAGGAGTTCGAGGCGGTCCAGGCGGAGATGGGAACGAACTACGACGCCAGCATCGTCGAACTCGCCTACAGGGAAGGAAAAGGCAAGACGGCGAAACGAATGCAGGAGACCGACGCACGCGGGATGACACTCTGGCGACGACTCCTCACCGACGAGTTCGACGCCGAGTTGATCGGTCTCGACGAGGAGTGGGACGTCGACACCGTACAGCTCCTCAAAGACGCCGCCGACCGCGCGACGGATTTCCCCTCCGCCGTCGCCGACCGGACCGAAGCGATCGACCGCCCCGATCCGGACCCGGAACAGACTGATTTTCCCGACTTCCTCGAATAACCGCTCGCCTGCTACTGGCCGTCAATTCAGACTTTCGGGAGCGACAGCTTCACGACGCTCCCCGTCCGGTGTTCGTCGGCCTGCGGCTGACTGCCTGCAGCGCTTCGCGGCGCTCCGTCTTCCATCCAGGACTCGCCGCCGTACTGCCGGACGATCGACGCGGTCAGGAACAGACCGAGTCCCTCGCCGTCGCTGTTCATTCCGCGTTCGCTCGCCTCGAACACCTCGGTTTTGCGGTCGTCGGCCACGCCGGGACCGTTGTCCGCGACGGCCACCACCACCTCGTCGTCACGCTCGGTGAGCGACACTTCGACGTGTGGCTCGGCGGCCGTGTTGTGTTCGACGCCGTTGTTGAGGACGTTCGCCAGCGCCCGCCCGAGCAGGTCGTTGGCTTCCACGGCGATGCCCTCCGGGTCCGTCCCGTTCACCTCGAACGTCGCCTCCGGGTAGTTCCGCCGCGCTCGCTCCAGTTCCGCGTCGAGGACCGACGCCAGGTCGACCGGGAGCAGTTCCGGATCCTCGGTGAGCGTCCGGGTAATCGTCCGGATCTCTTCGATGGTGTCTGCCATCTCGCTGGCCTGGTCGATCACCGTCTCGACGTACTCCTCGCCGTCCTCGTCGACGTGGGTTTCGAGGACCTGTGTCTGCCCGCGGATGACCGTTAGTCCGTTCAGCAGGTGGTGGCGCAGGATTCGGTTCAACACCTCGTTTGTCTCCTGCTGGCGTTCGAGGAACTCCTGTTCGAGCTTCGCCTCCGTCGCCTTCTGGGCGTTCTGCTGGGACCGCACCTGTGCCGTCCCGACCAACAGCCCGAAGAAGCCGCCCGCGACGACTTGCGTCAGAATCTCGACGCTCATCGGCACCCGTGACTGACCGAGTATCTCCAGCAGCACCGTCCAGCCGCCGAGTCCGAGCATCGTGTAAATCCCCAGCGCGTACCAGACCGCGACCGTCCGTCGCTGTCCCGTCGCGAGGTCCGACTGGTGGAGCTGCAGCCCCTGCCACACGATGAGCATCACGAACAGCGCCGGCAACAGCAGGTCCACCACGAAAAAGAACGGCTCTGCGACGTGTAACCGTGCGAACCCCGTAATGAGCCCGAGCAACATCAGGCTCACCATCGGGACGATCCACTCGAACAGCGTCTCGTCCACCCCCTCCTCGACGAACTCCTCCCAGTCCATCGCCTGTGCGTAACTTCCGCTACCGTGTAATATAATCATCGAATCATCATGATCCTCAGCAAACACAACTGTGCTCGGCCCCGTTTCAGTCCGGTAGGTTCTGCGACGAAACCGATCGTCGTCTCTGTAGATGGGTCCAGTTTGATAACATGTGGTTTTGTTTATTTCACATATTAGATTATGAAAACAGCGGCAAACGCTTACAAGGACGCATTCGAGACGTACCGGTCAGACGGAAGTCTCGGACCTGTGGGGGGTGCAGTCGACGACCGTCGACGCACAACACGGGGCGCTTCCGGGGGGTACAATGAACCGTTCCAGCACGCAGTCCGGAGTAGGGGAATCGCCGGTCGTTTCGACCGAATCAGTTCGATCACTGGCAGTGACAGCGCTCGTTCTCGCGCTGCTCGTCACCGGCTTGCTCGTCGGGAACGCGACCGCCGTGACGGCTGCGAACACCACCGACGAGACGACCAGAACGATGGTCCCACCGGCGACCGCAGCCAGCGCCGCAGACGCACCGCCGGCATCGACGTCCGCGTCTCAGCAGGGACTCCCCGCTGTGACGGGACCGGCCGCAGCCGCCGGCGTCGTTGCCGGCGTCACCATCGCGACCGGTCTGTTCGTTCGCCGGCAGGGGTGACCGGAACACAGTCCGTGGCGGCGACTCGGTGAGCGACAGCGGTACTCGTCACTCGCGGGCCGTTCCTTGCAGGATGCGCCGGCCGGGAATTGAACCCGGGCTATGAGCTTGGGAAGCTCATGTCCTACCACTAGACCACCGGCGCTTCGTTCGCTTTGCTCACTCGCGCCGAGCATCGACGGACTTCGTCCGTCTCAACACCGGCGCGCTCACTTCGTTCGCGCCCCGAGCCCTGCGTCGCCGCGCTCCGCAGGACACCGGCGCTCATTCCATCCGTATCCGACCGCGGCACTTGAACGTAGCGCTTCCGGCCACGCGATCGCCGGCGAGCGCTGTCTGGAAAGCCCGCCGAAACGCGCGCTCGCTTTCGGTAACCTACCCACTAGCGTCGAGATAGCGACCGATACTCCGGGACGGGGACGAACTCGGTGGACATACGGACCGGTCGCTGTCGCACTCGTTTCTCCTGGCCCCTGTCGGATGCGGGGCACGTTGCTACGATTTTTCGGAAATCCAGTCTTTCCAGTGACCGTTCACTGGGCGCCGTCTGGCGGTCTGGAATACCTCACTCATAACGAAGGTGCTGTCGGCCAATGTGTGCGGTGCATGTCTGGCAGCGAAAACAGAGGATTGACTGCAGTACAACTGGTGGCGCTCACGCTGGCAACGGTCGCGATCGGCAGCATCGCGATCGCTGGTGGCGCAGTGGCGGCCACACAGGAACAGACCCCGAACCAATCGCAGGCGCAGAACCAGTCACAGGGACAGGCACAGGTCCGGCTCGTTCACGCGTCCCCCGACGCGCCGCCGGTCGACATCTACGTCGACGGTGAACCGGCCGTCGAAGACCTCGCGTTCGGGAACGCGACGGACTACGTCGAGCTCCAGCCCGGGATGCACAACGTCACGATCACGGAAGCTGGCAACGCCACCAACGTGGTGTTCCAGCAGGACATCCCGGTCAAACCAGGACAGTACACCATCGCTGCCGCGGGTGAAGTCACCCCCGGCGCGGAACGCGCCTTCACGCCGGTTCTGCTCGCCGACGACGCGCAACCGGGTGAGGACGAAGCGATGGTCCGCCTCGCACACCTCTCTCCCGACGCGCCGACAGTCGACGTGACCGTCGCGGAGAGCGGTGACGTGCTGTTCGACAACGTGAGCTTCGGCAACGCGACCGACTACGAGACCGTCCCGCCGGGCGATTACACCCTCGAAGTCCGTCCGGCGACGGCGAACAACGACGGCGAGGTCGTGACGACCGTCGACGTCTCCGTCGAGGGCGGACAGGCCTACACCGGCATCGCGACCGGCTACCTCAACCCCGACGAGGCCGCCGGCAACGAGACGTTCCGGGTCCTCGTCCTGGAAGACGAGACCGCCGATCAGCCCGGACAGGGCCAGGGCCAAGGCCCGCCGATGTGAAAGCAGCGTCCTGCAGTCGCGAGGGCAACCGCCGATAGCGCATCTCCGAACGGCCGCCATTTTTTCCAGTAAGTGGACGCTCTTCCGATTCTTGCGACGATTGTGCGATAATGTTGGCGTAATTCCCCGGATGGAAAGCGTATAGTCCCTCCCGGACGTAGCCGTCGGCATGTCTGAATCGAGTTCGGTCGAGCGCGCTGGCGAGCCACTCGATCTCTCGTTGTCGGCGGCTGAACTGGAACGCCATCGCGAACACATCGTCGCGTTCATCCGGAACCAACTCGACGCCGCGGGCGTCGAGGAAGCCGTTCTCGGGCTCTCGGGGGGCATCGACAGCACGACCACTGCGTACCTGGCCGTCGAGGCGCTCGGAGCCGACAGCGTTCACGGACTCGTACTCCCGAGCGAAGTCAACCGCGACCGGAACATGAGCGACGCCGAACGCGTCGCCGAGACGCTGGGCATCTCCTACGACGTCATCGAGATCGAACCCATCGTCGACGCAATGCTGACGGCCGTCCCGAGCGTCAACGCGGACGCGGACACGAGCAGTGATCCCCTCAAGACCGCCGTCGGGAACCTTCGCGTGCGGACGCGGGCAGTCCTCAACTACTTCGCGGCGAACCGTCGGCAGGCCCTGGTCCTGGGGACGGGGAACCGCAGCGAGGCGCTCGTGGGCTACTTCACGAAGTACGGCGACGGCGCGGTGGACTGTCACCCCATCGCCAACCTGTACAAACAGCAGGTCCGCCAGCTAGCGAAACACCTCGGCGTCGAGGACGACCTCGCCGAGAAGACCGCCAGCGCCGAGATGTGGTCGGGGCAGACCGACGCGGAGGAACTCGGCGTCGACTACGACACGCTCGATTCGATCCTCGCACTCCACGTCGACGGACCGCTCTCGACGTCCGCGACCGTCCGGACGCTCGACGTCGACGAAGACCTGATCGAGCACGTCCGCGAACTGTACGAACGCAGCGCGCACAAACGGCAGGTCCCCCCAGGCCCCGAGCCGCTGTACTGAGCTACGCCGATTCGTTCATTTCGACGAGGATGCGGACGAAGTCGCCGCCCTCGCCGCTGTCCGGGCCGACGCCTTCGAGTTCGTACGTCGCCGGATTGACGGACTCGTTGTTCACCTGGACCGTGACGTTCGTCCCGGGATCGCTGTCGCGGTAGGTCGTTCCGTCGTAGGTCACCGTGCTCCTGGTGACGTCGATGCCCAGCGTCGCCATCGCGTACTCGAGGGTGACGCCCTTCGCGTGGACGTGCCATGCCGACCCGTCGCCGGCCTCGAAGTGGAATCCCGGGTACTGCTGTGGCTTCTGGAACTTGGGCTGGCTGAAATCGAGCGTCTGTCCGTCGATGGTGACGTTGATGTGGCCGTGTTCGTGGACGTCGCCCACGTTCGTCGGAGTCTGTGCGACGTCACCCATCGGTGTGGTCGCGGCACTGCTGCCGCCCCAGACGAAAAACGTCACGTAGACGATGACGCCGACGGTGAACAGGAGCAACCCGCCGAGGACGACCGGCCCGGTCGGGAACTCGCCGCCGTCGTCACCCACGTGCTGTTCGACGCGTCGCCTGTCGATTCTGCTGAGTTCCCCCTCGTCGTGCGCCGCGTGCAGGTGCTCCAGGTAGGCGTCCTCGTCGGCGAACGACTCCGCACAGTAGTTACAATCCGGCATGTGCTCTCCCTTGTCGTCTCAATTGCTTGGCGAGTCTACGATTCAATCCTTTCGGTTCACGTGATATTCCCTCGCTGCGGGATTCATCGGTCATCAGCGGTCGAAATCCGCCCGCTCGATGAGCGTCGCGAACGTTTCGGCCTCGCGGGCCTCCTGAGTCTCCTGCGCCGCGGTATCCCGCATCCGGTCTTTCAGCAGTGAGAGTGCGGCGTGGTCGTTGTCGGTCAGCGACTCGGCGACGGCTTTCGGGTCGTCGACGACGCGCGAGACGAGTCCCATGCGCAGCGCCTCCTGGGCGTCGACGACGCGTCCGGACAGCGCGATGTCCATCGCCTCGCCCTCGCCGACGACGCGGGGCAATCGAACCGTGCCGCCCCAGGCGCCGAACAGTCCGAGCGTCACGCCGGTCTCCGCGAACGTCGCGCGTTCGGTCGCCACGCGCAGGTCACAGGCCAGTGCCAGTTCGACGCCGCCGCCTCGCGCCGGGCCGTCGACGCCAGCGACGACGACGCTGTCGCTGGTTTCGATGGCCCGCGCGACCGCCTGCCCGTGCTCGGCGAAGGCTGGTGCCGCCTCCCCGTCGAGGTCCGCGACCACGTCCAGATCGGCACCGGCACAGAAGGCGTCGCCGGCACCCCGGAGGTAGATCACGGGGGCGTCGGTCTCGGTTACGGCCGTTTGCAGTGCGTCCAGTCCGTCGGGGGTCAGCGCGTTCCGCCGGTCGGGGCGGTCGAGCGTAATCACCCGAAGGGACTCCTCGTCAGTCGTGGCAAGCATTGGACACTCCTGGTCGGTCGTTTCCAAAGGTCTTTGCCTTTCCCGCCGCTAGGTCGCGGTAATGGAGGAAGCCGCTGCGGTCCGGCGAGCGGCGCTGGAAGCAGTCGATGACGTCGACCCCGCCCGGCTCTTCGAGCGCATCGAGCAGCGCGTCGAGGCCGGCTCGATGGCCCCCGGGGCGCTCACGCTTCTCAGCGCAGCGGCCGTCGACGATGCGATCGGCTCCGAGGGCATCGACGACCGCGCTGCCGGCGTACAGCTCATCTACGAAGGCCTGCGCCTGACCCGTGCACTGGCCCACGAGAGCCCCTGGGACACCGGCGAGTCGACCGGCGCCTGGCAGGCCGTCCCGGTCACCGCCGACCGACCCGATTCGGACGGCAAGTCGCGACGCGCCGCCGCCGCCGACGTGGACGTTCTCGTCGCCGACATCCTCGTGGCTCGGGGGTTCTACCTGCTGGCCCGGACGGAAGCCGCCGACGCCGCCGTCTCGGTCGTCCGATCGTTCGGCCGCGACCAGACCGTCCGCCGCGAGACCGCCGACCCGACGCTGGACCACAACCTCGAAACCGACGTGCTCGAACTGGCCGTCGTCGCCGGCACGACCGCCGCCGGCGGCAGCGCACCGGTCCACCTCCGGGAGTTCGTCACCGACCTCGCGGACGCCGGGACCGGGCTGCCACCGGCCGATGCCGTGCTCACCGAGGCCGTCCGCGACCGGCTCGACGGCCTCGTCGGAACCGACGCCTCGCCGACCGGTGAAGCGCGGACCTCGGCCGACCACTAAATCGAAACGCCTAAAGACAATCTCCTGTTACCGTGTATTGCGGACACAACGACGGTATGCCTGGGTAGCTTAGCGGTAAAGCGCGTCCTTGGTAAGGACGAGACCCCGGATTCAAATTCCGGCCTAGGCTCTTCTCGCGAACGATATGGAACGGAGTTGTATCTCCGTCCCCCAGGGTGAGCGTGTGTGCCGAGCGGAATTTGAATTCCTGGAAGACGAGCATAGCGAGTCTTCCTCCGGTTCAAATTCCGGCCTAGGCTCTTTTCACGAACCAACGACGCGGAGTTTCATCTCCGTCCGTCAGAGTACACGTGCGGCGCGGGAGCTACCTGCTCTCAACCGACGCCCGCGATCGCTAACGCTGTAATAACTATCCTGAAAATACTTGCCGTCGATTTATTAGTTCGGCATACATTGACATGATTGGTAATGATTCACGGGAAAGGGCCGCTGCTCAGTATCGACGTCGGGGATCGAACGACGACGGAAGAAGACATCGACGACGTCCTCCAGTCGTTCATCGGGGGTCGAGGGGTCGGGACGAAACTCGCGCACGACCGGATTCCGTTCGACGCTGACCCGCTCGGGCCGGACAACCGGCTCGTCTTCGCGACGGGACCGCTCCAGACGGCGACGATGAGTTTCACCGGGCGGATGAACTGTACGGGACTGTCGCCGCTGACCGACGGCTTGCTCTCTTCGAACGCGGGCGGGTACATGTCCCGGCCGTTCGTCGAGACGGGCTACGGCGCCGTCGAGATCACGGGGGCGAGCGACGACCTCGTCGGGGTCCACGTCTGGGACGATTGCGTTACGTTCGAAGACGTATCGAACCTCGACGGAGCGACGATCGACGAGGTCGTCGAGTACGTCGACGCAGAACACGACCTCGGGATGGAGCACACCGCCATCGTCGGGCCGGCCGGCGAGAACGAGGTGCGCTACGCGGCGATCATCACCTCCGAGTCGCGCGCGTTCGGCCGCGGGGGCCTCGGCGCCGTCCTCGGCGCGAAAGGCGTGAAGTTCGTCACATTCGACGGGGACTCCCGACCGGAGTACGACCTCGACGAGGAGATCACGCGCGCGGTCCACCAGGAAGCGGCGACCTCCGATAGCCCGATGAAAGACGCCGGCACGGTGTCGGTCTCGTCGTACGCCAACGCCGTCGAGGCGATCCCGACGAAGTACTTCGCGGAGCAGTCCTTCGACCGGATGGAGTCGATCGGCTCGTCGGCGGTCATCGACCACAAGTACGAGAACGGCACCTGCTCGTCGTGTGCGTTCGCCTGCAAACTCCCGACGAAAGACGAGGAGACCGGGTTCACGACGGAAGGCCCCGAGTACGAGACGGTGATGGCGTTCGGGTCGAACGCGCTGGTCGACGACTTCGTCTCGATCATGACGGCGAACGACAAGTGCGACCAGCTCGGGCTAGACACCATCTCGTGTGGGGACACCATCGCCGCCTATCTCGCCGCAAACGACGAGTTTGGCAACGACGACCTGCTGCTCGAACTCGTCGAAAAGATCGCCTACCGCGAGGACGAGGGCGACCTGCTCGCTGAGGGAATCGACCGCATCCACGACGACCTGGGCGTGGAGAACTGGACGATGAAAGGCATGGAGTTCTCGGCGCACGACGGGCGCACGCTGAACGGCCAGGCGCTGTCGTTTGCGACCTCGAACCGCGGTGCGGACCACATGTACGCCGAGATGTACAACCTCGAGTATCCCCTGGTCGCGCCCAACGAGGCGCTCCCGAAGGAGGGCGTCGACGGCAAATCGGCGACGCTCATCGAACACGAGAACCTCAACGCGGTCAAAGACAGCGGCGTCCTCTGTAAGTTCTCCTTCTCGAACATGACCGAGGAGCGTACGGAAGCGCTGTTCCAGGCCGAGTACGACCGGCTCATGGACGTGGGCAGCCGCATCGTCGAGCTCGAACGGCACTTCAACAACCAGCGCGGGAGAGACCGCGCCGACGACGAGTCGCTCCCCTACGAGATCGAGGGGTTGGCGGCGGAGCTGTCGAACTACTACGAACAGCGCGGCTGGAACGCCGACGGCACCGTTCCCGACGAGAAGATCGCTGGTTCGTCTGCCGCCGGCGACTGAGCCCCTCGCTCTGTTACAGGAAGCTTATACGGAGTGTTCTCCTACGGCCGGCCACATGACCGCAGAGACGCCGTTCTCACGTCGCCGACTGCTCCAGTCGGGTGCCGCGCTCGGCACCCTCGCGCTCGCCGGCTGTTCCGGTGGCGGTTCGTCCACGCCGACGAACCGGCCGTTCAGCCAGGAGGATCGAGGGGGAGACGCACCGGCACCCACCGAGACCGAGACGCCCGTCGAGTACACGACGGTCGACGAGGCCGAACCGACGGCGACGGTGGGCGAGATCGTCGCCGACGAGAAACTCGCCCTCGTCGTCAGGGGGTTCGAGCGGCAATCGGCCCAGGGGCTGGATCAAGAGTTGCTCATGCTCGACCTCGGCATCAAGAACCGAACCGTCGGCGAGTACATCTCCTTCAGCAACATGCGGATGCACCTCGAGGACGAGCAGGGGGAGACGTATCGCCACTGGCGGTTCGGCACTGACGTCGGCGCCGAGGTCAGTTACGAACAGCTCGCGCCCGGCGAAGTCGTCTGGAGTTCGGTTCCGTTCCAGGCGCCGGCCGACCCGAGCAGTGCCAGCGCCGTGTTCACGTTCGAGACGCCCTCGGTTTCGTTCGATCGAGTGACGGTCGACCTCGGGGAGTCGGTCGAACTCGCCACGCGGTTCGAGCAGACGCTCGACGTGGTGACCTACGACGTGGGCGAGACGGTCACCCAGGAGGGCCTGTCCGTGACGCTCGAGGACTTCCGCATCGTCCAGTCGATCGACGGCGCGGGCGCCGCCGGCGACGGACGGGTGTACGTGATCCCGAAACTGAGCATCGAAAACGGGGCCGACGCCCCGAAACTCGTCCGCCAGATCAGCCACACGAGCCTCAAAGACGACCGTGGGCAAGCCTTCCGGATCGACGCTGCGGCACGCGAAGCGCTCCCGAACGCGCTCAAGCGGCGGAAGCAGATCGCGCCGGGGAACACGCGCACCCGCGAAATCCCCTACGTCGTTCCGGAAGCCGTCCAGTCGCTCTACTTCGTCTTCGACTTCTCGATCGACCTCGGCGGGTTCCGACGGTTCTGGGAGCTCTAGTCGCCGTTCCCGGCCGTGTCTCGGTTTTCGGCCGCTGTCTCCACGCCGTCGCCGTCGAGCCACGGCGTGTTCTCGCTGTCACCGCCCGTCTTGTAGACGCCGCGAGCCGTCGCGACGTGGTGGTCCTCGACGTCCCAGACGTCGATGCTGGCGACGGCGACGCTCCCGCCCATGCGCAGCACTTCGGCTTCGGCGACGAGGTCGTCGGTGGCCGGCGCGAGGTAGTCCATCCGCATGTCGATCGTCGGCGAGACGTCCTCTGAGAGGGAGATGACCGCGGCGCCCCCGACCGTGTCGGCCAGCGAGTAGGTCACGCCGCCGTGGGCGACGTCGCCACCGGGGACCGACGACAACTCTTCGCGCATCGTGACACGTCCCGCCGCGTACCCGTCGGCAGCTTCGGTCAGTTCGATGCCGAGCAGGTCCGTGAAGGGCATATACGAGAACATCTCAGTAACGTCCATGCAGCAACATGTGACCACCGGGAAATAAGGGTTCAGAACACATACGGTGTCACACCACACGTCGTGGCGGGCCGCGCTGCCGGGCCTGGGGGAAAAGGGACCGACTGTCGTTTCGCCACGATACGCAGAGAGCATGACATCATCGAACGCGTCTCGTACCCGACAGTCAGCACGAGGTATCGCCACGCAGCCAGCACAGCAGCGACCGACCGGAGTGGGGACACGCACATGACGATGCGCTATTTCACCTTCTCGCTCATCCCGCTGGAAGAGCGAGATTTCCACCCGATCATCGCGGCACTCAAAGAGCACCCCGACCTTTCGCCGGAGCAGCTGAAGTACATCAGTCTCCGCGAAGACAAGACCGGGATCGTCCTCGTCGGCCTCCGCGGCGACGAGTCCGCAGCCGAATCGGTGTTCGACGAGCATCCCAGCGCGCTCGACTGGGAGCTGATCCCCGGCGACTCGGGCTTTTACGCCTACGTCCACTTCGACGACAGCGACCCCGCCGTCGGGCTCCTGGAACTGCTCGACGAGTACCGTCTCGTACTCGACCTGCCCTTGCAGTTCACCAGCGAGGGGTGGCTCCGCGTCACCGTCATCGGGAGCGACGACAACATCCAGGAAGCGCTCGCCAACGTCCCGGACTCGATCAAGGCCGAAGCGACCGAGATGGGCACGTTCCAGCCGGACGACAGCCGCGCCATCGCCACCCTCACAGAGCGCCAGCGCGAGGTGTTAGAGGCCGCCGTCGAACTCGGTTACTACGAGGTGCCCCGCCAGGCCACCTACGAGGAGATCGCCGACGCGTGCGACTGCACCGTCGGCACCGTCGGCGAACACCTCAACCGCATCGAGGCCCGCATCATCGCCGCGACCGTCACCTGACCGCCGCCAGCAGGTCCTCGAACAGCCGCCGTTCGCGGTCGGCCAACTCCTGAACCGCGTCGGCCGCCTCGGCCAGATACGGAGCCATCGCGTCGGCGTCGTCGCACTCGCTGGCCGTTTTGAGCGTCTCGCCGACCGCCGTCCAGTCGGCGGCGACGTCGGCCATCTCGTCGGCCGCGGCCATCGGAACCGCCGGGACGGCTTCGGCCGCGGCGTCGAGGAACTCGGCGTACATCCGCCGGAAACAGCCGCCACCGGTGCCTCGGCGTTCGACGTTCTGGTAGGCGAACCTGACTGTCCACTGCGGGTCGTCGAAGGCCGTCCACTCGGTGAGTTCGTCGGCGAACGCGCGAATCCCCGCCAGCCCGTGCGTGCCGGGGCCGAGTTCGCGGTCGACCGCCGACGGCGAGAGCATGTATCTGGCCGTCCGGGCGATAGCCGTCGGCGCCGCCTCGGCGAACGTCCTGTTCGGCTTCGGCTCCGTGACGACCAGCGAGCGGGTGGTGTCCGGCAGCATGTACTCGGAGGTCATCGCCGCGCGGAGGCGTGCCAGCGGTAACTCCTGTGGCGTCTCGAACTCGCTGTCGGCGAGCAGCACCGTCTCTTCGGTCTCGTCGTAGCCGATCACCAGCAGCGAGTGGGGAGCGAAGTGGGTGTCCGTCTGATAGTAGTCCAGATAGTAGATGTCGGTGAACACCAGGACCGGGTCGTCCTCGTCGATCCGCGTCCGGAGCGACGCCAGGAAGTCGGCCCAGTCCTGTCCGCTCCGGTGGTCGTGTCCGATGGCGAGTTGCTCGAAGAAGGCGCGTTCGAGCCAGAGCGGGCGACCGAAGAAGGCGCGATGCGGACTCTCCGGCAGCTCGAAGAAGGTGAAGCCGAGGCCGGACGCGAGGCCGAAACAGGTCAGTTCGTCGTATCCCCATCCGTAGTAGTCGGCGAGGTTCCGGAGGGAGGTCGACCCACAGTGGTTGCCCGGCCGGTGCTCGAATCCGTCGACGCGGTGCATACTGGTGGTGGAATGCGGGTCACTATAACCGTGCTGCCGCCTGACAGTCGCCGCTCGCGGTCGTTGAACGTGTGGAAGGGGGAGAGATGGGCATCGCCGGGGACCCGAGCGCCGCGATGGGTCATGAGCGACGACGAGGGTATCCTGGCAGCGCGGCGGAGCGCTGCGGACGTGACGGGTGGTCGTGGACGACGCTCGGATGACGCGTCGGTGATGCTAGTTCGGGGAGTAGGTGAAGCGTCGGTGCGCGAGCGAACACTGCTCGTGTATCCACCTCCAGTGCTATCCACCCGCGCCAGTGCCGTAGTTATGTATCGATTGGGCGTCCCCTCGCGCCGACCCCGCGACCGTAAGACCTGCTTATCGGGCCGAGCGCGGCATACGCAGTTCCTAGCGTAGGGCCCCGGTCACTGGGAGTGCTTCGTTCGGCGCTCTTCGTCGGTGCCGGCGCGTCAGGAGAAAGAGTGCACTGGGTCGCTGCTCAGGGCAGTCGGAACTCGATCGCAGCGCCCTGGCCGAAGCCGACGCATTCGGTGGCGAGGCCGAGTTCGGCGTCGCGCTTGTTCATCTCGTGGATGAGCGTCACGGGCAGGCGAGCACCGGAGGCGCCCAGCGGGTGCCCGATGGCGATGGCGCCGCCGTTGACGTTGAAGATGTCGTCGTCGAAGCCGAGTTCCTGCTGTGAGTAGTAACACTGGGAGGCGAAGGCCTCGTTGAGTTCGACGAGGTCGTAGTCCTCCGGATCACGGCCCGTGCGCTCACAGAGGCCGCGGGTCGCGGGAACCGGGCCGATTCCCATGACGGTCGGGTCGACGCCGGCGACGTTGTTGCCGCCGACCTCGGCGAGGACGTCCAGGTCGTGCTCTTCGGCGAACTCCTTGCTCGTGATCATCGTCGCGGCCGCCCCGTCGGAGACCTGGCTGGCGTTGCCGGGCGTGACGGTCCCGTCCGCTTTGAACACGGTCGGCAGTTCGGCCAGCTTCTCGGCGGTCGTCCCCGGGCGGAGTCCCTCGTCTTCCTCGACGGTGATCTCGTTGCCGTCCTCGTCGTGGCCCTGGATCGGGATGATCTCGTCGTCGAAGCGACCTTCCTCGGTGGCCGCGACGGCGCGCTGCTGGCTGCGAGCGGCGTACTCGTCTTGCTCTTCGCGGGAGATGTCGTACTCCTCGGCGACCTTCTCGGCGGTCATCCCCATGTCCAGCTCCGCGACGTTGTAGTCCTCGTTCATGCTCGGGTGGACGTTCGGGGTGTTCTGGCCCATCTTGACCCGGGACATGCTCTCGACGCCGCCGGCGATGATGCACTCGCGCTGGCCGGCGCGGATTGCGTCACTGGCCGAGATGATCGACTGCGCCGAGGACGCACACCAGCGGTTGACCGTCGTCGCGGGGACGGACTCGCCCAGGTCGGACAGGAGCGCGATGACGCGGGCCATGTTGTTGCCCTGTTCGTCGCGCTGCTGGGCACAGCCCCAGATGAGATCGTCGACGTCCTCGCCGGAGAGACCGGTCTCGGCGAGCATCTCGTTGATCAGTGGAATCGACAGGTCCTCGCTGCGCACGTCCGCGAAGACGCCGTCTTCTTTGCCCTGTGGGGTTCGGTAAGCCTGCACGACAACAGGTGTGTTCTCTGCCATACACACCCAATCAGGGTCCACGATGTTAAATGCCGTAGAACTGGTAACACCTGCACGAACAGTTGTCTCGCCCGTCCGACCTCCCGGTGGGGACGACAACCGCCGCTTTGTGGTTGTTAACTCTGTGAGATGTGTGGTTAACAACTGATGTTCCTGTGTGGGTGGCTGTCTCTCACACCTGCGATCGAGTCCGGGGGGCTTATATCCGTCGCGCGGTAACCGAGTTGGGAATGAGTAACCCGGAGCTGGACGTTGTCGAGTTCCTGCTGACGACAGCAGTGTACAATGGGGACCGCGACTTGGACGAGGACGACCTGCCGCCGGCCTACCGGCAGGTGTTCTGGACGGACGGCCGGATCGAGCGGCCGCTGTCGGCGACCGGCCAGACGGCCGCCGACGCGACTGACGTGGACCGTCCCTGGGACGCCGTGGGGGACCTGATGTTCACCCAGCGCGACGACTTCTCGGGCGACATTGAGTTCACCGACCAGGAGTTGGCCGAGGAGTGGTTCCTCGACCGCGCCGACGAGGATCGCATCCGCGCGAACCCCGCCCTCGCGGCCGCGTACGGCGAGGAGTTCGACGTGAGCCACGAGGCCGCCCGCGAGGTGAACCGACCGGCCCGCGCGGACCGCGCCTGGATCGACAGTCTCCTCGAGGAGTACTTCGACGAGGAGGAAGAAGAGGAGATGCTCGACCTCGTGGACATCCGCGCGCCCGAGGAAGTCGAGATGACCATGGACGACCTCGTGTTGACGCCCGACCAGGAGGGCGAGATCCACAAGATCGTCAAAGCCATCGAACACCGCGATTACCTCGCACAGATCGGTCTCCGAGAGATCGGGAAGCTCCTGTTCGTCGGGCCGCCGGGCACCGGGAAAACGTCCGTCGCCCGCGCGCTGGCGCACGACCTGGAACTCCCGTTCGTCGAGGTGAAGCTCTCGATGATCACCAGCCAGTACCTCGGCGAGACTGCCAAGAACGTCGACAAGTCCTTCGAGGTCGCCCGGCGGCTCGCGCCCTGTATCTTCTTCATGGACGAGTTCGACTTCGTGGCGAAGACCCGCTCCTCGGACGAACACGCGGCGATCAAGCGGGCGGTCAACACGCTCCTGAAGAGCATCGACGACATCAGCCTCATCGACGACGACGTCCTGCTCATCGGCGCGACCAACCACCCCGATCAGTTAGACGCCGCGGCCTGGCGACGCTTCGACGAGATCGTCAACTTCCCCAAGCCCGACCGCAGCATGCGTTCGGACATCCTCCAGGTCGTCACCCGGGACATGGAGATCATCGACTTCGACCCGGACACGCTCGCGGAGATCACCGAGGGCCTCACCGGCAGCGACCTCCGCCTGGTGCTCCGGGAAGCCGTGCTCTCGGCGCTGACCGAGGAGCGCACGACGCTCACCCAGCAGGACCTGGAGGACGCCGTCGCGGACTTCGAGGAACGTGACAACCTCAAGAACCTGGACATGATCGACGGCGACGCCGACGCCCTGGTCGCCGGCGGCGACATCTCCGGTGCGGGCAACGACGAGTCACACGACCACAGTCACGACGGCGAAGCACACGACCACTCACACGACTGAACCACTCTGAGGGGAGGGCTTTTTCTCCACGGGGAATCACTCCGTGAACGATGCAGGTCACGTTGCTGGGAACGGGAGACACGACCGGGACGCCCACGGCAGGCTGTTCCTGTGACACCTGCGAGTACGCTCGCGAGCACGACGTCGAGCGCACGCGCTACTCCGTCCACGTCCACAACGAGCGCACCGGCGAGTCCCTGCTCGTCGACGCCAGCCCGGATTTCCGATACCAGTTCCTCGAACGCGACGTCGACCTCCCGGACGCCGCCGTCATCACCCACATCCACTTCGACCACCTCGACGGCCTCGGCAACGCGTACCGCCTGCTCTCGTCGCTCCCGGTGTACGCCGCCGACGAGACTGACCCCAACACGTCGGAGAGCGTCGCCGACACCGTCGAACGCCGCTTCGACTACCTCGACGCCATCACCGCGCACCCCCAGACGCCGCTGGAGCCGTTCGAGACCTGCGGCTTCGAGGTGACGCTCCTGCCCGTCGACCACCCGCCGCTGGTCTGTTACGGGCTCGTCGTCGAAGACCCCGAGACGGGCGCGAAACTCTCGCTGTCCGGCGACACGAGCTTCGGCATTCCCGAGTCCTCCCGCGAGCGCCTGCGAGGCGCCGACCTCCTGCTCGCCGACGGGATCGTCCCCGCCCACATGTCCGAACACCACCCCTACGGCGGGAAACACGAGGACGACTCGGGGGTGCCGCGCACCTTCGGCACCAAACACATGACCATCGAGGGTGCGAAATCCCTCGGCGAGGAACTGAACGCCGCCGACACGCGGGTCGTCCACGTCTCGCACTACGTCCCCGCCGACGAGGCGTTCGAGGACCCGCTGGCCGTCGACGGCGAGCGCTACGAGTTGTGACGCAACTGCTGAACGAGTGCGGGACACTGAAGACAGCGGCACGCTCGCAGTCGGATAGATGACACTCGTCGACCTCTGGGTCGCCGTCGCGCTCGCCGGCGCCGTCGTCCAGGCGGGCTACGAGACGCTTCAGAAGCACCTGACCGCCGACGTCGACGCGCTCCGGCTGAGCTACGTCACGTCGATCCTCGGTAGTCTGCTCCTGTTTCCGGTCGCACTCTGGGTGCTCTCTACGCAGCCCGTCTCGGTAACCCTCACCGTCGTCGCCGGGACGCTCGTCGCCGGCGTCGCGAACGTCCTCGCGCTGTACGCGTTTCTCACTGCACTGACGCAGGCGGACCTCTCGGTCGTCTCGCCGCTTCGGCAGTCGACGCCGCTGCTGGTCGCCGTGCTGGAACCGCTGGTGCTGGCCACTGCGTTCGGCCCCAGCGTTATCCTGGGCGCCTTCGCCGCCACCCTGGGCGGGTACGTCATTCTCGCCGATGAATCGCTTTCCTCGCCGCTGGCCCGGGTCACCGAACCGGGGCCGCTGCTGGCACTCGGGACGGCCGGGCTGTACGCCGTCGCCTCCGTCGCCGCCCGCTTCGTCGTGGTCCGGGTGCCGTCGCTGCTGTTCACGTTCTTGCTCTACGTCCAGATGGCGCTGGCCTTCGGGGTCCTGCTGAGACGCCGTGACGGCACCCTGCCGACGCGCGCGCTCGGCCAGCGGCGCTTTCTCGCGCTCGGGGCGATGACCACGCTCCGGAGCGTCCTCATCTTCGCCGCGTTCGCGCTGGTCGCGGCCGCCAAGGCGACGGTCGTCCTCCGGGTGTCACTGGTGCTCACGGTGCTCGCTGGCGGGGCGCTGTTCGGGGAACAAGGAGTGGGGCGCCGTCTCGTCGGCGCTGGGTTGGTGATGGTCGGCGTCTGGCTGGCGCTCTAATCCAGAAACCGGTCCAGCCCGGACTGGCGCCGCTGGCGGCCCTCGGGATCTGGGTCCCAGGGCTGTCGTCGGTCCCGCTCGGCAACCAGGTCCACGTCGGGCGCTTCGGCCGCCGCGAACCCCGCACAGTCGGGGCCGCACTCGCTCGCCGCGTCGACGAGCCGGCCCTTCCACCGACAGAACGGCAGACACGCGGTGCCGAACCGCTCGCCGGCCTCGCTCTCGGCACACGCGGGCAACTCGTAGGTCCGCCAGCCTTTCCCGTAGGCGCGCTCGGCCACCCGACGGCGGTACCGGGCCTTCTCGGCGGCGCTGACGACTTCGACGTCAGTCCGCGCGGTCCGCTCCTCGACGATGTCGATACCGGGTTCGTCGGGGGAGAGCGGCGTCGGCTCGCGGAGCACCTCCCGGTCGCCGCTCTCGGGATCGAACCGCCAGACGCCGACTTCCTCGGGGATGCGGTTCAGGTGTGCGCCGGTGACGTACGACTCCGTGGCGAGGACGACCGCGTCGAGCAGACCGAGGCTCACGTCCTTCTGGAGCTGGGTCTGGAGATCGCCCGGCCGGGCGAGGTCCGGCTTGTTCTCGACGCCGACGAGGCGGCCGAACCAGTCCTCGGGGTACCGTGCCGTCTGGCGGACGTACGTTCGGCCGCGGCGGCGTTCGCGCTCGAAGAAGCCGAGGTCCACCGCCCGCTCGACGATCGACTCGGCGTGGTCGGGATGGCGGTCGAACGCGTCTTTCCAGTAGCGGAAGCGACCGGTGCCCACGTCGCTCTCGATCGCGGGGGTCGGAATCCGATCGGGCGTGATCGCTGCGCGCTCGGCGAATTTCGGGCCGGGGTCGACCAGGACGAGGTCCATGATGCGCCGGCCGCGGACTGCGGTGCCGAGCTGGCGGCTCACGATGGCCTCGCCGTCCGCTTCGAGGTGGGCCGCCAGGGCGAGTTCGAAGGCGAACTCCTGCACGGGCGAGACCAGGGACGGTGCGCGCAAAAGTCTCGCGCTCCGGGCGGGTTACTCGGCGCCCTCGTCCGCGAGCTCCTCCATTCCCTCTTCGATGGTCTGGGCCTGGGCGAACTGCGACTGGGCCGCGTCGGCGATGTCCTCGATCTCGTCGGCGACGTCCTGGGCCTGCGTGGCCGTCTGGTCGATCATGGCGGCGACCTCTTCGGTGCTCGACGCCTGGTCGTCGGTCGCGTCGGCGACCTCCTCGATCCCCTCGGCCGTCTCCTGGGCGGCGGCGACGACCTCGTCGAGTTTCGACAGGATCGCCTCGACGCGCTCGACGCCGTCGCCGATGCGCTGGCCCGTGTTCTGCAGGCTCTCGGCCGTGTCCGCGGTGTCGGCCTGGACGCTCTCGACGAGCGCTTCGATCTCGGCGGCCTGTGCCTGTGACTCCTCGGCGAGTTGCTTGACCTCGTCGGCGACGACGGCGAAGCCTTCCCCGGCTTCTCCGGCGCGGGCGGCCTCGATGGAGGCGTTCAGCGCCAGGATGTTCGTCTGGTCGGCGATGTCGTCGATGATGTCGACGATGTCGCCGATCTCCGCGACGGCGTCCTGCAGGTTCTCGACCTTGTCGAGCATTCCCTGGCGGTCCGCGTCGAGTCGGGTCATCAGCTCGCGGGCCTCGTCGGCGGATTCACGGCCGTCGTCGGCGAGAGACGCGGCGTCACGGCTCGTCTCGCGGACCTGCTCAGCGCTGGCGGCGACCTCCTCGATCGAGGCGCTCATGTTCGAGACCTCGCTGGCCACCTGTTCGACGTCGTCGCGCTGCTGGTCGGCGAGGTCGGCGATCTCGTCGCTCCCGTCGGCGACGGCGGCCGTGGCGTCGCGCAACTCCGCGATCGCCGCTTTCATCTCCGCCGCCGTCTCCTGGCGTCGTTCGAGCTCTTCTTCCTGCTGGCGCAGATCCGTGATGTCCTGGATCACGGTGGTCCCCCCGACGAGGGCGCCGTGGTCGTCGTACAGCGGGACGCTCGACAGGACGACGTTTCGCCGCTCGTCGTGGTGGGTCAGCAGTTCCAACTCCTGCTCGCGGACCGGGTCTTCGCTCTCCAGAACCACTTCGAGCATCGTCGTTTTCGTGTCGTGGGTCTCGTCGGTTCGATACACTTCCCACAGTGGCATCTCCCGGGCTTCCGCCTCGGTGACGCCCGTCAGCTCCTCCATCGCCTCGTTGAACAGGAGAATCTCGGCCTCCCGGTCGAGCACGATGACCGGCTGGAGGAGTTCCTCCAGGGCGTCGACCCAGATCTGCTCGCCCGACTGGAGGTACGCGTCCATCGCGATCTGCATGTCGACGTTCGTGATCCGCAGGAACGACTGGAGCTGGTCGCGCGTCCGCTCGAGGGCGGCCGCGTCGTCGTCCGAGTCGCCGAGCTCGGCTTCCAGCCGGTCGAACAGTTCACCGACGATCTGCTCGTGGTAGTGCTGGTACATGCCGATGTAGTGTTTCGGCGGCATGTCCAGGCGCTCGTGGAGCTTCCCGATGACCGCCCGCTGCTTGAAGTACTCCCGCCCGTAGCCGGCGGTCCCACCTGGCCTGTACGGATGGTCACCCAGGCTCAGCAGGTACCGGCGCTGGGTCCACTTGAGCTGCTCGACCGACCGGTCCGAGCGGTCGAGCACGTCGAGCGTCTGTTCGTACTGGCCCAGGTGATCGTAGAAGTGGTCGGCGAGATCGTCGGCGACGTCCTCGAACAGGGGCGTCAGCTCCGCCAGCCGCTCTGCGTCGCCGTCGTCGAAGCCGACGAACTCCTTTCGCCAGTCCATCTCCGCGACGTCGAGACCGAGCGCCGACAGCAACTGCTCGTCGTCGACCCCTGCTCGCAGCCCGATCTCGTCCAGCGACGCCGGCCCGTCCTCCGACCCCGGGATCTGGCCACCGTCCGGTACTGGCGTCACGGTTCCGGCTCCCTCGTCGCGACGGCTCTCCGCCCGTGGCTCCGCGGCGCCTCGCAAGCGGGCGAGCGTCGACTTGATTTTATCACGATAGTTCATTGTTGAAATATAGTCGAGTATATGACAATATGGTCGCATAATGGTGTGTGGTGGCACGTATATCTACCGACAGAGTCACGCTGCGAAAATCGGTGGCGCTGGGCCGTCAGTTCCGACTCGGCAGGCGTCGGCGCTGAGTCGCTCTCCGGTTCTCGGGGAGCGTGAGGTAGTGGTTGTCGGCGACGAACGTATCCTGTCCGAACTCCGAGAGGACCATGTCGAGGAAGGCGGCCTCTTTCTTGGACGTGTCCTTCCACGTGTAGCAGTGGAGGTCGCGACTGAGCGGGTACTCCTTGGCCCCGAGGTTCTCGCCGTACTCGTAGGTCGTGCCGTCGAGTTCGAGGGCGACCGGCGGGACTGGGCCGTCGGGTTCGACGAACGCGAGCGCGAGGTAAGCGATGGCGTTGTCGGACTGTTCGACGAGTTGCTTGACCTGCTGGTTCATCTCCTTCCTGACGTCGGGTTCGATGGGTGCCTCGGGATCGCCGTAGAGGTTCGCGCGGAACGCGGTGTCGGTCCCGGAGCCTTCGGCGCGGGCGATGGCCTGGATCTCCCTGTCCGGGCCGCCGAGTTCGCTCCAGTTGGTGATCTCCTTCGTGTAGATCTTCTTCAGTTCGTCGCCGGTGAGCTTCGTGACGCCGGCGTCGTAGATCTCGCGGGAGACGACGATCGGCTGGCCGTCGACGGCGACGACGTGATCGACGAACGAATCCAGCGTGGACTGATCGGCGTCGGGGAGTTCGGCCGCGACGGGCGCCGAGGAGTTCCCGATGTCGACGCGGCCTTTCTGGACGCTCTTGACGCCTCTCTCGGAGTGGCTCAACCCCACGTTGACGACGTACGGCGGCGTCGAGCGCTCGCCGGTCGGTTCGAAACCATTCTTTCCGGCCCAGTAGTCGGCGAGGTTCTCGTCGGTCTCGATGCCGTACTCGGCGTGAGGCCAGTATTCTCGGTCGTCAGCGGGCACGTTCGAATTCCAGTAGGATGCCGCTTTGTTCGCGATCGGGTAGATCGTGGAGGACCCGTCCGCCGTGAGCGGGGGGATCGACTCGGTGGGTTCTTCTTCCGTCGTCTCCGCCTCGGTGGTCTCTTCGACCTCGGTCTCCGTTGCGGTTGGTGCGTCTGTGCTCTCGGGGGCCGTCGCGGTGGCAGTTGGCTCGTCCGTTGCTGTCGTGCTGTTCGGTTCGGCCGTGCCGGGCGCACGGTCTTGAACACAGCCGGCGATGCCGGTCAGGGCGGCCGCGAGTCCCGTCGCGCGCAGGAACTCGCGCCGATTTGGAGGTGAATCGGACATCAGCAGTGAGGTTTTCAGCGCTGTCATTTCGTCTTGTTGATTTCTCTGCACGTCAGGCCGACTGTCCGGGTGACGACAGCACTGACAGACGCCGTGGCGGGGCAGGTGCGACCGTTGTCACTGCGGAAGGGAGAACAGCAACTTTATCACCCGCAGGCGGCGAAGACACGATAAGATTACTTCCGAAATGACAGACGAACACCGACAACCGGAGGTGAACATCGGACTCGTCGGCCACGTCGATCACGGCAAGACGACGCTGGTGCAGGCCCTCTCGGGGGAGTGGACCGACCAGCACTCCGAGGAGATGAAGCGCGGAATCTCGATCCGCCTCGGCTACGCCGACGCGACGTTCCGGCACTGCCCTGACCTCGACGAACCCGACAAGTACACGGTCGAGGACGAGTGTCCGGACGGCTCGCCGAGCGAACCGCTTCGGACTGTGTCGTTCGTCGACGCACCGGGTCACGAAACGCTCATGGCGACGATGCTCTCGGGCGCCTCGCTGATGGACGGCGCGGTACTGGTCGTCTCGGCCAGCGAACCCGTCCCGCAGGCACAGACCGAAGAGCACCTGATGGCGCTGGACATCATCGGCATCGACAACATCGTCATCGCCCAGAACAAGATCGACCTGGTCGACCGCGAACAGGCCGCCGAGAACTACGAACAGATCAAGGAGTTCGTGTCCGGGACGGTGGCGGAAGACGCCCCGATCATCCCGACGAGCGCCCAGCAGGGCGTCAACATGGACGTACTGATCAACGCCATCGAGGAGGAGATCCCGACGCCCGACCGCGACCCGAGCGAAGATCCGCAGATGCTCGTCGCGCGCAGCTTCGACATCAACCGCCCGGGTACCACGTGGGACTCGCTGATGGGCGGCGTCCTCGGCGGGAGCCTCACGCAGGGCCGCCTCGAGGCTGGCGACGACCTCGAACTCCGTCCCGGCCGCGAGGTCGAGGAAGGCGGCCAGACGGAGTGGCGTCCCGTCGAGACGACCGTCAGGTCGATCCAGGCCGGCGGCGAGGACGTCGAGGAAGCCTCGCCCGGCGGCCTCCTGGGCGTCGGGACGGGACTGGACCCGTCGCTGACGAAAGGCGACGCCCTCGCGGGGCAGGTCGCCGGCCCGCCCGGCACGCTGCCGCCGGTCCACGAGCAGTTCACGATGGACGTGGAACTGCTCGAACGGATCGTCGGCGACGTCGAGGAGGAAGTCGAGGAGATCAGCACCGGCGAACCGCTCATGCTGACGGTCGGCACGGCCACGACGGTCGGATCGGTCACGAGCGCGCGCACCGGCGAATGTGAAGTCGCACTGAAGCGGCCGGTCTGCGCCCAGGACGGCGCCAAGATCGCCATCAACCGCCGGGTCGGTGCGCGCTGGCGGCTGATCGGCGTCGGTACGCTGCGTGGATGACGGTCTGCATGGACACCAGCGCGTTGATGATGCCGGTCGAATGCAACGTGCGGGTGTTCGAGGAACTCGATCGGCTGCTCACCACGGATGACCTCGCCGCACCGCGGGCCGTCGTCGACGAGCTGGCGAAACTCGCAGACGGCAACAACGGTGCGGAGGGGACGGCAGCGAGCGTCGGGCACGACCTGGCGACCGAGCGCTGCCGGATACTCGAGCACGAGGAATCGTACGCCGACGACGCGCTGGTCGAACTCGCCGCCGCAGGCGAGTGTGACTACGTCGTCACGAGAGACCACCCCTTGCGAGACCGCCTCCTCGAACGAGGCGTTCCAGTAATTGGTTTAAGGGGTCAGCACAAACTCGCCATCACTCAACCATAGTATGTACAAACGGGTTAAACTTCGCGACACGGTCGAGGTGCCGCCCGAGCACCTCGCTGACGTAACTCCCGGGCTCGTCAAGCGCCTGCTCCAGGACAAGCTGGAGGGACGCATGGACGAAGACGTCGGGAGCGTCGTCTCGGTTATCGAGGTGCACGACATCGGGGAAGGTGCAGTCCTGCCGAACCAGCCTGGCGTCTACTACGAGGCCGAGTTCGACGCACTCACCTTCGATCCGAAGATGCAGGAGGTCGTCGACGGCGAGATCGTCGAGGTCGTCAACTTCGGTGCCTTCGTGGGTATCGGACCGGTCGACGGTCTGCTCCACGTCAGCCAGATCTCCGACGAGTACCTCGCGTACGACGAGGAGAACCAACAGCTCGCCTCCCGAGACTCGAATCGCACGCTCGGCGTGGGCGACGCAGTGCGGGCGCGCATCGTCACGAAGAGCATCGACGAACGCAACCCCCGCGACTCGAAGATCGGCCTGACGGCGAAACAGGTCGGGCTCGGCAAGCACGGCTGGCTCGACGAGGAGCGCAAAGAGCGCGAGGCGACTGCAGGTGAGTAATCATGGCCGATAGACTCGTCTGCCGTGAGTGTCACCGCGTCCAGTCGTCCGGTGAGGAAGAGGCCTGCGTGGCGTGTGGCTCGTCGTCGCTGACCGAGGACTGGGCCGGCTACGTCATCATCAGCCACCCCGACGAGAGCGAGATCGCCTCGGAGATGCAGGTCACCGAACCGGGCAAGTACGCCCTGAAAGTCCGCTGAGGCCGTGACAGACGACCACTCCAGTGCGGACGGCGACGAGACGGCGGTCGTCGTCGAGCTGCAGGCTGCACTCCGCTCAGAGCTCAAAGAGCCCGTCGGCCCGATCTACACCGACACGGAGGCGCTCCTGGCCGACGCCGCCGAGCCGCTCGTCGCCGTCGGCGACATCGTCACCTACCACCTGATGCAGGCCGATCGGACGCCGGACGTGGCGCTCGTCGACGGCCGGACGAAACGCTCGGCCGTCGACGATCACATCCAGAACGCGATCGACAGCGACGCGTTCGACCGGGAACGACACGTCTCGAATCCGGCAGCGACGCTGTCGGAACCGCTGGTGACTGCGCTGCGTGCGGCACTCGACGGCACAGCGGACGGTACCTCGACGGTGATCGTCGTCGATGGCGAAGAAGATCTGGCTGCGTTGCCGGCCGTCGTCGCCGCGCCGACGGGCGCGAGCGTCGTGTACGGACAGCCCGACGAAGGGATGGTGCTGGTCACCTGTACTGGCGAGTCAGTCGAGCGAATGCGAGACCTCCTCGGTCGCATGGACGGCGACGCGGACCGGTTGTGGTCGCTGCTCGGCGTCGCGGACTAATCCTCGACGAACCAGACGACGAGCCGAACGTGTTCTGAATCGAGTTCCCAGCGGTCGCGGAGTTCCGTGAGCCAGGACCACAGCGTCGGCCAGTCGTAGGTGGCCAGTTCGCGCAGCCGCTTCGGGACGACGCGGTAGACGTAGTCGTCGTACCGGATCGTCTGTTCGGTCGCGAGCGTCTCCACGGTGTCCGCTGGTAGTTCCGTCCAGGCATCGACGTCGCGTTCGACGAGCCGCCCCTGCGGGGTGAACTTCTCGGTGCGACGAACGGCCGCCTCCCACTCTTCCCGGGTGGTGACCGCCGTCAACTCCGGCACCGCGTCCCAGTCGGCGCGTTCGAGTTCGCGCAGCGAGACCCAGGACGCGTCGTCGCTCGAGACGTCCTCGTAGTCGAGCCGGGCAACGCGGCTCATCGAGTCGGGCAGTCCACGGTCGGGGGCGATCGGTTCGAACTTCGCGTCGTTCTCGACGCCGAACAGATACCCGGAGAACGGCGCGCGGCCGCCCATCATCTCCTGGAGGTTGACGAGCGCGCGCCAGCCGTCGCCCTCGAACTGATCGTCCGACCAGTCCACGTGGCGATATTCGACCCAGCCGTGCGTGGTCCTGCCCATCGATACCGGACGTTATCACCCATGATATGTATCAGTTATCCCTGCAGTCGACGCTAACGGGCCGATACCTGCGTGGCATGGCACCAATGCTCAATATTGAAAACCGTGGCTCCCCGGGGGCCTCACGGACGGTGCCGGATCGACTGTCGACGTGTAGCGGTCCCTTCGAAATCCTTTTACTCGTTTCGCGGAGACGTAAGGGCAACGAACCATGGATATCGATATCATCGAGGAAGACGAGAACCCGATGTTGCACCGGACCGACGTCCGGTTCGAGATGGTCCACGAGGACGCAACGCCGTCTCGTCTCTCCGTTCGCGACAGTCTCGCGGCGAAACTGAACAAGGACTCCGACGAGGTCGTCGTCCACGAACTCGACACGAAGTATGGGATGCGCAAGACCGTCGGCTACGCGAAGGTCTACGACTCGCCCGAGGACGCAAAGGACGTCGAGCAGGACCACATGCTCGAGCGCAACAAGATCACGGCCGACGCCGACGAGGCCGAGGAAGAGGCAGAGGAGGCATAAGATGCCCCGCCACGAGTTCTACGACGACGACGGCACCACGGAGAAAGAGCAGTGCCCCCGCTGTGGCGACGCGTTCCTCGCCGACCACGGCGACCGCCTCCACTGCGGTCGGTGCAGCTACACCGAGTGGAAATAGACCCCTAGATGCGCGTTCTCGGTATCGAAGGGACAGCCTGGGCGGCCAGCGCGGCCGTCTACGACGGCGAAGGCGATTCGGAATCCGAGGACGAGTCCGTTTTCATCGAGACCGACGCCTACCAGCCCGAGAGCGGCGGCATTCACCCGCGCGAGGCCGCCGAACACATGGGCGAGCACGTCCCCGAGGTGGTCCAGACTGCACTCGCGCACGCTCGCGACCTCGCGGCCGAGGACCCCACCCACGAGGACGGTGATCCACCGGTCGACTGCGTCACGTTCTCGCGCGGCCCCGGCCTCGGGCCGTGTCTCCGGATCGTCGGCACGGCCGCCCGTTCGGTGGCCCAGCGGTTCGACGTACCCCTCGTGGGCGTCAACCACATGGTCGCCCACCTGGAGATCGGTCGTCACCAGTCGGGCTTTGCCTCGCCGGTCTGTCTGAACGCCAGCGGCGCGAACGCGCACATTCTGGGCTACCGGAACGGTCGCTACCGCGTCCTCGGCGAGACGATGGACACCGGCGTCGGCAACGCCATCGACAAGTTCACCCGCCACGTCGGCTGGTCGCATCCCGGCGGGCCGAAGGTCGAGAACGCCGCCAAAGACGGCGAGTACCTCGACCTCCCGTACGTCGTGAAGGGAATGGACTTCTCCTTTTCGGGCATCATGAGCGCGGCCAAGCAGGCGTACGACCGCGGGGAGGAGATCGAAGACGTCTGTTTCGCCTTACAGGAGAACGTCTTCGCGATGCTGACGGAGGTCGCCGAGCGCGCGCTGTCGCTGACTGGCAGCGACGAACTCGTCCTCGGTGGCGGCGTCGGCCAGAACGAACGGTTGCGAGAGATGCTCGGCGAGATGTGCGCCCAACGTGGCGCCCAGTTCTACGCGCCCGACAACCGGTTCCTGCGGGACAACGCCGGGATGATCGCCGTCCTGGGCGCGAAGATGTACGCGGCCGGCGACACGCTGGCGATCGAGGACTCGCAGATCGATTCGAACTTCCGCCCGGACCAGGTGCCAGTGACGTGGCGGTCGGGCGAATCGGTCTCCCAGCCAGTCACCGACGAGGACGAGGTGCAGGGCGCGGAGGCGACGGTCACCATCGAACCGGATCGGGTCGTCAAACGGCGGGTGCCGCGTTCGTACCGCCATCCTGCGCTCGACGAGCGACTCCGAATCGAACGCACGCGCGAGGAGACGCGGCTCACGAGCGAGGCGCGCCAGCACGGCGTCCCGACGCCGGCCATCTATGACGTCGATCCCCAGGAGGCGACGATCGTCTTCGAGCGCGTCGGCGAGACGGATCTGCGGGGGGCGCTGACCGAGCAGCGGGTTCGCAACGTCGGTCGCCACCTCGCGACGATCCACGAGGCCGGGTTCGTCCACGGCGATCCGACGACGCGGAACGTCCGCGTCGCCGGGCTCGGCAACGACGCCGCGGACGACCGCACGTATCTCATCGACTTCGGACTGGGCTACTACACCGACGACGTCGAGGACTACGCGATGGACCTCCACGTGTTCGCCCAGTCGCTCGCGGGCACGGCCGACGACCCCGAGACGCTGCTGGAGGCCGCCGAGGACGCGTACAGGGCTGTCGGTGACGAGGCGGTGCTCGCGCATCTGCGCGAGGTCGAGGGTCGCGGTCGATATCAGTAGCCCGCCATCTTTTTCCAAGTCGGGTATCCTCGGTCCTACGGGCCTGCGGGACCTCCGGTCCCGCTCTGCTCGCGCGGATACTGGTGATAAGTACAGGTTGTGGAGTGAACACACCAGCATCCGCGCCGCGGAGCGGCGCGGTTCACTCCAGACGAACGAAGTTAGTCTGGAGGGTGTTTTAGTCCACCGGAAGACTCGCGTTGCTCGTCTTCCAAGCTCCCGTTCGCAAGCTCACGGGAACAGGTTTTGCAGACGGGGGTGCCCGCAGGCCTGAGGCCGAGGACACCCCCGTGCTGTAAAAAGTGGGGGACAAACGTTCATTACGCGCCCAATCATAACTGCACACATGGCTGACAAACCGCAGTCCGGAGAGATCTTCGGCGTGCCGTACAACTTCGAGCGACCGTCCATCAAGCGCCTGCTCTCGTCGTACTGGCGGCCGGGCGAAGGGATGCTCGTCGAGAAGCCGTTCGGCATCGGCTATACGCTGAATCTCGCGAACTGGCGGTCCTGGATCGTGGTGGCGGTCGCCGGCGCACTCTTCTGGCAGCAGCGCGGCGGCGACGACGGTGGCAGCGAGACCGAACAGGACGAGCCCGTCGAAGTCATCGTCGACTGATACTGCCGGACAGGATTTTCACAGCCGGTGGCCGCGTAGAAACCGATTGTCGAGGTGTATCTGCCGGGAGATGTCCTGAACGACCCACGAGTCTGTCCGGCAGCACGTGAAGCGACGCCTCTTTTGTCCCGCCACACCGAGCGGGGCGTATGCTCCGGTTCGTCACCACCAACGAGGGGAAACTCCGGGAGGCCCGCGAGTACCTCGGGGCCGACGCCGAGGTCCGACAGCTCGATTTCGACACCACCGAGATCCAGGCCGACGACATCGCGGCCGTCGCCGCCCACAGCGCCCGCCAGGCCTATCGGCACGTCGACGAGCCAGTCATCGTCGAGGATTCCGGACTCTTCGTCGACGCCCTCGACGGGTTCCCCGGGCCGTACTCTGCGTACGCGGAGGACACGCTCGGGATCGAACGCGTCTGGAAGCTCGCCGAGATGGAATCGGACCGGTCGGCGTCGTTCCGGAGCGTCATCGCCTACTGCGACGGCGAGGACTTCGCGGCGACGCCGGAACCGGTGAATCGCGAGCGGAGGGGACAGGACCAGGCGGCCGACGAGCGCGCGACGGCGACGACCGACGACCAGGTCCAGGAGGGCGACCTCCCGGTGAAGATCTTCGAGGGGTACGTCCCAGGCGAACTCGTCGCGCCCCGCGGGGAGGGCGGGTTCGGCTACGACCCCATCTTCGAGCACGACGGAACGACCTTCGCGGAGATGGACGCCGCGGAGAAAAACGCCGTCTCCCACCGCGGGCGAGCGCTGGCGAAGTTCGCGGAGTGGTTCCAGGAGCGCTAGCGACTGGAACTGGACGAGACGCGGTTCGTCCGTGGCCGTCGACTGAGCCTAATCCTTTTGGGCCATCTCTCAAGGGAGACGACGGTGAGCAAGCGATATGGCCACGAGTGAACCGGCTTCGGACAAAGAGGAATCGAAGCAGTTCCTCGTGCAGTGCGAGGACTGCACTCTCGAACAGACGGCCATCGGCCGCGCCGAAATCGAGGCGATCGCTACCGTCCATCAGGAAGACACGGGGCACGCGCTCGTCGCCGTCGAATGGCCGCAGTAGCCCGGGCGAGTACGAAACTCAGTTTCCGCGGGCGTCCTGGTCCGGACCGGGGTACTCACCGCCGACCACTACCTCGTACAGCGACTCGGGATCGAACAACGTCACGAACGCCCGCGGTTCGCGAACGCTGACGTCCATGTGTTTCCGGAGGCTCGCGCCGGCTTGCGCGCTGCCGAGGCGGTCGTCGAACGAGAGCAGGTGGACCGCGTCCCCGTTGTAGGCTGAGGCCAACGCCGGATGGTCGCCCTCGGGCTGGTCGACCGGCTCGCGGAGCGTCTCGACGTGCTCGCGCCAGTCGGCGGCCAGGTTGGGCGTCGAACACTGTGCGATGACCGCCGCGGCGTCGTCGAGGAGCGCGTCGCTGGCGACGAGCGTCACCCAGGAGTGGTCGCGTGCCAGGTCGAGCGCCTCGCGGGCGGGACCGCCGACGAGGAGGTCCGCGGCCAGCACGTCGGCGTCGGCGACGAACCGCGCCGGGTTCGGGTCCGGCGGCGTCTCAGTCATCGCGTCGCTCCGCGAGCGCCTGCTGGATGGTCTCGACGTCGGTTTCGTAGTCGATCGCACGCTCGAACAGTGCCGCCCAGGTCATGGTCGGGAGACGGCCGGGACGGTGGAAAGTCCACCGGTCAGGCGCGCTGTGT
Organism: Halorientalis brevis; assembly: GCF_042678165.1. Classification (GTDB taxonomy): domain Archaea; phylum Halobacteriota; class Halobacteria; order Halobacteriales; family Haloarculaceae; genus Halorientalis; species Halorientalis brevis. The sequence goes on along the minus strand of NZ_JBHUDJ010000001.1, from coordinate 640,207 downwards.
GACGAGCCAGTAGGCCAGGCCGCCGAGGAAGGCGACGCCGACGTTGGTCACGACCGCGAGGACGCCGATGGCGCCGACCAACACCGGGTGGTCGGTGTCGGCCGCGACCCGGCCCAGTTGCGCGGCGACGACGAACAGCAGGGCACCGAGCATCGCCAGCGGGAAGCCGAGCCACAGACCCGCGACGAGGGCCGCGCCCAGGTACAGCACGCCGAGGACGACGTTCGCCCCGCCGGTTCGCGCGCCGAAGGCGTACTTGCCGGCGAGCCCGCCGCTGCCGTGACACATGGGGAACCCACCGAGCGGGACGGCCGCGAGTGTCATCGTGCCCATGCTCCGGCAGAGCCGGTCGGCCGACACGTCGGCGTCGAAGAAGTCGCCGAGCAACAGCGACGTGGCGACCGCCGCGTTCCCGACAGTCATCGCGAGCTGCGCGAGCGTTCCCTCGACCGCCCCGACCGTGAACGCGGGGTCGCCCGTCGGAAACACAGTCAGGGTCGGGAGCGAGAGCGCCGGCAGGGGTGCGACGACTAGCGTCCAGAGCGTGCCGACGCCGAGGACGGCCAGGCCGGCGAACCGCCAGTACCCGACGGCAGCGATGACGACGGCGATGGCGCCGCCGGCGACGGCCATCGACGGCCGTCCCATCGAGAGGTCGAGGCCGGCTTCCACGAGCAGGAGCGCGACGGCCAGTTGCACGCCGCGGATCACCGGTTGGCCGACGTAGCGCTCGACGTAGCCGAGCGTCCCGGTCGCACCGACGACCAGGAGAACGGTCCCCGCGAGCAACCCGGCCGCGACGAGTTCGCCGTAGGTGAGCGCACCGGCGATCGCCAGCCCCGCGAGCGCTTTCATCGGCTCGACCGACAGCGGAAGCCCGTACCGGACTCCCCAGACGATCTGGAACAGCCCGAAGAACAGAAAGACGTGTGCGATCGACACCGGAGTGAGCGTCCCGAGTGCGACGACGATCGGCAGGACGGTAACTGAATCACCTAGCGCACCGGTCACCTCGCCGAGGGACAGTTCGAGCCTGCCATCGAAGTCGAAGCGGGACGTGACGGCCACGTTCGTGGGATCGTGACCGTCGGCAATCAATCTTCGCAGTAACTGCGTGCGGTTACTGACTCTCGCCCTCGTAACTGTCTCAGCTGCTGTAACGGTCTCCGTTGCCAAGGAACCACATACTGATGGTATGGATTCCCTAAATCACCAGATACTTGTCTATAACCTATACACTAATGGTCATGGAAGTGGAGACAGCAGAGAGCCAACAGTTCTCGATACGGGAGGGGGTCCGATACCTCGCCGCGACGCTCTGTATCATGGGGCTGTTATACGTGCCGGCGGTTTTCGCGCCGTCGTGGATCCGAGTGTTGACGACCGTGCTGCTCGTTGCGCTCCTCGGACTCACCGGTCGCGCACTGCTCTCGGCAGTGTTAGCGTTCGCGCAGCCAGCGACACCGGAACTCGACCGCCAGGCGGAACTCCCGGACGTCAGCGTCGTCATCCCGGCGTACAACGAGGCCGCGGTCCTTCCGGCCACCATCGACGCCTGTCGGAACCTCGAGTACCCCGCCGAGAAACTGGAGATCGTCCTCTGTTACGAGGCCGACTCCGTCGACGACACCGAAGCCATCTGTAAGGCGGCCGCCGCAGACGACGATCGCTTCGTCGCCGTCGAGCGCGACGAGCCCGGCGGTGGCAAGGCCAAGGCGACCAACTACGCGCTGCAGTACGCCACTGGCGAGATCATCGCCAGCATCGACGCGGATCACCGGTTCAAGCCCGACGCGATCCGCCGCGCCGTCGCCTGGTTCCAGCAGGACGACGACATCTGGTGCGTGAAGGGACGCTGCTACGGGGACAACGCCGAGGACTCGCTGCTGTCGCTGCACGCGACCGTCGAACGCCACATCGCGGAGAAAGGCGATCTGTTCGCGCGCGAAGTGTTCGGCGGCTTCACCATCTTCGGCGGCGGGCAGGCCTTTTTCCGCGCGACACTGTTCGACGAACTCGGCGACTTCGACGAGGACGTGCTGGTCGAGGACATCGACATGTCGTCGAAGATCCACGAGCACGGCAAACGCCTCCACGTGGACCCCTCGATCGTCACCTTCGAGGAGAACCCCGCGACGCTCCAGTCGTGGTGGAGCCAGCGCAAGCGCTGGGCGCGCGGCTGGATGCAGGTCGCGTTCCGGTACCTGACTCGGCTCCCGCGCAGCGAAAACGTCTCCACGATCGCTCGCCTCGACTCGGCATTCACGTTCTTCTACGCGCTCGTTCCGGTGTTCGTCGCCTTTACGATCCCGATACTCGGACTGGAACTGTTCGGCGTCAACACGGACACGTACCTGCCCTACGGCGAGTGGCTGTGGCGACTGCTGGCGGTGACGCCGGCCCTCGCGGTCGGATGCGTGTTCGTTCAGGACTACCGCGACGGGTTCTCCCACGACTGGCGCGAGTACCTCGCGCCGGCGACCCTCTGGTTCTATCTGGCGCTCCAGAGCGTCGTGTACGTCGTCTCGTTCATGGACGAGGTCGTGTTCGGTCGGCCGAGCGTCTACGTGACGACGGCTCGCGTCGACTCGCAGGCCGGCGCGAACAACAGCAACAAGAGCGCAGAGTCACCCTCTGACTGACGGTATGACGGTTGTCTGACGCGATTTTAAGTGGCTTCCTCCCGTCTGCTGGAGTACGGGCGCGCAGCAGACGGCCTCAGTCTCCCATCCTCCCGGCGCGCCCGGACACTGTTGACCCCACCCCACCCTTTCCTATCGTCCGTTCAGGTCACGCAGCCGCGGCTTCGCCGCGCAGTTGCTCTCTGACGCCTGCCAGCGAATCCGGGTGTGCGATGATCGCGACGCTGTCGCCGGCTTCGATTTCCGTCTGCGGGAGCGGAATCGTCATCGGCTCGTTTGCCCGCCCGTGCGCGTAGATGCGGGCGTCGCCCGGGAGTTCGAGGGCGACGACGCGCTCGCCGACGACCGGGGCACCCGCTGGAATCTTCACCGTCGCCGCCGAGAGCCGTTCGGTGATGTCCGCGAGCACGTTGAAATTGCCGCCGAGCAGCGCCGTCTTCGCGCCCGCAGCGCCGAGTCGCTCCGGGTAGACGATCTCGTCGACGTCCTCGGCGTACTTTTCGTAGATCTCCTCGCGATAGTCCTCGTCGATGCGCAACACGGTGCGACAGCCGTGGTGCTTGCCGACCATACACGCGCTGAAGTTGGTGTTGAGGTCGCCCGTGAGCGCCGCGACCGCGTCGGCGTCGCCGAGGCCGGCGTCCGTGAGGTCGTCCTCGTTCGACCCGTCGCCCTCGATAACCTCGAACCCCTCCGCCTTCGCGCGGTCTATTTTGTCGGGGTCGACCTCGACGAGAACCACCTCGTGGCCCTCCGACTTGAGCGTCCGTGCGGTGCGCATCCCGACTCGGCCGAAACCGACGATGACGAACTTCATGGTATGTGGTATGCCATCACACGTAAAAACACTACCCCTGGTGGCATCGATTCCCCGTGGACCGACGAGGCTCCTGCGAGAGCGGTGCTGTGGCCCGACCCGGATGCTTATGGACTGTGGCCGCGTTACTCATACTCATGGCCGCTCGGGATGCGATCCGTGAGGTTCTGTTTCAGCACTCCGACAGCCGGCCCTGTCGCCTCCTCTGGACGGCGCTCGACGACAGTCGGGACGCCCCGCCGCTCGACGTGCAGGACTATCTGGAGGTCCTCGCCGTCACGGACGGGTCGATCTGTCTGGTCGCACCCGAGGACGAGGCCGACCTGTACGTCCGGTGGGACAGCACCGGCGGTAGCTACGTGTACGTCGCGTTCTGGCCGCCGTGGGGCGTCGTCGACGCCGGCACTGCGACGCGCGCCGGGGCCGCGTCGTTGCTCGCCGATCAGGACGGGTTCGAGCCCGTGCACGTCGACGAGACGCCCTTCGCGGCGGACGGACCGGCGGCTGACCTCTCGGGGTGGCTCTGAAAAAAGACGTGTACTGAGTCGCTTAGTTGCCGACTTCCATCGCGCGCTCGACGACGTCCTCGCTGTAGAGTTCCGCGAGGTCGTCGTGCTGGTCCGGACGGTTCTCGTAGACGTCCTGGAACAGGGCGACGGGTGCCATCATCGCCTGGTAGGTCGCTTCGTCCCACATGCGGTCGCTGCTGATGTCGATCTCGACGCCGTCGATGCTGACGGTCGTCGCGCGGGTCATCGCGATCGCGCCCTTGCCGGCTTCCTTCGCTGCCTCGAACTCCTCCATGGAGTCGACGATGTCGTCCATGCTCGGGACGTAGGCCGTGAGGTCGACGAGCTCTTCGACGAGTTCTTCCTCGCTGAGCTGGAGTTCCTCGCTGCCGATCTCGAGTTCGTAGGTGTCGCCCTCTTTCTCGAGTTCGATGCGGTCGCCGTTGTAGACCTGGACGCCGTCTTCCTCGGTGAGTTCGACCGTGCGACCGTCGGCTTCGATGGTCCAGTAGCCGTCCTGCGGCGGGAGCGGGCTCTGGTTGGCCTCGACGACCTGTCCGGGGGTCAGCGACCAGATGCCGAGCATCCCCATCGCGTTGTTGGCGGTGATGCGGTCGTGGTAGCCCTCGACGTCGCGGATGTCGTCGAACGGACCGTCCACGGCGATGCAGCCGGCCGCACTCGCGGCGCGGGAGGTGTTGTGGCGCAGTTCCTTCCACTCGGGGAGCGCGCCGGTCGGCGTGATGGCGCGCATGTCCTTCGTGTAGTCGACTTCACCGTCGACGAGCAGGAACAGACGCTCGAGGTTGTTGTCGGCCTTGCCCATCTCCTCGCGGAGCTTGCCCATGGCCAGTTCCGCGGAGCCGGACTCGATGATGACGCTCATCGCGAGCGAGCCCTCTTCGAGGTCGTACTCGTTCTCGACGATGGTGATGAACTCGTCTGCCTTCTTCCAGTCGTCGATGTCGCCGACTTCCGGGATGACGAACCCGTCGATGTTCTCGACGGCGCCGTTCTCGGGGTCGGCGATCTCGAGCATGTGCTGGAAGCCCTTGTAGCGCGTCTCGGGGCTGTCGCGGTGCCAGACGACGCGGGGGTGGATCTCGCCGGGGAAGTCGTCACCCTTCTCGGCGACGACTTCGGCGATGTTCTCGGCACCCTCGTCGCGCATGTTCGGCGCGGTGGCGTCCTCGTTGTCCGGGACCCACACGTCGGGGGCCTGCATGCCGCGGAGTTCGATGGCGCTCCGCAGCTTCTTCGCGGAGTCGTCTGCACCGCTCTCTGCCGTCGGCGTCGTGAAGAAGGTCCGCACGAACTTTCGGTCGTGCAGACGCTTGTCGATTGCAGTCATTGTAGTCACTCGTAGGGTTTACTCCACCATTATTAAAGGTGACCGAATCCATCCGCGAGCGGCCGCAAAAGCGGCCTACAGTAGTAACTGGGCGTTCGCGCCGCGAAAGAAAAGTCGGTTTACGAGTCACCGGAAGACGCGCTTCGCGCGACTTCCGAGCACCCACTCACTTCGGTCGCGGGAAACCCGATCAGTCGTCGTTCTGCTCGGACTGAATCACTGCGTCGCCTTCGTCGGTGAAGCCGGCGGACTCCTCCTGGCGCTTCTTGGCCTCGGGGTCGAACTTGGCCTCGATGTTCTGGAAGCGCGGGACGAAGGACAGCTGGTGGTGACTCTCGGTCTCGTGGCCCAGGTAGCGGCCTTCGAGGTCCCACTGTGCTTCCTCGTCGTTCTCGGCGATGTTCTTCATGTCCTCGTAGACGGCGTGTGCGCCCGAGTGCAGGGCGTACAGCGTGATGAACTGGTACTTGTAGCCGAGGTCGCCCAGTTCCTGGAACGTGAGCGGGTCTTCTTCCTCGGACCACGCGAAGGAGCTGGAGTAGTTGAACGCCAGCTTCAGGTCGGGGTGGGTCTCGTGGATGGTCTCGGCGTAGTTGACGGCGTCCTCGCGGGACGGGTCGGGCATCTCGGGCCAGACCAGGTCGACGCCGGCGTCGGCGTACATCCGACCGCGCTCGAGGTGCTCTTCCCAGTCACCGTTGGACGAGCCGTACGCGTCCGTCCGGGCGATGATGACCGTGTCCTCGTCCTGCTTCGCGTCGACGGCGGCCTCGAAGCGGGCCTTGGCGTCCTCGCGGGAGACGATCTTCTTGCCTGCGATGTGACCACAGCGCTTCGGCGTGGTCTGGTCCTCGATGTGGACCGCTGCAACGCCGACTTTCTCGTACTCTCGCACTGCGCGGCGGACGTTGTGGATGCCACCGTAGCCGGTGTCACAGTCCGCGATGACGGGGAGTTCCGTCGACTCGACGATGCGCTTTGCGTTCTCGACCATCTCGCGCATGTCGACCATCTCGAGGTCCGGGAAGCCGAACTGGCCCAGCACCGTCGAGTACCCCGACATGTACGCGGCGTCCAGACCGGCCATCTCGGCCAGGCGGGCGTCGAGCGCGTGGTAGAGACCAGGTGCGAAGACGTAGTCCTGGTTGTTCAGCATGTCGCGCAGTTCGCGCGCTTTCTTGTTGTCGACGTCCTTGATGTACGGCTCTGTGCTCTTAACGTTGCTCGCAACGGGGTCTTCCCCTGATGAGTCCTGTGTCATGATTAATGCAGTTGGATACTTCCGTAGAGTCGGTTTATGTCTATCGAATCGACTCGCCAGTGGCGAGTGTTCGCATGGTTCGTGAACCGCGAGAAACCCGCTGGACGGCGACTGTCCTCTCCGTCAGAATCGAACCGCCTGTCTGCTGTAAAGCCGGACGACGCCCGTGCGCTCCCATCCAGCGTGACGCCGGCCGCTCCACGCGGCCGCTTGTCACCGACGAGTGACATCTTCTGGTCGTCCGGGTTGGTAGTTAGTCCCATGTGAATCCGTCAGCGTTTCGCGGTTTCTGTTCGTACGCATCTCCCACAAACATACATCAGTAAAAAAATGTTATGGTCTATAATGTTAATACTCTTTAATCCGATTACTGGACCTAAACCGAGATAACGAATATAAGGGATTGGTGTTCTCTAGCACGGTTTCTGGGGGCTCGGGACTCGCTGGGGTCGGTGGCGATTCGACTCACCGGAGCGCCCGCTGGCAGTCGTGGAAAGTAAAAAGGTGGGGGTGGGGGGTGGGGGAAAGGGGTGGCACCGTCAATCGGTGCCTGCCAGAGGCTTCGTCCGTCTGGATTAAGTATCTTGTGCTGCAGGACGCTGATTACCGGTTCGGGGACGTCGCGATCGTCCGGGTGAGGAGAACAGAGTACCACGGCCCGACGTGATCCCGTCGGTGGCTGGACTGCCGGCGAAGGAAGGCTTACCTCGCAGTCTTCCCTAGCTCGGTCTATGAGTTCGGTTCCCGAACGGAGCGACATCGACGAGGAGTACAAGTGGGACCTCGAGGATCTCTATGCCGACGACGAGGCGTGGGAGGAGGCCTACGAGGCGGTCGAGGAGCAGCTCGAAGACCTGCGAGCGTACGAGGGTCGCGTCACGGAGGACGCGTCGACGTTGCTCGCTGTCCTGGAACTGCGCGAGGAGATCATGCGCACGGTCTCGAACGTGGCGTCCTACGCCCGCATGCGCCGCGACGAGGACACGACCGACGGCCAGTACCAGGCGCTGCTCGCGCGCGCACAATCCCTGTCGTCGGACGCCCAGAGCGCGGCGTCGTTCATCGTCCCCGAGATTCAGAACTGCAGCCGCGAGGAAATCGACCAGTTCGTCGAGGCGGAGCCGGACCTCGAACTCTACGATCACTACTTCGACGACGTGCTGCGGATGAAAGCACACACCCGCTCGGCCGAGATCGAGAACCTCCTGGCCGAACTGGGCGAGGTCACCGGCGCACCGGGCGAGGTGTACAACATGCTCGCCAACGCGGACATGGAGTTCCCCGCGGTCGAGGACCCCGACGGCGAGTCCCGGCGCATCACGCTCAACAACTTCACGACGCTCCAGAAAAACCCCAACCGTCAGTTCCGCCAGACGGTCTACGAGGCGTTCTACGACGAGTGGGAGAACGTGAGAAACGCCGTCGGTTCGGCCTACAAGAACAGCGTCAAGACCGACAGCAAACTGGCCCGGGCGCGCAACTACGACACCGCTCGCGAGGCCGCGCTCGACGGGCCGAACGTCCCGGCCGAGGTGTACGACAACCTCGTCGACACCGTTCGGGACAACCTCGACAAACTCCACCGGCACGCCGAACTCAAGCGCGACGCCGTCGACGGCGAGGAACTCCGGATGTGGGACCTCTACGTTCCACTCGTTCAGGAGGAGAGCCCGGAAATCCCCTACGAGGACGCGTGTGAGTACGTCGTCGACGCGGTCGCCCCGCTCGGGGAGGAGTACCAGTCCCGACTCGCCGAGGGACTCGACTCGCGGTGGGTGGACGTCTACGAGACCAAGGGCAAGCAGTCCGGTGCGTACTCGGGCGGAACGTACGACTCCCAGCCGTACATCCTGATGAACTACCAGGACGACGTCGAGTCGATGTACACGCTGGCCCACGAACTCGGCCACTCCCTCCATTCACAGCTCACGAGCGAGGAGCAGCCCTACGTGTACAGCGACTACGAGATCTTCGTGGCCGAGGTCGCCTCGACGGTCAACGAGACGCTCCTCACCCACCACCTGCTCGAGACGGTCGAGGACGAGCGACTGCGCCGCCACGTCCTCAACCAGTACCTCGAACGGTTCCGGTCGACGCTGTATCGCCAGACCATGTTCGCCGAGTTCGAGCACCGCACCCACGAACTCTCGGAGTCGGGCGAGGCGCTGACGCCAGACCGACTCGACGAACTGTACCTCGATCTGAAGTCGGACTACTACGAACCGGCTGCCGTCGACGATCGTATCGCGCGCGAGTGGATGCGAATCCCGCACTTCTACCGTGCGTTCTACGTCTACCAGTACGCGACGGGCATCAGTGCCGCCGTCGCGCTCGTGGACGGCATCCTGGACGAAGGCGAACCGGCCGCCGAGCGATACGTCGAGTTCCTGGAGAAAGGTTCACGGGAGTACCCGCTCGAACTGCTCAAGCACGCCGGCGTCGACATGGCCTCGCCCGAACCGGTCGAGGCGGCGCTCGACGTCTACGCCGAGTACCTCGACGAGTTCGCCTCGCTCACTTGAAGGGGTCTCTGCCCCGTTGGCGGCCGGTAGGAGTCGGCCGCGAGCCGTTCGCTGTTGCCTGATTTTCGGGGACGGAACTTGGCCGCGACCCAAAGGCCCTTTTACGAGTAACAACAAGTGGAGATAGTCAGATGTCCCGGAGTCCGTCGCTCCCGGACCGGCCGCGGCTGGACCTCGATCCGGAGATGTCTCCGGCCGAGCGGCTGGAGGCGTTACGGGAGCACTTCCTCAAGTTAGAACAGGTGAACGACGAGCTGACCGATCAGCTCGACGCTGCAGAGAGCCGTCGCGACGACCTTCGCGACCAGGTCGACCAACTGGAGCGGGAAAACGAGACGCTCAAAACGTCGTCGCTGTACATCGCCACGGCGGAAGAACTCACAGACGAGGGCGTCGTCGTCAAACAACACGGCAACAACCAGGAGGTCCTCACGGAGGTGTCGCCGCAGCTGCGCGAGGAGCTGGAGGCCGGCGATCGGGTCGCCATCAACGACTCGTTTTCCGTCCAGACGCTGCTGGAGGCCGAGACCGACGCGCGCGCCCAGGCGATGCAAGTCAACAGCTCGCCGGAGGTCACCTACGACGACATCGGCGGCCTCGAAGAACAGACGCGCGAAGTGCGCGAAGCCGTCGAGGAACCGCTGATCAACGCCGAACAGTTCGCCGAAGTCGGCATCGATCCGCCGAGCGGCGTCCTCCTGCACGGCCCGCCGGGCACCGGGAAGACGATGCTCGCCAAGGCCGTCGCGAACGAGACCGACGCCACCTTCATCAAGATGGCCGGCTCGGAACTCGTCCAGAAGTTCATCGGCGAGGGCGCACGCCTGGTGCGCGACCTCTTCGAGCTGGCGTCCGAGCACGAGCCCGCGATCATCTTCATCGACGAGATCGACGCCATCGCGGCCAAGCGCACCGAGTCCAAGACCTCGGGCGACGCGGAGGTCCAGCGGACGATGATGCAACTGCTCTCTGAGATGGACGGCTTCGAGGATCGCGGCGAGATCCGCATCATCGCCGCCACCAACCGCTTCGACATGCTCGACCGCGCCATCCTCCGGCCCGGTCGATTCGACCGCCTCATCGAAGTGCCGAACCCCGACCGCGAGGGTCGCGAGCGCATTCTCGAGATCCACACCCAGGACATGAGCCTGGCGGACGACATCGGACTCGGGGCGATCGCCGACCAGACGGACGATTTCAGCGGGGCAGAACTCGCCAGCCTGGCCACGGAGGCCGGGATGTTCGCGATCCGGGACGAACGGACGACGGTGACCACCGAGGACTTCGAGGACGCCCTGGAGAAGATCACCGACACGGACGGCGAGGAGACCGGCCCCATCGCCTTCTACTGACGAACGCTTCTGTTTTTGCCGCTGAAAATCGGGCCAGCGAAGTTATACCCGTCGAGCGCCCAGTGTCCGTATGCGACGCAGGGCAGAGGTGCCGGCTGATGAGGCGGGTCTCGCTCGAGGTGCGTTCGACGCCCTGCCGACACAGACAGCGGTCCTGGACGCGGAGGGCGTCATCCTGCGGACGAACGATGCCTGGGAGCGGTTCGGGTCCGAGAACGGGCTGCAGGACCCGACGAGCGTCGGCTGTAACTACCTCGACGTGTGTGACCGGACCGACGACGAGGACGCGTCCGCCGTCGTGGCCGGTCTGCGCGACGTTCTCGACGCGGACCGCGACGTCTTCACCTACGAGTACCCCTGCCACGACCCGGACGGCGAGCAACGATGGTTCCAGCTACGCGCGCTCACGTTCGACGCCGGCGAGCACCTGCTCGTGATGCACTTCGACATCACAGAGCGGAAACTCGCCGAGATCGAGCTCCGCGAGTACACCGACGAACTGGAACTGCTGACCGGCATTCTCGCACACGACATCAGGAACCCGCTCAACGCCGCCCAGATGCGCGCCTCGCTGCTCGACGCCGACGGCGACGACGCCGAAAACGTGGCGGCGCTGGTCCGGTCGCTCGACCGCATCGACGCCATGATCGACGACGCGCTCGTCCTCGCCCAGGGCAACGAACCGACCGACGTCCGGGCCGTCGACCTCGACGTGTGCAGCGACACCGCCTGGCAACACGTCGAGACTGCGAGTGCGACGCTGGAGATCGGTTCCCTCCCCGTGATCGTCGCCGACGAGCAACTGCTCCTGCAACTCCTCGAAAACCTGTTCGTCAACGCGGTGGACCACGGCGGGGACGACGTCACGATCAGCGTCGAACCCATCGCGTCGCCCGACGATGGCGAGATCACCGGGTTCGCCGTCGCCGACGACGGCCCAGGTATCGATCCGGCCGCCGCCGAATCCGTCTTCGAGGCCGGCTACACGACCGCACCCGACACCGGGACCGGCTACGGCCTGGCTATCGTCGAGAAGGTCGCCAGCGTCCACGGCTGGACGGTCGACGTCACGGACGACGACGGCGCACGCTTCGAGATTACCGGCGTGACCAGGGCGACCCTCGGTGAAAGTGAATAGCCAGTCCCGAAACCGCACGAAGGAGAGACGATTCGAGGTGAAGTGAGGGGGTTCGCTTGCCGCTCTCTCAAGCGTGTACTCGGTGTCGATTTCGACGAACTTCCTTTTTCGACATCGGGTCGCCTACGGCGACCACTCGCGCAAAAACGTGGGTGAAAAACGGCTCGCTCCCGGTGGTCGCTCGCCGGCCCTACTCCGTGCAGATCTCGACGAAGTTCCACAGGATCGTGAGGCCGGTCTCGCCGGATTTCTCGGGGTAGAACTCCACCTTTTTCTGCCTCGGGTTTCCTCGGGCCGCAAAGCGGCCCTGCGGGAACCCTCGTTGAAAAACGTGGGTGAAAAACGGCTCGCTCCCGGAGGTCGCTCGCCGGCCCTACTCCGTGCAGATCTCGACGAAGTTCCGGAGGATCGTGAGGCCGGTCTCGCCGGATTTCTCGGGGTGGAACTGCGTGCCGAAGACGTTGCCGGCCTCGTTGGCGACGATGCTCGGGAAGTCGACGCCGTAGTCGGTGGTCGCGACGACCGCGCCGTCGTCGTCGGGGCTGGCGTAGTACGAGTGGACGAAGTAGGCGTACTCGCCGTCTACGCCGTCGACGAGCGGGTGGTCGCGCTGGACGTCGAGTTCGTTCCAGCCCATGTGGGGGACGGTCTGGTCCTCGTCGAACCGCTCGTTCGTGCCCGGGATCAGGTCCAGTCCCTCGGCGTCGCCCTGACCGGCGTGGTCGGCCTCCTCGCTGCTGGTCAGGAGCATCTGCATGCCGAGGCAGATCCCGAAGATCGGGACGCCGTCCTCGGCGGCCGCGACGAGTGCGTCGCGGAACGGACCGGCGTTCTCCATCCCTTCGCTGAACGCGCCGACGCCCGGCAGGACGATGCCGTCCGCGTGCTCGAACGCGGCCGGGTCCTCGACGATGTCGACGTCCGCGCCCGCACGCTCCAGACCGCGGGTCACGCTCCGGAGGTTCCCGAGGCCGTAGTCGACGACGACGATCTCCGCAGCCGTCTGTGCAGTCCCACTCATAGCTGGTCGTTCGCGTGTCCCCAGGAAATCAGTTCCGTTCCGGTCAGAACTCGCCCAGCTTCGACTGCCCGCCGTCGCCGGCTAACTCGGCCGCCTTGCGGATCGTCTCCTCGAACGTCTCCTCCTGGCTCCGGTCGTACAGCGTCGCCGCCGGGTGGACGCAGATCAGCACCGTCCGGGACTCCCCGCCGAGTTCGTGTTCGACCAGCGAGCCGGCTTCGTTGGTGACTCCGACCGACCGTTCCAGCAGGTGCTCGCTCGGCACCTTCCCGAGCGTGACGACGACCTCGGGGTCGATCTGGTCGATCTCGGCTTCGAGGTAGCCGCGGCAGTTCGAGAGCTCCTCCTGGCTCGGGTCGCGGTTCTCCGGCGGCCGACAGCGCACGCAGTTGGTGATGCGAACGTCCGCGCGAGCCAGGCCGAAGTCGCGCAGGGCGTCGTCGAGGACCGCGCCGCTCCGGCCGACGAACGGCTCGCCCTGGTCGTCTTCGTTCGCGCCGGGCGCCTCTCCGACGAACAGCAGGTCGGCGTCGGCCGGGCCGGTCCCGTTGACGATCTGCTGGCGGGAGTCGACCAGCGCGGGACAGTGCGTGCAGTCCACCACCGACAGTCCCTCCATGTGTTCCATACCTGCCCCTGCGACGGACAGGAATAAGAAAGCGCCGTCACTCCTCCGGACGACAGGTCACTCGCGCTCATCCAGCTGATCGACCGCGTGGCTCTCGGTGTTACCGTTCGCGTGTTCCGCGGGCTCCCGCGTGGTCGACCGCGCGGCTCGCGGTTCACTCCGTTTCCCGCTCGCTCACTCTGCGCTCTCCCGTTGGTCGAGCGCACGGGCCGCCAGCCGAGCGACCCGGAGCGGTTCCGGGCGACCGCCCTCGGGCGTGAACTCCCGGACCACGTCGTCGGCTTCCCCGTCGTCGATGCCCACGCTCCGGACGTACACCGTCTCGTCGTTGATTGCGAGCTCGCGCCGTGACGGCTGACGGCGATACGTCTCCAGGCGCGTCGTCAGTGCGTCACCGTCGAACTGCGCTTCGAGTGCCGGGGTCAGCCCCTCGCTTCCCTCGTAGGAAACTGAGATGACCGGACGTTCCACTCGCCCATGGAGCGCGTGCAGGTCGATAATATTGAACCAGGCGGGCGCGACGCCCGAGACGAGGAGATACCGCACGTCCTCGCGGCCGAGGTCGTCGAACAGCGCGACGATGGCGTCGGTCGCGTCGGTCCCGCCGACCGTACAGGAGCCGAAGGCGAATCCGTCGACCACGCGGCTGGCGCGGACGACGACACCGGCGAGCGTGCTCCGGGCGTCGCTGAACGATTCGGCGACGCCAAGCGCACGGACCCCGGATTTCACGTGTTCTCTTGGTCTTGCTCCTTGATGTCGGCGAGTTTGTCGAGGAGTTCGTCGTTCGAGGCGCTGAACTCGTACTCGACGTCGCCGTCGTGGGTATTTTCGGCAGTGTTGACGCCGTCGTCGTCGTCAAAATCAGTGTCGTAGTCCTGATTCTCCTGTTCGGATTCGTCGTAGCTCCCGAACCCCATGTTCGTTTATAGTAGTTGCAGACTCAAAAAGTTCCCGCCGCCCGGTACCCTGATAGGGTCGCCGGTCACACACAGTGCTATGGACGTTCACAACGTCACAGCCGACGCCGAGTCGTTCACGTGCAACGCCTATCTGGCGCTTGGCGAGCGTCCGGTTCTCGTCGACGCCGGCGCGATGGACGGCGTCGTCGACGTCGTTCGCGAGCACACTGACGACCTGGACGCGGTCGTACTCACCCACCAGCACGGCGACCACGTCGCCCAGCTCGACGCCGTGCTCGACGCCTTCGACGCGGACCTGTACGCCTACGACGACCACACCCGCCGGACCCACGAACTCGACGACGGTGACACCGTCACGATCGGCGACGAGGACTGCGAAGTCGTCTACACGCCGGGCCACGCCGACGATCACGTCTCCTTCGTGGGCGACGCCAGCCTCTTCTCGGGCGACGTGGTCGTCCACGACGACGGGGCGTTCGACTACGGCTCGTTCGGCCGAACCGACATGGCCGGCCAGTCACGCGAGCGACTCATCGAAAGCATCCGGACGCTGCTCGACCGCATGCCCGAGGGCGTCGAGCACATGTACTCGGGCCACGGCTCCGTGTTCCACGGCGACGTCCGGGACGTCGTCGAGACGGCGCTGGAACGGGCCGAGAAGCGCGACCCGAAGTACCCCGAAGAGTAGAACTGCGAGGGTAACTGGTCCGAGTCCGCGCCGACAGTTGCGACTGATCGGACAGGGCTGAGAAAAACGACGGTCGAGACAGCGCTATGCGGCGGCGCGCTCGCGGTTTTTCGTCCGAAGCTTCTTGTAGCCGCACTTCCGGCAGCTATCGGCACCGGTCGGGTTCCGTGCGTTACACCGCATGCAGACCATCTTGTCCAGAATCCGATCTTCCGCTTTTTCGAACGTAGCCATGCGGAGGAGTTTCGATTCGGAGCGGTTAAGATTTCCGAGTTAGCTGTCCTCGCCGGCAGGGATGTTTTGAGGACTGACCGTGAAAAGGGGCACATGCTCTTCGACCGTCTCGCGGACCTCTCACTGACCGTCGAGTCCGTCGACCTCGACCTCCGAGAACGGGACACGTCCAGCGAGTTCGTTCGAGCGACGACGACCGTCGCCCTCGACGGCGAGGGGACGACGGGTCGTGGCGAGGACGTGACCTACGACCGGGACGCCCAGCACGAGTTCGTCGAGGCCGGACCGCCCGACCTGTCCGGCGAGTACACTGTCGCGGAGTTCGCCGAGGTCGTCGCCGAGCACGACCTCTTTCCCACGGCTCCGGACCGTGCGGAGTTCCGAAACTACCGCCGCTGGGCGTTCGAGAGCGCCGCGCTGGACCTGGCGCTTCGCCAGGCCGACACGAACCTCGCGAGCGCGCTCGACCGCGCGTACGATCCAGTTTCCTTCGTCGTCAGCACCCGACTGGGCGAGCCGCCGTCGACCGACCGGCTGAAACGCCTGCTCGAGATCTCGCCGGACCTCTCGTTCAAACTCGATCCGACGCCGGACTGGACGGCCGACCTCGCGGCCGACGTGGCCGACGCGGCGACCGTGCGCATCCTCGATCTGAAAGGCCAGTACGAGGGAACGGACGTGGACGTGCCCGCGGACCCGGATCTCTACCAGTTAGTCGTCGACGAGTTCCCCGACGCGGTCGTCGAGGACCCGGCGCTCACCGACGAGACGCGGGCGGTGCTCGCCGACCACGAGGACATGGTCTCCTGGGACCACCCCATCACGGGCATCCAGAGCATCGAGGACCGCCCCTTCGATCCCGAGTGGCTGAACGTCAAACCGTCGCGCTTTGGCAGCCTGGAATCGCTGCTGGACACCATCGAGTACTGCCTGGAGCGCGACGTCCAACTGTACGGCGGCGGCCAGTTCGAACTCGGGGTCGGCCGCGGCCAGATCCAGGCGCTGGCCTCGCTGTGCTACCCGGACGGACCGAACGACGTCGCCCCTGCCGGGTACAACGATCCCGAGCCACCCGACGAGTTGCCGGCGAGTCCGCTGGAGCCGCCGGCCGACCCGGTCGGCTTCGGGTGGTGATGGCGGGCGGTCGCAACCACGACTATTCGGATTGCGTCGAACGGTCGTTCGAGAGCGGCCGTATCGTGACCTCTTCGACTCGAACCCCGTCTACGGCCTGGACTTCGAGACGGTAGCCACCGGCTTCGACCGCGTCTCCGACCTCGGGCGGGTGGCCGAGCAGGTCGAACACCAGCCCGCCGACTGTGCCGTAGGACGCGTTCTCGAAGTCCGTCTCCAGCACGTCGTTAACTTTCTGGATGGACAGGGCACCGTCGGCGGTGTACG
The DNA here is from genome assembly GCF_042678165.1 of Halorientalis brevis. GTDB lineage: Archaea > Halobacteriota > Halobacteria > Halobacteriales > Haloarculaceae > Halorientalis > Halorientalis brevis. Next base: position 623,720 of record NZ_JBHUDJ010000001.1, on the reverse strand, counting down.
CGCCGTCGTCACGGCTTCGGATCGACGGCTCTCCGATACGCTCGTCGAACTCGTCGCGAATGTCGCCGACGACCACCTCGACGACGTCCTCGACGGTCGCGATGCCTTCGAGCGTCCCCCACTCGTCGATGACCGCGGCCATCTGGCGCTGCTGGCCCTGAAACGTCTCGAGGAGTTCGTCGACGGGGGTCGTCTCCGGAACCATCGGCACGTCTTTGGCGAGGTCGGCCGCCGAGAGGGACCCGGTGTCGCCGGACTCGGCGGCCCGCAGGATGTCCTTGACGTCGACGTAGCCGACGACCTCGTCGCCCGCGTCGCCCTCGACGACCGGATAGCGAGTGTGTCCGTGCTCGACGGCGAGCGTCCGCAACTCGTCGAAGGGCGTCTCCGCCGGGATCGTCGCCACGTTCGGCTGCGGAACCATCACTGCGCGCGCTGTGACGTCGTCGAGTTCGAAGACTCGATCGATCATGCTGACTTCCTCGGCGGTGACGTGGCCTTTTTCGCCGGCCCGGCTCAACACCATCCTGATCTCCTCCTCGGAGAGCGTCTCCTCGGTCTCGGAGGCGGGCGGCACGCCGATGAGGCTCGTAAAGCGGTTCGCCGTCCCGTTGAAGACGACGAGGCCGGGCAGAAACAGGTAGTAGAAGAACTTCATCGGCGGCGACACCAGCAGGGCGAGGCGCTCGGCGTCCGCGATCGCGATGGTCTTCGGGGCCAGTTCGCCGAAGACGACGTGCAGGAAGGTGACGGTACTGAACCCGATTACGATCGCGATGAGGTGGAGCGTTCCCGCGGGGACCACCGGAGCCAACAGCGGCTCGATCAGCGCGGCCACGGCCGGTTCGCCGATCCAGCCGAGCCCCAGGGAGGCGACCGTGATCCCCAGTTGGGTCGCGGCCAGGTAGTCGTCGAGGCTCCCGAGTGCGTCCTGTAACGTCGTGGCCCCGGCGCGTCCTTCCTCGACCATCCGGTCGACGGCCGTCGACCGGACGCGAACGAGCGCGAACTCCGAGGCGACGAAGAACCCGTTCAACAGGACCAGCAACAGCGCTGCGAGGAGCCGACCGGCCGAGAACAACAGGTCTACCATGCCGCGTTCCCCCCGCTCTCTGCGGCGCGCTCATCAACTCCCGGACTGGCTGTCCGACCGACAGTGCCCTGCGACGTCTTCATACGGAGTCCTACACACCGTTGCCACAAAGTGCTGGTGTCTTCCAGGACCGCGTTACTCGGGACACTTTCCGTGGCCGCCGCTGGGGTCCGGTCACTCGTCGGCCAGGTAGTCCTCCTGGACGGCGACGACCTCCGTCGAGTCCGAACACTCGGCGTACCGGCGGAGCGGTTCCTCGTTGAGTTCGAGAAAGGTGTGGCCCCACGTGAACTTCGAGAGGATCTCTTCGGCCTGGTCGCGCTCGCCGAGGATACAGAGCGCGCCGGCGAAGGCCTCGACGGTGTTCAACTGGAAGGCCGTCCCGTAGTTGACGGGATTGGCCGCCACGAGAAAGGGGAGCGAGCGGTGAATCCCTTCGAGGTCGAACGCCTCGCGCTCTGCAGTCTCCCAGGAGCAGTCCAGCGCGACGAGGCGGTCGTGGCGGGCGCCGGTCCCGACGCCGTCGGCGGGCGAGAGCGCCTGCTCGGCGAAGGGGTTGAGGACGATCCCCGGCGGCGTCGCTCGCGTGGAGTTGTGCAGCTCCGCCAGCTCGAAGCGGGCGAGCTTTCTGGCGCTGCATTTCTTCGGGTCGTCGTCGCCCTCGTAGCGGACGTGCAGGCCGTACGTGCCCATCAACGTGGAAAACGCAGTCAGGCTTTAAGTCACTTCCATTCGACGTCACTGTGTGCTTGGTGAAGGGACGGCTGCGCCGACGTTCGCCCTGCCGGGGATCGTCGACGGCGCGCAGCGCGAGGTCGACCTGGCGGACTACGTCGGGGACGGCATCCTGGTTCTCGCCTTCTATCCGGCGGACTTCAATCCAGCCGCCACCGACGAGTCCTGTGACCTGACGGAGCTCGACCTCTTTACGATGCAGCGAGACGTCGACATCTTCGCCGTCAGTCCCGATAGCCTGTTCAGCCACCGGGCCTACGCCGACGAATACTCCCTCTCGCTTCCCCTGCTTGCCGACACGCACGGCGAGGCGATCGACGCCTACGACGTGCGCGACGAGGAGGGCGACCAATTGCTCGCCGAGCGAGCCGTCTTCGTCGTCGACCAGGACGGGGTCGTCCAGTACGCCTGGTCGACGACCGACCTGGAGGAACGCCCCGACGTCGACGCCGTCCGCGAGGCAGTCTCGAACGTCGGCGGCGACTCGACGGCCGTCGGCCGCTACCGGGTCGGCCACGCCCACTACATGGAGGGTCGGCGGGCGTTCACGAGCGCCATGGGAAGCTACGAGGACCAGGACTGGCTCATCGCGCAGGGCGACTTCGAGCGCGCGATGGCCGAGTTCCAGGAGTCGGCCGACCAGTTCCAGAGCGCCGTCCGGTTCGCCGAATCCGAGCCGTTGGAGCAGGGATTCGAGCGCGCCCAGGAGAAGGCCACGTCGCTGTGGCAGGCCGCCGAGTGGCTGGCCGACTCGGCCAACCAGTACGCCAGCGGGAACGGCGAGGAGGCCGACAACTACCGCCGGGACGCCGAGGCGCCGCTGGAGGTGGCCCGCGACATCGGTGAGCCGCCGGACCCCGACGACATCGACCTCGATGCCGACGCCGCGGCCCAGGCGACGGCGGCGGGAGACGACAGCGCGGACCTCGACGTCCCGCCCGACCCCGGTACGGCTCCGACGACGTCGCAGCCGGGCGGCGACGCCACCGGCGAACCCAAGACCGACGAGGACGTCGACGCCGCCGTCAAGGACGTCGAAGTCGATTCGCCCGATTCCCTCGGTCCGGGAGTTGACGAGCGTGGCGACCGGCAACCTGCGGGCGATGGCGCTCGGCCGACCGACGTGGCAGACGCCGTGAGGATTGACGGGGACGACGATCGGTCTGCCGACGAGTCTGCTGCGGCCGACGACGATGCGGCCAACGACGAGGACATCGAACTCGACCTGAAAGATCCCACGGAGTGACGCGACCATCGGTTTCTCGGTCCGCCGTCACGTAGCGACGGTATGGAAGACCGCGAGGCGACGGCACGGGCGTACTACGACGCACTCGACGAGCACGACTACGAGTCACTCGCCGACCTGCTCGCACCGGCGTTCGTCCACGACAGACCCGACCAGACCATCGAGGGTCGCGACCGGTTCGTCCAGTTCATGCGCGAGGAGCGCCCGATGACGGAGACGAGCCATCCCGTCGATGCCGTTTACCGGGCTGCCGAGTCGGACCCCGGCGAGGTCGCGGTTCGCGGTCGCCTCCTCGACGCACAGGGCGACCGGATCGTGGGGTTCGTCGACGTCTTCTCGTTCTCCGCCGCCGGCGTCGAGGCGATTCGGACCTACACCAGATGAGGAACGTCGACCGGGACCGGGCGGTCGCGTCGGTTCCGCTTCGTCCCGCTCTCAGCGACGGCTGTCACCGCGGCGAGTGACGAGGTAGACGACGATTCCGAGGACGAGTATCAGCAGGAGTTTTCGCAGGAGTCCACCCTGGGTGGACTGATTCGGTGCCGATCGGTCCGGGTCGGTGGGAGCCGTTGCTCGCGAGTGAACGCTGGCAATTTGGGCTAGCTGAGACACACAGAACGTAGGGCGCGTGCGAGGAAATCGGTTGGGGCAGGCTCGGCGGCGCGGTGTGGGTGACGGGCCGTGCGCTAGTCTCTCTCGCCCGATCCCAGCGCGCTCTCGCCGACCGGCTCGTGGCCTTCGATGACTTCCTGGCCGCCCATGTACGGGCGGAGCGGCTCTGGGACGGTGACGGTACCGTCCTCGTTCTGGTAGTATTCCAGGATCGCGACCATCACGCGGGGCACGGCCAGTCCCGAGCCGTTCAGGGTGTGGAGGTACTCCGCGGACTCGTGTCGTTCCGGGCGGTAGCGCAGGCCCGCGCGGCGCGCCTGGAAGTCCTCGAAGTTCGAGACCGAGGAGACCTCCAGCCACCGGCCGCCTTCCTCGGGACCGTCTTCCATGTCGTCGCCAGGCGCCCACACCTCGATGTCGTACTTCTTGGCCTGGGTGAATCCCATGTCGCCGGTACACATCTCCAGAACGCGGTAGGGGAGATCGAGACGCTTGAGCACCTCCTCGGCTTCGCCGAGCAGTCCTTCGAGGCGGTCGTAGCTCTCCTCGGGGCGGACGAAGTTGACGAGTTCGACCTTGTTGAACTGGTGGACGCGGACGATGCCGCGGGTCTCGGTGCCGTGTTCGCCGGCCTCGCGCCGGAAGTTCGGCGAGTAGGCCTGGTGTTTCAGCGGGAGGTCGTCGTCGAGCAGGATCTCGTCGCGGTACATGTTGGTGACCGACACCTCCGCCGTCGGGCAGAGCCACAGGTCGTCGTCGTCGTAGGGTTCGTCGTTGTGGCCGCCGATCCGGTAGGCGTCCTCGACGAACTTGGGGAACTGGCCGGTGCCCTGCATCGACGCGCTGTTGACCGGCACCGGCGGGTAGATGTCGTCGTAGCCCTGTTCCCGGTGGACGTCGAGCATGAACTGGATGAGCGCGTGTTCCAGGCGTGCGCCGTCACCGCGCAGGAAGTAGAAGCCGCCGCCGGTCACTTTCGCGCCCCGCTCGAAGTCCAGGATGCCGAGTGCCTCGCCGAGGTCGTAGTGAGGGATCACGTCGTCGATGACCTCGGCGTCGTCGAACCCCTCGCGGTAGGCTTCGACGTTGTCGCTCTCGTCGTCGCCGACGGGAGCGTCCTCGTGGGGGATCTGCGGAATCTCCAGCATCGCCTCCTCCAGCTCCGACTTCAGTTCGTCGGCGCGGTCCTCGACGGCTTCGAGTTCGGCTTTCAGCTCCTGGGAGCGCTCGATGGCTTCCTGGGCGGCCTCCTCGTCGCCCTCCTGTTTGAGCTGGCCGATCTTCGAGCTGACCTCGTTGCGCTCGTGGCGGAGGTCGTCGCCCTCCGCCTTGCAGTCGCGCCACTCCTCGTCGAGTTCCAGAATCCGGTCCAGGTCTACGTCGTCGACCCCCTTCGTCTCCAGAGCGTCCCGGACGACGTCGGGATTCTCACGGAGGAACTGCCTGCTGATCATTTGGCACTCGCTTCTCCGTGGCGTGGCAAAACCGTGTCGCTCTGGCTCGCAGTCTGCTCTCACGGCCGTGCTGACCTCTCGCACGAGACAATATCACAAATGAGAAACAGGGACACAGTTTTATCATCTACAATTTCATTCCAAACAGTATGTTGCGATTCGGACATAATTCCACCTCACTGAGCCGGTGCACAGTGCATCCCGGTTCTGGTCGCGCGGGGGGAACGGGGGGAGGAGGCATCCATGATCGTCGGTGAACTGACGTTCTACGCGCTGATCGGTACCCTGGCGACGGTCGCGACCGTCATCACTGCGGTCGGGGTTCGCAAGTTCTCGGGCCGCAAGCGCAGGATCGCCCTGGTGGCACCGTACACAACTGCGATGCTCGCGCTGGGGTATTTCGGCATGGCGAACGAGGTGTTGCGACTCCACTCTGCCAGTGGTCGGCCGGTCCCGCTGTCGCGGTTCGTCGTCTACTTCTTCTCGTACACGGTCATCATCGCCTACGTGGGGATGATGGCGGACGCCGAACGCCGGCACATCCTCGTGGGTGTCGGCCTGCTCTCGACGTTCTCGCTCGGGGCGCTCATCAACTGGATGACGGCGCCGCCCGTCGAGAGCGTCGGGAAACTGTTGTTTCTCGGCTCGCTGCTCGGCATCCTGTGGCTGCTGTTCCGTCCGTACACGCGCGCAGCACAGGCCGTCTCGGGTCCGCGTCGGCTTGCGTTCGGGAAACTTCGCAATCTGATGGCCCTGTTGCTGATCATGTATCTGGTCGTGGGCTTGACCTCTCGACAGGGGATGGGACTGCTCGGAACGTTCACCGGCGTCTACATGGGCGCGTACATGGACGTCTTCGGCCAGCTCGGCTTCGCCGGCATCCTCCTGCGGTCCGATACCGCGATCGAACACCTCGCGAACGAGCGGTCGTCGCTGCTCGCCGTCCTCCGGGACGACGGGCCGCGACCGTCCGAACCGGACGCGAGCACGAGCGACTGACCACAGACGCCGAACACCTTCACAGACACATGTTATCGAAGACGATAATTCGGGCGGTACGATTTACCAGTCGTGGGCTGTTACCACGAAACAGTTACCACTGGTTGACTGACGGGAGTGGACCGGTGACACAATGAAACTCAACAGCTACGTTCCAGATCGGATCAAGTCGAGTTACAGCATGAAGATGGTGGCGACGCTCGCCATCCTCGTCCTCGTCACACTCGTCTCGACCGTGTTCTTTTACGCGAACGTCTCGGGCGAACTCCAGGCGTCGGCGAACGCGGACTTTACCGAACACGCGGCCGACGACGCCAACGTCACGGCGTTGTGGGCGGAGTCCAATTCCGCCCTCGCTGCCGGGGTGGCGACTTCGAGCGCCGTTCAGAGCGGGGAGACGGCCGCGATCACGGACCGCCTCGAAACCGCGGCGGGACCTGATCGCGTCCACGCAGTCCACGTCGTCGACCGCGAGAGCGGTGCGGTTCAGGCGAGTTCACAGTCCAGTGCAGTCGGCCAGGAACTGGTCGTGAACGCCCCGACTGACGCGACGGCGACCCTCGTCGGCCAGCCCCAGCAAGCAGTCGGAGCCAGCGAGCGGATCGTCCCGTTCGTCGCGTCGGTCGACGACGACCGCCTGGTCGTGGTCGCGGCTTCGATGGCGTCCCTCCGGACGCACCTCGCCGACAGCACCTACCGCAGTGCACTGGTCGCTGACGGAGAGGTCGTCGTCGCGTCGACTGCCGGGCGTGCGAGCGACGCCAACGCCACGGGGCTGGTGACCAACGGGTCGGGCGTCGCGACCGGCATGGTGGGCGGGACCAAACACGCAGCGACCGCGACCACCGTGCCCGACAGCGGGTGGCAGGTCGTCAGTTACGCACCGACGCAGGCGATCTACAGCGAGCGGAACACCGCCACGGCCGGACTGGTGGCGCTGTTGTACGTCATCGCGATGAACATCGGCGTGTTCGGCATCACCATCGGTGGCAACCTGGCGCTGGCACTCCGCCAACTCGCAGAGCGCGCCACCGAGATCGGCAAGGGGAACCTCGACACCGAACTGGAGACCGATCGGACCGACGAGGTCGGGATGCTGTACGCGGAGTTCGCCGCCATGCGCGATTCGCTCAAGGAGTCGCTCGCTGAAGCCGACGAGGCCCGCGCCGATGCGGAGCGCGCACGGGAGGAGGCCGAACAGCGCCAACTCGAAACCCAGCGGTTCAACGAGCAACTCGAAGCCGAGGCCGAACGCTACAGCGAGACGATGGCCGCCTGCGCCGACGGCGACCTGACGCGCCGGCTCGACCCCGAGACCGACAGCGGGGCGATGCAGTCGATCGCCACCTCGTTCAACGAGATGATCGCCGACCTCGAACGGACCGTCGCCGACGTTCAGGAGTTCGCCGACGCCGTCGCGACTTCGAGCGACGACGTCGAGGACAGTGCCGACGACGTCAAGCAGGCCAGTGAGCAAGTCAGCAAGTCCATCCAGCAGATCTCCTCGGGCGCGCAGTCACAGACCGAGGATCTACAGGCCACGGCCGACGAGGTCAACGACCTGTCGGCGACGATCGAGGAGGTCGCCTCGACGACGGACGAGGTGGCTGGCCAGTCCGACAGAGTGGCCGAACTCGGTGCCGAGGGTCGCGAAACCGCCCAGGAGACCATCGAAGAGATGCGGTCGATCGAGCGCCAGACGAGCGACGTCGTCGACTCGATCGAACAGCTCACCGACGAGATCGAGGAGATCAGCCAGGTGACCGGCCTGATCCACGACATCGCCGAGCAGACGTCGATCCTGGCGCTGAACGCCAACATCGAGGCGGCACGCGCTGGCGAGGCCGGGTCCGGGTTCGCGGTGGTGGCGAACGAAGTCAAGGAACTCTCCGAGGAAACCCAACGGGCCGTCGAGGAGATCGAGACGACCATCGGCTCCGTCCAGAACCGGGCGCTCGACAGCGCCGAGGACATCCGCGAGGCCGAGTCCAGGATCACCGAGGGGACCGAGACCGTCGCGGAGCTGACCGAATCGCTGGAAGCGATCGTCGACGGGGTCGACAGCGTCGACGGCGGCTTGAAGAGCATCAACGACGCGACCGACCAGCAGGCGAACTCGGCACAGGAGATCGTGCAGATGGTCGACGAGATCGCCAGCGTCTCCGAGGAGACGACCCAGCAGGCCGAGAAGGTCGCTGCAACCTCCGAAGAGGCCAGCGCCTCGATCACCCAGGTGTCGGAATCGGCGGCCGGACTGGCGTCCCGAACCAGGGAACTCCAGGAGATGCTCGCGGAGTTCGAGATCCAGGCGCGCGACGCCGAAGCGGCCGTGGCCGACGGCGGTGCGTCGAGCGAGGAGCGTGACGGTGACTGGTAGTCGCCGTCGCTCGCACCGGGCGAAAGCGTGATATGTCGCGGCGAGGCAGGTGTATCCGAGATGGTCAGTGAGAAGGTCCTGGGAATCGACCTCGGGACGACCAACAGCGGCATGGCCCTCATCGAGGGCGACGACGTCCAGATGTTACAGAACAACGAGGGCGAGCCGCTCACGCCGTCGGTCGTCAGTTTCGACGACGCCGGCGATCCCGTGGTCGGCCGCCGTGCGGAGAACCGCGCTCCCGCCAACCCCGACCGGACTGTCCGGACGATCAAGCGCCACGTCGGCGAGGACTACACCGTCGAAATCGACGGCGAGACGTACGATCCAGCCGAAATATCCGCCGAGATCCTGCGAAAACTCAAGGACGACGCCGAGTCGTACCTCGGCGAACAGGTGACCGAGACCGTGGTGACGGTCCCGGCCTACTTCACCGCCGACCAGAAGAAAGCCACCCGGCGGGCCGCCAAACTGGCCGGCTTCCGCGAAGTCAAGCTCCTGAACGAACCGACCGCCGCGGCGATCGCCCACGGCTACGACGCCGACCTGGCCGACGAGACGCTCGTCGTCTACGACTTCGGCGGCGGGACGCTCGACGTCTCCGTCCTCGACGTCGACGGCGACACGTTCACCATCCTCACCACCAGCGGCGACAACCACCTCGGCGGGACCGACTTCGACGAGGCCATCATGGACCACGTCGCTGCGGCGCTGGAACGGGACCAGGGTGTCGACGTGCTGGCCGACGACGAACTCCGGGCGAACCTCCGGGCGATCGCCGAAGACGCGAAGATCGACCTCTCGACCGGCGAGGAGACGGAACTCATCGAACCGCTGCTGGGCCAGCTCGACGGTGAGATCGTCGAACTCGACGAGACGCTGACCCGCGACATCTTCGAATCGATCACCGAGGACCTCCGCGAGCAGGCGCTCGCACCCTTAGAGCAGGCCCTCGACGACGCCGACCGGACGACCCGCGACATCGACACCGTCCTGCTCGTGGGCGGCTCGACGCGGATGCCCGCCATCCAGGACCGCGTGGCCGAGTACACGGGGGTCGATCCGGAACTCACCTTCGAGCCGGACAAGATCGTCGCCAAGGGCGCGGCGCTGTACGCCGCCAAGAGCGGCGCGGTCGAAGAGCAGTACGCCTGTACGTGCGGCGAGACCTTCGACACCCGCGACGGGTTCCAGGACCACCTCGACGCGGCCCACGCCACCGACGAGCACGGCGAGAAGGTCGAAGAGCGCGGCGAGATCACGGTCAAGAGCATCGTCACCCGCTCGCTGGGGACGCGGGTCAAAGACGGGAGTTTCAACGTCCTCATCGAGAAGGGGACGCCGATCACGGAGGCCACCGGCACGAAGTACTACACCACGACGAAAGACGACCAGACGATCATGGCGATCGACGTGTACCAGGGCGAACACGAGCAGGCCCGCGAGAACGAGAAACTCGACGAGTTCACCCTGACGGGGATTCCGGAGGCGCCGGCCGGCAAGCCGACCATCGAGGTGACGTTCCGGGTCGACGACGACGGCATCCTCCACGTCACCGCCGAAGACGTCGACGGCGACGCCGAAGGGTCGCTCACCGTCGAACAGAACGTCACCGGCACGTCGCCCGACGACGGCGGCGACACGGCCGAAGTCGGCTCGTAATCAGGACGAGTCGCCCGTCGCGACGACGACGCGTGCTGGTCGGAGCACCCGGTCGCCGATGGTGTAGCCGGCGTCCAGTTCGCGGACGATCTCGCCCTCGTCGTAGGCGTCGTCGCTGACGCGTTCGACCATTTTGTGTCTACTGGCGTCGAACTGACCGTCGGCGTCGATGCGCTCTATCTCGCCGCTCGTGAACGATTGCTCGAACTGCCGCTGGACGAGCGAGAGCTGTCGTTCCGTGTCCTCGTCGACGTCGGCCATCCCCAGGACGTTGTCGAGGCTGTCTTTGACCGACAGCATGCGGTCGGCGAAGTCGGCGAGCGTCTGGGCAGCCAGCTGCTCGCGCTCGCGTTCGCCCCGACGGTGGTAGTCTTCGATGCGCGTTTCCAGGGCGTCGAGCCGCTGGTCGCGCTCGTCGTCGGTCTCCTGGAGGGTCGCCACCGCGACGGACAGTTGCTCGATCTCGCCGCGCAGGCGCGCGAGTTCGTCGCTCACGCCGCTGTCGTCCGCTGCCAGTTCGGGCGACGCGGCCTCGTCGTTGTCGTCGTCCCCGTCTGCCTCGGTCGTCCCGTCCTCTCGCATACGCCGGTGAACACGCGTCGGGGACTTCACTGTGCGGGTCGCCCGAACCGTTTTTCTCCCCGCCGCTCGGTGCTCCGGGTATGGCAATCGGCGACTGCTTCGCGGTGACGGAGGGCTCCTGTTCGGACCTCTACTACGTCGATACCGGGATGTACGACGCACCCGAATACGGCTCGGTATACATCGTCGACGGCGAGCGGCCCGCGCTGGTCGACTCCGGGATCGGCACGGAGTACGAACGCATCCTCGCGGCGATGGACGACGTCGGGATCGCCCCCGACGACCTCGCGGTCATCGCGCTCACGCACGTCCACCTCGACCACGCCGGCGGTGCTGGGTTCCTCGCCGCCGAGTGCCCGAACGCGACCGTCGCGATCCACGAGATCGGTGCGCCACACCTCGCTGACCCGTCCAGACTGGTCGAAGGGACGAAAGCCGCCGTCGGCGACCTGTGGGGGCTCTACGCCGAGCCCGAACCCGTTCCCGAGGATCGCATCCGGGAACTCTCGGACGGTGACGTCATCGACCTCGGTGACCGCGAACTGCACGTCCACCACGCGCCCGGACACGCACCCCACCAGGTCGTCTTCGAAGACCCCGCCGACGCCGTCGTGTTCACCGCCGACGCCGCGGGCATCTACGTCCCGTCGGGAGACTTCGTCCATCACACCTCGCCGCCGCCGAACTTCGACTTAGAGCAGGTGCTCGCCGACGCGAACATGATCGAGGACCTGGCGCCCGAGGTGCTCTGCTACGGCCATTTCGGACCGGCGACGACGGACGACCGCTTGCGCGAGTACGCGGACGTCATCGCCGACTGGGTCGATCGCATCGCCACGAAGCGCGCGGAACTCGGCGACGACGAGGCCGTGATCGACTACTTCGCCGAACAAACCGAGATGGTCGACGTCTGGGGCGACCGCAAGGCTCGCGGGGAAGAACGCATGAACGTGCGCGGCGTCCTGACGTATCTCGACCACCGGGAGTCAGCCGACGAGTGAGGCTGCGTCGATGACTTTTGAAATAATACGTGGTGACGGACCAGTGGGGTCGGACTTCGCTCCCTACGCGTCCTGCCGGCGCTGGTCGAGGAGACGCTCGGCCTCTTCGACGGACTCGGCTTTCGCCAGCGCGTACTCCTCGGCGCCCTCGCCCGCACGGTCGAACTGCATCTGTCCGGTCGTCGACTCCGCGACGACTCGACAGACCGCTTCGACGCCGTTCTCGACGATGCCGCGCTTCCCGCGTTCGATCTCCTCCATCGCCTCTGAGGCCGCGGGCTCGAACTCGGACATGTCGTTCACCTCGTCGAATCCCGGGTCCAGGCGCGCACTCGCGTCGATGACGGCGTCTGCCGCCTGCTCGGCCGCCTCGGCGCTGAGGTGTCCTTTGAGAGTCAGATAGAGCCGATTCTTCTCCTCGTCGACGTCGACGCTCCAGTCTCCCATGGTTTGTGACGTTCTCAGGTTTCTCTAGCGCTTGTCCAGCAGTTTTTCGGCTTTCGCCGTCGAGTCGGCCATCGCCAACTGGTAGCTCTCCTCGTCTTCACCCGCGCGGTCGAACTGCATCTGTCCAGTCGTCGATTCGGCCGTCACCCGGACGACGGCGGCGACGCCGTGTTTCGCGATCCCCTGCTTGCCGCGCTGGATGTGGTCCATCGCCTCCTGGTCGGACGGCTGGAACGTCGAGAGGTCGTTGACCATGTCGAACCCCTCGTCGAGTTCTTTCGCCCCTTCGATCGTCGCGTCGGCCGCGGCCCCAGCGTCGGCGGCCTCCATGTACCCCTCGAGCTCCAGGTACAGCCTGTTTTTCTCGCGGTCGATGTCGACTTCCCAGTTCTCACCGGATTTGAATGGCATGTGAGAGAGAGTCATCTATTTGACTATTAGTATTATCCCTCGATTCTCAGGACTGATAGCAATAGGTGGTGAGTGTGGCCCCCCGTCGTCCCGTGATACTACTCGCTGTCGTGGACCATCGCGTCGTCCCAGGAGAGGTCGTCGTCGCTCGTGTCCTCATCGCCGCTCGCGTCGTCACCGTCGTGAACTGCGGCGTCGTCCCAGGAGAGGTCGTCATCGTCGTCGCTCGCGTCGTCACCGCCGTGGACCGCGGCGTCGTCCCAGGAGAGGTCGTCGCCATCGTCGGTCGATCCGTCGCTGCTGTCCTGTTCGAAGCGGGACAGCAGGCTGGTGAGGTCGGTCGCCTGGTCGGCGATCCGGTCCATGTTGGCCACGACCTCGGTGAGTGCAGCGGTCTGTTCTTCACTGGACGCGGACACTTCGCGGGTTTCTGCGGCCGTCTGCTCGCTCAGTTCCGCGACGTCTTCGACGAGCGCGACGACTTCCTCCGTGCTGGTCGCCTGTTCGTCGGTCGCTTCGTTGATCGACTGGACGCCCTCGTTCGCGTCCTCGACGCGGTCGGCGATCGCGTCCAGCGCGTCGAGTGCGTCCTCGACCGTGTCGGTCCCGTCGGCGACGCGGTCGCCCATCTCGCGGATCTCCGTGACCGTCGCGGTCGTCTCCTCCTGGACGTCTTCGATCATCGTACTGATGTCTTCGGTCGCCTGGCCGGCCTCTTCGGCCAGCTGCTTGACTTCGTTGGCGACGACGGCGAAGCCTTCGCCGGCCTCCCCGGCGCGGGCGGCCTCGATGGACGCGTTCAGCGCCAGGATCGACGTCTGGTCGGCGATGTCGTCGATGACCTCCACCACTTCGTTGATGTCTTTGATGTGGTTCTCGAGGTGTTCGACCTGTTCGATCGTCTGGGCGGCCGTCGACTGGATCTGATCCATCCGCTCGACTGCTTCCGCGGCCGCGTCCCGGCCCTCCTGGCCGTACTCGGCGGCGTCCCTGGAGATGGTGGCGACCTCCGAGGCCGAGGACGCGATCTCCTGGACCGTCGCCGAGAGGTCCGTCATCTCGTCGGCGACCTCCTGGAGGTGATCGTCCTGGTTCGAGGCGTTGTTCGAGATCTGATCCATCGAGTCGCTCACCTCCTCGCTCGTCTCCTTGACCTCGCGCGTCGCTGCGCTCATCTCTTCGGTCGTGTCGTCGACGTCTTCGGCGAACTCCTCGAGTTCCGCGATGGTCCCGGAGAAGTGGTCCATCATCTGGTTGAACGCCGACGCGGCGTCGGCCATCGCTTCGTTCTCGCGGTCCGTGTCCAGCCGCTGGCTCATGTCGCCGTCGGCCGCGGCCGCCAGTGCGTCGCGGAAGTCCTCTGCCGTCGCTTCCAGCGCGCCGGCCTCGACCGTCTGGGTCCCGCCGTCCGCGACCACGGTCGCCGTCTCCCCCGGTACCTCGGCACTCCTCACCGCCCCAGCGGCGGTCCGCTGCTCGCTCGCGCCGTTTCCGTCACCGGCCGCACCAGCGTCGGCTGCTGAACCGACCTCGAGGTCGTCGGCCGGTTTCCCGTCACCGGCTGCCGTCTCGTCGTCGGCGCCGCTCGATCTGGGACCCCCCTCGTTTCGGGTCGGGACATCGTCAGCTTCTGACGAACTCACCGCTGTGTCTGGGTCCTGCTCCGTGGTCCGTTCGTTGGTGTGCTCGCCGGACGTTCGGGCGCGGGAAGCGTGGAGAAGCTGGGCTATTCGTCGCCTGAAAGTCATTACCAGTGTCGTACTGTTATTTCCACTATATATCCCGGGGTCTGATTATCGTAGTCGATATTCTGGATCGGCGCGTTGTTATCAGTTTATTCATGGCCGTCGCCGCTGGCGAAATTGGGTGCGTTTAAACCGCGTCGTTCCGTTGCACCGCGTGCATGGAGGGTCCCCTGTGGCTGGTGGCGAGATAATCCCCCTGGTCGCCGCGATCATCGGTATCGGCGTGGGGGCACAACTGCTGTCCGCCCGATTTCGCGTTCCGAGTATCATCTTCCTGTTGACGGCTGGTGTCGCCCTCGGACCGGAGGGACTGGGCCTCGTCACGCGCGAGTCGTTCGGGGCGGCCTTGCCGGCCATCGTCGGCCTCTCGGTGGCGATCATCGTCTTCGAGGGCGCGTTCCACCTCCGGATCGGCCGGATCAAGGAGGCGCCGTCGGCGACCCTCAGACTGGTGACCCTCGGCGCGGCGATCGCTCTGGTCGGCACGGCGGTCGCCATCCGATTCGCGCTCGGACAACCCTGGGACATGTCGTTTCTCATCGGGGCGCTGCTCGTCGCGACCGGGCCGACGGTCATCACGCCGATCCTGGAAGTCGTCCCGGTCCGCGACCGGGTTGCGACCGCCCTCGAAACGGAAGGGATCATCAACGACGTGAGCGCGGCGATCATCGCCGTCGTCGTCTTCGAGGTCGTCGTCCTCAGCGACGAGGCGGGAGAGGCGTTCGTCCGCGCATTCGCCGAACGGCTGGGGATCGGCCTGCTCGTGGGGTTCGTCGTCGCAGCCCTCGTCTACTATCTCCTCAGGTACGTCGACCTCTCGCCGGGGAACGCGCCCCAGAACGCACGCTTGCTCGTCCTCGCGGGGGCGCTCGTCGCCTTCGCCGCGGCCGACACCATCGCCAGCGAGGCCGGCGTCGCGGCGGCCGCCACTGCCGGCCTGTTGCTCGGGAACGCAGACGTGCCGTACGAGGACGAGATCACGGCGTTCAAGGGCGACATCACGCTGCTCGTCCTGTCGGTCGTGTTCATCGCGCTGGCCGCCCTTCTCGAGTTCGAGGACCTGCTCCAGTTGGGGCTGCCCGGCATCGCCGTGGTGGCGGCGGTCATGCTGGTGATCCGGCCGCTGCTCGTGTTCCTCTCGACGCGGGGCGACCGGTTCCGGACCAACGAGAAACTGTTCATGAGCTTTGTCGGTCCCCGCGGGATCATCCCGGCGTCGGTCGCGACGCTGTTCGCCGTCGAGTTGCAGTCCGAGGCGGCCCACCTGCGCGAACAGGCCGCCGAGACGGCCGGCACGAGCGTCGGCCAGGTGTGTACCGGCACGGCGACGGGCGAGGCCGCGCAGTTGTGTGCCGACGCGGCGACCTTCGACGGGCAGGCGCAGGTGCTGGTCGGAACGGTCTTTCTGGTCATCTTCGCGACGGTCGCCTTCGAGGGCGGCCTCGCGCGCTACATCGCGGAATACCTGGAGGTAATACCAATGCGAGTCATCATCGTCGGCGGCGGTAAGGTGGGTCGAGCGCTCGCTGAACGCCTCGAAGACCGAGGCGAGAACGTCGTCATCGTCGAAGAAGTAGAGGACACAGTCGAAAAGACGCGTAACCAGGGCTACACGGTCGTCTGGGGTGACGGGACCGACACGGACGTCCTCCGTGAGGCCGGGGCCGGCAACGCCAGGACCGTCATCGCCGCGACGGGCGACGACGACGCGAACCTGCTCATCGCCCAGCTCTCGGACTCGAAGTTCGACGTCGAGACCGTCATCGCCCGGGCGAACAACCCGGACAACGTCGAGGCGTTCGAAGACCTCGGCGTGCGAACCATCTCCTCTGCGATGGCGACTGCGTGGGCCATCGACAACCAGATCGAACGCCCCGCCCTGGCTCACTGGATGACAGACGTGGGGCGCGTCGGCGACGTCCAGGAGGTCGAGATCACCACCGAGGCGTTCGCGAACCGACCCGTTCGGGAGGTCGGCCCCGAACTCCCCGAGGACTGTCTCATCGCGCTCGTCTGCCGCGACGGCGACGTCGACGTTCCCGAAGCCGACATGGAACTGCAGGTCGGTGACCGCATCACGTTGCTCGGCCGTCGCGAGTCGGTTCGCGAAGCCATGAAGATGGTCAACCCGACCTGATCGAGCGACCAACCTCAGCCCGGCCACTTTTTGTTCTGTTTACGTCCCACCTGACGTTACAATCTCCCTAACTCGTCTGAAACGACGGAAACTGATGGATACTATGTCGTGTTTATACCACGTTCGGGTGCCAAACAACGGGTGGAGACACACGATGACCCGCCCTGAACGACGAAGCGTCGATCGCGATCGGCATCCGAGCAATCGCTACGGGCAACTCACTACCGCGGAAGGCGTCGTGGTGTACGACCGCGATGAGACGAGCGGCTGGCTCCAGTCGGACGTCCACGTGGCACTGACTGACCTGCTGTAACGCCCGCTGACTGGCAGCCGCGCTACGGCCGGTTTCTGAGCCCGGCGACGAGTTCGTCGGCGACTCGTGCACGCGTCCGGTGCTCGTCCCGCCGGTCGGCGAACACTGTGCGTGCGCTCTCTTTCGCGTCAGCGTCGACGGTGAAGTCCAGGTCCGGATACGTGACGTCGACCAACACGAGCGGGTACGCCGCTGCTGGCGGCACGCCCTTCGGCCCCGGGAGTTGTGCCGATGCGAGGACGCGATCGACGGCCGCCAGGTCGCGGTCCCCGCGGGCGATCGACGCGACGAGCGAGACGACCCGCCGGACCAACTGTCGCGCGAACCCACCCGCGGTGAGTTCGACGACCAGGAACGCGCCGTCTCGCGAGAGCGACCCGTCGAGGGTCCGAACAGTTCCGGTGTCGTCCGGCGTCAGATTGTGGAAGTCGTGTTCCCCACGGAGTGCGTCGAGCGCGTCGCGTGCGCGCTCGTCGGACACGGCGTCGGGCGGTGCGTGGAGGTGATACCGATAGCTGCGACTGGTGGCGTCGTGGGTGGCGTGGAACTCCGCGGGCGCTTCGGCCCGTGCCCAGGCCCGGACCGTCGCCGGCAGTCCGCTGTTCAGTGCAGCCGGGGTCAGCCAGTCCGGAGCGGAGAACGCGACCGTCTGTGCGAACGCCGAGACGCCCGCGTCGGTTCGGCCCGCCCCCGCGTACCCCGGTGGTGCGTCGGCGTCGGCCCCGAGAACCCCCAACTCGCGGAGCGCGTCGAAGAGCGCGTCCTCGACGGTCGGCACGTCCGGCTGGCGCTGGAAGCCGTGGAACGGCCGGCCGTCGTAGGCGAGGCGAAACGCGCGCATTGGTCGCGGTCCGGACGCCGACGGAATGAGTGTTGTGTCCCCGACCGCGCCCGTGGTCGAGGACATCGGGTCGACTCGACGCAACCGAACCGGACGACGACAGCCTGCTCGACTGAGTTCTATTCGAAGTCCGCGAGCGTCGGGCGGTCGTGGTCGCCCGGGAACTCCGCGAGGGGTACCTGCTCCTGGTCGCCCGAGTCCATGTCTTTGACCGTGACGGCGTCGTCTTCGAGGTCCTGCTCGCCGACGATGACGACCGTCTCGGCGTTGACGCCGTCGGCGTAGTTCATCTGCGCGCCGAAGCTCCGGCCGGCGACGTCGGTCTCGACGACGTGGCCCCGCGAGCGCAGCGTCCGGGTGATCTCGGCGGCCACGTCGCGCGTGTCGCCGATCTGCAGGACGTAGTAGTCGGTCGTGAACGACTCGTCGGGCCAGACGTCGGCGCGCTGCAAGAGCAGGGAGAGCGGGGCGAGCCCGGGGGCGACGCCGACCGCTGGCGTCGGCTGGCCGCCAAAGCTCTCGATGAGGTCGTCGTAGCGGCCGCCGCCGAAGACGGACCGGGAGACCTCGCCCGTCGAGTCGAAACACTCGAAGACGACGCCCGTGTAGTAGTCCAGGCCGCGAGCGGTCTCCAGCGAGAGCGTACAGTACTCGCCTGCGCCGAAGTCGGCCGCCGCGTCCAGCACGTTCTGCAGGTTCGTGACGGCGTTCTCGACGCGGTCAGTGCCCGCGAACTCGACGAGCTCGTCCAGGTTCTCGGCGTCGACGGCGAGCAGGTCGTCGAACTCGGCGGCCTGGTCGTAGGTGAGACCGGCCTCGACGAGCAGGTCGTGGTACTCGGCCTCGCTGATCTTCTCGCTCTTGTCGACGGCCCTGATGGCTTCCTTGGTCTGGACGTCCGTGTCGAACGCTTCCAGCAGCCCGCCCAGGATGTCGCGGTGGGAGACGCGGAACTCGAACTCCTCGCCGGTGAGCCCCAGCGACGTGAGCGCGTCGGCGGCGAACGCGAGGATCTCGGCGTCGGCCTCCGGCTCCGACGAGCCGAAGATGTCGACGTTGGTCTGGTAGAACTCGCGGAAGCGGCCCTGCTGGACCTGTTCGTAGCGCCAGAACGGCCGCGTCGAGACCCACTTGATCGGCTTCGAGAGTTCCTGCTGTTTGGCGACGACCATCCGCGCGACGGTCGGCGTCAGCTCCGGCGTCATCGCCACGTCGCGGCCGCCCTTGTCCTCGAAGGCGTACAGTTCCTCGACGATCTCCTCGCCGCTCTTGTCGACGTACATCTGCGTCCGCTCCAGGGCGGGCGTCCCGATCTCGCGGAAGCCGTACTGGCGTGCGGTGGCCTCCAGTTGATCGATGACCTCCCGGCGCGCCCCCATCTCGTCGGGGTAGAAATCCCGGAAACCCTTCAGGTGGTCGTACATGCTCGGTTGGTTCGCACACGGCGCGCTTGAAACTGTCCTTTGGGTACGCGGTCACTGCTCCTGTGCGGGCGTCGTGAACGGCAGCGTCGCCGCCGTGCGCTGCGTGACGGTCGCGATTCGGACGATGTACGCGAACAGAATCGTGATCGGCAGCAGGCCGACCGTGACGAACAGCGGAACGAAGGCCCGCAAGTACGGGCTGGTGAAGACGGTCCCGCTCGGTCCCGTCAAGAGGAGTAACCCGATTGCGACGACGGTCACCGACGGGAGGCCGGCGTAGAAGAGGTTCCGCGACAGCTCGGCCAGTTCCTGCTGGAGGTAGACCGACTTGAAGTACTGCCGCGCGATGTCGATGTTCTGGAGCTGGTGGACGAGGGTGTCGACCGCGTCGCTGACGTCTGCCGGGAGCTGCGCGCCGTGTTCCCACTCGATCTGTCGGAGTCGGTTGATGTCCGTCGCGTAGTTCGTCGTCAACGTGACCGAGAGCACGTCGAACGTGGAGGTCTGCGATTGCTGCAGCAGCGAATCGACTCTGTCCGTCTGGGTCGTGATCTCCGAGACGACCTCGTTGATCTCCTCGTAGGTCTGTTCGTCCGTCTCGGACGTCGCGAGGCCTCCCAGTCGCTGGGCTTCCCGCCGGGTGTTCTCGAACAGCAGGCGGAGAAAGCCCAGCGGCTCGACCGGTGCGACCTGTCCGGCAGCGTCCTCGACGTCCGAGCGATACTCGATGATCCCCTCGATCTGGGATTCGAGGTCGGGCGGCGCCTGTAGTTCCCGCGAGAGCAGCAACTGATTGATCGAGACGACGACGGTGATGACGGTCAGGTTTCCTCCGATCAACCCGCCCAGCACGTAGAACAGCGGCTGGAGGTCGCGTAACGGTGCCAGTTCACTCACGACCACTGACGCGATGACGAGAAACAGGACGACGGTAGTGAACCCGACGACGAGACGCCGATCCCCGTCGAGGAGCAACCAGTCCTGCCACCGCTGGCGATGGCTCTCAGTGTCACGATCGGTGTCCCGACTTTCGCCGGCTCGCATCGTCGCTCCGTACGATGGCTAGCGGCAAAGATGGCCGGGGTAGTTGTTCGGTCGACGACCGAAAACGGGCGACTCTCAGTGCTCTCGGAGGCCCACGACGCGCGTCTGGTCGTGGGCGGGAAACACCTCTGTGACGGCGTCGTCGCCGTACTCCTCGGCCATCAGGGCGCGGAGCTCCGCCTCGTAATCGCCCTTCGCGATCTCTTCGCTCGGTCCCGTCTCGACCTCCAGCGTCGCGTCCACGAGGTCGTCGACGGCACTTCGACCGAATCCCGACAGCGGAGCCAGGTAGTCGACGTCGTGGCGGTCCTCGATGCTCTGTGCCTGTGCCCGCGAGACGGTCGGAACGCGATCGTCACGGCGCGTTCCGTCCGCGATGGCGTCGAACGAGCGCAGTTCGTCGGCGGCGTCGATCCGGAACTCCCCAGCCGCCACCGTTTCGAGTGCGTGGTCGTGGACGCGCTGGATTCCGGTGCGCGGATAGCCGTCCTCGACCATGCGGTCGACGGCGTCGCGGGCGACCGACTCGTCGAGTTCGACCGTGATGAGCGGAAAGCCGACGGCGGCGGCGGCGTCGCGAGCGTGTGCGGCCGCGTCGGTCACGCCGAACGTCGCCGCGACGAGCGTGACGTCGTAGAAGGAATCGAGCAGGAGAGCGGCCAACGTCGAGTCTTTGCCGCCGCTGTAGCAGAGTCCGACGTGCATTTACCGTCGCTTGATGTCGAAGCTCTTCGAGTCCGGCTTCAGCTCCGAGAGCAGCTGTTTCATCTTCTCCTCGTCGATCTTGTCCTGGAGACGCCCGCTCTGGGCCAGCGCGAGGACCTGCTGTTCGACCTTCTCGCCGAACTGCGGTTTCGACATCTTCACTGTGTTCAGGCGCTTGCGCGCCCCGTCGGTGAGGTGCTGGCGCAGCAGCGCTTTCTTCTGGGCTTCGGCCTGCTGACGCTGGGCTTCCTGGGCCTCGCCGCCCCCTTGTTGCTCTTTCTGTTCGCGGAGCTGTTCCATCTTCTCCTGTCGCAGCCGTTCGAGCTCTTCGTCGTCGGGTTCGCCACTCATAGCTATTGTAATACTTGTTGCGTCTGCTGGAAAACCGTTACGGAGACTCCTCTCTCAGGGAGCACGAGGTGTCGTCGTCGGCCTCGTTCGGGCGGTCGTCTCGGCCCGCCGCTTGATCGCCCGGTTGACGCCCTCGAAGGTCGCCGCCGTCTGCCTGCCGTACCGGCGCACGAACGGCCCGGCGAGCAGCCCGACGAACCGCTCGGCCTGCGTCAGCCGAGAGCGTCCGTTCCCGAGGTTCTCGATCGTGAAACAGTGCTCGCCGTCGCACAGCCCGCGGACGAGCAGGTGGCTGCGCCACCGGAGTTCGTACTCCGGCTCGGCTCGGAGCACTCGTGACGTCGCGGACGGCTGCCGGCCCGCTCGTGGCCCGGGTGTGACGGTAAGCCGCGCACCGGCCACCGGCGTGCCCTCGATTCGCACGTACTCGTTCCACTCGGGGTAGCGTTCGAACTCGGACAGCACCCGCCACACGACCGCTGGCGGTGCGTCGATGTCGATGGTCGTCTCCAGCGTGTGCATAGCGTCCAATGGACGCCAGCAGCTATAGCGCTATGCGAGCGTGTCGAGACAGTGAGAGAAACGAGTCCAGCAGCTCAGGGGGAGAACGAACGCGAAAGGGAGCGAACTTACGCGTAGCGTTCGAGTTCCGGACGGTCGAGGTCCTGGAGGACCTCGCCGGCGGTGTCGTCGAGGAGGCTGCGACCGTCGCCGGTGACCTTGCGGCCCTCGCCCTGTGCGGTCTGGACGTAGCCGGCCTCTTCGAGCTGCTGGAGGATCGTACGGATGATCTTCCCGCTGCCCTTCGTGGAGCGCTTCGGTCGGACCTGGTAGCGAGTCGACCCCTTCGAGGAGTTGCCGTACTCGGTGCGGAGGCTGCCGATGCCCACGGGACCGTCGATGGCGACCTTGCGCAGGAGGCTGGCGGCGCGGCGCTGCCAGAAGTCGTCCTGTTCCGGCGGGAGTTCGCGGCCGGTACCTGTCTTCGTGAAGCGAGCCCAGTCGGGTTCCGCCACGGCGTCCTCGTCGGCGAGTCGCTCTGCGAGCGCCTCGTTGAGGTCCTCGGCGGGAACGTCGAATAGCGTCGTCATTGCAGTGTCGTTCCTGTTGGCGTCATAAAAGCGCATCGTTCGGCACTCGCCGGTGCCCGTGTGGGTCGTTCACTCGTCTTCGACAACTGGCTCTTCCCCGCGACGGGCACCGAGGGCTGCAGCCGACCCGCCCCCGACGAGCGTCGGGAACCAGTAGGTGGCGGCGCGGTGGATGACGATCGCGGCCCCCGCTGCGGCGGCCGGGATGCCGGTCGTCGAGACCAGCAGGACGGTCAACGCCGTTTCGATGCCGCCGAGGCCGCCCGGGAACGGCGTGGCGCTCGCGAGCGCGCCCACGGGAATGACGACCAGCACCGCTGCGAAGGGCACGTCGTACCCGAGGGCGGTGACCGACAGCCACAGCGAGGACGTGAGCGCGAGCCAGCCGCCAAGCGAGAACGCCAGCGCGAGGACGAGCCGCCGTGGGCTGTTGGCGACGCGATCGATCGCCGTGAAAAATCCCTCGATGCGGTGTTCGATGACGCCGGGATCCGGTGGACTTCGTCGGGGGACGAGTCGTCCGAGGGCGCGGATGACCGGCGTCAGCAGGCGGACGACCGCGGCTTCCAGTTCGTAGCGGTAGCGCCAGCCCACGTACGCGGCGACCGGGATGGCGAGCGCGAGCGCGCCCACGGCAACGGAGGCGATCCGGAGGTTCCGCCCGAGCGTGACGGTCTCCACGGCGAAGAACGCGAGGCCGATCGTCGCGAGTCCGACGGACGGGACGAAGTGGAGCGCGTCGACGCTGGCGATCGCGGCCAGCCCGTTCTCGTACTCGCTGTCCGTGGCCTTCGAGATGAGCAGTGCGGTGAGCGGCTCCCCGCCGGCTTGCCCGAACGGCGTGACGTTGTTCGCGAACACGGCGGCCGTGTACAGCATGACCGCCTTCGGTGCCGAGACGGGCTCGTCGATCGCCTGGAGCACCGTGTACAGTGCCAGTCCCCACGAGGAGAGCCACAGGAGTGCGACGGGGACGAGCGCGGCCACGATCACCGGATCGGCGCTCGCGAGCGCCGCGAGGATCTGGTCGACGCCGACGAACCAGAACAACACCACCAGGACGAGCACGGCGCCGGCAAACCCCGCGACCGTGGCCCGTCTGTCCCCGTTCATGCCCGGGCCAACGACCGGTTTCCGTTTGAAGGCACCGACTGCCACCTCCCCCGGGATTTTAGAGGGCGCCCCCGAAGGGCGGGTATGGACGAGCGGGCGGCACTCGCGCTGTTAGCCGATGACCTGCCAGCCGCCGGCGACGACGCGGCCGTCGTCGGCGAGCAGGTGCTCACGACGGACATGCTTCACGACCGGACGGACTTCCCGGTCGGCACCACACGCTACACGGCCGGCTGGCGCGCCGTCGGCGCATCGCTGTCGGACGTCGCCGCGATGGGGGCGGAAGCGACGGCGGCCGTCGCCGTCTACGCGGCCCCGTCGTTCGACGAATCCGAACTCCGGGAGTTCGTCCGGGGTGCACGCGACGTCTGTGCGTACGTCGAGGCCGAGTACGTCGGCGGCGATCTCGACCGCCACCAGGAGTTTACCGTCTCGACGACGGTCCTGGGACGAACCGACTCGCCGGTGCGTCGGTCCGGCGCCAGCCCGGGCGACGCGGTCTGCGTCACCGGCACGCTCGGACGGAGCGGGGCCGCGATCCGGCTGTTCGAGCAGGGCGAGTACGACCGCGCGAACGACCTCTTCCGGTTTACGCCCCGGGTCGTCCCCGGGTTGGCTGTGGCCTCCCACGCGACGGCGATGATCGATTCGAGCGACGGCCTCGCCCGCTCGCTCCACCAACTCGCCGACGCCAGCGACTGCGGCTTCGCTATCGAGCGGCCGCTGCCCATCGACGAGGCGGTCGACGACGTCGCACCCGACGAGGCGACGCGCCGCGAACTGGGCGTCTTCTTCGGCGAGGACTTCGAACTCGTCTTCACGATCCCACCCGGCCAGTTGCCGGGCGTCAGGGACTGCTGTGACGTACAGATCACGAAAATCGGGACGGTGACCGAGCCCGACGAGGGGCTCACGCTCGCTGGCGACGCCCTGCGGGACAGAGGATACACGCACGCCGGCGAGGACGACGCGGAGTAACGAGAGCGACGCTCAGGCCGCGGCGACCTCGATCGGGATCGGCGTGAAACACGCCAGTCCGAGCAGGAAGGTGAGGAGTCCGACCGCGAACCGTTTCCGGTCGAGCGGGGAGTCGTCGATGGGGTCGGTCGGCCCGGCGTAGGCGAGACCGAGCGCCAGGACGCCCCAGATGAACCAGATGTACACTGCCTGGCCACTCCGGGCGACGAACAGGTAGGCGCCGAGGCCGAAGAGGCCGGCTGGGACGGCCGCAGACACCGTCTCCGTCCGCTTGCCGAACATCGCTCGGACGATGTGGCCGCCGTCGAGTTGGCCGACGGGCAGCAGGTTCAGGAACGTGATGAACATCCCGAGCCAGCCGCCGAAGACGACCGGATTGAAGATCTTGTTCGGGGCGCTGTAGGTGAGCGGCTGGCCGGTGATCGCCGACAGCACCTGCAGCATGAGCGGGTGGTTGAACGACAACTCGAACGGCACCCGCACCGGGTCCAGGTGGAGGCCGATGATGGTCACGACGACTGTCGCGCCCAGTCCGGCCAGCGGACCGGCGACGCCGATGTCGAACAGCGCCTTCCGGTCGGGTATTCGGCCGCGCATCTTGATGACGGCCCCCATCGTCCCGAAGATCGAGGGGAAGGGGATGAAATACGGCAGGCTAGCGTCGACCCGGTGGTAGCGACTCATCACGTAGTGGCCGAGTTCGTGCGTCCCGAGGACGCCGAGCACAGCAGCGGTAAACGGCCAGGCCTCCAGGAGGCTGAGCGGGTCGTTCCCGACGTCGATTCCGTACCAGACGGTGCCGACGAACAGCGTCGAGAGAACTGTCAAAACCGCAAGTACGACGTTCGTCCAGGGAATCCCGTTCAGGCCGAGCGATCGGGGTTTCGCGACGAGCGCGTAGTTCCCGGCCATCAACTGGGGGCCTCTGGACGGCTGCTGCTGGAGCGACACGTCGTAGTCGTACTCGTGGAACAGTGGCCACACTTCACGCTCCAGAACGTCCGAGGAGACTGCTGGGCGACCGATATACAGGAGTTTGTCGCCGTCGGTCCGCACCTCGTAGACGCGAAACGCCGAAGAGAGTTCGTCGACCGCGGGCGCGTCCCCCGGGACACCGCTCCCATCCATCGATTTCCCCTTGTACACGCGACCGTATAAATCTCCGGTCCGAATATCACACGAAAGAACTCGTCAGTGTCTCGAACGGTCGATCTCGGGGGTCGGGGAGGGCCCCGAGACGGCGGTTCGGGACGGCTGTCGTCGGGGGAACGGCCGGGGAGGCTGCGTCGTGGTGTCTAGTTGGCGGGCTCGATTCGCCACGTGGTCGCGCTCGTGTACGACCACTTCTCGACTTCCAGATCCGTCGCGGATTCGCTGAGTTTGACCATGAGCGCACCGATCTCCTTGGGCGAGAGGCCGACCTCGTCTGCGATGAATTTGCTCTTGAAGTACATCTCGCCGTCCTGGGCTTTCTGCTTCAGGTACGACCGGAGTCGTTCTTCCTTGCTCTGCGTTTCGGTGGAGGGCTGCGTTGTAGCGCTCATTTGTGACACCTCATCCGTTCGTATCAACTACATCTGCATATAAAGCCAGGAAGCTTCGAGTCACTTCGGCGGTTTTAGCGTCGGTTCGGGCCTTTTTCCGCCTAAATCGGTGTAAAACAACTCTTTCATAACGTTTCGAGAGGGCGCGAGACGTTTTACAAACGAATCTAAGGCCGTTATGATGTTCTTACTCCAGGGTGGCCGAGTGGGACTGACACGGCCACTCGCAGCGCCATTTGGCGGGTGATGTTGCCGCATCTCGCCTGGCGCGCGGTCGGTCACTCCCTGTCGTGGACCCAGAACTCCTCGTCGACGGTCACTTCCTTTTTGAAGATCGGGACCTCGTCTTTGAGCCGGTCGATGCCGTCTTCGACGGTCCGGAACGCTTCTTCGCGGTGGCCGGCGAGCACGACGACGAACACGATGTCCTCGCCGTACTCGATGACGCCCGTTCGGTGGTGGAGGCGAACGTCTACGACGCCGTCTCGGGTTTCGAGCTCGGCGCTGATGGTCTCCATCTTCTCCTCGGCGACGCCTTCGTACTTCTCGAACTCCAGGTACTCCGTCGGAGCGTCCTCGGGGGCGTCTTTCGCGCGGACGCGGCCGGTGAACGTCGCGATCGCGCCGGCGCGTTCGGCCGCTGGTGACGCTTTGACCTCCTCGACCAGCGTGTCGAGGGTCACGTACGGTTCGGTCGACGCGAGCGACGAGAGTACGTCGTCGACGTCGACGGCGTCGGCGTCCGGACCGGCCGCGAGTTCGGGGCCGGCGTGCTCGCGGTCCCCCAGGACGACCTGTGGGATCGCAGCGTGGCTGAACCCCTCGACGACTGCGTAATCGTACGCGGGCGCGAGGTCGGCCAGCGTCTCGTCCAGCGTTCGCTCGGTGCCGGTGGCGAACCAGCCCTCGTCGTCGGTGAGGCCGTAGGTCGCTGCGGCTCCGGCTGTCCGGTGGCGGTCCGTGTCTTTCCCCTCGGTGTCGACGTCGGGTGCGTGCGTGAGGTGTTTGACCGTGGCGACCCGTCCGCGGTCGGTCAGTCGCTCGACGAGCCGTTCGACGAGCGTCGTCTTCCCGGAGTCGGACGGCCCCACCACGCCGAGTACGTGCATACCTGAATCGCAGGCCGTCTGGGCGCATTAGCTTTCGGTCCCGCGATCGCCCGGCCGACGCGGAGTACGAACGCTTAAGAACGGCTCGGAGCAACCCGGACGTAATGAAAGTCGTCGTTTCTATCGGCGGGAGCGTGCTCGCGCCCGACCTCGAACCGGACCGAGTACGCGCCTACGCGGACGTCATCGAAGGGCTGGTCGCGAACGGCCACCGCGTCGGCGTCGTCGTCGGCGGGGGCACGGTCGCTCGGGACTACATCACGACCGCCCGGGACCTGGGCGCAAACGAGATGCAACTCGACCAACTCGGCATCGGCGTCACCCGGCTGAACGCCCAACTGCTCATCGCCGCGATGGGCGAGCAGGCCGCTCCGACGCCGCCCGAGAACTACGAGGACGCGGGCACCGCGATGCACCGCGGGGACGTGCCGGTGATGGGCGGGGTCACGCCAGCACAGACCACCGACGCCGTGAGCGCCGTGCTCGCGGAGTACGTCAACGCCGACCTGCTGGTGTACGCGACGAGCGTCCCCGGCGTGTTCAGCGCCGATCCCAACGAACACGAGGACGCCACCCGGTTCGCGGAGATGACGCCCGACGAACTGGTCGACATCATCGCCGACATCGAGATGGAGGCGGGCAGCAACGCCCCGGTGGACCTGCTGGCCGCGAAAGTCATCCAGCGGGCGAACCTGCGCGCCATCGTCCTCGACGGCACCGAACCCGAACGGGTCGCCAGCGCGATCGACGACGACGAGCACGACGGGACCGAGATCCGGCCCGGTGGTGACCGATGAGCGAGGACGCCGAGAGCGCAGTCGAGGACATCGACCTGTACGACCCCTACGCGGTCGGACGCACGGCCGGCCGCGCGTTCTGGGCCGACGCCGTCGCGGACGCCATTCTGGCGAGCGAGCCCGACGAGCCCATCGTCATCAAGGGCGGCGTCTCCCCCTCGGGTGTCCCGCACATCGGCCACTTCAACGAGATTCTGCGGAGCTACTTCGTCGCCGAAGCCCTCCGAGACCGCGGCCACGAGGTCCGCCAGGTGTTCACGACCGACGACAAGGACCCGCTCCGGAAGATCCCCCGAACGCTGGCCGACCTCGACTGGAACGTCGTCGACTTCGGTGACGACGCCGTCGACTCGGCCGCCGTCGGCCAGAACCTCGGGAAACCCTACACGGACATCCCCGACCCGTTCGGCTGCTGTGACTCCTACGGCGCGCACTTCACCAACCTCCTCGAACAGAGCGCGGACCTGGTGGACGTGCCCGTCGAGTTCGTCTCGAACACCGAACTGTACGCCGACGGGGAGTTCGAGGAGATCACGCGCTTCCTGCTCGAACACACCGACCAAGCCCGCGAGACGCTCGCCGAGTACCAGGCCAGCGTGGACGACTCCTACGTCCCGTTCACGCCCCAGTGCAGCGAGTGCGGGCTGCTGACGGGCCAGATCGTCGACGTCGATCTCGACGAGGGTACCGTCGCGTACGAGTGCACCGAGATGGAAGCCGGCGACCGGACCATCGAGGGCTGTGGCCACGAGGGCACGGCGACGCTCCGGGACGGCAAGCTCCCGTGGCGTTTCGAGTGGCCCGCCCAGTGGGACATCCTGGGGGTGGACTTCGAGCCGTTCGGGAAAGACCACGCAGAAGGCTCCTGGCCGAGCGGGGAGGACATCGCCCGGAACGTCCTCGACGTCGAGCCGCCGGTGCCGATGGTGTACGAGTGGTTCACGCTCAACGGCGAGGCGCTCTCCTCGTCGTCGGGCAACATCGTCACCGTTTCGGAGGTGCTGGAGTTGCTCGAACCCGAGGTGTTCCGGTACTTCTTCACCAAGAACCCCCGCAAGCAGCGTGACTTCGACGTGACGACGCTCGACCAGCTGGTCGACGAGTTCGACCAGTTCGAGCGGGTGTACTACGGCACCGAGGAGCCCCGCGACGAGGAGGAAGCGGAACTCGCCGAGCGAGCCTATCCGATGGCCGTCGGTAGCGAGGCACGAAGTGCCTCGGGAAGCCGGACGCAGTCCGGCGACGGCGAGGCGGCCGACGACCAGCCCATCCGCATCCCGTACACGTTCGCCGCCGTGCTGGGGATGACCGACGACCCCGAACTCCGCGAGCAGATGGCGCGGCGCGAGGGCCACATCCCCGAGGACGCCACCGAGGCGGAGATCGAGGCCGCGCTCGCGCGCGTCGAGCGCGCCCGACAGTGGGCAAAGCGGACCGACAACGAGTACAACTACCGGCTGGCCGAGGACCTCCCCGAGACCGACTTCGACGACGACGTGGCGGCTGCGCTGGCCGAACTGGCCGACTTCGTCCAAGCCGGGCACGACGGCGAGGAGATCCAGGGCGAGATCTACGAGGCGGCAAAGCGCAACGACGTGGAGGTGGGCGATTTCTTCGCGGCCGGCTACCAGCTGTTCCTCGACACCGACCAGGGACCGCGGCTCGGGCCGTTCCTGGCCGCGCTGGACGAGCAGTTCGTGCTCGACCGCCTCCGTCGGGACGCGTAGCACTGTTCGGGGACGCCCTCGGGCCGCGGTCACCCGGCGGTCGCCCGCCGGTGTCGTGAACCAAACTCTCTTGACTCACAGGCCCGTCTCGTCGGACGATGGTAAGCACGCTGACCTGGGTGCTCGCAGGCGTTCTCCTCTATACGCTCGTCGCGATGGCGCTGCGGGCCCAGGGCAAGATTCCCGAGTACATCCGGGTTCAGGGGCCGATTACCACGATCCACACGAAGCGTGGTCGCGCGTTCCTGAACTGGCTGGCGTCCCCGCGTCGGTTCTGGCGCGCCTGGGGGAACTTCGGCGTCGGTATCGCACTCGTGGTGATGATCGGCATGTTCGTGACGGTGTTGCTCGCCGGCATCCGGTCGTTCAGCCAACCCGAGGCGACGCCGGTCCGCAACCCCCAGAACGTCCTCGTGATTCCCGGCGTCAATGACTTCCTCCCGATGTCCGCCGCGCCCGAGATCGTGTTCGGGCTCGTCGCCGGTCTCATCGTCCACGAAGGCGGCCACGGACTGCTCTGCCGCGTCGAGGACATCGACATCGACTCGATGGGGCTGGCGCTGTTCGCGTTCATCCCCATCGGGGCGTTCGTCGAACCCAGCGAGGAGAGCCGGAACCGGGCGAACCGCGGCGCACAGACGCGGATGTTCGCCGCCGGCGTCACGAACAACTTCGCGATCACGCTCGTCGCCTTCCTCTTGCTGTTCGGACCGATCATCGGCTCGATCTCGGTCGTGAGCGGCGTCCCCGTCGGCAAGACGTTCCCGGGGTCGGCCGCTGGAGCGTCCGGCATCGAGGGCGGTGACGTCATCACGAGCGTCGACGGCCAGCCCGTCGCCAACGCCTCGGAACTCGACTCGGTGCTCGTCAACACCACCGACCGGACGGTCACGGTCGAGCGGCAAGACGCCCCCGCGGTGACGGTCAATCGGACGCTGATGATAACGCGGGCCGTCCCTGGGGTGCTCGACGGGCGGCCCGGCGAAACCGGCGTCAACATTAGCGGGGCGACGCCGCCGACGATCACCGCCGTCAACGGGACGGCGGTCTACACTGAACAGGGCTTCGCCGACGCGATCCAGAACCGCTCGCTCGTCACGGTGTCGACCACCGCCGGCAACGCGACGTTCCCAGTGGGTGCGTACGTGACCCGAGCGAGCGCGGGCGACCCGCTTGACGAAGCCGGCGCACCGACCAACGGGACGCCGATCGTCATCACGCAGTTCGGTGAGACGCGCGTCACCGATACGGCGACGCTCCAGACGGCGCTGGCACAGCACGACGCCGGTGACGAGGTGACCGTCGAGGCGTACGTCCTGCAGGGCGAGCGGGCGCAGCCGGCGACCTACAACGTCTCACTGGTTCAGGACCCGGACGGCGAGGGCGCGTACCTCGGCGTCTTCCTCCAGGGCGGGACGAGCGGCCTGGCCGTCAACGACTTCGGCATCGACATCTACCCTGCCGAGGGCTTCCTCGGGTTGCTCGGCGGCGGGAGCGGTCCCCTCGGTGGCCTGACCGACGGCTCGTTCGTCCGCCAGGTGTTCGCCGTCCTCCTGCTGCCCTTCATCAGCGTCCTCGACCCGAACTTCTCGTACAACTTCGCGGGCTTCGTCCCGGAAGTCGTCGGCTTCTACACCGTCGAGGGGCCGCTCGCCGCGCTCGGCGGGGGCGTGTTCACGCTGGCGAACGTCACGTTCTGGACGGCGTGGATCAACCTCCAGCTCGGGATGTTCAACCTCGTTCCGGCCTTCCCGCTCGACGGCGGGCACATCCTGCGGACGAGCACCGAGGCCGTCATCTCGCGGCTCCCCATCGAGGGCGGTCGCCGGCTGACCACGGCCGTCACCATCTCGATCAGTCTGGTGATGCTCGCGGGCCTGTTCCTGATGATCTTCGGCCCCGGTCTGCTGGCCAGCACCTAACGGTCGGTCGCGCTGGCCTCTTCATCGTGGTCTAGTCGTGTCTTACCCGGAACTGACCGTGGTAACGTCCGACGTACAACGTGTGATTCGGTCGACCGTGGCGCTGTATGAACGGCCGGGTCGTGATCGCTCTCCTCGTCCTCGCCGTCCTCGCCTGGACGCAGGGTCTCGTCCCGATCACGCACGTTCCGGGGTTTCCGGACCGCGACTTCGATCGGGACGGCCTCAGCAACGAGCGCGAGCGGGCGCTGGGGACGAACGCCTTCAAAGCGGACTCCGACGGCGACGGCCTCGACGACTGGTACGAGCTCTCGGCGCTGGAGACCGACCCGACGACGGCGGACACCGACGACGACGAGTTCTCGGACAGCGTCGAACTGGTCGGCGGCCCGCCGATCGCTGGCGCTGACCCGCTGCAGCGGGACGTGTTCGTCGAGATCGATTACGTGACCGGGAAGCGCCCGTCCCGGGAGACGCTCGACCGAGTCGCGGCGGTTTTCGAGGCGGCTCCCGTCCGGAACCCGGACGGCTCCACCGGGATCGATGTCCACTTCGTCATCGACGACGAGATCGGCTCTCCCACCGCGACGACCCCGAAAGAACTCTCTCGGATTCGGAAGGCCCACTTCGACAACTCGTCGGTCGGCTACCATTACGCCGTGTTCGTCGGACAGGCGGGCGGCGAGAACAGGACGCGGACCGGGTTTCAATCGTCGGGACCCGGCTACCGCCAGATGGCGATCGAGTACCAGGGCGGCGACTTCGCGGGGACGTTCGTCCACGAACTCGGCCACTCGCTCGGGATCGACGCCGACGACTACGCGGGCGTGGACTCGTACGCGGTGTCGGCGGCCACCTACCCGAGCGTGATGAACTACAACTACCCGGACTCACCGATCAGATTGACTCACGACGGCCCGTTCGACGACTGGGAACACATCAACGACTCGCAGATCAATCCGCGGCCGCGCGAGATTCGGCGCCGTCTCACCCGAGCGCGAGCCGAGGACGACGGCTCGGTTCTCGAAGACTGAGAACGGAAACCTCCTTACGGACCGTTCCGAACGGCCCCGTATGGAACAGCGCGATCCGCCACCGACCGAAGAGGGTTGGTACGCCCTGCACGACTTCCGGACGATCGACTGGGACGCCTGGCGCAACGCGCCCGAACACCGCCGCGAGCGCGCGCTCGAGGAGGGGATCGACTACCTCCAGTCCCACGCGAACCTGGACGACGTGACCGACCCCGACGAGTTCGGCGGCGGTGCGACCGCCGTCTACACCGTCGTGGGACACAAGGCCGACGTCCTGATCATGCACCTCCGCGAGACGGTCGCGGAACTGGACACCGCCGAGCGCCGGTTCGAGCAGACCGCCTTCGCCGAGTTCACCGAGCAGCCCAACTCCTACCTCTCGGTGACGGAGGCGTCGGGCTACACGGAGTCGGCCCGCGGTTACTTCGAAGGCGAGGTCGACGACGACTCCAGTCTCGCGCAGTACATCCAGAAACGGCTCCATCCCGAGGTCCCGGACTCGGAGCACGTCTGTTTCTACCCGATGAGCAAGCGCCGCCAGCCCGAGCAGAACTGGTACGACATGCCGTTCGACGAGCGGGCCGACATCATGGAACGCCACGGCAACATCGGCAAGGGCTACGCCGGGAAGGTCAGCCAGATGATCGCCAGCAGCGTCGGCTTAGACGACTGGGAGTGGGGCATCACGCTGTGGGCCGACGACCCCACGAACATCAAGGACCTCCTGAACGAGATGCGGTTCGACCCCTCGTCCAGCCACTTCGCGGAGTTCGGTCCGTTCTTCTTCGGTCGGAAGTTCCCGCCGGCAGACCTGCCGGCCGTCCTCGCGGGCGACGACGTGCCGACCGGGGACAGCGACACCGCCGGCCAGCACGCCGAGACGAGTGCACCCGCTCACGCCGGCGACTCCGGCGGTCACCCTCGCGGTGAGACTGGCAGCCACGGAACGTCCGACAGCGACTCTCACGCCGGCGGTCCCCCGACGGGCGGCAGCGACGAGGACGACGAGATCGAAGCCGACGACGAGATTCAGCAGAAACTCGGCAACCTCGGACTCTACCCCGGTGAGGATTACGACGAGGGCGACCACGGCCTGGTCTTTTACTCCCAGGCCGAC
Organism: Halorientalis brevis; assembly: GCF_042678165.1. Classification (GTDB taxonomy): domain Archaea; phylum Halobacteriota; class Halobacteria; order Halobacteriales; family Haloarculaceae; genus Halorientalis; species Halorientalis brevis. Next base: position 590,109 of record NZ_JBHUDJ010000001.1, on the reverse strand, counting down.
GCGCAGGACCTCGCCGACGAGGTCGACGGCCTGCGGAGCAACTTCGAGCACTACGACACGCACGTGCTGACGACGGTCCGGGCCAACGAGGGCCGGGCGGCCATCGCCAGCGTCTGGAAGACCGAGAGCGCCGCCGACACGGCAAGCGGCTTCCTCAACGACCTCTCGGGGATCGTCGAGGGGTACCGCGGTCCGCTCGGCGAGGGCGACGGCGAGACCGACGACGCCGAGACCGACGCGGGCGACGAGATCCGCGGCGAACTCGAAGACCTGGACATCTACGCCGGCCAGCCACACGGCGAGGACGTGTACGCGCTGGTGCTGTACTCCGAGGCCGACCGCGAGGAGCTGTTCGCGGAAGTCGACGACCTCCGGGACGGCTTCGACCGCTACGACACCCACGTGAAGACGGCGCTGTACGACTCCGAGTCGGGCGACGACGACCGGACGGCCGTCGTCAGCATCTGGGACACCCAGAGCGCCGCCGACACGGCCTCCGATTTCCTCTCGGACCTGCCCGGCATCGTCGCCCGCGCGGGCGAAGAGTCCGGCTTCGGGACGATGGGGATGTTCTACACGGTCAAGCCCGAGCACCGCGAGGACTTCGTCGAGAAGTTCGGCGAAGTCGGCGAACTGCTCGCTGACATGGAGGGCCACCACGACACGGCCCTGATGGTCAACCACGAAGACGAGAACGACATGTTCATCTCCAGCCAGTGGCGCGCCAAGGAGGACGCGATGGACTTCTTCCGCTCGGACGCCTTCTCGGAGACGGTTTCCTGGGGACAGGACGTCCTCGCCGACCGCCCGCGGCACGTGTTCCTGGCGTAACCGCACAACGGTTCCCCGCGTGCTCGTTTTCGCCTACCGCTTTCAGTCGGCTCGTTCGCCAGCGTGGCTGCCCGTGAGTGCCTGCTGGAGGACGTGCCCGAGGAACCCGATGCCAGGAACGGCGAACACCGAGGCGTGTACCCAGGCGTCGTAGTCGACGTTCGGCGGTTTCGTCACGAGGAAGAGCCCGTAGACGGCCAGCATGATGACGATCCAGAGGGCGGTGATGACCAGAAACGGGACGGCGTCACGAACGGCGTCCGCGACCGCTGCTTTCGTGCTCTGTGACTCGTTGTTGCTGTCGATCTGCACCATTAAAGAACAGTGGCCACGGCCTGTTCGGGTGCGTCTTTGCTGGGAGCGCTGCGAGGCTGGCTCGTCGGCGTGCTTACTCGTCCAGCGCTTCGAGAACCGTGATTCCGCGTTCGAAGCGAGGTCCCGGCGCGACGTCATCGTCGTTCGCGTCCTGTCGACTGTCGGTCCCCCCGTCGGTCTGTTCGTCGCTGGCGTGCTCGACGAGGCCGACTGCCTGGAGCGCGGGCAGGTGCCTATGATGGAGGGCAACCTGTGCCCGTTCTCTGGTGGCATCGAGAGCGGTTTCGACCGTCGTCAACGAGACCGTGTCCCGGCCGTCCGTCGTCTGTTGCTCGTGCAGGCGTCGCAGGAGCCGACGCCTGTGCGGGTGTGCCAGTGCTCGGAGGAGTTCGTCGACAGTCCGGTCTGTGTCTCGTCTCATCGTTTGTCCGTGAACGCGGCCACGGGGCGGCGGTCCGACTCGACTCGCGTCACCGTCGCCGGCCGATGACCGTATTCACACTGCGGAATCGCACAGTAACTGTATAGGTGTTTTATCGCCCTTCTCGAAGACTGCGTGCCCGCTCGGTCCGCTTCTGTTGCGGCTTGTCCCGACGCGGCGGACTGCCGTGCCGATAGCTGTGAGTGACAGATCGGGTGCACGGTGTGGCTGGGGGGGAATCGTAACCCCTTACCGCTGGCCGCGGTCTATATCGGGTATGAGCGTCATTCGGCTCGTCTGGGGACGAGCAACTGGGCCAACGCCGACGGCGTCCTACGACGCGGCGCTCGCGGCGGCGAACGTCCACAACTTCAACCTGATCACCGTCTCCTCGGTCATCCCCGCGGCGGCGCAGCTCGAAGTCGTCGAGACTGCCCCGGACCTCGGCGACGTCGGCGACTCGCTGACGGTCGTCCAGGGCCGAGCCACGCGGGGGCCGGGCGACGCAGGCGCCGCTGGCATCGGCTGGGCACGCAGCGAGTCCGGGCGCGGTATCTTCTACGAGTCCTCGGGCGACGACGAGGCGACCGTCCGCGACCGCATCCGGGACGGACTGGACGCGGGGAAGGATCTGCGAGACTGGTCGTTCACCGACGAGGACGTAGTCGTCGTCGAGGCCGACTCCGACCCCGAGGCGTACTCGACGGTCGTGGTCATCGCGGCCTACGGGGAGAGTCGTCCAATCCTGCGCTAGCCGGCGGATTTATACGTTCGACATACATAGAACAGCGGAAATGTACGGAAACGCCCCGTTCGCGGGTACCGACGACGTCGACGTGCCGACGCTTTCTGCCGAGCAGCGCCAGCACCTCCGCCGCGATCTGGCCAGCGTCGCCGCCCGAACCCGCGAGTTGCTCCCGGACGAGTTCGCCGTCGGTCTCGAACTGTCCGCGAGCCCCGAGGGTCCCCGGGCGACCGTCGCCGTCCAGCCCCCGGTCGGCTCCATGGTCAGCGCCGGCTACACCCCGGAGGACACGACCGACATCCGCATCGCTGAGGACGAACGCACCGACATCGCGCAGGGGCTCGCCGCGAGTGCCGCCCTGCAGGTCAAACAGGCGATGGGCGATACGAACTCCCAGACTGCCCAATAGTACCTTTTTTAACGGGGGAATCGCGCTCGCCTCTGGCGAGCGCTCAACCCCCGTCAAAAAATCTACGCTAAAAAAGCCGGACGCTCGGCTTCGCCTCGCGTCCGGTGAACCGGCGAGCAAGCTCGCCGGATGCTGGCGACCTCCTGCTGCTCAGCTAGCACGGGTAGTCAGCAAACCGCGCCGCTACCGCTCGCACTTGCTGCTCGTCTCGCCGTCGACCGGCGGCGAATAAAACAGCGCGTAGCCCATTGCAGCGCTCGCGGGCAGACTCCCGACTGCCAGCGCCAGCGTGAGCGGCACGCCGACGAAAAACCAGATGACAACCGCCACTATCAGTGGTCCCGGAATCACGGAGAGGACCAGATCCGGCTCGGACACTCGATCGAGACGTGTGTCTGAGATGGTTGCCTCCACTCACACCGTCCACAGCGAGCTAATTAAATATTATTACTTGGCAGAAAACGGAGGTATTCCCGTGCCGGGGGTCCGCTCACTTCCCCCAGAAGGGGTCGCGGTTGCGCTGTTTCTCCAGGTACATCGAGAGCGCTTCGCGCTCGTCCGCCGGGATGTCCTCGGTGAGTTCCTGTTCGAGGATCTTCGCGTGCTTCTCGGGGAGGTGGACCCAGAGTTCGTCGCCCTCTTCGATCTGGCGGCCGACGGTCGGGCCGTCGATGGAGACCGCCGCGCGCTCGCCGGCGCGGAGTTCGTCGACGTCCTCGCCCTCGTCCTGGATGGATTTGAGGTTGCCGACGCGCTTGAACTCGCCGTCCTCGAACTTCGCGGCGTTCGTGTTGCGCTTGACCGTTCCCGACCGGACCTCGACGCCGACCACTGCGGGGTCGGACTGGCGGAAGGTGTGGTCTTTGAGGATCTGGAAGCGCGCGGGGCGGGTGATGTTCTCCAGGACCTGCTCTTGCTGGGACTGCTCGATCGCCTCGACGTGCTCCTCGTACTCCTCGATGAGCCGGTAGATGACGTCGTGTTCGAAGATGCGAACGCCCTCCTGTTTGGCGAGTTTCTCGGCGTCGTCGAGGATGTCGACTGAGAACGCGAGGATCGCCTTGTGTTTGTCCTCGGCGGCGGTCTCGGCGACCCGGATGTCACGCGGGGCGACGTCGCCGACCTCCGCGCGGACGATGGGGATCTCTGACTCGTCGAGCGTGCTCGCGATGGCCTCCAGGCTCCCGAGCGTGTCCGCCTTGACGATGACGCCCTGTTCTTCCGTGCGGACCTCGATCTCGGCGAGTTCCTTCTCGACCTCTGCGACGACTTCGTCCTTGTTCCGGTTACGGACGACGCGGATCGGCGCGCCGGCCATGGCGTCGTCGAGATCGGGCGCGGCGATCTTCACACCCGCCGCCGCCGACACCTCGTCGACTTTCTCGAACTGCTTCTCGGTGCGGATCTCGGCCAGCGGCCGGGGCTGGAGCAGTGCGCGTACCTCCGTCGTGATCGGTGCGTTCAGGCCGCCGACGATGATCTCGTCGTCCGCCCGGATCGTGCCGTCGTAGAGGACGGCGTCGACGGTCGTCCCGAAGCCCTGGGTGTCCTTGACCTCCAAAACCGTGCCTGCGCCCGGACCCTGGACGTCGATGGCCATCTCCTCTTTCATGTAGCGCTGGGAGAGGCCCATCAGGACGGTCAGCAGGTCGGGGACGCCCTCGGCGGTCATCGCCGAGACGGGGACGACGCCGATGTTCTTCTGGAAGTTCTGGACGCGCCAGTACATGTCCGCGGAGAAGCCCTCGTCGCTGAGCTGCCCGATGATCTTGTACAGGCGGTCGTTCAGGTCGCCCTCGACGCGGTCCGATTGCTGTTCGATGGACTGCTGGATGGGTTCGCCCTCGTTGGGGTTCCAGCCGGGGACCGTGTCCACTTTGTTCGCGGCGACGATGAAGGGCGTCTGGGTCCGTTTCAGGATGTCGACGGCCTCCAGCGTCTGGGGCTGGAACCCGTCGTTGACGTCGATGACGAGCACTGCGATGTCTGCGAGCGCGCCGCCGCGCGAGCGCAGCGTCGAAAAGGAGTGGTGACCGGGCGTGTCGATGTACAGCAGGCCCGGCAAGTCGAAGTCGTCGGGGTTGACGAGACTCCCGGCCATCTCGGAGATGGTTTCGAGCGGGACGGCGGTCGCACCGATGTGCTGGGTGATCGCGCCCGCTTCGCCCTCGGTGACGGTCGAGCCGCGGATCTTGTCCAGCAGCGTGGTTTTCCCGTGGTCTACGTGGCCGAGGACTGCAACGATCGGTGTCCTGAGCGCGTTCGATTCGTCCCCCGCCGTACCGGTCTCAGTGTCCGGGTCAGAGTCAGACATGGCATATCACCGTGGAGAATCCTTACCCCATACCAACCGTGCGCGGGATTTAAGCTTCCTCCTTTTGGGGACGCCTGTCAGCGGATGACGCACGGCCGCCCGCGCGACTGATCGGACCCGCAGGACGCCCGGCTCGCGGGTTCCAGCGTCTGACCCGCGTCACACGGCCCGTGGCGTTTATGTGAGTGGAATACACACCTCTCGGTATGGCAGAGATACTCGCCGAGAACCTCTCGGGAAAGGCCGTTATGGGTTCGGACGGGGCCGAACTCGGCATGCTGTACAACATCACGATGGACGCGAACTCGGGTCGACTGCACAATCTCGTCGTCGAACCGGACGAGATGGCCCGGGACACCGGGTTCGACACGGACGACGCCGGTCGGTTTCTGATTCCCGTCACTCGCGTACAGGCGGTCAAAGATCACATGATCGTCCAGAACTGACGTTTGTCCTTCGATGTACGTTCTCGATTCTTCGGCATTCATAAACGAGTATCACACCCAAGAGCGCATCGCGTCGATTCCGATGGTCCGCGAGGAACTCGAAGACGAGAGTGCCTACCGCTTCGACGCCCTCGAAGGGTCGGGCATGCACCTCCACATCCCGGAGGGCGAGACCGTCGAGCGCATCGAGCGCGCCGCGCGTGAGACCGGCGACCTCGACGAACTCTCTCGGACCGACGTCCGGCTCGTCGCCGCCGCTTTCGAACTCGACGGGCACCTGGTGACCGACGACTACGCGATGCAGAACGTCGCGGAGAAACTCGACGTCTCCGTCGAGGTCATCGCCCAGGACGGCATCGACGAACAGCGCGACTGGCTGTTCCAGTGTTCCGGCTGTGGCCGCGAGTTCGACGAGAACCACGACCGGTGTCCGATCTGCGGGAGCGAACTGACCCGGAAGAATCCCGCGTAGTCGTTCCCAACGCTTCCGCCGTTTGCTTCTACAGTACGCTGTCAGTTCGGGCAGCCGCCAGTCCCACCTGGCGACCTACAGGTGATCCAGTCCGACGTCGATCAGCTGGCGGAGCACTTCCTCTTCGGTCAGGTCGTACTCCTGGGCCAGCGTCTTGACTTCCCGTGCGAGGTCGTCGTCGCAGACGACCGAGTAACGGGTCGGCATGCTACTGACTTGGAGATTTCAGCGGATAAATACCCGTCAGACAGGCGTCTCATCGCGCGGCAGACGCGCTGGGTTGTTGCCTTCGACGGTACAATTTCGTGTCCGTCCCTGAAAGAAGGTCGCGGCCCTAGAGACCGGGCATGGTGCCAGTCAACTCGACGTAGAGTGCGTAGAACTGGATGGCGTTGAAGGTCCCGTGGATGAAGATGGGGACGAGGATGTTCTCGGACTTGTAGTAGCTGTAGCCCAGGACGAGCGAGAGCACGAACACGATAAACAGCGTCGAGAGCATCGCGATGGGATTGGGATCGGCGTACTGCTGGAAGTGGATCGCGGCGAAGGTGACGCTGGCGACGAAGACGGCCGTCCGCCGCGAGAACGACTCGTAGAGGTACTTCTGGAGGACGTTGCGGTAGACGAGTTCCTCGCCGGGACCGATGGCGAGCCAGGACAGCGGCACCAGCGGCAGGAGAAACGCCGGCTCGGGAACCTGCTCTGCGAGCCGCTGGATGCTGCTGTCCGCGGTCGGGAGACCGAGTTGCGTGAACGTGTACGAGACCAGCCCGGCCCCGAGGAAGATGACGAGCAGACCGCCGAGACTGTAACCGACGTCGCGCAGGTCGGGCCGTTTGACGTCGATGTAGTCGAGGCCGAGGTCGCGATAGCGCAGGTACCCCAGCGTGAACAGCCCCAGACCGATCCCGGACCCGGCGGTGACGATCGGGTACATCTGACTCGTCCCGAACGAGGAGACGAGCGCCATCGGCACGATCGCAAAGGAGTAGGCGACGACCGTGCTCACCAGGAAGCCGGCGAAGCCGATGACGATCGCAATCGCGACGGCGCGAACCTGCGTCCACAGCAGGTCGTCCGTGATCGCACGGAAGTCCGCGACCGCGACGACCGCAGCGAACAACCCTGCAACTCCGGCGATGGGCAGGCCGAGGCCGAGCGTGGGTGTCGTTCCCTCGCCCAGCGCAGGCGTGACGAGCCGTGCGAGTGCGACGACGGCGACCCCGAACGAGAGCAGGCCGGCCATGGTGCTGCCGAGCGGTCGGTTGAGCGTGCCGTGTCGGCGGAGGGAGAACGTGACTGTTGCCCCGAGCGCGAGGGTGGCAGCGAGGGCGCTCCCGTCGATTCCGGGGACGGAAACGAGTGACGGCTGGCCGGTCCAGGGCAGGAAGGAGGCGACCAGCGCGAGGCCCGCGAGGACCAGGCCGAGCGTCGGCGCGGCGCCGGTCGCGGGCGCGCCGTCCTCGGCTGCGTGTGCTGTTGCCATTGCTACGTGCCTGGACCTCTGGCGGTTTAGTGACTACGTTTCCGACCCCACTTTTTTACTGCGGGGGTGTCCTCGCTTCGCTGCGGGCACCCCCCGAAGCAAAAACCTGGACTAAAAACTGCTCCGCGCTCATTACATTCGCGCGGAGTGAACCCCCTCGCTCGCTGCGCTCGCTCGGCGGATGCTTGTTCACTGTGTGCGTATCGGGTATTCGATGGATAGCCGCTCCCTGCTCAAAATCTCGTGTCCAACACAATCAACGTAAAGAGAACAAAGCCACCTGCCAACAATGCACCTTCCCACAGACTATACTGAAGTGGATAGACAGTCAGCCCACTGAATATCACAGTTCCGAGAAGTCCGATTACACCGACAAAAATAGCCCGCTCCTCTCGCTTCATGATTTATTGTTGACGCAAACGCTGATAAGACTATTGTCTGTACTGAGCACCAGCATCCGCGTGAACGAAGTGAACGCGGTTCTT
>NZ_JBHUDJ010000001.1:376243-582151 GCF_042678165.1 Halorientalis brevis | reverse complement strand
CCCCCGTTAAAAAAGGTACTATTTGACGAGCAGTTCCGTCTTCTCGGCGACGGCGTCGGCCTCCTCGAAGTCGCCGCCACCGAGCAGGCCGCGGGCGGCGCGCTTGCCCCACTCGACTGCCGGCTGGTTGAACGTCTCGATGTCGTACAGCTCGCCGGCGAGGATGCAGGCTGCCTCCATGCCGTAGAGGAGTTCGCCCACGCTCTCGGCGTCGAGTCGGTCGAGTTCGATCCGGACGTTCGGCCGGCCGGCGGCCGCGAGGCTCGCCTCCGTCGCCTCGAACTCGGCGTCCAGGAGTTCGCCCAGCGACGACCCGCCCAGATAGGCGAGTCCGTCGATGTCCGTCTCGGGGATCTCCCGGTCGGCGCGCTCGCGAGCGCGCACCAGCGTGACCATCTTGTCTCGGGGGCCCGCGCGGTAGAGCTGGAGCTGGGAGTGCTGGTCCGTCGCACCGAGCGCCCGCGCGGGCGTCTGACCGAGCCCGTCTTTCCCCAGGCTCTCGGCCCACAGTTGGGCGAACCACTCGGCGAAGTACTCCAGGCGCTCCTCGTAGGGCATCATCGCGGTGATCGACGCGCCGCGCTGATCCAGCGCGTAGCTCACGGCCCCGTACGCGTAGGCGGGCGACTCGAACAGCGATCCCGCGAGCGAGTCGGCGCCGGCGCGACCGCCCTCGATGAGTCCCTCGATATCGTGGCCCTGGATGGCAGCGGGGACGAGCCCGACGGCCGAGAGCGCCGAGAAGCGACCGGGGACGCCCTCGGGAACGTCCAGCGCGGGCATGTCGTGGCGGTCGGCCAGTTCGCGCAGCGGGCCCTCCTCGCCGGTCGTGACGACGGTCCGCTCGGTCCAGTCGACGCCCGCCGCTTCCATCGCCTCGCGGACGACCAGAAAGTTCGACAGCGTCTCGGCGGTCGTCCCGGAGCGCGAGACGACGTTGACGGCTGTCCGGTCGAGCGGCACTTCGGCCAGGATCTCGCGAACCCGTGCGGGATCGACGTTGTCCAGCACGTACAGCGGGGCTGCGTCTGCGTTCTCGCCGTCGGCAGAGAGGCCGCCGAGCGCCTGCGAGACAGTCGCTGCGCCCAGGGCGCTGCCGCCGATGCCGACGGTGAGGATGGCCTCGGCGTCCGTGAGCGGTTCGACGGCGTCCTCGATGGCCGCGGCGTCGGTTCGCTCGGGGAGGTTCAGCGAGGCGTAGCCGAACTCGTCGTCGGCCCGGCCCCGTTCGATGCGCTCGTGGGCGCGGGCGACGGTTTCGTCGAGCTGATCGAGCGCGTCCCGGGAGACGCCGGGGGAAGCGACGCTCGCCAGTGCGTTACCGATGTCGACTCTCATACCCGACCCTGGTCACCGCCTGGAGAAAACACTTCCTCGTTGGATCGGCACCCCGGCTCCCGCGAACGGCAATCGCGTTCCTTAACGGGGCTGGGGTGCTACGGGGAGCCAATGACGGAGGCGGCGAGCGGCGAGACACCGAACGAGGAACGCACAGCCGACGAGGACGCCTACAACGGCGTGTTGGGCGCGTTCCCGTACGCGATCCGGGCCAGCGAGTCGCTGCTGTTCAAGACGTACGGCGTCATCGGTGGCCTGCTCGCGGGCCTCATCGCGTTCCTGTTTACGCTCTCGCTCGTCGGTATCGTCGCCAACACGACCGGGACCGCGGGCGGCGTGTTCTCCTTTTCCCGCGCGTTCGTCATCTTCGTGGGGTTCGTCGTCGTGTTCCCGCTGATCGCACCGGTGCTGTCGGTCGCGCGCCGACACCGCCGGACCGGGTCGACGCCACGCTACGACGCCGCGCTCGGGCTTGCGGGGTACGTGTTCGTTCTCTCGCTGTATCTGGCGTTGCTTCTCTCGATCCCGCCGGAACAGCAGGAGCCGACGTCGAACGCGGTCGTCCAGTTGTTCTACGACCTGCCGGGGATCTACGGACTGGTGCCGCCGACGCTCGCCGGGCTCGTCCTGTATCTCGTGCACCGGCGCCTGACGTGAGGGCGGATCGGTGACGAAACCGGGAAAAAGCACCAGTCCCTACCGGGTGGCAATGAAAGACGGGACGTTTCTCGTGACGCACGTCGACGAGGAGTCCGCCGTGGTCCAGGACGTGGCCGACGGGCAGGTCCACACGCTCGCTGAGTGCGACGACTTCGCCGTCGGTGAGGTCCTGGACGCGACGCTCGAACCGGAACCGCCGATGGAGGTCACCTGGCGGATCGCGGAGGAGAGCCGTCGACGGACGATCCCGGTCGAACACAGCGAGGAACCGCCGACCCAACAGGCGCGCGACCTGGCGGCCGACCAGCAGGTCGGCGATCTCACGACCCGGGAGCGGGCTGGCGAGGGCGAAGTCCACGTGCTCACCGTACCAGCCGACCAGACGGCCGACGCGGCCGAGGAAATCGTCGAGGACGAGGAGACGCGCGCTCGGGCGGCGCGGCTCGACGTCGCGCACGTCGAGGTGCGGGCCGCAGACGGCGTCGTCAGCGTGCGATACCTGCCCTGAGACGCTGTCTCTCCAGGTCGGCGCTTCCCCCTGTTCGTGTACTTAAATATAACCGGAAGCTACCGGCTGTATTCTTAATGAGATAGGGGCGTAAGCGACTGTTACGTCCGCGGGGGCGTAGGGGGAAGTAGCAAGTCGCGTGTTTGTTTCACCGTACATCCTGGCGCTCGCCGTCTCGGTGGCAGTTGCGCTCGGGTTCGCCGTCGTGACGTGGCGACGACGGCCCGAACCGGGCACGACAGCGCTGACTGTCCTTCTCGTCGTGGTCGCGCTCTGGATCGGTTGGTACGCCATCGCGCTCTCGCTCCACGACCGGCTGTTTCGGCTCCAGATCCATCGGTGGGTGTTGGTGCTGTCGGTCGGCACGCCCGTCGCGTGGTTCGTCTTCGCGCTGCAGTACACGGGCCACGGCGACGAGGTCACGCGCGGCACCGTTGGCGCGTTGTCGGTCCTTCCGGCAGTCACTGCCACGCTCGCCGTCACGAACCCGTGGCATCACCTGGTCTGGACGGACACTGATGTCGTCACCGCTGGCGGGTTGCTGCTCGTCGAACAGTCCTACGGGATGGCGTTCTGGGTCCATCTCCTCTACGCGTACACGCTGGTGCTCGCCGGCGTCGTCCTGTTGCTCAGGCTCGTGTTCACGGCTGACCACCTGTTTGCCGATCAGGCGCTCGCCCTGCTCGTCGGGGCGCTCGTCCCGCTGGTGGCGAACCTCGTCTCGATCGCCGGGCAGGCCCCCGTCCCGGGTCTGGATCTGACGCCGTTCGCTTTCACGGTCAGCGGCGTGACGTTCGGCTACGCGCTGTACAAGTCGGAGCTGCTGGATCGCATCCCGGCGACGCGTCGCATCGGCCGCACCGCCGTCGTCCGGAACATGCGTGACGGGGTGGTCGTGCTCGACGACGGCGACGTCGTCATCGACGTCAACCCCATCGCCGAGGAACAGTTCGACTGCGAGGCGGCCGACGTCATCGGTCAGCCGGTTCAGGAGATCCTCCGGGACCCGACGTTCGAGGTCCCCGAGAGCGGGACCACCGTCGTCTGGTCGGCACCGGGGCCGCTGGAGTACGAGATCAAAAGCTCGGTGCTGCGCGACCAGCACGACCGCACCGTCGGCCGCGTCCTAGTGGTTCGGGACATCACCGACCGGACGAACCGCCGCCAGCAACTCCAGGTGTTGAACCGCGTGTTGCGGCACAACTTCCGGAACGACATGAACGTCATCGACGTCTGTGCCACGCAGCTGAGCGATCAGCTACACGGGGAAAACGCCGAACTGGCGGATCGCATTCGGATGGTCGCCCGGGACCTGGCCGAGACGGGGACGAAAGCCCGCGAAGTCGAGCGCATCATGTCGCGACGCCACAACGACCCGCAACCGATCGACCTGTCGCCGCTGGTCAAACGCCAGGTCGACACCATTCGCCACGAGTACCCCGAGATCGACGTCGAGACGGCGGTCCCCGACTCGCTCGAGATCCGCTCGACGGGGATTCTGGAATCGGTACTTCACAACGTCCTGGAGAACGCCGCCGTCCACAACGACCATCCGGACCCCTGGATCGAGGTGGCCGTCGAGGAGTTCCCGACCGCCCAGGAGATCGAGATCACGGTCGCCGACAACGGGCCGGGCATCCCGGACCAGGAACGCGAGGTGCTGATCAAAGGGACGGAGACGCCGCTGGAACACGGGAGCGGACTGGGGCTCTGGCTGGTCAACTGGGGCGTGTCGATGCTCGGCGGCGAAATCGAGTTCACCGACCGGGCGGGGGAGGCGGATGCCGGTGACGGGTCCTCGGACCCCGACGACGGGCCGCGCGGCAGCGTCGTCACCATCACGATCCCGCGTCGCCAGCCTGTGGCCCCGACGGGGGCTGCTGACCAGTCGCCGGTCGACGCGAACTAGTTACTGGGTCGGGCCGCCGGCGCTCTGAACGCGCCAGCCGCCCTGGACGTCGCAGGCTTCTCGAACCTCGTACTCGATGCTCGTTTCGTTCGTCACGCGCGAGCCTCCCTCGACTCGTTCGATCTGGAGCGGGACGTCCAGGCTGTTGCCACAGCAGCCGACGCCGACGAACTCCGGCCAGGTGTCGCCGGATTCGGCGGTGTCGTGGGTTTTCCGGAGATACGCTTTGAAATGAGGCGTCGCTACCTGGTCTCTGCCCCACGCCGAGAGGTCGGCGGGGTAGGAGACGGTGACCCGACGAGCGACTGTTTCCGTCTCCTCGCCTGCCTCGTGGGTGTCTCGTTCGGATACCATACGTCCCCTACGGATTCGAGGGAGAAAGCCCTTGGTCGCGGGTGTGACGTGCCCGGGGAACTGCCGTCTCGTGCACTGACCTCGCGGAAATCCCGCGACGGCTGCCGGGTGACGTCGCTGCCAGACAGTGCGGCTCAGTTGTCTGATCCCGTCGGACTGGTATCGAGGCGAGAGTCAGCTACGTCTCGGACGGTCGCGCGCGAGTGACACCGAGATAAGAAGGCTTATTCGGGGCTGTTGCAATCCACGGCGTATGGTGGAGTTCGAGGTACCGGCAGCCGGGCGCAGGGGGTGGTCCGGATGAGCGTGAGAGACCTGCCGGACCGCTTACCCGAGATCGACTACACGAAGTACACGAACCGCCAGCTGGCGGCGATTCCGCTCGCCGTGCTGGGCGTGTCGTTGTTGATCCTCGTCGGTTGGTCGCTGTTCGTCACTGGCCAACCAGCGAGTCCCGGCTCTCCGGTTGATTTGGGAATCGCGTTCACCGGAGGCACAGAGGTACAGATCGTCGCGACCGACTCGCCGTCGGCAATCGAGAGCAATCTCGGTTTCCAGGTCGATTCGGTCCAGCCGGTTCGCGGGAGCGACCGGTACATCGTGACGACCCAGTCGACCAACACCGAGCAGATCCAGAGCGCGATCAGTTCGGCCGGGTACGAACAGATCTCGATGAGTGAGACGGCCGCGAGCTTCGGGGCCGACTCCGTCCAGTTGGCGTTGATGGGCATCGCCGTCGCGTTCGTCGGGATGAGTCTCGTCATTTTCATCCTGTTCCGGACGTTCGTCCCGTCGATCGCCGTCGTGATCTCGGCGTTCTCCGACATCGTGATTCCGATCGCGCTGATGAACGTCTTCGGCATCAAGCTCTCGCTGGGGACCGTCGCCGCGCTCCTGATGCTCATCGGTTACAGCGTGGACTCGGACGTGCTGCTCAACAACCACATTCTCCGTCGGCGCGGGGGCTTCTATGAGTCGACCTACCGCGCGATGCGAACGGGTGTGACGATGACGCTGACTTCGATTTCGGCGATGGCCGTGATGACCATCGCGGCGTACCTGATGGGCATCCCGCTGTTGCCCGAAATCGGGATCGTCCTGGTCTTCGGCCTCTCGGCTGACCTGATGAACACGTACATGCTCAATCTCAGCCTGCTTCGCTGGTACAAGTACGAGGGGGTCAAGCAATGAACCTGCGCGAGAACTGGCGCGTCGTCCTGCTGGTCGTGTTCGTCGTCGCCAGCGGGGTCGCGTTGCTCGCACCGGCCGTCAGCGGCGGTGACGGCGCCACTGGATTGCAGTACGGCTTGGAACTGTCCGGCGGGACGAGTATCCGCGCGCCGCTGGTCGGGATGACTGCCGAGAACGTCAACATCAGTCAGACCGTCGAGAACGAGAACCAGAAGCGCGCGGCGCTCGCGAATGCGCTGAACGTTTCGGAGAGCGACGTGACCTTCAGGGCGCGCGAACGCGCGGTGGAGGTGTACTCCGACAACGTCACCGAACAGGCGTTCGTCACTGCGCTCAACGACAACGGGTTCGACGTGGCCGACGACGACGTCCGTTCGGGCGTCACGCAACAGACTCGTGAAGACGCGGTCGCGATCCTCGACGAGAAGGTAAACCAGGCCGGACTGACCGGCGGCGGTGCGCGGTTGACCACGTCCGGAACCGGGCAACACTTCGTCGTCGTCGAAGTGCCCAACGCGAACCGGACCGAGGTGTTGAACCTCATCGCGGACCGCGGGCAAGTCGAGATGGTGGCGCACTTCCCGGCCGACAACGGGAGCCACCGCCAGGTGACGCTGCTGACCAACGAGGACTTCGTCAACATCGGGTCGGCACAGCCCCCGAACCAGGCACAGCCTAATCCGTACGTCTCCGTCGCGCTGACCGACGAGGCCGCGCGGAACTACTCCAACGCGATGCAGCGGTTCGGCTTCACGAGTCAGGACGGCATCGCGAACTGTCCGACACGGACTGCGCTCCAGGACCCGCAGAACGCCTCCGGCTACTGTCTGTACACCGTTCAGGACGGCAGAGCCGTCTACGCGGCGCAGATGAGCCGTGGGCTCGCGGGGTCCATGGAATCCGGCGACTTCGTGAAGGACCCGTCGTTCGTCATCACCGCGACGAACATGACCGAGGCACAGCAGCTCTCGGTCAACCTCAAGGCCGGTGCGCTGCCGACGGAACTGGCCATCGACGATGGGACGACCTACTACCTGCAGCCGAGCCTCGCCCAGGAGTTCAAGGTGTTCTCGGTGATCGCGGGCCTGGTCGCCTGGCTCGCGGTGAGCTTCGTCGTCTTCCTCCGCTACGGCAGTCCGCGGGTCGCGGTGCCGATGCTGGGGACGGCGGCCGCCGAGGTGTTCCTGCTGCTCGGCTTCGCGTCGACGGTCGGCCTGGCGCTCGATCTCTCGCACATCGCCGGGTTCATCGCCGTCATCGGGACGGGGGTGGACGACCTCATCATCATCGCCGACGAGATCTTACAGGAGGGTGACGTCGCCACCGGCAGGGTGTTCCAGAACCGCTTCAAGAAGGCGTTCTGGGTCATCGGCGCCGCCGCGGCGACGACCATCATCGCCATGAGCCCGCTGACGGTGCTGTCGCTGGGTGACCTGACCGGGTTCGCCATCGTCACCATCGTCGGCGTCCTCATCGGCGTGCTGGTCACGCGGCCGGCCTACGGTGACATCCTCCGGAACCTCATGCTCGACGAGTACGAGGAGTAACCGACGACGCTGCAGTCGTCCGATTCCGAACGGGTTTCTCGCGATTCGTCCGCTGCGTTCGCAGGTGTTTTCAAAACGAGAAAACGCTCCCTGCCTTTTGTGTAGCTGGGTGTCGTACGTTCAGGCGCGGCCAGACGCCCCCAGCGATCCTGGCCCCACCCCCCCACACCACGTGGCGTTTCCCCCCAAACGCCACATTTCCCCACTTCCAGGCACTTTTCCTGCTGCTCAGAACTCGTCGAGACCCGTCTGTGCGGCGGCCGCGAGCACGTCCTGGCTGGTTTGCCAGGACGCCCGGGCACAGGACGGGAGCTCACCGTGGTCGCTGACGTACGCACGGAGGAACTCGCGGGTGGCCGGATCGCTCGGGTAGCCGCTCCCCACGTCGTCGTAGCTGTCGTGCCGGGCGGCCAGGTTTTCGACGTGCGCGTCGCGAGCGACCTTCGCGATGATGCTCGCTGCGCCGACGAGGGCGTACGTTTCGTCGGCTCCGTGTTCGGCGACGACGTCCAGGTCGGCAGCGACGTGGTCCCCGACTCGTCGGCCGAACCGGGCGGCGTCGGTGTCGCCGGCGTCGACGGCACCACGGTCGCCGTCTCGCGCGACCGCGTCGAGGGCGTCGGCCTGGGCGGCGACGGTGAGCGTGTTCATGTCGGTCTCGGGATCGTCGATGCGGTCCGGCGGAATCTCGGCGAGGCCGACGGTCACGCGGTCGTCCGCGCGGAGCGCGCTCGCGAACTCCTCGCGACGAGCGACCGAGAGGTTCTTCGAGTCGTCGATGCCCGCGGGGAGCACCGCCGGGTCGGCACGCACCGCCGCGGCGAACATCGACCCGAGGACGGGTCCCTTGCCGGCTTCGTCGACGCCGAATTGCATGCTGTCGGCTGGTCGGCCAGCGACGGGAATAAAGACGGTGGGTTCGCGACTGTCTCGGCCGGGTCAGTCGTCCAGTTCCGGCTGCTCGATTTCGGGTTCGTCGATCTCGACCTCCCCGATCGGTGGCGCTTCGATGTCGACTTCCGGTGGCTCGTCCGCGCCCTCAGCCTCGTCGGTTTCGGCTTCGGCTTCGGCGGCTTCCCACTCGGCCTCCCAGTCGATGACTCCGTCTCCAAGATGGTGGCACATGGTATCTCTCCTCACTATCTGTGAGGTCGTTCAGGTCCCTAAACGTTGTTGCGGGAAAGAAATACGGCGCTACGATTCGGCTTCGTGCTGGAAGAACTCGGGGAGCGCGAACGGCTCCTCCTCGCCTTCGACGTCGAGGACGTCCAGTGCGGTGACGACGGCTCCGACGCCCAGCAGGCCGGACAGGCTGGGATCGGTGCGCCCCTCGTCGCCCGAGACGAGTTCCTTCACGTAGAGGCCGCCCTCCCCGTGAACTTCGAGGGTGGCGTGCGTGTCGTCTTCCAGCTCGCCGTCGATACCGTACACCTCGCGGGTCCGCGTGATGTCCGCGCGGCGATGGGACACCCGCTGGGGCGTGTCCTGATGGATTGTCGCGCCGTCGAGTTCCGCGAGGGCGGCGTCCAGTTCGTCGGCGGTGACGGCCTCGTCGAACTCGACGGCCATCCGGTAGGTCTTCGAGGCGTCGTGTTCCTTGACGCGCTCGACCATGTCGTGGGTCGCCAGCCGCAACCCCTCGACTTCGACTTTCCCCTCGGCGAACTCGTTGATCTCGTCCTCCAGCTCCTCGGGATCGACGTCACGGGTCCGGGGCTCCTTGACCTCGATGACGAACGGGCGGCCGCCGCCGAGCATCAGCGCGTCGACGTCCTCGCGGCCGGCGCCGTGGAAGACGGCCTCTTCGCCGTCCATGGCATCCAGGACGACCGGTGCCGACAGTTGCTCGACGCTCTCGTCGTAGCGAAAGCCCGACCCGCCGCAGCCCTCACAGGTCGCGCCGCGCTTGAGGCCGGTCCCGCCGCAGTCGTTGCAGGGCCACTTCGTCTGGGGGATGTCCCGTTCGAGTTTGCGGTAGCGGCCGTAGACGAACGCGGAGTTGACCTGGACGTCGAGTTCGTCGGTGGCCAGGTCGAGCAACACCAGCACGTCCGGGCGCTCGAAGTCGACCTCGGTGTCGGTGAGGCGACCGAGACGCTTGCCGACTTCGCGGTTGAACTCGCTTTTGAGGAGTTCGCCGGCGTCGGGTTCGAGGCCGACGTCCTCCCGCAGCAACTCGTCGTTCTCTTCGAGCAGCGGAGGCACTTTCGTCCCGGTCTGGTAGGTGGCGAAGTCGTAGTCCCTGACGGCGTGGGCGGCGCGGTCTGCCCACTCGTCGTAGCGCTGGCATTCGCCTTCACACACCCAGCACTCGCCGTCCGGTTCGAGGTCGTCGATCGGCTCGTCGTCGTCGAGGGCGACCGCCACCCGGAGCGAGTGGCCTCGCTCGACGTTAGTCAGTCCGAAACTCCGGTCGGCGACGAGCCGACCGAGACACGCGTCACAGAGTGGCCCGGTGTCGATCGCGCGCCGGGCCGTCTCGAGGACAGTCATTACCCCTCTCAAGGCGGGGCGGCCGTAATTCCCTTGCCCTTCGCTTCGGCGACTACGGACGCGCGGGCTCGTCCCCGTCGTCGCTCTCGGACCCGAGGAGCGCCCTGAAGTTGTACGGCTTCTGGCCGCTACACCACTCGAAGACGTGCTCGATAGCGGGGAGACTCGCCCGGACGCCGTCGTGGTCGGCCGTGATGGCGACGTTCTCCGCGCCCTCCAGCGCGGGGCTGTCCAGGCAGTTCCAGAACAGCGGGTCGTCGGTCCCCCGGAGGGTGTAGTAATCCACGTCGCCGGGCGTCTCCTCGGCGTTGAGGTCGGCGAGGGGATGCTCGGACAGGCGGTGGTAGTCCTTCCGGAGGAAGCGACTCATCTTGTACGTGCCCGTGGTGAGGCCGGCCCGGACTGCCATCGAGTTCAACACCGTGCCGTGGTTCGCACCGGCGAGGCCGACGAACGTGTCGACCCAGTCGTACCGGTCCTCGCGGTGGAGCCAGTAGCGGGTGCCCGTGACGCCGAGACTGTGCGATACGACGGCGACGGACGACGCGCCGGTGTACTCTCGAACCCGGGCGACGAACGCGTCCAGTTGGTCTGCCATCTCGTCGTGGGAGGGACTCCCGCTGCCGAACGTGATCGCCCAGAGGTCGTCGCCGCCGTACGATCGGTTCCGGAAGAACTCGGCGTGGACGTCCCAGTCACAGGCGTCGCGCTGGTTCCCGTGCACGAACACGACCGGGGTCTGCTCTGTGCCTGGGTCGGTTCCGTGATGCTCGTGCCCGCCCCACCCGCCGTAGCCCTCCGTCGCCCAAGGGAGCCGCGCGTCGCTCGTTCGGTCGTGCGCGCAGTCGCGACGACAGCCGTCGCGCCGCCGACAGCGCCGCAGTTCCATGAGGTTCGACGTGAGTTTCCCCAGCAGGCCCGGCGATCCTGCTGGCCCCCTATCAGTAGACATACGTGTCTTGTGTGAACGTGTGTCATATATACTTATGTGTTTACAACGATCGCAAAGCAGCGAAAATAACGACCTATGTCAGTCGAGAGGGTGGTTGGAGTTACCGAAAATTTGCTGAGCAACTGATTTGGTTAACGACGACTGCTAATCATCGGAGTGTTGCACCTGTCTTACTGGCGCGGACTCGGGTGGCGCGTCAGGTGCGAACGTTTTTACGCCGTTTCACGTTTAGTGTCGACTGATGGAGTCGTCAGAGGAGTCCGCAGCGATCGACGTCGGCGAGATCTCTCCCGACGCCTGGCGATTGCTGCGTACGGCCGCTGGCTACGAACAGCGGACCGTCGAGAAGGAAGTCGACGATCTGATGCAGGCCCACATCTCGATGCTAGAAAACGGGAGTCGCGGCCTGTCCGCTTCGCGCCGGCACGCGCTCTTCGAGTTGTACAGCGCCGAACTTTCCGCCGATCAGATCGAAGCGCTCGTGACGCACTTCTGAGGTCACTCGTTGCGCGGTGTGGTAACGCATCTATCAGAGAAAGCAAATGATAAATAGAGGGGTTCTTTGAGATACGTGTATCAATGATACAGCTGCAGACGGACTCGGAAAAGGGTAAATTAGCCGTTTTCGCGATGGCGTTGCTCGGTGCTGGACTGATCGCATTCGCCGCTGATCCGGCGAACCTATCGACGAAAGGACAATACGCGATCGCGACGATGTTCTTCGCTGCGGTACTGTGGGTGACAGGTGCGATCCCGCTGGCCGTGACTGCGCTGTCGATCCCGGTGCTACTGACTGCCTTCGGCGTGTACGACAACATGGACGCGGCGTTGACGGGCTTTGCCGACCACCTCATCTTCCTGTTCATCGCGGGGTTCATGATCGCGAACGCGCTCCAGAAGTACAACATCGACCGCCGGATCGCGCTGTGGATCATGACCAAGATGGGGTCGTCCCCGCGGCGGCTCATCCTCGCCGTGATGCTCGCGACGGCGTTCCTCTCGATGTGGGTCTCGAACACCGCGACGACCGCGATGATGACGCCCATCGCGCTGGGCGTCCTCGCGCAGGTCATCGGGCGCGACGAGTTACAGGAAGCGGAAGACAGCGAGGAGGCGTTCTCGAACATGCAGATCTCGATGCTGCTCGGGACCGCCTACGGGGCGAGCGTCGGTGGCGTCGGGACGCTCATCGGGACGCCGCCCAACGCGGTGCTCGCGACCCAACTCAACGCGATCCTCGGTTACGAGATCGGCTTCGTCGACTGGCTCGCGATCGGCCTGCCGGTCGTCGCCGTCACGCTCCCGCTGGTCTGGTACCTGCTCACCTTCCGCCTCTACCCGCCGGAGATCGACGACGTCAGCGACGCACGTCAGGAAGCGCGCAAGTACCTCGAGGAGGAGGGCTCGCTCTCCCCGCGCGGCCGCCGCGTCGCCTACATCTTCGCGACGACCGCCGGGCTGTGGGTGCTGGGCGGGCTCGACCTGCTCGTCGAACGGCTCGGTATCCTCCCCACCACGTGGTTCAACACGCTCTTTGGCACCTCCGAAGGGATGACGGTGCTGGGCGTCACCGGCCACCAGGGACTGCTCTACTACGTCATGGTCGGGATGTACGCCATCCCCGCGCTCGTGCTGGCCGACACCGTCGACTGGGAGGACATCGTCGACATCGACTGGGGCACCATCCTGCTGTTCGGTGGTGGGATCGCGCTGGCCGACGCGCTCGCGGCGACCGGCGCGACGAAGTGGCTCGCCGAGACCATCTTCGGCTCGCTGACCGGCGCGCCCATCATCCTCGTCGTCGGCGCGGTCGTGCTCGTGGTCGTCCTCCTCACCGAGATGACCTCGAACACGGCGACGTCGACCATCATCGTCCCCATCCTGATCGGGATCGGCGGCATCTTCGCCACCACGCTCGGCCTCTCTGAAGTCTCCGCGGCCGTCTTCCTGGCAGTCAGCGGCGCGATCGCCGCCAGCTTCGCGTTCGCGCTCCCGGTCGCGACGCCGCCGAACGCCATCGTCTTCGGCAGCGGCCACCTCAAGCAGCGCCACATGATGCGCGCCGGGATGGTCCTGAACGTCCTGATGACGCTCGTGCTCACCGGCCTCATCTGGCTGATGTTCAAGTTCGTCTGGCCGGTGATCCTCTTCTAGTCGCTGACCGCTACTGACGCTGATTTCTTTCTCCGCTGCACGCGCCATTTAAAAATGCGAGTTATTGAGGCACTACCCCTAACTCCGCTTCTGGTGAAGGGTTCTCACATCGCATGCAACGCGACTACTTCGACAAAGCACGGGTGGCCGTGGGGGACTCGATCGCGGAGAAACACGCCGACGTCGCGGCGGACGTCATCGACGAGGACGAATACGGGCACCTGATCGGCGGGGACTGGGTCGATTCGACGAGCGGCGAGACGATGGAATCGGTCGATGCGACGACCGGCGAGACGCTCGCTCGGTTCCAGGACGGGACCGCCGAGGACGTCGACGAGGCCGTCGACGCCGCCTGGGACGCCTTCGAGAAGTGGGATCAGGTGTCGCCGCAGATGCGCTCGGAGAAGCTGTTCGAGATCGCCGACCGCCTCGACGAGCGACGCGCCGAGATCGCGCGCCTCGACAGCCTCGAAGTCGGCAAGGCCAACCAGCACTCGGCGTTCGTCGACCTGGAGATCGCCATCGAGCAGTTCCGCTACTTCGGCAGTCTCTGTCGCACCGCCGACGAGGGCCGTCGGCCGCCGGCCAGCGACGACCGGTTGACCTACACGCAGAAAGAGCCCTACGGCGTCGTCGGCCTCATCAGCGCGTGGAACTTCCCGGCGATGTTCGTCGGCTGGAAGGTCGCCCCCGCTCTCGCAGCGGGCAACACCGTCGTCTACAAGCCTTCCTCGCGCGCGACGCTGTCGACCCTGGAGATGGCGCGCACCATCCAGAACGTGCTGCCCAACGGCGCGATGAACGTCGTCACCGGTTCGGGCAGCGAGGTCGGGAACGCCATCTCCCAGCACGAGGGCGTCAAGAAAGTGGGACTGACGGGCTCGACGCGGGCCGGCCAGTTCACCATGGAGAACGCCGCCACGCAGATCAAGCCCGTCTCGCTCGAACTCGGCGGGAAGTCCCCGAACATCGTCTTCCCCGACGCCGACGTCGAGAAGGCCGTCCAGGGCACCATCATCGCCTCCTGGTTCAACGTCGGTCAGCAGTGTACGATGGGCTCGCGCCTGTTCCTCCACGAGGACGTCAAAGCGGAGTTCATGGAGAAATTCATCGAGGCGACGGACGACCTCACCATCGGCGATCCCCTGTCCCCGCTGACGGACGTCGGCCCGCTCGTCGACCACGACCACCTCGAAGAGGTCCAGTCGTACGTCGACACCGCGGTCGAGGAAGGGGCGACGCTGGCCTACGGCGGCGAACAGCCCGACGACGAGGAGCTGCAGGGTGCCCCCTATCTGAAGCCGACGATCCTCACCGACGTGGAGAACGACGACACCGTCGCCTGCGAGGAAGTGTTCGGCCCCGTCCTGTCTGTCATCGAGTGGTCGGACTACGACGAGATGATGGCCCAGGCCAACGACACGATCTACGGACTCGCGTCGGGCGTCTGGACGACCGACCTGGACAACGCCAAGAAATCCGCCGACGACCTCGAAGCCGGCACTGTCTGGATCAACACCTGGAACGACATGTTCGAGCCGAGCCCCTACGGCGGCTACAAGCAGTCCGGGATGGGGCGGGAACTCTCCGAGGAGACGCTCGAGGACTACCAGCAGACGAAGTCGGTGACGATGAACTTCGGCGGCCTGCCGAAGATGGGGTGAGGTCGGTAGCGGTCTTTGTAGAGGTGTGCGTTGACATCATGTGCTCGGTGGTCTTCACAGTGTACCGGCACCCAACTCCGCTGAGCGATTCTGTTCGAGCCGAACGCTTATACTGGTCATCCTGCAACTAGAACTGAGATGGCCAGTTCGACGCGGAACGGGGAGCCACACGAAGAGGAGATCCGACTGTGGCGCGAGGACGACTGGTGGGTCGCGAAGGACGTCGAAACGGGTGTTACGAGCCAAGGTGAATCCCGAGCGGCCGCGCTCGATAACCTCGACGAGGCCGTGGCCCTTCACGAGGGCGAGATCGGGCGTGAACCCACTGACGAAGAACTGCGCGAGCTAGGCATCGACCCCGAGGACAATACGACTGACGACGGAGCGCCGCCAGACGTCCTCAACTAGTCGATGGGCCGTCGACCGTTCTCTGGCATGGAGGTCGTGAAGGTGCTGGTCAACGTCGGTGGGTTCGAGTGGCGACGCACGGCCGGTGACCACGCGCAACTGTACTACGAACACCCGACGAACGAAGACGATCGTCGGCAGGTGACGGTTCCGCTGCACGACGAACTCCGAGTGGGGACCCTCCGGAACATCGCCGAGAGCGCAGGTGCACGGGACTTCGAGGACTTTTGTAACTGGATCGACCGGAACTCGTAGCTGGCCAGTGGTGAATCCCTGAATACTGGATCGAACTTGAACGACCGAGATCTCATCCTGGAACGATCTCTTTCAGAATTCGCGATTCGATCTTGCGGAGGTGTTCGCCGACGGTGACCGGGGCGAGATCCAGTTCGGCGGCGACGTCCTCGTAGGTCGCGTTCCGCGGCACGTCGTAGTAGCCGGCGTCGATCGCAGTGACGAGAATCTCGCGCTGGCGGTCGGTCAGCCTCGAGAACAGCTGTCGGTCGTCGGGGTGGTACTCGCCCATCGTCTCCAGTTCCACGTCGATGCTGTCGGGAATGAGGTCGATCGATCGGGTGATGGTCGCCTGTTCACCGATCGACCTGACGCGGATCCCGCCGTCTTTCAGGCACTCGATGGGCGTGTCGACGACGAGGCTGTACTCCTGTGGGAGTCGGAACAGGGTGTCGACCGTCTCGTTGGGCTGGAAGTGGATGTACGCGATGAGGTCCTGGCCGTCGCCCGAGATGCTGTGCGTGAGCACGTCGGCGTGGTTCCCCATGATCTCCCGCGCTCGGTCGAGGTCGCCCTGCAACTGGTAGAGGAAGACGATGGTCCCGTCGTCGAGCTGGTTGATGTGGTGGATGGCGACTCGCTCGACCTCGGCGGCGTCGAGGAGCGCCCTGTCGGCCGGATGAAACCCCTCCCGCCCTGGCCGCAGCGCCAACTCTGCGCAGCGCATGTCAATCAAGACGGACTACCCCCTCTTGTCTTTCGGGGTTCGTTCAATTTTCCGCTATCTCGCCCGAAAACCGGGATTTTCACCGTCGAATACGCGGTGTGGGAGTGCGGGATAAAGGCCCCAACATACGTTTGCAGCACGGATAGGGCCGTTTCCGGCGTTGGTCGTGGTGTACGATGACACAGGTAGAGGACGCCAGCCGCGACATGCGGCTCGATCCGGACTCGTTCGCACAGGGCTACTTCGAGAACGCCGTGTACCGTCACTGGGACCCCTACGAGATCGAGGGGCTCGCCGAAGACAAGGAGAAGTTCCTCGAATACGAACCGACCGAGGCGGAGTTCGAGGAGTTCCGGACGGCCGTCTCGCGGTTCGGGGCGGGTGAGGAGGCGGTGACGGAGGACCTGATGCCGCTGGCCCTGGTCTTTGAGGACATCAACGATCAGATGTTCCTCTCCAGTCAGATCTACGAGGAAGCAAAGCACACCCAGTTTTTCGACCGGTACTGGCGCCAGGTCGTCGACCCCGTCGCCGAGGAACTGGGGTACGAGCAGACCAACCCGACGGCTCAGCACTACTTCAACGACGACTACGTCGCGCTGTTCGACAAGACCGAGGCCGCGATGGAACGGCTCCTGACCGAGGACACGCCCGAGAACCGCGTGACCGCCTACTGCCACTACCACCTGACGGTCGAATCCGTGCTGGCGCAGACCGGCTACTACGGCTTCCAGTCGGCGTTCTCCGACGGGGGATCCGACGAGGTGGCGCTGCGCGAGTGGCCCGACCTCGACGGCATCGTCAACGGGATCACCAAGATCCGCAGCGACGAGGGTCGCCACGTCGGCTTCGGGATGCACAAGGTTCGCAACGCGGTCCAGCGCGGCGAGGTCGACGAGCAGGTCGTCCAGGACACGCTGCAGGACCTGATGCCCCACGTCGCCGGGACGGTCAGCGACTTCGGCGACGCGATCGACCCGACGCCGCTGGTCACGTACGCGCGCGACAAACTGACGCGCCGTATCGACATCATCACCGACGCCGACGCCGAGGTCCCGCCGGTCCACGAACTCGTCGACATGGACGAGCGCGAGGCCGGCGCGACCGCCGACTGACGACCTGCGTTCGCTAACCGAATCGCCTTTCTCTCTCCGGTGTGCTCGCCCGGTATGGACGAGTGGTTGGTCGCCGTGCTCGTCGGCGTCGTGCAGGGTGCCCTGGAGTGGTTGCCGGTCTCCAGCGAGGGGACCATCGCGCTGACGCTGACGATCGTCGCGGACGCGACGCCGGACGCGGCCGTCAGCTACGCGCTCTTTCTCCACGCCGGCACCGCGATGGCCGCGACGGTCTTCTACCGGGACGAGATCGTCGACGTGCTCCGAACGCTCCCGGGACTGCGACCCCGGTCGGCGTTCGAGCGGCCGACGGCTGACCTGGCGTTTCTGGGCGTCGGGACCGCGGTCTCCGGCGTCGTGGCGATCTCCGCGTACAAACTCCTCGAACACCTGGTGTCGGACCTGACCGGCGGTGCGTTCGTCGCGCTCATCGGCGGGCTGTTGATCGTGACTGGCCTCGTCCAGCGCGTGGCCGAGTCTCGCGGTGGTGGCCTCGTCCAGCGCGTGGCCGAGTCTCGCGGTGGTGGCCCCGACAAAGAGCGACCGACGCTGTTCGACGCGGTGCTCGTCGGCGGGCTCCAGGGGCTGGCGATCCTTCCCGGCGTCTCTCGGTCGGGAACGACGGTCAGCGCGCTGCTCCTGCGGGGCTACGAGGGCGTCGACTCCCTGCGACTCTCCTTCCTGCTCTCGATTCCGGCGGCGCTCGGTGCCGGCGTGTTGGCTGTCCTCGACACGGGCGTTGCGGGCATCTCGCCTGGGGCTGCGGTCGTCGCGCTCGCCGTCAGCGGCGTCGTCGGGTATCTGACCGTCGGCGCGCTGGTCGCGCTCGCTCGTCGCGTCGCGTTCTGGGGCATCTGCATCGGGTTCGGCTCGCTGGCAGTCGTCGGGGGCGCGCTCCTGGTGTTGTAGGTCCGAACGCCGTTTCCCGAACCGTTGCGTCGACGACGGCGTCAGTGACGCCAGCGGGCGTCGGCTGCGACGTTCGTATCGAAACTGAAAACGTTCCGGCAACATTTATCTTATCGAACTGGTAGATGGAGACGACTAACGTCGCGAGAGTGCTCCCGTCGTCCCGCGCGACCCTGCTCACATGAACGAACTGCCTACTGTCCGTCGGGGTGTTCGCCAGTACGTATGAGCGACGGTGAACAGAAACTGCTGGACACGCAGGGGGATTATCTGTACGCCGTCAAGGACGGACAGGTCAACGACGGGGCGTCGTGGCGGTCCTGCCGGCTCGTGTTGACGAACAAGCGGCTCGTCCTGGCAACGAGCGGAAACAAACAGACGGTGCCGATTGCCAAAGTCGAGATCGAAGAGGACCCACCGGACATCGACGCCACCGAGTACATGGCCGACATCACGGCGGTGTCGGTCGGTGGGAACGTCATCTTCCTCTCGGTTCCCGACGGCACGCTGGACGTCGAGGTCTGTCGGGCGATCCTCCACGACGAAGTCATCCTGGTGAAACACCCGGCGGTGAAAGGCGGCGTCGTTCAGGAGGCCGACTGGGAGAAAGCGCAGTTCCGGTACGTCGACGACACGATCAAGATGGCGCTCTCGGACGGCCGCCTCTCAATCGACGTGGACAACGTCGGCAACATCGACACGACCGAGAAGACGGTCCGCGACAAGTCTCGCCTGGTCGTCTCCGTCGAACACACCGAAGACGATCTGAGCGTCGAAACCTACCTCACTGGAACGAACGCGCATACGAACGCGCTGGACTCGCTGTTTTCGACGGCAGTCGAGAAGAACGAAGCCAGCGTCGAGCAACTTGACGAACAGGAGAGTCAGGTACTCATGGCGCTGTACTCTGGCGTGTCGCCGTTCGAGATGTCCGAGTTCGTCGGCATCCCCGTCGACGAGGTCGAGGACGCCTATCAACACCTCCTGGAGATCGGTGCCGTCGACGAGGTCCGCGTGCGGACGGAGGTCGAACTAAATGCACGTGGCAGAAATATGGCGAGCGACGCAATGAGTGACCAGTAGTAGGTCACTAACCGGACAGACGTATAGTTAAACGCCGGCTACTATCGGAAGATACGGAAATCTGACTGCCACAGTCGGAACCTTGAAACGGCGCGACGGTGACCATTTCGTATGAGCGTCAGCACTGCGGTCGTCCTTGCGGCAGGTGAGGGGACTCGGTTGCGCCCGCTGACGCGCAACCGCCCGAAACCGATGCTGCCCGCTGCCAACCGCCCAATCTTGGAGCACGTCTTCGACGCCCTGGTCGACGCCGGCATGGAACGGCTGGTGTGTGTCGTCGGCTACAAACACGACCGGGTACAGGACCACTTCGGCCCGACGTACCGGTCGGTTCCCGTCCAGTACGTGCGCCAGCACAAACAGCTCGGCAGTGGTCACGCCCTCTTGCAGGCCCGGTCGGCCGTCGACGGCCCGCCGCTCGTCGTGAACGGTGACCGACTCATCGAGACGAGCATGATCGAAACCGTCGTCGACGCTTTCGAACGCAACGAGCCGTCGGCCGCCCTGGCTGTTCTCGAACATCCCGAAGCACGCCAGTACGGCGCGATCTCGCTGCAGAACGAGGAGATCACCGAACTCATCGAGAAACCGACGAGCGACGAGTACCGGCTCATCAACGCCGGCATCTACGCCTTCGGTACCGGTATCTTCGACGAGATTGCCGATACCCCCCGCACGCAGGGCGAACTCGGGTTGACCGACACCATCGCCAGGCTCATGGATCGCGACAGGGTTCGCGGCGTCCGCTGTGAGGGGATGTGGGTCGACGCGACGTATCCCTGGGACCTCCTGAAGATGGCGCGCGAGGTCCTCGCCCGCGGACGGATCGACGCCGCAGCCGAATCCCACGGCGTCTGGGTCCACGAGGACGCGCTGGTTCACGACGACGCGACGCTCCGTGCGCCAGTCGTCGTCGGCCCGGATTCGGAGATCGGACCCGGGGCCGTCGTCGGGCCCGACACCGCGCTCGGCCGGAACGTCACGATCGGTGCGAACGCGACCGTCGAACGCTCGGTCCTGGACGTCGACACGCGGGTCGACGCCGGGTCGACGCTGTTCGATACCGTCACCGGTCAGGACGTCCACGTCGGCGCCGGGACCGTCGCCCCGGGCGGCGAGGCCGACGTTCGCGTCGGCAACACGGTGTTCGAGGACCAGCGACTCGGTGCGGTGCTGGCCGACCGCGTGACCGCCGACGGCAACGCGAGCATCGATCCCGGAACGCTCGTGGGTCCCTCGGCGCACCTGCACACCGGCGTCCACGTCCACGGTCGCATCGCCGAAGCCGCGGAGGTGATGCGCTGATGTGCGGCATCATCGGCTGTGCCGGCCGGCAGGGCGAGACGCTCGACGTCCTCGTCCACGGCCTGTCGAAACTGGAGTACCGCGGCTACGACTCGGCGGGCGTCGCACTCGCAACCGACGACATCGACGTCTGCAAGACCGCCGGCGAGATCGACGACCTGCGCGATGCCCTCTCGGAGCGCGAACTCTCCGGCACTGTGGGCATCGGCCACACGCGCTGGAGCACCCACGGCCCGCCGACCGACGAGAACGCCCACCCGCACCGGGACTGTCTCGGCGAGGTCGCGGTGGTTCACAACGGCATCATCGAGAACTACCAGTCGCTCCGCGACCAGCTTTCGACGGCCGGCCACGAGTTCCGCAGCGACACCGACACGGAGGTCGTTCCGCACCTGATCGAGGACGAACTCGCCGACGGTGCCGCCCCCGAGGAGGCAGTCCGGGAGGCGATCGCCCACCTGGAAGGGAGCTACGCCGTCGCAGCCGTCATCGCCGGCGAGGACACTATCTTCGCCGCGCGCAACGACTCGCCGCTCGTCCTCGGTATCGACGACGATGCCTACTATCTCGCGAGCGACGTGCCCGCGTTCCGGGATCACACGGATCGGGTGATCTACATGGACGACGGCGAGTTCGCGGCGATCGACGCCGACGGCTGGACCGTGACGACGCTCGCCGGCGAACCGGTCGACAAGGACGTCGACACGGTCGACTGGGACCCCGAGGAGACCGGCAAGAGCGGTTACGACCACTTCATGCTCAAGGAGATCCACGAACAGCCCCGCGCGCTCCGGCAGTGCCTCCGCGGGCGCGTGGGCGAACTCACCGGCGAGGTCGACCTGGGCGATCTCGGGGATCTGACGCCGCGGGCGGTCCAGTTCGTCGCCTGCGGAACCAGCTATCACGCGGCGCTGTACGCCACGCAGTTGTTCCAGCAGGCCGGCATCCCGGCCCAGGCGTTCCTCGCGAGCGAGTACACCACGAGCACGCCGCCGATCGGCGACGCGCTCGTCGTCGGCGTCACTCAGAGCGGTGAGACTGCGGACACCCTTTCGGCGCTCCGAGAAGCCCGTCGTCGCGGTGCGCGGACGCTCGCGGTGACCAACACCGTCGGTTCGACTGCAGCGCGGGAGTGCGATCACGCGCTGTACATCCGGGCCGGCCCGGAGATCGGCGTCGCCGCGACGAAGACGTTCGCCAGCCAGCTCGCGGCGTTGAATCTTCTCACGTTAGGTATCACGTCGGTCGACGACGACCGCGAGGTCATCAGCGGGCTGCGCGATCTACCCAGCGCCGTTCAGGAGATCCTCGACGACTCGGTCGCCAGAGAGGTCGCCGAAACCTACCGGGACGCCGAGTCGTACTTCTTCATCGGCCGTGGCCTCAACTACCCCGTCGCGCTGGAGGGCGCCCTGAAGATGAAGGAGATCACCTACAAGCACGCCGAGGGCTTCGCGGCGGGCGAACTCAAACACGGGCCGCTGGCGCTGGTCACCGAGAACACGCCGGTGTTTGCTACCGTGACTGGTGACGACGAGATGGCTCGCAAGACCATCGGGAACGTCAAGGAAGTCGAAGCGCGGGACGCCCCGGTCGTCGCGGTGACCGACGGGGAGTCAGACGTGGAGCGCTACGCCGACCACGTGCTGGAAGTGCCCGACACGCACCCGCGCGTGGCGGCCGTCGTCGCGAACGTCCAGCTCCAGCTCGTCGCCTACCACACCGCGAACATGCTCGGGCGGTCGATCGACAAGCCGCGCAACCTGGCGAAAAGCGTCACAGTGGAATGATCTAATACATCATATAAATCTGGGATTTTTCTCACTGAGGTATCAATTGTCGATCCACGGCGATCACTTGCGGGTTCGCACGCTCCTCGTTGAGACAGTGGGATCCTGGCAACTCCGACTACGTGTGGCCGTTCCACTCAATATAAATTATAAGTAGTAGAGTGAACTGAAACGCCCTATGCAGAATGGTAGTTCGACAGTCGAGGACGGAGAAGAACAGCGGCTCTACCTCTGTTCAGTTTGCTGAGTGAAACCGAGATCAAACGACTGACAAGTATGGAAATCCTTCCTCCCTGATCAGCGTTAACTGGACTGGATTTTCACTTTGATCTAGGTAGTCAGCGGTCCTCGATATCTCCGACTTTCTCGGTCCCCTCGTCGGGTGGCTCCGGTGGCTCGAAGAGCGCGAGAAGCAGTGAGCCGACGCGACCGTCGCGGAGTTCGTCCCACGTCGCGTCGACCCGCGTCGCGAGCGTGGCGACCGCCAGCACCAGGAGGCGGCTGCCGAGGCCCGCGTCACTGAGACCGCCGAGGGCTACGGCTGCCAGTGTGTTGACGAAGACGGCGACGAACGCGATGGTTCCGAGGACCCGGAGCGGTGCGGATCGAACGGTCTCCGCACCTGCCTGGGCCGCTCGCGAGAGGCCCAGACGTTCGTCGGCCGTCGCGACGGCCCCCACGACTCGATCCAGCACGGCGAGAATTGGGCTGATCGTCCAGGTCTCGCGGAGGTCGATGACGACGACGTCCGGATCGGGCTCTTTCGTGAGCCACCGATAGAGCCACGAGTCGCGACCCCACCGATCCAGTGTCCGTCCCACGGCACCGGCGCGACTGGTCGCTATCGCGCGGGCGAGCAGTCGTTCGCCGTCCCCGAGAAACTGTCGAATCCGTGACTCGTTCGCTGCCGCATCGAGGCGCTCGGCGACCGCGGTGCTGGTTCTCGCGACGACGGAGGTCGACCGCGCGCGCTCCCAGTCTGTCATCGTCGAGTTCGTTTGTCACTCAGACGGTGATCGTATAGCCATTTCGACTGCGTGAACCGCTTCTGGGTCGATCTGGACTGATCAGCATCAGCTGTCGATGACACAACGTTTATCACAGTTCGGTTACTCACATTCTGAGTAACTATGACGATCATCGTCACTGGTGGTGACGGCTACATCGGGTGGCCCGCCGCCTTGCGAATCGCGACTCGAACCGACGACCGCGTCCTGGCCGTCGACAACTTCGCCCGTCGTGACTGGGTCGAAGAGGTCGGCTCGGTGAGTGCAGTGCCGGTCGGGTGGATGGACGAACGCATCGAAGCCGCAGAAGAGGTCCACGGCGTGACGAACCTCTCGTTCGTGCAGGGCGACCTGGCCGAGAAGTCCTTCGTCGAGGAACTGCTGACGGTCCACGAGCCGGACGTCATCGTGCACGCGGCCGCCCAGCCCTCGGCGCCGTACTCCCAGATCAACGGGGAACGGGCCAACTACACCCAGCACAACAACATGCAGGCCACGCGGAACCTCCTGTGGGGCCTCGAAGAGCACGACCTCAACGACACCCACTTCATCGAGACGACGACGACCGGCGTCTACGGTGCACCGGAGTTCCCGATCCCCGAGGGCGGTGCGGTCATGGAGAACCAGGGCGAGCGCGACGACGTGCCCTTCCCCGCGATGGCCGGGAGCTGGTACCACCTGACCAAGAGCCACGACGCGGCCAACATGCGTCTGGCCCACTCGCAGTTCGACATCCCGATCTCGGACGTCCGGACCGCGATCACGTACGGGACCGAGACCGAGGAAACACGCGGGGACGACCGGCTCAAGACCCGGTTCGACTTCGACTACTACTTCGGCACCGTCGGACACCGCTTCGCCGCCCAGGCCGTCGCGGGCTACCCCGTCACGGTGTACGGCAAGGGCGAACAGCGCAAGCCGTTCATCAGTCTGGAGGACGCCGTCGAAGGCCTCGCAGAGCTGGCGCTGGCCGATCCCGACGATCGGCCCGACGACCTGACGGTGTACAACCAGGTCACGCGCGCCATTTCCATCGTCGAGATCGCAGAGACAATCGCCGACGTAGGCGACGAGTTCGAACTCGACGTCGACGTCGAACACTTCGAGAACCCGCGCGACGAGGACGAGACTCACAAGATGGAGATCGAGAACGACCGGTACATGGACCTCATCGGCGAGCAGGCCCAGGACTTCGAGGGCGGCGTCCGTGACATCTTCGGGACGCTGACCCAGTACGACGACACCATCGAAGCCCACGAGGACCGGTTCCTGCCCGGCGTCCTGGAGGAGTAGGCGATGGACGTGCTCGTCACCGGCGGCTGCGGCTACATCGGGAGCGCGCTGATCCCGATGCTACGTAGCGACGACGCCGTCGATCGTATCGTCGTCCTCGACAGCTTAGAGAGTGGGTCGCCCCGCGCGCTGCTGGGGACGCTCTCCCCGGTCGACAGCGACGGCGAGGGCGACGACGCCCAGGCGCTGGACTTCCGACGCGGCGACGTTCGGGAGTACGGCGACGTCGAGAACGCCATGCGCGGGGTGGACACGGTGATCCACCTCGCGGCGATCACGGGCGCGGCGAGCACGCACGACCGACGCGACGAAACGTTCGCCGTCAACTACGACGGCACGGAGAACGTACTGAAGGCCGCGGGGAAACTCGGCGTCGGGAACGTCGTCTCGGCGTCGTCGTGTAACATCTACGGCCGGGCGCTCTCGACCGACATCGACGAGTCGGTCGACCCCGATCCGATCAATCCCTACGCGGAGGCGAAGTACCAGGCCGAGTCCCTGCTCGCGGACTACTGCGCCGACCACGAGATGCAGGGGACGGCGCTGCGGATGGCGACGAACTACGGCTACTCGCCGGGCGTTCGGTTCAATCTCGTGGTCAACTACTTCGTGTTCCGCGCGCTGACCGGGCGATCGCTGACGGTGTACGGTGACGGGTCGAACTGGCGGCCGTTCGTCCACGTCGAGGACGCCGCGCGCGCCTACAAGCACGCGGCGCTTCGGCCGGACGACTGGAACCACCGCGTGTACAACGTTGGGACCAACGCGGGCAACTTCCAGATCGCCGACATCGCCGATCTGGTTCAGGAGGAAGTCGGCCCGGTCGACATCACCTACCTGGAAGACGAACACCCCGGCCCGTCGTATCACGTCAACTTCGACCGACTGGGCGAAACCGGGTTCGAGACGACGTGGACGCTCCGCGAGGGCGTCCGTGATTTGGCAGAGCGGTTCATGGAGGCAAACAATGAGTGAACGAGACAACGAACTCTGCGTCGCCGTCACCGGCGCCGCGGGCTACATCGGCAGTCGCGTCGTTCGGGTCCTGCAAGACGAGCATCCGGACTGGGAGATCACTGCGCTGGACAACTTCTACCTCGGTCAGGTTCGACAGATCGGCGACGTCGAGGTCGACCACGTCGACATTCGGAACCGGGATCGACTGGAGAACGCGCTGTCGGGCGCGGATGTCGTGATGCACCTGGCGGCGATCTCCGGCGTGGACGACTGCGACGAGCAGCCGGATCTGGCCTACGAGGTCAACGTCCAGGGGACGAACAACGTGGCGTGGTTCTGCCGCAAGGCCGGTGCTGGGCTGATCTTCCCCTTCTCGATGGCCGTGCTGGGCGATCCCCAGGAGTTCCCGATCACGGTGGATCATCCCCGCGATCCGATGAACTGGTACGGACGCACGAAGTTGCTCAGCGAGCGCGCGATCGAGGACTTCGCCGAGGGTGCGTTCCCCGCGCACCTGTACATGATCTCGAATTTGTATGGTGAGCACGAGATCGACGGGACGACGGTGTCGAAGGGGACGGTGACGAACTTCTTCGTCAACCGAGCGCTGGCCGGGGAGACGCTGACGGTGTACGAGCCGGGCACGCAGTCCCGGAACTTCGTCCACGTGAAGGACGTCGCTCGGGCGTACGTTCGGAGCGCCGAGCGAATGGTCGAACAGTTGGATGCTGGGGAGACTGGGGTCGAGAGGTACGAGATCGCGAGTGACGAAGATCCGAGCGTGATGACGTTGGCCGAGTGGGTGGCTGAGATTGCAGCAGAAGAGCGAGATATTGAGGCCGATGTCGAACTGATCGAGAATCCGCGTGGGAACGAAACGCTCGTGGATACGTTCGAGGTCGCGACGGATAGCGCTCGAGAAGAG
Organism: Halorientalis brevis; assembly: GCF_042678165.1. Taxonomy (GTDB): domain Archaea; phylum Halobacteriota; class Halobacteria; order Halobacteriales; family Haloarculaceae; genus Halorientalis; species Halorientalis brevis. Next base: position 555,628 of record NZ_JBHUDJ010000001.1, on the reverse strand, counting down.
CTCAACTGGGAGCCACGAGAATCAGTGCGGCAGTCGATTCGTGCACTGCTCTCGGGGAGATAAATTGAACTGCGTCGTTGACGGCATCTGCCTCAACTTCCACGCTGTCCACGATCGGTAGAATTGACAGCGGGCTTGACGACACTCCAGAAACAGGAATCCGCTTCTGTAGGCGAACTAGACTGGGGCAGATCGACTCGCTTGGGGCATCGATCTTTGGCTTTCTCTCGTCACGGGTTTCCGGGAGTGTCGGATGATATCCGGATAAACGGTGAAGCGAAATCGGATGTTGTTAAATCTGCAGATGGGAAAACAAAGATTTCCACTCCCAGATTTGAAATCGAATAAATAAGCATCGGGTTCTCGACTATCACCAAACCAACGAGTATAAAATCCGAGAGAGGATCGTTTCTCTAATGAGTGACTCAGAGAATATCGGCCGGCGAGAGCAACTCCGAGCGCTGATCCGGGTCGCTAGATACCGGCCGCGTCTCACTGCGGCGATCATTCTCGGCGGCGTTTTTGCTGCCCTTCTCGAAGGTGTCGGTCTCGGCTTTATTTTGCCGATCGTCGAGATAGTCCAGTCGCCCGGCGATCCGGCACAGCAGGCCGACGGTATTATGCTAGCGTTCGTTACTATGTACGAGTTTCTGGAGATTCCCTTTACGCTGGGGTCCGTCGTCGTCGGTGTGAGTTCCGTCCTCGCCGTGCGGTGGACGCTGACGTTCTTCGTGCGGTGGATGCGGAGTGCACTGTCGATCGATTATATCCGTTATTTGCAGCGGGAATCGTTCGACCATGCACTGAACGCCCGGATCGAGTACTTCGATCAGGAAGGATCAGATGACATTCTGAACGCAATTGTTACGCAGGCGGAGTACGCAGGAAAAACGATCAGGCTTGTCATCGACTTTCTTGAACAGGGGTTCCTGACGCTAATGTACCTCGTAGTCGCGTTAGTCATCGCACCGTTTCTCACACTTTTTGCGTTGGTGTTTCTCGGTGGCTTTGCCGTGCTGTTCCGGTACGTCGTCGAGCCTGGGTACGAACTCGGTGACCAGGTTGCTGACTCGAACGAGCGCGTCCAGCAGGCTGCCCAGGCCGGGACACAGGGGATCCGAGACACGAAGCTGTTCGGGCTGAAAAACGAACTCTTCGAGGACTTTCTCGACGCGGTGAATCAGTACGCCAGTTCGAGTATCAGGCTGCGGCGCAACGAGCAGGCGATTCAGAACTTCTACAATCTCTTGACCGCTATCTCGGTGTTCGTCCTGATCTACCTCGCGCTCACCTTCGCGAACCTCTCGCTCGGTGCGCTCGGTGTGTTCCTGTTCGCGATGTTCCGCCTCGGGCCGAAAGCGAGTGCGTTGAACTCGAAACTATACAAGATCGAGAACAACCTCCCGCATCTCGTGCGGACCCAGGAGTTCATCGACGAACTCGAACGGAATACCGAGCCGACTAGCGATTCGGAGCCGGTTCCCGACGAGATTCAGACTGTCGAGTTCGACGACGTGCGCTTCTCCTACGAGGGACAGGACGACGAGGCGCTCTCAGGTGTGTCTTTCGAGTTCGAGAAAGGGGAGTTCATCGGATTCGTGGGGCAGTCCGGGGCCGGCAAATCGACGATCGTCTCGATGCTGTCTCGGATGTACGAACCGGACTCCGGAGAGATCCGGGCGAACGGTCGATCGATCCACGAAATGGACATCGACGAGTGGCGATCCCGGATCGCAGTGGTACGACAGGATCCGTTTATCTTCAACGACACGCTCCGGTACAACCTGACGATTGGGAATCGAGACATCTCTGAGGACGAACTCGATCGGGTGATTCGGATCGCTAAAGTCGACGAGTTCTTCGACGATCTGCCTGACGGATACGAGACGCAGCTCGGGGACGACGGCGTTCGGCTGTCGGGTGGACAGCGACAGCGAGTCGCGCTAGCACGGGCGCTGCTGAAAGATGCCGACGTGCTGGTACTCGACGAGGCGACGAGTGATCTCGACTCGAATCTAGAGAAGCAGGTGCAACAGTCAATCGAGAGCATGGAGCGTGATTACGCGATGGTCGGGATCGCACACCGGCTCTCGACTGTAAAGAACGCCGACCGGATTTACTCGGTGGACGCCGGAAGGATCGTCGAGACCGGTGATCACGAGACGTTGATCGAGAACGACGGGCAGTACGCCGAACTGTATGCGATTCAGTCGCGAAACGGTTAGTCCACGGTGAAGACAGATCGGTCCGGGCTATACCAATATAACGAGTGATTTAACACCACTCCTATAATTTCTCGGAGTGAGCACAGTCGCATGAAAATTAATGGGACACCGGTGGGAACCGAGGAGACACCATATTTTATCGCTGAAGCTGGCGTCAATCATAATGGCGATCTCGATCTGGCCAAGCGTCTGATCGATATTGCAGCGGACGCCGGTGCCGATGCAGTGAAATTCCAGACGTTCAGTGCAGACCGTCTCGTTACCCAGGATGCCCGGAAGGCCAAGTATCAGGGAGAGACGACTGACGAAGATGGACAGTACGAGATGTTACGCCAGTACGAGTTGGATCGGAAGGCACACGAACAATTGATAGAATACAGCACAGGGAAGGGCATCACGTTTCTCTCGACACCGTTCGATCCCGAGAGCGCGGATATGTTAGCTGATCTCGGAGTACCCGCGATCAAAGTTGGCTCAGGCGAATTGGATAATCATCCGCTCCTCGAACACATTGCTGATCTCGACTTACCCATGATCGTTAGCACAGGCATGGGAACGATGGAAGAAGTTAACGACGCCCATGGGGCGATCACAGCGGCAAATCCTGATGTTGATCTGATCTTTCTTCACTGCACGTCATCATACCCAGCAGCAATCGAAGACATCCATCTCCGCGCAATGCAAACGATGGCTGACGAACTAACGGTACCAGTCGGCTACTCGGATCACACGACGTTACCCGAAACACCGGCACTGGCTGTCGCTGCTGGTGCGTGTGTCATAGAAAAACACTTCACGATCGACTCAACTCTTCCGGGGCCTGATCATGAGGCATCGCTCGAACCGGACGAATTAGCTCGCTGTATCGAGTTAGTTGAAACTGCAGCAAGGGCCCTCGGAGACGGCGAGAAACATCCTGTAGATGCTGAGCTGGAAAATCGGGCTATCTCGCGAAAGAGCTTATACGCAGCGACTGATATCGAGTCAGGAACTGTGCTCTCTGAATCAGATATCAAGATCGTTCGACCAGCAGAAGGACTGTCACCGCGTGAATTGCAGACGGTACTAGGAAAACAGGTCATAAATCCTCGGGCTGAAGGCGACCCAATTAGACAAAATGATCTAGAATAATATTTTTGTAGAGCACCCCTGGCCTATCGTTCAGTTGCTGGTGGCTGGAACCCCTTTGTAGAAGGCCCCATCAGGAACGTCATCGCGAACCAAACTATGTGAGCCAACGAGTGCGTCACGGCCGATTTCGACACCAGGGAGAACCGTTGTATGTGAACCGATTCTTGCCCCTTCTCGGATGTGTATCGTCCCAGATTCACCATCGATTGTCGATTTACTGTGGATATCGCAATGGGGACCGATCTGGACACCGGTTTCGATTGTCACTCCGGCGTGAGCATTGATCACCGTGAACGCCCCGATATCGACATACTCCTCCAATTGTAGCCCACTTGGGTTGTTCACTAACCAGTTATACTCGGTGAGTTCGCCGTCAACGATCTCTGGTTGCTCCCATTCCTCAAATCTCTCTCGTGGATCGTTACCCATGCGGTCTCTACTAACGTGGAAACCCATCTATGTTATTGTATACCGCCGTACTACCTTTGAAGCAGTCACTGCTCGAAATCGAGACGTTTCCGGAGCAACTGTTCATTTATTTCCACCTCAGCTAGACGCTTGGAGATTTCCGTCCCAGCCCCGCCATAATCGTACGGGTTGGCAGACGTGGCAGCCTGTTCTTGGAAGGAGTCGTCAGTAAGGCATTTCGAGATAGCAGTACGGATTTTGTCTCGATCGTGCGGAACTGATAGTGTGTTCGCTGCCCGTTCGCGACCTTTCTGCCGGGGACCGACGTCAACGACGGGCAGATCGAATGAGGGGGCTTCGATAACCCCGCTTGACGAGTTTCCGACCATCACGTCAGCAGCAGCCATGAGGCCAAGATATTCGCGACGTGGGAGACTCTGAAATGTCCGGGTCTGTTCGTCTAGTGATCGTGACTCAATCTCCTGGATTATCCGATCACCACCAGCGTCTGCATTAGGATAGATCAGTACCGTCTGTGCGTCGAAGGACTTGACAGCGTCAAGTGTTGCTGCCATCTGTTCACCGGCGTTATTGGGTTGTGTCGTCACTGGATGTTGCACGACGATCAGGAGTGGCTGGTCCGGATCGAGATCGTGTTTCTCGAGCACTGACCCGGGAGTGTTGTACTCACCAGCCAGGATATCATCGAGTCCAGGCGCCCCTGAAACCGTGATTCGCCACTCCTCTTCGCCCATCTTTCGGATTCGATCGGCACTCAACTCGGAAGCCGGAAAGTGGATATGAGCAAACTTCGTAATCGCATGGCGAATGCTGTCGTCGATTGTTGCGCCATGCATGGAATCGCCACCGTGAATGTGTGCGACAGGTATGCCCATGTGGGCCGCTGCGAGTGCACCTGCCAACGCCTCGTCTCGATCTCCTAGCAACAATACGATGTCTGGATCGAGACTTTCGAACGCCTCAGTCAGACCCATCATCCCGACGCCTAGTGACTTCGCCATCGCAGTCCCGGAGTCACCGTCGAGTTGCATCAATACTTCCCTGTCAACTGAGAATCCGTCGTTCCGAATTTCCTCGACTGTCATTCCGTGTCGTGGAGAGAGGTGCATCCCCGTCGCGACCACCGAAAGCGAGAGACGATCGTCATTTCTGATGGCTTCCATCGAAGACTTCAGGAGGCCATATTCGGCTCTAGTCCCCGTGAGGACGACGATATCCCGAGTGTTAGCGACCATATCTTTTTTCATGTGAGTCCATCGTTACAATCGTGTCGTGACTCCTTCCTCATTTGATCGTCCAGCCACCATCCACCACTATGTTGTGTCCTGTCACGTACGACGCGGCGGCGCTCAGTAAGTATACTACCGCTCCAGAGACATCTTCGGGTTCTGCCATGCGACCGAGCGGAACGTTCCGTTCGTAGTTCTCGACGAACTGTTCTGGTTGTTCATCGAACACGCCGCCCGGACTGACGCTGTTAACTCGGATTCCGTCGCTGCCCAGGTATGAAGCTAAGTACCGGGTAAAGTTCAGAACACCTGCCTTGAGCACGCTGTACTCGACTGGGCTCGTCATATGTGTTCCCTCGTAGACGGTAAAGTCAGGCGCCTGCATTCCGTAGATGGAACTGAAATTCACAATAGAACCTTCACAGCCGTGCTCGAGCATCTTCAGGACGGCGGCTTTCGTCACCGCGTAGTAACCGCCAAGGTGCATAGAGACGTTCTTGATCAACTCTTCTTTGTCTACGGACTCGAAAGACTGTCCGTAGTCGTCAGTCCGAGGATAAGCCAGATTTACCAACCCATCGAGACGACCGTGCTCCGAGATTACGTACTCATAGACCGCGTCAACCGACGTGGGATTGGTGATGTCTAGTGAGACGAACTCACCGCGATCCAATTTCTCCGCGACTTTGCGTCCTCGCTCTTCGTCAAACTCTGCGACGACGACGGCGGCGCCGTGATGATCAATCGCTTGGCAGACCTCGGTGCCGATCAGTCCCCCACCACCGGTAACGAGAACGACGTCTCCCGTCAGGTCGAAGAGATTGTCCGTCATACCTCGGGCTCCCGGCGCTCAAACATGAACTCCACGAACTTGAGATCGAGTTCCGTGTCGATATCGACCGACCGTTCCGGGGGCATGACCGAAACCCGCGTATACTCGCCTTGTATGGTATCAGTCTCCATCAGGAAGTCCCGTTCGTACACGTAGACCGCCGCGTTCATCTCGTACACGGTGGGAACGTCTTGTCGACGGACAATGTCGGGGCCGATCTCTTTTGAGAGTGATGCATAGCCGTCTTCGTCAAGTTCGACCATGTTGAAGTACGGGTTTTTGTCAGCCTCACAGACGGTGTATGCGTTGGTCGTGTGGTCGTCATTCTGAACCGCCGTGAAGCAGTCCTCGATGTCCGAGGGTCGTCGGAGCGGTGTCGTCGCGTCCACATCGACGACATAGTCATACTGCTCTTTTTTGATGGCTTCCATCTGTTTGACGGCGTGATGGATTGCGGGCAGCTTTCCTGCGGTATCAGAAGCGAGTTCGGCTGGCCGGCGGAAGGGAACTCGTCCCCCGTACTCTTCGGCGACTGATGCGATCTCGTCGTCGTCGGTCGAGACCACGATGTCTGCGCTCCGATTCCATCTCCGTGCATCGGAGATGGCGTGGCCAACGAGGGGTTTCCCGCCGACTTCTCGTACGTTTTTTCCGGGGATGCCCTTCGATCCTCCACGGGCACAGATCGTACAGAGGATCTCACTCATCGTGTCCTCTTTTTATGTCGAGCGCTACTTGTAATACCTCTTTTCCCTCTCTCAGATCGTTCTCGCAGGCTGCCCGTGTGTCGATGTGTTCGAGGAAGTACGCCAGTTGTTTCCGGAACCGCTCGTCACGGTCGTAGTCGAACGTCTCAGTTTCGGTCGAGGACGGATACTTGACAGTCAGTATTCGATCTTCGAGGTCTGCGACAAGTGTTCCGTTCTCGCAGACGACTTCGAGCGTTCTCCGTGGCTGTCTCCGGCAGTAGTCGAGGTGTATACTTCCAAGGACGTCATCCGACGTTCTCACGATCGCTTCGGCGATAGCTTCTGACTCAATGTCCAGTGTGTCCGTGTATCCGAGATCAGAGGCGATACACCGCAACGGACCGAACAACCAGTGTAAGTAGTCTATCTCGTGAATCAGATCGAGGACGACACCGCCGCCACGATCGGGATCCGCACTGTAGGAGTCGCGGTAGTCCCTACCCGGACGCCAGTCGGGGAGGTACGATCCTGCAGTCGTACGAAACGAGATGACGGTACCCAGTTCTCCATCGTCGAGCCGATCTCGTGTAGCGTTCAACACAGGATCGAACCGCAACTGACAACCGACGTAGGTGACGAGGTTTCTCTCGTCAGCTATAGCGATCAGTTCGTCGATCCTATCCAGATCGTGAGAGAGTGGTTTCTCTACGAAGAGGTCACAATCTGCTTTCGCACACGAAAGAGCAGTCTCGACGTGTTTCGCTGTCGGATTAGTTATAAATGCGATATCGGGATCCGTGTCAAGTGCATCCTCTAACCGTGTGTACTCTCGAATCCCCAAATCGTTCCCCGACGTCGAGGTTCCACTCCGATACGCGATCAACTCGATATCCTTAGATGACTCTTTGAGCAACCTTGCGTGGCGCTGACCGATCGATCCGAGTCCGGTGAGTAATACCCGCATTTATAAGAGGGTGTGAGGGGACATGTGGTCATCGATTTTCTCGATGATTTCTTCTTTCGAGAGTGATGTCTCGTCAGCCGACGTGTAGGCGTTCTTGACGGGATCGGCATTGGTGTGCGCGATGTCCTGGTACGCCGAGACGTCAATCTGCGGCAATATCACGTACATACTATCGAGTTCGCGAGCCTGTCGCCGTTCGTCCTCAGAAATGAGTTTCTCGTGAATTCGTTCTCCCGGGCGGGCACCTACTATGTCGATCTCGATGTCGTCGGGATTGTAGCCTGCGGCAGGTGCGTACTTTTCGACCATCGCTTCGGCCAGGGTTCCGACTCGAAACGCCGGCATCTTCAGAACGAATATTTCGCCGCTCGTCATCCGTTCGTAGGCTTTGATAACGAGGCCGGCCGCTTCTGCGATCGGCATAATGAACCGTGTCATCTCGGGATCTGTTACGGTGACTGGACCGCCGTCTTCGATCTGGTCAAGGAACAGTGGGATCACGGATCCACTCGAACCGAGAACGTTCCCGAATCTGACACACCCGAAGCAGATGTCTTTGTCCCCTTTGTAGTTGTTCGCAGCGATTATGAGTCGCTCTGACAGGAGTTTGGTTGCACCCATCACTGATGTCGGATTCGAGGCTTTGTCCGTGCTAATCCCGACGACCGCCTCTACTTCCTCCTCGATCGCAGCACGAATGAGGTTCTGCGTCCCCTGGACGTTCGTTTGCACCGCTTCGAACGGATTGTACTCGTTGATCTCGACGTGCTTGACCGCTGCCGCATGGAACACGACATCGATTCCCTCGATCGCTAGCCTGAGTCGCTCACGATCGCGGATATCGCCAAGCAAAAATCGAAGTCGTGACTCGTCCTGATAGTTCGTCTGGAGGTCGAAGAGGGACGCTTCGTCGTTGTCGAACACTCGAACGACTTCGGGATCAGCATTCAGCACCTGTGAAACGAGTTCGGAGCCGACCGATCCACAACCGCCCGTGATGAGTACGTTCTTACCTACTAGAGAGTCCATATCTTGAGAAGAACGACGGTTGGGAAGTGTTTTTCTTTCGGCATTGATCGAACGTGGGGACGAAAAACACCTCTGCCAGCTACCGTGCTTGTCGAACTCCATCTTTGACCGCAGCAACAATTTGATCGGTCTTTCTGGGAGTGAGATCCGGATAGATGGGCAGCGACAGGATCGTGTCTGCTACATCCTGCGTCGTCGGGGTGTTCGGCGACGGGCCATCCATCGTCTCTGTATAGTAGTGAGTCTCGTGGACCGGCGTGTCCCAGTAGATTTTCGAGGAGACTCCGTGTTCGTCCAGCGTGTCAATCACGATCTGGCGATCAATCCCGGAATCGAACTCGACAGTGTACAGCTGATAGACGTGTGTACCACCGTCGATTGGGCGTGGAACCTGGACCCCGTCGATTTCGGCTAGCTGCTCGTTCATATACTTGGCTGCAGCTTGTCGGCTGCCGATCAACTCGTCGACTTTGTCCATCTGTGCGCAGCCGATTGCGGCGGTGAGGTCGGACATTCGGAGGTTCGTCCCCAGTGCGACGTACTCTCCCGAGCCGACACTCTCGAAGTAGTCTCCAGGGGCGCGTCCGTGTGATCGATAGAGACGGGCATTGGAGGCAATCTCGTCGTCGTCGGTGATTATTGCCCCTCCTTCTCCAGTGACTACGATCTTGTTCTGACAAAACGAGAGTATTCCCGCGTCGCCGAAGGTCCCGACACTCTTGCCTTCGTACGTAGATCCGAACGCTTCGGCGGCGTCTTCGACGACCGTGAGATCGTGTTGTGCAGCGATATCCTGGATCTGGTCGATCCGGCAAGGTGCGCCGTATAGGTGGACGGGAATGATGGCCGCCGTATCCTCGGTGATATTCTCACGAACGGAGTCTGGACTCAGTCCGTACGTGTCTCGGTCGATGTCGGCGAAAACCGGCTCGGCACCGACGAGTCGAACCGCGTTCGCCGTCGCGATGAAAGTCATCGACGGGACAATAACCTCGTCGCCGGGTCCGATATCACTGGCCTCCAGCGCCGTCACGAGGCCGGACGTGCCGGAGTTGACGACGATTGCGTGTTCGACGTCGAGGTACTCCTCTAGCCGAGATTCGAATTTGTCAACGAAAGGCCCTTTTGCCCAGTACCCCCCCCTTCCAATCGACTCGACGGCATTCAGGATCTCTTGCTCGTCCCAGGCGATTTCGAATAACGGAATCTGATCAGACATATTGTCATGGCTACTTTGAGCACAAGTGTATAGGTTACGTTGCTGGATGTAATGGAAGTCCCTAGGGATACCTTGACAAGGACAGATATCCTTGACATCAGAATGGTCAATACAGCAGGATATCTCTCGCGGTATCTTTCCAGATTTTATTTGTATCCAAGCTGGTCCGGCCGTTCTTTCACATTATCTTCGACAGCAACTGTTTCCAGATCTGTACTGCCTATCCCATGTTCAATGACGAACTCGGCTCTGGTGAATCGCATGACGGCGTCGCCGTTTACCGTCAGAACTAGGAAGGTGAAGCGGGAAACCGCCGATGGTTCATGTCTGCGATTTTTTGCTTCACTAGCAAAGCGATCCAATTAGCTAAAAATGCTGTTGGAGGCTAAGGCGAAGTCGCCGCCCCGAAGGGGGTGGCGGCTTCGCCGAGTATGCGGTACTGTTGCTGCGCTGTCTGCGGATTTACCTGGAGAAATCGTACCGGGAGACACTCGACCTGTTAAGTGAGATGCCACATATACTCAGGGAGATCGGCCTCGAGGTGGCCAATCTCCCGCATCACTCGACGCTAGTGAAGTGGTTTGACAGGATCAAGACAGCACTCTGGCGAGTGCTGCTGCGCCTGTCGGCGCAGCTCACGACCCGAGTGGTCACGCTGCCATCGACGCGACATTTTTCGACCGCGAGAACGCGAGCAAACACTACTGCCGCCGGACGAATTACCGCGTTCAAACGCTCAAAACAACTGCACTCGCGGATACAGAAAGTCGCGCGATTCTATACGTTCACTGTACGACCGAGAAAACGCACGACACACAGCTTGGCTGGCAGGTCGCCCGCCGCAACGCGGGCGACCTCGCCAGCCTCGCTGCCGACAAAGGCTACGACTGGATGGAGTTACGTGAAAAACTCCGCGAAGAAGGCGTGAGACCGCTGATCAAACCCCGCGTGTTCCGGCAACGAGCGCTGTGTGAAACCGTCTTCTCGACGATCAAGCGCACGCTCGGCGACGCCGTGCGCGCGAACCTGGTACGGTGAGTTTCGAGAACTCGTTCTGATGTGTGCGGTTTACAACATCAAGCAGGCAGTGAACCAGTGAAATCACGCACCATCTGGCGATTCACCACGGCCAAATTGGATATTAGGTATGGCAATTTTTCATTCACCCCAACGAAATATGTTTAATATAGTTGTCCATTTTACTGGTATACTCAATGAATTCTCGCATTCCCGCAATTCTCGACCGGGTGTCGCCAGAAGACGTGGTCCTTGATGTGGGTTGTGTTCAACACTCTGTGGAGAATGAAAATAACGAAAACTGGTTACACAAACGTCTAAGCGACATCTGTCGGGAGGTAGTTGGAATTGACGTTCTTGAGGAGGACATTCGAATTCTTCAGGAACGCGGATACACTGTAAAACATCAGAATGCAGAACAATTCGGTCTGGATAGAGATTTTGACGTGATTGTTGCCGGCGAATTGATCGAACATCTCGCGAACCCCGGAAAGTTCTTAGATTGTGCTCGGGCACATCTCAAACCGGACGGCCGTCTTCTGTTAACGACACCAAACCCATGGGCGGTGTCTCGGTTCTAGCATGCACTACGGGGTGACGTCCCGGTTAATCCAGAACATACCTGCTGGTTCGATCGGAAAACGATAGTCGAGTTACTCTCTCGAGCGGGGTTTGCAGTCTCGGAATTCACGTACATCGAACCATTCTGGGAAAAATATTCGGCTTCAAAAACAGGAAGGTGATTAGCCCGACGCGCTTCCTTTGGTCGCTTGGGTTTGAGACACTAGGGGCGCAGAACTTCTGGATTGTCGCTCAGGTTGAGTCGCGGTGATCACATGGTAACTAATTGTTGGCGCTATACCAACTGTAAAGCGCTTCCATTGTGGCAGATCGGATAGTCGTGATGACCAACATCTTGGAAACACTGTCACTAGTTGGATCAATCCAACATATTGATGCGAACCCACCATTTATTAATACTAATGCTGAACATAGGTAAAGAGATGAACATTTTCCTCTGTGAATCTAGTCTACATGTTGCAGAAGCAACTTGTATAGCTGCGGAAGATTTCGAGGATTCTCATAATATCCTGGTAGTACTCAATGCATCTCGCGTGTCTGATCTGAACGCGGTTGCCCTTAACGAGGCGTTCGACCGGCATTTTGTCGGGAACTACAAACTCAATATTAATCACAGACCCTTCCCTCTTGTTCCCGATTCGATCCAATCTAGCCTGAACAGGGTGCTGTCGTACGTATCACTTCTATTGATGAGTACTGTCCTAGCTTGCCTAAGTATATTCATATCCAAGATGAATTTATTTTTTGCTACACGGTCGCCGGTATTAAACAACGGACTGGTCTGGATACGGAACCACACTAGGGTGAGACTGTATCATTTCGAGGAGGGAATAAGCCTGTACATGAAGGAGGGACTGAAGGACAGGAGCAACCTAAGCGAATTTTTCTTCCCGTTGACGCTGGAAACCATACTCTCGAGTGGGGCCGTTGATGGTGTCTACTGTATGCGGCCAGACAATCTCAATAGTGTCTATCCGGACGCTGAAACCCGAAAGATCAAATTCTATGCTCACGTAGAATTATTAACTGCGGTCTTTGAGCCGGACATCAATTCTGATCAGATTTCGGCTGATCGTCCATTGTTCGTCCTCGTGACGCAACCACTGGTCGCAAACAATTATCTCTCCGATCATGTCTATCAAGAGAAGACCGCAGCCCTCGTGAAATCTCTCCGTGAAACGTATAATGTACTGGTGAAACCACATCCCGGTGAGGGCACAGAGCAATACGAGGACCTGTCTGACCGAGATGTGACGGTACTGACCGAGGCCAACTATCCGGTGGAACTCCTTGTTTGGCACCTGATCGGACATGAGGAAGTAGAGTGCGTGTCGGTTGGTTCGACAGGTCTCTCGACCGCTCTTTCAAACCTCGCTACGATACCCGTTGAAAAATACTCGTTCATCGAGTACTACGGATTGGACGCGATGGACGAGAAGATGCGACGGTACTTTGCGGGGTGTTCGGTCAACTACGTCAGCGATCCGGTAGTCACGTTCCGAACCAACCGGCGGTTCGATCCGGATAACGGACCGTATTCCTTATGATAGTGCAAATTTAGTGCGGGGTCTTCATATATCTCGGCCGCAGACAGATACATTACGAAACCACAACATGTCTCTCACGATCCGTTTCGTTTCAACCCACCTTGGCCACGTTCGAGGCGGCGCCGAGATCAACGATCTGACACTCGGTGAGGAGTTCTCGAAATTGGGCCATGAAGTCTCTTACGCCACGATCGGAAACGACAGCGACGATATTCCCCAAGAAACCTGGACTCTCGGTGTCGATTGTCCGTACGCATACGATCTCAGCTATTCTCTTCCGGAACCAGTGGGGAAGATCACACGTCACCTCAATGAGGAGCTATTCATTCACCGGCTCCGGCGCAGGGAACCTGAATTTCTCGCGGAGGCCGACGTCGTGTATGCGACCGGTCGTCCGGTTCTCAGCCGACTGCGCTCGCTCACGGACGCACCCTTTGTCTACGCAGTGCGCGGCCGCGTGAACCCGGTGTACGACCGATATTTGAAACGAGCGGACGGACTGGTCTTCTGGGGTGGGTGTGAGGAGGAGTATGCGGACGAATCACTTCTCTCGATTCCGAACCAGACTATCAATCCCGGTGTGGATCCTAACGTGTTTCGGCCGCGGGATCTCGGCATGTCTGATCGACCGGGGTACGCCAGTGGCGACAGAACAGTCGTGGTCTTCAGCGGACGCCTCGAACCGGTCAAGCAGGTAGACAGCATCATCGAGACCGTGAGTCAGCTGGAATCGAGATTCGATCTGACGCTGGTGATCCTCGGCGACGGCTCACAGCGGGCTGAACTCGAAAGGCTCGCGGACCTGATCCTTGAGACGACACCAGTTCACTTCCAAGGTCGTGTGGATCACGAGTTGATTCCGCGACACCTGAACGCTAGCGACGTCTTCGTCCTCGCCTCTGCGATGGAGAATCACCCGATCGCACTGAAAGAAGCCCTCGCCTGCGGCACCTATTCTGTCGCACCCGCTATCGGACGTGTCCCGCAGATTGTACCAGACGGGGCAGGCTACGTATACGAGGACAATACCACGGATGGACTTATGGCCGCATTACAAGAGGTTCTCTCAAATGGCCTGCACCGCCGTCAGTCACGACAAGATCGATCGGTTCGGTTCTCAACATGGAACGATGTGGCGGCCAAAGTCCTTGACTTGTTCCGGAGCCTCCGGTAATTCAGAAGCAACTCGGGCGGGCACTCTCCTATTTGTACCCGAGGTCCTCTAACCGCTGGTCAATGCTGTCCGGTGACTCTAATTGGGCCTCGCTATCCGATGCTCGTACAGTCTTCGAGAGGTTCTTGCTGGCGTCCCAGAGTTCACGTTCGGCTTTAAGCCTGGAGCTCCCGATCTCGTGAATGTAGTCCTGACACACGTCGCGCAGTTCCCGATAGACTGTCTCCGCGTCATCTATTTGGTTATACGATTCTTCGGGATCGGCGACAATATCAAAAAGTAATTCCTTTTCTGGGGGAGTCCCGAGCGAATCCTGTTGCCGCATGTATTTCCACTGTTTGTGGATGACGGCGGCGGAGACGCCCTCGTTGTTCTCGAAGCCGAGAAACACCTCTTCCTCGCTCGTTCGATCCCTAATGTCCATTCCGTCCCAACTGGCCGGAACGTCTGCATCGGCAAGACGGGCTATCGTCGCGGGAACGTCTATCAGACTAACGGTGGCGTTACTCTCGGCTGCTTCGAAGTCCGGCGCGTCGACGATTAGTGGTACGTGCGCCATCGACTGGTACACGGACTCCTTGTGAAACCGGTTATGGAGTCCCAGTTCCTCCCCGTGATCAGCGGTTAAAACCACCATTGGTTCATTTTCGACTTCACGGAGGAGCCGTCCAACGTGGTCGTCAGCATTCCGGACGTTCGAGTCGTACGCGTCGACTAGCTTCTTTGACGGGGGCGACCCTGGATCAACAGACGGCATTCGGACATGATCTCTGTCCGATGGAACATCAAGTGATTGCCGATGTTCAGGGAAATATCCGTATGGGTGGTGCGCGTCCATCAGGTGGACCCAGGCGAAATATGGATCGTCCCGCTCGTTGGCCTCGGCAATCCACTTGAGGGCGTGACTCACCACTGCCTCATCGTTCGAGTTCACGTTCGCGCCTCTACTCTCAACGAGTTTAATCAGTGAATCGTAGCCCCACTTGAGGACGTCATAGACGTGTCCTTTTGGGATCGATTTCCCGATCCTCTGTCGAACGATGTGGTTCAGATCATGGAGAGTAGTGCTGCTCTTCCCGTTCATCCACTGCGTGTAGTCGGCGAACTCATCGAATCCTCTGTGATAGTTAAAGTACCTCGAGACGAACGGATTGTCCGAGAACCCACCGGTCTGGTATCCCCGCTCGCTGAGTAGTTCAGCAACGGTCTTACCGGCGTGCCTCGGTAGTCCTGCTCCCTCTATTCGGAGAGGATGGACGCCGCCGTGGATCGACTTGAACCCGAACCGGGTGCCCGGTCCGTTGCTGAATGCGTGGGTGTACTTCGTCCCACCGCGGATCAGTTTGTCAACGTTCGGTGTCGTCGCCCGGTAGTATCCATACCCACTGACGTGGTCCGCCCGGAGGCAGTCGACTGTAATTAATAGGATCGAATCAGTCATAGAGAGTACTGTCTGCCACTCTTACTCTGTCAGCGTGAATAATTTTTTTTGGTTTGGTGTCATCCCTGGCTTCTCCTGAGACCTCAACTGACCGAAGTAGGACTAGTCGAATTTCGGGAATATGAATAGAAGGAAGACTAGTATGCCGAGATAGGGGGCGATGAAGTGGGAGTCGAACGTGATCCTGAACCCGAGCAGGAAGACAAGGAACGTAAGACTCGCATCTGTCCTGGCGTATTTGTATAAAAGGTAGAGGACACCGGCAGACAGTCCAATGAATCCGGCGACACCGTACACCATCAGCGCCCGCAGGAATGAGTTGTGGAACAGCATTCCTGTTTCCCGCCGCGGCCAGCCCGGGGGCCCCCCGATCAACCAACTCTTCGCGCTCAACTGACGTATGCCGGTGGACCAAGTCCGCCATCGGGGTGTTTCCAGACCTCGATTCAGCAACCGTTCAATTGACAATATATGGACGTTACTGGCAAGTATGAGACCGCTCAGTGTGGCGATGAGGGCGATAGTGCCGGCGACAGAGAGCATCGTGAAGCTGGCGCCCGTGTGGCTCAGGAAGTGGACTAAATAGATCGTCAGCAGTCCGATTCCGATCGCAACACCGGTTCTACCGCCGACCATCAAGATGGCGATGATGGTCGTTCCGCCGCTCGTTACGGCGAGCAATTCGCTCTCGATTCCGTCGCTCACCCGATACAGATGGCCCATGCTCGCGAAGAAGAACAGGATCGTAACCATGACGTTCCTGCTTCCGACCTCAATAAGGTCGTTGCTCGGAATCTCCAGCACCGTTACGCCGACGATAGCATACATAGATAGTGCGAGGGTGATCAGATCCCACAGCTGGTGTGAAAACCGGGCCCTGAGTAGGCCGAGTGCGAGAAGAAAGTTTATTAGTGTCACGTAACCCGTGTAGAAAACTAGGTCGTAGACCACGAGATGGGCCGAGTAGATTAAAGAAAGCACCACTAGTATAATGGCGACGAACGCCTCTAGATCACTGACGTATCGTATGAACAGAGGGATAGCCAGCGGCAACAGTAATGCGAGATAGTAGAGCACGCGGTGATCGTACATCCAGTATCCCAGCGACACTGGCACGTAGAGTAGCAATATCCACTGGAGGAATCGATGTCGCACTGACCCAGACTCAGTAAGTGCATCAACTGTTCGTTTTTGGTTCTGAGAGATCATTAGAAGTATAGAACCTTTCCTATTAGTCAATGCTGTACGGCGTCATCAGCTGAAGTATCCGAGCTTACTGAGGTGTTCCTTCGTATCATTGGTGATCTGTGCCGAATCGTCCATTTGCTCACCGTCGGCCGGCGAATGCCGTGGCAGTTCTGACTCGAGCACTTCTCGAAGGTCCTCCATCTTTCGTGGTGTGTCCTTCCATAGCCGCCTGTTGCTCGCATAGAAGGCTCGTTTTGAGTGAATACCTTCTTTCTCCATTCCGTGGTCCGAGACGAGGACTAGTGTATCGTCCTCGGAGAGCGTTTGCCGGACGCGGCGGACGAAGTCGTCGTAGAGTCCGTACCACCGCTGTAGCTTCGGTGGCGTGTCCGCCCACACATGCTGCACGAGATCGAGACTGAAGAAGTGGCACATAACGAAGTCGTGCCGTCGCGACGCGATAGCGTTCAGAAATCGGATTAGTCGGTTGGCGTCAGCGCTGAGAGCTTTCTGTTCAAACAATGAGATATCACCCGCCGGTTCGTATCCTGACCTTCCTTCCGAACGAGCCGACTTCGGTGCGATCATGCCTTTTAGATCGCGGTTCATGTCGTCCTCGCTGATTCCGGGAACGGAGATCAGATGCGGTGCGGCCGCGGAGTCGAGGAGGGAACCCGCTTCCGCGAGTCTGTTTTCACCGACATGTTCTTTCTCGTAGCCAAATTGTGCCAGCAGGCTCTTTAGGTAGCGCTTGGCCTTGCTTGAGGCGATATTCGAGACCTCGCGTTCTATTCTCCGTACGAGCGGATTAGACAGGACCTTTGTGTTCCAGTGTTTGGTGGACTGACTGTTGTCCTCGTAATATGACGGAAAGAGATCCCGCGGGTTTTGTCCGGCGAGCATCGAAGGCCACAGCAGCTGCGTGTTCAGCTCATCTCGATTGAGGCCGTCCGGGGTTTCCATCCGACCACCCTCGCCTTCTTCACTTATCGTATCGATGGAGGGAGTTGTATATCGCTGTAGGGTATCAGCGTCAAGACTGTCCAATCCCATCACGATCAACATAACTTACGAAATCAACTATCATCGAATAACACTTTTGATCGGCAGATTCCATTCCTTGATGAGTCCACTCCAAGTATTATAATTCATTTCCTATAATCGAATGATCACAGGACAGAATAAAAGACATCTAGTAATTCATCAACCGTTCGTTTCCAAGAGTACTTATCTGCTCGATTTTTTCCCTTTTCAATATATTCTTCCCTGATCTCCTCGTTACATAGGAAGTGTTCGATCGCATCAGCAATTTCTTTGGGATCTTCGGGATCTTCAAGAAAATACGCTGCATCGCCAACGACTTCTGGAATCGCGTACTTATCGCTCGTTATTACGGGGAGTCCCGCCTCCATTGCTTCTAAATTAGTTATTCCAAAGGTTTCATGAAGTGAGGTGTTAACGTAGAGCTTCGCTCCTTTGTACAGCGCTTTTAGCTCTTCCGCTTCTAGGTACCCTGTGAAGGTGATGCCGTCTCCCAATAATTCACGGCCAAGGTCACTAACATCGGACCCCAACCAATCACCCGCAATGACAAGATGAGGTGCATCTATACCCCGCTCTTGTAATTGATAGACTCCTCTAATAAGTGAAGAGACATTCTTTATTTTGTTAGTGGACGCGACGTCAAGAATATACCCTTCCTTTAGATTGAAAGAGTTGAGTATCTCTTCAATTTCTTTGTCGTTTATTTTGTCAAACGTCATTCCATGTGCAAGCGGTACCGTAGTAAACTTTTCATCCGAGATATCAAGCGACCTTCTTTTGCTTTGGCGAAGACTCCCGGACGGAATTACGTATTGATCTACCCTATTTGCAAGACCAGTTTTGCGATAGAAGGCCGCATAAGCGTACTTTTTCATCCGGGATTGCCATGAGACATAAGATGGGCAGGTAAACGGTAAGTCTCCGTATAACCTGACTACCTTCTTTGTATCAGTCAAAAAAAATCCCGGTCGGAGCCACGGAAATTGAGGATAGTAAATCAGATCGAGATCTAACTTCGCTACCTCTCGCAGAAACAGAATCGGTGCCCTCGGTACAATTGCTTCATCCACGTTATTATACAGATCAAGATCAGATTGGTCCGTATGGATATATACGAACTCAAGGTCGTCAATGGTACGTCGCTTTAGTTCTCGACAGATCCTCATGTTAGTCATGTTTCCTGCCATTCCGTGGTCTAATGGATTGGTCACAATCCCAACTCTCTTCGACATTTTCGGCTTACATAGTTATCAAGAGCATATATAAGCATTGTCTCTTCCAGAAAGAGCGGTTTTTTAGTGCTTCGTAGGATCGCTACACGGAGCTTGATTTCGGTGTTTTCACTCGGCCACTCAGCACGCAGAAACCGGCGACGGCGGTTAATTAACCGGGTATCTGACTGCTCAACGAAGGTTGTAAACGGCACCTTTGAGAGCCATCTCACGGCATTCCAGGTGCCAGCTCCGCGCACGCACGGCGGAGCCGAGCGTGCGCTTGATCGAGGAAAAGACGGTTTCAGCCATCCAGCGGCGATTGTACCAGAGACAGCTCATCCGGGCGTTGTGCGCGAGATCCAGCGACGAGTAGATACGGTGTTTGATCAGCGGACGAATCCCATCCTCACGAAGTTCGTCATGGAACAGTTTCCATCATAGCCGCGGTCAGCAGCCAGTAACCGCAGGTCCTCGGCGTTGCGCCGAGCGACCTGCGGGCCTATCTTGCCATCGTATTTTTTCGTTGTGGTACAGTGGACATCGAAGACGTGCAGCGTTTTCACGTCCATGAGGGCGGTGACTTTCAGCGAGCGAACGTTGTAGTGTGCTCGCTGGGCGTAATGGCGTGACGGTTGGTCGCGGTCGAAACCAGTTGCATCGATTGCGGTGGCTAGAGCGTTTCTCGGCTAATATGCCGAGAAACGCGCGGTAGGTCTCCATCGTGATGTTCTCGAACCAATCACGGAAAATCGTGTAGTGAGGAAGACGCGTAAGTCCGATTTCCTCGAGAATCCCGGACATTTCGCTCGAGTTATCGATTGTTTGGCGGTAGGATTTCCCAAGTTCGATTCGCAGTGCTTGGAGCGCGACCATCGCCCACTCGGCAGGTTCGTCTGGAATCTCGACAACTCTTTTAGCTTTCGACACCGAATCACGGGTGAAGAGAGAAAGTTTAGACATCAAAGCAATCTGTCTCTTCGCTTTTTACGAAGATAACGAGATTGTCGCAACGCCGTCTAGCGATCCTACAGAGCAGTTTTTAGTTGAATGTGAACAGTGAGGTGTGATTTCATAGCAAAAACCGCCAACCTCAGCGGTAGGAGAGAGTGGTTAATCTGGATCTTGTGGAGTCTGCACCCGAGTCGGCGCCGGCACTAGGTACTCAATCGTACGTTGCAGGACCATCTCTGTCGAATATTTTTGGACATTTGACAAATAGGTGTCAAACGTTCTCAATATGGTCCTGTAAGCTGATTTCTAGCCAAAATCTGGGAAAATTCCGAATCCGATTGTATTCGGCGAAACAGTGATCGCCGAGTTTCTGGTCAATGGAATCAAATATCCCAAACTGTACTACCACGAGCCTGGCTTCAATTCAAGGTGTAGCCACACGGAAATAAGTGTGCTGTCGTATGGTTTTTCAAGAGCTTAAACGATGAGCTTTGTTACTTTTTCGAAAATATAAAAAATTTGACTTGAATTGGCTGCGGAGTTTCGTTCGCTAGCGAAACACTCAACAATTAATTAACCTTCCAAAACAGCTGTCTACTTGTCAAACAATACTATGTCCCGATTATGCTCTTATATTTTTCTAACACAGTTTTGTTGAGATAATAGTAACTCCTGTTTTTGGCGATGTACTCCCGTCCAGCAGAGCCCATCTCTCGTCTAGCGTTTGAATCGTTTAGAAAGGCCAAGATAGTGTCGGCAAACGCTTCGGGGGTGTAATCGACAGCTTTCCCTGCTCCGTTCGACTCGACCATATCGACCTGTTCCGGCGTCCGTGTCGTCACTGCTGGTGTTCCCAGGTTTAGGTATTCGAGCACCTTCGTTGGGGAGTTCGTTCGAAATACCTTGTTCGGTGGGAGGGGGGACAGCCCCAGTGCTGCGCCCACGATTGCACGGTGTAAGTCTGTCTCATTCACCCATCCAGTGAACACGGTCGCGTCGCCAACTGCATGCGCCTCAGCTTGTGATCGTAACCGCTCCCGTTGTCGTTCGTCCCGGCCGCCGACAAGGGCGAGTTTCACTTCGGGTTTTGACTCGCGAACGATCGACAGCACCCTGAACAGAAACTCGAGATTACGGAGCGGATTCATGCTCCCCATGTATATTAGGTACTCGTCCACGGGGAGGCCGTAGCGCAAGCAGAACGGTTCAGGGTCTATTTCGTCCGCCAAGAGAGTGGTGTCTGCCCCCATGGGGACCGAATACAGCGGTGTTTCGATTCCTCGCACTTCCCGGTGATACTGCGACATTGCGTTGCTAATCGTGAATACCGCATCAACATCCGCGAGTAGTCTGTCCCGAATTGTTCTCCCAAACAACCCCTTTCCATAGTCGATTAGTCCGTATCCATCCACCCCTTCCCTGTAACCCAGAATAAGCGTCTCAGCTTTGAGATGGGAGTGTCTGAAGACCAACGGAATATCGTGGGTACTCGCCAGCTGTTGGGCAGGGGGCATCGCCGCAAGGTCGTTACGGACCTGTACGACGTCAAACCCCCCTTCAGCGTCCCATATTGACTCCAGCCACTTCGTCCCAGCCGCGGAACCGACGCCCAGAACATTGCGGTACCTGTAGACGTGGTCAGGGGCCACGTATACCGGACTCCCATGCCACGTCTCTTGGGAATTGGCGTCGTTCCCCGAGGGGCGCATAATCCAGGTCACGCGGTGTCCAGCATCCTGCCACCGCTTCGCGTAGACCTCACGCATGAACGGCTCATCACACGGGAACTCCCAGTCGGTCAGTATCAAGAGGTCCATAGTCGCTGACAGTCTGAGGCTACTTTCAATTTGTTCTGTTCGCTTATGAATCCCTATCTTTTGTCGGGAAGGCTTCGTTATACGGTTGTCGTAACGACACCAGAAAAATCAAGCCGTCCGTTTTAGTAGCGGTGAATACTTTATGGATCAGCCTGGACAACTATCTGATGTGAGGAATGTCGTGCTCATTGTGATGGACACTGCTCGGGAGAACGCCTCGCAGCAACTTGACTGTATCCTAGAGGACGCGACGCGATTCAATCGGGCATTTAGCGCGAGTCCATGGACGCTGCCATCACACGCTTCCATCTTTACTGGTCTCTATCCCTCTAAACACGGCGCACACGCGGATCACAAACAACTAGAACCAGACGTTTCGGTACTTGCCGAGGTATTCCGTGACGCGGGATACGAAACAGTTGCCGTGTCGAACAACACATGGATCAGCGAAGAATTCGGCTTCAACCAGTGCTTCGAGACGTTCTACAAGACGTGGCAGTACGTCCAATCTGATACGGATCTCGGGCGCATCGCCCGCCAAGAAGAAGGACTCGACAAGATCACCAGAGCCGCGAAAGCGCTCTTCGAAGGCAATCCCGTCTCGAATCTCGCGAACGCGATCTACGGTCAGTTCTTCAGGAAGACCGACGACGACGGCGCCGCCCGCACGAACGAGTGGATCAACGACTGGCTCGACACCAGAGACGATTCGCGGCCGTTCTTCTTGTTCGTCAACTACCTCGAACCCCATCTCGAATACCGACCCTCGAAAGAACACGCCATAGACCATCTTCCGGGCGGAGTCACGTACGAGGAGGCGATGGAGGTTTCACAGGACGCGTGGGAGTACATCGCCGGAACGAACGAGATGGCCGACGAGGACTTCGAAATCCTCCGGGCGCTCTACCGAGCCGAGATTTCCTACCTTTCCGAGCGAATACAGGAAGTCGTCGCCATACTCAAAGCTGCAGGTGAGTGGGAAGAGACCTTGTTCGTCGTCACGAGCGACCACGGCGAGAACATCGGCGAGCACGGGCTGATGGACCACCAGTACGCGCTCTACGATACGCTCCTTCACGTCCCGCTGTTCGTCCACGGCGGCCCCTTCGAGGACAAGTCCGTCGACGACCTCGTCCAGCTCATCGACCTCCCTCCCACGATCCTCGACGTTCTCGATATCGATGCCCCGGCTGCTCGCGAACAGTTCCAGGGCATCTCTTTCCACCCCGACGCTCCAGAGACCCGTGAGTACGCTATCGCGGAGTATCTGGCTCCACAGCCTTCGATGGACGCACTGAAAAAGCGTGTTGGCGAACTTCCGGACAGCGTTCGACAGTACGACCGGTCGCTCAGGGCGATCCGCACGGCGAAGTACAAGTACATTCGAGGCTCTGACGGGTCACGGGAACTCTACGACATCCGGAACGACCCGGGTGAAACGCAAGACATTGCGGACACGCACGGTGACGTCGGCGACGAACTCGACGCGCAGTTAGACGAGTGGCTCGATTCGTTCGAACACGCCGACTACTCCGACGACGTCTCGATGGACGAACAGACGAAAGCCCGACTCGAAGACCTCGGCTATCTACAGTAGACTTTCGAGCGCTCGGGTCGTGTGCTCGACGGTCTCTTGCCAGCGATACTCCTCGACGACAGTCTCCCGTCCGGCTTGTCCGAGGGATTCTCCCTTAGCCAGAACGTTCTGCAGTGCGTCGGCGTACCCGTTTACGTCTCCGACTGGGGCGGTCTGTCCACCTTTCCGGACGATCGATGCAGTGTGCTCCAGGTGGCTCGAAACGACCGGCACACCGGATGCAAACCCCTCCAGAACGGTCCGTGGCAACCCTTCTGCCCGACTCGGCAGAATGAGAACGTCGCCAGCTCGGTAGATCTCCGGCATCTCGTCGTACGGGACCTGCCCGAGGAAATCGACTGCCGGGCCAGCCAGTCCCTCGAGCTCGGCACGCATCGGGCCGTCTCCGACCATATACAACTGCACGTCCTGATCGTCTACGAGTTTCGAGACCGCCTGTATCGCGTCTTGCGGTCGCTTGCCCTCGACTAACCGTCCGACGAACAGCACCACCGCCCCGTCATGATCGATCCGATTACTCGCTGGTCCTTCAGGCGTGAATCGGTCCGTGTCCACGCCGTTCGCCACGACGTCGATCCGTGAATCCACGCCGAAATCCCGAACTCGATTTCGGTCTTCATCGGTGTAACAAAACACCACGTCAGCCTGATTGAACGTCCATTGGCCGAGCGTTCGCAGATACAAGTCGAAGACCCATTCGGGGGCATTCTGGGAATACAGCCCGTGGTTCGTGATTGCCAACGGGACGTCTCCCAACCGCCGCTGCAGCGCTGCCAGGTTCGTCGAGAAGTAGAGATGCGAGTGTGCGTGGATGACGTCAAATTCGTCGGCGTTGCGAAGATGCTTGGCGAGGCCAAGGGATATCTCGTTTCCGAGCGGTTCGACCGTTGCAGGGTACCGGACGGCTGTATACCCGTCGCGTTCTTCTGTGGCCGGCCGGTCGTCGCCTTGGTTGACCGTCAGCACAGTCACGTCGTGTCCCATCGCTGCCTGGTCGCGACTCATCGCGTGGACGTGATATGCCCCGCCTCCAGTCACGTCAGGATATGCTTTTTGGGCGACCCGAAGGATCCTCATCTATTGTTCCTCATCGGCTCCGGTAGCTGTCTTGGTAACATCACTTAAAACAATCCAAATTTGTCTGATGACGATCTTCAGGTCGAACCAGAACGATTGGCGTCGAATGTACTCCATGTCATAGCGAAGTTTCTCTTCTGGATTATAGCCCGTGGCCTCGTTAATCTGAGCGAGACCGGTGAGCCCTGGCTTCACGAACCATCGACTTCGCCATTTATCAGTTCCCGACTCCATATCACTATCAAGCTCGGGCCGCTCGGGTCGCGGTCCGACAACACTCATATCTCCGATCAGGATCGACCACAACTGGGGAATCTCATCGAGATGCGTCTGTCGAAGCAATCGGCCTGTGCGGGTTACCCGGGGATCGTAGTCCCCATCATCTTCTTCCGATAATTTGGCACCAGTTTCGGCCTCCGCTTCCGGTATCATGCTACGGAATTTGTAGACGGTGAACGTATCCCCGAATTCGGCTGTTCGCTGTTGACTGTACAGTACCGGTCCTGGACTGTCGATCTTGACTGCAACCGAAATAGCGACGACAGCAGGAGAGAGCACAAACAGCCCAATTGCTGCGAACGTGATATCGAACGCGCGTTTAGCGACGTAATCCTGCCAGTCCCACGGTTCGAGATCGACCTCAACGAGGTCACTACCAGCGAAACCCGTCGTAAGGACGTTGTCCGCATGGCCTCGATGGGCTACCGCAGTGACGCCGTGGTCATAACAGGCGTCGAGTGCGCCGAAAAACTCGGCTCGGTCGGCATTACTAAACGCTAACAATGCTGTGTCGATATTATGTTTGATAAATACTTCGTCGAGTCGTGATAGACCACCGAGACAACTCAGTTGGTCCAGCTCTGTCTCGATCGCCCCTCCGTCCGATATCTCTGGAGCGCCCATTGACATTCTTCTTGACACTTCGTAGGAGGGCGGCGGTGAAACATAACCGAGAATTGGCAGGTCTGTGCTCTCGAGAATCGCTTCCATAGCAGTGGGATCGTCACCGACGATGATCGCTCGCGATCTTGTCGTTGGTCGCTGCCTGATGGCCGCAGTCCAAGCGGGGAGCCACAGCAGTAACATCACCGTCGCGATTATCAGCGTCGACCGGGGCAGTCGATAGCTGTAGTTGAAGTATCCGAGCGCAGCGAGCCCGACCATCGAGAGAAAAACGCGCTTCTGGGTGAGAAGCAGTGTGTCGAGGATTCGACGCGGCTGTGGCTTGAACACCGGCCACATAGCCCCGAGCATCACCAGGACAGTCGTCGTGATCGCGAATCCCAGATCACCGTTGGCGAGGACTACTGGGGCTGGCCGACCGAAATACGGGACCTGACTGAAGGCCCGCTGGACGAACTGGAGATTGGCGAACCAGACTGCGAAGGCGGTAAACCCCGCACAGCCAGTGACACTAAATATTCGATACCGCAGCCCTGTCGCCATTACCCGAAACAAACCATCCTCCGAATATAATTCCTGCGACAGTTATCATTCATTATATTTTCCCCACCACGGTCATGCCGGCGGATGGACGTCGGAAGTGCAGTGACCATCACGACGACAAGACGAGCGATTCGTACCAGTCGCGGTTGTCCTGGTACCATTCGATGAACTGTTCGACGCCTTCCCGTATGGTGTACGTCGGGGCGTAGTCGAGCAAGTCGCTCGCTTTCTCGATGTCTGCGTGCGTGTGGTCGGCGTCCGCGTCGTGTCGGTCGTCGAATTCGAGTTCTAGCTCCGGTGCGAGCTGAGCCAGCACTTCCTCGGCCAGGGTTCGGATCTCGATGTTGTCCGTACTTCCGACGTTCATCACCTCGCCGTCGGCCGCGTCGGTCGTCAACAGCGTCTGGTTCGCAGCGACGATGTCGTCGATGTACGTGAAATCCCGCGTCTGAGTGCCGTCGCCGTAGACTACGGGCGAATTCCCGTTCACACATCGCGAGACGAAATTCGAGATTGCCATGTTCGGGCGCATCCGCGGGCCGTAGACCGTGAAGTATCGCAACGCGACTGCCGGGAGATCGTACACCTCGTTGTAGGCCATGGCGTAGCGTTCGGCGGCGAGTTTTGAAGCGCCGTAGGGGCTGACCGGCGTGGTGGGATGGTCTTCGTCGTACGGAAGGTACTGTGGCTTCCCGTACACTGAGGAAGAACTGGCGAGAACCACCCGATCGACGTCGGTTGACCGGGCTGCGTCGAGAACGTTCAGCGTTCCGTCGACGTTTACGTCGTCGTACTTTCGGGGATTCTCGACGCTCTGACGAACGCCAGCTTGTGCAGCCTGGTGGTACACGACGTCGGTCTCAGCAACGAGTTCAGAAACGAGTTCAGCGTCACGGATATCTCCCTTGACGAGCTGATACGTACCGTCGTCCTCGCTCGCGACATTTCGACACTGCTCGACTGTATGCTCTTTAATTCGAACGTCGTAGAACGGGTCGAAATTGTCGATCACGGTGACGTCGTGGCCCTCGACAGTGAACCGTTCGGCAAGATGTCCGCCGATAAATCCGGCTCCGCCCGTCACGAGGATTCGCATTGTCGAGTGGACTGATAGTGACGACAAAAACGTGTCGGGATTAGGTAAACTCTTAGTCTGAGCAGTGTAGAGTCGTCAATGTGGAAGTACCATCGTTCACACAGATGACCGGTCGCCACAGTGTGTGGAAACCGATTCACCGTTGGTCTCGATGGGCTGCCCGGGTCGTATTCGGTGATCGGCTCGGTACCGTTCTCTTCCTCGCGTCACTCACGTTTCTCGCCCTCTACTGGCGAGTCGGCGTGTTCATTACTGACACGTACGCGATCGGGAACGCGCTCGCAGCCGTCTCCAGCGGGCACCTGGACGTTCGCTCTCTCCAGTACTCGCTCACGTTCGGGTCACAACCTGGACTGTACGTCTCAGACGGTGCGGTGTACGGCCGGAACTATGCACACGTCTTTCTCGCGTTGCCAGTCCTCTGGCTCCTCGAAGCCGTTTCGTGGCTGTTCGACCTGCGCCTCGCACTCGCCGCCGGATTCAGTCTGCTCGTTTATTTACTGGCCGATCGACTCGGTCACCTCGTTGACTGTCATCAGTCGCTGACCGTCGGCGGAGCTGTGGCTGCATTGATCGTGTTTCTGCTGAACGTCGTGAACGCGACACCACTGGACAGCACCTGGCGTCCGTTCATGGCGCTCCAGATCACCTCGATGCTCGCAGCCGGGTTCGTCGCCGTCGGACTCTATCGACTCTTGGCTCACGTTCACGGACGGCGGAGTGGCGCAGTGATCGGACTGTTCGTCGTGGTGGCCTCGCCACTCGGGTTCTGGGCGTCCATTCCGAAGCGACACGTCCTGTCGTCGCTGGCCGTCGTCACCTTACTGGCGACCTTCTACGTCGCTCGGGCGACTGACTCGAACTGGCGGGCGCTCGGCGCTCGCTCACTGTCGTACACGACTGTCGGATTGCTCACCTGGCTACACGGCGGTGAGGCGTTGATCCTGTTCGCTGCACTCGTTCCGCTGGACTTCTTGACGGCACCGTCCAACCGTCCACGCGACCTCGCTGTCGTCGGTCTCGTGTTCCTACTGGCATTGACGCCGTTCCTATTGACGAATCTCGCGATCGCTGGCAACCCACTGGAACCACCGCGGACCCTCTCTAGTTACTCCGGACAGATTGATCCGGGGGCAAACGCCCAAAATGGGGCTACTGGCGGATCTGGTAGCGAAGGCACAGGAGAGACTGCGACACAGACCGGTACGGCCACGGGAACGACGACGCCGGCTGCTGGCTCCGCTTCGACGACCACAGGGTCGTCTAGCGCCGATAGTGCGCCGCCCAATCTCGACCGTTCGAGTGCCATACCGACGATTCCGGTCGGACTCGTCGGTGCACTCATCGCAGTGATCAGCGGGCTCGGGACTGCAGTCGTCGATCGGGCCCTATGGGCACTCGAGAAAATCTGGTCGCTTTTCGGTGGTGGGATCGAGATCGTGATCGACGAACCAGAACGACTCTATCACACGTTTATCAGGAGCGGACGAATCCCGACGTACGTCAAATACGGAGTGAACGAACAGGAGGCGATCGAACTCGCGCTCCTTGAAGCCGTCCCGCTGGCGGGCGCACTCGTCGGTGCCATCGGGGTTGCTGGACGCAAAGCCTTGGCAAATCCGTCGGTGGACGCACTGCTGTCTGATCTCCAGCGCCCCGAGCGTCAGACTGATCTCCTCGCGATCACTGTCGGGTGCTTGTTTGTTCTGGTGTACATTACCAGGCTCCCGTTGTATGCACAGATTACCGTTCGGTACCTTCTCCCAATTGTTCCGCTGGGACTGTACGGCGTCGGTCGCCTCGGGGCCGTCCACCGTGTCGCACGCGCCAACTGGCGATACCTAGCTGGATCGTATCTCGGTCTCACTCTCGTCGGAGCGGTCGTCTTCTTCGGTGCACATGGCTGGCTCGACCTCGCCTTGGGCGAGGCGATGCAGTTGTACGCGCTCGTCGGATTAGCGAGTGCGACACTGATCGCCGTCTGGTCGCTGGTGGAGGGGGTTGGATTTCGGTTGGGCGTTCGTTTCGGTGCCGTCGTGCTGGCGCTGCCGGCTGCGCTTACCACGCTCTTCCTGCTGTTCACTGGCTTCGTCTACTTCCAGTACGCCGAATATGCACTCCCGCTTGCGAGAGCGATAGGAGAACTGATTCCCGTCGTTGTCTAAACGGTTTTCTGTTTCAAATCGTCGTCGCGTCCGCGTTTTCCCCGGCGTCGCTGGTTTCACTCTCACCACGGGCGGCTTTCAGTCGCCGCTCTGCTTCCTCGCGATCCTCGGGATAGCCGACGTCGATACGCCAGCCGTCCATCCGGATGGCGTCAATCGTCCTGCCACTCTGAATCAACAGGTCGATCGCCTCGCTGATCTCGTACTCACCGCGATCGGAGGGCTGCACGAGATGGCAGGCGTGCAAAATCGCTGGCGTGAACGTGTAGAAGCCGGTCATCACCAGGTTCGACGGCGGGTCGTCGGGCTTTTCGACCACTTCGACGATTTCTCCGTACTTGTTCGTATCACAGACGCCGTAGCGGGAGGCCTCCTCTTCGGGAACTTCCTCTACCAAGAACGCCGCATCTGCACGACTCTCGTACTGGCGGTTGACTACGTCTTCGAGGTTCGCCTGGAAGACGTTGTCCCCGAGCATTAGCATGAAGTCGTCGTCGATGTGTTCCTCGACGGTCAACAACGCGTGCGCGAGTCCGTTCTGTTCACGCTGGTGGGCGTAAGTGATGGGCGTGTCCTGAAACTCGTCGCCGTAGTGACTGATGATCGTCTCTTTCATGTAGCCGACGACGACCAGCAGTTCGTCGGCCCCCAACTCGACCAGTTGCTCGAAACAGTGAGTCAGGATGGGTTTCCCGTCGACTTCGACCATCCCTTTCGGTTTGTCCTCAGTTAGCGGTCGCAGGCGCGTCCCTTCGCCCGCGGCCAGCACCACGGCTTGCATGCGTACCATCTCACTGACCCGTCAACAAAACGTTTGTCCATGATTTCGGACAAACCGAATCCTGAAGGCCCCGGCTAGCAACGTCTGGAACGATGAATCTAAGCGTCGTCGGCAGCGGCTACGTCGGCACGACGATCGCCGCCTGTTTCGCCGACCTCGGTCACGACGTCACGACGATCGACATCGACGAGGACATCGTCGCCGCCATCAATGACGGGGATGCCCCGATTCACGAACCGGGCCTGGACCCGATGGTGTCGCTGTACGGCGGCGACCGGCTCCGGGCGACGACGGACTACGACGCCATCCGCGACACCGACGTCACCTTCCTGGCGCTCCCGACGCCGGCCAACGACGACGGGAGCATCGACCTCGGTGCAATGAAAGCCGGCGCTGAATCCATCGGCGAAACACTCGCCGAGAAAGACGGCTACCACCTCGTCGTGGTCAAGAGCACCGTCGTCCCCGGAACGACCGAGGACGAACTGGAACCGCTCATCGAGGAGGCGTCGGGCAAGACCGCCGGCGAGGAGTTCGGCGTCGCCGTCAACCCAGAGTTCCAGCGGGAGGGCTCGGCCGTCGACGACTTCATGGAACCGGACAAGATCGTCTTGGGCACGGACGGCGACGCCCGAGCCCTCGACTTACTCGCCGAAGTGTACGAACCGCTGGTCGCCGACTGGGACGTGCCGGTCGTCGAAACCGGCCGTCGCGAAGGCGAGATGATCAAGTATGCCAACAATTCGTTCCTCGCGGCGAAGATCAGCCTCGTCAACGACCTCGGGAACATCTGCAAGGAGTACGACATCGACGCCTACGAGGTCGCCGAGGCGATCGGGATGGACGACCGCATCGGCGAACAATTCCTTCGGAGTGGGGTGGGATGGGGAGGTAGCTGTTTCCCGAAAGACACCGCGGCGATAATCCAGCACGCTCGCGAAGCGGGTTACGAACCTCCCGTGCTGGAGGCCGCAGTCGAACTCAACGACCAGCAACCCGAACGGCTTCTCTCCCTCTTGGACGACCACACCGAAGTCGAGGGCGAACGCGTCGCCGTCCTCGGACTGTCGTTCAAACCCGGGACCGACGACATTCGTCACTCCCGTGCGATTCCGGTCATCGAAGGTCTCCAAGAGCGTGGGGCCGAGGTCGTCGCGTACGATCCCGTTGCTACCGAGAACATGCGCGAACGGTTCCCCGAGGTGACATACGCCGAGGCGGCCGACGAGGCGCTTGACGGGGCGGCGGGTACAGTCGTCGTCACAGACTGGGACGAGTTCGCAGCGCTCGATGAGGAGTTCGACGCGATGGCCGATCCGGTCGTCGTCGACGGACGGCGGATCATTCGCCGCCGCAAGGGAATCACGTACGAAGGATTGACGTGGTAGAACTGCTCAGTCGGCTGTCACCGTCTCACCGTTGGTGACGTTCCGCTGGGAGACCGTCGCAGTCTTGTTCCATATCGTATACTCGCCCGGATATGGCATTCGCACGGCGTACGACCCAGTTCTGTCAGTCTTGACGAGCCGTCTGTAGGTGAACGACGCGCCGGATATCTCGATTTCCTTTTCTACGATCGTGGCTTGATTTGGTGCTGCCGTGCCGTTGATCCTCGCGCCGGGAACCAGTCTGAACACTTTGTACTCGTCAGACGGCGAGACGTAGACGGCTTGGTAGTGAGCCAACCCGTCATAGTTCTTGGTCTTGCTCCCGTAGACGTTGCGGAGTCGAGAGTGGAGTGTCCCTTTGTCCGTCTTCAGCGGTTCTGTGACGATGAACCCGACTCGGTCACCGTGTTTCTGATACCAGGCTTCGCCATCGGACTCCACGAACAGCGTCTCGTGGTTGTTTTGGGCGAACTGGTAGGATCGCGACTCGCCGTTCACGAAGTAGTTGAACATCCGGTTGCGGCCCCACCGGCTGGTGACGTAGTTGTCGGGATAGGTGAGGTTTTGCCCCACAGCGTACTCGTCCATCCACGCTGCAGTGCCGTAGGCTTCGTCGCTGATCGTCAACTGATCCGTCTTGATCGGGACCTGGAAGATTCCGACGCCGCCGACCAGCAGGAAGAGGACGAATATCGTCCCAGCTTCTCGGAGGGTCGGAATCCTGAGTTGCGGTGGTTCCTCGCCGCCGTCACGTGCGGTCGTCGCAGTTCCGGCCTCGAACGCCGTCGGCGCGTCTGTGAGATCGACCACGTGTGCAAGCCAGACGAAGCCGAACCCGGCGAACAGAGCGGTGAAGGTCGCGAGTTCGCCGACGAACCGGATCTGGAACGCGCCGAGGAGGATGAAGAACCACGCGTAGACGCTCGCTGCGAGCCACGACTTCGAGCCGTCAACTGCCCGACGGCTCGCCCAGACCAGCGGCGGGAGTGCCAGAAAGAGGACGAACCCAAGGAGGACGAACCACATCATGTCGCCGGTGATCAGCGCCTTCGTCTCGACGATTCCTCTGAGGCCGAAGAACCTGTCCAACCTTCTTGTAAGGTCTGCCCAGAACGTTGGCACGACGAACTGGGCGCCTATTAGACCTCCGACGGCCCCGATGATCTCGACGTTCGCGAGCACGCCCACTGACAGACCAAGGCGAGACGTCGCCTCTGCGACGGCCAGTGCCCCGGCCGCGCCGACGAACAGGAGAATCGGCGTGAACGCGACGAAATCAGTGTGCCATCCGAACTGGCTGTGAGCCAGTTGTGTGAGCGCGGCCGCAACGGCAAGCCCACCGAGAAGCGGTGCGTTCGATTCGAGCGGTGACCTGTCGGCTCTGACGTCCTGAAGAACGACGAGTCCCACGTACAGCGCGAGGGGGAAGACCAGCGCCGGCCCGTTCTCCCAGGCGAGAATCTGGCCCGCGACGCCGATGCCGAGTCCCAGGCCGACCGCCCACGTCCACGGGTCACGAAGATCTGTTTCGTCGCGACGGGCCAGCATCACGAGCGCGAGCGCGGTCAGTGCGAGCCAGGGGTAGTCGAACGCGTGGTGGTCGGCGTAGCCGAGACTGGTCCGCATAGCGTGTGCGGGCGTCGTCGCGAAGAAGACGACGCTGGCGAGTCCGACTCTCCTGTCGTCGGTGAGTTTCACTGCCAGCAGATAGACAATTAGCCCGGTGACGAAGGCGGAAACGACTGGATACCAGGCCAGCACCGTTCCGGCTGCTGACGCTCCGTCACCAATGAGACTCGACAGTGAGTACAGCGTCGCAATCATGAAGGGTTCGCCTTTTGCAGATGGCATCTCACTCAGCACTGCAAGTTCGAACCCGCCGCCAGTCCCGGCGAGCATCTGTTCCACGTAGTAGCGATACGCGTAGGGGTCGTTCCCAGAGAGGACGACGTCACCATTCCGGAACACGTCGCCGTACGAAAAGACGGTCCGGAACAGCACGACGAGTGCGAGCGCACCCGCGAGCGCTCCCGCGGCGCGCGAGTCAACGTCGAATGCTGGGAGTGACAACCCAGGCGACTGCTCCTTGTCAGTCTCCACCTCCCCGTCGAGCGCGCGTCGCGTCGTGTCGGGCAGTCTGTAGCCGTCGCCTGTCTTCTCGACCAAGCCTTCGGAGACGACTTCGCCGAACGTTCCTGAATCGATCGAGAGGTCGTCGTACGTCCACGTCTCGTGGGCGTCGTCGACGGACCGGATCGATTCGAGCGCGGATTCGAGTTCCGGCCGCTCCGCGAGCACTGTAGCGACGTCGCGCTCGTCAGTCATACTCGGGGGCACCGGCCTGAAGCGAATAAAGCCATCGACAAGTCCGTTTGCGAACACTCCGTCAGGCCAGCCGTAACAAAAACCAGTACGTTTCTGAGAGCCTCAGTAGACGGCGTCGCGGATCTCCGCGGCCAGATCCTCGAACTGCGCGAGGTACTCACGGCGCTCTTCGCGAAGCGCAGCCAGCCGCTCTTCGTGGTTCGGGAGGTTCGACGCCACGTCGAAGTCCTCGACGTCCATGTCGGGAACCTCGCTGGGCACCGTCAGGCCGGTCGCGTCGTCGCCGTCCCACTCGACGGTCTCGCGGGAGATCGCACGAAGCAGCGAGACGGTGTCCTCGACGCCGACGTCTTTCTCGCCGACCGTGCCGGTGTTCAGGACGAAGCAGTCCACGTCGAGATCGTCGATGAGGTCGCGGAAGCGGTTGCCTTCCTCGCCCTTCGAGCCCATGATGAAGGGGTTCGTACCGACGACGCGGATGGATTCGCCGGCGGCCGACGGGTCGCCCGCGCTGGTCTGGACGGACTCGCCGAGCATGAACGCGGCGGCGGCCTCGTCGGGGTCCAGTTTCGCGACCGGCGGCATCGCCGGGTTGCGCGTGATGAAGAACACCTGGTCGACGTCCGGGAGGTCGATGTCCTCGCCGGCGGAAGCGAGTTCCGAGCGCTGGATGACCGCGCGGCCGTTCGTGGTGTATCTGTCGCTGTGGAAGTCGACGGTGCCGTCGTCGGCGACGTCGACGTTCTCGATGACGGCAGACTCGTCGGTGGCGGCGTCGTAGAGGCCGGGCTGTTCCTCGCGTTCGAGGCCGATGGTCTTGATGAACAGACCCTGGCCCTCGCTGCCGGCGACGCTCCCGTCGGGGAGCAGCGCACAGACGTCGTCCTGGAGCATCGTCGCGTCCTCGGGGTCGTCGAGCCAGAGACCGTGCGCGGTCAGCGTGGACTTCCCGGTGCCCGAAAGGCCGAGGAACAGCTGGCCGACGGTCTCCATCTCGCCGTCGCGTTCGAGTTCGACGCGCTTGCTGCCGGCGTGAAGGCCGAGGCCGCCCTGCTGTTTCGCGTAGTACATGTGCAGGCGGAGGAAGGACTTCTTGGCCTCACCGGTATAATCGCTGCCCAGCACTGCGGTGAAGCCTTCGTCGGGCAAGATGCGGACAGCCGTCTCGTCCCACTCGGGGACCTGGACGGTGTAGAAGTCGGGTTCGCGGTCGGGGTCGTCGACCGGCTCGAACAGCTTCGCCCACGCGAGCGCGATGCGCCCGTACTCTTTGGGCACGTAGTACCGGCAGACGTAGGCGTGCTCGTCGTGGCGCCCCATCTGACGGTCCAGACAGACCATCTCGTTGTTTTCGACGAACGTGACGGCGTCCTCGAAGTGCGCCAGGTCGTCGTCGTCGAAGTCGTGGTCGATCGCGTTTTTCGTCTTGTCCGCGTTACGCGAGCGCTCCTCGCTCACGTAGGACGGCGAGCCGAACTCCGTGGTCGTCTCCAGGTGCTCGGAGAACGAACGAAGCTCCTCGAACGATGGGTTGTAAACGACGTTGTCGGCTGTTTCAGGATCGGGCAATACTGTCGCCGGCTCCCGGACCGCGATACCGGACTCGGACATTACGAGATACTCCACGGGACGGATAAATAAAGCCGCGTTTTTTGCCGCCAGTATGGTAATGTATGGCGTCTAGCGTGGTTCAACTGTTGTATTAGTTACCGGATACTCGTCTGACGTGGCCCTCACGAATTAAGTAGCGTCAGTGAAACAGACCCAGTATGGGAAAAGAGACGGTGCGGTATCCGGACGCGCTCGTGGCTCGCATCGAGGAGTTGGTCGCCGACTCCGACGTGTTCGAGTCCAAGTCCGAACTCCACCGTTTCGCCTCCGACTTCTTCCTCTGCGTGCTCGATTCAGACCACGATCCGTCAGTGCTGGGCTACGAGGACATCCTGGCCGACCTCGAAGACGAGAGCGGCGTATCGCTCCAGCCCGACGACGTGGCGACGAGCGACGGCGACGTCCCGTTCCTGGAGTCGTACCTCCAGGTTCGGCGTTACCTGCTCCACGGCGAGGTCGACGACGCACGCGCGTACGTCACCGAGACGTACGACATCACCGACCGCGAGGCGCTCTTGCTCGACGAACTCATCGGTCGCCACCGGCAGGACGCGACCGACGCCCGCCCGACGGAGCGAGGTTTCCAACCCCCGGTCGCCGACGGTCAGTCCCGGACCAACGGCAAGTCGCCGCCGTCGACGCAGAACGGGTCGACTCCCGACGCCGGGGCGCAGAGTGCTGATGCGATCGACGCGTCGGAGTCCGAACCGGAGGTCATCGTCCCCGACGACGCCGACGGTGACGGTGATCGGGAGTCCCCCGAAACCCGTCGCTGACTCTGTCTCCCGACGCTCGTGTCGTTCGACCAGCCGCTGCTGCGGACGTGACGCAGTGGTGTAAACGAGGCGTTCAAGAACCTCGCCACGCACCACTCGGTATGCGCCAGTTCATCGTGCTCGGCCACGACGTCCCCACGACGCCGGACTTTCCCCTCGACGCACTCCCCAGCGAAGCCGGCCGCCTCGACGTGCTCTGTCGGTGCGTCAACTCGGCGTTTTTCCTCTCCCACGACCTCCGTGACGACGTTCGCGTCTCGCTCGTCCTCCAGGACGACGTGACAATCACCTTCGAAGGCAGCGACTTGCATCGGCTCAACCCAGACGAGCGCAGCACGGCTGCACTGGTTCGCAAGGCGCTCGAACACAAAGACGAGGCCATCGGTCACATGGCGGCCGAGAGCAGTCCGGGGGTCTCAATCTCCCGGAAGGACTTCGCGACGACGCTGTCGGAGGCCGCCGACGGCGGGACCGTCGTCCAACTCCACCAGGACGGCGATCCGATCGTCGAGCGCGAACCCCCAGCGAATCCGGTGTTCGTGCTCTCGGACCACCACGACTTCACCGACGAGGAGGCTGCGCTCCTCTCCGAGCAAGCTGACGCCCGCGTCTCACTGTCGCCGCGGGCGCTCCACGCCGACCATGCGATCACGGTCGCACACAACTACCTGGATACGGACGGGTTCTCCGAGTACTGAGAGCAACGTCCAAACTCCCACAGCAAGGATTTGCCGAGCAACTGTCTCACTGGCGCTGCGTGTGCTCTTCGAGCGATTCGTTTAGTTCCTCGCGTGTCTGTCTCATGTGTTCCTCGATCCCTTCGTCCGCAAACCCTCCCATCTCGTGGACGTCCTCCTCAGTGTGGCTTACTGCGAGTCGATCGAGCAACTCGTCGAAGGTTTCGTCCTCCCGCTTGATCGCTTCGAGTTTCCGTTTCGTCTCCTCGGAGATCCGAATTGACGTACTCATGTGGACATTTCGTATGCAGCCAGTTGTTATAGCTTGCGCTGGCCGCTGACCGCGGGTTTGAGCATTTCTACAGACACTCTGGCGTATCCCGCGGCTGTTTGTTCTCCACTCGCTCACTCTCTGGCTGGCATGATCCCTGCATCAACGAGATACGCCTCGACGTACGGATGGAGGGCCAGTTCCTCGAACGGGTTCTCGAAGACGTTGAGTTCGGAGTGCTGGTCGTCGGGTTCTAACGTCTCCTCGCCGGCCGGCCGAACGTGGTAGCCGATCGGGACGTAGTGTTTGCCCTCCGCCTCTTCCACGTCGGCGACGTCGTAGAAGTGTTCGTAGACGCCCAGTTGGCGCTCGACCGTCACTGACATGCCCAACTCGTCCGCTGCGATCCGGTGGACTGCGTCGGTGAGTTGCTCGTGTTTTCGAACTGTGCCGCCGGGGACGAACCACTCGCCCTTCGCGGGTTCGTTCTCCCGTTTCCCGAGGACGACACCATTCTCGGTTTCGACGACGAGGTCGACCGACACCAGCGGGACGTTCCGGACGACGGTCTCCCACTCGTCGTCCGGGACCGGCTTGTCTTCCGCCATACTATCGCTGCGCGTGGCCGTCACTTCGAGGTTGCCATCTCCCGTGAACCGTCGACCTGTGACTAACATTAACTTCCCTGTTAATTATAGACCGTGATGTTTATGTACCCGTAGCTCATCGGATAGCGTGAAGACACAATGACCGAACGGCCTCACGAAGACACGATGGCTCCGCTCGTTCCAGAGATGCCCAAGACCCGCGTCCGCACCGACGGTGGACGCATCCTCGACGAGACGATCGGAGCCAAATTTGTAAACGACGAGGCCGACGCACCGCTCGTTCCGGACCTCTCCTGATCGGCCCCGGTTTTTCCCGACTATCTTCGCCGGTGAGCCACACAGCTGTGGCTCGTTATCTTACCGCCAAGTAGTCGCCACTCAACTCCGCATCATCTTGTAGATTGACTGTGCCACCAGTTTCATCCCGTCGGCGGTGAGTTGACCCATCGGTTCAGACTCGTCGATCGTCCCTAGCGGGATCGTGTACAGTGCCCACGGCAAGACGTAGGTCTTCTTGTGGAAATCGAGCCCCGTCTATGTACTCGTTCGCAAGGTGTGGAGTGTGGTACTCGTATCTCTCTTCGGCGTTGGAACCGAGACAGACTATCGTACTCTCCTCGTGTCCATACGGGCGATTTTCGGGTGAGAGAATTACGACAGGACGTGGGTTAGTGTGGACATCGAATGGGTCGTCAGCGAAGCCGACTGTACCGCGGGGATACCGGCTCATTCGAGATCGTCTTCGAGCCCGGCCAGCTCAGTGTCGATTTCGTTTGCTGTTCTCTCTGATTCCGTAATATTTTCGAGCCGTTCTTCACGGGATCGCGTTTGCTCAGCGTCTCCCGGACTGAGTTCGTCACCTGCATACCGCGAAGTGAGATCCTCAACCTGGACGAGCCCCGTTGCGAACCGGCGGAGATCGTCACGGGATTCGAGTGCGTGATAGTACCCGTCGGTGGTCTTCCCTATGTGATCAGATTCGCAGAGACGGAGAAGCGTCGTCGTCACGCTTCCTTTCGGGATGTCGAGATTAGTATGTATTTCAGATGGTTTATATCCGAGATGTGGGTTGCTGTAGAGCAATTTGATGATCTTGGCCTTGTTCGTCCCGGGGTCGATGTCGACGCCGTCGTCTGGGTCGTGGGTACGGAGGTCTACTGGCATCGTTTTTCCCTGTATGTAGTCGTATGTAGTCGATCGTAGTACAAAAACGATTGGGTCACATTGGCCTCTTCAATGAACGGATGATAGCTGCGGTGTGCGGGTGGACGAAGTGTGAGTTCAGCCCGTTATCTCGACGAACTCGGTTTCGTCGGTTTCGGTGTCTAACACCGCGACGCTCCGGTTTTCCGCGGGGACTGTCGGGAAGTGGGCGCCCGGGTTGACGACGGTCGTCCCGTCGACGTCGCGCTGTTCGGCGACGTGGAAGTGCCCGTAGAGTACGTAGTCGTACTCGCCGGACTCGGCGCGTGCGTTGACCGTCTCGATGCCCTGGTCGCCGTGGAGCATGTGAATCCGCTTTCCGCCGAGTTCGAGCGTCGCGTAGCGGCCGTGGAGCTGGCTCTCCGGCCCTAGCCCGTCGATCGTCGTTTCGAGGCCGTCCAGTTCGCCGTCGTTGTTGCCGAGGACCCCGTGAAACGCGAAGTCGTGCCCGTCGAACGCCGCGAGCAGCGGCGGAGCGATGAAGTCGCCGCAGTGGAGAACGGTCTCGACGCCGCGGTCGGCGAACAGTTCGGCTGCGCGCTCGGCGGCGCTGTAGTTGTCGTGCGTGTCCGAAACGATGCCGACGTGCATACGCGAGGTGTCCGGACGACGGGCCAAGAATGTATGGTCGGTTCCTGGGTTGCGACGACTTTCTGACCTCGAAAACGTGGCTCTGCGCTTTTGTATGTGTCCGGAGAACAGTATCGCAACATGCCAGCGATCGAGACGACCGCCCTGACGAAACGCTATGGCGAGACGGTCGCCGTCGACGCCCTCGATCTCGCGGTTCCCGAGGGCGTGGTGTATGGCTTTCTCGGCCCGAACGGGGCCGGCAAGACCACGACGATGCGGATGCTCACCTCGCTGACGCGGCCCACGAGCGGCACGGCCAGCGTCGCGGGCGTTTCGGTGACCGACCGCGAGCGACTCATCCAGCGCGTCGGCTACCTCCCCGAGGAACCGCCGCTGTACAACGAACTCACCGCGCGCGAGCAGTTGACCTACGTCGCCGGCCTCCGTGACCTCCCGTCCGGCCACGCCGAGGAACGCATCGAGGACCTGCTCGCGCGCCTGGACCTGGCCGACGACGCCGACCGGCGCATCGACACCTACTCGAAGGGGATGCGCCAGAAGACGGCGTTCATCCAGTCGCTGCTGCACGACCCGGACGTGCTCTTCCTCGACGAACCGACGAGCGGGCTCGACCCGCGCGCCGCACGCACGATCCGGACCATGATCGACGGCCTCGCGGACGAGGGCGCGACCATCTTCCTCTCGACGCACATCCTTCCCGTGGTCGACGAGCACGCCGACACCGTCGGCGTCCTTTCTGACGGCCGCCTCGTCGCCGAGGGGCCACCGGCCGATCTCAAACGGCAGGCCGAAGCGGGTGTGACGGAGGGGACGGGGCGGACGCTCGAAGACGTGTTCCTCGACGTGACGAGCGAGGACCCCGCGACCGAGGACGGGGCAGCGGTCGCCACCGAGGGGTCGACGGATGCCTGAACCCGGCTGGCCGACCCACGGCCTCGCGATCGGTCGCCAGGAGTTCCGGCGCACGCTCCGGGGGCTTCGGTCCGACAGGACGCGACTGCTGTTCCTGGGGATCGGCGGTGCGTTCGTCTCGCTGTTCGTGCTGTTCGGCGCGTGGCTCGTCCTCCGGTTCGCGAGCGGTCTCTCCTCGTTCCCGCTCACGAACGAGATACGGGGCACGTTCGGCCTCCAGTGGCTGTTCGCGACGTTCATCTTCGCCCAACGAGCGGGGTCGCGCCACGACCGCATCGACAACGAGTCGCTGATGCTGATGACCGTCTCTGTCCGATCGGTCCTCGTGGGGCTGCTCAGCGCCGAGTTCCTGCGTGCGGCCGCCTACGTGGCGCTCCCGGTGGCGCTGGTCGGCGGCGCGTTCGTCTACGCGACCGCCTCGCCGCTCACCGCGCCGTTCCTCCTGCTCGCGGCCGTGCTCTTCGTGCTCTCGGCGCTCGTGTTCGGCGCCGCCATCGGCCTCGCTGCGAAGTTGCTGGTCGCCCGCGTTCGATTCGTCGCTCGCTACAAGTCCGTGCTCGCCGGCGTCGCCGTCGTCGGGTTCGTCGGCGCCTACGTCGCGCTCCAGAACTTCGGCGACGGCGGGTTCACGTCGCTCCTCGGGTACCTCCCCGTGAGTTGGCTGGTCGACCTCGCAGTCGTGGGCTCGCCGATCGTGGGGTCACCGGTCCGGGCGGCCGTCGCGGGCGGTGCTGCGGTGGCCTGGATTCTCGGCTGGGGGCTCGTGCTCGACCGCATCGCGACCGCGCTCTGGTTCGGCGACACCGTCGAACACGAGGTCGCGCAGGCGAAGGCGCGGACCGACACCGGGAGCGCGGCGGATCCGCTCGCTGCTGCGGCCCGTCCCGTCGCATTCCCGTCGCTGAGCCAGCCCACCCTGCGAGTGGCTCAGCGGTCAGTGGTCGTCGCCCGCCGGAACCCGGCGCGGCTCACGTTCGTCTTCCTGCCGGTCGTCTTCCTCGGCTCGATGCTCGTCAACGTCGCCCGGTTCGGGTCGCTGTTCGCCGTCCTGCCGCCCGTGCTCGCGCTCACCGTTCCGTGGCTGGCCGGCGCGGCGTTCGGGCTCAATCCCCTCGGTGACGAGGGACCCGTGCTGCCCGCGACGCTCACCTCGCTCGCGTCCGGTCGCCAGTTCGCGCTGGGGCTGGCCCTCCCCGGATTGCTTCTCGGACTCCCGCTCGGCCTCGTCGGGACTGTGGGGTCCGGAACGTACGGCCCGTACACGCCCGTCGAGGTCGGCCTGCTGGTCGCGATCGTGACCGTGCTCTCGCTGCTGGCCGTCACGGCTGCTCCCGCCGTCGGCATGCTCTTCCCGCGGTTCGACTCGGTACGCGTCGGGAGCGACCGCGAGGTGGTCCCGCCGAGTCTGAGCGCCATCGTGATCTACTCGCTCGCGCTCGCGGGTCCCGGTGCCGTCGCGGTCGGGTCGGCGCTGGCCCCCGGCGCCACGAAGCAGGCCTTCGCGTTGCTGATCGGGGGACTGCTCGCGCTCCCGTTCGGCTTGCTGGCCAGCGAAGGAGTGGGCGTCGCTGGCGACGTGGCGACGGCGCTGCAGGGCGTCGGTGCCGACGTCGCCGGAATCCCGACCGAGTGGGTCCACTGGGGCGGGTTCGCGGTGCCGTTGCTGGTCGCGCTGGTTCTCTGTTGGTGGTCGTTTCGGGCCGTCGGCCGGCGGTACGAGCAGTACGCGATCGAGTGAGCGGCGCGGGAGCTGACTGCGACTTCGCAACGGTTAAAACTGGGCCGGCCTTTCCTTCGGTTGCTACCGTGCGGGCCGGTGGGGTAGCTTGGTATCCTTCGGCCTTCGGGTGGCCGTAACCGCAGTTCGAATCTGCGCCGGCCCATTTTTCCGCGACGACTCGACGCCGAGCGACAGCGAGGCGTCGCGGAGGAGCGTGAAAAACTGCAGCCGAAGCAGATTCGAAGTAGACCAGAGGCAAGCCCGCGCAGCGTAGCGAGCAGGTACCTCTGGGCGTGGTTCGACTATCTGCGCCGGCCCACTTCTCCCGCAACGCAACCACGAGAAGCGACAGCGACGCGTGTCCGTTGTGGGGAATGGGCCACGGAGATTCGAGCCAGTCAGTCGCGCGCAGCGAAGCGAGCACGTCTGACGCGGTTCGACTATCTGCGCCGGCCTCACACTTCCCGCGAAACGAGACAGGCGTTTGGGGGCTGTGTAACCCACTGGGGAAAGCTACTAACCGATGAATTCAGTATGAATTAATATGAGCCGAACGTCGATCCCGGTCGATTCCTCGACGAAGGAACGACTCGACGATCTGAAACGCGACGACGAGACGTGGGACGAGTTCCTGACGCGAATTACGACCGACGAGACGCCGATCAAGAAGGGCATTCTGTCCTCTGAGGAAGCCGCACAGGCGAAAGATCGAATTCGCTCGGCGCGGGAGAACTGGGAGTAGATGGTCTTTCTCGATAGCTCTGCGATCATCGACTACATGAGCGACGACACTGCGGTCGTCGAGTATCTCGACGGGCGTGAACCGTTCTTTACGTCTGCCGTCTGTGTCTACGAGGTACTCGACGGACTTCTGGGGGCCGGAAAGACTGACGTCGTCGAAGCACGCCGGGGCTTTGGCGGTGTGCAAACTCTCGATTTCACCGAACAGATTGCACTGGAAGCAGCGAGGCTCCAAGACGAGATGATGAACGACGGGATTCGGTTATCGACTGGAGATGCACTGATCGCGGCGACTGCCCGCTCCACCGGTGATGAACTCGTCGTTACGGATGCCGACTTCGAGACGGAGCACCTGCAGGACGTGTTGACAGTGACGAACCTCCGGAGAGAGTGACGGCAGTCGGGGAACGAACGAGTCCGCTGGTTCCTCTGATCGTTACTCTCTGCTCCCCGTCTCGAACTCCCACCCTTTCTGTAGCGGACTCTCGATCAGCGGCCAGCGCTTGCCGGAACTGGCGAGGTCGCGGGCGTGTTCGATGAACGTCTCCCACTCGACCGCACAGTGATGGTGCATGATCTCTTCGCGGGACCGGCCGCGTTTCGGGACGACCATGACGGGGTCGGCGGCGGACGTGATCGACTCGCCACACCACGGGCAGGTCTCGTCCGTGGCGCGAGGTAGATTCTCGGTGCTCATCTCGACTCGTCTCGATGCCCGCACTGCTCGTTGTAATACAGGGCTTATCCCTCGAAAGCCCCGGCATCGCCGGAAATCGGTTCGGCGCTGCCGAGGGGGCCGTTTCATTACCGCAGCCGACCTCGTCTCGATATGGGCTATCACGTGCTGGACCCCGAGGAACTGGCTGACTCGCCGGACCACTCCTGCGACCGCCGGTCGATTACTGAGGCCGCCGAACTCGCCCAACTCGCGGCCGCGGTGTACGACCTGGCGCCCGGCGAGCAGCTCGCGACCCAGTATCACTACCACGAACAGCGCGAAGAGATATTCTACGTTCTCGACGGCGAACTGTCGGTCGAGACGCCCGAGGAGACGTTCACCGTCCCGGCGGGCGAGGTGTTCGTGGCCGAACCCGAGAGTCCGATTCGGCCGTACAACCCCGCAGACGCGCCCGATCGAACCCGGGTGCTCGGCGTCGGCGCGCCGAAGTTCGACATCGGGCGGGCGTACGATCCCGACGGGGACGAGTAGGGGGACAAACTGCCAACAGGTCGTGCGTGCAAACGGGGCGCCGATTGTGCGGGGTTTGGGCGTGCTTTTGGGTGACGAGCGAGAGAGAACTGGTAATGACCGAGGGAACTGGCGATGCGACGGGACGGGACGAAACCGACGGTGGCGACGCCGAGCCGCTCGCCTGGGAGACGCTGTACGGGGAGACGGCGTACATGTGCCCGGGCTTCGACATCCAGCGCGAGCGCGTGCGCCTCCCCGACGGCACGGAGACCGACTACGACTACCTCTCCGAGAGCGAGAGCGTCGTGATCGTTCCCTTCACGCCCGACGGGGAGGTCGTCCTCATCGAGGAGTGGCGACAGGCGGTAAAGCGCGTCAACCGCGGGTTCCCGGCGGGCGGCGTCGAAGCGAGCGACGCGGACGACCTGGCGACGACCGCACGGCGCGAACTCGAAGAAGAGACGGGG
The DNA here is from genome assembly GCF_042678165.1 of Halorientalis brevis. Taxonomy (GTDB): domain Archaea; phylum Halobacteriota; class Halobacteria; order Halobacteriales; family Haloarculaceae; genus Halorientalis; species Halorientalis brevis. The sequence goes on along the minus strand of NZ_JBHUDJ010000001.1, from coordinate 511,259 downwards.
TACGAGGCCGAGGCGGTCGACCACCTGACGACGGTCGAACCGGCCAACGGCATCGCGGACGCGGTCTTTCACTACTTCGTCGCCGAGGGCTGCGAACCGACGGGCGAGCAGGATCTGGATCACAACGAGAGCATCCGCGTGACGACGGCGGACTTCGCGGACCTCGAAGCCGCGGTGCGCGACGACGAGCTGCGCGACGGGCGAACGGCGCTCGGCGTGCTCTACTACGCCGCGTTCGGCGAGTAACCCGGAACGGAACCCTTAGGCGGGCACCCCCACTACGCCGGTGCAATGCGCGAGTGCTTCGAGGTCAGGGACTGGGACGCGGCCGGCCGCATCGGGGAACTCGAAGTTCCCCGAGCGGGCGTGACCGTCGAGACGCCGGCGTTGCTGCCGGTCATCAACCCCCACGTCCGGACCATCGAACCCAGCGTCCTCGAAGCGAAGTTCGGGGCGGAGATCCTCATCACGAACGCCTACAGCCTCTACGGCTCCGACGAACACCGCGAGGACGTTCTGGAGCGAGGCATCCACGACCTCTACGACTTCTCGGGTGCGATCATGACTGACTCGGGATCGTTTCAGCTCGCCGAGTACGGCACGATCGACGTCGACACCGAGGAGATCCTCCAGTTCCAGCGCGACATCGGCTCGGACATCGGGACGCCGGTGGACATCCCGACGCCGCCCGACGTTCCCCGCGAGCAGGCAGAAGAGGAACTGGCGACGACCCAGGAGCGCCTCGAACTCGCCGAAACCGTCGACACGGGCGACATGCTCGTCAACGGTCCCATCCAGGGGTCGACCTATCCCGATCTCAGGGAGGCGGCGGCCGACCACGCCGACGGGACGGACCTGGACGTCTTCCCGGTGGGTGCGGTCGTTCCGCTGCTGAATAACTATCGGTACGCAGACATGATCGACCTGGTCGCGGCCGCAAAGCGGGGCCTCGGCGAGGACGCGCCGGTCCACCTGTTCGGCGCGGGCCATCCCATGATGTTCGCGCTCGCGGTGGCGATGGGCTGTGACCTGTTCGACTCGGCGGCGTACGCCCTGTACGCCCGCGACGACCGCTACCTCACCGTCCGGGGAACTGAACACCTCGAAGACCTCGACTACTTCCCGTGTGAGTGTCCCGTCTGTGCGTCGACGACGCCCGACGAGCTGGAAGCCGAGAACGCCCGCGAGCGCGAGCGACTCCTGGCCGAACACAACCTCCACGTCACCTACGGCGAGATGCGCCGCATCAAGCAGGCGATCCGCCGGGGCAACCTACTGGAACTCGTCGAGACGCGCGCACGCGGGCACCCGACGATGCTCGACGGCTACCGCGCGCTCGTCGACCACGCCGCGCAACTGGAAGAAACAGACCCGGTCTCGAAGGACGCCTTTTTCTACCTCTCCTCGGAGAGCGCCGCGCGGCCGGAGGTGCTGCGCCACCACCAGCGACTGGAGCGGCTGAACGCCGAGGGGAACGTGCTGCTCAGCGAGGGCGACACGAACGAGGCCTACGACGAGACCTGGCGCGTCACCCCGCCCTTCGGCCCGTTCCCGCGGGACCTCTCGGACGTGTATCCGCTGAACGCGGAGGTACCCGAACGGCTGGACGTGCAGGCCTACGAACAGGCCGCCGAGGGCGTCAGTCGACTGGTCGCGGCCAATCCGGACGCGACGTTCACGCTGGCGTATCACGACTGGCCCGAGACGGCGCTGGCGGCGGTTCCCGACGAGGTGTCGGTCTACCAACTCGGCGTCGAGGACGGCGACTGGGACTGACCACAGGGTTTTGCTGGCTCGCGGGAACAACTTCGGACGACTGCTATGGACCGATCGACGCTGTTCAACGGATCTCTCGCGCTGTACGGCGCTGTCACCGTGGTCGATAGTGCGATAAGTGTGCGCGAGACTGGCTTGACACCCGTTACTGGCATCGCTGTGGTGGCGAGTGCACTCATCCTGATCGGCGGGCTGTACGGACTTCGACGACAGGACCAGGCGGGGGACGCGACTGATTCCTGGCTCGCCTATCTGATGGCGGGTGCGGTGCTGCTGTACGGTCTCGGTGTCGTGGTCGGGCAACTGTGATCGCTCGTCGCACGGGTTCGCCCGCACCGTTTTGCTGCTGGACGTGGAACGCCCGGTGCGGTCACTGATTCGCGTCGGCGTGCGCACCAGCTCCACACCCCAGGAGGCCATACTCATGACCGGATACCAACCCAGTTCTCAGCAGCGCGACCCGCGAAGCCACCAACAGTCCGTCCAGGGACAGCCCGGACAGCAGCCGTCCCAACGGCAGTTCAAACCCGTCCCGGGCCACCAACTGTCGGCACAACCGATCCAGCCGGTGCCACAGCAGCAGGGCGGTGGGCAGCCACAGGCCGCGCTCCCGCTCCAGCAATCCCAGCAGCCGGTGCAGGAACGACAGCCACGACAGGAACAGCAGTTCCAGCAGAGCCAGCAGCCACAGCCTCCACAGCAGCAGGGCCAGCGAATACAGCACTCACAGCAAGCGCCCCAGACACAGCCGGTCCAGCAGCACTCTCAGCAACAGCCCGTTCAACAACAGCCACAGCAACAGCCCGTTCAGCAGCACTCACAGCAACAGCCGATCCAGCAGCACCCACAGCAACTCTCGGGCCAGGCCCAGGTACAACAGCCCCAGCACCGACAGAGACCTGCGGAGACACACCAGGCCGGCGAACGCCAGGGGTTCCAGCAGCAACCGCAGTCACAGCAACAGCAACTCCCGCCGACGCAGATCCCCGGAACGCGCGCGCAGATCCGAGCCGTCGAGGACGGTGACGAGTACGTCCACGTCCGCATCAGGGACCCGGACGCGTTCGATACGATCCGGACGCCGGACTGGGCGGCCAACGCGGCCAGCTCGGTTCACGAGGACAGCGAGGTCAGGACTGGCAAGCTGAAAGGGAGCGACGAGTGGAGCATCGAGAGCGTCCTGCTCAAGAAGCCGGTCGACGCGGACACGGCCGTCGATGCGGCGATGCGCATCGTCCAGAAGATCGAGAGCTGACGGGACGCTGTGGCCCCGTCGCCGTTCTCGCGAAGGAAAGATAGTTGGCCGCGCTCCCCCGAGGGGATGGCATGACAGAGTATTTCGAGATCCACGAGCGGGACGGGGCCGCCCGCATCGGGGAACTGCGGCTCGCCGAGCCGCTCACGACGCCCGCCGTCGCCGACGACGTCGTCACCGACGCGGGCAGTCTCTGGCCCGAGGAGCGCGACCGCCCGGACGGCGACGAGACGGAACTGACGGTACTCCCCCACCGTGGCCTCCCAGCGGGGACGCCCGAGGACGTCCAGCAGGCCTTCGCCGTCGACTATCCGGACGTCGACTACCCGAACGCGGCCGTCGTCTCGCCCGAGACCGCGACCGACCACGGGAGCGACGCGTACGTGCTGTCGAACGCCGCAGGCTACGTCGGCCACGCGCGGGCGTTCGTCGACGCGATCATTCAGACCCGCGAGGCCATTCCCGCCGACAGCGCGCTGTACCTCTCCGGGGTCGCGACGGCGCGGAACGTCGCGACGCTCGCGTACGCGGGCGTCGACCTGGTCGACACCGACCGCGCCGTCGTTCGAGGCACCAGGGGCTTCTACCAGACCACCGACGACGAGTACTTCCTGGAAGACCTGGACGAACTTCCCTGTGCCTGTCCGGCCTGCCAACAGCCCCGCGAGGAGTTCACCCGTGAGGACTGCGCCGAACACAACGCCAACGCGCTCCGCGCGGAACTCCGACGCGTCCGCCGCCGGATTCGGGACGGCCGCCTCCGCGATTACGTCGAGGGCCAGGCCCGCCAGGACCAGTGGCTCACCGCCACGTTCCGGCGACTCGACCAGCAGTACGGGTACGTCGAGCAGCGCACGCCCGTCCTCCGGCGCGCGGAGATCACTGCGGCCACCGACGACTCCATCCGGCGGGTCGAGATCCAGCGGTTCGCCCAGCGCGTGACCGACCGGTATCGGAGTCGGTTTTCGAGCCCGCTCGTCCTCGTGCCGTGCTCGGCGACGAAGCCGTACAGCGAGTCCCAGAGCCACGGGCAGTACCACGACGTCATCCAGTGGCGCGCCCACGTCGCCTCGATGACCTCGCCCATCGGCGTCGTGCCCCAGGAACTCGAAACCACGTACCCCGCCCAGCACTACGATTCGGTCGTCACCGGCGAGTGGACCGCCACGGAGATCGAGTTCGTCAGCGACGTGCTCGAAGCCTACCTCCGGCGCAACGACTACCCGAAAGTGATCGCCCACGTCCCGCCGGAAGGCTACCGGGAGATCGTCGAGCGAGCGACGGCCGACCTCGACGTCGAACCGGTGTTCACCGTCGACGACCACCCGACGACGAGCGAGTCGCTCTCGAACCTCGGGACCGAACTCGAGGGCGAACTGAAGTACCCGAAACGCGAGCGCGAACACAACACCATCCGCGCCATCGCGGACTACCAGTTCGGCGAGGGCGCCGGCGAGGCGATCTTCCCGGACCTCCAGACCCGCTCGCGCTATCCGAAGCTCCGCGCACACGACGGCGACGGCGAACAACTGGCGGCGATGGTTCCCCAGTACGGGATGCTGTCGCTGACGCTGGCCGGCGGGAAGCGGTGGGTCGAGAGCGACGCGCCGGTCAAACGCGTCGAGATCGACGACTTCGTCCCTCACGGGAGCGTCCTCGCGCCGGGCGTCGTCGACGCCAGCGACGACATCCGGCCGGGCGACGAGGTCGTCATCGAGGGACCGTCGGCGTTCGGCGTCGGCCGGGCCGAGATGAGCGGGCCGGAGATGGCCGAGTCGACGCGGGGGATCGCCAGCGAGGTCCGCCACGTCGAAGAACTGTAGGCATAGAAAACTGTTCTGGCCGCCTGAAAGTCAGTACGTTTATACTTCTGCTGCCTGTGTCGGCAAGGCATGAAGCGACAACTGCTCGCCGTCGCGGTCGCGGCGATGCTCGTCCTCGCTGGTTGTAACGGCGGATCGCCGGGCGGAACGGCGACGCCGGACGCGAACAACGCCTCTGCGAACGGCTCCCAGGATTCGCTGTCGGACGTCTCTGCGCTCCCCGGCGTCAACGAGTCGGCGGGCGTCTACAACGCGACCGCTCTGTGGGCGAACCACTTCGAGTCGCTGTATTCGAACGACACGCACTTCACCGAAGAGATGCGGGTCGAGATGGGGTCCCGGGTCGCCCGCATCGAGTACACCAACGGCTCGGACGGCGACGCGTTCGTGCGGACGAACGAGACTGCCGGCACGAGTGACGAGTACTGGTCGTCCGGATCGGTCGTCGCCAAGCGCAACGCGTCGGCGACGCCGCCGGTGACGATCAGCCAGGGCTCGACCCCGATGTCGATGAGCTATAGTTTCTCCGCAGCCATTTTCCGGATAATTCCCACTGCGACCCTTTCCGGTGTGTCCCTCTCGCGCGACGGAACCACGACACTCGACGGACAAGAGATGTATCGCTTCGATATCGGCCGCTTCAACTCCTCTGTGTCCAGCTCACCGCTGAACACCGTCCAGAACGCGACCGACGCCAGCGGGACGGTCCTCGTCACCGACGACGGGATCGTCCGGCGGGCCGACATCACCGCGACGCTCGAATCCGACGGCGAGACGCAGACGGCGACGATGAACTACTCCGTCTCCGAGATCGGCACGGCGACCGCAGCCCAGCCCGACTGGGCGGCGGCCCCCCGCGCCTCGCTCTCGACGACGGCCGACGGGAACGTGCTCGCGCTCGAACTGAAGGACGGCTCGATTCCGGCCGGCACGGAGATCGAGGTCGGGAGCCGACTGACGACCTACGGGACCGTCACGCTCTCCGAGGAACTGACCGCCGGTGAGACGCTGTACGTGGTCGCCGGTGGCCAGTTCTCCGCGACGACTGCCGACGCGCAGATCGGCGAGCAGCCGCCGATTCCGGAGCAGCCCGCCTCGTTCGGCAGCTCGTCGATCACGCTGACGACCACCGTCGACGGCAAGGAACTGCAGTACGCGCTCCCGTCGAACTGAGCGCTCGCCGACCTGTTTTCTTCCTGTCTGTCACGTCGCGAGGGGCTCGTGCACGCAGGCAGTCCCGTCGCCGGGAGGCTTTAGTCGCTGCCGTGCGACCCGGTAGCCATGAACGAGGTATCTCTGTCGATTCCGCAGCCGATTCTCGACTCACTGCCCGAAGACGGCCAGGTCGCAGCTCAGGACATGCACCGTGCCGTCGAAGGGTGGGAACAACGCATCAACCGCGCCGTCGAGCAGGCGGACGACGACGGCGAGGCCGCGGGCTACGTCCTCGACGCCATCGAACTGATGGAGGAGCGCCTGGAGGCCTACGACGAGTTCGTTCCGGAGATGCGCGCGTGGGGCCAGTCGCCCATCTACGCCATCGCCTGGCGCAACCTCATGGCCGACTGCATCGGCCAGTTGTACGAACACGACGACCTGGCCGACCGCCTCGACCGCGAGCGCCACCACCGCCTCGTCGAGGACGGCATCCGGCTGCAGGACCTCTGATCCCCGACGAGATTTATACGTCCTGCGACCCTGCCATGGATATGCACCTCGAACTCCGCTTTTTCGCGACGTTTCGCGCGATCGTCGGGCAGAAGGTCGTCGATCGGGAGGTCCCCGACGACGCGACTGTCGGCGACGTGCTCTCGACGCTGCAGAAGGAGTACCCGGACATGAACGATCGCCTGCTCGACGAGGACGGCGAGGTCCGCGCACAGCTGAGCATCCTCAAGAACGGTCGGAACGTCGTCCACATGGCGGGGTCGGCGACGTCGCTGGACGACGGCGACACGCTCTCCGTGTTCCCGCCGGTCGCGGGCGGCGCCGACCCCGACCGCCGTCCCGCGGCGAGGGAGTGAGGATGGAGCGCGAGAAATCCTTCCGGGGTATCTCCAAGCGGCTCGCGGTCCACTACCTGACCAATCTCGGCGGTGAACTCGTCGACGGTGACCCGGAGGACGACGAGCCGGCGCGCGTCGCGGCCGACGACTGGACCGCCACGCTTACCGTCGGCGAAGCGTCCATCGGACCGTCGGTGACGCTGACCGAGATTACTGTTTCCTTCGAGGGCAGCGAGGAGACGCTCGACTCATTGGTCGAGCGGTTCTCCCAGAAGGCGATGCGCGCGGGTGGCTGATGGCGGGCGACCCGATCGACGGTCAGATTCTGCTGCTGACGGCGGCGAAAGCCAGCGTCGGCCCGCAGCGACTCCCCGACCTCGTCGATCTGGTACAGGCCGACCTCGGTCCCCGACTCGATACCTACGACCGGGAGTACGAGGTCGCCTACGAGACCGACGATTACACGGCTTTCTTCGTCGAGGACGGCCACTGGGAGACCATCGGCGAGCGGCTGGACTTCACGCCGCGAGAGGTCGACGCCGTCCGGCGCGCCCATCACGAACAACTCGGTCGGTACGGGCGGCGCAACGACCGCAGCGACGAGTTCGCGTCCGCGCTGGAGATTCGGGACTGCGTGCTGATCGAGCGGTGACGATCAGTCGGCGAGGAAGTCGATCAGGTCCGCGTTGACTTGCTCGGGGGCGTCACACTGCACCCAGTGGCTCGCCGCCGGATACCGCTCGACCTGGATGTCGGGCACCCACTCGTCGAGGCCCATCGAGAGGTCGACGCCGAGCGCCTCGTCCTGTTCGCCCCACAAAAGCAGCGTCTCGACGGGAATCTCCTCGCTGCCCGGCGGGTCGAAGAACTGGCCGACGACCGGCAGCGCGCTCCTGGCCATCGGTTCCGCGATGGCTCGGAAATACGACCGGTAGTAGTTGATCGCGCCGGTCGCCGCGCCGGGCTTGGTGAACGCCTCCTTGTAGCGTTCGACGTCGTCCTCGCTGAACGCGTCGGGATCGGCGGCCTGGTCGCGGAACAGGTCGCCCACGAGTTGCCCGTCGTCGGCAGTCAGGAGCCACTCGGGGAGCATCGGAATCTGGAAGAAAAGGACGTACCACGAGCGTTTCAACTGATCGAGATCGAGGTTGCGGGCGAACGCGGCCGGGTGCGGCGCGTTCATGACGACCAGTTTGTCGATGACTTCTGGCTGGGCGATACCGAGCGCCCAGGCGACCGCTCCGCCCCAGTCGTGGCTCACGACGTGGGCCGACTCCTCGCCGAGGTGGTCGATGAACCCGACGACGTCGCCGACGAGCTGTTCGATCTCGTAGCTCTCGACGTCCTGTGGTTTCTCGGACTCGTTGTACCCGCGCATGTCGAGCGCGGCGACGCGGTATCCCTCCTCGACGAGTGCGGGGATCTGGTTGCGCCAGGAGTACCAGAACTCCGGGAAGCCGTGCAGCAGGACGACAAGGTCGCCGTCCTTGGGGCCTGCAGTGACGTAGTGCAGTCGCACGCCGTTGATGAGTGCGTCGTGATGCGTGACCTGATCGTCGATGTCCCCCTCGGTCATGGCCGACAGTTCCGAGTCGTGGGTCAAAGGCGGTTCGGAGTGCAGTCGCGACGCGGTGCCGTTGCGGTGCTGTCGCTGCGCCGTTGTGGTGCTGCTGCGGTACGGTCTCACCTAAGCGGTTGTACCGCGAACGACCGACGGGAGCGAGCGGCTTTTTCGCCCACGTTTTTCGAGGAGAGGTGGCCGAGCAGCGCGAGGCCACCCGACGAAGAAAAAGGTGGTTAGTCGTCGCTCGGCGCGGCCGCGTCGCCGCTGGAGACGCCGGTCCCGGGACCGATCTCGATGTCCAGTTCGTCGAGTTTCTCGTCGGGGACGACGCCGTCGACCCAGCCGCGGACCGCGTAGTACTCGCCTTTCAGCTTGTCTAGTTCGGCCAGTTGTCCCTCGCTGGCGCCCTGGGCAGGGATCGCGTTCTCGTGGCCCTCGATGAACCGGTCCGGGAGCGTGTCGTCGTCGCCGTCGAAGCCGGCGAGGTTGTTGTAGTAGCGCTCCAGATTGTACACGCGCTCGCCGGCCTGCATGAGTTCGTCTTCGGTCACGTCCAGTCCGGTCATGCCGTTGTACTGGAGGACGTACTCCTCGATGCCTTCGGCGAAGGCGTTGAACTTGCAGATGTCGAACGAGTCGCTGATGGCGTGCATGTCCTGGAAGAGGGCGCACAACTCGCCTTTGCCCTCCCACTCGCCGGGGTCGACTTTCTCCGGGAGGCCTAGAATCTCGGCGGACGGGGTGTAGCCGCGCAGGTGGCAGGCCCCCCGGTTCGAGGTGGCGTAGCCGATGGCCATGCCCTTCATGCAGCGCGGGTCGTAGGCGGCCATCGTCTGGCCCTTCACCGCCAGCGAGTTCTCGTGGGCGTCGAATTCTTCGGCCATGTGGTTCGGCCCTTCGGCGAGGTGGTCGGCGAGGTCCGAGTCGCGGTGGGCGATGCGCTCGATGAGCGAGATCATCTCGTCGGCGTCGCCCCACTCGATGGTGTCCTCGAAGTCGAGTTTGCCTTCCTCGATCATCTCCATGGCCATCGCGATGGTGTTGCCCGTGTCGATGGTGTCGATGCCCAGGTCGTTACAGCGGTCGAGCATCACCGCGATGCGGTCGCGGTCGTGGTGGCCGGAGTTCGGCCCGAGCGCCCAGGCGGACTCGTACTCGTAGGACTCCATCCGGACGTTCATCTCCTCGCCCTTGTGCATCGCCGTCACCTCGACTTCCTTCTTGCAGGCGACCGGGCAGGAGTGACAGGTGGGTTCGTCCACGAGGATGTTCTCGCGGACGTTCTCCCCGGAGACCTTCTCCGAGTCGATAATGCGCTCGCCGTCGCCCTCCGCGTCGGACATCGATTCCGTCGAGGAGTAGCGCCCGTTTTTGGTGGGCAGGCCGTCCATCTCTTCGGTGAGGTTCATCAGGACGTTCGTCCCGTACAGCGAGAGACCGCCCTCGTTCGGGGCGGTGACGTCGGACTCCTGAATGACCTGCATCGCCTGTTTGTGGCCTTTCTTGAACGTCTCCTGGTCGGCGGGCTGGGGCATGTCCGTCGTGGACTTGACGACGACGGCTTTCAGGTTCTTGTTGCCCATCACGCAGCCCGTGCCGCCGCGACCCGAGGCGCGGTCGTCCTCGTTGATGATGCAGGCGTACTTCACCTCGTTCTCGCCGCCCTGACCGATGGCCATCATCGAGAGGTTCTTGCCGTACTGGCCGTCGACCTCTTCTTCCAGGGTGTCGCGCGTCTCGTGGACGCCCTTGCCCCAGAGGTGCGAGGCGTCACGGAGTTCGACCTCGCCGTCTTCGACGTAGGCGTACACTGGCTCGTCGGCCTGTCCCTCGAACAGGAGGCCGTCGAAGCCCGCCCACTTCAGCCGGGCGCCGGACCAGCCGCCGTGGTGGGAATCAGTGACGGTGCCCGTCAGCGGCGACTTCGTACAGACGGCGATGCGCCCGCTCATCGTCACTTGCGTTCCGGTGAGCGGTCCGTTCATGAACGCCAAGAGGTTGTCCGGTCCCAGCGGATCGACGTCCGGCCCCTGGTCGAACACGTACTTGACGCCCAGGCCGCGGGCACCGATATATTTCCGGGCGTCCGCCTCGTCGATGCCCTCGTACTGTACGTCGCCCGCGCTCAGGTCTACCCGAGCGACCGTGTCGTGGAACCCACCGAGTGTTGTCATGAGTTAACGTACCGTAATTAATTACGGCTTGTAACATGTTAGTCGTTGCCAGTTGGTGGTAACCAGATGTAGTTACGCGAAACCGCAGTCGTAGAACCCGAGGGGTCTTGAGGATGAGCGGCCGAGTGTCGCACGTGCAATCGCCCTGGCGCTCACTCACGGCCTGGCCCGGCCGCACTGGTCCGGCCGTCCTGTATGCGGTCATCGTCTTCGGCGGGTCCGTCGTGCCGCCGCCGTCGAGCGGGATCTCCCCCGCTGGCCCGTTCGGACTCGTCGGCGCGGACAAGTGGCTTCACGCCGCTACCTACGCAGCGTTCGTCGTGCTCGTCGTCTACGCGCTGTGGACGGTCACGCCCAGACTGCTCGTGGTCGCGGTCGTCGTCGCCAGCGCCTACGGCGCGGGCCTGGAAGTCGTCCAGTCGTTCCTCCCGCTCCGGTCGTTCGATCTGCTGGACATGCTGGCGAACGTGCTCGGCGCGCTGCTGGCCGGCGTCGTCCTCTGGGTGCTGTCGCGTCGGTCGGCCCTGCCGTGGGAAAAGAGGATTCGATCGGACTAGAGTCCGAGGTACACTTCCATCAGTTCGCTCTCGTCGGAGAGCTCGTCCGGCGAGCCGTCGAAGGCGAGTTCGCCCGCGACGAGGATGTTGACGTGATCGGCCAGCCGCAGCGCGGCCTTCACGTTCTGCTCGATGAGGATGACGCGTGCGCCGCGATCGACGAGTCGCTCGACGAGTTCGAAGGCGTCCTCGACCAGCGCGGGCGAGAGACCGGCGCTGGGTTCGTCGAGCAGGAAGGTGTCCGCGCCGGTCATCATCGCCCGGCCGAGGCTCACCATCATCTGCTGCCCGCCGGACAGCGAGTCCGCCCGGTCGCCCAGTTTGTCTTCGAGCGCCGGGAACGCGTCGAGGACTTCCTCGCGGCGACGGGCGTACGCGTCCTGGTCGGAGACGGTGAAGCCGCCGACGCGGAGGTTCTCTTCGACGGTGAGCGTCCCGAAGACGCCGCCGCCCTGGGGCACCGTCGCGATGCCCTCCTTGACGATCTCGTCGGGCTTTGCGTTCGAGAGGTCGACGTCGCCGTACGTAATCGTCCCGTCCCAGATGGGGACGATGCCGTTGAGGGTCTTCAGCAGCGTCGACTTCCCGCTGCCGTTCGGCCCGAACAGGCACGTGATCCCTTCGTGGGACTGAATGGTGACGTCGTGGATGACCTCGTGGTCGCCGTAACCCGTGACGATGCCCTCCGCGCGGAGGACCGGCGGATCGGATCGGGTCTGCTGTTGGCCGCTCATATCGGTACCTCCTCGTCGTCGGCCGAGCCGAGGTACGCCTCGCGGACGCGGTCGTCCGTACTGACCTCGTCGAAGGTGCCCTGGACGATGTGCTTGCCCTGATCGAGCACGGAGACGGTGTCGACGATCTGTTTGAGGACGTCCATGTCGTGTTCGATGATCATGAACGTCGTCCCCTGGTCGTTGAGTTCCCGCAGGTGATCGAGGATGCGGTCGGCCAGCGCCGGGTTGACGCCGGCCGTCGGCTCGTCCAGCAGGATACACGCCGGGTCGAGCATCAGCACTCGACCGAGTCCGAGCAGTTTCTTCTGCCCGCCGCTCATCCCGCTGGCGTCGTCGTCGGCGATGTGGTCGATCTCGAGGAACTCGAGGATTTCCTGTGCACGCTCGTGTTCGTCGACGTCTTTCGGCGTCTGGACCGCCAGCATGTTCTGCCGGACGGTCATGTTCTCGAACGGCGCGGCGATCTGGAACGTGCGGCCGACTCCCTGGCGGGCGATCTTGTGGGGTTCCCAGCCGGTGATGTCGGTGCCCTCGAAGGTAATCGTCCCGCCGTCGGGCGTGTAGAAGCCCGTCAGCGAGTTGAAAAACGTCGTCTTCCCGCTGCCGTTCGGACCGATGATGCCGCGGATCTCTCCGCGGTCGACGCTGAGCGTGATGTCGTCGTTCGCAGTCAGTGCCCCGAACGTCTTCGTGAGGCCGTCGGTCTGGAGTAGTGTCTCGGACATGGCTATAAGATGTTGAACTTCTCCCCGAGTTCGCGCAGGTTGCGTTTGACGTCCTCGCGGCCGACTTCGCCGCGGAGGATGCCGACGACGCCGCTCGGTGCGAACAGGACGATCACCATGATGAGCAGACCGATCAGCGGCAGGTAGAGCGTCGTGCTCCCGAGGAACAGCGAGCTCATGCGGTTGAGCAGGAAGATCAACACGCCGCCGATGATGGGACCGCCGATGGTCCCGAGGCCGCCCAGCAGCGCCATGATGATCATCTGGTCGGTGATGATCGGCGCGAGCACGTCGTTCGGGTGGATGAACGTGATGTAGTACGCGTTCGCTCCGCCGAACAGCGCGGCGATGACACACGAGAGGACGTACACGCGGCGCTTGATCTTCGTGGCGTTGATGCCCAGCGACTGGGCGGCGTCCTCGTGGTCCCGGATGGCTTTCACCCGGAAGCCGAACTCGCTGTGCTCGAAGAGCCAGTACGCCAGCACGATAGTGCCGAGCGTCAGCGCCATCATCAGGTAGTAGAAGAACATCTCGTCGGGCCAGCCGACGAACGGGATGCCCGAGGAGTCGGCCCCCGTCGGAATGGTCATCCCGTACGTGCCGCCGGTGATCTCGACGATGAGCGCGAGCTCTTTCATCGCTTCGGCGAACGCCCACGTCGCGATGGCGAAGTACGCCCCGGAGAGTCGGAGCGTCGGAACGCCGACCGCGTATGCCAACACCGCACAGAAGGCGCCCGCTATTACGAGCCCGGCGATGAACGGCAGTTCAAGTTCTGCCATGGCGATGCCGGTGACGAACGCGCCCACGCCGAAGTACGCGCCGTGGCCGAAGTCCAGGTAGCCGGCGTAGCCGCCGATCATGTTCCAGGACTGGGCCAGGCCGACCCACAGCAGGACGCCCAGCGCGATGCGCGTCCAGAAGGTGTTGAGCGCGAGCGGCAGGAGTGCGAGGACGACCGTTCCGATGCCGAACAGCCAGAGGTGGGAGTCGTCACGGTCGAGCAGGCCCTGGAGGCGGTCGCGGACCGTCAGGTCGTTTTCTGCGCCCACGTCACGCCACCTCCCCTTTGCCGAGCAGTCCCTCGGGCCGGACCAGCAGGAGCAGGTAGATCATCCCGAACAGGACGAAAAACACCAGATCGCCGCCGATGTAGATGGCCGTCAGTGACTGTGCGAGTCCGAGGACGAGTCCGCTGACGATGATGCCGGGCAGGTAGCCCAGGCCCGCGAGCACGATCATGAAGAACGCGAACGCGGTGTACTGCAGCCCCATGCCGGGGCCGGCGGAGTAGATGAGGCCGATGAACACCCCGCCCGTCGCCGTCAGGCCGGCGTAGACGCCGTAGGCGATGGACTGGTAGCGGTTGATGTTCACGCCCATCAGGCGGGCGATGTCGCGGTCCTCGGCGATGGCCCGGATGGCCGTCCCGCCGGTCGTCCGGTAGAGGTAGTACATGAACCCGACGAGTGCGAGCACGCCGACGACGGCGGTGACGACGCGGACTTCCGGGAAGGTCCCGATGCCCGTGACGTCGATGCCGCCCTCCAGCGTCTTCGTCGGCACGGCCCGCGTGTTCGGGCCGAAGATCGTCAACACCGACCCGCGCATGAAGATCGCGAGGCCGAACGTGAACACGAGCCCCATCAACAGCGGCATCGGTCGGTCGCCGGTCGTGACGTGGTGCAGGAACGGCTGGATGACCATGCCCACGAGGAAGAAGGCGATGAACGCGAGGGGAACGACGAGCAGTCCCTCGCCGCCGACCATCGGCGCGACGATGGCGCCCATGAACGCGCCCAACATCACGTACTCACCGACGGCGAAGTCGATGATCTCCAGGACGCCGAACACGAGCGCGAAGCCCACGCCGACGGTGACGTAGATGCCACCGAGCAGCAGGCCGTTCACGATCGACTGTGCGAGGAGATCTGTGCTGACCATCCTCGCTCACTTCCCGACTGGGTAGTCAGCCTCGGACGCCGACGCCGACGATCCGACGACCACTGCCTCGTTCTCGTCCTGCAACTGGATCGGCAGCGGGCTGGTGGACGTGTTGTTGTGGTAGAAGTCGCCCTCCTTGTCGAACGAGACGTCCCCGTAGAACGTCTTGACCTCGATGTCCTCGATGATGCTGACGAGCTTGCTCTTCTGGGAGTCCGAGAGCGGCGGGGCCGCGCCCAGCTCTTCGAGCGCCTGCTGGTAGACGATACCCGCAGCACTGGAGCCGGCCTGCGTGTAGTCCGGGGCCTCGCCGAACTCGGCCTGTGACGCTTCGGCGTAGTCCGCGGCGGAGCCGAACAGTTTGCCGCCCGTGCGCTCGACGCCCGGCAGCCACACCGTCGCACCGAACGTCCCCGCGGCGTTCGCGCCGAGGCCGTCCTTGAAGCTGGACGTGTTCACACCGTAGTGGCAGAAGAAGCCGTTCGGATCGTAGTTCAGCTGGTCTGCTGCCTTCAGGAGGCTCACGTGGCTGCCGATGTGACCACCGTGGAAGTGCAGGTCCGGGTCCGCGTCCTTCGCGCTGCTGACCACGCTCGTCCAGTCGGTGTCGGACGGGTTCAGGTCGTAGGCCAGCACCTCGACGTCTTTGTTCTGGGCCGCGTTCCGCATCGCACTCGCCGTCGCCTTCGAGAACGGTCCGTTGACACCGCTGACGTAGACGGACTCGGCGGCGGGGTCGAGTGACAGGATCTCCTCTGCGGCCTGCCGCGCGATGAGCGTCACCGTCGGGACGGTCCCGAACGTGTGCTTGTACTGCTCTTCCCAGATGCGCGGTGACTCGGCGCTGCCGGTGATGTGCGGCGTCTGGTTTTTCTCCATGATCGGAGACACCGCCAGCGTCACGTTGCTGGAGTACGGACCCAGGACGGCGTCGACGCTCTCGTTTGAAATCATGTTCGAGGCCGCGTCGGCACCGGTACTCGGGTCCGACTTCGCGTCCGCGTAGGAGAGTTCGACTTCGTACTTGCTGCCGTCGATCTCGATGCCACCGTTCTCGTTGACCGTCTTCTTCCAGAGGTCGTACCCGCGCCGGGTGACCTCACCGCCGAATCGCAGGTCGCCCGAGAGCGACGTCACGACACCGAACTTGAACTTGTCTCCGCCACGGTCCGACCCGCCCCCCATACAGCCGGCCACGCCGGCCACGCCCAGGGTGCTCGCCAGCCCCGCTGCTTTCACGAACTGTCTTCTATCTGTTGTGTTCATGTTGTTATCTCGCATGTCTGCCAGTCTCTTTTGCATCTCTCTATATAATACTTTTGTAAATTTGGACTCTATTCAGCATTTGATGCCAATATAGGACTACAAACGATTTTTGTGACCGCTCCAGTATCTCCTTAATTATGAAAATAGGGGGGTAAGTTGGACAGTCGTATAGCGGCGGGCGGCTCGACCACCACGGGTGAGATTCTACACTCTCCGTCCTCGCGGGGGACTGTTCGAAATATTTGGACTGTATACGAGATTATTTTGAAAATATGGATCACCTCCGAAAAACTATTGTTACTGGAGTCTTTTGTCCAACTCAATGCTCGACTACGTGCAACTCGAGGCGGACCTGTCGGACGAAGAGCGGCTCATCCAGCAGAGCGCTCGCGACTTCGTCGAAAACGAGGTCAAGCCGGACATCGCCGAACACTACATCGAGGGAACGTTCCCGAAAGAGCTCATCCCGGAGATGGGCGAGATGGGCTTTTACGCGCCCAATCTGGAGGGCTACGGGCTGCCCAACGTCAGCGAGAAGGCCTACGGTCTCCTGATGCAGGAACTGGAAGCCGGCGACTCGGGCCTGCGTTCGATGGCCTCGGTCCAGGGCGCGCTCGTGATGTACCCGATCCACGCCTACGGCAGCGAGGAACAGAAAGACGAGTGGCTGCCCAAACTCGGGACCGGCGAGGCCGTCGGCTGTTTCGGGCTGACCGAACCGGAACACGGCTCGAACCCCTCCGCGATGGAGACCCACGCCGAGAGAGACGGCGACGAGTACGTTCTCAACGGCGCGAAGACCTGGATCACGAACTCCCCCATCAGCGACGTCGCCGTCGTCTGGGGCCGTGACCGGTCGGCCGAGGACAACCCCGTGCGAGGGTTCCTCGTCGAGACCGACCGCGACGGCGTCACCACCAACAAGCTCGACGAGAAACTCTCGCTCCGCGCGTCGATCACCGGCGAGATCGGACTCAACGACGTCCGCGTCCCCGAGGAGAACGTTCTCCCGGGCGTCGAAGGCATGAAAGGCCCGCTGTCCTGTCTCACGCAGGCGCGCTACGGCATCGCCTGGGGCGCGCTCGGTGCAGCCCGCGACGCCTTCGAGGAGGCTCGCCAGTACTCGAAGGACCGCGACCAGTTCGGCGGGCCCATCGCTCGCTTCCAGCTCCAGCAGGGCAAACTCGCGGAGATGGCGACCCAGTTCACGCTCGGCCAGCTGCTCGTCCACCGACTCGCCGACCTCAAAGAGCGCGGTGACCTCCGTCCCCAGCACGTCTCGATGGCAAAGCGCAACAACGTCGACGTCGCTCGCGACATCGCCCGGACGTCCCGCGGCATGCTCGGCGGCAACGGCATCACGGCCGACTACTCGCCGATGCGCCACATGGCCAACCTGGAGACGGTGTACACCTACGAGGGGACCCACGACATCCACTCGCTCATCCTCGGCCAGGACCTCACCGGCATCGCGGCCTTCGAGTAATCCATGACCGGCGAAGCACAAACCCCAGACAGCGACGAACAGCCCCTCGACGGACTGACCGTCCTCGACGCCTCGCGCGTCCTCGTCGGGCCGTTCTGTACGATGCAACTGGGCGATCTCGGCGCGGAGGTCATCAAGATCGAACGCCCCGACGGCGGCGACCAGACCCGCGGCTGGCACCCGCCGACCTACGGCGACGAGAGCGCCTACTACGTCAGCGTCAACCGCAACAAGCGTTCGCTGACGCTGAACCTCGCCAGCGAGGAGGGTCGCGACGTGTTCCGCGACCTCGCCAGCGAGGCCGACGTCCTCGTCGAGAACTTCCGCGTCGGGAAGATGGAAGACTGGAACCTCGACTACGAGACCCTCAGCGAGGAGAACCCGGAACTGGTCTACTGCTCGCTGTCGGGCTACGGCGAGTGGGGCCCGCACAAGGACCGCCCGGCCTACGACATCATGATGCAGGCCGAAGGCGGGCTGATGAGCATCACCGGCGAGGAAGACGGGCCGCCCGTCAGGGTGGGCGTCGCCATCGCCGACATCGGTGCCGGCATGTACGCCACCCAGGCCATCCTCGCGGCGCTGTTCTACCGCGAGTTCGGCGACGGCACCGGCCAGAAGATCGACGTCAGCCTGCTCGACGGCCAGGTCGCCTGGATGACCTACATGGCGTCGTACTACTTCGCGACCGACGACCCGCCGGGGCGCATGGGGAGCAAACACCCCACCATCGCGCCGTACCAGGCGTTCGAGACCAGCGACGGCTACGTCGTCGTCGCGACGGCCTCCGAGAACCTCTGGCCGAAGTTCTGCCGGGGCCTCGACCGCGAGGACCTCATCGACGATGAGCGCTTCGCGGTCAACGCCGATCGCGTCGAGAACCGGTCGGAACTCGATCGGATTCTCGACGAGGAGTTCGCACAGTATTCGACCGCCGAGGCCGTCGCACGGATGGAGGAGGCCGGCGTCCCGGCCAGCCGCGTCCGCGACATGGAGGACGTCTTCGAGAACCCCCAGGTCCAGGCCCGGAACATGCACCAGGAAGTCGACCACCCGACCATCGGGACCGTCGAGATGGCGGGCAGTCCGATGCACTTCTCGCGGACGCCCACTGCCATCGACCGCCACCCGCCGCTGCTCGGCGAGCACACCGAAGAAGTCCTCCGTGAGTTCGGGTACGACTACGGCACGATCGACGAACTGGACGAGAACGACATCATCTGACCGGGGCGGTTCGGATCAGATTCGAGAGAAGCGCGTTTTTCTCATTCTGCCAGCGCGTCGACGAGCGTCTCGACCTCGAAGTCGTTGAGCGGGTTCTGTTCGTCTTTGACTGTGGTGATGACGAACTTCGAGGAGGTGCGTTCGATCTCTTCGATGGCTTCGTAGTCTTCGACGAGCTCCTCGACCATCTCGCGGTTGGCGACGTGGGCGATGGCGACGAAGTCCGTGTCGCCCATGGTGAAGTATACCTGGTTGACCCCCTCGACGGCGGCGAGTTTCTCGCCGACGGTGTCGTGATAGCCCTCCTCGAACTCCGCCCAGATCTCCGAGATGAGCGTGATCGAGAGGCCGACCTTGTCCAGATCGATGTCGTAGAGGTCGTTTTTGATGACGCCGGACTCGCGAAGTTGGTTGAGCCGGTAGTGCACCGTCGATTTCGGGATACCGGTCGCGTCTTCGATCTTATCCGGACTCGCTGTGCCGTCTCTGGCGATGGTGGTCAGAATCCGAATGTCTTTCTCGTCCATGGGCGACTTCTGAATACTGTCCAATGATAGTGGGGGCATATAAATGTATGCTGGTCGGGATGTCTACACCGCGGTGAGGCGGGGACGTGACGACGGTCAGGGCGCGTGCTGTTCGATGGACTCGCAGATGATATCCATCCCTGCGGCGGCCTGCTCCTGGGTGAGAACGAGCGGCGGGATCAGGCGGAGCACGTTGCCGCGGCGGCCGGCCGACCAGACGAGCACGCCCTGCTCGTAGCAGTCCTGGCGGATTTCCTTGACGAGTTCCTTGCCGGTCTGGTCCTCGCCGTCGGCGAACTCGGCACCGGTGAACTGCCCTTTTCCGCGGACGTCGACGAGACGGTCGTTGACGCCAGCGGACTCACGCAGGCGGTCGCGGATGTAGCTGCCGACCTCGCGCGAGTGCGCGAGCAGGTCGTTGTCCCGGATGTACTCGATGGCGCGGACGCCGGCGACCATCGCCGGGGCGTTGCCGCGGTAGGTGCCGACGTGGCCGCCGGCCTCCCACGTGTCCAGGTCCTCGTGGTACATCGTCCCCGAGAGCGGGAGCCCGATGCCGCCGATCGCTTTCGCCATCGGCATGGCGTCGGGCGTCACGTCGTAGTGGTCACTCGCGAACCACTCGCCGGTCCGGCCGAAGCCGGTCTGGATCTCGTCGACGATCAGCGGGATGTCGTTGTTCTCGGCGATCTCCTTCAGACCGGGGAGGAAGCCCTCCGGCGGGGTGACGATGCCACCCTCGCCCTGGATCGGCTCGACCCAGATCCCCGCCGGGTTCGCGAACCCGCTGTAGGGGTCTTCGAGGAGTTCTCGGACGTTCTCGAGGGCGCGGTCCTTGGCTTCCTGGGGGTCCAGTCCCTGTTTGTGCGCGTAGGGATACGGCACGTGGTGGACGTTCGGGAGCATCGGCGCGTAGTCCTCCTTGTACTTCTTGCCAGCCGTGAGGCTGAGCGCGCCGGCGCTGCCGCCGTGATACGCGCCGCGGAAGGCGATGAGGCCGTCGCCGCCCGTGTTGTACTTGGCGAGTTTGATGGTGGCCTCGATGGCGTCACTGCCGGTCGGGCCGCCGAAGACGACGCGGTTGTTGTCCGGGAGCGCTCCCGGCGCGATGTCGTTGAGCGCGTCGATCAGGTCGAGCCGTGCTTCGGTCGGGAAGTCGATGGTGTGAGTGACCTTCTCGGTCTGCTCCTGGACTGCCTCCAGCACGTAGGGG
The DNA here is from genome assembly GCF_042678165.1 of Halorientalis brevis. Taxonomy (GTDB): domain Archaea; phylum Halobacteriota; class Halobacteria; order Halobacteriales; family Haloarculaceae; genus Halorientalis; species Halorientalis brevis. The sequence goes on along the minus strand of NZ_JBHUDJ010000001.1, from coordinate 490,979 downwards.
TTCGAGTGGCCCACGTTCAGGACGCCGATGCCGGCGAAGAAGTCGAGGAAGGTGTTCCCGTCGGCGTCGCGGATCGTCGCACCCTTCGCCTCGTCGATGGCGATGGGGACGGCCTTCGGGTAGGCGACGGCGCTGCTGTCGATCTCGCGCTGTCGCTCGAGGAGTTTCTTCGACTCCGGTCCGGGAATCGCCGTTTCGACACTCGGCTCCTGTGCGAAGTGGAGCTCGTCGAACGCCTGTTCTACAGCCATGGTAGAACACAATTCTACTAGATACTAAATCTTTGTATTGAGTACGATATATGGCCATATTACTGAACATCTCCCGCAGCAAACCGGCGGTTCGGGTGGCAAACGAACGCCGCTCCCCGGCAGTCACTGGCTTCGGATGATGTTTCAGTATCGAGCTAAAAGTCGGATTTAGTTCTACTGATGGCGTGGATTTAATATCCAGCACTCTCATACCCTGCGTAATGCTGCACACTGTGGGCGACCTTCTGTCGATAGATCTGACCGCCCAGCGAACAGACACCGAGTCCATCGACGGCGTCCTCGAGTCGTTCATCGGGGGCCGGGGCGTAGCCACCAAACTCGCCCACGAGCGGATCCCGTTCGACGTCGACCCCCTCTCGCCGGAGAACCGCCTGTATTTCACCACCGGGCCGATGCAGGCGTCGACCATGAGTTTCACCGGCCGGACGAACTGCACCGGCGTCTCGCCGCTGACCGACGGCTTGCTCTCCTCGAACGCCGGCGGGTTCCTCTCGCGCAACCTCGCCGCGACGGGCTACGGCGCCGTCGAGTTCCACGGTGCGAGCGACGAGTTAGTCGCCGTCCACGTTACGGACGACGGCGTCGAGTTCGAACCGGTCCCGGAACTGGAAGGCGCAGAGGTGCCCGAGACCGTCGCCGCGCTCACCGAGCGGCCGGAGATCGACGTGGACAACACGGCGGTCATCGGGCCGGCCGGCGAGAACGAGGTCCGTTTCGCCTGCATTATGACCTCGGAGACGCGCGCGTTCGGTCGCGGCGGCCTCGGCGCCGTCATGGGTGCGAAAAACGTCAAGGCGATCACGTTCAGCGGCGACTCCGCACCCGAGATCGAGATCCCGCCGTTGCAAATGGACGTTCACCGCGAAGCCGCGACGGAAGACCACATCATGAAGCGCCAGGGGACCACCAGCGTCACGGAGTACGCCAACGAGATCGAGGCGCTGCCGAGCTACTACTTCGAGGAGACGTCCTTCGAGAGCGCCGGCGCGATCGGCGGCGACGCCGTCGAGGAGAAGAAGTACAAGAAGGGAACCTGTTCGGCCTGCGCGTTCGCGTGCAAGCTCCCGACGAAAGACGAGGACGCCGGCATCGAAACCGAAGGTCCGGAGTACGAGACGGTGATGGCGTTCGGCTCGAACGCGGGCGTCGACGACGTGGTCGACGTGATGCGCTCGAACGAGCAGTGCGACCGCTACGGCCTCGACACGATCAGCGCCGGCGACGTGGTGTCGGCGTACCTCGCAGCCAACGACGAGTTCGGGAACACGGACCTCATCGAGGACCTGGTCGAGAAGATCGCCCACCGCGAAGAGGAGGGCGACCTGCTCGCGGAAGGAATCGACCGGTTCCACGACGAACTCGGCGTGAAAAACTGGACCGTCAAGGGCATGGAGTTCCCCGCCCACGACGGCCGCACGCTCAACGGCCAGGGGCTCTCCTACGCCACGGCCAACCGCGGCGCGGACCACATGTTCTCGGTGATCTACTCCTACGAGTACCCGCTCGTCTCAGACGAGGACGCCGTCAGCCGCGACGGACTGGACGGCAAACCCGAACTGCTCGTCCAGCAGGAGAACCAGCGTGCCCTGGAGGACTGTGGCATCATCTGCCGGTTCTCGCGTGACTTCATGACCCACGACCGGCTGGAGGGCCTGTTCGGGCGGGACATCGGCGAGCTGCTGTCGATCGGCGCCGAGGTCGTCACCCTCGAACGCCACTTCAACAACCAGCGCGGCTTCGACCGCGGCGACGACCGCCTCCCATACGAGCTCCCCGGCTTCGAGGACGCACTCGACGAGTACTACGACATCCGCGGCTGGCGGGACGACGGCACGGTTCCGGAAGAACCCGTCGTCGCCGGGGACTGAATGGCCGACTCGCCCGACGTCCTCGTGTTGCGCGAGGGCACCGAGGGGCTCTCGACGCGCGCGTACGCCGACGAACTCGCCGACCGACTCCCGGCGTGGACGGTCGCGCGTGCGTCGACGCCCGCTGCCGAACGCGACCTCGTCCGCCACGCGACGGTCGTGACCGGCAACGCCATCGACCGCGACCTGCTGGACCGCGCCGCGGCCCTGGAACTGTTCGCCTGTACGTTCGCCGGGACCGACCACCTGCCGCGCGACGCGCTCGCCGACCGGGGCGTGACGGTGACCAACGCCAGCGGCATCCACGCGCCGGGGATCGCCGAACAGGTCCTGGGGTACCTGCTCACGTTCGCCCGTCGACTCCACGTGAGCTGGGAGCGCAACACCCGTGGCGTCTGGCAACACGTCCAGTCGACGGAACTCAAGGACTCGACGGTCACCGTCGTCGGCCTCGGGTCGATCGGCACGGCCGTCGTCGACCGCCTCGCCGGCTTCGACGTCGACACCGTCGGCGTCCGTCACTCCCCCGAGAAGGGCGGACCGACCGACGAGGTACTGGGGTACGACGCCGTCCACGACGCGCTCGCGCGAACGGACTACCTGGTGCTCGCGTGTCCGCTGACGGACCTGACGCGACACCTCATCGACGCCGAGGCGCTCGCAACGCTGGAGCCCTCGGCCGTCGTCGTCAACGTCGCCCGCGGTGGCGTCGTGGACACGGACGCGCTGGTCGCGGCGCTGCGGACGAACGGTATCCGCGGTGCAGCGGTCGACGTCACCGACCCCGAGCCGCTCCCGGCCGACCATCCGCTCTGGGGCCTCGACAACGCCCTCGTGACGCCACACACCGGCGGACACACGCCGCAACACTGGCCGCGCCTGGCCGACGTCGTCGCGTCGAACGTCCGGGCGCTCCGCGACGGCGACGCTGCCCTCCAGAACGTCGTCCTGGACGGCTGACACCCTCTCCCCTGGCGACCGAGCGAGCTTTTGCGTCCCGTTCGTTACGAGATGTTGCTAGCGTAACTTGCCTCAATTATAATCAACTATGTCTGACTATTGCGCCTACTGTTGGATTAAGTTCAAATAATAGCTTAATTCCTGAACTCAGTAAGATATATACATCTGTCTGAAAACGACTGCATATGGATGACACACAAACGGACGGAAAGTTCTCGCGCGTTCTCTCCAAGCGCGACGTGTTCGTATTGGCGTTCGGAGCCATGGTCGGGTGGGGATGGATCATCCAGTCGGGGTATTGGATCGACCAGGGTGGCGTCACCGGGTCGGTCCTGGCGTTCATCCTCGGTGCGTTCATGGTCGCCGTCGTCGGGCTGATCTACGGCGAGCTCGCCTCGGCGATGCCGTTCGTCGGCGGCGAACACGTCTACAGCATGCGTGCACTGGGACCGATCGGCTCGTTCATCTGTACCTGGTCGCTGATCTTGGGGTACGTCGGCGTCGTCGTCTTCGAGGTCGTCGCGTTCCCGTCGTCGCTCGCGTACGTCGTACCGGGGTTCAACGCGCTCCCGCTCTGGACGGTCGCCGGCCAGACCGTCTACGGGACGTGGGTTCTCGTCGGCGGCGTCGGCGCGATCGTCATGACGTACCTGAACTACAAGGGCGTCCAGCCGGCCGCGCAGTTCCAGACGATCCTGACGGTGGTCATCGGCCTCGCGGGCATCACGCTGGCCATCGGTGCGGTGGCCAACGGCCACTCGACGTCGACGCCGCCGTTCGCCGACTCCGGGATGGCTGGCGTGCTCACCGTCGCCATCATGACGCCGTTCATGTTCGTCGGGTTCGACGTCATCCCCCAGGCAGCCGGTGAAGCCGACGTCTCCGAACGGACGCTCGGCCTGTTGATCGTCGCGTCCGTGTCGGTCGCCGCGCTGTTCTACATCCTCGTCATCTGGGCCTCCGGGCGAGCGCTGCCGGGGTCAGTGCTGGTCGAGAGTCCGCTGCCCGCGGCCGCCGCCATGGAGGCGCTGTTCAGTAGCGCCGCTATCGGGAAGATCATGGCGCTGGCGGGCATCGCCGGCATCCTCACCAGCTGGAACTCCTTTTTGCTCGGCGGCAGCCGCGCCATCTACGCGCTGGCCGAGTCCGGCATGCTGCCGGAGACGCTCGCGACCGTCAACCCCGAGACCGACACCCCGTCGCGAGCGCTCGCGCTCATCGGCGGCCTGTCGGTGTTCGCGCCGCTGTTCGGCGAACAGATGCTCATCTGGATCGTCAACGCAGGCGGGCTGGGAATCGTCGTCGCGTGGGTGATGGTCGTCATCTCCTTCCTCGTCCTGCGCGTCCGCGAACCCGAGATGGACCGACCGCTGAAGCTCCCGGCCGGGAAGGCCGTCGGCGTCCTGGCGCTCGCGCTCACGCTCGGGTTCACCGGGATGTACCTGCCGGGCGCGCCCTCGGCGCTCCAGTGGCCCTTCGAGTGGGGCATCGTCCTCCTGTGGGTCCTGCTGGGCGTCGGCCTGGTGGTCCAGTCGCGCCTCTCCAGTGGTAGTTCGCACGTCGAGGCTCACACCTTCGACGGCGACTGACCACGTTCGGCGTCTGACGTTCTGCGACCGCTCGACCGATTCCGCTGCCGACCTGTTCTGTGCTATTCGTGTGGCGTGCGCGAGACGAGGGACGACGCTTATCGAGCGCTGGCCCCTTACGCTAGTGAGTGTCTCACGAATGAGCGAGTCAAACCGCGACGACATCGACCCGACCGCCCCGGAACAGCGGGAGATCGGCCGGGAGATGGTCGACGAGAACACGGGGCTCGGATCGGTGATGGCCCACTTCTACCGGGGCGAGATGTCGCGCGTCACGACGTGGCGCCAGCGGCTCGACGAGACGACCAAGTGGACGGTGACGTTGATGGCAGCTATCTTGACGTGGGCGTTCTCGAACACCGACAACCCACACTACATCCTCCTGATCGGGGTCGGTGCCGTCGCGACCTTCCTCGGCATCGAGGCGCGGCGGTACCAGCACTACGACGTGTATCGGACGCGGGTCCGGATGCTGCAGGAGAACCTGTTCGCGAACGCGCTCGACCCGACGCGCGAGGTCGAAGACCACGACTGGCGCGTCGCACTCAGCGAGGACTTCCGCACGCCGACGACGAAAATCTCGTTTCGCGAAGCGCTCTCGAACCGGCTCCGTCGCGTGTACCTCGCCTTGCTCTGCGTGTTGCTCGTCGCGTGGCTCTTCCGGATCACGGCGTTTACACCCGGCGAACAGACGTGGCTCGCCGCCGCCGGCATCGCCTACATTCCGGGCGTCGTCGTGGTCGGAGCGCTCTGCGTGTTCTACGGACTCATGATCGTCATCACGATCTGGCCGCGAAAACAGCACGCCAGAGGCGAACTCCACGAGGGCAATTCCGACGACTGGGACGACGTTCGATAACCGTTATTCGCGTGCGGTCACGGCCAGAGCCCGCGCGTGCTCTTGGCCTCGGCGACGCGTGAGAGCGCGACGATGTACGCCGCGTCGCGCCAGGTCACGTCCCGCGCCTCGTACTCGCGGCGGACGTCGGCCCACGCCGAGAGCATCTCCTCCTCCAGTTCCTCCCGCACGCGTTCGACCGTCCACTGACGGCGGTTGATGTCCTGGAGCCACTCGAAGTAGCTCACGGTGACGCCGCCGGCGTTCGCGATGATGTCCGGGATCACTGCCACGTCACGCTCGGCGAAGATGCGGTCGGCCGCCGTCGTCGTCGGTCCGTTGGCTCCCTCGACGACGATGTCGGCCTGCACGGCGTCGGCGTTGGCCTCGGTCAGTACGTTCCCGACCGCCGCCGGCACGAGGACGTCCACGTCGAGCTCCAGCAACTCGGCGTTCGTGACCTGTCGTGCTCCCTCCACGTCGGTCACGGCTCCCGGCTGTTCCTCGTGTGCGTTGATCTCCTCGGTCGCCAGTCCCTCGGGGTCGTAGACCCCGCCGTTCACGTCGCTGACCGCCACGACCGTCGCGCCCCACTCGTCGAGCAGGCGTGCCGCGTTGGCCCCGACGCTCCCGAAGCCCTGCACGGCGACGGTCACGTCGTCGAGGTCCATGTCGTAGTAGCTGGCCGCCTCGCGTGCGACGATGGCGACGCTCCGACCCGGCGCCTCCGCGCGGCCGTAGCTTCCGCCGATGAGCGGTGGCTTGCCCGTGACGACTCCGGGCACCGTCTCGCCTTCCTGCATGCTGTAGGCGTCCATGAACCAGGCCATCGTCTGGGCGTCCGTCCCCATGTCCGGCGCCGGGATGTCCTTGGTCGGCCCGACGAAGTCGCGCATCTCCTCGGCGAACCGGCGGGTGAGTCGCTCGCGCTCGTCCTCGCTCAGTTCCTTGGGGTCGGCGACGATGCCGCCCTTCGCACCGCCGAAGGGGAGGTCCATCACCGCGCACTTCCAGGTCATCCACATCGCCAGCCCGACGCACTCGTCTTCGGTCACGTCCGGATGGTAGCGGAGACCGCCCTTGTACGGGCCCCGCACGTCGTCGTGCTGTGCGCGATAGCCCGTGAACACCTCGACGGTCCCGTCGTCGCGCTCCAGCGGAATCGATCCGCTGAGCACCTTCGTGGGATGTTTCAAGCGCTCGATGACGCCCTCGTCGACGTCGACGTGTGCCGCCGCGCGCTCTAACTGGTGGCGTGCGGTTTCCAGCGCCGATTCCGGGTCTCTGTCCGTCGCTGTCTCCGTGTGTGCTGACTTTGCCATCTATCTCTCCTGTCCCGAGTGATCGACCACTCGGACGGCCCCTAGTTTAATTATATTGTATAAAGCCCTTTTGCATACAATAATGGAGTTTAAAATTGAACTGGGTTCGAATATGGGCCGGGGCGTCGACAGTGCTGGAACGAACGGATGCCAGAGATAGGGGACTGGGCTCTCGTGGTCTGGTGACCGGGGCTGGGTGTGTCCAGCCGGCAGCCGTGACGGTGAGCCTTTACCGTTCGGGCCGATAGCGAGGGGTAATGAGCAAGCCGAGCCCCGACGTCTACGAGCAGGGGAAGGGGATGGACGCCCACAACAAGGCGATGCGGGAGATCCGCTCCCGGAAGGACGAGACCTACGACCCGCGGGAACCCACGCGGGTCTGGATCGACGAGGACAACACGCCCGACGGCGTCTACCAGTCGCTGACCATCATCCTGAACACCGGCGGCTGCCGGTGGGCCCGCGCCGGGGGCTGCACGATGTGTGGCTACGTCGCCGAGTCAGTCGAGGGCGGGTCGGTCTCCCACGAAGACCTCATGGCACAGATCGACGTCTGTCTGGAGCACGAAGCCGAGAATGCGGAGGACCAGTCCGGCCTCATCAAGATATACACCTCCGGCTCGTTCCTCGACGAACGCGAGGTCCCCGCCGAAACTCGAAGGGCGATCGCTTCTGAGTTCGCCGACCGCGATCGCATCGTCGTCGAGTCGCTGCCGGACTTCGTCGAGCTGGAGAAGATCGAGGACTTCACCCAGCACGGCCTGGAGACCGACGTCGCGATCGGCCTCGAAACCGCGACGGACCGCGTCCGTCGGGACTGCGTCAACAAGTACTTCGAGTTCTCGGAGTTCGAGCGCGCGGCCGAACACGCCCAGGAGGCCGGTGGCGGCATCAAGGCGTATCTGCTGATGAAGCCCCCGTTCCTCTCGGAGCCGGAGGCCATCGCAGACATGAAACGCTCCGTGCGGCGGTGCGCCGACGTGGAGGCCTGCCACACGGTGTCGATGAACCCCACGAACGTCCAGCGCCACACGATGGTCGAAGACCTGTACCACGACGGGGGCTACCGACCGCCGTGGCTCTGGTCGGTCGCCGAGGTACTGGAGTCGACCGCCGACGTTGACGCCATCGTCGTCTCCGATCCCGTCGGCCACGGCAGCGACCGCGGCGCGCACAACTGCGGGGAGTGCGACGACAAAGTCCAGACGGCGATCAAGGACTTCGACCTCCGGCAGGACCCATCGGTGTTCGAGCAGGTGTCCTGCGAGTGTGAACTGACCTGGGACGTCGTCAGAGAACGAGAAACCGGGTACAATCAGCCGCTCGCGCGATAGATCACACGCCGCGCTCGGGACGTGACCCGCCGCCCGAGATGCGACCGAACAGGCCCTTCACTTTCGCTTTCAGTTCCCCGTCGTCGTAGCGGCGCGTGACGGCCCAGGTGAGAATCTGGACGACGACGCCGACGCCGAACAGGGCGTTCGCCCACGTCGGCGGCGTCGGGACCGAGAGGCTGGTCAGCGACGCGACGATGGCATCGGTCGCCAGTGCGGCCCACGTCAGGTACGCGCCCCAGGCGGCGCTGACGAACACCACGACGACTTTCTGGAGGAGCACCGCTACGACGGCCCCGATGACTGGCCCAGCCAGGATCACCGGATCGGCGAGGTTCGTGACGGGGGACATCGACGTGCCCGTCAGCGTCAGCGCAGCGCCGAGCCCGGTCGCCGCACCGGGGACGAGGAGCATGAGCACGTAGATCTTCTGTGCGATCACGAGCCCGACGAATCCCAGCAGGAGGATGCCGGCGACGGTCGGGATCGGCCCGACGCTCGCGGCGCTGGCCGCGAAGAAGCCGGCGCCGCCGCCAAGCAGGAATCCGAACAGTTTCAGTCCGGTTCGGTAGATGAACACGCCGCCGACGGTGAGCGCGAGTCCGACGAGCAACAGGACGGCAGTGAGTACGATGTTCGACACCAGTTGGTCACCACGTCAGATGTCGAACAGCCGATGGATAAGTGTGCTGGCAGCACGTGGCGCGGGCGGGTTCAGAGCGTCGCGTCGGGGTCGTGTTTCTCGGCCATCCGTTCGACCTCGTTCGCGTACCGCTCTCGCGTTTCCTCGTCGTCGACGGTGCCGAGGTTCGAATCCTCGACCGTTATCGAGACCGGCGTCGCCCGGTCGGGGCCGGTGAAACTCGGCAGCGCGCGCTCCTTCCGGAAGTCGCGCCGGCCGTCCGGCGTCGCGTACGTGAGAATGATCATGTTCTGCTCGTCGTCCCCGTAGGTGCGTTCGACCAGCCAGACCCGCTCGGTCTCACCCGTGTCGTCTGCGTCGTCGGTCGTCGCCATGCTAACAGTTAGGTGCTCAGGAGATTTCAGTCCTGGGTCGGTTCTCACACGACGAGACCGAACGAACGTATTTTGCCCCGTCTGAGGGTCTTACTCCGCGAAACCAGTCAGCACGCCCTGCCCGTCGGTCGGACCGATGTCCGGGAGCGCTGCACGCTCGGGGTGGGGCATCAGCACGGCCACGGAGTCGTGCTCACCGAGCACGCCCGCGACGTTGTGTTTCGAGCCGTTGGGATTGGCGTCGTCGTCGACGTTCCCCTCGGCGTCGCAGTACCGGAAGAGCACGCGGTCTTCGGCCTCCAGCTCGTCCAGCTTGTCGTCGCTGATCTCGAAGCGGCCCTCGCCGTGGGCGATGGGCAACTGGATGACTTCGCCTTCCTCGTAGGCGTCGGTCCAGGGCGTGTCCGCGTTCTCGACGCGGAGGTAGACGTGTTCACACTGGAAGCGCGCGCTCTCGTTGGTGGTGAACGCGCCGGGCGTGAGGTCCGACTCGGAGCCGATCTGGGCGCCGTTGCAGACGCCGAGGACGGGAACGCCCTCGTCGGCGGCCTCGCGCACCTCGTTCATGATCGGCGAGCGGGCGGCCATCGCGCCGGCCCGGAGGTAGTCCCCGTAGGAGAAGCCCCCGGGGAGCATGATGCCCGTGGTGTCCTCGGGCAGGCCGTCCTCGTGCCAGACGAGTTCCGCGTCGACGTCGAGTTCGGCGAGCGCGGCGACGGCGTCGCGGTCACAGTTCGACCCGCCGAAGCGGATGACGGCGACTGTCACGCGAGCCACCTCCTGGTGGCGAGGGTGACCAGGGAACGGGAGGTGAGCGTCCGTCGGACGCGAGCGGGAGCGAGTGAGGTCATCGTTCCTGAACTTCGACCTCGTAGTCGTGGATGGTCGGGTTCGCGAGCAGGCGTTCGGCCATCTCGTCGGCGCGCTCGGCGGCCGCGTCGGCGTCGGCGGCGTCCAGGTCGACCTCGAACTGGTCGGCAGAGCGCAGGTCCTCCAACTCGAAGCCCAGTCGTTCGAGGGCGCGCTGGGTCGTCTCGGCCTCGGGGTCGAGCACCCCGTGTTTCAGCCGAACCGTCACGGTCGCGGTATAGGCGGTCATTACCCGGAGTGCGGTCGCCCCGGACGAAAACGCTTGTGACTTGGGTGTGTCGGCCACCGCGACTGATACAAAAATCCACCTAGCAAGCTAGGCAGCAGTCGTATGCACATCCCTGTGGCACGTGGTAGTATGACACAGGTCGAGGACACGAGTCGCGACATGCGACTCGACCCGGACTCGTTCGCACAGGGCTACTTCGAGAACGCCGTCTACCGCCACTGGGACCCCTACGAGGACGTGTCCGAGGACCTGCTCGAACAGGACCGCGAGAACATGCTCGCGCAGGAGGACCAGGGTCAGGAGCACTTCGACGCCCTCCGCGGGACCATCGCGCTGTTCGGGGCCGGCGAAGAGGCCGTCACGGAGGACCTGATGCCGCTCGCGCTCGTGCTCGAGGACATCGACGACCAGATGTTCGTCTCCAGTCAGATCTACGAGGAGGCCAAACACACCCAGTTTTTCGACCGGTACTGGCGAAACGTCATCAACCCCGTTGCGGAGGAGCGCGGCTACGAGGTGGTCAACCCCACCGACCAGCGGTGGTTCCCCGAAGGGTACGTCGAACTGTTCGACCGGACCGAAGCCGCCATGGAGCGCCTGCTGACCGAGGACACGCCCGAGAACCGGGCGAAGGCGTACTGTCACTACCACCTCGTCGTCGAGAGCGTGCTGGCCCAGACCGGCTACTACGGGCTCACCTCCCGGTTCAAAGAGGAGAAGTCCGACATCTACGCCGACGACATCGAGACGGCGCATCTGCCGGGGCTGGTCAAGGGCGTCAACTTCGTCCGCTCCGACGAGGGCCGCCACGTCGGCTTCGGGATGCACAAAGTCCGCCACCTCATCCACGAGGAGGGCGTCGACGAGGCCGTCGTCCAGGACACGTTGCAGTCGTTGCTCCCGCTGATCTCCGAGACGGTGCAGGCCAATCAGGTCGAGGAGGCCGATCCCGTCCCGCTGGTCGAGTACGCCAGCGACAAACTCACGCGGCGCATCGACATCCTGACCGACGCGACGGCCGAAATCCCGGGCGTCGACGAACTGGTGAAACTCGAGAACGTCGACGACCCAGCGGCGAGCGACTGATCGCACCGCTCACCGGACCAGCGGCGTGAGGACTTTCGACTCGATCTTCTGGAGGTGTTCGGTGACCGTCCCCGGCGCGACGTCGAGCGCGTCCGCGATCTTCCGCTGGGTCGTTTCCCGCGGCACCTCGTAGTATCCCATCTCGACCGCCGTCGCGAGGATCTCTCGCTGGCGGTCGGTGAGCAGCGCCGCGACCTCGTCGAGGTTCGGCTGGTACTCGCCGGTCTCTTCGAGGCGCACGTCCACGGCGTCGGGCGCGTTCGAGACGACGCGCTGGAGCGTGCGGTCCTCGCCCAGCAGCGTCACGCGCAACTCTTCTCCCTTACCATGCTCAGCCTCGCCGAACTCGATCGGCGTGGAGATGAGCACTTCGTGCTCGCGCTCGACGGTGAGCAACTGCTGGACGACCTCCGTCGCCTCGGCGTGGATGTAGGCGTACCCCTCCTCGCGCCCGAACACCTCGCACTGGCGGATGTCGTCGCGCTCCTCCAGAATGGTCCGGGCGAGTTCGAGGTCGCCTCGCAACTGCGTGAGCATCAGGACGGTGCCGTCGCCCAGCAGCGTGATGTTCTGGATGCCTTCGTGGGTAATCGCCGGGTGGCTCGAGATCGTCCGTCCGACGCCGGTAAAGCCCGACTCGGCGACGACGGTGAACGTGGCGTAGCGCATCCTGCGTTCGTCGTCGCCTTCGCTGCTCTCACACAAAGGTCTACGGCGTGAGCGCTGCGGGTTCGATGCGGCGGGGTGTATTCGGTGGCAATGCGCGTGCTGGCGACAAAAAACAACTTTTTTCGCCGGCCCATGCTGAGTCGGTGACCAATGAGTACCCTCGCACGCGGGTGCCGGTGGTGGTCGCCGTGACGCGCAAGCACAAACTGACCGAAATCACCGTCGTCGGCGAGGACGACACCGGACTGATCGCGAACGTCACCAGCCTGCTGTTCGAGCGGGGCATCAACATCGAGGATCTGGATCAGGCCGTCCGGGAGGGCGTCTTCCGGATGACGATGCACGTCGACACCACGGAGATGGTCTGCACAGAGGAGAAACTCCGCGAGGACCTGACCGACCTCGGCGACGATCTGGGCGTCGACATTCAGGTCCGCTTCCCGGCCGACCGGGAGACACAGTCCATCGCCGTCCTCGTCACCAAGGAGTCCCACTGTCTCGAAGCGCTGTTCGAGGCCTGGGCCAACGGCGACCTGGGCGCGGACATCGGCGTCGTCATCGGCAACCACGACGACCTCCAGCCGCTGGCCGAGAAGTACGACGTCCCCTTCCACGACATCGGCGACGAGAAAGGGACGCCCGACGAGGACCACCTCCTCGAACTCCTCTCGGAGTACGAGGCAGACCTCGTCGTCCTCGCGCGCTACATGCGCATTCTCAGTCCCGACGTGGTCTTCCGCTACGAGAGCCGCATCATCAACGTCCATCCCTCCCTGCTGCCGGCGTTCCCCGGTGCCGAAGCGTACATGCAGGCCATCGAGGAGGGCGTCCGCATCGCCGGCGTGACCGCCCACTACGTCACGACCGACCTCGATCAGGGCCCCATCATCACCCAGCGGGCGTTCAACGTCCCGGACGACGCCACCGAGGAGGAACTCCAGCAGATGGGCCAGCCGCTGGAGGCCGAGGCCCTCATCGAAGCTATCGGACTCCACCTCGACGACGAGGTGTCCGTCCACCGCGGGCGCACGCGACTCCGCGACGACGTCAGCGAGGAGTCCGTCCAGCTCGGTGCGCCGGACGATCTCGACAGGGCCAATCCCGATCGGCCGATCGACGGGCTCGGCGAGGTCGTGGCGAATCAGGAGCCGGAAGAGACCGAAGCCGATGATTGACCGGCGAGGACGTCGGTCCGAGCCGCGATATCGGCTTCGTTGAAGCCGACGATTGACGCGAGGCCGACCGGATGGGAGGCCTCGGACTGTGCGAGCGGTGAGTGGAGCGAGCCGCGAGCAGGAGGACGCCGGTCCGAGCCGCGATGTCGGGTTCGCTGAAGCCGGCGGCTGAACCGGTGCTGTTCAGGGCGGCCGCTTCTCGACGGCCCGTCTCCCGTCGGTCACGTTCTCTACGTGTCCTCTGACGTTTCGACGCCAGTCACGGCCGTGGCTGGCACGGTTCTCCCGAGGTACTCAAGGACCTGCTACTGGTGGCTCATTAAGTTTATTACGGCCAGTACAGAAGTAAAATACAACATGCAAACGCGGAGCATAACTGAGGCGGGCGGTATCGTCCTCGTGGTCGCCGGGTTCGTCACGGCCGCGTACCTGACGCAGGACGTGACGTTCGGCTTCATCCTCCCGATCATACACGTGATGAACATCGCCGTGGGTATCACCGGGATGGGGCTGCTGGCGCTCATGAAGCCGCGGCTGGCACCCGTCGCCGGCGCCGTCGGCATCGGACTGGCCATCGACACCTTCGTGTTCATGTATCACGATCCGCTGTGGGCGCTGCCGGCCCTCGCCGGTGGCACCCTCTGCGTGGGCAGTCTCGTCTCCGGACGGGTGTCGGTCCCACAGCCCCAACAGCAGTAACACGAACGCCGCTCCGCGCTCGCAAAAATCGACTGCGCTCTTCCTACTTCAGTTCTCGGACGCTCTCGACGGCCTCGGACAGCGTCGGTGCCTCGAACAGGTCGCGGCCGATGTAGGCGTTGGTTCCCGCGGTGTAGAGGTCGCGAGCGGCGTCGACGACGTGGTCCGGGAGCGGTTCCGGATCCTGCTCACAGAGGGACTTCCAGTCGGCGAGGTCTTCGGCTTTGGCCTCCGATTTGGCCTCGCTGACGGCCTCGACCCACTCGGGTTGGGTCCGCTTGTGGTACTGGCGGATGACCTCCTTCGAGACCTCCTGGCCGTCGAACGAGAAGCGGTTCTCGTCGAACGTCCCGACGACGTCGGCGACGTACACCTGTCCGTCGTGATAGAAGCACTCGATCTTGCCGTCCTCGTGGACCAGGCCGCACTCTCGGGCACGTTCGGTGACGAGTTCGTTGACGGCCAGCGCCGTCTCTTCCAGGTCGTCGATGGCGACGGGACCTGCGATCTCGTCTGCTTCCGCTCGACTGAGGTAGCGGTCGGACTCTTCCAGTTTCGTCGAGAACTCGACGACCGGCTCCGGGAGGTCGACGACCTCTTCGGGCCACTCGTCGTAGTCGAGGTCGAACTCCGCGGGGTCGGCGCGGGAGCGGAGACTCGATCCGACGGGCACGGTGTTGCGGAAGACGATCTCCAGGGGGATCAGGTGGTTGTCGCCGGCGTCGGCGTAGTAACTCTCGTAGTCGTAGTCGCGGCCGTCGTGGGGTAGGTCGGGGACCTGGGTCAGCTGGATGGCCATCTCGCGGGGCGGATCGAGCACTTCCTCGAGGGGGACGATCTCGCCGTTGGAGACGACGCCCTCGTAGTGGGTCGGGACGCCGGCGGCTTCGAGCAACTCGAAGTTGAACGCGCCCATCGTACAGAGGCTCGCGCCCTTGTTCGGGATGGCGTCGGGCATCTTCCCCCAGTCGAACACGGAGTAGTCGTCCGTGAACACGAACGCACCGCGACCCAACTCGGTGGCGGTCGCGTCCTCCTCGATCCGGAACTCCTTGACGCTCGTCATCTCGTCTCCCCCGGCTGTCCGCCGAGACGCTGACTGCTGGTCATTGTCTCGTGGTTCGCCCCTCACCACTAAGACGTTTTCATCCGATTTCGGCGCTGTCGATCGGTGTCGCTCGCTCCCAGTAGCGCTCGTGGACGTCCGCTGCCCAGGCCCTGACGCGCTCGTCGTCGGTGTCGATCGAGGCGCGGACGAGGCCCTCCTCGTCACGCAACAGCAGGTGCGTCCGGTCGTCGGTGACCTCCATCGCTAACGGGACCTCCTCGCTGGCCACCCGGATCGACGCTCCCGCCGCGTCGTTGATCTCGCGGAGTCGCTGGCTCAGCTCTGGCGTCTCCACGATCGCGTCGATCGCGTCGGCGCTGAACACGCCCTTCGCGGTGAGCGTCCCGTCGGTGACCCGCTCGCTCAGCAGGTCGAGCTTGTGCCTGTTGAACGAGTGTGAGAGGAGCAGCGCGGTGTCGGCCTCTTCCAGCAGTTCGACCATTCGCTGGATCGGGGCGTTCGGTCGCGTCCCGCTCGGGGTGGTGATCGTCGCGTCGCTGAACGCCTGGAGGCTCACGTCCATCGCCTCGGTCGGGAGCCAGGGGATCACGTCGCGGAGCCGCGTCTCCGTCTCGAGGCGGTCCTGGAGGTCGGTGATGCCGGCTTCGACGAGTTCGCCGGTCGCGGTCGCGCGGTAGCGCTCCCCGTCGTAGGCGATCCAGTGTCGCTCGGCGAGATCTCTGAGGACGCGCCCGATCGTCGGCTGTGACGCGTCGACGGCGTCGCCGAGTTCCCGGCGCGTGTACGCGTCGTCGGTCAGCGCCTGTAACACCTCGATCCGATAGGGCGACCCGGCGAGAAACTCGATCTCCGCGAGCGAATCGCTCATAGGGTCGGGTACTCGGTCACCGACATAGAGGGCTTCGAACCGCGAAACGGTTTCAGGCGCTGAAAGTCCACGCGCCGCTGACGACGTTTCCGCGACTGAATGGGTTTCTGAAATGATACTCGTGGGTCGAGCGCCGAGGAGGCGTATGCACCTCGCAGTGACACGCACGATCGACGCCAGACTTCGACAGCGACCAGTGCGACCCTCGTGCGGGGGTGAGTCACCGTGTCGTTGACGGCCGCGTTCACCAACGCCGTGTTGCCGATCCTCGCCGTCGCCGTGGTGGGCTATCTGCTGGCGCTGACCACCGACGTCGAGGTCGGACCGCTGAACACGGCCGGGCTGTACGTGCTCGTGCCGGCGCTGGCCTTCCACAGCATCGTGACGACCGACCTCGGTGGCGGCGCGGTGGTCAAGCTGAGCGTCGGCGTGGTCGGCTACGCCGTGCTCATGATCGCCATCGCCTGGGCAGTCGGCCGACTCACCGGCGAGTCCGGGCCGCTCCTGGGCGCACTCATGCTCGCCGCGGCGTTCCCGAACTCGGGGTTCGTCGGTATCCCCCTCTCCGAGTTCGCGTTCGGGGACACCGGCCGCACGACCGCCGTCCTCTATCTCACCGTCCAGAACCTCGTGGTCTACACGCTGGGCGTCTACATCGCCTCTCGGGGAACCAGTCGCAGCGCGGTCGGGGCGGTGACGGAGATCTTCCGACTCCCGCTGCTGTACGCGGTGGTCGCCGGCGTCGTGGTGCGTGCACTCGGCGTCGCGCCGGCCCCCGAGACCGCCGTCATGGAGACGATCGGCCTGGTCGGCGACGCGTCGATCCCCGTGATGTTGCTCATCCTCGGCATTCAACTGGCCGAGACGGACGTGACGGCGGTCTCCCGCTCGGTCACACCATCGGTGCTGAAGCTCGTCGTCGCCCCGTTCGTCGGGATCGGACTCGCACTCGCGCTTGGGTTTGCCGATCCGACGGTCGCGAAGGTGTTCGTCCTCGAGTCCGCGACCCCGGCAGCCGTGATCCCGCTGGCCCTGACCATCGAGTACGCCGACACCGTCACCCACGACGGCATCTCCGCGCCTGAGTACCTGAGCACCGCGATCTTCACGACCACGGTCGCCAGCGTCGGCGTCCTCACGGTGCTCGTGGCCGCGCTCCAGGCGGGCGTCCTCTTCTGACTGCCGGAGCGTTAGACCTGCCGCCGCGAGACTCGTACGCTGCAGTCGACCGGACTCAAAACTGAGAACGCGGGCCAAACCTACAAGGCGGTTTACCCGTCACCTATCCGTATCCGATGGTGACGAGTGCACTGCTTCTCGGGGGGTATCTGCTCAGCGCCGTAGCGATGGCCGCGTTCGGGTATCTCTACTGGACCAACCGGAACGTCACGGGGATGCAGTTCCTGCTCGTCGCAGCGCTCGTCGGCACCGTCCAGTCGATGCTGTACCTGCTGTTGCTGATCGCGCCGTCGCTGCCCACGAAGGTACTGCTCTGGCAGCTGTGCAGCGTTCTCGGCGCGGGCGTCGTGTTCCTCTGGTACGTCTTCACGCTGGTCTGGACGGACCGTCGCCGGCTGGCGACCCGGCGGGCGCTCGCGCTCGTCGCCCTCCCCCTGGGACTCGGGAGTTTCGTGATCGTCACCAACGCGTCCCCGGCGTTCGCCGGCGGACACTCGCTGTTCTGGTCGTCGGTCGCCGTGGCCGATCCGTCGGGCCTGGCCTCGCCGCTGACGTTCTCCTTCGGGCCGGCGATGCTTGTGTACTATGGGTACGTGACGCTGCTGGTCGCGGGGAGCGTCGCCTCGCTCGCGGCGTACACGCTGGGAGCCGACCAGCAACTGTACCGCTGGCGGAACACCATGCTGGTGCTGGCCGGCGCGACGGCCGTGCTCTTCGGCGTCGGCTTTGCCTTCTTTCCGGCCGCGTTCGAGCCCCAGCCGCTCGCGTACGTCGTCGCGGGCAGCTTCGTCGCGGTCGGGATCGCTCGCTCGGGCACCTACGACGTCGTGTCGCTGCCGGAGAACGCTCTCATCGAGGCCATCGACGGGGGCGTCCTCGTCTACGATGCCGACGGGGTGGTCATCGAACTGAACCAGGCGGCCGAGCACCTGCTCGGGTTCGACGACGACGTCGTCGGCAAGGGCGTCGTCGCGATGGTCGAACTGGCGGAGACGTTGCCGAGCGTCCGCTCGACCGACGAGTCGACCGACGGAACTGCGTCCGACCCCGCCGCCGTCGCGGACTTGCTCGACGGGCACGAGTTCACGACGACTATCCACGGCACCACGCGAACCTTCCTGGTTCGCGTCTCCGCGCTGACCGACCGGAACGACCGACGACTGGGCTGGACGGTACTCTTCTACGACGTGACGGACCTGCGGCAGAAACAGCACGAACTCGACCTGCTGAAGCAGGTGCTCAGCCGCGTGCTCCGGCACAACGTCCGTAACGACCTCTCGGTGGTCAAGACGAACGCCGAACTGCTCGAAGAAGAGGCGACGGGACTGAGCGCCGAACGGCTCCAGACCATCCAGGAGAAAAGCGACAACCTCCTCGACGCGAGCGAGAAGGCCCGAACCGTCGAACGGCTGCTCGAAGGCGACCGCACCCGGAACGAACTCGACGTGGTGGACATCGTCGAGGACGCCGTCGAGACGGTCGCGACCGATTTCCCCGCGGTCGACTTCGAGACGTCGCTGCCCGATCGCTGTTCGGTGCGCGCACACTGGGCGCTCTCCCAGGCCGTCGAGAACGTCGTCGAGAACGCGGCGATGCACAACGACGAGACCGACCCGCAGGTGGTCGTGGCCGTCGAAAGGGTCGACGAACAGGTCGTGGTGAAGGTCGCGGACAACGGGCCCGGGATTCCCTACACGGAACTCGACGTGCTGGAACGGAAGGCCGAGACGGCGCTGGAACACGGCTCCAGCGTGGGGCTGTGGCTCGTCGACTGGGTCGTCGACCTCTCGCGCGGCGAGATCGAGTTCGAGAACACGGAGCGCGGGTGTACGGTCACGATCTCGCTGGAGCGCGCCACGTCCGACGCCGACCGAGCGGAGTCCGACCTGCTCGACCTCGGTCTCGGCGGGTCGGCCGAAACGGCCGGCGACGACTGAACGCAGACCCGCCACGTTTTTGCGCGTTCCTCGCGTTCGACCGAGCAATGTCGGACGCGTTCGAACCGTCGGTCACCCCATCCGACGAGTTCGACTTCGATCACAGACCTGAGACGGACCAGTCGTTCGAGAACGCCCTGGCGAAGGCCCGCGACGGCGACCGGCTAACGGTCGCCGACGCGATCGAACTGTTCACGACCGGGACCGATCGCGAGGGGATCGACCGCCAGCGCAAAGAGCGCGTCCTCGAAGCCGCCGACCGCCGCCGGGCCGACGTCGTCGGCGAGCAGGTCACCTTCGTCGCCAACGTAAACAACAACGTCACGACCGCCTGCAACACTGGCTGTCTGTTCTGCAACTTCAAGGACCGCTCCGAACAGTTCCGGACGAGTGCCGACGTCGACCACGACGGGTTCACCAAGACGCCCGCCGAATCCCGGCGGATCGTCGAAGACGCCGTCGAGATGGGCATCTACGAGGTGACGTCGGTTTCGGGGCTCCATCCGGCGCTCGCGCTGGACGACGAACACCTGGAGATCCTGCAGGCGAGCGACCGCGGCGACCTGAACTACCGGCCGGCCGCCGAGTACGACACCGATCCCGGCACCTACTGCGAGCAGATCGAGGCGATGAGCGTCGACGGCGTCCACGTCCACTCGATGACGCCCGAAGAGGCCTATCACGCCCGACGCGGGACCGACTGGTCCTACGAGGAGGTGTTCTCCCGACTCGAGGACGCCGGGCTGGACTCGGTGCCGGGGACCGCCGCCGAGATCCTCGTCGACGAGGTGCGGGACGTGATCTGCCCCGGCAAGATCGACACGGGCGAGTGGCTGACGGCGATGGAGGCCGCCGCGTCGGTCGGCCTCGACACGACGGCGACGATCATGTACGGCCACGTCGAGAACGAGGCCCACCGGGCGCTCCACCTGGAGCGCGTCCGCGAGTTGCAGGACCGCACCGGCGCGATCACGGAGTTCGTCCCGCTCTCGTTCGTCCATCACGACACGCCGCTGTTCGAGCGCGGGATGGTCGACGGTGGCGCGAGCACCGACGAGGACGAGTTGATGATCGCCGTGTCGCGGCTCTTCCTCGACAACGTCGACCACGTCCAGTCCTCGTGGGTGAAGTACGGCGACGCCCAGGGCCTGAAGATGCTCAACTGCGGGGCCGACGACTTCATGGGCACCATCCTCTCCGAGGAGATCACCAAGCGCGCCGGCGGCGAGTTCGGCGAGTACCGCTCGGTCCAGGAGTACGTGGACATGATCGCGGCCATCGGCCGCGTCCCGGCCGAGCGCTCGACCGACTACGAGCAGGTCCGCCGCCTCGACCCCGACGAGTCGCCCCATGGCCCGCGTCTCGGGCCGAAGGCCGACGGCACGCCGTTGCTGTGACGCTGGCACCCCGGTCTTTCTCGCCGTACATCTCGGCAGAACCGTGACGAGCGACTGACGAGAACCGCGCGACGGCGGCAGTGTTTTTCCGTCTCCACGCCGTAGGTACTCCCTCGCAAATCATGGTAGACGGTCCCACGCGCCGTGATTTTCTCTCCACGCTGACCAAAGTCGGGGTCGTTACCGGGACGACGGGGGCTGCGACGGCGGGCTACCGGCTCTCGACGTTGCCCATGGATCTTCGGAACCTCGATCTCCCACCGGCGGCGATCGCACGGCTCGCGCGCTCGTCCCCGGTCGATTGGCAGTACTGCTGGGACGCCGCCATCTCGACCGTTCCACAGCTCACCATGCTGTTCGGGAACAAGCTCGGCGGGATGCAGGAGCTCTCCGCGGAGGCCGGGTTCGTCTCGACGCCGGACGACGGCATCGCGGCCGGCGTCACCGAAACCGGCCGCATGAGCACGCTCCTCTTTCCCGCGACCGGCTTCACCCACCACCTCCCCTACTACTCTCACGACGCCGCTGCGCCGCACCTGGGAGCGAAACCACACGCGGGCGGGTTCGGTGGCCTCCGCCTCGACGGGACGACGACCTGGCTGTGGGACGACGCCGCCGATCACGGGATCGACTACGAGCCCGACACTGGGCTCCTCGAACTGCAGTACGACTTCCCGCGCGCCGCACTCACCGGGGCAGCAGACGACGCCACGGTTCGCTCGCGGGACGACGCTGCCGGTCGCGTCCTCGTCGACGAGACGTTCGGCGTCGTTCCCGGGACCGAAACCATCGCTCGCGAGTTCCGGGTCCACAACGAGTCCAGTGCGCGCCTCGACGGCGAGTTCTACTATCACACCCAGGCGAACGTCACGGCCAACCAGCAGAACTTCGTCGTCTGGCAGTCCGACGAGAACCGCCTCGTCGCCGACGACGGGCTGCGCTGGACCGACCTCGACGGTCCCTACGAGCTGTCGATCTACGGCGACTCGCCGGTCACACATAGCAGCGTTGCCCGGACCGGTCCCGGCGACTCCGACGAGGCGACCGCCAACGCTCCCGCTGGCCTCCTCCCGTCCGTCGTCGAGAGCGACCGCGCCAGCGTCGAGGGGCGTTACCTCTCGGGCGTCCTCGGGTTCGACCTTTCGGTGCCGCCCGGCGAGTACCAGGACCTGACGATCTTCGTCACCGGCGGCCCCGACGTCGCGCGACTGCCCGAACAACTGGCCGCGAGCCGCGACCGGCGATTGGCTCGCGCTCGTCGATACTGGGCGGATCGGGTCGGGAATCTCCAGGTCGACGCGCTCCCGGCCAGGTACCGCGAGGCGGCCGTCCGCGCGGCGATCACGGTCTCCAAGCTGGCGGACCCGTCCTCTGGAAGCATCTCGGCGTCGGGCAACCTCCAGCCCTCGTACTACCCGACCTGGCCGCGTGACGGATCGTTCGCCGCCGTCGCGCTCGCCCGCGCCGGTCTGCCGGAGCCGGGGAAGCGATACCTCGCCCGGTACCTCCCGCACGTCCAGGAGGACGACGGCTCGTTCCGGCAGTGCTACGACAGTCGCGGCGTCGACGCGGGCGTCCTCACCGTCGAGAACGACCAGCAACCGATCTACGCGTGGGCGGTTCGGGAGCTGTACGACGAGACCGGTGACGAGTCGTTCCGCCGGGCCGCCTGGCCCGCCGTCAGAGACGCGCTCGACTACACCGTCGACGCCGTCGCGAGCAACGGCCTGCTGGTCGCGACGCCCGACATCCAGGAGGGTCCGACGTCCTCGCACCAGTCCCTCTGGACGAACGCGATGGCCTACGAGGGGTTGCTGTCCGGCGCGACGCTCGCACGGGTCGCGGACGAGGACCCGGCGCCGTACAGCGAGGCCGCCGAGACGATCGGCCAGTCTCTGCGTGACCGGTTTTTCGACCGAGACCAGTTCGTCACAGACGTCGGGTTCTGGGGAACTCAGCGCGACCTCAAGGGGTTCAACGGCGCGGCTGTCTGGCCGTCCCGCTGGGCCGCCGCGTTCGGTGAAGTCGGAACCATCACGAGCGCGCTGCGAGAGAACTACAAGGAGCAGGGCATCGCCTGGATTCCCGGGGAGCTGCTGGCTGCCGGCGCGCTCGCGCGGGCGGGCGATACCCACACTGCCGACGCGATCCTCGACGACGTGCTCGCACAGACGGCCCCGAGCGGCTACCTTGCCGAGGAGACGACCGACAGCGGCGAGCACATTCTGGGCTCACCGCTCGGCTGGTCGTCCTCGATGCTGCTGCTGGTGCTCGCCGAACGATTCCAGTAAATCGGTGCCGTGGACTCCGCGGTGCGTTCTGCACCCGTGGCTGCGTCTCCCGCGAGTCGACGCTCAGGGCTGCTGTTCGGGCGGGTCGGACAGACACGCTCGGAACCGTTCGCCGGCGTCGTCGTCGGCCCGGAGCGCGTCGCGGATCGTCGGCGAGAGCCACTCCTCGTCGACGTACCGCTCGTAGACGGGCAAGCGCTCGGTGAGCGGCACGCCCGCGTGGTCGGCGACGGCTTCCAGTTCGCGCAGGCCCGGCCACTCGTACTCGGGATTGATGTGGTCGACCGTCACCGGCGAGACGCCGCCGAGGTCGTCGATGCCGCAGTCGACGAGATCTCTTGCCGGCGCGAGGTTCGGCGGCACCTGCACGCTCACGTCGTCGGGCAGGCCGGCGCGGGCCATCGCGACGACGCGGCGCAGCGTCTCGACGCTGGGCGTTCCGTCCTGCCAGCGCTCGTTCTCGACGACCGGCTGGACGATGACCTCCTGGACGTGGCCGTAGCGCTCGTGTAACTCCCGGATGGCGAGCAGACTCTCGGCGCGGTCGGTCCAGTCCTCGCCGATGCCGACCAGAATCCCGGTCGTGAAGGGGACGCCCAGTTCGCCGGCGGTCCGGATCGTGTCGAGTCGCTGGCCCGGACTCTTCGCCCGCGGGCCCCCGTGGGCCTGCACCTCGGCGGTGGTTTCGAGCATCACTCCCATCGAGGCGTTCACGTCGGCGACGAGTGCCAGCTGCTCGCGCGTCTGGTCGCCCGGGTTCGCGTGCGGAAGCAGTCCCTCCTCGAGCGCGATCTCGCAGGCCTCCCGGAGGTACGCGTGGATCGAGTCGTGACCCCACTCGGCGAGCTGGTCGTGGACGGCGGCGTAGCGGTCGTCGGGGTCGTCGCCGAACGTGAACAGCGCCTCCGTGCAGCCGGCGTCCGCGCCGCGACGGACCGTCTCGCGAATTTCGTCGGGGGACATGAGATCGGCCTGGCCCGGCGGATCGTAGTACGTGCAGTACGTACAGGTGTAGCGGCAGGCGGTCGTCAGCGGAACGAACACGTTTCGGCAGTAGGAGAGTTCGGCTGCCGGCTCGACGTCCGCCGGCTCGACGTCGAGCAATCGCTCGATCGCTGCCTGGGCTGGCGCGACGTCGATCCCGTACTCGGTGGCCCCCGGAATCACATCGATTGCTCCGTACTCGACTCGGAAAAAGGGTCCAGTTCCGGCGAGCCCGTCAGATCGGGCTCACGCAGCGGCCACAGTACGCGAACCCGGACTCGTTCGTCGCCCCGCAGTACGGACAGGCGACCATCCCGGGTGGCAGGTCGGGAGTCTCCTCGTCGAGCACTGCTGGCGGTCCGGCCTCGAACTCCGGGTCCGGACTGTACATCTCCATCTCGTCGGCTCGCCACTGCTCACGACGGTCGAGCCCCTCGCGGACGATGTTGACGATGACGGGGATACAGATCATGAGCGCCGCTAACAACAGCACCGTGATGACGAGCAGGTACAGCCGGGCGGGCAGGGACACGGTACCGACGCTACGGGCTCGACGGTCTTAGAAGCTTGTTAACATGTGGCGGTCAGTTGGTTTCCACTGGTGTACCGTCGCGCGCGAGGCCGACTCTGCCGTCGGTCACGTCGAGATCGAACCCCGCTTCGCGGAGCCACTCGCGTGACTGGCCCGACCCGTGGAGGAGCACCTCGACGAGATCTGCCGGTTCGTCCACGTCGGTGGCCAGTCGCATCGAATCGACCTCCCTCACCGTGGCCCCGACCTGCTCGGCCGCGCGACGGTGGTCGCGGATCGAGGCGCCGTGATAGTCGACGCGGAACGCGGGGTGTCGCACGAGGAGCGCGTTCGTCCCGCCGCCCCGTCCGGGTGCCAGGACCACGTCGCCGTCGGCTGCGAACAGGTTCTGGAGCGCCCGTGGCGTCGCCAACGCGAGGTCGGCCATGACGACGGCGACCGCCTCGTGCGCTCCCGTCTCGAAGGACGACGCGAGTACCGCGTTGACTGCCTCGGTGAGTGGTCGGTCGTCGACGGTGACCGGGACGTCGCTCTCCACGGGATCAGTGGCGAGCAGTTCCGGGTCGTGATCGGTCGCGTCGAGCGCCGAGAGCACGTCACTGAGCATCGCGCGAGCGAAGGCCTCGCGTTCGGCGTCGGTGAGTACGCCGCCGAGTCGCGTCTTGGGCATCTCGGTCGCGAACGGGACGACGACGCGCATGGTCGCGTCTTTCCGCGGGACCACTAAATCACCCCGGTCTCTTCGATCGACGGATAGCCGCGCGCGGCGGGTTGCCGGTGAAGACCGGGGCAGAAAAACGAGCCGCAGTCGGAGACGAACTTACCGCAGTTTGTCGTAGTCGTCCTGCTGGTTGCGCCAGTACCAGACGCCGCCGACCACGACGAACAGGACCACAGCACCGATGCCACCGAACAGCAGCATCTGGTTGGTCTGCTTGGACTGCTTTTTCTGCTGTGCCTGGTTCTCGGCGTCGTTGGCGTTGGAGATGGCGTTCTCGTAGTTGCCGCTGTTGTACGAGGAGATCGCCTGATCGAGGTCACTCTGCGCTTCCGAGTCACCGCCGGCCTGCTCGATGGTGGCCTGTGCGGAGTCGATCGCCTCGCGAGCCGTCTTGCTCTCGTTCGTGTAGTGGTGGACGCTGTACGTCTTCAGCGTCTCGGTGTTGCTACCCGTCGTGCGCTTGACTGCGACGAGCGTGACGTTCTCGCGGGGCTCGTAGTTCGGATCTTCGAGGGCTGGGACGTCCCCGCGGATCGTGATGCGAACCTCGTCGCCCTTGGGGTCGCTGGCGAGCGCCTGCTCGAAGGTTTTCTCGCCGCCGGACCACTGGTTGATGCGGCTGCCCTGGTCGTACTCCTCGACCGTCCAGCTCACGTTGTTCAGTTCCGTCTCGGTGCGGAGGGTCCACTCGGCGTTTTCGGTGTACGCGTCGTCGATGACGACCGTCGTGTTCACTTCCGAGCCGACTTCGGCTTCCTCCGGAACGTTCGATGCACTCAGCTCTAGCGCCGCCGCCGTCCCGGTAGCCCCCAGCAGGACTACCAGCAGCGCCGCTACCACCGCTGTCTTAGAAGAGCGGATCCAACTCATCATCTTCGTCCTCGACTAACTCCTCTAAATTCGCTTTGCTTTCGTCACGGATCTCGTCGATGTTGTCCTGTGCCTCGATGGCCACCTGCTGGAGCTCCTTGATGCGCGGAACGTTGTGGACGCCCGACAGGAGGATGACGCTCGCGACGTAGCCCGAGTCCGGCACCGGGTAGTCGCCACCGCGGACCTCCATGCTCCCGGTCTGCTCTTCGAGCCACTTCCGGCCGCGCTCGATGCCTTTCCGGTTCAAGTGCTGTGGCGGACCGCTCATGACGAGCAGCGCGCGCTCGGAGCCCTCGATCTCACAGGGCAGCGTCAGCCGACCGAGCGCTGCCTTGCGGACGAGGCTGGTGATCCGGTTGGTGGTGTTGGCCGAATCCATGCCGTCGTCGTCGTCACCGCCCTTGAACCGCGAGAGGAGGCCGCCGTCGTTCTCCTGCTCGACCTCTTCTGCGGCGTAGCCGACGGTGGATACGCCGCCGCCGGCGAGCGTGTTGATGATCTCCGAGGAGTCGACGACGCTCTCTGCGACGGTGCCGCCCTGGTTGACCTCACCGGCACCGAACAGGATGCCGAACCGCTTGACGATCTCGTCGTTGATGGCGTCGTAGCCACCTTCGACGGACTCGCCGGATTTGCGCCAGGCGTCGTTGTCGAACACGAGCAGGTTGTCCACCTCGCGCACGAACGTCTGGAACGAACGGGCGGCGTTCAGCGTGTAGATGCCCCCTTCGTCGCCGCCGGGCAGGATACCAAGCCCGTAGACGGGTTCGGTGTAAATTCGTTTCAGGTGTTTCGCCAGCACCGGGGAACCCCCGGAACCGGTCCCACCGCCGAGCCCGGCGATGATGAGGAAGGCATCGACTTCGTGGACAGGGATGTTGTCGATGGCTCCCTGCACCTCGTCGATGTCTTCTTCGGCGATCTCGGCACCTAACTCGTTGTCGGCGCCGACACCGTGTCCTTTCACTCGGGCCTGTCCGATCAGGACCCGGTTGTCTTCCGGTACGTTTTCGAGACCCAGTAGGTCGGCTTTAGCGGTGTTGACGGCAACGGCGGAGCGGACGATCCCGCTTCCCGTCCGTTCGTCGTACTCGAGGAACTTGTCGACGATTTTCCCGCCCGCCTGGCCGAACCCGATCATCGCGAGTTTCATATCTTCGTCTCCGTATGAAAAGAAACAGTCCCATAATGTGTATAAGTTTTATGCCCGCTTATCAACAATTAGAACGACTCATTAAACGACAAATCGCCTGAAAGCATCCAGTTTAATGACCTCTTACTCGCCCCTAAAATGGGTCCTTATCCCGCCGCCGTCAGGTATTCTTGCAGCGTCCGCATGTCGGGGGAGTCTCCGTCGAAAGCAGCGACGTCGTTGTCTGCTGTCGTGTTGTCGAACTTGAGTGATCGGTACTGATCTGCGCCCATCGGGAACCCAGGAACCGCGCCCCCGAGTTTCAGGCCGATGCCGGCCAGTCCCATCGGAATCGGAACGATCGAGACGGACTTCCCCTCGGCGTCGTACACCATGTTCGTGATCTCCCGCAGCGTGAGCACTTCCGGGCCACCGATCTCGTAGGTCCCGCCGACGTGTTCGTCTTCCTCTAGCGCGTCAGCCAGCATCGGGACGAGGTCGCCCACCCAGATCGGCTGGAACCGCGTCTCGCCGCCGCCCGGTAGCGGGTAGATCGGGAGTCCGGGTGCGAACATCCCCTTTAGCTTCTTCGTGAAGGAGACGAACTCGCCGCCCTCGCCGAACACCACGGACGGGCGGAAGACGACCCAGTCGAGCGCGGAATCGCGGACGATCTCCTCTGCCTCTCCCTTCGAGCGGATGTATGCCGTCGACCCGTTCGAGTCGGCGCCCAGCGCGCTCATCTGGAGCAGCCGGTCGACGCCGTGTTCCTCGGCGGCAGCGACGACGTTCCGCGTCCCCTCAGTGTGTACTGCGAAGTGCTGGTCGTCGCCCCCTTTCGGCTTGAACAGCGGCGAGAGGGCGACCAGGAACACGACGGCGTCTTTTCCTTCGAAGGCGCCTTCGATCGAGTCGTAGGCGGTCACGTCACCCCGCACGGTCGAGACGCCTTCCGGGAGGTCCTCGTCCTCGGGCGTGCGCGACACGACGGTCACGTCGTGGCCGCGTTCCGTGAGTTCCTCACTCAAGTGGGTGCCGATGAAACCGCTGCCGCCGACAACGAGTACGTTCATACGACCTACTGTTCGTTTTATAACTCTTTAAGGATGGTGCGCAACTGGTTGGGTACGTCGATAGGTAGCACGACTGCTCGGTCGAGCGCAATCGTTTACAGGCCGTCCCTCGCAGTGACGGTATGCTCATCACGCTGGAGGGGATCGACGGCAGCGGGAAGACCACCGTCTGGGAGGGGCTCCACGACGAGTTCGACGCCACCTTCACCCGTGAGCCGACCGACTCCTGGTACGGCGACGCCGTCTACCGCTCGATCACCGACGACGACGCCGATTCCCTGGCCGAACTGTTCCTCTACACCGCCGACCACGCCGACCATCTCTCGCGGGTGATCCGTCCCGCGCTCGCCGACGGTGACCTCGTCGTCTCAGACCGCTACTCCGACTCGCGGTACGCCTACCAGGGTGCGAGTCTCGAGGGACGAATCGACGAGCCGATGGCGTACGTCCAGGAGATTCACGAGCCCTTTACGCGGGTCCCGGACTGCACGCTGTACTTCGACGTGCCACCGGAACTTGGCGCGGAACGCAGCGGTGCGACGAACAAGTTCGAACAGACGGACTATCTCGAACGGGTTCGCGACAACTACGAGGCCCTCGTCGCGGCCGATCCGGACCGCTTCGTCCGCATCGACGCGACCCAGTCTCCCGAGGCCGTGCTGGACGAAGCCGCGACGGCGATCGCTGCCCGTCGCGACTGAGCGACCCCGCTACCGGGTTCGCTGCTGACGGGTCCGGTCGGGGACGTCGACCTCGTCGGGAGCCGGCATCCAGAAGAAGTCGAAGGCGATGCCGAGCGCCATCGGCAGGACGATCGTGACGCCCAGGACCGCGTTCGCGGTTCCCAGGTTGGGTCCCAGTCCGATGCCGCCCAGGACCAACACCACTGCCACGAGCGGCAGCGGCAACAACAGGGCGGTGTAGAGCGCGCTCCCCCAGCCTGTGTTCAGTCGCACTCGGAAGAACCGCGTCGCGAGCGCTGCGATGGTGGTGTTGACACCGAGAATGACGAGCAGTCCCACGACGTCGGCGACGCTGACCATATCGGGCGTACGTGCCACGGAACCTTTGGCGTGTCGGAACCGCGCCCGAGGTGAGGTCACCCTTTTTACCCTCTCCCTCGGAGCACTCTGCCATGCATCGGGTCATCGGTGAGCGGGAGTTCTCGGACGTGACGATCGCCGAGGACCAGGCACGCGAGTTGCTGGCGGCGATGGTGCGAGCGCGGGTGTTCGACGAGCGCGCGCTCGCGCTCCAGCGGCGCGGCTGGATGAGCGGGTATCCCCCGTTCCGCGGACAGGAGGCGTCACAGGTGGGCGCGGCCCACGCGATGGCCGCCGACGACTGGCTCTTCCCGACCTATCGCGCCAACGCCATGCAACTGGCCCGCGGCGTTCCGCCGAGCGATCTGCTGCGCTTTCGCCGCGGCCACCCGGAGTTTCACTCCGACCACGACCTCCCGCACTTCCCGCAGGCGATTCCGATCGCGACCCAGCTCCCCCACGCGGTCGGCGCGGGGATGGCCGCGAGCTACGAGGACGCCGACCACGCCGTCGTGGCGTACTTCGGCGACGGTGCGACCAGCGAGGGCGACTTCCACGAGGCCTGCAACTTCGCCGGAGTATTCGACGCCCCCGTCCTGTTCTTCTGCGAGAACAACCACTGGGCCATCAGCACCGCGCGGGACCGCCAGACCGCCGCTCCCTCCATCGCGGCGAAGGCCGACGCCTACGGGTTCACGGGCGGCCAGGTCGACGGCAACGACCCGCTGGCGGTCTTCGAGTTCGTCCGGTCGGCGCTCAAGCGCGTCCGCGAGTCCGAACCGGTGCTCGTCGAGAGCCTGACCTACCGCCAGGGGCCACACACCACCAGCGACGACCCCGACCGGTATCGTGGCGACGAGGAGCTCCCCGAGTGGCGGACGCGCGACCCCATCGACCGGTTCGCGGAGTACCTCCGCGCTGAAAACGTCGTCTACGACGGCTTCCGCGACCACGCTCGCGAGGAAGCCACCGAGGCGATAGACGACGCCGTCGAAATCGCAGAAGCGGCAGGTGAGTCGGGCCCCGACGACGTGTTCGAGCACGCCTACGCGGACCTGTCACCACGCGTCCGCGAGCAACGAGAGACAGTGCGAGGTCGCGCTGAGCGCGACGAGCCGGACCGCTGAGTCTCACTCCAGGCAGATGTAGGTGCGCGTGTCGGCGACGCCGTCGAGATCACGGATGTCCGTCGCCACCGAGTGCATCACGTCGTACACTTCGTCATCCTGGGCCTCCGCGATGACGTCGTACTTGCCGGCGACGATGTGTGCCTCGTCGATCCCCGGTAACTCCCGAGTCTCCGTGAGTAACGCCTCGGATTTCCCCGCTGCCGTCTTCACCATGATGTAGGCCCGTACCATCGTGACATGTGGTACTCCGTCACACAGCAAAAGCTTTGTTCCGACCACGTACTGAGAAGTCAGTATATGGGTTCTGACACGATCTCCGACGGCCGCCGGCGACCGACCGGGATAGCTTTATGACTTCCCGTGGGATTATGTAGCATATGAGATTCGTTATCATGGGTGCGGGTCGCGTCGGCTTGCGCACCGCGCGCGTGCTCAAGGAGGAAGGACACGAGGTCGTCGTCGTGGAGAAAGACCAGAAGTCCGTCGAGCGCGCCCGCAAAGAGGGGTTCGACGTGATCGCGGGTGACGGATCAACCGAGGCGGTGCTGGCCCAGGCAGACCTGGCCAGCGCCGACGCGCTCGGCGCGCTCTCGGGCGATCTGAACGACAACTTCATCGCCTGTCTGATCGCCAAGCACCACGGCTGTCGCACCGTGTTGCGCATCGACGAGGACTACCGCGAGGACATCTACCGCCGGTACGCCTCGGACGTCGACGAGGTCATCTACCCCGAACGCCTCGGTGCCATCGCCGCCAAGAACGCGCTCATGGGCGGGTCCATCCGCGCCGTCGCCGACATCGCCCGTAACCTCCAGATGGTCGAACTCACGGTCACCGAGGGCTCGCCGATGCAGGGGTACACCCTCAGCGAACTCGAACTCCCCGCCAAGGCGCAGGTGCTGGCCTTCGGCAAGCAGGGCGAGACGTTCGGCCTCCCGGACGCCGACGCGTCGCTCGAAACGGACGACCGCCTCGTCGTGCTCGCGGACTTCGAGGTGCTCGACGACGTCCGCCAGATCATCGTCGGTGACGGCAACACCCGCGCCGCAGCCATGGGAGGTGCCTGAGCGTGGTCACTGCCTACGTCATGGTCAAGGCGCTCTCGGGCGAGGCCGACCGCCTGAAATCCGAGATCGAGGCCATCGAGGGGATCGTCGAAGCCTCGATCGTCGCCGGCGACGTCGACTTCATCGCCAAAGTGGCGGTCGACTCCCCAGCCGAAGTCAAGAACGTCGCCGCAGACGGCATCCAGTCCATCGACGGCATCGAGAACACGCAGACGTACATTGCGATGGATTAGTACCTTTTTACTTCACCGGGTGTCCTCGGGCCTACGGCCCTGCGGGCACCCGGTTCGCAAAAATCTACGCTAAAAACTGCTGCGACCTCACTCCGCTCGGTCGCAGTGAACCGCCTCGTCCTTCGGACTCGGCGGATGCTTGCTTTTTTGGCGACCGCTACAGCGGCGTCCCGGTCCCCTCGCCCTGCCCCGCCGAACTGGCTTCGCCGAGCAGGTCCGCGACCACGCCCTCGTAGTCGTAGCCCGGGACGGCTCCCTCGACGTAGGTTCCCTCAACGTACTCGGCCATGGCCTTCGCGACCTCCGGTGCGTGGTCGGCGTTGCCGTACTCGAAGGTGAACGTGGCGACGGCTGCGCCGTCTTCTTCGGTGACGGTCAGATCGTCGAGTTCCACGTCCGCACGGGTTGCCATCGGTGCGTCCTCCAGTCGGCGCTCGTAGGTGTCGAACCACCCGGACTCGACGGCGTCGCCGACCTCGTCCGCGGTCGCACTGGAGAGCATCGGTGCCCGGACGGTGAGCGCGTATTCCAGCGCCCAGTCGTCCGTGTCGGTTGCGGTGACGCGGCTCTCGAAGCGAGAGGTCGTCACGAGAAAGGCGTCGCCGTCGCGCTCGAACGCGTCGTGAGCGTCGAAGGTCTTCGCTGCCCGCTCGGGAATCTCGTCGGTCATTGCCAGCCTCTAGAGTCGTCGTCGGCAAAAGCCCGTTGTGTCCGGCGAAGGGTCCCGCTCTCGATCACACGAGCGTCACAGTGTTCCCGAAGACGGGCGGAGAGCGACCGGCGTCAGTGCTCGTCGCCCATGGTGTCGATCTCACCGAGGCGGCAGGTCCCCTCGGGCTTTTCGTGGCCGTCGATGACGTAGGGAGTGTCACGGCAGGTCGCGTCGACGAGGAGCGAGTTCCCGACGATCTTGACTTTCCTGCCGGCGCGGTCCCCGGCCGACTCGCCCAGGAGCTGCGCGTCGGCGTCGAGCAGGTCGAGGATTTCCCGCTCGTCGACTGGGCCGTAAAAGACGTACGCTGCGCCGGCGTCGTGGCCGTTGAGACTGCTGTCCGGAACGCCGATGAGCACGTCGTCGTGACCGTTGCCGGTCACGTCACCGTAGGAGACGTTCCATCCCGGCCGATCCTCGGGGTAGTAGCCTTCGTGTTCGGCGACGTCAGGCAACGGCTGCACCGGCGTCTCGAATTCCTCGGGGCGGTCCCGAACGCGGAAGATCCCCCAGTACCCGGCTTCTAGCTTGCGGCGCTGTCTCGTCTCCTGGTAGATGAAGTCGCCGGTGCTTTCGGCCAGGCCACCGGCGCCCCCGAGTGGGGTGATGCTGTCGGATCGGGTGACACTGATGTCGTCGTTGACGCCGATCGTGTCGGATTCTTCGATATCGTCGAGTCGCAGCCACTGGTGGTCCGAGAGGTGGAACACGAGGCCGTCGGCTTTGTCCGCGGTCTTCTGGACGCGGAACGTGACGGGGTCGCCCAGCATGGCGCGCGGAATCGGCGTGTCGGGGTCGCCGGGGGGGTCGATGTCGGAGGCGTACACCTGCCACGGCTCGAGGTCCTCCTCGAACCGGCGCTCGAACGGCGCCGACCGGTAGTTGATCGCCTGATAGCCGTGGTCTTCGGGGTCACCGAGTTGGTTACACGGGGCGTCCGGATTCTCGACGTCAGGGCCGGGCGGGACCACACAGTCGTCGGGGTCGTTTTCGTTTAAGATGTACTGGCCGTCGGCGAAGGCGAGGGCGAAGTCGCGGCGGTCCGTGCCGTGGGGCACCTTCAGCATCGCCGAATCGGCACGGCCCTGCGGTGCGGGTTCGGCCGTCGTCGGATCGAGGAACTTCACGCCCTCCTGTTCGACGATGAGTCGACCGTACGCACCGTGGTGGCGGTTGCTTCGGAGGTCCGCGTAGTCGTGCAAGACCGCGCTCGTACTGATTCCGTTGACGAACCACCGGTAGGTGATGCTCTCGCCGGGACCGATCGTCTGGTCCCAGTTGAACCCCGCCGTCGTGCCGTCGGAGCCGAGCACGTCGTAGAACAGTTGCTTCGCGTGGATAGAGATGCGTTCAGAGCGCTCCCACTCCTGATCTGGCCCCTGCATCTCGGGATGGTCGTGCTCGACGTCGATCTCGTCGAAGTCGATGTCGTTGGTCAGCGTGACCTCTATGCAGTCTCCCTGGTTCGCACGTAAGACCAGCGGGGTCAGCGGGAGGTCGCCGTTTTTGATCTCCTCGACGTCGCAGTCGAGCGCGTAGGCGATTCCCAGCGGATCGTGGTCGCCGAACTCGTTGTACTCGATCTCGGTGTTGAACGCCGTGACGTCGAACTCACGGAGGCAGACGTCGTCGGGACACGGATCGCCCGGCGTCGGTGCCAGCGGCGGCGGGTTCCCGTCGATGGCGTCGTTCTGGCGGGCGTCCTTGTCTGGGGGGAATCGCCTGTCGTCGTCTTTCCCGTACAACAGCCGCGCGAGTTGCCCGTACTCGCTCCAGTCGAAGTCGCTCCACGGGGCCGGATGGCCCATCTCTTTGAGTTCCTCTCGGTGGATCTTCTCGTCCGGCGGCTCACAGTCCGGGAGTGGATGAAGATGGTCGACCCGCCCGCCGAACTCGCGGAACAGCCCCCACATCCCGTCCCAGAGGTCGTCGACCACTGCGGAGCCGTAGACGTAGTCCCTGATGGGAAGCCCCGCTGGATTCACGTCGAGTTCCTCGAAGAATTTGCGTCCGTGTTTGCGGCCGTGTTTGTGTCCGTGTTTCTGACCGTGTTTGCGACCGTGCTTGTGGTCGTGGTGTCCGTGTTTCTGACCGTGCTTGTGGTCGTGGTCGCCATCAACGAAGTTCTGATCCTGTTGGAGGTCAAACGTGAACGCTTCGGACGTTCCGATGACCTGTGTCGTGGCGTTCTCCGGGCCGACGCCCACGTCGTCGAACCGCCGGCCGTGGATCGTGAAGTTGTGTTGTTCCTCGTAGACCCCCTGCCAGAGTCGGAACCGGACCGGATCGTCTTCGTAGGCCTCGAACACTGGCGTGGAGGGATCGCCGTGGACGAACGAAGAGTGGACGTACGCCGGGTCCTCGTCGTTGCGCGTGTAGTACGGCGTATTGCGATAGTTGAGCGCCATCACGCCCGCGTTCTCGTTGTGCTCCTGCTGGTTATTGACGAGTTCACCATCTCGGTCGATCAGTTGAGCGAAGTCCTGATACGCCACGCAGAACTCGCGGTAGGCGTCACCGTCTTCGGGGTCGATGATCGCCTGGGTCCCGCTCCGGATGGGCTCTCCCGAGTACGGGTCGAGCCACTCCGATCCCGGCGGTTCGACGACGATCGCCGCGAACGAGCCGTGCATCACGTCTTCGATGCCGGTGATGTGGTCGTGGAAGAAGATGGTCCCCTCCTCGTCGGCGTACCACCGGTACTTGTTACGCTCGTCCGGCTGAGCGTCCTGGCGGTAGTTAAAGCCCGTCGCCAGCGAGTCCGACCCGAGCAGGTCGTAGGAGACGAAGTGGATGTGGTTCGACTTCCCGCCTTCCTCGATGGGGACGGTGTCCGCACCGATGTCCTGATCGGGCGGGTTCTCGGGGAACCGATCGCCCGGGATCGCAGCGATGTTCTCTTCCGTGACCTCGTTTTTGAACGTGATCTCGACGCAATCGCCGACGTTCGCCCGGATCACCAGCGGTTCGGGGTTCATCTTCCCCTCCCGGACCAGGTCGGCGTGTTCTTCTAACACGTAGACGATCCCGTTGGGGTCGTGGTGCCCGTCGTCGTTGTAGACGATGTCGGCCGGGAGGGCGACGATGGTGTACTCCTGCTTTTCGCCCTCGAACTCCGTCTCCGGGCCGTCGTAGATGTCGTCGTCGATCTCGGGATCGCAGGGGTCTGTGTACGGCGCACCAGGCAGGATCTCGCCCCGTCGGGTGAGCGCTTCCTCCTCGTCGGGTTCCGGGTTCCGGAAGTCGTTGAGGCCGGCCGCCCCGTACGGCGGGAACGGCGGTGCGTCGCCGAACTTGCCGGGAATGAACTCGGGGAAGCCCGGGATGGCCGAGTCGGCGTCGAGCGGCGGGTCGTTGTTCGGGAGTTTTTTCAGTCCCTCTCGCTCCTTGTCGAGGACGCGCATGACGCCCCACATTCCCTCGCCGTAGTGGGGGAACAGGTGGCAGTGGAACAGGACGTCACCGGTCGTTTTGTGCGCGCCGCCGGCACCGACCTCGAACGACTCGTCGAAGTCCATCCCCGGGCGAACCGACGTGAAGTCGTTGATGCCCGCTCTGGGCGTCCCGGCTGCGGTCACGTACGGGCTGTGGTGGACGGCACCGTTGCCCACTGTCTGGGAGTCGATGGTGTCCGATTCGTCCAGCGGCGGCGTCTCCTTCCAGCGGTGGCCGTGGAGGTGGTGGACGTGGTTCTCTTCGACGGATGCACCCATCGGAATCGCCATCACCGGGTCGCCGACGTACATCGGGTAGACGTTGTCACCGCCGCCGGGGTCGCCGTGGAGCCAGGAACTGTAGAAGTTCTCGCTGAGCTCTTCGATGTCGGGATCGTCGAGGTCCAGCGTCGGGATCCGGTTCCCGGTTGGGTCCGCCCGGTAGTTGATGGCGTGGACAGTCTGTGGCGTGTCGTCGTTTGGATACGTGAGCTCGCCGCCATCCGCCGTTTGTATCCCTTCGGGCGTGTGGTAGTGGACGATGAACTGCCGGAAACTGACCCCTGGGACGAACCCGGCGGTCTGGGCTTCCTCGCTGATCTCGTCGGGCACGTGTACGTCGGCCTGGACGCGTCCCTGGACCTCCTCGCCCGTATACGGGTCGGTCCAGGTCGTCCCCTTCGGGTGGACGACGACTGAGCCGAACAGGCCACGAGAGAGGAGGTTCACCTCCTGCGGGTCTTCCTCGGCGCTGTCGAACGCCTGGTTCGCTCCGTCGAGGAAGAAGTGGCCGCCGAAGTGCCTGGCGTGCCACCGATACGTGATGGACTCGCCAGGCGGCACGGTCGTGTTCGGATTGAAACCCACCTCCATCCCGTCCGAGTCTTCGACGTCGTAGGGCAGCGACGTCTGATGCATCGACGCGTGGCGGTCGAGGTCGTTGTGGAACTCGATCTCGATGATGTCACCCTTGTTCGCCCGGAGCGTGAGCGGCTGAATGAGCCGCGAGTCCGGCCCGGCCAGTTCGTCGTCCGGGACGTCGTCGCAAAAGAAAGCTGCATCCTCGTCCTCGAAGACGACGTTGTTGCCGCAGGGCCGTTTGCCCGAAACCTCGCGGATCCGGTCGAGGTCGTCTTTCAACGCGTACATCACGCCGACGGGTTGGTGCAACCCGTAGCGGTTGTACACGATGTCGACGTCGATGGCGTGGACCTCGAAGTGACAGACCTTCCCGCCGTTGGTCGGCTCGTCGGGGACCGTCTCGTCACAGCCCGCGAGCGCTTCCTCGAAGGGCTGTACGTCGGATCCGGAGAAGAGCATCCCCGATCCTGCCACGGTACCGCTCCCTTTGAGAAAGTCGCGTCGTGTCGCGTCGCCTGCCAGCGGATCTGTCTCGTCGGTTGCTGATTGAGGGTCGTTGTTGCTTGGCATGGATTACGTGTAGCCCACGCCCCACGTGACCCGTCCTGGGGACTGGACTACGAATCCTGCCATCCACGAACGTTCCCTTTGTTATCTCACGTCTGCCGGACTGTAGCCCTTACTTGCCATTCTAGACCCTCTCTTTCCCCAGAATACCGCGGTCTCTCTTGCGACGCCGTCAGTTGCTGGCGACGGGACTACTCAGAGTAAGCGACACTTCCAGTAACGACGATCCGAGTGAGCTGCTCAGTGCAGTCGCGTATACGCCGTTTTCTTCGAGCGAGAACCACCGGCCGGAACGGGCTCTCTCGGGCGATGTTACTGTTCGAGTTCGCTTGCTACTCCGGATTCACCTTCAGGAACGTGCTGGGGTGAACTCGAACTACGTGGAGACGATCGGACTCACTCCGGTCGGCCGCTGCGACTCCCCTCGTTCGAATCCATCGATGCACCTGCTGCTCACAGGTTGGTCGCAACAGGATGCGATTCGAACCACGTGGAGACGGCCGTTGCGTTGCCGTGCGGTGCTGTGCCCGACTCCACGCCGACGTGAGCGATCGGCAAAAGTGGATGAGGGGACGGGGGTTCGAACCCCGGAACTCCTTCGAGACGGGTTCTTAAGACCCGCGCCGTTGACCACTTGGCTACCCCCTCACAGTCTCGCGTCTAGTGTGTAATCCACCGCGAAGTTTACTGCTTTTTGGTTGTGATCGTTGTACGCTGTCTTCTCTCTGAAACTGAAGTTCATCTGGGTCTTCGGCGTTTCATCGAACCGAACGTACAACGTCGTCTCTCGATTCGGGCAGTGGATCAAATAGGACTCGATTTCGTCGGCCGTATAGTACGTTCTCTGTGGTGTCCCGCTACTCTGATACACCGTCGTATCGAACTCCACGACGACGGTCTGCTCTTTTTGTGTGTGCCTGTACGCCGTTTTCACCTGGACACGTTCTAGATCCCCGTCTCGATCGATGACCATATCGTACCGCTCGTTGCCGAACGCTGGCGTCAGGACTGAGATGCCCCGCTCGATCAGTTCGCTCGTGACTGCCGCTTCCGTTTCCCTCCCTCGCTGCTGATGCTGTCGCCCTCTGTTCATTAGCTGGCGGTAAATTCCTCGCTATTGGATTTAAAATTCGGCACGCAACTCCTGTGACTTATTCGCGTCGCACCCGAATCGCGTCCATGGCCGAACTCTCCGACGACGTGCTCGAGGAGGCCGCACACCGGGGCGAGACGCTACTGGTGGAAGACCTGGTTTCGCTGGCCGAACGCGCACACGACGACGAGCCCGGCATCGAGCGCGACCGGCTGACGACCTACGCCGAGGCGCTCGCGGAGCGCCGTGACGTCGACTTCGACCTCCAGGCGTTCGACAAGGGCGTCGCTGATCGGCTCACCGACGCGGAAACGTGGACGGACCGGGACCGTCTCTACGAACTCGGCGACGGCCGACTCAGTCTGTATCCGGCCGAGTGGCACGCGGCGCTCGGCGGTTCGACCGACGTGGCCGAGTACATCGCCTTTCTCGAACGGGACGCACCGGAGTTCGTCCTCGACCGCGGGACTGCCGAGGTCGGGCCGGGGATTCCTCAGCAGAAACTGCTGGACATCGTCGCCGTGGTCGGACGGGTCGATCGCGAGACGGCGCGCGCGGCGCTGGCAGACGCACGAGACGCTGGCGAGGTCGTCGAAGACGCGGATCAACATCCGCAAGCGGGCGTCTATCTGCGAGACGAAGCGGAAACCTACCGCGACGGGACGCTCGACGGATAACTACCAGTCGACGCTGAGCGTGCCGTCGCCGTGGGGGTCCGGCGCGATCTCCTCGTTGGTCCGGCGGTCGACCACGTGGATGACGCCGTCGTCTTTCTTCGCCGGGCAGACCTCGGCGGCGCGGACGTTGTGGTCGAGTTCCGATTCGTCGAAAAAGTACGTCTTGGGCTTGGCGACGCCGGTCGAGATGTCGAGATCCCAGTTGTCCGAGACCTCGGCGCACTTCCCCGCGCCGAAGCACTTGTTCGCCTCGAACACGATCTTGTAGGGCTTGTCTTCGACCGGCGGTGCGTCCTGCTCACCGATCTCGCTCGGGTCGATCGGCCCGTCCTCGTCGGCCATACCCGCAGTTTGGACCCGCCGACCTTTCGTCTGTCGTTTCAGCCTCAGGTCCTGGTCTCTCCGACCGGACCGGTCGCCGTCGGGGCTGCCTCGGGCGTCGCCGCCATCGCCAGGGAGGCCATCGCGACGCCCGTCGTCAGGAGGTTCACCCCGAACAGCAGGCCGACCGCCCACGCCGCGCTGCTGGGGAATTCGAGCAGGATGAGCGAGGACAGGAGGAGTGAGACGATGCCGGAAAACAGCATCCATCCCCAGTTCGAGTTCGCTCGGATGCGCAACCCCATCAACAACTGGACGAGCCCTTCGACGAGGAAGTAGATGCCGAGCAGGAGCGTCAACGTCACCAGGCCCAGCGTCGGATTCGCCAACAAGGCGACCCCAGCGATCCCGTAGAGGACGGCGAGGAGGACGCCGAAGGCGAAGCCGCTCCACCCTCGTGCCGCGAAGGCCGAGGCGGTGTGGAAGATCGCGCCGGCGACGAGGAGGCCACCGAACACGAGCGTGAGTGCGAGGCCCGAGACGAACGGCGCGAGGATGGCGACGATGCCCAGCAAAGCGATGAGCACGCCGACCGCCATCACGAGCGTCCGGTTCGCTGCCAGCGACTGCACGCCCGGTTCTCCCGCGGACGTCACGCGTTCTGATCGGGTATCTGTCGGCTCGTCTTGTGAGTCTGCGTCGATGGTATCGTCTGAGTTATCGGAGTTCATGGCTACTGTTGTGGGGACCACGATTCGGGCGGACAGCCCGGGACGACTCGGTCGAGAACGTGAAACCGCGCTGCAACGGACACCGAGAAATATTCACCAGCAGTGGCAAAAGGATAGTTTCAGCCTGTGTGTGCTGTAGTTGCGAACTGTGGTCCCGATCTGTCGTCGGGGCTCTCTACTGCGCCGAGTCTCCCTGCCCGTCGTCCGAGGCGACCGACCCGTCTTCGGCGACGGAATCGGATGACTCCCCTCCGCTCGCCGGCGGTTGCCCGCCCGACTGCGTCGGCTCGTCGGACTCCTCGGCAGGGACCGTCGCAGTCAGCTCTGCCTGCTCTCCCGGTGGTTCCGGTGCCGTCTCGGATGCCGTCTGGGACGCGAAGATCGGCTCCGTTCTGGCCCTCGCTGGGGTGTACTCCGGATCGACCAGCCAGGGGAACACGTGGCGGGCGAACTCGACGGCCACGACGAGCAGGAAGGGGCCGAGGAAGATGCCGTACCACCCGAATAGAAGCGGGCCGATCGTGTAGGCGAGCATGACGGCACCGACGTGGAGCGTTCGCCCGCTCACGTACGGGCGGAGCAACTGATCGGGAATCGTATCCACG
Organism: Halorientalis brevis; assembly: GCF_042678165.1. Taxonomy (GTDB): domain Archaea; phylum Halobacteriota; class Halobacteria; order Halobacteriales; family Haloarculaceae; genus Halorientalis; species Halorientalis brevis. The sequence goes on along the minus strand of NZ_JBHUDJ010000001.1, from coordinate 450,521 downwards.
ATGATGATCGACACCCCGGCGAACAGCGCCACGAACCACACCGCGGTCGGGTCGACCAGCAGCGCGTTCCCGAGTAGATACGCACCGATGGGAACCCAGACGAGTTTGATGCCGATGACCGGCACGAGGCTGGCGACGCCAGCGACTAGACCGATCAACACCGGGTCCGGGATCCGAACGGCGGCGGGCGCGACGAGGTTGAGCCCGCTGTACGTGACGACGCCCAGCACGGCGGTGAGCAGCGCGTTGAGGATGTTCCCGAAGAACACGCTCTGGAGGTCGCTGTCGACCGCCATCAGGTACGAGTCGACGACGCCGTCGGCCGTCACGAAGGTTTCGCGTGCCCACGCTGCGATGCGGTAGTCGTCCCGGAGCAGGTAGAACGCGACGATGAGTGTGATGAACAGGTGAATGAGCGCGTTCAGCACCGAGACGATCGAGTCGATGAGGGTCCCCAGCACTGTCGTGGCCGACTGGTTCAGCCGGTCGAGTTGCGATGGGTCTTCGAGGACGGCTCTGGCGTTCGTCTCGAGGTCCGCGAGCGACGGCGACGTACCGACGTACGGCTCCAGTAACGTACCGAACTGGTCTGCCATGTCGGACCCGAGCAGCGCAGAGAACTGCTGGACCGCGGTCGTGACCGTCCACCCCAACAGCAACAGAACCGGCAGGGCCACGACCAGCAGCGTCACCGCCACTGCGAGCGTTCGTGTGGGGATGCGCTGCTCCAGTCGCTCGAACACCGGACGCGCGACGTAGTAGGCGAACAACCCGAGGATGAGCGTGCCGACGTACTGCCAGGCGACGAACAGCGATCCGACCACCAGCACCAGAAAGATGGCCCACAGCCCGACCCGTTTCCGGTCGAAGCCGCCGTCGGTCACGGGGCTCACGTCGGATCAACACCGGTGTGGCGGCCGCGACCGACACGCCAGTCGTCGGACCAGACACGGGGCACGTCGACAGGGCTGTCGCGCCAGTGCATGTCTCGACAAAACGAGCCTGAGGGCCTTAGTCGTGGGCTCCCGTCAGCGAGCGGGAACTGTCGGCTGCTCGGTGCGACTGACGCAGAGAGTCGCCCGCTCACCGCAGCTCGAGTTTCCGATGGAGCAGTGCTGCACCGAACAGCGCGATCCCCACACCGAGGAAGGCGAGTGGGACGCCGGTCTCGATGCTGGCGGCGGTCGAACCGAGGAAATCGACCGGTGTTGCACCGTTGAGCGGTCCGACGTACCACAGCATCAGGTAAGACAGCTCGAACAGCCATGACGACTGACTCCAGGTCCCCGCTGCGAGCGCCAGTGACGGGGCGAACACCGCACCACTCGCGAGTCCGACGAGGAGTGCTGGCTGCCCACTGACGACGAACAGCGCTCCCAGACCGCTACTGACGCTGACGGCCACGGCGATCCCAGCGATCCACTCTGCAACGAGTTGTTCGACAGGGTACTTCGACGAAAGCACCAGCGCCGTCAGTCGGTGTCGCGTCGTCCGCACGCCCATCTCCGACCAGACGAATATCGGCCAGACGAACGCGAGCGGCACCAGAACCTGTCGCGTGACCGTGGCGTGAGAACTCGCCAGCCCGCCGCGCAGGAGAGTCCCGATCGGGACGAGGACGAGCGCGGCTACACCAGCGTACCACCACCACCGCCGGCCCCGGACAGCCAGCCGCACCTCCGCAGCCACGAGGCGCCAGAACCCCCCCGTGCTCCGGTCTTCGACGGGCGTGAGTGATACCGAATCGACGGGTTGTGAGTCGGCCGCGGTCTCGTCGGGGTCGCTGTTCTCGCGACCGGACCAGACTGCAGGTAGCAGTGCGGTGAGTCGCGACAAGCGCCCGGTTTGCTCCGAGGACGTCACTGATCGGACCCGCCGGAACGGAACCGCCGCGACGAGGACGACGACCAGCGCTGGCAGCACCAGGCCGGCACGCTGAACGTATATCCAGATCGGCCACGACTGCCCATCGTAGGTGAACGTCTGGTCGCCCTCGAGCAGGCCGAACGACGGGAGCACGCCGTCGGCTGCGGGCACCGCTGCGGTTAGCGGGTCCGCAGTTAACGTGTAGACAGCGACGTGACCGAGGAGATCGCTCGCCTTGATCCAGAGCGGCAACTCGCTCGGCGGCGTCCCCTCTGCGGAGGCGAGACTCGCCAGTGCGACCGTCGCGAGCAGCAGGTAACCGACGTTCCCGCCGGTTCCCCGGAGTCGCTCGACGGACTCGAACAGCAGTGACACTGCGCCGACGAGGGCACAGAGCGGGAGCCCGAACGCGACGATCGGTCCCAGGAGTGCGAGCGGCTTGGTCGGTCCGACGCCGTGGACCGCGTGATTGACGACTGTTGCGAAGCCCAGCGTCGCGAGGACGAGGACGCCGTACCCGATATTGCTCAGCCACTTCCCGGCCAGGAACTCCCGGTCGGTGACCGGGGTCGTTCCGACGAGTTGGTCGACGTTGGTCTGCCGGTCGCGCTCGAGTGTGCCCTTCATGAGGTAGAACCCGCCGAACAGCAACACCGCAGCGGCGGTCATGCCGGCTTTGAGGCCGACGAACGACGCCGTGTTCGCGCCGTGGACGTTCGTCAGCGCGTCTCCCATCTCGATCTGGTAGGCGAGCTCGATCGCGCCGACGTTGACGAGGTACCCGAGGTACGCCACGACAGCGAGCACGACTAGCAGCCGCCGGGATCGCACCCGTTGCAGGAAGTCCGCTCGCGCGACGTGATAGATCCGGCGCATGTCAGTGTGGTCGTTCGACCGTTTCGAGGTACGCGTCCTCGAGCGTCGCCGGGACCTGCGCTGCGGTCTCCGTGGGCGGGGACTCGCCGAGCACCCGGGCTTTGACGCCGTCGGACCGCTGGACAGTGCTGCACACCTGATACTGGTCGGCGAGCGTGGACAGTTCCGACCGCGGCACCACGCACTCGTAGACGGTCTCGGCGACCCGGTCGATCAGTTCGTCGACCGTCGCGTGTGTGAGCAACCGGCCGTCGTCGAGGATGGCGATTTCGTTCGCTGTCGCCTCCACGTCCGGGACGATGTGCGTCGAGAGGACGACCACCCGGTCGGTCGCGGTGTTGGCGAGCGCGCTGCGCAGGCGGACCCGCTCCTCGGGATCGAGTCCCACTGTCGGCTCGTCGACGACGAGCAGCTCGGGGTCGTTGAGCAGCGCTTGCGCGATCCCGACGCGCTGGCGCATCCCGCCGGAGAACGTCTCGAGCTTCCGGGTTCGGACGCCGGTGAGATTCGTCAGTTCGAGCAACTCGTCGATCCGTGCGCTCGCCGTCTCGCTGTCGAGTCCCCGCAAGGCAGCCATGTACTCTAGAAACTCCGTCACCGTCAGGTCCGGGTACACGCCGAAGTCCTGCGGGAGATAGCCGAGTACCGATCGCACGGTGCCGGGTGACTCGACGATGTCCGTTCCGTTCCAGGTGGCTGTGCCCGTCGTCGGCTTCAGGATCGTCGAGAGAATCCCCATCAGCGTCGATTTCCCCGACCCGTTCGGCCCGAGGAGGCCGTGAATCCCCTCTTCTAATTCGAGAGTCACGTCGCGGACCCCCCACGTCCCCTCGCCGTACTGTTTCCCGAGGGATTCCGTACGGAGCGTCATCGGTGACCTCCGGCGCTAACCGGTCGCGGCGCGCTCGGTCGCCGGGACCACCGCCTGCCGATCGGTGCGCGTCGGACCGCTCGGCTTGGCGGCAGTCGCGAGCGTGTTCGTGGACGGTACCAGCTCTCGGGTGTGGAGGGCTGCTCTGCAGGCGGGACCATGCTGGTCGGATGTTCCGCGAGCCGTGTAATAAAGCAGCTATGACAGTTTCAGCGAGCGAAACTCTCGTCGTCACGTGAACGACGACTCGGTGACGAGGCGTTCGTCACCGTGGTTCGGTGTTGGTCGCGTTCCTCAGCGGTCGATATCGACGGATTCGATGACGACGTCGTCGAGCGGCTTGTCTCTGCCGTCGGTCTCGACGGCGCCGATCTCTTCGACGACGTCCATCCCGTCGACGACTTCGCCGAAGACGGCGTGTTTGTCGTCGAGGTGTGGCTGTGCGCCGAGTGTGATGAAAAACTGTGAGCCGTTCGTGTCGGGGCCGGAGTTGGCCATCGACAGTTTGCCGGGGCCGTCGTGGCGGAGCTCGTCGTGGAACTCGTCGTCGAACTGGTAGCCGGGGCCGCCTCGACCCGTCCCCGTGGGATCCCCGCCCTGGATCATGAAGTCCTCGATGATGCGGTGGAAGGTGATCCCCTCGTACAGTGAGTCGCCGCGGACCTCGCCCGTCTCGGGGTCTTCCCACGTCGTCGTCTCGACGCCGGGTTCGTCGTTCGCCGCGGGGTCGTGTTCGGCGAGGTTGAGGAAGTTCTCGACGGTCGTCGGCGCGCGCTCTGCGAACAGTTCGATTTCGATGTCTCCGTGGTTCGTCGACAGCGTGACAGTCGGGTTGCTCATGGAGTCCCCTCCGTCGGGTCAGGGGAAAAGTCTGGTGTCTGGGGCCATTTGGTCGTCCGATTAGCGCCGCGCGTCGGCGGTCACGCCGCCGTCCGAGAAGTTCAGATCGACCAGTCCGAACGGCGAGCCACCGCGGACCTTGGTGATGGCCATCCGGGTCCGGAGGTTCTCGTCGATGACCTCGGCACAGACGTCCCACACCTGGTCGGCGCGGGCCAGCGTCATGTCCCGGCGGAGGACCGAGGGCGTGTTCTCGTGGCAGTGGAGCAGGCCGACGCTGTCGGTCATCCGGAGCGCGCGCTTGCAGGTGTCCAGAAACGAGCGGTAGCGTTCGCGGTCACCCTGCTCCAGTTCGGTCGTCGGGTCGATGATCACCAGCGAGTGCGAGTCAAGGCCGCCGAGATACTGCTCCGGGCTGGCGAGGATGTCGTCACCGCTGACCGCGCGGACGTCGATGCTGACGCCGGCCGTCGAGGGCAGCGTGGCGGTGATGGCGTCGGTCACCTCGTCGCTCGTGCGAAGCGTCGAAAGGTATCGCGTCGGGTTCTCGGCCGCCATCGCGTACAACAGCGGTTCGCTCTGTGCGCGCGGCGGCGCGGTCAGTGCCACGAGACTGCCCGGTGGCACGCCGCCACCCATGGCGCTGTCGAGGAGTTCGACCCCGGTCGAGAGGTCACCGGTCATGCCCCCACGCATGCGGTCTGTCCCGATAAATGTGCTGTCGACTGGTGCTGTCGTGCCACCGTTCGGCACGGAGCGGCCCGTTTTTTGTCCCGGGCTGCGAGGTGCCGCCATGAGCACTGACCGGGCGACGGCGGAGGGCACCAGCGGAATGGCCGCGACGAACGCGGTCCTGGTTACCGGACTCCTCGCTGCGCTGCCTGCCGTTCTCGTCATCTACCTGCGTTTCGACGGCAACCTCTACGCCGTCTTCCTCACGACGCTCGCGATGGGCGCGCTCCCACCGTACAGTTACAGCAAACGCTCGCGGCGGGACAGTCCGGGCCGCGCCGCGCTCTGGGGGCTCGGCGTCGCACTCGCCGTCTTCGCGGCGTTCCTCGGTCTCTGGGTCGCCCTCCGCGAGTCGCTCGGCGCTGACGGCGCGGCCCTCGTCGCCTTCCTCGCCGTCCTGCTCGCCATCTACGGCGCGCTCACGGTTCGGTGATCGTCACAGTCGTTCCCGAGTGACCCGAAACCGACCGGCATGCCAGCGGCGCGTAACTCCACTCGAATATAACCATTTATCGTGAATATCCTTACCCGTCTCCGGTTCCTGTGCGCGCGTATGAGCACGGAAACACCGACCGACGCGACGCTGGCGACGGTGGTCGCCGACAAGCGGCGGACGCTCCAGGCGGCCGGCGTCCTGCTCGCGCTGCTGGGGGTGCTGGCGATCGCGTTCCCGTTCGTGACCGGCATCTCGCTGGCGCTTCTGTTCGGGGCGACGCTGATCGTCGGCGGCGTCTTCCACTACGCGCACGCCTTCTCGGCGGCCGGCTGGAGCGGCTCGATCGCACAGGTGCTCCTGGGGCTCCTCTACACGGGGGCCGGCATCCTGCTGATGGCGAACCCGGTTCTCACGCTGGCGTCGCTGACCGTGCTGCTCGTCGCGTTCCTCGCCGTCGAAGGGCTCGTCCTCATCGGGCTGAGTTTCACCGTCCGAAACGAGCCAAACTGGGAGTGGAACGTCTTCAGCGGCTTGCTCTCGCTGTTGCTCGCCGCACTCCTGTGGGCCGGCCTGCCGTCGACTGCCGCCTGGGGACTCGGCCTCATCCTCGGCGTCAACCTGCTGACGACGGGCGTCGGGCTGGTGTTCCTGGGTCGTGGCTCCGAAGAACTGACGGGAGAAACCGCAGAAACGCCCGCGTGAGTTAGAAGGACTGCAGGTCGTCCAGCACCGCTTCGGCGTCGCCGCTCTCGATGGTCTCGCGCGCGACGTCGAGTCCGTCGTCGAGGGTGTCGACGTCTTCGCGGGCGTACATGCGCAGCGCGGCGTTGACGGCGACGGCGTCGGCGAACTGGTCGTCGCGGTCGCCGGCCAGCACTTCCTCGGTGATCGTCGCGGAGTCGGCGGCGACGTCGTCGACTTCGAGGTCCTCGCTCTCGAAGTCCATCCCGTACTCGGGCGTCTCGATCTCGAAGTCGGCGACCTCCTCGTCGCCCTCGCTCCACTCGGCGACGACGGTCGAGCCGGGGCGGACGTCGTCGTAGCCTTCCAGGCCCTGGAACATCAGGACGCGGCTGACGTCCTGGGTCTCGGCTTCCCGGAGGGTGTTGGTCATCTTGAGGGCGAAGGGCAGGTGGTAGAAACTGCCGAGGTGGACGTCGGCGTTGGCGGGGTTGGCCAGCGTCTCGACGGTGTTGACGAACGTCCGGACGCCCATCTGGTCCCGTCGCTCCCAGATGTCGTCGACGCCGGGGTTGAAGTTGGGCTGGTAGTAGTAGCCCACGCCGACCTCGTCGACCATGTCGGCGCTCTCTTCGGGTTCGAGGTCGGTCCGGACGCCGAGTTCGTCGAGCACGTGCTTGTACGAGTCGGACTTCTGGGAGGGGATGCGGTCCCCGGAGTGGATGACGATCGGGGTGCCGGCGGCCGCAGCGACGGCGCCCGCGGCCACACCGAGGATGGCGGTGTCGGCTTTGCCGTCGTAGTTCGCCCCGCAATCGACGGGGTCGGCGTCGGGTTCGGCCGTCACGACGGACTGCTCGCGCATGACGTCGGTGAACGCGGACAGCTCCTCGGGATTGTTGCGCTTCCAGCGGTTGGCCAGCATGAACGCGCCGAACGTCGTGGGGTCGGGTTCGTCGGCCAGGATGCGCTCGAAGGCCTCCCGGGCCTGCGCGTGGTCCATGTCCGCTGCGGATTTGGGCCCCGAACCGACGACTTCGGTCATCAGCCGTTTGAGCGGCCACTCGCCGAACTCCTGGGTCGCTTCTGCCATACTCGGCGCTCGGGCCGCCAGAGCGAAATAGCCTGCGGAACGCGCCGCTTCTCCCACGACGCCGAACGACGACCGCGACGCTGCGACGTCGGGTCTCACCCGCCGTCCTCGCGCGCCCCCTGCACCTGCGCGATGTGAGACAGTGTCACCAGTCCGAGTCCGCCGACGATGTTCCCGGCAGTGACGACGGCTGTGATTTCGGCCAGCGTTCCGAGGCCGATGTCGGCACCGAAAAAGACGCCGAACAACAGGTGCAACACGGTGACGATGACGTGGTCGAACGGCCCCAGCGCCAACAGAACTCCGACCATGTAGGAGACCGTGATCTGACTCCTGACGCTATTGACCGCCGACAAGAGAAAGGAGAGTAGCGTGACGAGACCGCCGCCAGTGATGCCTTTCGCGAAGCCAGCGACCGGGTCTCGGACGACGGTATCCTCGGCGAACCCGCGTAACGCGTGAGCCGTTCCTGACGGGAGTGCACCGTCGACCGACAGGACCCACACCATCAGTGCGCCGCCGACGAGGTTGAGGACGAAGGTAACGACCCACAGGCGGACGAGCTTCGAGACGAGCCACGACTGGGAGTTCTCGGCCGCCGCCGCGACCGGGTCGAAGAAGTTCTCCGTGAACAGCTCCGCGCGACCGACCACCAGGAACACGATGCCAGTGCCGAAAATGAGCGCCCCGGCGACGCTGGCAATGTCCTCGAACTGCGACGCGAACGCCGCCTCAACGATGCCGAGCGCGGCGATCCCGAAGACGATGGTAAAGCCGGCGATGAAACTGGTCGCGAAGAGTTCGAGTGGCGACTGGTCCAGCCGCCGTTGCCCTTCATCGACCGCCCGCTGGAACACCTCGGAGGGGTCCGGTTGGACACCCATTTTCGACTGGTCGGTCGGCACGAGCAAAAACGTGTAGATTCGCCTGTATATCGGGCTGCTACCCCGCTATCAGCCCGCATCCGTCGTGAAAAGGAGGCTCACTTACCAACCCGATGAGATACGCTCTCGACGTGACGGCACTTCGACTGGCGAGCCGGGGTGTGGCCGCTCACTGGTCGTCGTGACGTCGCTCGACCATGCCCAACCCGATCCAGGAGATGACCGCCTCGCCGTCCTGGTTGTACCCCGTGAGCTTGCTGTCGACGTGGCCGACCGCAGGATTGTCTTCGTCGGTTCGTTTGTCGACGACTTCGACCTCGACCGAGAGCGTGTCGCCGGGGCGGACTGGCCGAATCCAGCGCAGGGCGTCGACGCCGCGTGCCCCCTGGGACGCCCAGTCGGCCTCGTCCATCACTTCGACGAGCAGGCGCATGCACATCGAAGCGGTATGCCAGCCGCTGGCTGCGAGGCCGCCGAACGCCGTCTCTTCTGCGGCGTCCTCGTCGACGTGGAACGGCTGCGGGTCGTACTGTTCGGCGAACTCGACGATCTCGTCTTTCGTGACGTCCTGGCTGCCGTGCTCGTAGGTTTCTCCGACCTCGATATCATCGAAGTACCTGACCATCGCTCCCTACTGGCCGGCGCTCCCACGAATAGGTTGTCCCCGTTCGTTGCTGACCAGTTGCGGTGAAACGACAGGATTACACGCCACGACTCCATAGGCCGGCTAATGAGCCTCCAGTCGGGCGACTGGCGCGACGAGATCGACGACGCGGACGCGGCCCTGATCGACGGCTACCAGAGCGACTTCCCAATCGCCGAACGGCCGTTCCGCGTCGTCGCCGACGATCTGGGTATCACGGAAACCGACGCCCTCCAGCGAGTCGAACGGCTCCGCGACGAGGGCGTGTTCCGTCGGTTCGGCGCCGTGCTCAACCCGCCCGTCATCGGGTCGTCGACGCTGGCAGCCGTCGCAGCGCCCGACGACCGCTTCGACGAGGTCGCCGAGGTCGTCAACGGCTACCGACAGGTCAACCACAACTACCGACGGGATCACGAGTGGAACATGTGGTTCGTCGTGACTGCCGGGTCGCGGGAGACGCGCGACCGCATCATCGCCGAGATCGAGGACCGAACCGGCCTCGACGTCCTCGTCCTCCCGATGCTCACCGACTACTACATCGATCTGGAGTTCCCCGTCGTGAACACTGACCGCTTCGCCCGGGAATCCTTCGCAGAAACGGACGCCTCGGCCACTCGAATCAGCGAGGACGCCGCGGCGGACCTCTCCGCGCTGGATCGGCGGCTCCTGCTCGAAATCCAGGACGGCTTCCCGCTGTCGGCGACGCCCTATCGGGACGTCGCCGACGCGGTGGGCGCCGACGTGGCTGACGTGTTAGCGGCCATCGAGGGACTGCTCGCCGATGGGTGTATCAAGCGCATCGGCTGCGTGGTCAACCACGTCGCGACCGGCTTCGACAGCAACTGCATGGTGGTGTGGGACGTGCCCGACGAGAAACTGGACGAGTGGGGGTCGACTGCGGGCTCGCTGCCCTACGTCACCCTGTGCTATCACCGCCCGCGCCGCCCCGAGCAAGACTGGCCGTACAACCTCTTCACGATGATTCACGGCCGCGAATCGGCGGCCGTCGACGAGAAGATCGACGAACTCGCCGACGAGTACCTGCCCTGCGAGCACGAGCGACTGTACTCGACCGAGACGCTGAAACAGACGGGCGCGCGGTACGACGAGATCGTTGGCGAGTGATTTTTCGCCCCACGTGCGAGCGAACCAGCGTTTCTCGTCAGTCGATCTCTCGGTTTGATGATTACTGTAACTCTCTCACTCACGACGGGGTGGAATTGGCGGTGAGCGTCGCTGAAGCGCGGACTTTGCCTCGTGGTGGCAGCTGCAAAACGTCTTGGTCTATCGAAACATCCGGAACGCTTATCATTCTGTTGCGTCTAAGGTGCTACCCTGATGAGTTCCGGTGACCTCCCCACCGTTCTGGTGGTGGACGACGAACCCGACGTGGCCGACGCCTACGCGGCGCAGTTGTCGTCCGAGTACCGCGTCGAAACGGCATACAGCGGGGAGGAGGCACTGGACGAACTGGGGCCGGACGTGGACGTGGTGCTGCTCGACCGTCGGATGCCCGGCGTGTCGGGCGACGACGTCCTCGACGAGATTCGTGAGCGCGGTCTCGACTGTCGCGTGGCGATGGTGACGGCGGTCGACCCGGACTTCGACATCATCGAGATGCCGTTCGACGACTACGTCATCAAGCCCGTCTCTCGCGACGACCTGTTCGAGACGCTCGAGCGACTGCTGACGTGCGCCGAATACGAGGCGAAACTCCGGGAGTACTACGTCCTCAGCACCAAGTACGCGACGTTGCTGGCGAACAAGAGCGACGCGGCGCTCGAAAACAGCGAGGAGTTCGCGGACCTGACGGCCCGACGGGAGGAGGTACGCGAGCAACTCGACGCTAGGGTCGAGCAGTTCGACGACGAGGACTTCGCGGCCGTGTTCCGCGAACTCCACGACGGCCGGACGGTCGCCGCTGGGCCGTCCGACGAGTAGCCACGTCGACAGTTCGGCCGCAACCGTCCGGCGGACCGACTGACTGCGTGTTCAGAACGGTTGCCACCGCTCCGCATTCGTCCGATTCCGCCCACACGGGCAGCCACTGCGTTCGTGCATCCTGATTTTCATTTCTGAGGAACGGGCGGAAACTTTTTGCCTGTTCTTTGCGACCTGATAACGTGAGTGGATAGGTTTGGGCGAAACAACAATCCTCATCGTCGACGACGAATCTGCAGTCACGGACGTCTATGCGGCTCATCTCCAGGACGAATACGACGTCCGGACAGCCTATGATGGGTCGGAAGCGGTCGAGAAGCTGGACGAGGAGATCGACGCCGTCCTCCTGGACCGCCGGATGCCGGGCATGTCCGGTGACGAGGTCTTAGAACACATCCGCGAGGAGGGATACGACTGCCGCGTGGCGATGGTGACGGCAGTCGATCCGGACTTCGACATTCTCGACATGGGCTTCGACGATTACGTCGTCAAGCCGGTCTCGCGGGACGATCTCTACGAGACGGTGGACAGACTGCTCACCTATTCGTCGTACGACGACACGTTCCAGAAGTACTTCTCGCTGGTCTCGAAGCGGGCTGCGCTCCAGACCTCGAAGAGCCAGTCGGCGCTCGAAACCAACGAGGAGTACCAGGAATTGACCGATCGAATCAACGAACTCGAAGCGGAACTCGACGACGCTGTGATGGACTTAGAGGAGGGCGAGTTCGGCGCGCTCTTCCGGATGCCGGAACCCGATTTCGACTCCCTCGACTCTCCGTCATAGCCGTCGCTGGCTCTCATGGCATGGGAACAGACGCCGTATACGGTGCTGTTCGCCGGTGTAACAGTCCTGTTGTTAGCCGCTGCCGTCGTCTCGTTCCGCCACCGCGAGGCGGCGGGCGCCACGCCACTGGCTGTTCTCTCCGCTGCGACGGCCGTCTGGGCGGCGACCGCCGCACTCGGCGTCGCTCGAACCGACCCCGGTGGACTCCGGGCGTTCGCTAATCTCGCGTTCGTCGGCGTCTCTCTCGTCCCGGTCGCGTTCCTCTTTTTCGCCGTCGAGTACGCCAACCGCGACGTGTGGCTGACTCGGTACGGACCGCTCCCGCTGCTCGTGGTCCCGGTGCTCACACAGCTCGTGGTCTGGACGAATCCCTCGCACCAGCTGATGTGGACGCGCCGGGTCGTCGAGCACACCGGCTCCGTTTCGACGCTCGCCGTTCAGTACGGTCCCTGGTTCTGGTTCCACAGCGCCTATTCGTACCTCTTGACGCTGGTGGGGACGTATCTGCTCGTCCGAACCTACGTGGTCTCGGAGACCGTGTTTCGGAGCCAGTCCGCCGCCGTCCTCGTCGGGGTGATGGCACCCTGGCTCAGCAACGCGCTGTACGTGTCCGGCCTCCTCTCCGTCCCAATCGACCCGACGCCGGTCGCGTTCTCGGTGACGGCGGTGGCGTTTCTGATCGCCATCTACAGACACAAACTCCTCGAACTGATGCCCGTCGCACGTGAGATCGCCCGTGACGAACTCCTGGACAACCTCGTCGAGGCGGTGTTCATCCTCGACGACCGCGGCTGCATCTCGGATTTCAACGAACCCGCCAGGCACATCGCGGGTGAGCCGGCCGCTGCCATCGTCGGTGAACCCATCGACGAGGTCGTTCCGGGGCTCGCGGACGCGCTGACCGACGTGAGCGACGAGACGCTCTCTGAGGACGACACCGGGACCGAGGTCGCGCTTCGGCAGAACGGGACGCTTCGCCACTACGACGTGCGGGTGACGGAGTTGCGCCGTGGCGGTGGGCTGCTGCGCGGGAGGCTCGTGAGCCTCCAGGACGTGACCGACCGCCGACAGCGCGAACAACGGTTGGACGTGCTCAACCGGGCGCTGCGTCACGACCTGCGCAACGAGGCGAACGTCATCCTGGGGTACGCCGAACTCGGCATGCAGAACCACCCCGACGCCGAGTGGGTCCAGGCCATCCAGCACCACGTCTCGGGCATGGTCGATCTGAGCGCCAAGGTCCGCCAGATCGAGCAGGCGCTCGACGGGGAAAACGTCGAGTCGCGACCGATCGACGTGGCGGCAGCCGTCCGCGAGGTCGTCGCCGAAATCGAGGCAGAACGCCCCGACCTCTCTATCGACACGGCCCTGCCCGATTCGGCGCACGCCTCGGCCATCGAACTCGTCGATTCGGCCATCTCCAACGCCCTCGAGAACGCGATCGAACACAACGACAATCCGGACCCGCTGGTCGAGGTGTCGGTCTCGGTCTGGCTGACCGACGCCGGTGACGTGGCGATCGAGATCACCGACAACGGCCCCGGCATCCACGAGGACGAACGCGAGGTCCTCCTGCGCGGACGGGAGACCCAACTCGATCACGTCAGCGGCCTCGGCCTCTGGATCATCAACTGGATCGTCACCGAATCCGGGGGCACCATCGCGATCGACGAGAACGAGCCCCGGGGCAGTGTCGTCACGCTCCACCTCCCAGCGGCGGAGAACCCTCCTGAATCGGAAGCGGCCGTCGCGGATCCCGCTTCGACCGGTCAGCCCACCGGAGACGTCGACCGCTCCTGAGCGTGCGAGCCGTGGGAGCCGGGACTGGCTTCACGCAGAGCAAATTTCTTTTCGAAAGCACTAACGGTAGTTCAAGCCTAAGAAGACTCCAATGAGTCAGCAACTGCCGGACGTCCAGGCATCCAGTCCGGAAGTACGCGTGGGCTTGAACCGTGTCGGCGTCACGGGGGTCGAGAAACTCGTCAAACTCGGTCGCCAAGACGACCGTCCGATCGTTCTCATGGCGGACTTTTCGGTGTTCGTCGACCTGCCGTCCTGGCGGAAGGGCGCAGACATGTCCCGGAACATGGAGGTCATCGACGAGACGCTCGAAGCCGCCGTCGCAGAGGAAGCCTACCGCGTCGAAGACGTCTGCGGTGAGGCCGCCGAACGGCTGCTCGACAAGCACGACTACACGACCAAGGCCGAGGTCCGCATGGAGGCGGAGTACGTCACCCGCGAGCGGACGCCCGAGAGCGACCGCCCGACCCAGTCGACCGCGGACATCATCGCCTCGGCGACCGCCACCGAGGATGGCACCCACGAGGAGATCGGCGCCCGCGTCACCGGGATGACCGTCTGTCCCTGCTCGCAGGGAATGAGCACGTCCCGCGCACGGGAGACGCTCCGCGGCCTGAACGTCGAGGACGAAGTCATCGACCAGTTCTTAGAAGAGGTACCGCAGCCAGGCCACTCCCAGCGGGGCCACGCCACGCTGACCATCGAGAGCGAGGGCGCGCCCGAGGCGGACCTGAACGACATCATCGAGGTCGCCCGCGATTCGATGAGCGCGCGCATCTACAACCTGGCCAAGCGCCCGGACGAGGACCACATGACCTACGAGTCCCACAAGGACGCGAAGTTCGTCGAGGACTGCGTCCGCTCGATGGCCGAGGGCGTCGTCGACGCGTTCCCGGATCTCCCCGAGGACGCCATCGTGACGATGAAACAGTCCAACGACGAGTCGATCCACCAGCACAACGCCCACGCGGAACGGGTCGCGGAGTTCGGGACGCTCGTGGGCGAGGTCAACGGGGACGACTAGCGTCTGCCGACCGGAGGGAGGCGGTTCACGGACCGCGAGCATGGCGAGCGGTCCGTTTTTCGCCCACGTTTTTCGAGGAGTGGTCGCCGCTGGCGACCCGACGATGAAAAAGGTGGGGTGTCAGATGCCCAAGATTATTATCGTCTTATAGAAATAGACGGACGTATGGCAAGCTGTGCCGAATGTGGGGATGGGATAGAGACGGCATACGACTGTCGTGACTGCGGGGACGCGTTCTGCATCGACCACCGACTCCCGGGCGATCACGAGTGTGCGTCGGGAACGGAGGACACGGTTGACGTGACCGATGGTGGCGTGGTCACGGAGCCGACGTCGCTCTCGCTGCCGGACGGGCCGCGAGTAACGCTGTTCTTACCGGTCTGGCGGAAGATTCCCTGGCCGATCTTTCCGCTGCTGGGGGTCGTGCTCGTTCCGGCGTCCGTGCTGGCGCTCGTGTTCGCTCCGGTAGCGCTGCTGGGAGTCGCGCTCGTTCCGCTGTCGCCGCTGGTGCTTGGTCTCCACGTCTATCACGAGCGGCTCGCCCACGCGCTGGCCGCAGAGTCCGGCGAGGGCGAACCCGACGCGTGGCGTCCGAGCGGTGTGTACTACTTCCCGGTCGCACTGCTGGTCTTCTCCCGACTCATCGGTGACCTGGGGATCGTGATCGCGATGGGGGCGATTCCCGGGCTGATCGCGTCGATCGTCTACGCCGTTCAGAAACTGCGGCACAGGTGACGGCTCGTCCGCACGGCGGGTCACGGGCGCTGCCGGGGAGACCAACCGCTTCGTTCGTCACTGTGGTTCTTCCGATCAATCGGCCGTCTGGGCACGCCACGTCTCGCGACACTGCTTGTCACAGAACGCGTAGAGCGCGACGTTGCCGCGTTCGTCCTTCGCGGTGACGATCGGGTACCAATCGGAGGTGTCGATCGCCGACCCGCAGCAGTGACAGTGTGTCATTCGGCTGTTGGATTCGCGCTGTGGGCTCCTGTGCGCCGAATTAGCGTTCGTCATCCCTCTCGGTTCCGGGCTGGACCAGCACCACGGCTTCACCGTCGATGACGGTTCCGTCCTCGTCGGTGACCGTCGTCGACAGCCGATACCGGTCGTCGCTGATCGGTTCGACGACTGTGCAGTCGGCGGTGACCTGGGCGCCGAGGTAGACCGGACTGTGGAACTCCAGGTCCTGTGAGAGGTAGACGACGCGACCGGGGAGACGGGCCAGCGCGGCGCTGATCAGCCCGGAGACGAGGATCCCGTGTGCGATCCGGGTGCCGAACATCGTGTCGCTGGCTGCCGCTTCGTCCAGGTGGAGCGGGTTCGTGTCGCCGCTTACGGCGGCGAACTGGGTGACGTCCGCATCGGAGATCGTCTTGCCGAACCGGACGCTGTCGCCGACGGTGAGTTCGTCGGGATCGTCGACGTCGGTGGTGACGTCCCAGTTCGGGAGGTCGGCGGCCGGTTCGATCTCGTCGGCCGGGGCGTCGCCGTCCTGCGTGCTCGTGGACAGGCCGGACGCGGCCAGCAGGGCTCGGTTTGCTTCGACGAGACTGGCTCGAAGGTGCGTCGATGAGTCGGTGAGTGTGTTCAGTAGCATCGGTGGGTGCGAGTCGAGTCGGTCGGACGCCGTCTCGACGGTATCGCCTATCGAACGGTAAGGTACCGTTACGCGATAGGACTGGCCGGTACGTGTATTCGGTCGGCTCGCTGGCGAGGCAATATGTATACGGTTGTCTCGGCTTACGGACAGCTATGGTCAGCTTAGGCCGGAAACCGCGTCGCTGTGGGCGGCCTACGCGGTGGGCATCGCCGGCTGCTGTTCGGCGTCGAACAACTGGCCGAGCAGGCTGCGCTGTGCGAGTCGGAGGTGCCGGTTGACGGTCGGTTGTGAGACGTCGAGCATGGTCGCGACTTCCTCGCCGGTCGTCTCGCGCGGCCACTCGAAGAAGCCACTGTAGTACGCAGTGGTGAGCGTCTCGCGCTGTCGATCGGTCAACGCGCCGAGGAGGGATTCGACGAGGTCGGCTTTCGTGCCGATCGAGCGCTCGACGTCGCGCCGTGCGACGAGTTCGACGGACTGGTGGCGATCCTGCAGCAGTTCGACGAACTCGCGGACGTCCGTCTCGCGCGGCACGTCGACGATGACGTCCAGTTCCCCGTTCTCGGCGATCATCGAGCGCGGCCGGACGCCGTGTGAGACGAGCGTCGAGGCGACGAGCCCTTCCGAGATGGTGGCCTCGAAGTGGTCGCCGTCGTCGGTCGTGCTGATGATCCGGTACTCGGACACTGTCACGAACCGGTCCAGAAGCGCTGTAATCTCCGCCGCGCGCGCGTCAGTCACGGTGAAAAACAGCCGCGTCGTCTCGCCGCTGTCGGCCGAGAGGCCGTCGAACTCGACGCGACAGTCGGCCTCGGTCGCGAGTTTCAACAGGAGCGACTCCTCGTTGAAAAAGCGGAGCTTCAGCTCCGTGGCAGTGTCCATGTAGAGCGCCTGCTTCGTCTGGACGGCGCTGATGGCGTTCCCGACGGTCTCACCGAGTTCGACGAACACGGACCGTTCGAGATCGCCGAACGCGTTCGGTTCGTCTGCGTAGACGGCCAGCACGCCGTAGGTGTACTCGTCGTGTCTGACCGGGACGCTCATGACCGACTGGAAGTCGTGTTCGAGGGCCGTTCTGCGCCACGGCTCGGAGCGCAGTCGCTCCAGGACGCTTCCGACGACCGTCGGCGACTCCGCGTCGGCAGTCTGCCAGGCGGGTTCGCTGTCCTCGCCCGTCAGGGCGACGCTGTCGAGGTAGCGCTGGCCCTGCCCAGCCCACGTCTGGGGGACGACGGCTTCGTCGGTGTTGTCGTGGCTGCCGATCCAGGCGAACGAAATCACGTCGCTTTCGGCGAGCTGCTCACAGACGGCGGTCTCGATCTCGGAGCGGGACGTCGCGTCGATCAGCGACTGGTCGACGTTCCGGATGATGTCGGTGATCTCGACCTGGCGCCTGAGGCGCTTGTTCTGTGCCTGGAGCTGTTCGTCTCGCTCTCGCAGGCTCGACTCGCTTTCGAGGCGGTCGAACGCCGCTTCCGTCGTCGCGACGAGCGTCTCGACGAGCTGTCGCGTCCGGCTGTCAACCGACTCGTCGGCCGATACCACCGTCACGACGCCGTGGTCTCCGACTGGCACGACCAGACCACTCTGTGTGGTCGCGTCGGATTCCGTCGCGGTCTCGGAGCGGTCTCCACGGCTCGTGTGGAAACGGTCCGGTTGCGTCTCGTCGTGGAGCAGCCACTGAAGCGATGCGCGGTCGTCGAGCGAGACGGTCTCCCCGTCGACGAACGCCTGCCAGGCCGCTGATTCGTCGTCCCCCATCGGGAGCGGCTGCACGCCGTCACACAGGCTGCCGTATCCCGTCGTCATCGCGATCGGCGCGAACGCGTTGGCCTCGCTGTCGAGCAGGTAGACGCCGACTCCGGGTACGTCGATGATCTCCTCGGCGATGTCGACGACGGTCTCAGAGATCGCGGCTTCGGACTCCGCGTGGAGCAACTCCCGGGTCGCGTCGTGGAGCGATTCGAGCGCTAGCTCGTACTGTTTGCGGTCAGTGACGTCCTGGAGGACGCCCTGGTACTTGACGACCTCGCCGTCCGCACGGACGGGCTCGCCCGAGGATCGCACCCATCGCTCGACGCCGTCCGCGCGTATGAGTCGGCACTCGAAGCTGTACGGTTCGCCCGCTTCGAGCGCGCCCTCGACGAGTTCGCGAAGCTCCTGCTGGTCGTCCGGGTGCGCGAACTCGATCCCCTTCTCCAGGTCGAACGACTCCTCGAGCGGGACGCCGTAGATGCGCTTGAGCTCGTCCGTGAACTGGAGGTCGTACGGCGGTCCCGCTGTGAGGTCGAGTTCCCAGCCGCCGACGCCGGCGAGTTGCTGGGCCTGTTCGAGGAGGTAGCGCTGCCGCTCGAGTTCCCGTTCGTGCTCCTTGCGCTCGGTGACGTCGAAGGAAACGCCGATGACCTCCGTGACCTCGCCGTCCTCGGATACCGGCTGATAGGTGCTCTCGAAGACGACGCCGTCGATCTCGCGGACCGAGTTGACGGTCTCGCCGTCGAGCGCCCGCGCGACGTCTTCGAGGATCTCGTCTCGCCCCTCGTAGACGTCCTCCACGGACTCGCCGACGACTTCGCCGGGTTCGAGGTCGAGCTTCTCCAGCCCTTTGCCGGAAGACAGCGTGAACGTGCCGTCATCGTCGAGTGCGTACAGGATCACGGGGATGTTCGACACGACGGAGTCGAGGCGCTCGGTCGTTGCCTCCAGTTCGCGCTCGCGCTCTTTGCGCTCGGTGATCTCCTGGAGTGCGCCTCGGAGCTTGACGACGTCTCCGTCCTCGTACACCGGCTCCCCGGCGGACCGTACCCATCGCTGGACGCCATCGGCGCCGATGAGGCGCGATTCCTCGGTGTACGGTTCTCCCTCCTCGATCGCGCGCGTGACGACTTCGCGAACGCCCGCCTGATCTTCGGGATGGTACATCTCGATCCCCGTCTCCAGGTCGAAGTTCTCGCCCGGAGAGAGTCCGTGGATGCGGTAGAGTTCGTCGGTGAGCGACACTTCGTACGGTGGTTCCCCCGCGAGGTCGACTTCCCAGCCGCCGACGCCGGCGAGTTCCTGGGCCTGTTCGAGGAGGGAGCGCTGGCGTTCGAGTTCCTGTTCGCGCTCCTTGCGCTCGGTGATGTCCTGGAGTGAGCCCCGGAGCTTGATGATCTCGCCGTCTTCGAGGACTGGTTCGCTGGTCGTCCGGACCCACCGTTCGTTGCCCTCGGCGGTGATGAAGCGTGCTTCGATGTCGTAGGGCTCGCCGTCCTCGATGGCACGCTCGATCGCGTCGCGGACGCGGGGGCGGTCCTCGGGATGGTAGAACTCGATCCCCCGCTCCATGTCGAACGACTCGTCGAGCGGAACCTCGTGAATGCGTTTGAGTTCGTCAGTGAGCTGGACTTCGTACGGCGGCTCTCCGCGGAAATCGAGTTCCCAGCCGCCGACGTGGGCGATCTCCTGGGCCTGTTCGAGGAGGGAGCGCTGGCGCTGGAGTTCGTCCTCGCGCTCTTTGCGCTCGGTGATGTTCCGCGTCGCCCCGACGATCTGTTCGACGGTGTCGTCGATAACGACGGGTGCGAGCCGGGTCTCCCAGCACGTCTCCGAGTCGCGGATCGACAGCTGGACTTCGTATTTGTGCGGGTCCCGCTGGGCGACGCACTCTCTGTAGTGCGCCAAGAGGGTCTCGCCGTCTTCGTCGCCGAAGACCGCTCGAGGGGTCTCTCCGCGGACCTCCTCGTTCGGGAACCCAGTGGTCGCTTCGTACGCTGGGTTCACGCGTTTGAACCGGAACTCGTCGGCGTCCTCGTCGACGTCGATCACGAAGAGCGCGTCCTGGGTGTTCTCGAACAGGGTCTCGGCGATTTCGAGTTCCTGTTCGCGCTGTTTGCGCTCGGTGATGTCGCGACTGAGTCCCATGACGCCGATGATCTCGCCGTCCGCGTCGCGGTAGGGGAACTTGTTGTCGAGGAACGTGATCTTCTCGCCGTCGATGAACCGAACCGCCTCGGCGTTGATCTGCTTGCCGGTCTCCACGAGCCGCCTGTCCTGTTCACGGAGTGCAGCCGCAGTCTCCTCGTCGAAGAGCTCCTCGTCGCGCTTCCCGACCACGTCTTCGGGTTCGAGGTCGAAGAGCCCGGCCGCGGCCTCGTTCATCAGTTCGTACTCGCCGGCTCTGTTCTTGATGTAGACGGCTTCAGCGGTGTTCTCGATGAGCGCGTTGAGCTGCCGGTTCGTCTTCCGGAGCTCCCGCTCGTGGCGTTTGCGCTCGGTGACGTCGAAGGCGACGCCGATGACCTCCGTGACCACGCCGTCCTCGAACACCGGCTGATAGGTGCTCTCGAAGACGATGTCGCCGATCTCGACGGTTTTGCTCACTCGCTCCCCGTCGAGTGCGCGCTCGATGGCCTCGACGACGTCCGTGTTGTCCGCGTAGACGTCTGTCACCGACTCGCCGACGACCTCGCCGGGGTCGAGGCCCAGTTTCTTCAGTCCGTTTCCTTCCGAGAGGGTGAACGTCCCGTCGTCGTCGACCGCGAACAGGATCACGGGGATGTTCGACACGATGGAATCGAGGCGCTCGGTCGCCGCTTCCAGTTCCCGCTCGCGCTGTTTGCGCTCGGTGACGTCCTGGAGCGTCCCTCGCAGCTTGACGACCGCTCCGTCGTCGATGACGGGTTCGCAGGTGGTCCGCACCCACCGTTCGTTCCCCTCGGCGGTGACGAGCCGCACTTCGATGTCGTAGGGCTCGCCGTCCTCGATGGCGCGCTCGACCGCGTCGCGGACGCGGGGGCGGTCCTCGGGATGGTAGAACTCGATCCCCCGCTCCATGTCGAACGACTCGTCGAGCGGAACCTCGTGAATGCGTTTGAGCTCGTCGGTGAGGGTTCCTTCGTACGGTGGGTCTCCACCGAGGTCGAGTTCCCAGCCGCCAACGTGGGCGAGTTCCTGGGTCTGTGTGAGGAGGGAGCGCTGGCGCTCGAGTTCTTCTTCGCGCCGCTTGCGCTCGGTGATGTTGCGCGTGGCCCCGACGACCCGCTCGACGGTGCCGTCGGTGACGACGGGTGCCATCCGCGTCTCCCAGTACGTCCCTTCCTCGGGGACTGCGACCTGTTCGACGAGTTCGATGGGTTCCTGCTGCTCGATACACGTGCGATGGTTTTCGATCATCGCGCTGGCTTCTTCCTCGCTGAAGACAGCTCGCAGATCTCGGCCCCGAATGTCCGCGTTCGAGAGGCCAGTCTCCTCCTCGAACGCGGGATTCACCCGTTCGAACCGGAACTCGTCGCTCTCCTCGTCGACGTCGATCACGTAGAGGACGTCCTGCGTGCTCTCGAACAGCTTGTCGGCGATTTCCAGTTCCTGTTCGCGCTGTTTGCGCTCGGTGATGTCGCGGACGACGCCGGCGGTTCCACGGAACTGGCCGTCCTCCGCCGGAAGCAGCGCCATGTGGTTTTCCGTCAGCACCTCGCCGCCGTCGGCAGTCTGGACCGCCATCTCGAAGGTGAGATACGGCGCTTCGCCGCGTTGGAGCACGTCCCGGATCAGTTCCTGTGCCGTCGCCAGGTCCGCCTCCGTCATCACCGTCGAGACGTGCTCGCCGACCAACTCGCTGGGGTCGTAGCCGGCCAGCTGTTCGATGGCGTCGTTGACGAACAGGAAGTTCCCGTCCGCATCGAGTGCGTACATGGGATCGCCGACCGCCTGGATGATCCCCTCGTAGCGCTCTAACTGCTGGGCCTTCTCCGACAGGTCGGTGATGGCCGTCGCCGCGTCCCGTCCGAGAGAGTACCCGACGAGCGCGACGAGTCCAACGCCGAGGAACGTCGCTGCGACCCCGTATCGGGCGCCGACGCTGAACGCCGCGCCGACTCCGAGCGCCGCTACCACGACCGCCAGGACGACCAGTGCCACCGTGAACTTCAACGCGAACCGCTCCCTGAGAACGTCGGGAACGAGCCACCGCAAAGCGGACCGAGCCATATCTTCAATTCGAAACGGTTCTGGCGGTAAAGAGCCCAACGGTAAAGTTTAGCCTACTTTCGGCGGGTGTGAGCGCTCCTCTTTCGCGCGGGCGTCGCCGGTCGTTGCGGCCGCTTCGTCCCTGTGGCGTTCGTTTTTAGTGCCTCTTCACAGGGTACTCCGCTGAGTAAGACGGACTTACGTCGCTGTGCGGTGCGGATCTCTCGATCCACAGGTAGCAATTGGGACGTGAAACGCACCACCTGTCCTCCGGCAAGCCGTGCTGGGAAGCTCCCCGACGCGGTGGTTTCGGGTGTTCTCTCACGGGTCGATCGCCACCGGCCAGTCGCGACAATCGCGTCCGGCGCCAGGACCGTTGCTGTGTCCCGTCTGAACCGAATGCCGTCGTGGCTCGGTTGCCAGTTGCTCGATTCCGATCCCGATCTTGCCTCCGACGACAGACATCGTTGTGGCGGCGGGCTTCGACTGGGGACCGTCCGCGCGCGAGCGACGAAGACGGAGTGCCGATGTGATCACCGCGACCACTGTCTGCCTGTTACCCCAGCCACACGGGCGGGCTCAGACTGCCAGTTCGGCGCCTGGGACGCTGCTGACGCCGTCGAGACCGGGCGGTGAATACAGTTACACCGCTAGCTGGCGGCTGTTTATACATATAGCGGGCAACCCCAGGCCGTTCTCTCCCCTGGGTTAGCGTAATGAACACGATAAAAGAACGGCAGCGTCCCGTCCAGCCAACCGATGCAGTCGTGCGCGCGGTCGCGTCGGTGCGCGACGTCGATCCAGTCGACCTCAACAGGCCGCTGTTCATGGCGGTCGATCCCGACGCACTGGATCGCCTGTTCGAATCACGGGCCGACGGTCTGTCCGTGACGTTCCGCTACCACGGGCACGACGTGGAAGTCCGCTCGGACCTGACCGTCGTCGTCGACGGTACTGCTGTCGAACCTGAGAGGTAGACCCCAGCAAATGAATACGGCCGACACGACCCCCGCGATCCGCGAACTGTACGAAGAATTCCCGATCGGTGCACAGACCGTCTCGATGATCTCCGACCCGGAGAACCCGAACGCGTGGATACAGTCGAACCAGGCGCTCCCGATCGAACAGTAGCGTTCTTTTCCCCTGCGAAACGGCTCGACCGACAGCGAGCAGCGCCTAGAGGTTCAGCGGCTCGGCGTCTTCCCACTTGGGGTCGAACTCAGACCTGACGTTCGCGGCGAACTCCCGGTCCTTGAGGTCGATCATGGCGAACGTCTCCTCGGCGTTGAGCGGGTGCGGCACCTCGATGCACACTTCGGCGTTGTCGATGAGTTCGAAGGTCCCCGTGACGTTCCCGGAGGTCCGCAGCGAGAACTGGTCGTGGCGGGCGAGATGTGTCCGGTAGTGCTCGCCGACGCTCTCGGGCAGTTCGCCGACCAGTTCCGGCCGCATCAGCAGCGACACGTCCACGCCGCGGTCGAGTGCGTCGCCCAGTTCCTCGACGATCAGGTCGCCGACCATGTCGATGTCGAACTGCTGGGAGAGCGTCGACGCGACCATGATGATCCGTTCGTCCGCGGCCGCCAGCCGCTCGACGAGCAGGTCGACCGTCTCCTCGGGGCCGACGGCAGCGGTCCAGAACGTCTCCTCGACCGGCTCGGCCGTCTCGAGTTCGCCCACGAGCTCGTCGACGATGTTCTCGTACTGACTCGCCTTCTCGTCGAGTTCCCGCTTTTTGTCTTCGAGCAGCCGGTCGAGCGCCGTCTGTGGCTCGACGGCGACGTACTTCTTCGGCCGGCTCGCGCTCTGACTCCGGACGAGGTTGTACGTCTCGATGCTGTTGAGGACGTCGTAGATCCGACCCATCGGCACGTCGCTCACACGTGACAACTCTTTGGCAGTCGTCGGCCCAGTCTTCAGCAGCGCGCGGTAGGCGCGCGCCTCGTATTCGGACAACCCCAAATCTCTCAGACTTGCCATTATTACGTTAGGTTGGTTCGGGGGCTTATAAACGCATCGCAGGTTTACCACTGTGTATTATGGTACTCGGGTCCGTCACGGCGGGAATTACCCGGGTATGCCGGGTTCTGTGCGCAGGTCCGATTCGGAAACCTGTCCGTCGGTTCGAGGCGGCGCCGACGGGTGTCGGTCTCCCCGACGACGCGGGGAGTGTCTGCCGAATGACCTGTCGATACTGTACGTTCACACAGTGATGTGTATATGCCCTGCGATTTCGCTGGTTTCAGCGAGGGACCGATGCGTGCGTTGGCGCGTCCACCGGACTCAGGCGTCGGTAGCGAGGTCCGCCAGCGAATCCGGGGTGTCGGCGGTGCCCACCTGTTCGCCGCCCTCGAAGAGGTGGACTTCGCCGTCCGGGACGTCGGCGCCCGGCACGACGACGGCCTCGTGATCGGCGATGCGGAGCGCTGCGCGGTGGAGGTCGCTGCCCGCTCGCGTTCCGACCCGGAAGGTTCGCGGGGACTGGAGTCGCGACGTGACCGCCGCGTAGCCGGCCACTTCGACGCCCATGCGGTCGGCCGCGCCGGCGAACGCAGCGACCGCGTCCCGGGCTGCATCGCGGTACCGCTCCTCGCCAGTCAGGGCTGCCAGGTCTAGCAGCGCGTCCGCGAGCTCGACGTTCGTATCCAACGGATAGAGGGCGCGATCACAGAGGCCTGCGCCCGCGGCCGGCCCGTCGCGGAACGCGCCGTCGGCGTCCTGTAATTCGTCGAGCGTGTAGTCCGCGATCGCGCGTGCGTCCTCGGCGTGGTCACCGGTGACCTGCCAGGCCGTGGTCAGTCCCTCCAGCACGCGGGCCTGGTCGAGCAGGAGTCCCGCCTCGCCGACCTCGCCGGTCTCGGGGTCCGCGAAGTGCAGCACTTCGCCGTCGTCGACGAGTTCGGTCAGCACGTGGTCGAGCGCTCGCTCGGCGTAGCGCCGCGCTCGCTCGTCGTCCGTGTACGCGTGGAGGGCGAGCAGTGCCCCCGCGGCCAGCCCGTTCCGGTCGGCCAGGACGGTTTCGTCGACGTGGGGCGCGTCGGCGTCCTCGCGGTCGGTCGGTTCGAGCTGGTAGTACTCCTCGGACCCGGCCTGGCTGGCGGCGAAGGCGTCGCCGGTCCACAGCGTCGTCGTGAGGTAGTCGACGGTCTGCTCGGCGGGCTCGCGATACCCCTCGTCGCCGGTGTAGCGGTACGCGCGAGCGAACGCGCGGATCAGCCCCGCGTTCTCGTCGAGCAGCTTCTCCCGACTGGCGCCACCCCAGTTCCGTTCCAGGGCGTAGCGGTAGAAGCCGCCGTCGTAGGTGTCGAGCAGGTGGGTCCGGATGGCTTCCAGCGTCCGGGTGGCCTGGTCGCGCGCCCGAACGAGGGCGAATTCGACGGTCCGGGGGAGCGGGAACTTCGTGTCCGTTCCCCAGCCGCCGAACTCGTCGTCGAACGCCGCGAGCAACTGTTCGACCATGTGCTCCTCGATGCGCGGCGTGACCTCGCCGGCCGGTGGCGTGCCGTCACGGAGCGCGCGCGGGACGCGGCCGCTCTCGGTGCCCTTCGCGTCCCAGGTCTGGCGCACCGACGTGAGGATGTCCCGGAACCCGTCGATACCCAGATAGCCCGCGCCAGTGATGATCTCGCCCTCGGGCGTGACGAACACGGTCGAGGGGAACCCGCCCATGTTGTAGCGTTCGCGGACGCGCGGGTGGCGGTCCACGTCGACGCGGACGGGGACGAACCCGTCGTTGACGTTGGCCGCGATGCGCGGTTCCGAGTACGTCGTCGCGTCCATCTCGTGACAGTGGGTACACCACGGGGCCGACAGCGAGAGCAAGACGGGTTTGCCACTGCGGTCGGCCACCGCGAAGGCCTCTTCGCCCCATTCGCGCCACTCCACTTTGGTGTCCGCCGCGTGTTCGTCCATACCGGGCGGTGGCCGTCGCCGGACAAGTATTCTGCCATCCCATCTTTTTCTTCTGCACCAGATACCGCCGGTTTCTGGTTGGCTCACGAGCGGTTCGCTCTCGCGAGCGCCGGGTCGCTGGCGGCGACCGCCCCGCGAACGGATAACCCAAAAAGAACGACGAGCCGACTTTCACCCTCACTGAGTTCGGGCGAATGCGCTGGTCAGTACCGCTCCCCCACTCGCCGAAGTGGCGTCATCCTTCGATAATCTCGTGAATACACCAGCTACATGCCCTCACGTCCTCGTCGCTGGTTGTCCCTGCTCGTGGGCCAGCCGTGATTGCCGCACGCGGGAGCGATTGCAGTTGATCGACTGCGTTTCCACACCGCGGACACCGAACCATGACACCAGTTACCACGCGGAGCGTACTAAGACTTTCTGACCGATAACTACGGTCAAAATCCGGAGCGGTCGACGTGCCGATCTATTCCCCGCAGGCGCTGTCGCTCGCAACTGTGCGGGTCAGCTGTTTGCTCTCTGCAATGGCGATCACGCACGTTCGGCCAGCGTGCATCGCTGTTGAGCACACTCGCATCCGCCGACCGGAGGGAGGCGGTTCACCGACAGCTTCGCCGTCGGCCTTTTTAGTCCGGGTTTTCGCTTCAGGGGGTACCCACAGCGAGCCCCCGGCTCGCGAGGATACCCCCTGACGAAAAAGTGGTGGCGAAGCGGTTCTATTTTGGGTGCGCGGCCACTAAAGGCGGGTATGCTGCGCATCATTGCGCTGTTGTTGCTCATTCCCCTGTTCGACGTCATGCTGCTCGTGGCGGTGGCAGCGTGGTTCGGGACTCTCGAGACGGTCCTCATCGTCGTCCTGACCGCACTGATCGGGATGCTGCTGGTCCGCGCCGAAGGCCGCCACACCATCCGGAAGATACAGCGCAAACTCGGTCAGGGTGAGCCCCCGACGAACGAACTCGTCGACGGTGGCCTCCTGCTGGTCTCCGGTGCCATGCTGCTGACGCCCGGCCTGGTCACCGACCTCATCGGCCTCCTCCTGGTGGTTCCGGTGACGCGCTATCCGATCCGGGTCGCGACGAAAAAGTGGGTCGTCTCCCCGTACGTCGACGCCAAGACGGGCGGATTCGCCTCCGGCAACGTCTACGTCGGCGGGTTCCCGGGTGGCGACTCGGCCGGCGGTACGGCCGACGACAGCTACGAGATGGACGACGACGTCTACGACATCGATCCCGACGGCGGCTCGAGTCGAGACGACGAGACCGACCGGTAACGGGCGAGTTCTGTCGACGCCAGCACGTCTTTTGGGGGATGTGAGTCACCCACAGCCCTCTGGTGAAAAGAAACGCTTAACATAACCAGGGGGATACACCCTAATGCGCTCACCTGGGCCAATAGCTCAGTCAGGTTGAGCGCTCGGCTGATAACCGGGAGGCCTCCGGTTCAAATCCGGATTGGCCCACCTGACTTTCGGGCGGTCTTTGACCGCTCGAAGACTGGGGCCTTATCTCCCCAGCCACCTAATTTCCGGCGATACTACTCATCCTGGAGCCACCGCTCAAAACGGAGTTGAGTTTGTTTCAAACCACACCCCGCTACCATCTGGTGATTCTACCGGCTGGTCCCCACGTACCTACCGGTCATGTCCACGTTCGTCGTTGGATTCGGTGTCTGGCTGGCTTGGTGACTGACGCATCCAACGGAGGAGAGAGCCGATGGTTCGGTGTCTCGGCTGTAAGAAGGGGTCCGAGACCTTCGAGGCGACCGTCCCGAACTGTCTCTGCATCGAGGCCTTCCATCCGAGGCAACAACTCTCTCCGGCTCCAGTACATCGGTGAGTGCAATGACAACCATCGACGTGACGCGAGAGGCAGACTACGCAACGATCACCATCTCGAACCCGGAGCGCAAGAACGCGATCAGCGCCGAGGCCTGCCAGGAGATGGCCGCGGAGCTCCGCTCGCTGGCGACCGACGACGGCGTCCGGTGTGTCGTCGTCACGGGCGCGGGTGAGGACTTCTGCTCCGGCCTCGATCTCACGGAGGGCATCGCCGGTGCGAGCGTGAGCCAGGAACTCGAAACCGGACTGAACGCCATCGCGACGGCCCTCCTTCGGATGGCGAAACCGACCGTCGCCCGCGTGAGGGGCGCGTGCGTGGGTGCGGGGGCGTCGATCGCGACGGCGTGTGACTTCGTCTACGCCGAAGCCGGTGCCCAGTTCGGCTGGGGCTTTACCGACATCGGCCTCGCGCCGGACACCGGTGCCACGTACGTCCTCCCGCGGTTGGTGGGCGTTCGGCGGGCACTCGATCTGCTGATGACGGGACGGCGGGTCGACGCCGCGGAGGCGGTCGAGCTGGGGATCGCCACCGAGGCGATCTCGAGCGAGGAGTTCGAGGACGCGGTCGCCGAGCGCGTGGCGACGCTCGCCTCGCGACCGACGCTGGCGCTGGGCGAGACCAAGCGGCTGGTGCAACGCAACAGTCACCGCCCGCTGGAGGAGGCACTGCGGGCGGAAGCCCGCGCGCAGGAGCGAATCATCACGACCGAGGACTTCAGCGAGGGCGTCCAGGCGTTCCTTCAGGATCGCGAGCCGGAGTTCGAGGGGCGGTAAGCCGGGCGGGCCCCGCTCAAACGAAGCGTCACTCGTGGGCACTACGTACTGCAGTCAACAACCTGTCTTTGGCAGTCGCGTGGTGGAGGTGGGTGTCACAGTCGCAATCGGACGCACCGAACCCCGTGACGACGGTCTCGCCCACGTCGGCGACAGCTCGGGCGACCGCGCACTCGACGTCGACCTCGGGCGAGCGGACGACTGTCTCGATCCGTGCGGGGGTATCACCGAGGAGGTAGTCGACGTGCCAGTGGCGGGCGTCGCGGTCGCCGGCGGCGATTTCCACGTGGCGATCGACGCGTGCGAACCCGCCGGGACCGAACGCGCTGCCCGTGTACGCGTAGTAGCCGGCTGGGAACGTTTGCTCGCCGAGTGCACCGACGGTGACAGTCGCCGCTTCCGGAAGATTCACGAGTATTGTGTACGTGCCCTTGACCACAACCGGGACTCCACCTCCTGCCACAATCGACCTTACGGTCTCGTCGACACGCGATCACGGTGTCACTTGCTACCATAAATGGGTTTAAATACGGGTGGCACTAACCGGAGGTGAAGGCCACTCCCGGCTTTCGATGCAAATCATGCAGGGAAACTCACAACAGCAGGCGTACGACCGGGGGATCACTATCTTCTCCCCGGACGGACGTCTCTATCAGGTCGAGTACGCCCGCGAGGCCGTCAAGCGCGGGACAGCCAGCGTCGGCGTCCGCACGACTGACGGCGTCGTTCTCGCGGCCGACACGCGCGTTCGCTCTCCACTTCTGGAGCGGTCGAGCGTCGAGAAACTCCACAAGATCGACGACCACGTCGGCATCGCCAGCGCCGGCCACGTCGCCGACGCCCGCCAGCTCATCGACTTCGCCCGGCGGGACGCGCAGGTCAACCAACTGCGCTACGAGGAGCCGATCGACGTCGAGTCGCTGACCAAGGACATCACCGACCAGATCCAGCAGTACACCCAGACGGGCGGCGCACGCCCGTTCGGTGTCGCGCTGATCGTCGGCGGCATCCAGAACGGCGAGCCGCGCCTGTTCGAGACCGACCCGTCGGGGACGCCCTACGAGTGGCAGGCACTCGCCGTGGGTGGCAATCGTGAAGATCTCCTCAGCTACTTCGAAGAGGAGTACCGCGAGGACCTGGATCTCGACGGCGGGATCGATCTCGCGCTGTCCGCCCTCGCCGAGGTCGGCGACAGCGAAGTCACTCCCGAGGGCGTCGCCCTGGGGACCATCGACGTCGAGACCGAGCAGTATCGCCAGCACACCGACGAGGAGATCGCAACGTACCTCGAAGACGTAGACACCGAAGGTGAGGAAGAATGACTGACTGGAACCACGGCATGGACCCGACGCAACAGCCCAGATTGGACGACGGCCTGCAGAGCCCCTACGAACCGGAACTCGGCACGCTGCCGTCCACGAGTGGCAAGGACAACGAGAAGGTGAACAAGACCGGGACGACGACCGTCGGCATCGCGAACGACGACGGCGTCATCGTCGCGACCGATCGCCGCGCCTCGCTCGGCGGCCGCTTCGTCTCGAACAAGAACGTCCAGAAGGTCGAGCAGATCCACCCGACGGCAGCTCTCACGCTCGTGGGCTCGGTCGGTGGTGCCCAGTCCTTTATCCGCTCGCTTCGCGCCGAGGTCAACCTCTACGAGGTCCGCCGCGGCGAGGACATCTCGATTCCCGCACTGGCCACGCTCGCCGGCAACTTCGCCCGCGGCGGCCCCTTCTTCGCCATCAACCCGATCCTGGGCGGCGTCGACGACGAGGGCAGCCACGTGTTCAGCATCGACCCGGCTGGCGGCGTCATGAAAGACGACTACACCGTCACCGGCTCCGGGCTCACCGTCGCGTACGGGACCCTGGAGAGTCGCTACGAGGACGACCTCTCGATGGACGAGGCGCGCGTCGTCGCCGCCGACGCGGTCAACGCCGCAGCCGAGCGCGACACCGGCTCCGGGAACGGACTGGTCGTCGCCGAGGTCACCGAGGAAGGCGTCGAGATCGACACCTACGAGTACGACGACATCCTGTAGCCGGGGACCCGAGTCGCGATTCGTTTTCCGTTTTCTTTCCGTCTGCTGACCAGCGACTGGTGCGCGCTCGACGCGTGAGCGTCGCTCGACGGACTGGATACCGCACTCCGCGAAAACGGCGGCGGTCAGAATCGCGACCGACTCGTGGACCTCCGACGCGCTCCCTGGTGTCTCGCGCGTCGTTACACGCCCGGGGGCTGGTCTTTCCCGACGCGGATCTCGTGGGCTTCGATGTCTTCTAAGGCGGCGACCTGGCCGCCGACTTCGACGGGGCCGTCGTCGGTCTCGACGATGAGGGTCGCGGTCTCGCGGCCGGCGCCGAAGGTCGCGTCGTCGATCGGTCCTTCGACGACCTCGCGGTCTCCCGAGCGCACGTCCCGGCCCTCGATGGAGGCGTAGAAGTCGCCCTCGGCGTGGCGCAGGTCGGATATGCACCGGCGGATGGTCGCGTAGCGGCGCGGGAACGGCCGGTCGTCCGGTCCCTCGGCGATGGTTTCGGCGGTCGTCCAGAGGACTGTGTTGAGGAACCCGGAGACGAGAAACCCCAGTTCCGAGCGGTTGAAGATGACGCCGTAGCGGTCGCGATCGCCGCGGAGGGCCTCCTGGGTGGCGTAGACGGAGTAGTCGCCGTCGGCGACGGCGACGATGGGGGTCGTGATTCCGCGGCGGGCGCGCACGGTCGTGGCGACCTCGAGGTAGTCGAACGACTCGGGGTCGGGCACCTCGGCGGCCGGCGACAGCAGGAGTTCGATGGCGACGCCGTCCTCGTGCTGGGCGATCAGCTCGTCCTCGAACCGTTCGAGGAGTTCGGGCGACAGCGAGGGGATGAGTTCGTACTCCGCGCCGGTGATGACCTCTTCGAGGTACCGGAGGATGGTCGAGCGGGACTTGATGAGCGAGACGGCCTCCGTGTCGCGGGCGGGGGCGGTGTAGCGCTGTTCGAGCCCGTCGACGAGGTCGTCCAGCGAGGACTGGATGTCGTCGAACGCTTCCTCGGGGTCGATCGCGAGGACGCGCATCGGCCGGGTCTCCTGGAGTTCGACGAGGCCGGCGTCGGCGAGGCCGCGGACGGTGTCGTAGACGCGCGGCTGGGGAATGTCGGTGTGGTCGGCGATCTCGGAGGCGGTCAGTTGTCCGTGTTCGAGAATCGAGAGATACGCCTGCGCCTCGTACTCGCCGAAGTCGAACCGCTCGGCGACGCGCTCGAGTGCGGCGTACAGGTCGTCGGCCATGTCGGAGGTGAGTCCGACGAGTCAAATCAACCCTTCCTTTCAGTCGTCGTTGCCGACGCGGATGACCTGAACGAGCGAGTAGACGGGGACGCCCTCGATCTCCTCGGTCCCCTTCTTGTCGACCAGCACGACGCAGGCCACCGGCTCGCCGCCCTGCTCGCGGATCGCCTGGACGGTCTCGGTCATCGTCGTCCCGCTGGTGATGGTGTCGTCGACGACGTAGCACTCCCGATCGCGAATCTTCGCGAAGTTGCGCGAGAACGTCCCGCCCAGTTCGTCCATGTCGTCGTCGTCCCACTGGTGTTTCCGCGGCGCGTAGGTTCCCAGGTCCGTATCCAGTTCGCGAGCGACGGCCGTCGCCAGCGGTGCACCCGCCTTCTCGATGCCGATGGTCAGGTCCACTTCTTCGCCCTGTTTCGAGAGCAGGTCGGCCAGGGCAGCACTGATGTGCCACATGCGGTTCGAGTCGCGACCGATCGTGTTCCAGTCGACGTGGATGTCGTCCGGGCCGCCGGTGGACTGCTGTGTCTGGGTCGTGGTCGTGCTCTTGCCGCTGCGCTCGACCAGCCAGCTCGCCGTCTCACGGGAGACGTTCAGCTCGTCAGCGATCTCCCCCTTCGAGAGCCCCCGATCCGCCAGCTCCGCCGCGCTAGTCATCAGGTCGTCGATATTCTTCATAGGTAGCCCGTTCGACGGCGTTCGTTATTGTCCTTTCCCCGGCCGCTCTGGACGACGGCCCGGGACTGGCGTCTGCCAGCTGTCCGCACCGTGCTCACCACACACCGAATAATTTATTTGGTAATGAGTAAATATTCGGATCGCAGGGTCGATACCGGCTGACTTGGACAGAAAGCACGGACAGATTCTCCCTGCATTCCCGGACCGCTCTCTCCGTCACTGCGAGTGGATTCGCCGGTCCGTCGTACTCGTCCCACCCCGCGGCCCCCGCAGTCTTTTGGTCTGACGCGTCCACACGGAGATATGGAACGCTACGACCAGCTCTACCGCCTCTACGACGAGTTCGACACCGGTCGACTCCGGGCCTATCAGGACTTCGTCGATCTCTTTCCGCCGGTCGACTCGCGGGTCGCCCTGGAACACTGGCAGAACGCCAGCGACGAACTCGCCGAAGGGAAAGACGAGATCCGCGACGCCTTCCCCAGCACCGGCGAGACCTTCGCCGCCATCGCGTCGAAGGCCACCCGGGAACAGGCGTTCACGGCGCTCGATCTGCTCTCGAAACACGGCCAGCCCGTCAACGCGCTGGTACTGGACGTCGACGAGACGCTCCGGTCGGCCGGCCAGACCGACAACGAGATCCCCCGCGACACGCTGCACCTCCTGACGGAGTTCTACGAGGACGGCATCCCCATCGTCGTCTGTACCGGCCAGACCCTGGAAAACGTCAAGGGGTTCCTCATCCAGGGCCTGGGTAACGAACTCGTCCACTCGGGGGACGTGAGCATCGTCTACGAGGCCGGCACCGGCGTGTTCACGCCCGGCCACGGTGGCGACACCAAACAACTGCTGTACGAGGACCTGGGCGCGGAAATCAGGAACGTCTTCGACGCCGTCCGCTCACGGGTCCTCTCGGACGCCCCGGACGACCTTCGACGGGGCTGTCACCTCCAGGGCAACGAGTTCAACGTCACGATGAAACCCAACTTCGAGACGGGAAGCAGCGACGCCCGGGCCGTCATCGACGAGGCGCTGATCTACGAACTCGACTTGCTCGGCGACACCGTCTGCGAGGAACTCGGGTCTGACGCCGACGCCGAGCTGGCCGGCCAGTGGGCGCGGGCCTTCTACGCGGCCCAGGACCCCGAGATTCGGACCGTCCTCGAAGAGCACGGCGAGTACCCGGACGCGACGGCCGACGACGTGCCCGCCGACGTCCGGGACGTGTTCGAGCGGATCGACGTCGCCTACTACGAGGCCGACGCCGCCGAGATCGGCAGCCTCGAACTCAACAAGGTCGTCGGCGTCGAGGCGGCCTTCGACGTACTGGACATCGACGAGCCGTTCAGCGTGGTGATGGGCGACAGCAAGAGCGACCTCCGGGTGATGCGGTGGGTCCAGGAGCACGACTACGGACTGGCGGCCGCGCCCGAACACGCCTCACGCGACGTGCTCGATCACGTGATGAACACGGACGAACTCGTCTTCGATCCCGGGAAGGCGACCGACGTGCTCCAGACCGTCTACGCGCTCAACAGGCTCGCGCGGTTGGAAGGCTGAGAAGACGCCGAGAAACGGCGAACAGGTGGAGAGCAGGAGAGTCAGCGGCGTTCAGGCGTGCGTGACCTTGTCGTGTTCGGAGGTCAGGTGGAACTCGAGCGTGTCACCGGGGGTGAGCGGCGAGGCCGCAGTGACCGGTTCGTGGTCGGCGTCGGGATTCCTGACTGCGATGACGTCCGAGCGGAGGCGCTCGCCGTCGAGCATCCCCGTCTGGACCTGCGTTCCGTACTCGGCCGAGAGCCGTTCGATGACGTCCTGTACCGTGTCTCCGTCACGGACGGCGACGTGCGCTTCGTGGGTCCCCACCCGTGCGGCCAGCGACCGGCTGATTTCTATCTGGCACATAGGTATCCATACCAATGCACTCTGGGTTCAAAAAGTTAACTCACTCTCGAAAAACCATTGGCTGATGGGAGAAACTATTACCGCCAGCCCGTGGCAAGCCAGGATATGGTGAACGCTGCTCCCGCGCCAGGGCGAGACGATCCGCTCTCCCTGCACGGCGTCGTCCCGCCGACCGTGACCGCCTTCGACGACGAGGAATCGGTCGACTACGAGGCGACGGCCGCGCACGCCGAGTTCGTCGTCGAGCACGGCTGCCACGGCGTGTTTCCGCTCGGGACCAACGGTGAGGTTCCGCTGCTAACGCCCGAGGAGCGCCACGGCGTCGTCGAGGCCGTCGTCGATGCCGTCGACGAGGTCCCCGTCGTCGCGGGGGTGGGCGCGCCGAGCACCTACGAGACGGTGCAACACGCCGAACACGCGGCAGCCGCCGGCGCCGACGGCGTCATCGTCGTCACGCCGTACTACTACCCGCTGGACCACGACGGGGCCGTCGAGCACTACCGCCGGGTCGCCGACGCTGTCGACGTCCCGGTGTACGTCTATCACATCCCGAGCAAGACGGGCAACTCTCTCTCGCTGGACACGCTGGCCGACCTCGCTGCCATCGACGGGCTGGCCGGCGTGAAAG
This sequence comes from Halorientalis brevis, assembly GCF_042678165.1. Classification (GTDB taxonomy): domain Archaea; phylum Halobacteriota; class Halobacteria; order Halobacteriales; family Haloarculaceae; genus Halorientalis; species Halorientalis brevis. Next base: position 415,494 of record NZ_JBHUDJ010000001.1, on the reverse strand, counting down.
ACTCCAGCAAGAACGTCCCGTGGCTCGGGCAGGCCATCGACGCCCTCCCCGAGTTGACCTTCCTCTCGGGGTCGGACTCGCTCCTCTTCGCGGGCCTCGAAATCGGCTGTCCCGGGATGGTCAGCGCCGTCGCGAACGTGTTCCCGGAGCTCGTCGTCGACCTCTACGACGCCTACGACGCTGGCGACGAAGCGCGCGCTCGCGAGCTTCAGAGCACCGTCTACGACGTTCGCGACGCGCTCAAGCGCGGCCCCTACATGGCCGGCGTCAAGACCGCGCTCTCCCTCCGCGACGTGGCCTTCGACGTCGGGTCGCTCCGGAGTCCGCTGCGGACGATGGACGCGGACGACCGCGCGGCGCTGGAGACCGATCTCCGGGACCTGGACCTGTTGTAGTCCGGGTCACAGCGGGGCGCTGTTAGCGGCCGAAGCCGTCCCAACGTTGATAGCGGTGCCACGGTGAGAGTGAGGTATGCTGGGGTCGTTCACGGAGTACGTGGGGTTTCCGTCGGTCGTCGCGCTGGTGCTGGGCGGGATCGCGATCCTCGTGTGGGCGGCGACGCTCGGCGGTCGGCTGGGCCAGCTGGTCGCCGGCTTCGTCGGCGTCCTCGTCGTGCTCGGTGGGCTCGTGTTGATGTTTTTCGTCTGGCTCAAGCGGATGAACGCCGACATCGGCGGGAACCGTCACGACATCGAACGCGACTTGGACGACATTCTCGACGAGCGGGAGTCCGAGAAGTGAGCGACCGACGGCGCTGACGTCGGGCCCGCGCCGCGCTCAACCTTTACTGTCTGCTGGGTGCTAGAGCCGGGCATGCGTATCGACTATGCCGGCCTCCACGACCCGAACGCGGAGTACACGATGCGGGACCTCTCCGGGGAGACGATGGGCGTCGACGGCGCTCGCGGAGGCGGGCGCGACGTGGAAATCACGGACGTGCAGACGACGATGGTCGACGGGAACTTCCCCTGGACGCTCGTGCGCGTCTACACCGACGCGGGCGTCGTCGGCACCGGCGAGGCCTACTGGGGCGCTGGCGTCCCCGAACTCATCGAGCGAATGAAACCCTTCGTCGTGGGCGAGAACCCGCTCGACATCGACCGACTGTTCGAGCACCTCGTCCAGAAGATGTCCGGCGAGGGCTCCATCGAGGGCGTGACGGTCACCGCGATCTCCGGGATCGAAGTCGCGCTGCACGACGTGGCGGGGAAACTCCTGGACGTGCCCGCCTACCAGCTGCTCGGCGGGAAGTACCGCGACAGCGTCCGCGTCTACTGTGACTGCCACACTGAGGAGGAGGCCGATCCGGAGGCCTGTGCAGACGAGGCCGAGCGCGTCGTCGAGGAACTGGGCTACGACGCGCTCAAGTTCGACCTGGACGTGCCCTCCGGCCACGAGAAAGACCGCGCGAACCGCCACCTCCGGCCCGGCGAGGTCCGCCACAAGGTAGAGATCGTCGAGGCAGTGACCGAACGCGTGCGCGACCGCGCGGACGTCGCCTTCGACTGCCACTGGACGTACACGCCCAACAGCGCCGAGCGACTGGCGAGTGCGATCGAGGAGTACGACGTCTGGTGGCTGGAAGACCCCGTCCCGCCGGAGAACCACGACGTTCAGCGGAAGGTCACCCACGGTACAACGACGCCGATCACGGCCGGCGAGAACGTCTACCGCAAGCACGGCCACCGCCGCCTCCTCGAAGAACAGGCCGTCGACATCGTCGCACCGGACCTCCCGAAGGTCGGCGGGATGCGGGAAACCCGGAAGATCGCCGACTTCGCGGACACCTACTACATCCCCGTGGCGATGCACAACGTCTCCTCGCCCGTCGCGACGATGGCCAGCGCCCACGTCGGCGCTGCCATCCCGAACGCGCTGGCCGTCGAGTACCACTCCTACGAGCTGGGTTGGTGGGCGGACCTGGTGGAAGAGACGGTCATCGAGGACGGCTACATCGAGATCCCTGAAGAACCGGGGCTGGGGCTGACGCTCGACATGGACGCCGTCGCCGACCACATGGTCGAGGGCGAAACCCTCTTCGACGACGCGTGAGGCTCACGGGTCGCTGACTCCCCGTCCGCACCACGGCGCTCACTCCGGCCGCCCTCGCCCCCTCGCGACGGCTCGGTTCCGCCAGTAGCGGTCAGTACCCCTCTCGTTAGGTATCGCGCTTTTATATGCGAGTTGTGTTGGATCAGACACTGAACGCGTTCGTTCGCCGTGGCTCGCTGGGGTCCGCTGCGGGCGCTGTCGGGCCATGGACGCATCGGGATTCCCCCAACCCATGAGACAGACTCCGATCCGAGACGCCGTTCCAGGCGTGACTCGCATGCGCCTCCCACACCCTCACAGCAACAGATCGACCCGAATTCGCAGCGTCACGCAGCTACCAGCATTCGCTGGCAGTCTCCGAACGCCCAGACAGGATACCTTATGATACGAGTTCTCGTCGTCGACGATTCGCACTTCACGCAGTCACAGGTCGCCAGCTACCTCGAGGAGGCGGGCCACGAGGTCGTCGGCAAAGCGCGAAACGGTAAGCAGGCCATCAGCATGGTCGACGACCACGAACCGGACGTGGTGACGATGGACGTGAAGATGCCGGGAATGGACGGCATCGAGGCCGTCGAGCGCATCATGACCACTCGGCCCACGCCGGTCGTCATGCTCAGCCGCTACACCGAGGACGGGGCCGAGACCACCCTCTCGGCGCTGGAAGCCGGTGCCGTGGACTACTTCCACAAACCCGGTGAGGAGCCGTCGCTGGATCTCTACGAGTACAAGGCGGAACTGATCGACACCATCGAGGACGCCGCCAAGGTCCAGCCGGAACCGCTCGCCCCAGACGAAGACGAGCAGACAGATCGGGACGCGACGGCGGCGTCGGCACCCACCGCGATGCCGGACGCGAACCCGGTCGTCGTCATCGCGAGTTCGACCGGCGGGCCGCGGTTGCTCAAACAGCACCTCGCGTCCCTTCCGCGGGAGGCTGGCTTTCGCGTGCTCGTCGTCCAGCACCTCCGAGAGCGGTTCACCGCCCAGTTCGCCCGCAACCTCGACGCGATCAGCGAGTACACGGTCCGGGAATCCATGGACGGCGCGAGCCTCGGCCCGGGCGAGATCGTCGTCGCCAACGGCGGCTCACACCTCGCCGTCGCGGCCGACGACGGGACGGAACTCACGCTCGGCCACGTCGAGGCTGACGGGGACGTGACCGTGCAGCCGTCGGCCGACGTGACGATGCAGTCGGCAGCTGAAACCGTCGACGGACCGCTCGTGGGCGTCGTGATGACGGGACTCGGAACGGACGGGACCGCCGGCGTGGAGGCGATCAAGCGCGCGGGCGGGACGACCGTCGCGCAAGACGACGAATCGAGTCCGGCCCACTGGATGCCATCGAACGCCCGCGAGAGCGGATACGTCGACCACGTCACGCCCGCGGACGAACTGGTCGAGACGCTCCTCGGCGCCACGCGCCCGGAGGTCGGCCCGTAATGCTGGTGTCGTTCGACGCGACCGACCGTCCGATCAGAGTCCTGCACCTCGACGACGAGCGCGGTTCACTGGCGACGACGGAGAACTACTTCGAGCGGTTCTGGGAGGGCATCCGCATCGAGACGACGACCGATCCGAACGGCGCGCTCGACCGCCTACGGGACGACCCCGACGGCTTCGATCTGCTGCTCTGTGACTTCGAGATGCCCGCGATGGACGGGTTGTCCGTCCTCGCCCGCGTCAGGGACGCCGGCCTCGACATCCCCTTCATCCTCTACACCGGGAAGGGGAGTAACGCGGTCGAAAGCGAGGCCATCGACGCCGGCGTGACGGCCTACGTCGAGAAAGGCGAGGGGATGGATCACCTCGAATCGCTCGCCGAGCAGATCGAGGAGGTCGTTGCCGACACGTGACGCCGTACTCGGGATCGCCGGGGCCGACCGACGAGCCCCCGGCCGCGACCGCGGACGTCGAAGCGGTGTTCGAGCGCATCGACGACGGCGTCTTCGCCCTCGACGCCGACGACCGGTTCACGTTCCTGAACTCACACGCCGAGGAGTTGCTCGGCGTCACCGAGGACGCCGTCCTGGGTGAGCCCATCTGGGACGTGTTCCCCGGCGCGTCCGGGACGACGTTCGAGGCGAACGCTCGCCGCGCCATGGAGACACAGGAGCCGGTCATCTTCGAGGCCTACTACGAGTCGCTGGCGGCGTGGTTCGAGGTCAGGCTGTATCCCGACGACGCCGGCCTGTCGGCGTACTTCCGGGACGTCACCGACCGCAAGGAACGCGAGGAGCAACTGGAGGCCTACGAGACGGGGATCAACGCGGCCGCCGACCTCGTCTACCGCGTCGACCCCGACGGCCGGTTCACGATGGTCAACGACACGCTCGTCGAACGGACCGGATACGCCCGCGAGACGTTGCTCGGCGCGCACGTCTCGACCGTGATGAGCGACGACGACGTCGCGGCCGTCGAAGCCCACATCACGACCGCACTGAACGAGGGCGACGACTCGCCGGCCCCCATCGAGTTCGAGGTACAGTGCGCCGATGGCGAACGCGTCCCCGTGGAGACGAACCTCGAAATCCTCCGCGAGGACGGTGCCTTCGCCGGCACGGTCGGCGTCGGTCGCGACGTCACGGAACGCAGGAAACGCCAGCGCGAACTCGAACGGTTCGAGGAGACGATCAACGCCGTCGACGACGTCGTGTACGCTCTCGACGACGACGGCTGCTTCGAACTGGTCAACGACGCCGCCGCAGACCTGACCGGCTACGACCGCGAGGAGTTGCTGGGCGAACACGTCGGGATCATCAAAGACGACGCGACCGTCGAGTCGGCAGAGGAGAAGCTCCGGTCGCTGCTGGCGGGCCAGTCCGTCGAGACCACCTTCGAGTTCCCACTGCAGCCCAAGGAGGGCTCCGACATCCCCGCCGAGGACCACATGACGATCGTCTACGACGACGACGGTTCGTTCACCGGGACGGCCGGGGTCATCAGGGACATCACGGCCCAGCAGGAACGCCAGCGGAAGCTCTCGGGACTGGTCGAGACGACGCAGGACCTGATGGACGCGCCGGACCACCGGACCGTCGCCGAGACGACGCTGGCGGCCGCGCGCGACGTCCTCGGGTTCGAACTCAGCACCGTCCGGCTCTACGACGACGAGGCGGACGCACTCGTCCCCGTCGCGTCGACCGAGATGGTTCGCGAGCGGATGGACGACCGTCCGACCTACGCCGTCGACGAACCGCCGGTCGGCGACGCGTTCCAGACCGGCGAGATCCTGATGGCCGATGACCTCGCTGCGATCGACGACGACGCCGACCGATCGCCGGTGCAGTCAGCGATGTACGTCCCGATCGGCGAGTACGGGGTGCTGGTGCTCGGGGCCACGGAACCGGATCGAATCGACGATCTCGACCGCCAGGTCGCCGAGGTGCTCGCGACGAGCGCCGCAACCGCCTGCAATCGCGCCGAACGGGAGGCGGAACTCCGCGAGGAGCGCGCGTTTATCGACGGCCTCGTCGACTCGATCCCGGACATCATGTACGCGCTCGACGAGGACCTGAACTACATCCGCTGGAACGACCGGCTGCTCGAGGCGACCGGCTACAGCGAGCGCGAGATCGAGAACATGGGCCCGCTCGAACTGATCGCCGACGAGGACGTGGCGGCGATAACCGGGGCGATCGAGGCGATTCTCGACGGCGGCCGTGCGCGCGCCGAGGCCCGAATCGTCACCAGCGACGGCGATCGCATCCCCTACGAGTTCACCGGCGCACCCGTGACCGAGGCCGACGGCACCGTCGAAGGCATCGTCGGCATCGGCCGAGACGTCTCCGACCGACTCGAACGCGAACGGGAACTCCATCGCCAGAACGAGCGACTGGAGCGGTTCGCCAGCACCGTCTCGCACGACCTCCGGAACCCGCTGCGGATGGCCGAGTCGAACCTGGACATGGCGCGCCACGAGTGCGACTCGGACCTCCTCGCGGCCGTCGACGGCGCCCACGAGCGCATGGAAGAACTCATCGACGACCTGCTGGCGCTCGCTCGCCAGGGCCAGACCGTCGACGAAACCGAACCCGTGAGCCTGGCGACCGTCGCCGGAGACGCCTGGGAACACGTCGACGCGCCGACGGGCGAGTTGACGATCGACGCCGACGGGCGCCTCGACGCGGACCCCCAGCGGCTGCTCCAGGCCTTCGAGAACCTCTTCCGGAACTCCCTGGAACACGCCGGGCCGGACGTGTCGCTCCGCGTCGGGACGACGCCGTCTGGCTTTTTCGTCGCCGACGACGGTCCGGGGATTCCCGCCGACGAACGCGACGCCGTCTTCGAGTACGGGTACTCGACGACCGAGACCGGAACCGGGCTCGGGCTGGCCATCGTCGAGGAAGTGTTCTCCGCCCACGGGTGGGACGTCCGGCTCACCGAGAGCGACGCCGGCGGCGTGCGGTTCGAGGTGCAGACCTGAGCGTTCTCGACCTTACAACTCGACGCGTTCGGTGCGCTCGGCAGCCTCGTAGATGCCTTCGAGGGCACGCATGTCGACGAGGCCGTGGCGGCCGTCGCCGACCGGCTCCCGGTCGGTGTGCAGGCAGTCCGCGAAGTAGTCGAACTCTTCGCGCATCTGGTCGACCTGCTCGAAGGTGGTGTCGACGCGCGTCCCGGCGCGAGAGACCGTGAGTTCCCGAGGCTCCGTGGCGAAGAACGCTGGGTCGAGCGTCGCTGTTCCCTCCGTTCCGATCACCTGGAGGTGGCTCGACTGGACGGCGTTCTGGCTGGCGGTACAGGCAGCAAACACGCCGCCCGGGAACTCGATCGTGAACGCCGCCCGTTCGTCGGGGACGGCGTCGAAGGCGTCGCTCGTCGAGTCCATGCTCGCCTGGACCGCGACCGGATCGGCGTCGAGGACGTAGCGAGCGGTGTTCAGCGGGTAGAGGCCGATGTCGGTGACGCTCGCGCCCGGGCCTGCGAGGTCCGGATTCAGTCGCCACTGATCCGGATTCGGGATCATCTCCATGAGCCGCTGGGACATGTGCCCGTGGAGTTGCACGGGCTCACCGAGCAGCCCCTCCTCGACGAGGTCGCGGAGCCGTCGAACGGCCGGTTCCGTGTGCATTCGGTAGGCGACCATCAGGGTGACGCCGGCGTCCTCGGCGGCAGTCACCATCGCTTCGGCTCGATCGACGGTAGCTTCCATCGGCTTCTCACAGAGGACGGCCTTCCCGAACTCGGTGGCGGATTTGACGTACGGCAGGTGCGTGGCGTTCGGCGTCGCGACGTAGACGGCGTCGTAGATGTCCCGGGCGACCCCGTCGTGGAACTCCTCGTCCGTGATGCCGGCTTCGACGGATTCGACGCTGTCGGCGACCGACTGGGCCTTCTCTTTGTCGCGGCTGACGACGACGCTCGTCTCGCAGAGCGCCGAGTCGGCGACGGCGGGGATGGCCTCCTCACGGGTCCACCATCCCAGGCCGATCATGGCGAAGCGGACTGGCTCCTGGTCACCGCTCGTGGCCTGCCAGTCTCGCTCGGTGAACTCGTCGAAGTACCGGTGGATGTCCATACCGTGGGTTCACGCCGGACTGAAAAAGACGTTTGGCTGGCCCGGGGTGCTTAGCTCGTCTCGAAGTGCCTGACGACAGTGTGACGACAGGACTCGTGGGGGATCAGGTCCTCGGCGCGCTCGGGCGTGCCGCCGTCGTGATCGCTGGCCGCCTCGCGGATCAGTTCGCGCAGGCGGTCGGGCGTCACGGGGCCCTCCGCGTCGATCGCCGACCGGACGTCGGCACAGACAGGCGAGTCGTCCCTGCCCACGGAGTCGACCCAGCGGACGCTGACCTCGTCGTCGCTCTGTGCAGTGAACTTCCGGACGCGAGCGAGGTTGCGGATGGACCCGACTTCCGTGTCGACGATTGTCCGGGCGCGGTCCTCGTCGACGTCGACCTCGCGAACCAGCTGGTCGACGATCATCGTTCTGGCGTACCCGTCCTCGCGACTCACTGCCGCGTCGAGAATCTCGGCGATCCGCCGGGCGTCTTCGCTCGCCAGCTCGTAGTGTTCCATGATCGCTCCCGCGCGACGCTCGACGTCGACCTGCAGGTCCAGTTCCGCTGGCGCATCGGCGGCGCCGCCGCCGTCTCCCGACGCCTCGTCCGCCTCGAACAGCCCGGTGAACCAATTCAGAAGCCCCATGCCAACCGATACCGTGGTCTCTGTCTTAAACTCCGGGCGAATTTCGACGGCTGAGACGGCCTCGACCGTCCGGACCGTCCCGACGGCGCAGTGTTCCTGCGCGACTCGTTCCCGGAGTTCGACTCGCGACCGTCACTCACACTCACCGCGCCGCGCCGATATGTAATAGATATTTACTCGAGTATGAGTTGTAATTTGGGAATTTTCGTCAGTGTTTTACGTGGCGCTGTGTGGTGATATGGTATGGATTTACACGCCAGGGACGTGACCCAGGACGTGCAGGAACTGGGGTCGCTACTGGGAGAGATACTGGCGGCACAGGCGTCGACCGACGCGCTGGAGACCGTCGAGCGATTGCGGACGTCGGCGATCGCCTACCGGCGCGGTGAGGCGGCGTCGCGGGAGGCGGTCCACAGGGAACTCGACCGACTGGAGGCGGATCGCCAGGACGTCGTCGCGCGGGCGTTCACGACGTATTTCGAGCTCATCAACCTCGCGGAGGAACGCCACCGGGTGCGGGAGATCCGCGAGGGCAGCCAGCGAGGGATGCTCTCGGACAGCATCGAAGCGGCGGTCAGCCGACTCGCCGACGCCGACGCGGACCCCGAGACCGTCGAGCAGGTGCTGACGGACGTGCTGATCCAGCCGACCTTCACCGCCCATCCGACCGAAGCGCGCCGGAAGACCGTCAAGGCGAAACTCCGGTCGGTCGCCGACGATCTCGAAACGCTCGACGAAGTCCGACTGACCGACCGGGAGCAACGGGCCGTCGAGCGGGACCTCCACGCCGAGGTGACGAGCCTCTGGCAGACCCCGCAGGTCCGCCGGCGACGGCCGGAGGTGACCGACGAGGCGCTGAACGTCCAGTGGTACCTGGAGAACGTCCTCTTCGACGTCATCAGTGAGGTGTACGACGAACTCGAACGCCATCTCGACGAGCAGTTCGACGCCGACGTCGACGTCCCCAAGCTCTACGAGTTCCGCTCGTGGGCCGGCAGCGACCGCGACGGCAACCCCTACGTCACCCCAGAGATCACCGAGGAGACCCTGGAGCGCCAGCGCGAGACCGTCCTCCCGATGTACCGGAACGAACTCAAGGCGCTGTCCGGCGTCCTCAGCCAGGACGCCAGTCAGATCGACCCCGGCTCGGCCTTCGAGGACCGGCTCGCCGCCGACCGCGAGCGACTCCCCGGCGTCGCCAGCGGGGCCGAGGCGCGTTACCCCGAGGAACCGTACCGCCAGAAGCTCAAACTGATGCGCGAACGCGTCCTCAGGGTCGGGGACGTCCGCCAGGGTGGCTACCGGGACGCCGACGAACTCGCGACGGACCTGCGGGTCATCGCAGACAGTCTGCGCGCGAACGACGCCGCCGACGTCGCCGAGACGCAGGTCGACCCGCTCGTCCGCAAGGTCGAAACGTTCGGCTTCGCGATGGCCAGCCTCGACGTGCGCGACCACCAGGAACAGCACACCACGGCCGTTTCCGAGGCGCTCGCTCGCGAGAGCATCGACTACGCCGAGATGGACGAGGACGAACGGACCGAGGTGCTGACCGAGGCGATCCTCCAGGACGACGCCGTCGTGGACGTCGAGGACAGGGCTGACCTCGGCGACACGGCCAGTCGCGTTCTCCGGCGGTTCGAGAAACTCGCCGACTGGCAGCGGGAGTTCGGCGTCGACGCCATCGACACCTACGCCGTCAGCATGGCCGAGGAACCCAGCCACGTGCTGGAAGTTCTCTTCCTGGCCGATCAGGCCGGCATCGTGGACCTCCCGGGCTACTGCGGGCTGGACGTCGTCCCCCTGCTCGAAACCGAGTACGCCCTCTCCGGGGCGCGGCGCATCATGGGGACGCTGTTCGAGAACGAGGCCTACTCGCAGGCGCTCGAGGCGCGGGGCAACCTCCAGGAGATCATGCTGGGCTACTCCGACTCGAACAAGGAGAACGGCTATCTCGCCGCGAACTGGAGCCTTCACCGCAACCAGAAGCGCCTGGCCGAGATCACAGACGACTACGACGTGGAGATGCGCCTGTTCCACGGCCGCGGCGGGTCGATCTCCCGCGGCGGCGGCCCGATGAACGACGCGATGCTCGCGCTCCCCCGGGAGACGGTGTCGGGCCAGATCAAGTTCACCGAACAGGGCGAAGCCATCTCCGAGAAGTACGCCAACGACGACATCGCAGAGCGGAACTTAGAACAGATGGCTAACGCCCAGATCCGCGCGCGGTACGAAGCCCTCCAGGAGGGCGCCGAGACCATCCCCGACGAGTGGCTGGACGCGCTAGACATCGCGAGCGACGCCGCCCGCGCGGAGTACCAGGACCTGCTGGAAACCGAGGGGTTCGTCCAGTACTTCGAGCAGGCGACGCCCATCACCGTCATCGAGGACCTCAACCTCGGGTCGCGCCCGGCTTCCCGGTCGGAAGAGCGCAGCGTCGAGGACCTCCGGGCGATCCCGTGGGTGTTCTCCTGGACCCAATCCCGGTGTATCATCACCGGCTGGTACTCGCTGGCGTCTGGCCTCCAGCACTACCTCGACGAGGGCGGCGACGTCGAGACGCTCACCGAGATGTACCGCGAGTGGCCGTTCTTCCGGACGGTGCTCGACAACGCGTCCCAGGCGCTGGCCCGCACGGACGTGGAGATCGCCAGTGAGTACGCCGACCTCGCGGACGACGACCTCCGGGAGCGCATCTTCCCGCGCATCCGCGAGGAGTACGAAGCCGCCGTCGACTTAGTCTGCGAGATCACCGGTCGCGACAGCCTGCTGACCCGCGAGTGGCTCGAGGAGAACCTCCAGCGCCGAAACCCCTACGTCGACCCGCTGAACCTGCTACAGGTGCGCCTGCTCGGTGAGGCCGACCTCTCGCCCCAACAGGAGCGGACGCTCCGCCTGACTGTGCAGGGGATCGCTGCCGGGATGAAGAATACGGGGTGAGACGGCTGTTGTCGGCTGGTCACGACCGGCGTCCCGGAAGTCGGCAGCCCTTTAGACGACCCCTGTGAAGGCAGACTCGTATGTCTATTCCGACGCGAACGCTGCCCAGTGGCGACGAGATGCCGCAACTCGGCGCTGGGACGTGGAACATCTCCGGCGAGACCGTGACCGACGCAGTTCGGACGGCGCTCGACGCGGGCTACACCCACGTCGACACCGCCGAAGGCTACAAAAACGAAGCCGAGGTCGGCGCCGCGCTGTCCGAGTACGACCGCGAGGACGTCTTCCTCACCTCGAAAGTCCTCCCGAAGAACCTCCATTACGAGTCCGTGTTGGAGTCATGCGAGGCCAGCCTCGACCGGCTCGGAACGGACTACCTCGACCTCTATCTGATCCACTGGCCGAACCCGACGATCTCGCTCCGGGAAACGCTGGACGCCCTCGAACGCCTCCACGAGGAGGGGAAAGTCCGCAATATCGGCGTGAGCAACTTCAGCAAGTACCAGCTCACGTTCGCGCAGAAAGTGAGCGACGTCCCCATCGCCGTCAACCAGGTGGAGTACCACCCCTGGCTCAACCAGGACGACCTCCTGGCGTACTGTGAGGATAACGACGTCGTCCTCACCGCGGCCGCGCCGCTCGCCCGCACCGAAGTGCTCGACGATCCCGTCGTGCAGGACGTGGCCGCGTCCTACGAGAAGACGCCGGCCCAGGTCGTCCTCCGCTGGCAGATCCAGAAGGGCGTCGTGACGATTCCCAAGTCCTCGACGCCCGCACACATCCGCTCGAACTTCCAGGTGGCCGACTGGGAACTCGACGACCAGGACGTGGCCCGCATCGACGACATCGACACCGAAAAGCGCGTCTACATGATCGACCTCGACGACGAGACCTACGGCATTCCGCGCTGAGTGGCGTCGTCCCGAACGACGGTGGGGCAGCTCACCGCGAAACGAGCGCCGCCTCCAGCACTTCCAGCGGATGGCGAATCTCGTAGCCAGAGCCGTGTTCCATCTGCATCGCGCAGGTCGGGCACTCGGTCATGCCGGTCTCGCCCTCGGCTTCGTCCATGTGCTCGAACATCTCCTCGCCGATGGCCATCGACTTCTCGTACTTCTCGGACTTCCAGCCGTACGTGCCCGAAATCCCCGAACAGGACTCGCCCACGTCCTCGATCTTGACGCCGTCGAGGTCGCGGAACAACTCGACCGCCTGCCGATCGAGGCCCTGGCTCCGGGCGTGACACGGCGCGTGGTACGCCAGGTCCGGGAACTCGACCTCGGCGTCCGAGATCGCACTCCCCAGATCCTCGTGAATCCGGAGGTACTCGACGGCCTCGTAGGTGCTCGCGGAGACTTTCGCGGTACCCTCGAAGGAAAAGAGCTCCGGGTACTCCTGACGGAGCGCCATCGAGCAGGAGGTACAGGAACAGATGACGTCGTACCCTTCTTCGACGAGCTGTGAGAACTCCTTTATGTTGAGTTCGGCGTCGCGACGGGCGTCGTCTAACATGCCATTGGCGAACATCGGCGTGCCCGAACAGCCCTGGTCGGGGACCGCGATCTGGTAGCTGAAGTGCTCGAAGGTGCGGACCATCGCCTTGGCGACCTCTGGCGTGTTGTAGTTCGAATAACAGCCGTGGAAGTACGCGACGCGCTTGTCCTCGCTCTGCACTTTCGGGCCGCCGCGCTCGGCCCACCACTCGCGGAAGGTCTGCTCGGCGAAGGCGGGGAACTCCCGCTCGGCTGTGACGCCGAACAGTTTCTCGCCGACCTGCCGGACGAGCGAATTGCTCATCACCGCGTTGGCGAGGCGGGGCATCTTGCTCGCGAACCAGGCGCTGATGCGGTAGTTCGCGAGGACGCGGTTGCGCCAGTACTCGACGGACCACGTGTCCATCTGCTCGTCGACGTACTCGCCGCGGGCCTCGTTGTGCATCTGGCTGAGGGGCACGTCCGACGGGCAGGCGGTGTCACAGCGCATGCAGTTCGAGCAGTCCATGATCGAGGCGTCGATGTCCTCGTCGTCCTTGCGCTTGAGCCGCCACTGCTCCGGCCCCTGGAACTTCGGGCCGGGGAAGTCGTCGTCGACCTCCGCGACCGGACAGTTCGTATCGCACGTCGAGCACTTGTAACAGTCGTCGGCGCCCTCCCGGAGGTCGAGGTCGCTGTCCGGAAACACCTGGACCGGCTCGAACTCGTCGCCGGCGGGTATCTCGTCGTCGGGGACGGACGGTACGTCGTCGTCTGGGGGTGATTCTGCGTCGCTCATGTCGCCTCCTCTCCTGCCAGTGTGCCTGCGTGGTAGCCGGTCGCCAGCGAAACGCCGCTGCCTGATTTCTCCGCTGCGAAGTCGTAGTTGCCCAGCACTGCACCGGCAGCCCGGAGATTGTCGAACTCCGCTGTGCCGCCGGCGTCCACGGGCCGCAACTCCCGGTCGGGATCGACGCCGAAGCGGGCGAACGGGTGGTCGCCGAAGGCGTCGTCCCCGAACCAGTCGTAGCGGTCCGGTGGCTGTGCGATGTGGCAGTCGAAAACGGGCTCGCGGACGCCCTCGCGGTCCGAGTCGAGACCCTTCCCGACCAGGCCGCCGGTCGCCAGAACGTACTGCTCGGCCGCATAGGGGACCTCGTTGCCCGTTCGACTCACCGTGACTGACGCGACGGTGTCGCCGTCGCGCTCGAAGCCCACGACGGGGTTGCCGGTCTCGATGCTGACGCCGGCCTCGTCGAGGGCCGCGAAGAGTCGGTCTTCCAGCCGGATGCCCGGGAGACTCGGCGGCCCCATCGGGACCTCGAACACGTCGGCGCCGATGTACTCGGCCAGGTCGGCACGGACTTCGCGGGGATGGTCGTCGCCCAGCACTGCGGGGAAGCCGACCCGCTCGGCGCCGTCGAGGTGCCCTTTCACCAGCTCCGCGAGCGCACGTCGCACGCCACGGGTCCCGCCGTCGATGCCCTCGTCCTGATCGAGCAGGTGGGCAAAGCGGGTCACCTTCGGGTCCGCGCTGAGTTTCACCGGGAACTCGACGGTGACGCCCCGCGCCCGGAACGGCGCACCCGTCGCACCGAGGTGGGTCGCCGCCAGCGGCGCGTCGAACCCGGGCAGGCGCTCGAACCCGACGAGCAGTGCGTCTCGGCCGTCGCTGGCCAGTCCGGCGGCAGCGCTGTCTGGATAGCGGGCCGTGGGTTTGATCGTGCCACCGTGCGTCGGCACGAGCGCGTTCGCGTCGGTGTGGCTGCCTTCGTAGGTACCGGCCGTGATCTCGTCGAACAGGGCGAGTCCCGACGCGACGGCGTCGGTGCCGACGCGCTCGTATGGGTGCCCCTCCGGGAGGTCGTCGATGGCGTCGAACGGATCGACGAGCGGCCCCTCGCCGTCCGGCGTGTACCCGAGGACGTCGACGAGTCCACTGGCGTGGCGGAGCGTGGACTGCTTGTACGAGACCAGGCGCACGTGGGCGCCCGACCGCGCGGCCGAGATGGCTGCCGTGATTCCGGCGAGTCCGCCGCCCACGACGAGAACGTCCTGTTCAATCGCCACGCCGCTCACCTCCGTCCGTGGCCGCACTCGTTCGATTCGCGCTGGCACCTGCCCCCCTCCCGTCGTCGAACGCCGCGAAGTCGATGGTGTCCTCCCGCCGGGCGGGATCAGCGTCTCGGTTCATGGTGGTCGCGTGGAGCGCGTAGGTGAGCATGGCCTGCGAGAGCTGTTCGCCCCACAGCGCGTGGCGCTGGCCCTTCCACCGTTCCTGATAGAGTTCGTCCAGCGCCGCGTACGACTGCTCGGCGTCGTACTCCGGGTGGAGTTCCTGGGCGATTGCGTGGGTACAGAACCCGCCCTGACAGTTCCCCATCGAAGCACGGGTCCGAATGCGGACGGCGTTCAGGTCAGTGCCGGCCTGGCTGATGGCGTCCTGGAGTTCCGCGCGGGTGACGCCTTCACAGCCACAGACGACGGGGTTGGGGTCGGTCGTCGAGAGCACCTCGTCGGCCCGGTCGCCGAGGCGCTGGACGGATCGTTTCTTGATGGGCGAGGTCAGCCCGTAGTCGTCCATCGCGTCCTCCAGGACGCGGAAGTCCTCGCTGCCCGGCAGGGGAGCGTCTGCGGTTCGACAGGTGGCTGACACGCCGAGCTTTGCGCAGACGTGGTCGCTGATGTCCTCGGCCATCATCCGGTAGGTCGTGAACTTCCCGCCGACGATCGAGGTCATGCCCGGGAGATCGTCGCGCTCGGTGTGATCGAGCAGGAAGAAGTCCCGCGTGATGTCCTCGGGGTTCTCGGTGCCGGCGCCCGGCGGTTCGTACAGCGGACGAACGCCCCAGTACGACCGAATGGTTCGGGCCTCCTGGAGGACCGGGACGAGTTTCGAGAGTTCGTCGATCATCAGGTCGACCTCCCACTGCTCTTCCGGGTAGTCTTCGGGATCGTCGACCTCGGCGTCGGTGGTCCCGAGGATGGCCGTCGTCTCGTGGGGCACGATGATGTCGGCGTTGCCCTTCGGCTTACAGCGGTTGATGACGGTGTCCACCTGCCGGACGTTCATCACGGTCATCACGCCTTTCGAGGGGCGGACCTCGATGTCGACGCCGGCCATCTCGCCGATCTGGCCGGCCCACGCGCCCGTGGCGTTGACGACGTAGTCGGCCGCGATCTCTTCGGTCGTTCCGGCCGCGCCGTGGTCGCGCTTTCCCGGGCCGCTCCGGTGTCGAACCTCGGCGCCGACGACTTCGCCGGCCTCGACGAGCAGGTTGGTCACCTCGGCGTGGGTCTCGATGCGGGCGCCGTGGTTCTCCGCGCTGCGGGCGTTCGCGACGCAGAGCCTGAAGGGGTCGACGGCCCCGTCGGGGACGGCGATCGCTCGCTTGACGTCCTTCGCGAGGTACGGTTCGCGCTTGCGTGCCTCCCGCCCGGAGAGAACTTCCGTGGGGATGTCGCACTCGTCACAGCCCCGGAGCTTCCGCTCGAAGTACTCGTCGGAGTCTTCGGGGCGCTGGACGAACAGCCCGCCCGTCTCCTCGACGCAGTGGCTCGCGATGTCTTCGAGGACGCGCGTCTCCTGAATGCACTCTTTGGCACTGGCCTGGTCAGCGACGGCGTACCGGCCGCCGCTGTGGAGCAACCCGTGCATCCGCCCCGTCGTTCCGTGTGTCAGGTTCCCCTTCTCGACGAGGGTGACGTCGACGCCGCGCATCGCCAGGTCCCGGGCGATGCCACAGCCCGTCGACCCACCGCCGATCACGAGAACGCTCGGTGTGTCAGCCATCGCACTGTCCCCACATTGGACTGCGTATACATATTTTTACCGCAGGGGAATCACTATCAGTAAAATACTCTACTCACTCGTCATGATTGATCGCCCGCCAGCCACCAACCCAGCGCTGACGCGGCGGGGAACCGAGTCGCTCCGCGCGTCCCGAACTGTCCGCTTTTCTAAACGAGCGACGGGAATTCCGCCCCCGTGTCGGGTTCTGTCCCGGGCAGGAGATCACGCTTTCCGTGCTGTGGCTCACCGAGCTGCGGTGCTCGGTCTGTCCGGGTCCGGACCACCGCCTTCGAGCACTACTACCTGTTGGAACTTCGGGCCACTGGCATCACCTCCTCGTCACCTCTCTTTGCTTATATCCGGTTCTAGAGGTGCGTTACTGCGTAACACTTATCATCATAGACTATAATTTTTACCGCTAAGACGGCTTTGGCAGTAAAGAAAGCCGTCGTCGACACCAGAGTGGTGAACGCCATATGCCAACAGACACCTACGTCGGTGCGATCGATCAAGGGACGACCGGGACCCGGTTCATGGTCTTCGACCATAGCGGCCAGGTCGTCGCCAACGCCTACCAGAAGCACGAACAGATCTATCCGGAACCCGGGTGGGTCGAACACGACCCGATGGAGATCTGGGAGAACACCAAAGACGTCGTGACGACCGGTCTCACCGAGGCCGGTCTCGAACCGAGTCAGCTGGAAGCGCTGGGTATCACGAACCAGCGCGAGACGACGATCGTCTGGGACGCCCAGACCGGGAAGCCGGTCCACAACGCGCTCGTCTGGCAGGACCGTCGGACGACGGACCGGGTCGAGGAGATCCAGGAAGCCGGCAAGGTCGAGTGGATCCGGGAAAAGACGGGACTGGAGTGCGACGCGTACTTCTCCGCGACCAAGACGGAGTGGATCCTCGACAACGCCGATCCGATCAAGATGGATCGGTCTCGAACCGAGGACATCCGCGACCGCGCCGAGAACGGGGAGCTGATGATGGGGACGATCGACGCGTGGCTCATCTACAACCTCACCGGCAACCACATCACGGACGTCTCGAACGCCTCACGGACGATGCTGTTCAACATCCACGACCTGGCGTGGGACGCCGAACTCCTGGAGGAGTTCGACGTCCCCGCGTCGATGCTCCCGGAGGTACGCCCGTCGTCCGACGAGGACTACTACGGGTACACCGACGCCGACGGCTTCCTCGGCGAAGCCGTTCCGGTCGCGGGGGCGCTCGGCGACCAGCAGGCCGCGATGTTCGGCCAGACCTGTTTCGACGAGGGCGACGCGAAGAACACCTACGGGACGGGCTCGTTCTACCTGATGAACACGGGCAACGAGGCCGTCGAGTCCGATCACGGCCTGCTGACGACGATCGGCTTCCAGCGCTCGGGGGAACCCGTCCAGTACGCGCTGGAGGGCGCGATCTTCATCACCGGCGCCGCGATCGAGTGGCTCGAAGACGTCGATCTCATCGACAACGCGGCCGCGACCGCGGAGATGGCGCGCTCGGTCGACTCCACGGACGGCGTCTACCTGGTCCCCGCCTTTACCGGCCTCGGCGCCCCCCACTGGGACGGCCGCGCACGCGGCACCATCGTCGGGATGACCCGCGGCACGCGCCGCGAACACATCGTCCGCGCGACCCTGGAGTCCATCGCGTACCAGACGCGCGACGTGGCAGAAGCCATGGAGGCCGACTCCGGCGTCGAGACGACGAGTCTGCGCGTCGACGGCGGGGCGGTCAAGAACAACTTCCTCTGTCAGCTCCAGTCGGACATCATCGGCACGGAGATCGTCCGGCCGGAAGTCGACGAGACGACCGCGCTGGGGTCGGCCTACGCGGCCGGCCTCGCCGTCGGCTACTGGGAGACGCTGGACGAACTCCGGGACAACTGGCAGGTCGACCGGGAGTTCGCGGTCGAGAACCCAGACGGGTACGACGAGAAGTACGAGCGCTGGGCCGAGGCGGTCGAGCGCTCGAAGAACTGGGCCACAGACGGAGGTGACTGAGGATGGCCGTCGAAGCGCTCGTCGAAGCGCTCAGCAATCCGGCGCTCTGGATTGCCGCGTTCGCCGGTGGCGCGTTCGGCGCGGCACTGGGCGCGCTCCCGGCCTTCTGTTTCACCGGGTTCATGGTGATCGCCGGCGAGGCGTCCAACCTCGCGACGAAGGCGATCGCGGGCGAACTCGGCGCGATCCAGGGCCAGATCGGGACCGGCATCACGGGTAGCGTGGCGTTCGGGCCGGTGTTCGGTCCGCACATCTCCTTTGCGGGCGGTGCGGCCGCGGCTGCCTACGCGGCGCGGAAAGGGTACATGGACTCCGGCTTCGACTATCACGAGGCCAAGAACATCGCCTACGCGCTCGGCACCAAGCCCGACGTGCTCGCGGTCGGCGGCGTGTTCGGCATTCTCGGAATGCTGATCCGGCAGGTCTCGTTCAACTTCGGCGTCCCGTGGGACCCGATCGCCATCGGCGTCGTGCTCTCGGCGCTGTTCCACCGCCTGGCCTTCGGGTACCCGCTGATCGGCGAGGTTCGGGGCGACAGCATCTTGGACATGACGCCGTTCGCACGCGAAGAGATGCGCCCTGCTCGTAGCACGGCCGCCGCGGCCACCGACGGTGGCACGGTGAAAGAGCGACTCGCCGTCGAGCCGTGGCTCGGCCACCAGTACAAGTGGGCCAACGTCGCCATGATCGGCCTCGTCGCCGGAATTCTCGGTGCCTACACGGCCGTCGTCACTGGCAGCGCGTTCCTGGCGTTCGGCATCAGCGCAGCGACGCTGACCTTCCTGAACCTTGGCGTCGAGCAGATCCCGGTCACGCATCACATCACTCTGCCGGCCAGCACGGCGACGCTCGCAGTGATGGCCTCCGGGGACGCCGCACTCGCCGGGCAGGGCGCTGCGGTCGCCGTCCTCGTCGGCGCTGCCTTCGGCGTCATCGGAGCACTGTTCGGCGAAACGTTCCAGCGCGTCTTCTACGCTCACGGCGACACGCACTGGGACCCGCCGGCCGCAGCGATCGTCTTCTGTACCTTCTTGATCGGGGTCCTGACGATCGCCGGCGTGTTCCCGACGAGCGTCTGGGTCCCGCTCCCGGCCGGGGTCTGACCGAATCACATCACTTTCCTTACTGTACTGCCAACCGAACGTTACGTCCGGTCGTCGCTTCCCCGACGAATGATCGTTCACCGAACACAACGCCGATGGATCTGAAAGCTCGCATCCGCCGACGCCGTCGCACCGGTAACACTGCTCCCCTCGTGCTCGACTACGAGGCGATCAGTCCGATCGCCCACGTGTCCGAGCCGACCGGCCGTGGTCCCGTTCTCGAACGCCTGTTGGATTACCTCGATCCGGTGTTCGACGGCGGCCTGCCGCCGAATGCCTACGTCTGGGGACCGATGGGCGCCGGGAAGTCGGCCGTCGTCACCGCGCTGTGGTCGAACCTCTCGGCACAGCTCTCGGAGTCCCAGTCGGTCATCCACACGACGACGCGCTCCCAGCCGACGAACGCCCCGCAGTTCGTCTACGTCGACAGCCGCGAGGCCGCGAGCGCCTTCGCACAGTACCGCACCATCCTCGACGCCGTCTCCGCGGAGTCCATCCCGGAGAAAGGCATCGGCACCGACACCCTCCGCGCTCGGCTCGCAGACTCGCTCCGACCGCCGGGCGAGAACGTGATCGTCGCCATCGACCACGTCGGCGAGCCCGAGACCTGTGAACTGGCGACGATCGCCGAGCGACTCGCGCCGCTCGATTCGTCGCTCACCTGGGTCGCCATCGGCCGGCCCGACCCGGACGAACTGTCGGCGGACCTCCCGCCGGAACGCATCGAGGTGCCGGCGTACCGCCGCCACGACCTGGTCGACATCCTCACCGGCCGCGCGTCCGAGGGCCTCTCCGAGCGAGCGCTCCAGCACGAGCAGACCCGCGAGATCGCCGACTGGGCCGAGGGAAACGCCCACGACGCCCTGGCGGCCCTGTTCGGGGCCGCCGACCGCGCCGCGAGCCACGGTCGGTCGCGAATCCACAGCGAGGACATCACTGCGGGCATGATGGACGTCCCGCGGCCCTGTAGCTCGCTGGGCCGCGTCGTGGCACTTCCGCAGAACCGCCAGCTCGTTCTTCGCACGCTCGTCGACCTGGACGACGACGCCCGTGAATCCGTCGAGCGCACGACTGACGCCATCGTCGAGACGGCCTCGGTCGATCTCACTTCGGGCACCGTCAAGCGGTTCCTCTACGAACTCGCCGAGACCGGCATCGTCGAACGCGTTCGGCAGGAGGCCGCGAGCGAGGGGCACGGCCGCCCGCCCAGCCGCGTCGAACCCCGGTTCCCCACCACCGTGTTCAAACGCCTCTACGACACCAGGGCGGACTGACGCCGCCGCTGGCGATCACTCGATCCAGACGGTTTTCCGGTTGACGAACTCCTGGATGCCGATCGCGGAGAGTTCCCGACCGTACCCCGAATCGCCGACGCCGCCGAACGGCACTCGTGGGTCCGACTTCACGAGCTGGTTGACGTAGACGCAGCCGGCGTCGATCTGGCCGGCGAGTCGCTCGCCGCGCTCGCGGTCGGCGGTCCAGACGCTCGCGCCCAGACCGAACCGAGTGTCGTTGGCGACCTCGAGAGCCTCGGCCTCGTCGTCGACGCGGTAGACGGTCGCGACGGGACCGAACAGCTCTTCGGAGTCGGCCGGGCAGTTCGCGGGCACGTCCGCGAGGACCGTCGGCGGGTAGTACGCTCCATCGCGGTCGAGTGGTTCACCGCCCGTGAGGACCGTCGCCCCGGCCTCGACGCTGGCGGTGACCTGCTCGTGGAGCTCTTCGAGGAACCGCTGGCGCGCCTGTGGCCCGACGTCGGTCGACTCGTCCATCGGGTCGCCGACGGTCAGCGCCTCGACTTCCTCGACCAGTTGGTCGACGAACTCGTCGTAGACGGCGTCGTGGACGACGAACCGCTTGGCGGCGATGCACGACTGGCCACCGTTCTGGTTGCGCGCCCACGCTCCGCGCTCCGCTGCGTGCTCGACGTCGGCGTCTTCGAGGACGACGAACGGATCGCTGCCGCCGAGTTCGAGCACGGTCTTCTTGAGGTGCTCGCCGGCGGTCGACGCGACGGCTCTCCCGGCCGGGCCGCTCCCCGTCAACGTCGCTGCCTCGACGCGCTCGTCGGCGATGATGTCGTCGACGAGGCTCGACGGCGCCAGGACGGACTGGAAGACGCCCTCGGGATAGCCGGCCTCCCGGAACACGTCCGCGATGGCGAGCGCACACCCCGGGACGTTCGAGGCGTGTTTCAGCACCCCGACGTTCCCCGCCGTCAGATACGGCGCGGCGAACCGGAACACCTGCCAGAACGGGAAGTTCCAGGGCATCACCGCCAGGACGACCCCGAGCGGATCGTACGCCGTCTTGACGGTCGAGCCGGCCGGACTCGGGTAGTGGTCGTCGGCGAGGTACGCGCTCGCGTGCTGGGCGTAGTGCTCACAGCCCCAGATGCACTTCTCGATCTCCGCCGTCGCCTGCGAGATCGGTTTCCCCATCTCTCGGGTCATCAACTCGGCGTACTCCGCCTTGCGATCCCTGAGCACGTCCGCAGCGTTCAGCAGTAACTGCTCGCGCTCGCGCATCGGTCGCTGTCGCCAGGACTCGAACGCGTCCGACGCCCGGGCGAGCGCCGCTTCGACGTCGTCCTCGTCTGCCTGCTCGTACGCGTCGATCTGTTCCCCAGTCGCCGGATTCACTGGTCTGATCTTCTCCATGAATTGTCGAACTCTGTACTACAGTCTCGGCCTTTGTCGAAATAAATCTAACTCTGGATGCAAACGGTTATAGTAACGTCTGGGTTGGGTGCGTCGTCACGTCTCTCGGCCGCGCGATGTCGTTTTGGACGTGATATGTCTCGAATTCGGCATCGCTGACAGTCGCGAAACTGTAACGTAAATCGGTTACTCTGGGGTGTGGCCACGTGCGCGCAGCCGGTCGCGAAATGGTAGTGCGAGGAATGCCGCGAAAACCCACTGGAGAAGCGCTCACCTGCGGATTCGGGACCGGTCGCCTGTACCACCTGCGGCGGCTCTGCTGCGGTCCCTCACCGACGGATTCGGGACCGGTCACCAGTTCCCCCAGTCCGCGCGCTCGCGAGCGCTCCCTTCACCCCGACGTCGTCGCCCAGATTCGTCAGCTGCAGGTCTGGCACGTTCGACACGACCGCGTCGTCCAGCCGGTCGCGAACCGGATCGAGGACTTGCTCGGGGTTGTTCAGGGCGACCGCGCCGCCGACGTAGATCGCCAGCGGCGCGTACGCGTGGACGACGTTCGCGACGCCGATGACGTTCCACTCTGTCACTCGCTCCAGCACCAGATCGGCCAGCGGGTCCCCGCCCGCGGCGGCGAACACGTCCGCAGCGGTGAAGTTCGGGTCGGCGACGGCCATCTCGGTCTCGACGCCTTCGGTCTCGGCGAGGAACTCGGCGTAGTGCGGGATGTTCGACCCGGAACAGTACGCTTCCCAGTGGCCGGCGTGGCCGCAGCCACAGACGAGCCGTCCCGCGGGGTCGACCGTCAGGTGGCCGACTTCGCCGGCGTTGCCGTCCCAGCCGGTGAGGACGTGGCCGTCGACGCAGACGCCAGCGCCGATGCCCGTCGAGATGGTGAGATACACCATGTCGTCGGGGTTGCGGTCGCTGTGGAACCGCTCGCCGATGACCGCGGCCGTGGTGTCGTTGTGGAGGTAGACCTGGTCGCTCTCGACGAGGTTCTCGACGGGGCCGGTCAGCGGGATGCGGTCGATGGTTTCGGGGAGGTTCGCGGGGTCCTGGACTTCCCCGGCCGCCAGGTCGAGCGGGCCGATGGAACCGATGCCGACCGCGCGGATCTCGGTCGGGTCGGCCCCGGCAGTCTCGCAGGCCGTTCGGAGCGAGTCGAGGACGGCCTCGGTCACGGCGATGCCGCCCGGTCCCTGGGGGGTCCCGCGTCGGTCCTCCCCGAGAATCGTCCCGTCGTCGTCCGCGACCACGGCTCGGACGTTCGTCGCGCCGAGGTCGACTCCCGCGTACATGCAGGGCACTGAGGGCGCTGGCACACTTAAGCCCGTTCGCTGGACGTGAGTGCACGCGGAAAATGGTGGCTGCTACTCCGTCGCGTCCGCTCGGTCGCCGACCGTGTCCTCGTAGACGACGCCGCGTTCCGCGTCGAGAGTGACGACGGTCCCGTCGCCGACGTCGGGCAGGTCGGCGTCCGAGATCATCGGCACGTCGATCTCGCGGGCGACGATGGCGGCGTAGCCGGTGACGCCCTGATGGCCGTCGATGATGCCCCCGAGTTTCGAGACGTCCCCGTCGAACTCCCCGTCGAACTCGTCGGGCACGGCCAGGATCGCGCCCTCGGGCACCGCCGAGAGGTCGCCGTCGCCGACGCGGACGAGCGGCCCGGAGACGAGCCCCTCGACGACCGAGCGGCCGGACGCCAGCGTCTCGGCGGCGACGTGGACTTTGAGCATGTTCGCGGTGTCGAGCCCTTCGAGTTCGGTCATCATCCCCGAGAGGACGACGACGGTCTCGCCGGCCTCGGCCACGCCGGCGTCGAGCGCCGACTGGACTGCCGTCTGGATGACCGCGTCGGCGCCGCCGTTCGTGTAGGGCACGTATCTGGGCTGAATCCCCCACGAGAGTGCCAGTTGCCGTCGAACGCGCTCGCTGGGCGTGGCGGCGATCACGGGCATGTCCGGGCGGTACTTCGCGGCTTTCAATGCGGTGTACCCGGACTCCGAGGCGGCGACGATCGCGCTGGCGTCGACGTCCCGCGCGAGGTAGCGGGCCGACCGCGCCAGGGCGTCGGTGCTGGTCTCGCCCGCGGCCGGGACGCGCTGTTCCCGTGACTCGGCGTACTCCTCGCTCCCCTCCACGTCGCGGATGATGCGGTCCATCGTCTCGACGACGCGGGCCGGGTGGTCGCCGATGGCCGTCTCCCCGGAGAGCATGACCGCGTCGGTGCCGTCCAGCACGGCGTTGGCCACGTCGGAGGCCTCCGCACGGGTGGGGCGGCGCGCGTGAACCATCGAGTCGAGCATCTCCGTGGCGGTGATGACCGGTACGCCCTCGGCGTGGCACTGCTTGATGATGCGCTTCTGGATGAGCGGGACTTCCTCCATCGGGCACTCCACGCCCAGATCGCCCCGGGCGACCATGATGCCGTAGGCCTCGTCGATGATCGAGTCCAGGTTCTCGACGGCGCCCGACCGTTCGATCTTGGCGATGATGGGGACGTCGCCGCCGAGGTCGTCGATGTGTTTGCCGATCTCGTAGACGTCCTCGCCGTCGCGGACGAAACTCGCGGCGACGAAGTCCACGTCCTTCTCGACGGCGACTTCGAGTTCCCGGCGGTCCTGGTCGGTGATCGTCGGGAGGTCGAGGTCGACGCCGGGGACGTTGACGCCTTTTCTCCCCCCGAGTTCGCCGCCGTCCTCGACGTGGGCGACGACGACGTCGTCCGCGACGGATTCGACGGTGGTCTCGATGCGACCGTCGTCTAAGAGCACGCGGTCGCCAGGTTCGACGGCCGAAATGGACATCGACAGGCCGATCTCGTCGGACGTGGCGTCGTTGCTGGCGACGAACCGGACGGTCGAACCGGCGTCGACGTGGATCGGCTCGTCGATCGGTGCGGTCCGGACCTCGGGGCCGGCGATGTCGTGGACGACCGGGATCGGCGCCGACAGTTCGCCGCTGACCTCGCGGACGCGGTCGATGAGATCGGCGCGTTCCTCGGGCGTGCCGTGGCTGGCGTTCATCCGGACGACGTCCATGCCGGCCTCGATCAGTGCCCGTAGCTGTTCGCGCGACTCCGATGCCGGACCGATCGTACAGACGATTTTTGCGTTTCGCATACAGGATTCCTCCGGGACTGGGCCGCTGGCGAACGGCCCAGGCGCGTTTGCTGGTGATTGAAACTACAGGGGGATACGTCTGTCCGAATCCGGGAGAACGCCGGGGACTCGGACTACAGGACGATGCTCTTGGTGGTGACGAACGCCTCGATGCTGTAGCCGAGGCCTTCCCGACCGATTCCCGAGTCCTTGACGCCACCGAAGGGGATGTCGCCGAGACCGTGGGACGGCGCGCCGTTGATGCGGACCGCGCCGGCCTCGATGCGCTCGGCCACGTCCATCGCACGGTCGTAGTCCGCCGTGAACACTGCCGCGTCGAGTCCCATGTCACCAGCGTTGGCGAGTTCCAGGGCCTCGGCCTCGTCTTCGAACTTCGTCACGACGGCGATCGGCCCGAACTGCTCCTCGTGGATGAGGCGGGCGTCGTGGGGGACGTTCGCCAGCAGCGTCGGCTCGACGAACTGCCCCTCGCGCTCGCCACCGCGCACGAGGTCGGCGCCCTTCTCGACGGCGTCCGCGATGAGCTCCTCGACGTAGTCGGCCTGCTCCTCGCTGATGAGCGGGCCGAACGTGGTCTCCTCGTCGAAGAGGTCGCCGGCCTCCCAGTTGTCCATCTCCGCGTCGAGGAGGTCCACCATCTCGTCGTGGACGTCCTCGTGGGCGAGGACGCGGCTCACGGCGGAACAGCGCTGGCCGGCGTACTTGAACGAGCCCTTGGCACACTGGCCGACGGCGTCGGTGAGGTCGGCGTCGGGGAAGATGACGGCCGGCGCGTTGCCGCCCAGTTCCATGTGGAGGTTCACCATGCCGCTCTCGCGGGCGACGTGTTTGCCCGCCGCCGAGGAGCCGGTCATGGCGATAGCGTCGATGCGGTCGTCGCCGGCCAGCACGTCACCGATGTCGCTGGCCCGGCCGGCGACGTAGTTGAACGCACCGTCGGGAAGGTCGGCCGCCTCGATGCAGTCCGCGAGGACGGCTGCACTGACGGGCGTCTTCGTCGCGGGCTTGAGGACGACGCTGTTCCCGCCGGCGAGCGCGGGCGCGACCTGGAGCGCGGTCGTCGCGAGAGGGTAGTTGTACGGCGTCAGCGCGAGCACGGTCCCGACCGGCTGGGGCTTGACGATGGCCTTCCAGCCTTCGTGGCCCGCGGTCGTCCCTTCGAGGAACTCGCCCTGGAGGTCGTGGACCTCCTCGACGGCGCGGCGGAACCGCTCGACTGCCGAGTCGACTTCGCCGCGCGCGCTCGAAATCGGCTTGCCGGCCTCGCGGACGATGATGTCCGCGAGTTCCGCCTTCCGGGATTCGATCTCGTCGGCGATGGTTTCGAGCCACTCGGCGCGCTGGACGAGCGTCGTCTCGCGCATCTCCCGCTGTGCGCGGTGCGCGGCGTCGATCGCGTCCCGCGCCTCGTCGGGTCCCGCCGCACCGACCTGCGCGAACGTCCCGCCCGCTGCGAGGTCCGTGACCTCGAGCACCTCGTCGGTCTGGAACTTCCCCTCCACGAAGATGTCGTCCGGATACTGTCGTGACGTGGCCATACGTACCCGTACGGGGTACTCCTGTAAAGAGTTTACTCAATATCGAATTAATATCTATCAATTTGGTGTGGCAAGTTTTATCACACTATTGTCGCGGGAAATGTGGGCGTGGATCGACCGGTCTGGGCCCGCCGCAGTGGCGTATCGGACACCCGGCCGTGCGACTCTGCAGCAAGTGTCCGGAGAAGTGATCGGTTCGGCGTCGCCGGTGCGGTTTCGCGGCGTCGTTGTCTCTCCCTGGAACGCGGCTATCGGGAGATGTCGGTGTCGTCGCCGGCGACCACGCGGTCGACTGCTGCCGGCGTGACGACCGCGACGTCGCCGGGGATGGTGCGCTTCAGCGCTGCCGTCGCCGCGCCGTACGTCAGCGCGTCGGCGACAGTTCCGTCCTGCAGTCGCTTCGCGAGGTATCCCCCGACGAAGGCGTCCCCCGTGCCGACGGGGTGGGAGTCCCCGGCCGTGAACGCCGGCTGTTCGAGGAGTTCGCCGTCGTGGAGCGCGACTACGCCCTCGCTGCCCGTCGTGACGATGGTCGTCTGGAAGTCGTACTCGCCGGCGAGGTGCCGGGCCTGCTCGTCGGCCGGCCCCGACAGTCCGAGCACCGTCTCGGCGTCCCGCTCGGCGACGACGAGCACGTCGACGTGGGGAAAGAGATCGGTCAGCGTCTCCCGCGCCTCGGCCGGCTCCCAGAGCTTCGACCGGTAGTTCAGGTCGAACGTCGTCGTCGTGCCGGCTTCCCGTGCGAGCGTCAGGAGATCGCCCGTCGTTCGCGCGAGCGTGTCCGAGAGCGCCGGCGTGATGCCGGTCGTGTGGAAGACGCTGGCCGATTCGACGCGGTCGGTCGCGAGTTCGTCGGGCGTGGCCGTCCGGACGGC
The DNA here is from genome assembly GCF_042678165.1 of Halorientalis brevis. GTDB lineage: Archaea > Halobacteriota > Halobacteria > Halobacteriales > Haloarculaceae > Halorientalis > Halorientalis brevis. The sequence goes on along the minus strand of NZ_JBHUDJ010000001.1, from coordinate 387,771 downwards.
CGCGTGGTCGCGGTCGTAGACGACGGTCGCGCCACGGGGCTGGTCCCCGGATTCGAGGTAGTAGGTCCCCTGCCGGCCGTCGTCGGTCCAGACCACTGCTGGCTCGACGCCGTGGCGTCGGAGTGCACCTGTCACCCGCCGGCCGGGCGGTGAGTCCGGGAGTTTCGACAGCCAGGCGGCGTCGGCGCCGAGTCGGGCGGCCGCGGCGGCGACGTTGCTCTCGGCTCCGGCGGCGTGGACGTCGAACGAGTCGGCCGTCTCGATCGGCGTGTCTCCCGGTGGCGAGAGCCGGAGCATCGTCTCCCCGAAGGTCACGAGGTCGGGCATACGACTACGCTGGTGGTCGACGCTCATAAAAGACGAGGCGGATCGCGTCGCGTGACACGTCTCGCCGCTCGGCCGGGAAAACGGGCTGCGGTCGAAGTGGCTCCGTGATTGGTGGGTGGGCTACCGCCGGTCTGTGACGATGACCGCGTCGTCCGCCTGGACCCAGGCGCGGTGATTCTGTCGGTCGTAGATGATGACGCCGTCACCGGTTTCCAGTTCTGCGAATCGATCGTCTTGCTCAGCGACTCCGGCGGTCTGGGGATTCGTATCGTCCATTGGTTCTACTGACATGGGATGGGCTGTTTTCGTCCGACGATGATACCTACACGCCACGACATTGTTAAGTGTTACCACGTATCGTGGATGGCCCTCGGTCCGTCCCCATCGGTCGTTTGGGGTCACTCTCCCGTCCGGCCGTACCCCTGGTTCTCGATGCACTGGCGCATTTCCGCTTCACTCTCGTGTTTGTGGAGTCGGGTGGGCGTGTCGCAGTAGAACACCTCGCCGTCCCACCGAAGCGTGACCTCCTGCTCGGTTCCGAGGAGTTCCGTCCGGACGACGACGCGGCGGCCGTCGGTGAGCGCCTCGATGAACTCGTCTGCGTGTAGCTCGCCCGCCTCCACGTGCAGTGGTTCGGTCATTACGCTCGTCTTCCACTGCGTGGCCAATCAGTCTGTGGCTGGTCGATCAATACGTGGCGACTGTGTGGCCCGGAAACCAGAGCGGGACAACACTGAATGGGCCGGTCATGGTGTGGTGGATATGGACGTCCTCATCATCGGCGCGTACGGGAGCGCGGGCGTCGCCGTGGCTACTGACCTCGTCGACGCCCCGGAAATCGACCGGCTCACGCTCGTCGACGACGGCGACCCGGGTGGCGGCCTCTGCATCCTCGACGGCTGCATGCCGTCCAAGGAGGTGCTCTCGGCGGGCGCCCATCGGTTCCAGGCCCGCGCGGACCACCGGGTGACCGACGCGCCCGACGTCGACCTCGACGCGGTCGTCGGGACGAAAGACGAGCACATCCACAACTTCGCCGAACACCGACGCGCTGCGGTCGAGATGCTGACCGAGCGCGACCACGTCGAGTTCGTCCACGACACCGCGCGCTTCGTCGACGACCGGACCGTCCGCGTCGGCGATCGCGAGTACGTCCCCGACTACGTCGTCGTCGCGACCGGTTCGGTGGTCAACGTCCCCGGCCTCCCCGGGATCGACGACGTCGAGTTCATGACCAGCGCCGACGTCCTCGACGCGACCGCGTTACCCGACTCGGGCGTCGTCATGGGCTTCGGGTACGTGGGGATGGAACTCGTCCCGTACCTCGCCGAGGCCGGCGGGATGGACCTCACCGTCGTCGAACACGACGCGCGCCCGCTCGACGAGGCCGACCCAGCGTTCGGCGAGGCGCTCCTCGACATCTACCGCGACGAACTCGGTATCGAGATCCTCACCGAGACCTACGAAGAGCGCGTCGAGCCGACCGACGACGGCGGCGTCCGGCTGCACACGGATCGCGACGACGAACGCGCCACCGTCGACGCCGACCAGTTGTTCCTGTTTACCGGCCGTCGGCCGAATCTCGACGGGCTCGGGCTCGAACACACGCGACTGAATCCCGATCCCGGGTGGGTACTGGACACGATGCAGGCCCGCGACGACGAGCGCGTCTTCGTCGCGGGCGACGTCAACGGGAAGGAACCGATCCTCCACGTCGCCAAAGAGCAGGGGTTCACCGCGGCGGCGAACGTCCGTCGCCACGCCGCTGGCGAACCGCTCGTCCCCTACGAGAACGTCCATCACCACGTCGTGTTCTCGGCGCTCGGCGTGTACCCGTACGCCCGCGTGGGCTACTCGGCGGCGGCCGCCGAGGCCGCCGGCCTCGATTTCGTCGCCGTCTCCCGAGAAGCGAGCAGCGACGGCGTCTTCAAGACCAAAGACGCCGCTGCCGGCCGGGCGTCGCTCGTCGTCGACGCCACCGACGGAACGGTACTGGGCTACCAGGGGCTGCACTACCACGCGGACGTGATGGCCAAAACGATGCAGGTCGTCGTCGAGACCGGGATGGACGTCCGCGCGGTCCCCGACCGCGCGTTCCATCCGACCACGCCCGAAATCCTCGACGGGTTGTTCAGAACCGCTACCGAGAAACTCGACGGGTAACTGAAACCGGTTCGTGGTTGTCAATTTCACGACTGAAATCGGGGAGTATCACCGAGCAGTCCGGCGATTCCTACGAGCGCACAAAATCTTTATCGTTCATCATCAAGTCTATCTCAACAGCCGGGGTCAACATGAACGCAGACACCTCACAGGAGGCGGTGACCGTCGATCTGCACGTCCGCTCGCTCGCGCCGCGGGCCGGCCACGCCCAACAGAACGTCGCCATCGAGCGACTCGACGACCTCGAGTCGGCGGACCGGATCGAGGCTTTCAACGTCCACGTCTGGGGCCATCAGATCAGTCTCTCGACTGCTGCCGCCAACACCGACGCCGGGCAGTTCGTCCTCGACCGCGTCGAGCAGTTCCGCTCGTGGGCCGCCGAGACCGGTCGGTCCGTCGATTCGTTCTTCGAGACGCGACGCGTCGAATCCGAGATCATGGACGAGGAGTACGCCGCGCTGGTCCTCCCCAGTCTGACTCTCGCCGAGTACCGCGACGGTGACCTGGCGTTCGTCGCCCCCTGCTCTGACGACGGCTCGGTGTGCACCGTCGAAGACCGCATCGACGTGCTCGCTGCCAGCGGCGTCACTGACGTGCTCCAGTCCGACGACCCCGAACTGCCGTCGGCCGTCGTCGAAGAAGAGTAGTTACGACTCTCTTTCGTCTGCCGGGACGAGGTGGGCCTTCCCCCACGTCCGCATCGCGTCGATGACCGGCCCGAGATCTCGACCCCGTTCCGTCAGGTCGTATTCGACGCGGAACGGTTTCTCACTGATTACCTCCCGGGTGACGATGCCGCGCTCTTCTAAGTCTTCGAGGCTGTCCGAGAGCACCTTGCTCGAAATCCCGTCGACGGCCTCTTTGAGCGCGTTGAATCCCAGTGGGCCGTTCGTGAGCAATCGGTCGACGATGACCGGATGCCACTTCTTGCCGATCAGCGACGCCGTCGCCGTCACCGCACACCACTCCTCGCCCGCACACCAGATCTCCACTGGGTCGCCTTCCTGTCCGTCCTCGCTCATGGCGTGCCGTTCGACAGCCGGCGGTATATAGTCACCTTCTCGAACCTGATTACTCTCCGTTACCTGTCCGTCGTCGGTTTCCTGCGGTACCCCCCGCGACAGACTCGCGTGCGTCGACCGCACACAGTCGCCGCCAGGTTCTTCCTGCGTCGTGTGGTAGTTTCGCCTATGGACCGAGACGACGACTACCGATGTGACGCCTGCGGTGTGACGTTCGAGACGGAAAGAGCCCTCACGCGCCACGTTCACGACGTCGGGTTAGTCGACTAGGCGACGCTGCCGGCCAGTCGTTCTCCACAGTTGGTAACTGACGTGGGAATTTATGAGACGTGCCCTCGACCACCGGGTATGTACGAGGTACTCCTCCCGGTCGACGAGAGCGACGAGCGCGCAACTGCACAGGCAACGGCGATCACGGACCTTCCGGGCGATGCGGACGAGATCCACGTGACGATCTTCCACTCGTTCACCGACAACCCCTCCGGGGCGTCGGTTTCCCAGCTCCAGTCCGCTCGGCGCGCGCGTGACGTTCTGGAGGAGGCAGGCATCGAGTACACGATGGACGAAAGCAGCGGGCAGCCTGCCACCGAAATTCTCGACGTCGCCGAGGAACTGGACGCCGACCTCGTCTGTCTGGGCGGTCGCAAGCGCTCCCCGGCGGGCAAGGTCCTGTTCGGGAGCGTCACCCAGAGCGTCCTGCTTGATACGGACCGATCGGTTCTGATCGCCCACACCGACGAAGAAGACGAGGACTGAGCCGGCGACCGCCAGGCCTGTCGCTTTCTGACAAACTTAAATCCCCACGTATCACCGGGGCAATTTTCATTTCCGTTTTGTGTGAAGTATCTGGTGCCGGTGGGTGGGTGGTACATCGCTTCCGGTCTCTCACCGGCGGGAGACGAGCCCACGTCTCCTCAACGGCCGTCCCGCAAGCACCACGTGCCAGCTTAACCGCGATGCCGTTCCTCAGGCGGCATCCCGCGGTGCTTTTCGGCCTCAGTCTTCCGTGAGCGATTCGTGTGGCGTGGACGTACTGGACTCGCCGCCTGCCATCGGGTCGGCGGATCGTGAGCTGTTGGCCACCCGGTCCCACAGCACCAGCGTCGAGGGCAGCACGAACAGCGAGGCGAGGTAGGCGTAGACGACGCTCAATGCCGTGAGGATGCCGAACACGCCGATCGCGGGGTTCAACGAGAGCCAGAGCACGCCGACGCCGAACACCGTCGTCAGCATGCTCCCAGTCAGTGCGCCGCCGGTTCCGACGATGGTTCGCGTGAGCGCGGGCATGAGCGGTCGCTCCTCGAACTCGTCGGCGAAGCGGTGGACGACGTGGACGGAGTAGTCGATCCCCAGGCCGATCGTGATCGCCAGGATCGTCCCGTTGAAGGCGTTGAACTTCACGCCCAGCACTCGCATCGACGCGACGACGAACGCGACGCTCACCGCGATGGGGACGACGTTGGCGATCCCGAGCGACGGCCGTCCTTCGAGCACCCAGTAGATGAAGATCAGGAACACCGACGCTCCCAGCAGCGAGAGCGCTAAACTCTGGACGACGCCCTCGAACAGCACGGCCGTCGCGTCCTGGAAGATGACCGCGAAACCGGTGGCCGACGCGTCGAAGCGGTGATCGGCCGCGACCGCCCGCGCGTCGACGGTCGTCGCCACGTCGTCGGCGCTGTCGTCGACGGTGTAGACGACGCGGGCGCTCCGGCGGTCTTCACCGATGAACGACAGCGCCTGCTCGCGCGCGGGTGAGTCGAGCAACGCGTCGTAGATCTCGTCGAGATTGTCGTCCGGCACGCCGTTGTCGTTGCGGTCGTTGCGCGCGACCAGCCGCGCGAACTCGGGATCGGCCGCTGCCCGTGACTCGATGACCGTGACGATGCTCTGGGACTTCGCTCGCCGATCGTCGCGTCGGAACGTCGGCGGTGGGTCTGCACCCGCCCGATAGATGGACTCCAGGGCAGTGTCGCGTGTCATCGGCCCCTCGACGTACAGCAACACCTGGCCGTCCTGGTCGAACTTCTCCTCGCGGAAGTTGTAGTTCTCGACGTACTGGTACGACGCGGGCGGGCGGAACGGCTCGGGGAGCGACTGGAGCGGCTCTGGCGTCTCCTCGGCGGGCATGAAGTCCTCCGGCGAGAAGCCGGTCCCGATCCCCGTCGCGTAGTAGCCGACGCCGCCGGTGACGACCAGGACGACGAGCATGAACGCCAGGGGCGCGCGCTTCGCGATGGTGACGCCGCCGCCGAGTGCTCGGCCGAGTGCGGAGTCCGCCGCCCCGAGCGGTCGCTCGCTGATGGTCGGGAGTGGGTACTTTCGGCGGAGCCGGTCGACGTACACCTTCTGGGCCGGCAGGAACACGCCGAACAACAGGAACGTGAACACGATGCCGATGGCCGCGACCAGCCCGAAGTCCTGGGTCGGCGGGAACGCGCTCACCAGGTTCGAGAGGAACCCGATGACGGTGGTCCCGGTGACGATGAAGAAGGCGACGAGCAGCTGGTCGGTCGTGATGCGCATCGACCGCTCGATGTCCTGGTCCTGGGCGCGCTCCTCGCGGTAGCGATTGACGGCGTGAATGCCGAAGTCGATTCCCACGGCGATCAGCAGCGGCGGCACGGCGACGAGCAGCGGGTTGAAGGCGATGCCGGCCAGGCCGAGGAAGCCGAACGTCCACAGCAGTGCGATGACGATGGTCGCGATGCCGAGCAGCAGGTCCACCAGGTCGCGGTAAGCGACGACGAGGAAGACGACGATGAGGACGAACGCCGCCGGCAAGACCAACACCAGCGAGTCCGAGATGGTGTCCGGCTGGCTCCCGAGCACGCGAATGTCCTGCCCGGCGGTCGAGACGACGCGTCGAACCCGGTCGGCCCGGTCCGGGATGTCGCTCGTCCCGTGCGTGATCGTCGCCTGCGCGGCCGCGGCCGACGCTGCCCTGCGATTGAAGTCGTCGCTCAACTGGTTCGTAAAGCCGGGGTTCCGCTCGGCGGCGGTCCGGACGGCGGCGTCGATCTCCGCCGGCGTCGCGCCCTCGATGGCGTCGATCTCTTCCTGCAGGGTGGTCGCGTTCGGGTCGAGCGTCCGCGCGACGACGCCGGCCGGACTCGACGTGGACTCGACCCGCATCCCGTGTTGGTTCTCGACCCGCTCCTGGGCCCGTAATAGCCGCACCATGGTCGGTTTCGAGAGGACGTTCTGACTGTCCTGCAGCAGCGTCGTGCTCGACGTGCTCCCGCTGGTGAAGCTCGCGCCGAAGTCGCGCTGGATGTCTTCCAGCGCCTCGAAGGACTCTAAGTCCTCGATGAACTGGTTCTGTCCGGTCTCGGTCTCGATGTTCCCGAGCCCGCCGACGAACAGGACTGTCAGCCCGAGAAAGAGGAGGATGATTTTCCCGGGGCTGTTGACGATACGGTCGTCGACCCAATCGATCACTCGTTGGTACGCGTCCATGGAGGTCCCCCACCAGCGTTCGGGCGGCAACTGGTATGCCGACCCTATTGGCCGCTCTCCGCTTAACCGGTTTGTAAACTCTAATAAACTAGCTAGAAATTCACTCTGCTCCGCACGTCAGCGTCCGTCGTCGCCGGGCGAGCGGTCGATGTTCCGGTAGGTTTCGACGAGCGACTCGAAGTCGTCGATCTCCTCGCGGAGTTGTTCGGTCATCTCTCGGGCTCTGCGCGCGGTTCGTTTGAACTCGTCGCTCTCCTGGAGTTCGGCGCCGGACAGTTCCGCTTCGAGCACCTCCAGTTTCGAGAGCAGCGAGAAGTACTCCTCGACGCGCTCGGAGTCTGCGACCGGATCGACGTGCCGTTCGAGCGTCGACTCGAGGGTCTCCTCGTCGACCGGCTTCGAGAGGTAGTCGTCGAACCCCATGTCGAGAATGTTCAGGTCGGGATCGACGGCGGTCACCATGATGACTGCGCAGTCCATGCCCTGCTCGCGAAGTTCGGCGAGCACCTCGTCACCCGACATATCGGGCATGCGGCGGTCGAGCAACACGGCGTCGACGCCGTCGTCGATCACGTCGAGCGCTTCCTCGCCGCCGTACGCGACGGACGTCTCGTAGCTCCCCTCGAGGTTCTTCGCGTAGATGTCGGCGATGTCACGCTCGTCGTCGACGATTACGACGTGTGGACGAGAACGACCCACGATACTCCGAGTTCGGAGGCTCGCTGAGTTATAACTTGTGTCACGGGTCGATGCTCACCGGTGGTCTCTCCCAGTGCAAGCGCCCGCACGTCGTCAGCGTCCGGGATGGCGACCGATCTCCCGGAACGCCATCTCGAAGTCGTCGAAGTCCGTCAGCGCGTCGTCCATCTCCGATTTCAGCTCCTCGGCGCGCTCGCGGAGGGCGACGACGTCGTCGTTCGTCTGAAGTTCCTGTGGGGTCTTCTCGGCTTCCAGGAGCGCCAGCTTTGAGGTCACCTCGTAGTACTCGCTGAGACGGTCGTCGTACTCGCTCGCGCTGAGTTGCTGTTCGACGGCACCGAGCAGGTCGTCGCTCTCGACGGGTTTGCAGAGGTAGTCGTCGAACGGCATCTCGATGATGTCGAAGTCCGGGTCGACTGCCGTGATCATGATGACCCGACAGTCCAACTCGCGCTCCCGGATCTCCTCGAGCACGTCGTCGCCCGATTTATCCGGCATCCGACGGTCGAGCAAGACCACGTCGACCTCGTCGTCGACCTTTTCGAGGGCTTCCTCGCCACCGTACGCGACGCGAACGGTGTACTCGCGCTCTAGCTTGAGCGCATAGACGTCTGCGACCTCCTTCTCGTCGTCGACGACCAGGAGGGTAGCCTCCGAATCGTTCGCCATGCATCCCTGTTTTTGTGGCGACGGGTTATACTTTGCGCGCGACGAATCACATCGCCGAGGGGTGGTCGGCCGGCCGCTGGCGGTCGGTTGCCGAACTGAAACCGCACCTTTCTCCCCGGTCCAGCCCGTTCCACTCTGTATGATCGACACGTCCGGAGGTGGGCGGTGATGGCGCTGTCCGAACGGCTGAAGTTCGCGCTGGTACTGGCTGGCGGAATAATCCTGCCAGGGCTGGCGGACTACGCCCTCGCACAGGCGGGCTACGAGCTGCTGGGCATCGTCGTGTGGGTCAGCGGCTATCTCGGCGCGATGGTGCTCATCTGGTACGTCTGGCTGCGCCCGCTGGACATGACGGGCCCGTCGTGACCGCGCCGTGGGGTCGTTTTCGCTCTCGAACGCGTAACGGAAGTTTTTAGGCTGCTACAGGAGGACTCTCGCAATAGGAATGTACGCGTTACCGCTCCAGGTGATCGACAATTTCCTGCTCCAGTACAACATCGGGCAGGCGATCTTCCTGATTCTCGTCCTTGGGTTCCTGGCAGCGCTGCCGCTGAAATCGCGCAAAGTCATCGCACTCCAGTTCATGACGTTCGGGGTCATCTACCTGCTCACCCCACAGAGCATGCTAGCAAAGCCTCACTGGAAGTTCTTCGGCATCGCACTGCTGGTGATCGGTCCGATGGTGTACGTGACCGCTCGCAAGTAGTCAGTCCAGTTTCCCGAGTCCAGCAAAGAAATCCAACGGCGGTCCCGCGACGTGGACCGGTTCACCTGCACGCCGCAGTTCGATGGTCGCCGGCGGCGTGACAGTCTCATCCTCCCGTCCGTCGCTCACCACCACCGCGTGGTCCGCCTCGGACACCGTCACCTCGATGGTGCGTTCCTCGTCGACCACCAGCGGCGGCATGGGCTCTTCGCCCGCCATCTCCGTGATGACGAACCCGTCCACGCCCGGATGAACGAGCGGGCCGTCTTCGCTCAGGTTGTAGGCCGTGCTCCCGGTCGGCGTCGCCACGAGGACCCCGTCCGCGTGCCCGCTCGTGTACATCGCCCCGTCGACGGTCACCTCGAGGTCGAGCCCCTGGCCGTGGCCGCGCTGGGGTCCGAGGATAGCGATCTCGTTGATCGCCGGGGAGAGCGTCCAGTCCTCGCCGCCGGCCGCCAGCCGACTCATCGCCCGTGTGGCGGCCGGCCCCTCCTCGCGGAGCGTGTCGACTTCGTCGCTGACGGCGCTGACGGCGTCGGCAGGTGAGACGGCGTTCAGGAAGCCGACTTCGCCGAGGTTGATGCCCATCACCGGCGTCGTGCCGGCCCCGCGGGCGGCAAAGAGGAAGGTGCCGTCGCCCCCGATGGAGACGACGAGGTCGCAGGTCGCCATCTCCTCGATCGCCACGCCCGGCACCGAGTGGTCGGTTTCGGCAGCCAGATGCGCGGCCGTCTCTCTGTCGACCACGACTGCGCTGTCGTCGGCCCGCAGTCGCTCGACGATATCGCCCGCCAGCGTCGCAGCGCGGGGATTGTCCCGCTGGGCGACGATCCCGACTTTCATCTCGTCGGGCTTTGCCCCCCCGAAAGTATAAACCCACTCGAATCCGCCCACGAGCGGCGTCCGTCCCGCGATTCCTGCCAGTCAGTTCGGCACTGTGACGACGTCAAATACAGGCAACCTTAATTTATCCGCATCCCAACTGCTATCCATGGCCCCCCGGCCGGGAGCGAGTGTTGTTCGATGAGCGAGGACGAATCCGCCGACGACGACTGGTTCGAGAGCGCGCTCGGCGACGACGACGAGCCCGAGGCCTCGGCCGACGACCCGCAGTCTCCCGAGAACGGTGACACTGACGCTGGGGACCCAGCCGACGATGCAGACGACAGCCCGTTCGGCGCAGCGGACACTGACAGCGACAGCCCGTTTGGTACTGGCGACGGGGAGAGCCCGTTCGGCAGCGACGACGCGAACGGCGACAGTCCCTCCGCCGACGATGCAGACGACAGCCCGTTCGGTGCAGCGGACACTGACAGCGACAGCTCGTTCGGTGATACTGCGGACGGGGACACGGACAGCCCCTTCGGTGGGGGAGACGGTGACGCTGGCAGTGACAGCCCCTTCGGTGGGAGCGACGGCGGCGACAGTCCGTTCGGCGGTGGCAAGAGCGGTGACGGCAACGGCGACCTGTTCGACGACGATTTCGCCTCTGCGTTCGGCGGTGGCGGCGGTGACAGCGGTGGCGGCGACTTCGACGACGAGGACTTAGATTCCGACCTCCCGCGGATCAAACTCGGGATCGAAGGCCTAGACGACATGATCCAGGGCGGCATTCCCGAACGCCACCTCATCGTCACCATCGGATCGGCCGGGACCGGCAAGACCACGTTCGGCCTGCAGTTTCTCCACCACGGCCTCCAGAAAGACGACCCCGAGAAGGCCGTGTTCATCACGCTCGAACAGAGCCGCGACGCCATCATGGCCACCGCGGCCGAGCGCGACTGGAACTTCGAGCAGTACGAGAAAGAGGACAAACTCGCGATCGTCGACTTGGATCCCGTCGAGATGGCGAACAGCCTCGACAACATCAGGGCGGAACTTCCCACCCTCATCGAGGATTTCGGCGCCGATCGACTGGTCCTGGACTCGGTCTCCCTGCTGGAGATGATGTACAACGACCAGGCGAAACGGCGCACTCAGGTGTTCGATTTCACCCGGTCGCTGAAGAAATCCGGCGTCACGACGATGCTCACCTCCGAGGCCAGCGAGGACCACGAGTACTCGTCCCGCCACGGCATCATCGAGTACCTCACCGACGCCGTGATCCACCTCCGGTACGTCCGCGAGGAGACCCGCGAGACCCGTACTGCAGTCTCCATCCAGAAGATCCGGAACGCCAACCACTCCCGCGAGACCAAACCCTACGAGATCACCGGCGACGGCATCTCCGTGTATCAGCAGGCGAATATTTTCTAACCACCTTTTTTGCGGTCGGGTGCGCGAAGCGCACCACTCCCGCAAAAAATCTGGACCAAAAAAGCCGGACGCGCCGACGGCGCGTCCGGTGTCTTCGTGAGTGACCGCAGGGAACGAGCGAATGGCTCAGAAGACGAGCAAAGCGAGTCTTCTGGTGAACCGCTCGCTTCGTCGTCACCAGAACGCGAAGCGTTCTGGTTGGCGCACGAGAGCGTAGCTCTCGTGAA
>NZ_JBHUDJ010000001.1:240571-376225 GCF_042678165.1 Halorientalis brevis | reverse complement strand
GCTCCGCGCCGTCTGCCAGCGGGACCTCCGGTTCCTCCCTGCTCGCGGATGCTGGTGGGCAGTACAGGGCGCATAGTCAGCACGGTGCCACAGTAGTTAGAGGGCAGAATTATTGGCCTAAAATATCGTTGAGGAGTCGGTAGGTCGATAGTCAAGGACGTACGCTGAAAGTCTACAGACGGACTTATCGCACATTCCTGTGGGAACGGTGTATTGACTTACGCATTGAGGTCTTCGGTCACAGGACGGTATTCACCAGCACCGACAAAATAGCCGATACTACCAGTAATCGTACTGAGCGTGCAGATCACTCCCGCGGTGTGAAGACTTACCGAGCCAACTGTACTTTGAGGAAATGTGTTAGCTGTCGGTAAGTACCACAAGTAGAATCCACTAACGAAAATTGCAGTGCCAATGAACCCCGTTCCCAAACCGTATCTTCCCCAGCCAGCGATGACACCGACAACAATGCTGATCAGGATGACTGCCTCTGGATGAAACTGGAACCATGCGGCTGGCAGCACGATGCGTCCGAATATCATGACGACCACTGTGAGACAGACCGCCCCCACGAGGAACGCAGTACGTGAACGGGTTGGCTTTCCAACAAAGAGGTGCCATAGATACCGTCCAGCTAGTATCCACTGATTGGGCATACCTAATCAACAGAGTGTCATGGAGTATGAACGGATTGGTGACATCACGACTCCTAACCAGGATGTAGTCTCAATCCAATCAATAAGATCATCTATTGAGCAGACAAGCATCCGCGAGCAGGGAGGGACCGAAGGTCCCGCTGGCAGCCGGACGTAGTCCGGCGACGAAGCGAGCCGGCAGCAGTTTTTAGTCCAGGTTTTTGCGATGGGGGTCGCTGGGAGCGACCCCCCGACGTAAAAAAGTGGTTTACCGTGCAACGGTCACGGGAATCGTCGAACTGCGGACGACGTTCTCGGCGACGCTGCCCAACAGGATGCGCGTGACGCCCGAGCGGCCGTGGCTCCCCATGACGATCTGGTCGACGTCGTGTTCCTCGGCGTACTGCACGATCGCACGCGAGGGCTTGCCGACGACGGTGTCCTCGGTCACGACGACGTCGCGGCCGTTCGCCCGGTCTCGTGCGCGCTCGAACAGATGCTCGGCCTCGGACTGGGCGTGCTCGTACCACTCCTCCGAGAAACTCGGGATGGACGCCTGCGCGCTGTAGCCCGCCTCGGCGGGATTGATGACGTTGAGCAAGACGAGTTCGTCGTCCGGAAATTCGTCGATGGCGAACTCGAAGGCTTCCCAGGCCTGCGACGACCCGTCCAGCGGAACCAAGATTCGCTTGCTCATGGTATTCCATAACATCTACCACGATTAAATAGTTCGTGCTCGACGGGGACCGTCGGGTGCTCAGTCGCGGCCGTGTTTGGTGACACACACCGGGAGGCCGATGAGTTCCACCGGTTCGGAGTTGTCCGGCGAGTAGACGACCATCTGGCCTTTCTCCATGTAGGGGACCTTGGCTTCGAGGTTCGACGGGATGTTCACCGCGGAGATCGCGTCGTCGTCGCCGAGATTGAGGACGACGGTCGTGTTGATCTGCTTGAACACCGGCTCGGCGATGTCCTGGGGGTCCTGGGTGATGAGGAAGAGGCCGAGCCGTTCCTTGCGGCCCTGTTTCGCCGCCTCGGTGAACTTCCCGATGACCTTCCGGGCCTGGACGCTGTCGGCGTCGGTCAGGAAGTTGTGGGCCTCGTCCATCCCGACGACGAGGGGCGTCTCTTTGATCCGGTCGAAGTGCGGATCGTTCGAGAGCTTCTCGTCTACCAGGAGACTCGACAGCGCCAGGACGATCGTTTCGGTGGTCCGGCTCTCGTTGATGTGGTAGGTCGGCACGACCGTGAGACCACCGGGACGGACGAACTCGTGGATCAGCTCGGTGATCGGCCGGGCGTCCTGGTCGAACACGTCGCCGAAGCCCCGCGCACGCCGGCGCACGGCGTCGAACGTCGCCTCGTGGACGCGCCCGCTCTCGTCGAGTTCCTCCTTGAGCGCGGGGTCGTCGAGAAACGAGATGAACTGCTCGTAGCTCCCGTTCGAGCCGTAGTTGTCGAAAAAGCGCTTCAGGAGGTAGCGCAACGCGGAGTACTGGTTGTCGTTGAGGCCGCCGCCGGAGACGAGCCAGGGGTTGCCCCGGACCATCGAGAACGGGATGGTGAACTCGACCTGCTCGGCGCGGTGGTGGTCGGCGGCGTAGGAACTGCCGCCGACTTTCGGGACGAACGCGACGGTGTCGTCGTGGCCGCCGTAGGCGACGCCTTCCCGTTCGAGTCGTCGCCGGTCCTCGTCGGTCATGTCGGGGTTGTCGTCGTGCATCTGGGCGTACTCGTCCTGGGGGTCGAACTGCACGACGGCGGTCTGCACTTCCCGGTCGCTCCCCGAGGCGACCGGATAGCTGCGGTCCTCGTCGAGGTATTGCCGGAGGATGTTCTTCGAGCCGTGGGTTTTCCCGGAGCCAGTCCCCCCGGCGACGAGGGTGTGGCGGAACACGAGCGGGTCGCCCGCGTCGTAGTCGTCTTTGAGCCGGTAGTCGATGGTCGGCGGTTCGGCGGCGGTCTGGACGCGCTCGCCGCCCACTGCGAGGTGCCCGAGGAAGACGCCGTCCTCGGGGATCTTCAGGCCGGTCTTGATCTCGCTCTTGTCTGTCGCGGCCCGGACCACTGTTTCGGGCTTGGGAACCCGGTCGGTCATCCGGCGCTTGAGTTCCCCGTCTTCTTCGAAGAGTACCGCCACTGGCTCCAGCGTGGCGATGAACTTGAAGTCCTGTTCGTCGATGCCCCGGGAGCGCATCGCGCGCCGCGCGTGAATCTCGGTCGCGTCGTCGGTCCGGAACTCCTGGGCGTACTCCAGCGCCGTGATCCGACAGAACAACCGCTCGTCGTCGGGATACGGGACGAGCAGGTACTTGCCGATGCGGACCTGCGAGCGGTTCTGGACCGTCACGTACGCGCGCAGGGCCGTGTCGTCCGGGTCCTCGCTGATCGTCAGTCCTTCGGAGGCCGAGAGGACGCCGATGCCACGGTCGCTGCCCGCCGGCGAGACGTCGACCGTCTCGAACTCCGGCGTCTCCGCGTCGGCGTCCGTCGCGTCGGTGGTCGTCGGCTCAGTCGGCGACGCGTCGTCTGCAACCGTCTCCTCGCTCGGCGCGTCGTCGTCCTCGTCACCCCCGTCGTCTGCGTCGAAATCCGTAAAGTCACCCAGATCTGACATACTGGCTCCATCGGACCCCCGGGTCAAACGCGTTTCCCCTGTCGCCGCTCGGCGATACGTTCGCTCGACTGAGACGGGCACCGCGAAACCGATCGTCCGTCTCCACGCAGGAGCCCGCCACGACGGTCAAACGGGTCGCCGTGGTACCCTTACCTGCCATGTCCGACGACAGGCAACACGCGAGCGGGGGCGTCGACCAGTCCGACGCGAAATGCTATGACGTCGACCGACAGGCCGATCTGGTCCTGCCCTGCGTCGCCAAGCCGAACGCTGATCTCCGTCTCCGGGCCTGCCAGGAAGAAGGGTGCTCGACCACCCCCACAGGTGACTTTTTCCCTGCTCGTCACGTACGTGTGGGTATGTTACTCATTAGCGGCCACGCCGGCGGCACTGACCTGACCGGCACGCTGTACGAGCGCGGCGAGCGCTCCCCGTCGTTCAAGGGCGCGCCCGACGAGGACGCCCCTTACATCTGGGTCTGTGACTCCTTCTACGAGGTCGAAAGCGGCGGACAACAGACCGAGATCGACGGTCGGCAACTGAACGTCGCGTTCGAGTCGCCGATGCCCCACGGGTTCGAGACCCGCGAGCAGGCCATCGACGCCGCCGAGGAGCACATCCGCACCCAGTTCGCCCGCGTCGGCCTCGACCCTGCCGAGGTCGACATCGACGTCGTCCAGGCCGAATCCGAAGCGAACTGACGCCCCGGCTCTCGTCGAAATAGGTACATTCTTAATCACGTCAGTCTAGTCCTGTGGTATGGCGACTCATGCCCCGAGGGACGCTGACACGGACACAGTCGATCTGCCGCCTGCTGTGCCGTCTGCCCTCTCGGCTCTGACTCGCTTGAGTTGGGAACTGGGTGCTCGAATCGTCGAGGACGGGGAATCGACGCTCCACAGCGAGTGGACGCACACGGAAACGCCGCGGCGACTCTCGTTCTACGCGGCGACGAGCAACACCGTCATCGTCCGCGTCCGGACGCCCGTCGGTCGGAAACGGTTCTACGGTGCGACGCAGACCGACCTCGAAGCGGCGCTCCCGGAACTCGACGCCGACCCGCAGTGGCGCCGTCGCTCCTGAGCTTACAGCGCCTCGGCGAAAAAGTCGGCCACGCGCGCGGCGATCTGCTCCGTCTGTCCGACGAAGAAGTGATCGGCGGGGTAGGAATCGACGGCACAGCCACGCTCGCGAGCCCGCTCGACCACCGGCTCCCAGTCGACGGTCTCGTCGCGCTCACCGTACAGTACCTGGACTGGACAGTCGATGCCGTCGAGGGCAGCGACGGTCTCGAACTCGTGGCCGGCGGCCGCTGGCGGTGACAACACGCCGAGGGCCGCCGGCTGGGGGTCGCTGTCGGCCGCGGCGAGCAGCGCGACGGCCGCGCCGAAGCTGTAGCCGAAGAGCCCGACCGGCTCGTAGCGGTCCCGGGCGTACGCGAGGGCGTTCCGCGCGTCCAGTCGTTCTCCCTTCCCCTCGTCCCACGGCCCGTAGTCCAGGCGGAGGCAGGCGATGCCGTGGTCGGCGAGCGCGTCACCGACGCCCCGGAGTCGCGGATCGGTCCGGGAGCCGCCCATCTGCGGGTGCGGCGGGCAGGCGACGACTGCAGCGTCGGCGTCGGGCGTATCGACCGTCGCGCGGACGTCTCGGGCGCCCGCGATGCGGATCTCGTCGCTCATATTTGTTTCTCGACCTCGATGCGTGTAAGTGTTTTAAGGTCGACGGTGCCCAACGGGCCGACATGGGTATCCTCTCGCGCGCCTCCTACGTCATCCGGTCGAAGATCAATTCCGTCTTGAACCGGGCGGAGGACCCAGCCGAGACGCTGGACTACTCCTACGAGCAGCTCCGCGACGAACTCCAGGAGGTAAAGCAGGGCATCGCCGACCTCACGACCCAGAAAAAGCGCCTGGAGATTCAGCAGCGCCGCCTCGAAGAGAACGTCGACAAACACAACGAGCAGGCCCGGGAAGCAGTGCGACAGGATCGCGAAGACCTCGCTCGCCGCGCACTGGAGAAGAAAAAGCAGAAGATGAACCAGATCGAGGATCTGGAGTCCCAGATTCAGCAGCTCCAGCGCCAACAGGATCAGCTCATCGAGAAGAAAGATCAGCTCCAGAGCCGCATCGAGCAGTTCCGCACCAAGAAAGAGACGATGAAAGCCCGGTACAAGGCCGCCGAGGCCTCCAACCGCGTCTCCGAAGCCATGACTGGGGCCGGCGAGGAGATGGAAGACGTCGGGCGGGCGATCGAACGCGCCGAGGAACGCACCGACGAGATGGAAGCCCGCGCGGCCGCGATGGACGAACTCCAGGAGAGCGGCGCCTTCGAGGACGCCCTCTCGGACAAGGACCAACTGGACCGGGAACTCGAAGAGATGCGCACCGAAGGCGAGGTCGACGCCGAACTCGACACGCTCAAAGAGGAGATGGGCAAAGGCGACGGGGAGGTAGCGGACGACGTCGAGACCGACGTGGAGACGACGGACACCGAGACCGGCGACAGCGAGGTCAGCGACGAGGAACTCGACGCGGAACTCGAAGAACTCAGAGAAGAAGAGAAGAGCTGACGACACTGGACCGGTGGCCCGGCCGGCGATTGCCCGGGCGTACTGATTTCCGGCTGTGGGGCGACCTTTTCGCATGGCCTCGAACGCGGATCAGGACAACGGCGCCGACACGATGCGGAGTCGCGTCCCGGGCAGTCGGCTGAAACTGTGGCTCCTGCTGGAGGCCAATCGATGGGTACTCGCCGGCGTGGTGCTCGCCGGGCTGTTTCTCACGTTCGTCGTGCTCGGGCATTTCGATCCCGTTTCGCTCGGCTCGGCGCTCACGTCCACGGACCCGATCGATACGCTCTTCCAGGCGCTCACCACGGCGATCATCACCGGCGTCACGCTCGTCGTCACGATCAACCAGCTCGTGCTCTCGCAGGAACTCGGCCCGCTGGGCGACCAGCGCGACCGCATGGAGGGGGCGCTCTCGTTCCGCCAGGACCTGGCGTCGACGCTGTCGGTGGGCGTCGTGCCTGCCGAACCCAGTGCATTCCTGGGGGCACTCGTCGACGCGGCGGCGGCCAGGAGCGAGACGCTCGCGGCGGCCGCGACCGAGAGCAGCGACCCGCAGGCACGCGAGGAGATTCAGTCGCTCACGGCGGAGATCCGTCAAAACGCCGATGGAGTCAGTCAGCAACTCGACGGCGCGCAGTTCGGGACGTTCGCGGTGGTGTCTGCCGCACTGAACTTCAACTACTCGGTGAAGATCTACGAGGCCCGTCGCATCCGTGCCGAGCACGGCGACGCACTCCCGGACGACGTGACGAACGCTCTCGACGAACTACTGGAACTCCTCGAGCTGTTCGGTCCCGCACGCGAGCACGTCAAGACGCTGTACTTCCAGTGGGAACTCATCGACCTCTCGCGCGTGCTCCTGTACACGGCGCTCCCCGCCCTTGCCGTCTCCGTCGCGATGATCGTCTACGTCGACGACGGCGCGTCGGTCGCCTGGACCGTCCTGGGCGTCGACGGCATCGTCTGGCTGACGAGCGCGGCGACGGTCGTCGCACTGACGCCGTTCGTCCTGCTGGTCGCGTACATCCTGCGCATCGCGACCGTCGCGAAGCGGACGCTCGCCATCGGGCCGTTCGTGCTGCGAGAAATGGATTCGAACGCCTAGTCCAGGAAGTCCGGGTCCGGCCGCTGCTCGCCGACTTCGCTCTCTAGGTGCTCGCGGAACGCGTCGATCTCGACGTCTTTCGTCTCGCGCTCTTTGCGGTCGCGAACGGAGAGCGTCTTCGCTTCCTCTTCGTCGTCACCGAGGATCAGCATGTAGGGGACCCGATCCTCGTGGGCCTGGCGGATCTTCTTTTTGACCGTCCAGGAGCGGTCCTCGATGGTCACGCGGTAGTCGCCCAGGCGGTGCTTGACTTCCTTGGCGTAGGGGATGTTGTCGTCGCTGATCGGTAATATCCGTACTTGCTCGGGGGCCAGCCAGGTCGGGAACTTCCCGTTGTAGTGCTCGGTGAGCACCATGAAGAACCGCTCGTAACTGCCGTACAGCGCGCGGTGGATCATCACCGGCCGGTGTTCCTCGTTGTCCTCGCCCGTGTAGGTCAGATCGAACCGCTCGGGCATGTTGAAGTCCAGCTGGACCGTCGGGCCGTCCCAGTGGCGACCGAGGGCGTCCTCGAACGCGAAGTCGATCTTCGGGCCGTAGAACGCGCCGTCGCCCTCCTCGACGACGTAGTCCATGTCCGCGTCCTCCAGGACGGATTCGAGCTGGGCTTCGGCTCTCTCCCAGATCTCGTCGCTGCCCACGGATTTCTCCGGGCGGGTCGCGAACTGCACCGTGTAGGTGAGGTTGAACGTGTCGAGGATGTCGAGGATGATGTCCATGATCGCCTCGACCTCGCTTTCGATCTGGTCCGGGCGGACGAACAGGTGGCCGTCGTCGATGGTGAACGCCCAGACGCGCGAGAGCCCCGAGAGTTCACCCCGCTGCTCTTTCCGGTAGACCTTCCCGTCCTCGAAGTACCGGACGGGGAGGTCGCGGTAGCTCCACTGGCCCTGGTCGAAGATGGTGGCGTGGCCTGGGCAGTTCATCGGCTTCAGGCCGTACTCCTCGTCGTTGACGTCCAGCAGGAACATGTCGTCCCGGTAGTTCTCGTAGTGGCCGGACTTCTTCCAGAGTTCCGTCCGGAACACGTGGGGCGTCTCAACCTCGCGGTAGTCCGCGTCGCGGTTGAGCCCGGCGACGTAGTCCGACAGCTCGTTCAGGATCGTCTTCCCGTTGGGGTGATAGAGTGGGAGCCCCGGCCCGGTCGTCTCGTCGATGGAGAACAGGTCCATCTCCTGGCCGATCTTCCGGTGGTCGCGCTCCTCGGCCTTGCGGCGCTGTTCGAGGAACTCCTGGAGCCCCTCTTCGGTGGGGAAGGCGGTCCCGTACACGCGGGTGAGCGTGTCGTTCTCCTCCTCGCCGCGCCAGTAGGCCGCCGAAATCTCCAGCAGCTCGAACCCGCCGATCTCGCCGGTCGAGTCGACGTGCGGTCCCTGACAGAGGTCGTAGAAATCGTCCTGCTGGTAGAAGGAGACGGGGTCCTCGCCGGCGGCTTCCGTCTCGAGGACGTCCTGTTTGTAGGGGTTGTCCTCGTAGCGCTCGAACGCTTCCTCGCGGTCGACGAGCTCGCGCTCGATGTCGTAGTCGGCCTCGATGATCCGTTCGGCTTCCGCCTGGATGTCTTCGAGATCGTCCTCGTCGATGTCGACGCCGGTGACGTCGTAGTAGAACCCGTCGTCCGTCCAGGGGCCGATCGTGAGTTTCGCGTCGGGGAACTCCCGCTGGAGCGCTTGGGCGAAGACGTGGGCCGCGGAGTGACGTAGCACGTCGAGGTACTCGTCGGCGGACTCCGTGACGATCTCGATCTCGACGTCCTCGGTGAGTGGCGCGTGCTTGTCGACGAGTTCGCCGTCGACGACGCCCGCGATAGTGTCACTCCCCAATCCCGGTCCGATCTCGTAGGCGACGTCCTCGACGGTGGACCCCTCCGCGACGGAGAGGGTCGAACCGTCTGGTAGCGTGACCGTGACCTCGCTCATACCCGTGGCAAGCCGACCGTATGGGATAAGTGTATTGAGAGCCGGGCGACACGGCGGCTCGGCTCAGACGGTTTGCCGTCACTGGGTACCGCGGCGATCACCCGATGGTGGGTGGTCCATGCGTCACTGCCTTCCAGCAGACCGTCTCAGTCCGACGCGCGGGCCGTAACGAAGTTCCCGACCTTCTGGGCGAGCGTCCGGTAGGCCTGCGTCGCGAGGTGGTCCGGATAGTTGACGACGACCGGTTCGTCGCTGGCTGCGTCGCGGTCTTTCGGGACCGCCGCCAGGACCGTCACGCCGAGTTCGTCGGCGATCTCCGGGATCGTCGTGTCCGGCTCGGCCTGCACGACGACGGCCCCGAGCAGTCCCGTGTCGACCGAATCGGCCAGGTCGGCCATCTTCCGCGTGTCCTCCATGGCGACCTCTTCTGGCGTGGTCACGAGCAGCGCCGAATCGGCCACTCGCATCGGGACGACGGTCTCCTGGCAGAGCCCGGAGCCGGTGTCGACGATGACGGCGTCGAACGACGAGCGCAGTTCGTCGATCAGCGGTCGCAGGTTCTCCGGACTGGCGTCGACGAACGCCTCCAGTCGGTCGGCCCCCGGCAGCACGGTCACGCCGGCCGGTCCCTCGACGAGCGCCTCACTGAGCGGTGCGCGACCGGACAGCACGTCGTGGATCGTCGGCGTGTGCTCGATGCCGAGCATCCCTCCCAGGTTCGTCATGCCGAGGTCGGCGTCGACGATGACGACGTCGTGTCCCTCCTGTTCGAGCGCGATACCGGTGTTGATGGTGGCCGTCGTCTTCCCGACACCACCTTTTCCCCCGGCGATGGCGTACACTTCCCCCATTGCGTACCCGATATATCTACTCACAGGGAAAAATACCTTGCGTGTAATTATTTAGGACGTTTCTGATCGCTTTCAGGAGCGGGTGAAGAGGCCGGCGCCGCTGTGCGACCGGCGTGCGTCCTATGACTCCGCGGTCTGTTTGACGGGCGTCCCGACGTAGTCCGTGAGCTTCATCGCGAGCCGGCGGTACGCCTGTGCGGCGTAGCTTTCGCTGGCGGTCACGACGAGCGGTTCCTCGGCCGCGGCCACGTCGTCCTGGGGCACCACCGACAGGATCTCCTCGTCGAGTTCGTCGGCGACGGCCGACACTGCCGTGTCCTTGTCGGCTTTGGTGACGACGGCCCCGACGACGTCCGTTTCGACGCGCTCGGCGAGTTCGGACATCTTCCGGGCGTCCACGATCGACACCGATTTCGGCGTCGTGACCAGGAGCACGCCGTCCGAGGCGTCCATCGGAATCATCGTCTCCTGTGAGACGCCCGCGCCGGTGTCGACGAGGACGACGTCGTAGTTCCTGGCCAGCGAGTGCAACACCGGCCGGAGGTTCGACGGATCGCCGTGGGCGAACGCTTCGAGGCTCTCGTGGCCGGCCAGAATCGACAGTCCCTCCGGCCCGTCGGTGATCGCCTCGCTCATCTCGGCTTCCCCTGCCAGCACGTGATGCAGTCGCGGCTGGTGATCCAAGTCGAGAATCTTCCCCAGGTTCGTCATGCCGAGATCGGCGTCGACGACGACGGTTTCGTGGCCCGCTTCCTGGAGCGCGACGCCCGCGTTGATCGCCGTCGTCGTTTTCCCGATACCGCCTTTCCCCCCGGCGACCGTGACTATGTCCCCCACCATTCGTACCACTGAATTCTCGCCACTCCATCAAAAAAATATCGTGACGATGTTCCGGGAATTTAAACGGTGAGAACAATCGACAGGCTAAACCGACCGCTCTCGTAGGTTGTGAGCAATGACCGATCGCGTGGAACTGGTGGAGCGGTCGCTGTCGGCCGACACCTACCCGACGTTCGGGGCTCGCGTCGAGGAGCAGGCGGCGTTCCTGCGGGAGGAACTCGCCCGTGGCGCCCTCGACACCGACGGGTTCGCCGTCGGGCTGGAACTGGAAGTGTACGCCGTCGACGACGGCGCGCTGACCCGGATTCCCGACGACGTCTTCGACGCCTGCAACAAGGAACTCGGCCTGCACAACGCGGAACTGAACACCGACCCGGACCCGTTCACGACTGCCGGGATCGAAGCCCAGGCCGACGCGCTCCGGACGCAGTGGGCGGCGGCACAGAACGCGGCTCGCGACGCGGGGTGCGACCTCGTTCTCGACGCCATGTGGACGCTCCCACCGGACGAGGGGAGCTACCAGTACCTCGCCGCCACCGAGCAACGCGACGGGGTGACCGTCCCCTCGAACATGCGTGCGATCTCGCGCTACTGGGGCATCGACCGCGACTGCGTCCGGAAGGCCGGCGGCGAGATCGAGTTCGACGTCCCGGGCGCGTCGATCAGTTTCCCGACGATCCTGTTCGAATCGCTCGCGACCTCTATCCAACCGCACGTCCAGATCCCCTCGACGGACGCGTTCCCCCGATACTACAACGCGGCCATCCGGACGCTCGGTCCGGTGCTGGCGCTGGCGACGAACTCGCCGTTCCTGCCCGGTGACCTGTACGACGAGGACGTCGACCCCGAGCGCCTCCTGACCGAGACCCACCACGAACTCCGGATCGCCGCCTTCGAGCAGTCGGTCAACCAGACGGGAGAACGGAAAGTCCGGGTGCCCGACGACGTCGAGACGGCGACCGACGTGGTGGACTACCTGGTCGCGGACCCGGTCGTCTCCCCGTTCCTCTCGGAGTGGCTCGCGGGCGAGGGGGAGGGCGACGTGTACGCGGACAACTTCTGGGAACTCGATCACAAGCGCGGGACGTACTGGCGGTGGCTCCGGACTGTCATCGGCGGCGACCCCGTCGACGGACTGAGCGACGAGCGCTCGCTCCGCATCGAGTACCGTCCCCTCCCGACGCAACCGTCGATCCGCGACATCGTCGGGTTCCAGTGTCTCGTCGGCGGGCTCGTCAACGGCCTCGTCGTCGACGACCACCCACTTACGGACCTGGACTGGGACGCCGCCGAGGCCTGTTTCTACTCGGTCGTCGAGAACGGGCTGGACGCCGAGTTCGCGTGGATCACCGCGGACGGCGAGCGGACCGACGATCCCGAGACCGTCTTCGCCGAGGTGTTCGAGTACGCCCGTCGCGGCCTCGACGACCTCGGCGTGGCCGAGTCGACGGTCGAGACGTACCTCGGCCCCCTCGAAACCCGCTGGGAGGCGCGGACGACGCCGAGTCAGTGGAAGATCGAGCGCGTGCGCGAGGCGCTGGCCGACGGTGCCGACCTCCAGGCCGCCCTGGCGACGATGCAAACAGAGTACGTCCGGCGCTCGAACGAGCACGACACGTTCGCCGAGTGGCTGTAAGGGCCGGCCCGTTCTCACTCCCGCCGCCGCGTCACGCCGAACACGACCAGTGCTACCGCCCCCGTCGCGATCGACGGCCAGTAATCGCTGGACAGGTACAGGTCCAGATCGAAGATCGGCGCTCGCCAGTGCGTCAGTGGGTACAGGAGGTCGTACGTGTACGGCACCGGGCGGAGGAGGAACGCGTCGAGCAGGAGATGCGAGAGGAGGCCCCCGACCAGCAGCAGGAACACGACGCGCCGCTCGGACCGCTCGACGAAGAGACTCAGAATCGCCGCCGTCAGCAGGGCACCACCGAGCCGGTGGAGCGGCTCCCACGAGAACGCCACGCCGAGGGCGGATTCGACCTGATAGGACGGAACGAGCAGCTTGACCTTCACCAGGTCGGGGACGAGCGCGCCGGCCATCCCGGTCACGATCCGCGGTCGCGTGAGCCAGTCGACGCGCCACGCGCTCACCTGGAGCGCGACGTACGCGACGAGAACGTGCGTCATGAAGTCCGGCATCTACTCGTCCCTCCGCTTTCGGAACACGAGGGCCCGGGCGTCGAACCGCCAGTCCCGCAGCCCGAGGCCGACGACGAACACGAGCGCGACGAAACTGATGCCGTACATGTACATTCTGTTCGCCGTCTGCTGTGCCACGCCGCTTTTGACCTGCACGGTGTGGTCGGCGTGCAAGGTCCCGAAGACGTCGACGGCCGTGCCTCGCTCGACGGACCGATCGAACCCGTGCAACGTCAGTTCGAGCCGGTCGCTCGTCCCGTCGACGGCGACGACTGTGGGGTCCGTCGCGACGACGGTACCGTCGAACTGCACTGTCCGGCCGACGTACGTCCCGTAGTCGTCGGCGAAGTCCTCGGCGGTCGGTCGGCGTTCGACGTACCGTCCGTAATCGAACAGCATCCCCACCTGCAGGGCGACGAGCAGCAGGACGAGCGCCGCCCGTCGGCCCCGCTCGTCGCCGACCCTCATCGCTCCGAGACTCCCGTGCCCGGCCCGACGCTGGCTGTGAGGTCGATGCGTCCGCCCGGCATCGGCACGCCGTCGAAGGGATCGTCCGCCAGCAGGAGCGCGCCGTCGAGGTCGGCGTACTCGACCAGCGGCGTGAGGTGGGCGGCGGCCGCGATGGAGGCGTTGCTCTCGGTCATACAGCCCAGCATGACGTCGAGGTCGTGCGCGTGAGCGGTGTGGATCTGTCGGCGCGCCGCCTGGAGCCCGCCGCACTTCGCGAGCTTGACGACCACGACGTCGACGCTGTCGGCTACTGCCGGCACGTCCCGGGCCGTGACGCAACTCTCGTCGGCTGCGACGGGGAGCGCGCCCTCCTCGCGGACGCGAGCCAGCCCCTCCGGATCGGCTGCTGGGACCGGCTGTTCGACGAACTCGACGCCGTGGTCGGCCAGGAACTCCGTCATGGCGACGGCCTCATCGGGGTCCCACGCCTCGTTGGCGTCCACGCGGACGGTCGCCTCGGGCGCGGCCGCGCGGACGGCCCTGACGACCTCCCTGTCGCGGTCGGTCCCGAGCTTCACTTTCAGGACCGAGTAGCCGGCGTCGACGGTCTCGGCGGCGCGGTCGGCCATCGCTTCGGTGTCGGCCAGGCCGATGGTGAACGACGACGTGACGGGCCGGTCCGGATCGAGGCCCCAGTAGCGATACAGCGGCACGTCGAGTCGCTTACAGACGAGGTCGTGGAGGGCGACGCTGACGGCGCTGCGGGCCGCGGGGTCACTGGTCGCGTCGCCGACCACGTCTCGCAGCCGTCGCTCGATGCGCTGGAGCTGGAAGGGGTCGTCCACGTCCTCGACCACCGAGAGCAAGTCCGGCAGCACGCTTTCGACGCTCTCGCGGCTCTCGCCGTAGTACTCCACCGGTGCGCCGCCGCCGATTCCCACGGTGCCGTCCTCGTCGGTGACGCGGACGACGACGTTGCCGGACCGCTCGGTCGTCCCCCGGGAGATACCGAAGGGAACGTCGAGCGGCAGGTCGTGCCAGGTGAAGTCCGTGGTGAGGGTCATAGCACGGCGTCGAGGATCTCGTCGGTCCCGAACCGGATGGGGTCCGTCGCTGGCGCGTCCAGCGTCGTGGCGTACTCCACGATCGCTTCGTTCGCGTCACCGTCGTCGAGGTGCGAGGTGTTCAGCGAGCCGGCGACGACGTCCGCCGCCGACACCGGTGCGGCGAGGTCCTCGTACAGCGAGACCACCTGGGGAAGCGGCGGGATCGGGAACGATTCATAGCCGTGGATCGCTTCCCGGCCGGCCTCGTGACAGAGGACGAGTCGATCGGGCATCGCGCCGTGGAGGATGCCGCAGGTCACCGCCGAGTAGGCCGGGTGCGTGATCGAGCCCTGGCCCTCGACGACGAGCAGGTCGTGGTCGGCGCCGCGCTCGCGGACCATGCGCTCGACCGCGCCCGCGGTGAAGTCGCTCACCGTGCGGTCGACGGGGATGCCCCAGTCCTCGACGATGATGCCGGTCTGGCCCGTCGGAATCAGGGCCGCGTCCACGCCGCGCTCCCGGGCGGCCTCGACGAGTTCGACGCTGGTGGTCATTTTCCCCGTCGAGCAGTCGGTCCCGACCGTCAGGACGACGTCGGCGTCCACGTCGGCCGCCCGCCCGGCCGAGACGGTGAGGTCGTCGGGCGGGTTGCGGACGTCCCAGATGTCGCAGTCGTGCTCTGCAGCGAGGGTTCGGAACTCCTCGTCGGATTCGAGGAAGTAGTGCAGGCCGGAGACGACGTCGCAGCCGCGTCCGAGCGCGCCGCGGACGTCGGCCCGCCAGGACTCCTCGAAGCCGCCACCGATCGGTGCGATGCCGATGACGAGCGCGTCGAGCGGTCCCTCGACGCCGTCGATTCCGGCGACGATGGGGGCGTCCTGGACGCGCTCGTCGGCGAGGTGGTCGGCGACGCGGTCGCCCGCAGTCTCCCGGTCGAGGACCGCGGCCACGTCGTAGTCCGCGTAGCGGAGGATGCCCACGGCAGTCTTGGCCCGGTCGGGGAACTGCTCGTGGGCGAGGATCGCGACGTTCATGGCCGGGGTGTCGGCGTCCCCGGACATAAACACCGCCACCGCCTCCTTTTTGTGTTAGATGAGCGTCATCTACGGTCATGCGCCGCCCTGCAGTCCTCTTGGCGTTCGCCGCGCTGGCCGTCGCGATGACGGTCGGCTCGGCGGCCGGAGCAGCGACCGTCCCGAACGGGAACGAGACCGTCCTGACGGCCGAGATCGAAGGGACGACAGCGACGAACGTCACGATTTCGCCGGACGCAGACGTGGACGACATCCGCGCGACTGTCGCCGCCGAACTCGACGTGGACGAACAAACGGTCCGCGTCGCGCCCGAAGAGACCGCGGTCGAAGTGCGCGAGGGCAACGTCTCGACGACGGCCCTGCGCGATGCGCTCCGAACCGCCGGCCTGAACGCGTCGGCCGCGACCGTTCACGACGGCGTGAGCGCACATACCCAGACCGAGACGGTCAGGATCATCGACGAGCGCCTCGCTGGCGCAGATATCGACGCGACGGTTGCGTCGGTGACGACCGACGGCGGTGCTCGTGGTGTCCGCATCAGGGCGACCGATACAGACCCCGCCGTGATCGTGGAGAATCTCACCTTCCAGGGACGCGTCGAGATGGTCGCTCACTTCCCGGTCCAGCGCGACGGCGACACCGTCCATCGGGACGTGACGCTGCTGACGAACGAAGACTTCGAGACCGTCGGCTCGGCACGGTCGGGGCGGCCGGGTACCACCCCTCTCGTTCCGGTCACGCTGACGGACGAGGCCGCCCAAAACTACTCCAACGCGATGCAGAACTTCGGGTTCACGAGCGACGAGGGTATCGCGGACTGCCAGACCGACACTGCGAAGGAAGACCCCGACAACGCCTCGGGCCACTGTCTGTACACGGTGTACGACGGCGAGGTCGTCTCCGCGGCCCAGATGAGTGCTGGACTCGCCCAGACGTTCGAGACGGGTGACTTCGTGAACGATCCCGAGTTCGTCATCACGGCAGCGAACATGTCCGAAGCGCGGGACCTCTCGCTCGCACTTCGTGCCGGTGCGCTCCCGGCACCGCTGGACTTCGACGAACTGCCCGAGTCACCGCGTCAGAACAACACCGCTGGGAGCAACACCGAGTCGACAGAGACGCAGACTGCGACCGAGAGGAGCGACGCCGACTCGACCGAGACTGTGACTGCGACCGAAAGGAGCGACGCAGAGTCGTCCGAGACTGTGACTGCGACCGAGACGACCTCCAGCGGCGACGGTCCCGGATTCACTGCGATCGCCGCACTCGCGGCGCTCCTGGGACTGGTTGTCGTGGGTCGTCGCGTCGAGTCGCGCTGACGGTCAGAGCCCGCGCAGTTTGACCGTCCAGAAGTCGTGGAACGCGTCCGCCAGCGCGTCCTCGGGATCGCCGGTCGCGTCGACCGTCGCCGTGGCGTCGGCCACGTCGGAGAACTCGCCCAGAACCGTCCGTTCGCCCACGACGTACAGCCGCTCGGTCTCGCGCTCGTCGAGCGCTTCCAGACAGCGGTCGACGTGGGTGTCGATCTGCTCGTTGCGGAGCCGCTCGAAGCGCGCCTGGGAGAACCCGCCCTTGGAGTGTTGGCTCTTCAGCTCGGAGTCGAACCCGTGGAAGGCGGTCCGCTCGCGGCCGTCGTACTCCCCCATGGCGAACAGGTCCGATCGGACCAGCGCGAGCGTGAACTCGCCGGTCGGTTCGAGCCACGATCGCTCGAACGAAAAGCCGGCGCTCCACTCGGCGAACGGGGCCGGCGGTGCGGGCACGGAAAGCGCCGTGCTGACGAGCCCCGCGTCGTCGACGCAGACGAGACAGGGGGCGGCCCGCGAGACGAGCGCCGCCCGTTCACCGAGTGCGTCCCGCACGCGGTCGGGGACGTCTGCGTCGACGTAGGCCGTCAGCGCGCCTTCGCGTTCCGTCTCGACGGAGTCGAGTCTGTCCAGGACTTCGGTCAGCCGCTCGCCGCGGAGCCGTTCGGTGCGACGAAAGTCGAGGTGGCCGCCGTCGTCGCCTTCGAGTCGGTCGACGGTGCCCTCGAGTTCGGCGATGCGGTCTTCGAGCCGGTTGACGCGCTTTTCGGCTTCTTGGCGGGCGCTCGCCGCGTCCGCGCGGCGTTCCTGCTCGGCGTCGAGCTGTCGTTCCAGGTGTTCCTTCTCGTCTTCGAGGTCCGCAATGCGCGCTTTCAGTTCGGCGCGCCCGAGCAGCTGGTCCAGCATCACCGGAGAGGGAATCGCTGAGGGCTTAAAATGCCTGGCCGCCGAAATTCCCGCCGAAACCGCTGCCGTCGCTTTCCTCGTCGAACTCGAACTGGCCCGTCAGTTCGAGGAGCTGTTTGGCCCGATCGGCCTTTGCGAGCAGGACCTCTCGGAGCGCGGGCGGGTTCCGAATTCGACTGTCTTCGAGCACGGTTTCGGGGACTGCGAGCGTATTTGGCGGGAGCCCATCGTCGCCCGTCACCGGAAAGTGACTCGCGTCGAGTTTCATCACGAGCGGGTTGTCGAGGCGCTGGATGCCCTCGCCGTCTGTATACAGTTGTTCGTTGACTCGCTCGTGTTGCTCGCGACACATGGCTGCCGTTTCCCGCTCGTCCGGCTCGACGTACAACCGGCCGAGGTAGTATCCGCTCGAAAACCGTTCGAACATGCTATACGATAACGCCTACCAACCGATCGGATAAAAGCCTTGGCCAGTGGACTTATGCCGTCGTGCAAACAGCGGGTTCGGGCGGTCGGAGGCGACACGGCTTTGGGGACGGGCGGGCAGGATGGGGTAATGTGGCGACGTGAGGGGCGGGTCATCCCCGCGCGGTGGGCACAGTACTATCTCGGAAACGCGCCGAGCCTCGTCTGGCTGCTCGTGGCGAACGTGTTCGCGGTGCTGGTCGGCATCCAATACTACGTCGCGACGATGCCCGGGGTCTCGACGTTCCTCTGGCCGTTCTACGTCGACTCGCCGGTCGCAGTGTTCCTGATGGCGCTGTCGATCGCCACGTTGCTTCCGTTCATCGGCCGGCCGCTCGACGCCGTGCCTCGGACGCGGGTCCTGGCGTACCTCCACACGCTCGCGTTCGTGTGGCTCGTGAAGATGGGACTGTGGACGTTCGTCGCCCTCAATCTCGGCTTTACGGCGTACTTTCCAGCGGTGTGGGCGTACTTCGGTATCATCCTCACGCACCTCGGTTTCGTCGCTGAAGCGTACCTAATCCCCCATTATGGAGCGACTACTCGGGGCGCGCTGGCGGCCGCACTCGTCCTGTCGGTGGGAAACGATATCCTCGACTACGGGTTCGGCCTGCATCCGCCGTTGCGGTACGAACCGACGCTCGTACTGGTCGTTTCGACGGTTATACTCTCCCTGCTCTCAGTCGCGCTCGCCGGTCTCGCGCTCGATAGATTACCGGGTCAGAACGGAAAGTAAACGCTATTAGACGATGTGAGTCCGCGAACGTGGTCGGTTGAACGGTACGAACGGATGTTCGCTTTTTTGTGTCTTTCTGGATAAGGGGTGAGTAACATGAGCGTCCGTCAGGCTACGTTGGTTGTACTACTGGTCGCTGTGGGGACTGCGCTCGCGGTGGCCCCGGCTGCTGGCTCGACGGCCAGTGACGGGGCCACGGGCCCGGCGGCAGCGCTCGCGGCAAACGAGACGAACGGATCGAGTAGCGGTGGCGTGAGCCTGGGGACGCAGATCTCCTCGTTTATGCAGGCGAGCTCGGCCGAGGTCAACGGGTCCATCGACGCGGGCATGTGGCGGGCGGAGTTCAACGCGTCGAACGGCTCCCAACGGGACCGCGTCGTCGAGAACCGAATCCGGACGCTCGACCGTCGACTGGACCGTCTCGAAGCGCGGATGGGCGACCTGGAGGCCAGACACGAGAACGGCACGCTTCCGGAGGTCGCCTACGTGGCGCAGGCGACTCATCTCACGAAACAGATCGACTCGCTCCAGCAATCTATCAACGACACCGAGACCGCGGCGACGAGCGCCGGTGTGAACGACACGCGACTCGACCGACTGCGAACCGAAGCCGCAAACGTGAGCGGCCGCGAGGTCGCACAGACCGCCAGGCGGCTCCCCGTCGTGAACCCGCCTGGACGCGACGAGCGTGGGCCGCCGGACCGTGCTGACCAACCGGAAGAAGCCGGCCCACCGGAGAACGCTGGTCGACCCGATGACACTGGGAAGCCAGCCGAACCTGGTCGACCGGCGGACGTCGGTCCAGCCAACGAGACGAACGGGCCCGATGCTCCTGGGAAACCGGCGAAGGCCGGCCCGAACGCGAATGAGACCGGGGCCGACGAGACGGGGCCGTCAGAGTCGGCGCCCGGACGGGCCGACGACGCGTCAGAAGGCCCTGGGAACAACGGGTCCGACAGCGGGACTCCAAACGCGGGCGAGTCCAGGCGGTCAGGTGACTCCGAAAACGCAGCTAACGGGGCAGCGAACGCTCCTGACGACGATACTGGCGTCGCTTCCGAGGATAGCGAGAGCGCGGGCAGTGGTTCGGGAAACCCGAAGAGCGGTGACGGTCAGGGCGCCGGGAGCCCGAGTGCCGACGAGAACCCGTCCAGTGGAAGCGCTGGCGATGAACCCAACGAGAACGCCGACCGTGGCAACTCCCAGAAGGCCGGTGACGGAGACTCTCAGAAGGCCGGCGGTGGAGGCTCCCAACCGGGCGGCAATGGGGGCTCCCAACCGGGCGGCAATGGGGGCTCCCAACCGGGCGGCAATGGGGGCTCCCAACCGGGCGGCAACGGCAACCCACGTGGTCGGTGACGCGCCGGCGGCTTGCAGTTAACCTTTTCACTACCCTTCGCTTACGTCCGGTAAATGGACTCCGCCGAGTTACTCAACCTCCTGGGTAACGAGAATCGCAGGCGTATCCTCCGGCTGCTCGCACGGAAGCCCTGCTACGTGACGGAGATCAGCGAGTACCTCGGTGTGAGCCCCAAGGCAGTCATCGACCACCTCCGGAAGTTAGAGGAGGCGGGCCTCATCGAGAGTCGCGTCGACGACCAGCGCCGGAAGTACTACTTCATCTCTCAGAACCTCCGCCTGGAGGTGAGCGTCTCCCCTTACGGGTTCGGCATGAAAAGCGCCTACCCGGCCAGCCAGAGTCTCGACGTGGGATCGACCTGCCGCCATCTCAAGATCGAGTTCAACACGGACGACGCGAGCGAACTCGCCGACCTCGCCGCGGAGCTGAACACGCTCGAACAGCTCGAGAACGAGCTGTCGATGGCCCAGCGGTGGGTTCAGGGCAGACTCGCCGACGTGATGGAGCGACTCAGCGACGAACTCGGGACCGACGACACGCGACTGTACGCTGACCTCCTGGGGACGCTCGCCGATGGCCCGAAGACCGTCGACGAGCTCACCCGGCGCACCGAAGCCCCGAACCCGGTCGTCAGGGAGGCCCTGTCGGAACTCGCCGAGCGTGGCATCGTCGGCAAAGACGGCGGTCAGTGGCGGCTCCGCGACTAGAGGTCTCTCGTGAGGCCGTCGCGCAGGTCGCGACCGAAGTAGTGGCCGACGAGTCCGGCGAGGCTCCCGGCACCGACGCCGAGCACGACCAGCGGCAGTCCCAGCCCGAACGCAGCGAGGATCAGGTGGTCGAGTAGCGTGCCGAGGCCGGCGGCGATCGCCCCGGCGAGCAGCAACTCCAGGTACCGAGGTCTGGCGTCGGCGAGTCCGACGCCGAACCCGACCGTCGCGATCCCGACGAACCCGGCGAGGCCGCCGAGGAACGGGATCGGGACGACGGACCCCGCGGCGACCATCGCGACCAGCACGAGTCCGAGAACGAACAGGAACACCCGCACGGAGAACAGGCCGCTGAACGGCGACGCCAGGCTTTCTCGGAGCCGGCTGGTGATCGTCGCCTCGCTGGCGGCTGCTGCCGGCTCGTCCGGCCCCGGTCCGCGGTCGACGTCCGGGCCCGGATCGACGTCCGCTCTGACGCCGGCGTCGTCGAGCAGGTCTGCGGAGTCGTCGACCGACCGATCTCGCTGGTCGGTTCGTTCAGCCATCGTGTGTGAGAATTCGACCTGTGCGGACGTGAGTCTTTTCCCGGCGCGGTGCGCGAAAAGATGGTTTCAAGTCCGGGCGTGCGGTACGCGAGCGTATGAACCCAGGGGACCGGGTCCGCGTCGACCGCGCGGACCAGACGTACGAGGGCGTCCTCTTGCCCTCCACGACGACGGAGAACCTCGTCGTGAAGCTCGATAGCGGGTACAACGTCGGCGTCGACCGCGACGCGGCGGACGTGGAAGTACTCGAATCTGACGTGTACGCCGTCGAGGATGCACAGGACACCGACGGCGAGTCCGAAATCGAGTTCGACGAGGACCTGCCGACCATCTCGCTCATCTCGACCGGCGGGACCATCGCCTCGACCGTCGACTACCGCACCGGCGCAGTGACCGCTCAGTTCGACGCCGAGGACGTGCTGCGAGCCGTCCCGGACCTGGCCGGCCGTGCGAACTACCGGGGTCGCGTCGTCGCGAACATCCTCTCGGAGAACATGACGCCCGACGTCTGGCAGGACCTCGCCCACGCAGTGAAAGAAGAGATCGAAGCCGGTGCGGACGGCGTCGTCGTCATGCACGGGACCGACACGATGCAGTTCACCGCCTCGGCGCTCGCCTTCATGCTCGACACGCCGGTTCCCATCGTGTTCACCGGGAGCCAGCGCTCGGCCGACCGGCCGTCCTCGGACAACGTCATGAACGCCGTCTGCGCGGTCGAGGCCGCCAAGGACGACTGCGCGGAGGTGCTGGTCTGCATGCACGAAAGCGAGTCCGACGACGTCTGCGCGCTCCACCGCGGGACGCGCGTTCGGAAGAACCACACCTCTCGGCGCGACGCCTTCGAGACCGTCGGCTCGGAACCGCTCGGGCAGGTCGATTACGACGCCGAGGAGGTCACCTTCAACCGAGACCACGTCGAGCGCGGCGAGCGCGAGTTGGCGCTGGCCGACGACCTCGAAACCGACGTGGACCTCGTGAAGTTCACGCCCGGCACCAGCCCCGCGCTGCTCGAAGCCGCGGCCGACGGCGCCGCGGGCGTCGTCATCGAGGGCACCGGTCTCGGCCACGTCAACACCGACTGGATCGAGACGATCGACGAACTGACCGACGCCGGCACCGCCGTCGTGATGACGAGCCAGTGTCTCGACGGGCGCGTCTGCGATCGCGTCTACGACACCGGCCGGGATCTGCTCGACGCCGGCGTCGTCGAAGGCGAGGACATGCTCCCCGGCACGGCCAAAGTCAAGCTGATGTGGGCGCTCGCAAACGCCGAGGACGTCGCCGAGACGATGCAGGAACCGCTCGCTGGCGAGATCACCGACCGCTCCGTTCCCTGGACCTGAGACGATGGCGCCCACCGTCCGCCAGGCCGCGGCCGACGACTACGAGGCGGTCGCGGCGTTCACCGAGGACACCTGGGCCGACCGCGACGTCGGCGACTACATCGCCGACGTGTTCCGCGAGTGGGTAGCGTCCGACGGTCCGAGCCAGCGGACGCTCGTCGCCGAAGTCGACGGTGACGTGGTCGGGCTCTGCCAGGGCGTCCTGCTCAGCGACCACGAGGCCTGGGCACAGGGGATGCGCGTCGACCCCGACTTCCGAGGTGAAGGCGTCGCCGTCGCGCTCACCGAGGCCGTGTTCGAGTGGGCGCGCGACCGGGGCGCGACGGTGTGTCGCAACCTCGTTTTCTCGTGGAACGACGCCGGCCTCGGGCAGTCGCGAGCGGTGGGCTTCGAACCAGCGACCCAGTTTCGCTTCGCGCATCCGGAGCCTGACGCCGACGCCGAAGCGCCGGCCGAGACCTCGGGGGAGCTGTCGGTCACCGACGACGCCGCGGCCGCCTGGAGTTGCTGGCAGCGCTCCGCGGTGACGGCGGAGCTTCGCGGCCTGATGCTCGATCCGACGGAGACGTGGGCCGTCTCGGAACTGTCTCGCCAGCAGCTGTTGGACGTAGCCGACGACGAGCGCGTGTTCGCGGTGCAGGGCGAGAACGGGACGCGCGCGGCGGCCGTGCGCGTGCGTGACTACGAGAGTACGGACGGTGAGACGCGGTACGCCGAGTACGGCTTCGCGACCTGGACGGACGTTCCGGCCGCGCAGACGGTGTTCGCGGCCATCGAACGCGACGCCGCGGCGCTCGGCGTGGACGAGACGCGGGTCGTCATCCCCGAAACTGCGCGCCACGTCTCAGACGCGGCGTACGCGCGGGCGAACGTCGGCGAGGCACCCGAGTTCGTGCTGGAGAAAGACCTGAGTGAGAGTTAGCCACCGCTGACCGGCGGGAACAGCGCCAGTTCGTCGCCCTCTGCCAATTCCGTCTCGTACCCGTCCTTCTCGACGAACGGGTTGTCCCCGTTGTGGAGGACGCGGATGTGGTCCTCGATCTCGCCGTTCTCGTCGAGCACTTCCTCGCGGAGTTCCGGGTGGGCGTCCACGAGCGCGTCCAGCGCGTCGCCGAACGTCGCGCCGGGATCGACGTCCACCGAGACTTCCTTGGTACCGACAGTCTCCGCGAGATTGGCGAAGAGCTTCCACTGCATACCAGAAGAGGCGGCCGCGGCGACAAAGAGGATTCCGGGTCCGCTCAGTCCCCTTCGGCGGGCGGCTCGGTCGGCTCGCTCTCGGGAGTGTCGCCGCGAGCGGCAGCCGCCGCGTCGAGCTTGCGGAGTTCCTCCGGGCGAGCGATGGCGTAGAGCGCGTCGCCTGGATCGACGAGACGACTGCGTTTCGGGAGGGTTTCGACGTCGCCGTCGGCGACCCGAACGGCGATGATGGTAACGGCGAGCGAGCCGAGGGGCTGGCCGGCGAGCGGGCTCCCGTCGCGAACGGTGACGATGCTCATCGTCTCGTCTGCAGCCCGGAGCAGCGACGTGAACTCGCGGTCGGCGCGTGGCTCGACGGGGAGCGTCACCAGCCGGTACCGGGTGGTCTGATCGAGTCCGTCCGCGTCGGCGGCGTCGATCGCCAGGGTCACCACGTCGTCGGCGATGCCGCGGATCTCGCCCGTCGTCACGTGCTCGATCGGGTCGGTCGTCCAGACCTGAACGACGTCGCCGGCGCTGGCCGCGAACGCGGGGTCGGCGTTGATCGCGACGGCGGCCGTTTCCGGCGGGAGCGTCGGGCCGATCCCGGCGGCGCGCGCGCCCAGCGCGAGGTACTCGACGCTGCCGTCGGCTGCGACGTCGACGTCCACGTGGCCGACGTCGTAGTCGGCTTTGAGCCGGGTTCGCAGTCGCTGTTCGAGCTCGCCGACGGTCAATCGCTTCGGAAAGAGGAACGTGTGGCCGGCGAGCTGAGCTTTCGTCTCCGCCGGGACGGGATCGTAGCCGACGATGTCGTCGATCTCCTCGGGGAGTTCGACGGCGATGACCCGGCCGACGGCCTCGACGACGCGGCTCACCTCGCCGTTGACCTTTCGACCGCCGGCCGCGACGAACACGTCTTTGCCGAGGCGGTCTCCGACGGCGATCGCGCCGTACGCGGCGACGCCGGCGACGAGGAACGCGCTGACGTTGAACAGCGCCGTCGTCGTCGAAAGCGGGTCCGGTCCCGTCCCGGTGATGACGTGTCCGAGGGCGCGGCGGGTGTTGAGATACGCAGCGACCCCGCTGAGGCCGACGAGAACCGGGAGGCCGGGCTGGACGCGTTCGTTGGCGTACCACCGGAACACCAGCGCGACGGTGCCGGAGAGCGATCCCGAGAGGAGCGCCATCCCCACCAGTCGGGTGACGGCGATCACCGGGTTGTCGATCACCGAGACGTCCTGGAGCGCGAGTCCCGCCGCCGTCTCGATCGACATCGCTACGCGACTGCCTCCGCGAAGCGGTCGAGCGCGTCGCGGCTGCCGACGGCGAACACGTCGTCGCTCTCCGTGAACTCGAAGGTTCCCGTCGGCACGAGCGTCCAGCCGGACTGCCGTCTGACCGCCAGCACCGCGACGCCGTAGGCTTCCCGGACGGTTGCCGTCCCGAGCGTCGCGCCCTCGATCGGACTGCCCGACGTGACCGTGAACCGCTGGAACAGCTTGCCGTTTCGCCGGAGGAGCGAGACGAGTTCGTACTCCAGACGGCTCCCCTGGGCCTCGACGACGACCTGGACGGCGTCTGCCTCGACCAGTTCTCCCGCGTCCCGGTGTGGGACGGCGACGGTGAGCCGACCGCGACCGCCGGTCGTCGTCGGCGCTCGGACCGGCGACGAGACGGGTTCCTCGTCGTCTTCAGTCGGGTTGGCCGCGTCGCGTGTCGACGCTGCCGGCTGCTCCCGGCCGGACGCGTTCTCGTCCGACTGCGCGCTGACGACGGTTCCGACGAGTCGCCCGCCGTCCGTGACGAGTCGGACCTCGTCGCCGCGCGCGAGTCCCGTCGGAACGAGCGTCTCGACGGAGACTGCGCGTTCTCCCATGGAGACGCGTTTCGAGAGTCCCGAGAACGGCGGGGCGGCGACGACCGACGCCTGGCCGCGCTCGTCGATGCTGACGGCCACGTCGCCGAGGTCGAACTCGGTCCGGAGTCGTTCGGCGAATCGCGTTTCGAGCGCCGAGATCCGGAGGTCCGCCGGGAACGTGTACTCGGCGTCGCGGATCTCTGCCCGCAGGTCGGCGGGTAACGGTGGAAACCCCTCCATGTCCGCCACGTCGCCGGTGACGCGAATCCTGACTTCGTCGAGGCCGCCGATGAGTTCGACGACGTCACGCGAGAGCGTCCGCTCGCGGAGCGTCGACAGCGAGAGCCGCTTTGGCACGGTCTCGCCCATCTGATCGCCCTTCGCGTGTGCGTACAGCGAGAGCGCGGCCACGACGAGGATGCCGGTGACGAGCGTGGGCGCATTCGCCGATTCGGTCACTGCCGGATTCGCCAGCGCGAGGAGGCCGCCGCTGACTCCGGCGAGCGCGACTGCCAGGACCAACACGCCCAGGGGCGGGATGGTCACGCCGGTGAAGTACTTAAACCCGAATCCCAGCGCCCACGACACGAGCGCCGGGATGATGCCGGTGAGGATTCCGAGATAGATGCCGAGGAGGATCTCGACTGGTGCCGACGCCATACGCCGGAGCATGCCACCTGCTCACTAACCAGTACTGGCGACACCGTTTCCGGTTACAAACTCGCCCGGCGACCGCCGGCGATGTTCGCCTGTCCCGCGAACTTATCCGGCCGCCCCTCCGAACGGTGGACATGGCACCCCGGGGGACGCTGCTCCGCACCCGCGCGGCCGTCGTCACGACGACGATCGTCGCGCTGCTCTCGTTCGGGACTGGCATCCTGAAAATCGGTGCCACCGACGTCCAGGGGCCACTGGCGCCCCACGTCCCGACGGCCGTCGCCCAGACCGCCGGGTTCACCGGCGCACTCACCGGCTTTCTGATGCTGGGGAGCGCCCTCGGCCTCCGCAGGGGACTGCGCGTGGCCTGGTATTCGACCGTCCTGCTGTTGCCGATGACGGCGCTCCAGGGGCTCGCGCAGTCGAACGTCGCGTCGTACCCGCTCGTGGTGCTGTCGCTGCTCTCACTGCCGGCCGTCCTCATCAACTACCGGCGGTTCGACCGACACCTCGACCTCTCGACGGCGCAACTGGCCGCGGGTGCCGCCCTCGCGGGGACCCTCGTTTACGGAACGGTCGGAGCCTACGCGCTGCGCGCGGAGTTCGACGGCGTCAACACGCTCACCGACGCGATCTACTACACCATCGTCACGGCGAGCACGGTCGGTTACGGGGACGTCGTCCCCTCGCTGTCCGCGCGGGCGCGACTGTTCTCCATGTCGGTCGTCCTGCTCGGGACGGTCAGTTTCGCGCTGGCACTCGGCTCGCTGCTCGGTCCGGCCATCGAGGCCAGACTCGCACATGCACTCGGAACCATGACTGACAGACAGCTCGAACTGCTCGAGGACCACGTCGTCGTCCTCGGCTACGGCGACCTGACGGAACCGATCATCGAGGAGCTCCAGGGCGCGACGCCGTTCGTCGTCGTGACCACCGACACGGCCGCGGCCGCGGACCTCCGCAACCGCGACGTCGACGTACTCACGGCCGACCCCAGCGACGAGGACCCGCTCCACCAGGTCGGCATCGCGGACGCTCGCGCGGTCGTCGCGGCGACGAACAACGACGCCGACGACGCGCTGGCGATCCTCACCGCCAAATCACTCAATGCCGATATTCGCATCGTCGCGGCCGCGACCGAACGCGAGAACGTCGACAAACTGCGCCGTGCGGGGGCGGACGCGGTCATCAGTCCGGCGCTGATCGGCGGCCACCTGCTCGTCGAGTCGGCGCTCGGCGACGCGGACGTCGAGTCGCTCGCCGACCGACTCCTCGAAGAGTGAGAATCACTGGCGGAACTTGCGGTCGACGATGGCCACGTCGCAGTCGAGGTCCTGGATTCGCTCGAAGGTCGGCGGCGAGATGAGCCGCGAGGCGGCGCTGCGGTCCATGCTCGCGCCCATGAACACGAGGTCGTACTCGGCGGCGTGATGATCGAGGAACTCGGCGATGGGGTCGGGGGAGACGAGCGTCTCCAGTGGCCCGTCGAACGGGTCGACCAGGTCCGAGAGCATCTCCTGGGCGCGCCGCATCTTCCGTCCCTGCTCGACGCAGTTACAGACGCTGACCTGTCCGGTCTGTCCCGTCAGTCGGATCGCGAAGTCGATCATCGCGTGGGCGACGTCTCCTGCCCGGCGGACGGGGACCATCACGCGCCGCCACCGGGTTCGCCCGCTCTGTGAGCGGTGAACGAGCACGTCCACGTTCCCCCGAAACAACGAGCGGACGAACGGCGAGAGGCTCCCGTACTGTTCCTCGTAGGGCGTGGCGATGAGGTCGCAGTTCGCCTGCCGCGCCGTCTCGAGGACGAGCGAGGCGGTGTTCCCGGTGTCGACGGCGACGACGACCTCGCAGGGGACGCCGACTTGTGTTTCGATCTCGGCCGCCCGCTCTTCGAGCCGCGTCGCTGCCGCCGCGACCGCTCTGTCGGCGGCGATCTTGTCCATGAGGTCGGCGGGAGAGAGACCAGGTGATCGCGGCTCCGAGTCGGTCGCGCCCTCCGAGACCGTCTCCTCGGAGTTTGGACTGCCGCCGTCTGCGCCGACGTTCGGGGAGAGCCGGGCGGCGTCACGGCTGAGGAGTTCCCGCTGGGCGGCCGCGACCGCTTCACTGTCCACGATGTCGAGCAAGACGACCTTCCCGGCGTCGTGGGCCGCGGCGAGTCGGGCGCCGAGCATCGCCGTCTGGTCCGCGGACTCGGTTCGCATCGGGACCAGCACGTGGTCGTCCCCCTTCGTCGATTCGTAGAGGTACTGGGCACGCTGTTCGTAGAACTGGCGGTACCAGACGACGAACGCGCCTGCGACGAGCGTCGAGGAGACGAACACGCTGGCGACGTACGTGAGTTGCGGCGTGACGGTGACCGTCACGCCCGACACGAGCACGACCGAGATGTCGGCGACGTTTCCCACGTCGATGATGTGGACCAGGAGCGCACTGGAGTACGCGGACGCTTCCTCGACGTTCAGGAGCCACGTCACCAGCCCGGTCAGGAAGATACTGACCGCTGCGGCGGTCGGCGAGACGGTAAAGCCGCCGGACTGTGTGCTTCCCGTCAGGAGTTCGTAGGAGAACCAGCCACACAACGCACCGATCGTGAGGCCGCCGATGAACCGGCTGGGGGAGGCGTACTCGCTTTCGGGCTCGGCAAAGAGCGTGTACGTCCCTGACGCCAGCGGCGGAAAGAGGAGATACGGCAAAATCCCGACTGCGTTGGACAGCCAGGTCACGAGCGCGATGAGCAGCGGCACGAAAATCACGATCGAGAGGTGAACGAGGTTGCGCGTATTCTCGAGCCAGCGACGGATCTCGTAGCTCTCGCGGCGCTCGAACCGCCTGATTCGCGTCAGTGCGGCGTGGTAGCGCTCACGCAACCGGTCGCGCATGGGGTGGCCTATGCTGACCAGCGTATAAAAACGATCCGCCGCTACCTCGTCTCGACCGAGGAGAACTCGAATCGCGCGCCACCCGACGCGCTTTCGGTGGCGGTGACGTCCCAGCCGTGGGCGCCAGCGATCTCGGCGACGATCGCGAGTCCGTAGCCGGTCCCGTCTGGCGAACGGGAGTACCCGGACTCGAAGATCCGATCCCGTTCCGCTGGGGGAATCCCCGGCCCGTCGTCGGCGACGTAGAACCCGTCGTCGGTGACGCCGACCGTCACGGTGACGTTCGAGTCGCCGTGTTCGACCGCGTTCCGAAAGAGGTTCTCCAGCAGGCGCGTGAGTCGGTTCGGGTCGGCCCGGATCGCCCCCGCGTCGGGAACGCGGAGCGTCGCCTCTCGCGTCTCGACGTGGAGCCAGGCGTCTTCGGCGACCGTCGTCAGGGCGACGCGGTCGCTGTCAGCGACGGTTTCTCCCTGTCTGGCCAGCGTGAGGACGTCGTCGATGATGTCGTCGATGCGGTCGTGCGCGCGATCGACGTGGTCGAGGTGGGTCGTGAGCGTTCCTTCGCCGGGGGCCGATCGGTCGGCCAGTTCCCTGCGGAGGAGCTCGGCGCGTCCCATCGCGACTCCGAGGGGATTTCGCAGGTCGTGGGAGAGCACGTCGGCGAACGCGTCGAGGCGTTCGTTCTGTCGTTGGAGCTGTCGTTCGCGTTCTTTGCGCTCGGTGATGTCACGAACGATCCCCGTCGTGCCCCGGTACGCGTCCTCGTAGGGGAGGAGGGCGAGTCGGTTCTCGAAGATCCGCTCCTCGCCGTCGTCCTGATAGGCGACGAACTCGAACACGGCCTCGTCAGCGTCGCTGTCGGCAGAGAGGAGGTCACGGAGAGCATCGACGTGTTTCTCGAGGGCCGACTCCGCGACGACGCCGTCCGTGACCAGTTCCGGGATCGACGTGCCGAGGAGCTCGGATTTCGGTCGGCCGATCATCTCGGCGCCGGTCTCGTTGATCTCGATGATAGTCCCACCCGCGTCGATGGCGAGCGCCACGTCGGGAATGGTCTCTACGATCGTCTGGTACATGGCCAGGTCCCGCTCGCGCTCTTTGCGCTCGGTCACGTCCCGCAGGATCCCGACGGACCCGACGTATTCGTCGTCTTCGTCGGTCAGGATGGCGACGTTGTCCTCGAAGATACGGCGGTCCTCGCGCAGGTCGGTCTCGAACTCGAAGCGGCCGCGGTCTCGGCCATCGCTTTCGAGGAGCTCCTGGATGAGCGTCGTCCCCTTCCTGACTGCCTCCTCGCTCATGTACTCCGAGACGTGAGCACCTTCGAGTTGGCTCCGCGGAACGCCCGCGTGGTCAGTGAACCCCTCGTTGACCATGGTGATCCGGCCCTCCGTGTCGAGGACGTACATCGGGTCACCGACGGTCTCGACGAGCGTCCGGTACTGTTCGAGTTCGCGCTCGCGGCTCGTGCGCTCTGAGACGTCCCGACAGATGGCCATCACTGCTGGCTCGCCGTCGTAGGTGATCCGCGAGGACGTCAGTTCGATGGGCACGCGCTCGCCGTCTGGCCGGAGGGCAGTGAACTCGTAGCGGTTCGGAACGTCGCCGCCGTCTTCGCGTCGCACGTACCGGTCGGCAAGGATTTCCCGGTCCTCCGGGACGACGAAGGAGGGCATGGACGCCCCCTGAACCTCGTCGACTGTCGTGCCCAGGATCGTCGCCGCCGTCTCGTTTGCGAACGTGAACGTTCCGTTCTGGACGATGAGGACGCCGTCGTTCGCCTCTTCGACCAGCGTCGAGTACTTCTGTTCGCTCTCTTCGAGGGCCGCCTGTGTGCGTCGCCGCTCCACCGCGTTCCGGATGCGGTTGACGAGCACCTCGTACTGCTCGGTGCCGCTCTGTTTCTGGAGGTAGTCGGTGACGCCGGCGGAGATCGCTTCGCTGGCGATCTCTTCGCTCCCTTTCCCCGTAAAGAGGATGAACGGGAGGTTCGGGTGGGATTCTCGAACCCGCTCCAGAAACGTCAGGCCGTCGGCGCCCGGCATCTCGTAGTCACTGACGATGCAGTCGACGGACGTCGACCGCAACGTCGCGAGCGCTGCGTCGGCGTCCCGTTTCGCGATGATCTCGATGTCCTCGGTGTGCGCTCCCATCCACGCGGACACCAGCTTCCGCAGTTCCTCGTCGTCGTCGACGTGCAGTACCATAACGTGATCTCGAATCCTACCACCCCGGCAAGTATTTCTCCGTTTCCGGTGATCAAATAAAATAATTCCGACGAGACAGTGCCCGGATTCAGAGCGTCGTCGTCGCAGCCAGTGCGATTCGGATGGCGCGCTCGACGTTGTTCTTCGCTTTGGTCGGCAGCTCCTCGTCGTCGGTTTCGCCCTTCTGCGTGCCCTCGACGAGGTTGCCGTCGACCGTACAGATAGCGCCTGCTCGCATTCCCTTTCGCCGAGCCAGCGAGAACACGGCTGCGGCCTCCATCTCGACGGCCAACATCCCCGCGGCTTCCCAGTCGTCGACGTACGCCTCGGTTTCGGCGTAGAAGGCGTCGTCAGTGGCGATCGGGCCGACGTGGACGTCCTCGCCGTTTGCCTCCGCAGCGTCGACCAGCGCGGACAGCACGTCGTAGTCGGGGACGGCGGGGAGCGTCTCGCTCTCGTAGCGCTTCGAGGTCCCCTCGTCTTTGGCTGCCCCGGTCGCGACGACCATGTCGCCGATCTCGATGCCGGCCTGGAGCGCCCCGGTGGTCCCGACGCGGATGACCG
This sequence comes from Halorientalis brevis, assembly GCF_042678165.1. Taxonomy (GTDB): domain Archaea; phylum Halobacteriota; class Halobacteria; order Halobacteriales; family Haloarculaceae; genus Halorientalis; species Halorientalis brevis. The sequence continues at coordinate 344,295 of NZ_JBHUDJ010000001.1, read as the reverse complement.
TCTCGACGCCGACCGCGTGGAGTTCTTCGACGGCGATCGCTGCCGACGGACAGCCGATGCCGGTCGAACAGATCGTCAGGTCTCGTCCCTCGAAGGTGGCGTTGACGACCTTGTACTCGCGGTTCTCGGCGACGACGGTCGAGTCGTCACAGAGCGACGCGATCCGGTCGACGCGACCGGGGTCACCGGGAATCAGTGCGACGTCGGCCAGGTCCCCTTCGCTCACCAGGAGATGTGGTTGCTTGGACATGCGACTCCCTTGGGAGGGCCACTACAAAACCACGGGGGACTTCATCGGACTGCGGTCGCCGCCAGCGGCACGACGATCCCCAGCGACGCACCGAACACCGCCGTCGACGCGAGCCAGTGCCGCCGGACGGCTCCGGCCCGGTCGCGGGCAGCACCCCCGTATTGTGGGAGAATGTTGTACGCGAACACCCCGAAGCTGAACGCGGTGACGAGCGCGACGGCGACGGCGTGTGCGCCGAGAGAGAGACCCGCCACGCGGGAGACCGGGGGGAAGACGCCGTCCAGGGCGATCCCACAGACAGCGTACGCGGCGCCTGCGAGCGGGCCGAACGCGTGGTGAACGGCCACGGCAGCACGGCTGGACACCTGCGAGGGAACGGTCTGTTGGATCACCGACGTGGTGACGACTGCCGGCGTGTACCCCTCCGGGAGGCCCAGCATCGGGACGTTCATGAAGATCGCTGCGGCCAAGCCGGAGAGGATCGCGACGGCTACCCAGAGCGGTGCCGGCAAGGGTGTCACGTGCGTTGCGTGTGCGACGATCACGTTCCAGAATCCTCACCGCCACTCGATATCGGACCGAGGAACTGCGACAGCGAGAGGTCCGTCGACTCGACGTACTGCTTCGTCCGGTACGTGACGTACGACGGGAAGCCGATGAGGAAGAACACGAACGCCGTCAGGAACAGCCGGCCCACGGAGACGGGCAGTAACTGCTGAGTCGGCGTCGACGTCTCGGTAATCAACAGTCCCAGCAGGAAAATCCCCGCGAAAATCGAGTGCCGGCCGAGGCTCCCGATGAAGGCCCACTTCGGGCTCTCCTCGATCTCCGAAGCCTGTGGTGGCCGGCTCATCGGCTCTGTCACCGGTGCACCCGGGGGCGGTGAAACCTCGGCTGGTTCGTCGGCTGGCACGTCGACTTCAGCGGCCTCACTCTCGGGTTCTTCGGGTTCGGCAGGTGTTGCACGCCACCACACACGTCCGACGCCAACGTCCTTCGAGTCGATCTCCTCCCGATCGACCAGGTCTTCCAATCGGTTGAGCGTCGCACGCTTGCCGATGGGTAGCTCCTCGGCGACCTCCGACGTCGTCAGTACCGGGTCGTCGGTCGCCTCGAAGACTCCGAGAATGTTCTCGTCACGAGCCTTCTGGGCGGGTGCCCGAGGATACTCGTCTGAGTCGGAGTCTGAGGACATATACATCCATATTTCGTGCATACGCATTAACCTTGGGATTCTAACCATTACTGCTCAGAGGCTCTAACTCCAAATTTCGCCCTTACGAAGTAAGGTTCACGAGCAGTAACCTTTATGATTCACCGAGCGTATTGAACGGATAGGGACGCGGAGACGTGGACGGTTCCGTTCGGTGTCCGTCTTCGTCTGCCGCGTCCACACCCCCTCACCCCACAAACACCGAACCTCACTCTCGTACCCCCAACCCAACACCACGGGGCGGTCACTTCCGCCCCCATTTCGTACCCCCCAACACGTTCTCTCACTCGCCGGCCTGATAGCCACTGGCCTCCGTCTGAGACCTGGCGTTCGTAACGCCGACGTTAGCTTCCCCTATGGATCGCCGGGCAGCGATCCCCTCTTCGAGTCGCTGACGCAGTCGCTACGGTGAGTGGTGGGTCAGAATTCTCATGGTCCACCGGAACGGGCGGAAGCGACACGCACGACGGTCGGGGTGATCGAACGGCTACCTATATCGGTGCGGCAGCGAACAGCAAGAGGTTGTGCGCTCCTGGTCCGAGGCCGACAGCGGCGACGACGCCGAGACCGACGTTTCCCTGAACGGGGTCTTCTTCGACGAAATCGGCGAACAGGGCGAGCACTGCCACGGCGACGCCGACCTTCACGAGGACGAACAACCAGCCGGTCCCGACGACCGATGCTGTCGGAAGTGACCCGGCGACGTCCATGATCGCGCGGGGAATCGGGCTCCGCTCTGCCGTTCCGAACAGATCGACACCGATCGCCGTCGAGACGCCGTCGAGAACGTGCCCGAACACGACGAGCGCACCGAGACTGCCGGTCGCCGTCGTGATCGACGGTCGAACCGACCGGACGAGTACGTACACGACGGCCGTGAAGACGATCGAGAGGAGCAGACCGAGTACCGGGAACTGCAGTGAGAGGCTGCCGCTGGCTGCCCCGGCCGCCAGCACGACTGCACTGGCGAGGATGGCCGTGACGAAACCGACGCCACCCAGTAGCGTGGGCACAGTGAGGCCTTCGATGGCGACGAGCGTCGTCCAGACCCCGCCAGCGACGAGGAAGGTCGTGGCGTACACCGTCGGGGCACTCAGGAGCGGTGCCACGACGGCCGGTGCGCTTTCGAGCTGGTAGAGAACGTGTAACGCCGCCCCGGTGACCATCCACGGCCCGAAGGCGACGACTACTCTCCGTGTAACGGCCGGTCGTTGGCGGAAGAGGCTGCCACCGACGACGGCGAGCCCCACCACAATCCCAGCCAGATACGGGAGTGGTGGAACGACGAGACCCTCGGGGAGCACCTGCAACGGAACCGGTGTGAGGCCACGCGGGAGCATATCGGAGGGGGCGGGCCGGCCGCCGAAAGCCTTCCGGTACTCCCGGCCACCTTTTTAACCAGGCGACTGTATGGGCGCGCATGGACGTGCCGGGACGGATCGACCACACGGTTCTCGGGCCGACGACGACGGACGAGGACGTGTTACGAGTGCTCGACGAGGCCATCCAACACGGGATGAACGCCTGTCTCCCACCGTGTTACGCGGAACTGGCCGCGAGCTACGCGCCCGAGACGACGATCGCGACGGTCGTGGGGTTCCCGCAGGGGCAGCACACGTCCCGCGTCAAAGCGACCGAGGCCGAACGGGCGTGGGACGCCGGCGTCGACGAGATCGATCTGGTCGCCAACGCCGGCCGACTGAAAGCCGGCGACGAGGACGCGTATCGCGACGACGTCGCCGAGGTCGTCGCAGCCGTGCCGATCCCGGTGAAAGTCATCGTCGAGGCGCCGTTGTTGACCGACGAGGAGATCGACCGCGCGTGTGCGCTCGCCGCCGAGGCGGACGCCGACATGGTGAAGACGGCGACCGGCTTCGCCGACGGCGGTGCGACGGTGGCCGACGTCGAACGCATGAGCGAGCACCTCCCGGTCAAAGCCAGCGGCGGCATCGGCTCGTGGGCGGACGCCGAGGCGATGCTCGACGCCGGCGCCGAGCGCATCGGTGCCAGTAGCGGCGTCACCATCGTCGAGGAGTGGCGAGCGGCGGCCGAGCAAGAGGGGTGAGTCGCTGTGGAACTGACCGGATCAGTCCGTAGTGTCGTTCGCCCGCTCGACCACGTATCGCTCCCCGGCCTGGGAGCGGAGTAACCGGTCGACGGGTGCGTAGTCGTCGCGGAGGATCGGTGCGTCTCCGACCGGCACGTTCGACCGATACTGCGAGACGGGTTCGGCGAGCTCGATTCCGACGTCGCGTTCGCGTTGCCGCCGCTCGAGTTCCGCACGCGTCACCCGAGTCGCGGTCTGCGTCGCGATCAACTCGATGTTCTGCCGTGAATTCCGGTCGGCGGTCGGGAAACTGTAGACCGTCGGGAACACCTGGTTCATGGTGCGGTACTCGGCGCGGTAGAACGCGGACCCCACGCCCGACCGCGCGGAGATGACGTTCGCGAGCACGACGCCGTCGTCTGTCAGGTGTGTCCTGGCCAGGCGCATGAACTCGACCGTGGTGAGGTGGTGTGGCGCTCGATCGGATCGGTAGGCGTCGACCACGATCAGATCGTACGTCCTGTTGGTCTGGTCGAGATACACCCGGCCGTCCATCGTGTGGACCCGGAGGCGATCGCTCTCCTCGACGTCGAAGTACTCTTTCGCGACTCGAACGACTTCCGGGTCGATCTCGACGACGTCGACGGTGGCGTTGTACTCCTCGACGAACCGTTTCGGCCCCGAGAACCCGCCGCCACCGATGAACAGGACGCGGTCGACCTCGGGGTCGTCTCGCAGAAGCAGTGGCAGGTGGAAATAGCGCGAATACTCGAAGACGTACCTGTCGGGCCGGTCCTTGTCCAGGGCGCCGTGTGGTGAGCCGTCGAGATACAGCGTCCGAATCCCGTTGTCGTCGGCGACGCGAAGGTCCTGATAGGCGGTCTGGGTCTGGTAGACCGTCGAGTCGCCGACCGTGGTCCCGACGGTCGCGAGGGTGAACGCACCGACCAGAAGCGCGAGGACCAGCACCGCGCCGCCCCAGTTTCTGGTGTCCGATCTCGGGGTGACCGTCGCAGCCGCACCGACCAGCATGAGACCGAACGCGAGTCCGATCGTGGTCACGTCGACCGAGGGGATCAACACGAACGTCGTTCCGAACGCACCGACGATGCTGCCGACGGTTCCCAGGGCGTAGACGCGTCCCGAGGCGGTACCGGTGCTTTCGGCTCTGTCGAGTTCGGCCGCGTACGGGCTGACGAACCCGATCAACACCGTCGGCGGACCGAAGAGGGCGGTGATCGGAATCACCGGCGCGTACCGCTGGGGGACGGGGAGCCCCGCCATCGCATCGAGAAACGGCTCGCCGAGGACGATCACCACCGCGACGCCCATCGCTGCGCCGAGCAGAACTGACGCCATCGCACTTCGGGACGCCTCGACGGCGGCGCGGACGCCGCCGATCCAGTACCCCAGGCTGAGGGCGGCCAGGAAGACGCCGATGATCGAGCCCCAGACGTAGATGCCGCTGCCGAACGTCGGTGCCAGGAGCCGACCGGCGAGGATTTCGAGCCCCATGCTCGCGACGCCGGCGATGAACACCGCGATTCCGGTCCGTGAAATCGTCGGCGCCGAATCGGCTGCCTGACGGTCCTGCGTCACGCGCGGTCGTACCGGGACCAGCGGGAAAACGATGCCGAGTTCGACCCGGATTCGGGAGTGCAATCCGTCGCGCTTTTGCTCGCCCAGCCGCGAGTAGCAGACGAGTCGCATGGCCCGCTATCACATCGAGACGTACGGGTGTACCTCCAACCGCGGGGAGACCCAGCAGATCGAGCAGGCGCTCCGCGAGGGGGGCCACCACCCGGCGGACGCCCCCGACGAGGCCGACGTGGCGATCCTCAACACCTGTACCGTCCTTGAGAAGACGGAGCAGAACATGCTCCGGCGGGCCAAAGAACTGGACGCCGAGACGCCGGGCGATCTCGTCGTCACGGGCTGTATGGCGCTCGCGCAGGGCGAGCTGTTCCGCGAGGAGGAGATCGACGCGGAGGTACTCCACTGGGACGACGTTCCACAGCACGTTCTCAACGGCGAGTGCCCGACGGTCACGCCGGACACCGAACCGGTGCTCTCCGGGGTCGTCGGCATCCTCCCGATCGCTCGCGGTTGCATGAGCGACTGTTCGTACTGCATCACCAAGCAGGCGACCGGCCGCATCGAGAGCCCGTCCGTCGAGGAGAACGTCGAGAAGGCGCGCTCGCTCGTGCACGCGGGCGCAAAGGAGATCCGAATCACGGGCCAGGACACCGGCGTCTACGGCTGGGACACCAACCAGGGAACGAGTCTCCTCCCGGAACTGCTGGACCGCATCTGTGACATCGACGGCGAGTTCCGCGTTCGCGTCGGGATGGCCAACCCGAAGGGCGTTCACGGCGTTCGCGAGGAACTGGCCCGAGTGTTCGCCGAGAACGAGAAGCTGTACAACTTCCTGCACGCGCCGGTCCAGTCCGGCAGCGACGACGTGCTCGCCGACATGCGCCGCCAGCACCACGTCGACGAGTACGTTGAGGTCGTCGAGACGTTCGACGAGTCGCTGGACTACTGGACGCTCTCGACTGACTTCATCGCGGGCTTCCCGACCGAAGAACCCGCCGATCACGAACAGAGCATAGCGCTGATGCGTGAAACCCGCCCCGAGAAGATCAACGTCACGCGGTTCTCGAAGCGGCCGGGCACCGACGCCGCGAACATGAAGGGCCTCGGCGGCCAGGTCAAGAAGGACCGCTCGAAGGAGCTGAGCGAACTGAAGATGGACCTCGTCGGCGAGGCGTACGAGGAGATGGTCGGTACCGAGCAGTCGGTACTGTTGATCGAGGACGGCACCGACGAGTCGCTGGTGGGCTACGACGAGGCCTACCGGCAGGTCGTCATCGCCGACGGCGAGGAGCGCGGACTCGAACTCGGCGACGTCGTCGACGTCGAGATCACGAGCCACAACACCGTCTACGCGTTCGGGGTGCCGAGCTAGCGATTCGGTCGTATTCCGGAGTCGACGGCGTCACCAGAGTCCCGGCACCAGCCGGTAGGGCGTTCGCTCGGCGTACTCCTCGTACGCGTCGCCCAGTTCCGCGCGCAATAGCTCCTCCTCGACGGTGATACGGTACCAGTACCCGACCGCGAGGGAGACGGCAACGACCGCGAGACTCAGCCAGTTCGCGAAGACGACGCCGATTCCGAGATAAGACAGCGTGCTCCCGAGGTAGCTCGGGTGGCGGACCCAGTGGTACGGGCCGTCTTCGATCACGGACTGGTCGTCCTCGACACCGAGGTCGACCGTGAAGTACCGTCCGAGTTTCTGAACGGCGCACTCCCTGAGTACGCCGCCGGCGATCAGAAACACGATGCCGAACCAGAAGGCCGGTCGCGGAGCTCTCATCGCTGCCCACGGTGCGACGTAGTGAAAGGCGACAGCTGCCACGATGCCTGCACTGGTGAGAGTGCCGAGTACGAGTTTCGAGTGGCGGCGTTCGCGCCGGACCGCACCCGTTCGTTCCCGGCCCAGCAGTCGTGCGTTCAGCAAGACCCATCCAAGGAACACGGCGTAGAACACGTACGTGTATGGAGGGGTGTCGATCAGCGACGGGGACATAGTCTGGTGTTAGTCGGGCACTCTGGTAAGTGTTGGTGGCGCAACTCGAACGCACTGGGGCGCTCACGAGTCGCCGTCTGCTTCCGGTTTCCGGCCGACGAGACGGTCGATCTCGGCGTCTTCTTTCCACTCGCCGAGTTCCTTGGGGTCGACGTGGACGAACACGTCGTCGACTTCCGGGAGCGCCCGGATCGACTCGATGATGGCCGTCTCGATGTCGTGGGCTTCTAGTAACGTCCGGTCGCCCTCGACTTCGATGTGGAGCGAGACGTCGATCTCCGGACCGACGTAGTGGGCGATGACGTCGTGGGCGCCTTCGACTTCTGGGTGAGCGAGCGCCCGACGGACGATTTCGGCGCGGAGGTCTTCCGGCGGCGCGGCACCGACGAGGTAATCGAGATTGTCGCGGACCACGTCGACGCCGGTCGCGAGGATGCCGATCCCGACGAGGGTCGCAGCCAGCGGGTCGAGCAGTGGGAAACCGGCGGCAGCACCGGCCACGCCGACGAGCGCGGCCCCGGCGGTGAGGATGTCGAGTCGGTTGTCCTTCGCCGTCGCGATGACGGCCGGCGAGTGGTGCTCGCGGCCGATCTTGAGACAGAACCGGTAGAGTACGTACTTTGCGGCTGCCGCCCCCGCTAGGACGCCGATCGCGATCGGGTTCCGGGTGACGGTCACGTTCCCCGTCAGGAGTGCAGTCCCCGACTGCCAGATGACGGCCGCGCCGGCGGCGAAGATCCCGAGCGCGATGAACAGGCCGACGAACGGTTCGATGCGCTCGTGGCCGTGAGGGTGCTCGAAGTCCGGCGGCTGCGTCGTCAGGTAGATCCCCGCGAGGATGACGACGCTGTAGACGGAGTCTGCGAGGCTGTTGACGGCTTCGGACCCGACGGCGAGACTGCCGGTGACGTACCACGTCGCACCTTTCGCCAGCGCCAACAAGAGGTTGACACCGAGGACGACGACGGCGACTCGTCGAAGGGCCGAAGACCGTGCCATTACCCACCCTTTCGAAACGTGGCACTAAAAGTCGCCCGTGGCTGTCTGCGCGTGCGCAGTGATCTCACTCGACGATCACTGCCTGGTCCTCGCCGGGGACTGTGACGCCGTCCTGCTCGCCAAAGGCTCCGTGCAGTCGTTCCCAGGTGTCTGCGACGGCCTCGACGATCACCTTCGTGTCGCTGATGACGGGCATGAAGTTGGTGTCGCCGTCCCAGCGAGGGACGACGTGGGTGTGGAGGTGATCGTCGATGGACCCGCCGGCCGGCCCGCCGCCGAGGTTGAGGCCCGCGTTGAACGCGTCCGGTTGCAGTGCCGTCTCCATCGCCTCGATCGTTCGCTGTTTGAGTCTGGCGTGATCGAGCAGGACCGCCTCGTCCAGGTCCCGGTAGTCGCCGGTGTGCTGGTGGGGAATGACCATCGCGTGCCCCGGGTTGTACGGGTAGTTGTTCAGCAGGACGAACGCGTGCTCGCTCCGGGCGACGAGCCGGTTTTCGCGATCGTCCTCCCAGTCGGGGAGTTCGCAGAAGACGCACTCCTCGACGTCCGCGTTCTCGTCCGACCGCTCGATCCAGTCGATTCGCCAGGGGGCGAACACCTGCTCCATAGGGGTCCTGTGACCCCGACTCGCATAACGGCCACGGACACTCCGTCTCGGAGATAGTATTGCTCCTGAGAATCGGATACCCCGAGTATTGGCGCCGAAACCCGACCAGAATCAAAGTCTGAAAACAATCGACCGGTTCTGGGCGAATGCGACTTATAAATCGTTCGGCCGTTTTCATCGCTGGGAGTCAGATGGGGGCCTTAGAACGGTCCTTGAACAGTTTCGACGACTCTCAACGTCTCAGGGACAAAACCGCAAGAAGGCGGCCGAAAAACGGTATGAACGGAGCCGAACGAAATGGGGTTTTTATGCTCCCATCGTCGGTACGCCACGGTGTGATGTCAGCCACCGACGGCACGTTCGATGGGATGACCGAACACTGTGAACACTGTGGACGTGAGACACCACACGACGTCTCCGTTCAGATCATGACGGAGAGTTCGAATCCCGAGAACGCAGAGTACTCGCGTGAACCGTACCGTGTGAGCGAGTGCCGTATCTGTGGCGCCCAAACCGCGCTTCGCATGAACAACGCGTGAGCTGACATCCGGTTCATCCCGCTAACTTCCTCCCCTTGCACACTTCTGGAATGGATGAATGTGGTAATGTCTGACGCTTACCGGGATTACAGGTGACGAGTTGTGTCCGGACTGTTACCATTTTTTTAACAATTCCCGAACTGGGAAGTGTATGCTGAGTGACACTTCCTTCAACTACTTTGTGACTTCCGGGCCCGTCTCGGTGATTGGAATCGGACGTCGACGCTGGGGTAAAGACTGTCTGTCCGGAGTCGTCTGCTGTATAGACAACCGCTTCTACACTTCACTCGCCAACGTGATTTCTGCTGTGAGTGATTGTAGGTTGTACATGGAGTAAATTACAACGACAATGTATGTAGTACAAACACCCCTCAATGTCGGAACCCGGTGGCATCCGCTCGTGTCGAGACTGCGGGGCGGAACTCGTTCGGATCACGGCAGTCGAACACTCCGTCTGCGGGTGTATCAAACCAGAATCGGCCTTTCAGGCCGCGGCTGCGTGCCCTGAATGCAGCGACGACTACACTGCTGCCACTGACGCGTTTGTCGAGGTCGCCACATATTTCGTCTGCTCGAAGTGTGACGAGCGGTTCGGAGTTGCAGAGATCGTGACTCAATCCCCGAACGAGACGAATGACGACGTGGTCGAAGCCGTCGGAGAGTATTCTCCGGAGGCCACTGGCGACGCGTCACTACCCGACGGGGAACCCCGCGACCACGGACGTGGTGGATATCTTCCGCTCTCTCCTGACGCGTCCGTCAGTCTCCGGCGCCGTCTCCTTACTGGTGTCGTGCTCGTCGTCATCCTCACGATCTCGATAACAGGGACGCTCGTGGCTGGACCGTACGTGAACGCTCCCGCCGATGCCAGTCCGCCGACGCACCGGGTTCAGACGATCGTTATCTTCCGGAACGACGACATACAACCGTACTATCGGACGGAGACGATGCGCGCAGTGGACCGGATCTTTGTGGAGGAATCCGTTCCCGTGACGCAGGGTATCATTCCGATGACCGGTGACCGTCCTATCGACGAAACAGACGATACCTGCACGTATCTGCGACGACGACACCGACGCCACCCTGAACTGTTCGAGTTCGCTCTTCACGGCTACACGCACGAGAAATTGACAGCGTTCTACAGCGGTAGTGAGTTCGGCGGGCTCTCGCCCCGAAACCAACTCGAGCGCATCCAAAAGGGGACGAAAATCGTCAAGCAGTGTGTTGGCGAGCGACCAGAGACGTTCGTCCCGCCAATGAACACCTACGATAATACGACGGCGAAGAAAGTCGCTCAGGTCGGCTATCAAACGATCTCTGGTGGTAGCTGGTTCACCCGCGAGTACTACGGGAAGACGTCGCCGTTCCGGGCACACGGAGTGTCCCACGTCCCGAACTCGGCGTCGTTCGTCGCAGACTGGTCGACCAATCGATTTCGGAACGACACCGAACTCACTGACGACTTCGACCGCGCGTATCGCAACGGGACTGTCTATGTACAGATGATCCACTATCCGACGTTCGACACTCCGGCCAAGCGGGAGCGACTGCGCCAGTTTATCGACTACATGCAGTCGAAAGAGGGCGTCGCGTTCATGACGGTCGATCAGTATACAGACGGCATTCAGCGTGGGACGATCCGTCGCGTCGACGATGGGTGGATCGTTCCGTGCACCGCAGACTGTGACCGTACTGTGAGGTCCGGGGCTGCGGGGTGATCCGGATGGAGAGCTCTCTCGCCTCACTTCGGACCTGGAGAGACCGCATCGACTGGGCCTCACTGGTGGTGAGCGTGCCGTTAATCATACTCGGCTGGCTCCTGCTGGCAGAGACGGACCGTCGCGTCGTCTTCGCACTCGCCGTGTTCACTGGACTGTTAATCGGGTACCTGATCTGGTCGTATGTGGTCGTCCGCTACACTCGACGACTACAGGGTCTGTTCACGTTCCCGCATCTCGTCGTCGCGCTCGTCGGGTGTGGCATCACCACTGCCTGGCTCGGGTGGCTTCCGACAACTGCTGCCGGCCTCGTTCACTTCCTGGCGCTGTTTCTCGTCCTGACGTCACTCTGGTTCATGTTCCCACTGGCGACGATCCACACCACCACCAGCCACACCGCGTTCGACGCCGACGAGCAACTGCCGACGATTAGCGTCATCGTTCCGGCGTACAACGAAGTCGGGTACATCAGACGAACCGTGTCGGCAATCCTCAACGCCTCTTATCCGGCCGAAAAAGTCGAGGTCGTCGTCGTCGACGACGGGAGCACCGACGACACACTCTCGGAGGCCCTTTCAATCAGTGACGAACGAGTCCAAACCGTTCACAAGGAGAACGGCGGGAAGTATTCAGCACTCAACTACGGACTGTTGTTCGCATCGGGCGACGTCGTCGTCTGTGTCGATGCCGACAGCGTCATCGCCGACTCGGCGCTCAAAGCTGCGGTCTCGCCGTTACTGGCTGATCAGTCGATCGGTGCCGTCGCCGGGAGGGTCAAGATCGAAAACGGCGGATCGCTGATCCTCGCTCTGCAGCGGTTGGAGTACATCGTCGGCCTGAACGTCTACCGGCGCGTTCTCGATTCGTTCGGGACTGTCCCGATCGTTCCCGGTTGTCTCGGTGCCTTTCGCCGGGAGGCGATCGAAGACGTCGCTGGCTACGACCCCGAGACGCTCACTGAGGACTTCGATCTCACCGTGAAATTGCTGCGCGCTGGCTGGTCGGTTCGAACGAGCGAGGCGACCGTGTATACTGAAGCACCGGATACCTGGTACGACCTGTATCTCCAGCGGATGCGCTGGTACCGGGGAAACGTCATGACGCTCTTGAAACACTGGCGTGTTGCACTCGACCACCGATACGGCTACCTTCACCGAATCTCGTACCCGATGCAGGTCGTCGAAATGTTCGTGTTGCCGCTGGCGAGTTGGATTATCCTCGGCGTTCTCGTTCAACGTCTCCTCGCCGGCGACGTGGTCAGAACAGTGGCGATGTTCGCGGTCTACACCAGCGTGGTCCTGGCCATCTCCGTCTTCGCAGTCAGCGTCGAGCGGGACGACCTGTCGCTGTCAGCGCTCTCACCGCTGTTCGTTATCGGCTACAAACATTTCCACGACCTGCTCGTCTTCAAGAGCATCCTCGAGGTCTGCCTTCGCAGGGACCTCGATTGGACGGGGCCGAGACGGATTCTCAACCGAGAGCAAACCGACAGTGTCCCGGAAGAACACTCGTCAGCCGAAACGCGATCGGTAGATTGAGGTCGCCGATTACCGTGTCTCCCTGTTGCGATTTCGTTACGCAACTACCGTCCTCATCGAAATCGTTGACTCACCGTGTGACTCGATAGCGGACGGTCCGTGGCTGCTCGTCAGCCGCATTATAACTCCGTCGTCACTTCACAGCCGTCCTCGGTGACGATGATCGTGTGTTCTTTCTGGCTCACCAGACAGCCGTCCTCTTCTTTGAGAACGGGGTAGCCGTGGAGGATGTTCTGCTGTTTCAGGCGGCGGACGGCCATCTCCGCGCGCGAGGTGTCGAGCCAGCGGGTCGCGAACGGGAGCGTCCGGAACTCGTCGGTGATCTGCTTGAGCGCTTGGCGCGCCTGGCGGTTGCGGACCGAGCCGTCGTTTTCGAGGGCGAAGATTTCCTCGTCGCTCCCCTCGCGGACCTTCCCGGCGCCGTCGGTGGCGAACGGCTCGATGGCGACGACGTCACCGACCTCGAACTCGATGCCCTGATCGACCGCGCGGTTCGGGATGTTCGGTGGCGTGTGCTGCTCCCAGTGGCCGAGGCCGTGGCCAGTCAGATTCACCACGGGGTTGTAGCCGTAGCCCTCGATGACGTCCTCGATGACCGCGCCGACCTCGCCGGTTTCGACGCCGGGTGCGACCGTATCGAGGGCGGCCTCGAGCGCCTCCTCGCTGGCCTCTGCGAGTTCGGGGTTCCCGGAGAGGTCGACGGTGACGGCGGTGTCGGCCAGCCAGCCGTCGACGTGGACCCCGATGTCCAGGTTGACCATGTCCTCGCCGAACGTGCTGGTGTCGTCGATGCTCGGCGTGGCGTGGGCGGCTTCCTCGTCGATGCTGATGTTGACCGGGAACGCCGGCTCGCCGCCGAGTTCGCGGATGCGGTCCTCGGCCCACTCGGCCACCTCCAGGTGGCTGGCACCGACTTCGACCTTCTCAACGGCTTCGTTGCGTACCTGCGCGAGGATCTCACCGGCCTCCCGGTTTTTCTCGTACTGCTCGGCGTCGAGGTCCACGTCTGTCATACACGCTCGTTCGGCGAAGGGCGGCAAAGGACTTGTGTTCGGCGCGGTTCCGGCCGGCAGCGACGGGTCGGTGCCCACGCGGAAACTGGTCGGATGCGCCGCGTCGTCGGTCGCATTGCAAATAATCTTCCCGAAAGTTGTCGAGAGTTTCCCTAGAAGCGGTAGGCCTTTTAGCCCGACGTGTGAAGTTCGGCCATATGTCCTACGAGAAGGTCGATGTGCCCGCGGACGGCCAGAAAATCGAGGTCGTAGACCCGGACAACGACGAACTCGACGTGCCGGAGAACCCGATCATCCCCATCATTTACGGTGACGGCATCGGTGTGGACGTCGGACCGGCAGCACAGCAGGTGCTGGAAGCCGCTGCGGAGGCGACCGGACGCGAGATCAACTGGATGCGCGTGTACGCGGGCGAGAGTGCACGCGAGAAGTACGACGAGAACCTCCCGAACGACACCACCGAGGCGATCCGGGAGTTCAACGTCGCGATCAAGGGGCCGCTGACGACGCCCGTCGGCGCAGGCTTCCGGTCGCTGAACGTCGCGCTCCGGAAGAAGCTCGACCTGTACACCAACGTGCGCCCGACGTATCACATCGAGGGCGTCCCGTCTCCGGTCAAGCGCCCGGACCAGATGGACATGGTCACGTTCCGGGAGAACACCGAAGACGTCTACGCCGGCATCGAGTGGGAAGCCGGCACCGAGGGCGCCGAGAAAGTCCGTGACTTCGTCGAAGACGAGATGGGCTTCGACAGCACCATCCACGACGGTCCGGTCGGCATCGGCATCAAGCCGATCACCGAGTTCGGGACCAAGCGCCTCGTCCGGAAAGCGATCGACTACGCGCTCGAGAACGGCCGCGACTCGGTGACGCTCGTCCACAAGGGGAACATCATGAAGTTCACCGAGGGCGCGTTCCGCGACTGGGGCTACGAGGTCGCCGAAGAGGAGTACGGCGAGGAAGTCATCACCGAGGACACGCTCTGGGAGGAGCGCGACGGCGAACAGCCCGAGGACGCGGTCGTCGTCAACGACCGCATCGCCGACAACATGCTCCAGCAGATCCTCACGCGCACGGAGAACTACGACGTGCTCGCCCTGCCGAACCTGAACGGCGACTACCTCTCCGACGCCTGTGGCGCCCAGATCGGTGGTCTGGGCATCGCACCCGGTGCGAACTTCGGTGACGGCCGCTGTCTGGCCGAACCCGTCCACGGCTCCGCACCCAAGTACGCGGGCCAGGACAAGGTGAACCCGACCGCGATGATCCTCTCCGGGAAGCTCATGCTCGAGTACATGGGCTGGAAGGACGCCGGCCAACTCGTCGTCGACGCCGTCGAGGAGACGATCAAGTCCAAGCACGTCACCTACGACATCGAGCGCCAGATCCAGAACGGCACCAAGCTCGCCTGCAGCGAGTACGCCGAGCGCGTTGCCGACAACATCCGCGACCTCGCCTAAACCGACCGGATCACGCCCCGATTTTTTGCCGCGGTCCCACCGACCACCAGCCGTTACTGTGCCCAGTCGGGGTCGGGCCGCGCCGGCGCGAACACGTCGAGCCCGCGAACCGGGTCGTCGCCCCGGTTGACGGCCGCATGTGGCTCCTCGCTCGGAATGGCGTACGACTCGTTCGCCCCGATGACGAACTCCTCCCCTGCGACCTCGAAGACGAGCGTGCCGTCGTACACGTAGCCCAGTTGTTCGTGTTCGTGGCTGTGTTCGGGGACCGTCGCGCCGGGTTCGACGTGGAAGTGCTGGATGCTCATTCGGTCGCCCGCCACGAGCTGCGTGAGGTGGACGCCCTCGACCACTTCGACCGTGTTCCCCGCGGACAGCGTCTGTGTATCCATGGAGCGCCACATCGAACGGCGACCACCTAAGCCTTCCGCGGGAGCTGCGACCCCCCGACCTCTCGTCGGAGGATTCAATGGGCGTCACCTCCCAGCCCCTGCCATGTACGCCGTGGTCGGGTGCAGCGAATGCAGCGCGCTCTGGGTCGTCGAGGGACGGCCCGAGCGCAGCGAGTGTCCCCAGTGCGGGACGACTCGCCAGTACGCCAAACGCAAGCAGTTCGTCACCACCGAGGACCCGGACCACGCCCGCGAGGTCCGCGCGGCGATGCTCGCCAAGCGACAGGGCCACGAGGACGCCTTCGCCGAACTGGATTCGTTCGCCGAGATGGACACGTACGTCGACGAGGTCGGCGTCGACGACGAAGAGTACCTCGAAGGCTCGGGGATCGACGCCGACGAGGTCGCCGCCGCCGGGAAGCGCGTCGAACAGGGGAGCGGCGGCGGGCAGAGCCGGAAAGATCTCGTCGTGCGTGCGCTGCGGGACCTCGACCAGCCGACCGAGGACGACGTGGTCGGATACGCCACCGACCGCGGCGTCCCCGCCGACTACGTCCGAGACGCCCTCGACAAACTCGCCCGCCGCGGCGAGGTGACTCGGAGCGACGGCACGTATCGGCTGCTCTGATCGGCTGTCGTTCCGCGGTCGGCCCGTGGCAGTCGCTTCACTCTCTGGTTCGCTGACGCGTTCAGCCGAATCGCAGCGACATGATTGTCCGATAGAAAATTTCACTGGCCAGACTGCGACATTTATCGGTGAAACTGTGGACCAGTAGTCATGGACGAGCAGACGGGATCGACCGTGAGCGTATCGATCTACGGACTGTGGGGGCTGCTGGTGCTGGGGACGCTGGCGGTCCTGACGGACGTGTCCCTGTCCCGGCCGACGGTGCTCGGCCTCCGATTCCACCGCGTCGGGCAGCTGTTCTTTTTCCTGGCGTTCGTGATCGGCGCGGTCGGCTTCTCGCAACTCGGCTACCGTCGGTACACGTTCGGGTTCGCGTTCCTGGCGGCTGGGTGGGGACTGCTGTTCGCCGACCGACTGCTCGGTGCGGAACTCGGCGACCTGTTCATCCCGGGGCTCGTCGTCCTGTTCGTCATCGGGATGGCGCTGCTGCTCGTGGGAATCGTCTCCGACGAACAGGCGCAGGAGGTACTGGTGCCGACCGCGGAACCGCTCGACGACGTCGGGTGAATCCAGGCCCGCTATCGTCCGAGTTCTTCGTGGGCCGAGGAGAGGTGACTCGACGCCAGTGCCCCGAGCAGGGAGAGTTCGCCCGCGAGTGCGCCCGTGGCGATGACCTCCGCGAGCGCGTCGGCGTTGCTGCCGGAGGGGTCGCCGCCCCCGCGGACCCCGACGACGTCCAGGGCTTCGGCCTGCGTCGGGAGCTTCGTCCCGCCGCCGACCGTTCCCACTTCGAGGCTCGCGATCGTGACGCTGGCGTACAGCCCCTCCTCGCGGGCTTCGACCGTCGTGATGGCGTTGGAGCCTTCGACGACCTGGGCGATGTCCTGCCCCAGCGCGAGGAACGCCGCGGCGACGACGTTGGCCGCGTGGGCGTTGAATCCCAGACTGCCCGCTTTGGCCGACCCCACCAGGTTCTTTCGGGTGTTGGCCTCGGCGATGGCGTCCGCGGTCGTTTTGAGTTTCGCCTCGACCTGGTCGTGCGGGATGAGCACGTCGGCTGCGACCGTGCGACCGCGCCCTTCGACGGCGTTGATGGCTGCTGGCTTCTTGTCGGTACAGAGGTTGCCCGAGAGCGCGACGAGCGAGGCCGGCGTCTCGTCCTCGACGAGGTCGCAGGCCTCCTGGGTGGCGATGGTGGCCATGTTCATCCCCATGGCGTCTTTCGTGTCGTAGACGAACCGGAGGAAGACGGAGTCGCCGACGACGTACGGCGTCACGTCGGTGAGCTCGCCGTGGCTCGTGGTTGACTCTGCGGCCTCGGCCAGGCGGTCGACGTTCTCGCGGGTCCAGGCGGCGACCGTCGCTGCCTCGCCCACGTCGGCGACGCTGAACACCGGGGCGCGGGTCATCCCGTTTTTCAGGACGCGAGCGGTCGCGCCGCCCGCTTCTCGGATGGCCGAGCAGCCGCGGTTGACGCTGGCGAGCAGCGCGCCCTCCGACGTGGCGAGCGGGAGGTAGTGTTCCTCGTCGGCGGCTTCGCCGTCGACGGGGACGGGGCCGACGACGCCCATCGGGACCTGCGCGCCGCCGATCATGTTCTCGATGTTCGGTTCGGCGGCCTCGGCGTCGAAGGCGTACTCGCCGACCGTCGAGAGGTCGGCGCCGGTCTCGGCTTCGAGCAGTTCCCGCCGGGCGGCGGCTGCCGTCTCGTGGTCTGCGTGGGCCTCCAGTTCGTGGAGCCGGAGCTCACCGTCGCGGACGCGGTCGGCGAGGGCACTCGGGTCTGTCATTGGACGTGGTGTCACACCCAGCCCTCCTAACAATTGCCGATTCGTCGAAACTGGTGGTGTGGGACGAACCCACACCGGATGCGTCGAGTGAGAACTGCGGGTTGGCGTGGCGGTACGGCTTTGCTGTGACCGGAGCGTGCAAGACGACGACGGGTGTGGCACGTCGCTCCGTCGCCGTACCAGTACGGAGCGGCGCTGTCGGCTTGAGGGCTTGCGGTTCGTGCGACTCGGTGGCACAACCGCGGTCGGCTAGCTGCGATTCAGCCGGACTTCTCCTTCGGGGACGCTGAAGGCTGCGAGTTTGTGCTTGCTGGCGCTGGTGGAGTCGACGGTCTTGTCCACGGCGTAGGCGGTGTACTCGCAGGCGTCGGGCGTGAACTCGACGACCGCGTAGCCGTGATGGAAGCTATCGAAAAACTGCAGGTGCGGGTTGTTCCGGAGGATGGCACTCCGGGCGAGATCCTGGGCGAACGGGTTGTCCGAGATGTCGCCGGCCTCTGCGAGATTCATGCTCGTGAGCGCCGGCGTCATCAACTCGACGCCGACGCGGGCGTCGGGGTCGGGCGCCTCGTCGTAGTCCGTGCGCATGTAGCCCGCCAGGGCAGTGTGGAGGTCGCCCGTCAGCGCGACGAAGTTGTCGACGTCCTGGCGGTCGAGATAGCGCATGATGAGCCGGCGCTCGGTCTCGTAGCCGTCCCAGGCGTCGCCGTTGTCGAACTGCTTTTTCCCGTTGTACTCGGTGTCGAGGTGCATGTTCAACACCTCGTTGGCCCAGGCCGTCCAGGTCGTCGCGTCGTCGGTGACGGCGTCGGCGAACCACTCGCGCTGGGCGGCGCCCAGCATGGTGTGGTCGAGGTCGACGCTCCCCGGTGCTGACAGGGCGGCGTCGGAGACATCGACCCGTGGGTCCTCGTCGGACTGGGAGCGGAACAGTCGCTCGTCGGTCACGACCAGGTCGAGCAGGTCGCCGAAGCGAAACGACCGCCAGAGACGCAGGCGGTCGTGTAAGTGCGCCGCGTCGGGGTCGTACTGGACGCGGACCGGCATGTACTCCCACCACGCCTGGATGCCGTCGGCGAACAACTGGCGCATGAACGCGGCGTCGTCGTTTCGCGGATGTGCGCCCTTTCCCGCCTTCGGTCGCCCCGCCTCGTAGTCCCAGTAGCGGTTGTTCACGATTTCGTGATCGTCCCAGGTGGCGATCATCGCGTAGCGCGCGAGCGCCTGCTGGAGGAACCGATCGGAGCGGTAGGTCCGATAGAGGTGTCTGAAGTCGGCCAGGTTCCACGCGAGCCCGTGCCCGCTCGGGAGCGTGATCGACCGTCCGTCGTGCGTCGAGTCGCCCGCCCACTCGTAGATGAAATCGCCCAGGTGGAGCAGGTAGTCAAGGTCTTCGGCGGCGAGGTGGTTGAAGGCGCCGTAGTAGCCCTTCCGGTAGTTCTGGCAGGTGACGACGCCGAACCGGACGCTCTCGGGCGACGATCCGGCCCGCGGGAGCGTGCGACAGCGGCCGATCGGCCCGTACACGTCGTCGTAGACGAACTGGTAGTGGTACTCCCGATCCGGTTCGAGGTGGCCGGCGAGATCGACCTTGACGGTGTAATCCCTGTCCGGGAGACTGTCCGTCTCGATCGACCACAGCGGCCCGAACGCGTGGAAACCACTGGCGGCGGTCATCTGCAGGGTCAGCTGACCACCGCTACTGTAGGCGTCCGGGGCGATGCGGGTCCAGAGGACGACGCCGTCGCTCATCGGATCGCCGGATGCGACGCCTTGCGGGAACACCCGGTCGGCGTCAGGGTCGGGTTCGACCGGCTCCGGTTCCCCCGACAGCGACTCCGTGGGCAGTGACCGGCCCGACGGGTCATTGCCGAGTGCGTCGACGAGCGCGGCGCCGGTGGGGACGCCACCCAGGGACCGCAGCACGTCACGCCGATCAGCCGTCGGTTCCTCCGTCACGGGTTCACCTCAGCGGGATGGCGAGAGCCGGCACTCATCGGTCCGTGGTCCGACCCTGGTTCCCTGCGCTGGACGGTGCACGACGGCGGCGAGCGAAGCACGTCCATCGACTGGTAGTGTACGGCTACGATCCAAAAATAGACTGTGGTGGGTACGGCAGCTGACAGTCCCGCCGTCGTCGATCGCGGCCGCGTTCGGTAAACGCCGTTTACCCCCCAACGGTTAGGTCGCTGCCGACCGCTGTCGTGGACATGACCGGGGCAGCCGATCGCGTCTTCACGAACGGCCGGGTTCACACGCTGACCGACTCCCCATCGCGCGCGGAGGCCGTCGCCGTCCGCGACGGCGCGATCGTTCGCGTCGGCAGCGCCTACGAGACTGCCTTTCTGGAGGGCGTCGACACCGACGTGGTCGATCTCGAGGATCGCGTCCTCCTGCCGGGATTCGTGGACGCTCACACCCACCTCGCGCTCGTCGGTCACTACCTGGTGGACGCCGACCTCTCGCCGGCCGCGACGCCAGCCGAGTGTGTCGATCGGCTTCGCGCGGTCGGCGACGCCCGCGAGGAGTGGATCTTAGGCTTCGGCTACGACGAGAGTGCCTGGGACGACCGCCGGTACCTCACCAGTCGGGACCTCGACGCCGTGAGTGACGAGCGACCGGTCGCGGCGTTCCGCGAGGACCTCCACCTGGTTTCCCTCAACTCCGTCGCCTTCGAACGGGTCCGGGAGGCGGTCCGCGACGAGAACGTCCACACTCGAAACGGGGGGCCGACGGGCGTCGTGACCGAGGCAGGGACCGACGCCGTCTGGGAGGCGGTGGGGCTGACGCGGTCGGCGGCCCGGGACCTGCTCCGGGCGGCCCAGGCGCGAGCCCACGAGGTCGGCGTGACGACCGTCCACGACATGGTCCGCCGACGGCCGATTCCGCGGGCCTACCACGACCTCGCCCGTGCTGGCGACCTCACGCTCCGCGTTCGACTGAACTACTGGGACGACTACCTCGACGCCGTCGAGGCGACCGGACTGGCACCCAATCACGGGAGCGACCGATTGCGCGTGGGCGCGATCAAAACCTACTGCGACGGGTCCATCGGGAGTCGCACGGCGAAACTCTCGGCTCCGTACGCCGATGCCGAGGAGAGCGACGCTGGCGAGGGGGACGCGGCCGGCCAGTGGCTCCGGGACCCCGACGCTCTCCGGGCGTTTGCCGACCGCGTCGACGACGCCGGGTTGCAGGCGGCCGTCCACGCCATCGGCGACGAGGCCATCGGGGCCACGCTGGACGGGTTCGTCGAGACCGATGGGACGGCTCGGCATCGCATCGAACACGCGGAGGTGCTCACGGACCCCCTCGTCGAACGGCTCGGTGCGTCGGACCTGGTCGTGTCCGCCCAACCGAACTTCCTGAAGTGGGCGCGCGACGACGGGCTTTACGACAGACGACTCGGACGAGACCGCCGGCAGGCCACGAACCGCTTTCGCGACCTCCTAGACGCGGGCGCGGACCTGGCGTTCGGCAGCGACTGCATGCCCCTCGATCCGCTGTTCGGGATCCAGCAGGCCGTCACTGCGCCCGGTACTGGCCAGCAACTCTCGGTAACCGAGGCCGTGCGGGCGTACACTCGCGGCGGAGCATACGCGGGATTCGACGAGGATCGCCTGGGTACCGTCGACGTCGGACAACGGGCTGACTTCACCGTCCTGGAGCGCTCCCCGTGGGCGGTGACCGACGCGGAGATCGGCGAAATCAACGTGGCGATGACCGTCATCGACGGCGAGATCGTCTACGACGGGCGCTGACGCCATCGAAGACAGGAATCCACTTTCGACTCTCCATGGGTGATTAAATCTCGATTACTGCGGCAACATCTGCCAGATCAGCCACCATAGCCGAATATTGAAGGCAAAATCTTTTCAATATGTGCGTTCGTTCATTCCAATACTCAACAAGGTGGCCGACCGTGCCGGAAATGGAAACAGCCCAATTCGAGACTGACCTCAGTCTCTTCAAGTACGACAACTTAGAACAGCTCCCACCGGCGTACCGGGACTTGGACGAGGACGAACGCACAGAACGCATCGAGGCCGCGCTGGACGAACTCGGCGACGACGTGGTCATCCTCGGCCACAACTATCAGCGCCGCGAGATCGTCGAGCACGCCGACTTCATCGGCGACTCCTACCAGCTCTCGAAGGAGGCTGCCAACGCCGACGCCGAGTACGTCGTCTTCGGCGGCGTCACGTTCATGGCCGAATCGGCGGACATCATCACCGACGACGACCAGAAGGTGATCCTCCCGAGCATGGAGGCGTCCTGTCCGATGGCCGGGATGGCCGAAGCGCTGCAGGTCGACGCCGCCTGGGCCGAGATCACGGCCGAGACGGACGACGACATCATCCCGATCACCTACATGAACTCCTACGCGGACCTCAAGGCCTTCTGTGCGGAACAGGGCGGCCTGGTCTGTACTTCCTCGAACGCCCACAAGGCCTTCGAGTACGCCTTCGACAAGGGCGACAAGGTCCTGTTCCTCCCCGACAAGCACCTGGGAGAGAACACGGCCCACAGGCTCGGCATGGAAGACGAGATCGTCGAGTGGGACCCGTGGGATCCAGAAAGCAAGGACGCCGCCGCTGCCGCCGAGAACGACATCATCCTCTGGGACGGCTACTGCCAGGTCCACGAACGGTTCCGCGAGAGCCATATCGAGGACGTCCGCGAAGAACACCCCGACGTGAACGTCGTCGTTCACCCCGAGTGTCGCCGCGAGGTCGTCGAAGCCGCAGACGTCGTCGGCTCGACGTCGACGATCACCGAGACCGTCGCCGACGCCGACCCCGGCGAGCAGTGGGCGATCGGGACCGAGATTCACCTGACGAACCACCTCAGCCGCTGGCATCCCGAGGTCGACGTCATGCCGCTGTGCGGTGACGCCTGCATGGACTGCAACGCGATGCGCCAGATCGATCCCAACTACCTGGCGTGGGTCCTCGAAGAGCTCGTCGAGGGCCGCGAACGGAACGTCATCCGGGTCGCGCCCGAGGAGAAAGAACTCGCACAGGTCGCACTCGACCGGATGCTGGAGATCTAACCCATGAGCGAGAAGACTACTGACGTCCTCGTCGTCGGGTCCGGCATCGCGGGGCTCGCGGCAGCACTCTCCGCCGCTCGCGAGGGTGCCGACGTGACCGTCGCGACGAAGGCGAAACGCCCGGAGGGTGCCTCCTCGTGGTGGGCACAGGGCGGCATCGCCATCGCGCGGGACGACCCCGAGCAGTTCAAGGCCGACATCGTCGAGGCCTCCAGCGACACGGCCGATCCCGAGGCCGTCGACGTGCTGGTCGAACACGCGAACGAGGCAGTCCGTGACGTCCTGCTGGAGACGCTGGACGTCGACTTCGATGAAGCAGACGGCGACGCGGAGTTCGACTTCGGCCGCGAGGCCGCACACTCGGAGAACCGAATCCTGCACGTCGACGCCTCGACGGGCAAGCACGTCCACGTCCCGTTCCTGAACTACCTCGACGAGCAGGACAACGTCGAGATCAGAGACGACACCGCCGCGCTCGAACTCGTCCGCCACGAGGGGCGCGTCTACGGCGCCGTCCTCGAATCCGAGGGCGAGTTCGAGCCGTACTACGCCGGCGCGACGATCCTGGCCACCGGTGGCATCGGCGACCTCTACCCGCGCTCGACCAATCCCGACGGCGCTACGGGCGACGGGATCGCCATGGCCGCGCTGGCCGGGGCGGACGTGACGGACATGGAGTACATCCAGTTCCACCCGACCGTCTGCGTCGATAGCGAGGTGCGAAGCACCTCGAAGCGGAGCGGTGGAACCGCGGAGCGCGACAGCCCCTTCCTCGTCAGCGAGGCTGTTCGCGGCGAGGGGGCCGTCCTCCAGAACGGGGATGGCGAGCGGTTCATGCCCGACTACCACGAGGACGCCGAACTCGCGCCCCGCGACGTGGTCGCGCGCGCAGTCAAGACCGAACGCGACGAGACGGGCGAGGTGGTGCTGGACGTCTCTCCGCTCGACTTCGAGGGTGAGTTCCCGGACCTCGCAGCCAAGTGTGAGGACCACGGCGTCGACTGGGAAGACGGCATCCCCGTCGCACCCGCCGAACACTTCCTCTGTGGTGGCATCGAGGTGGACGACCGCGGGCAGTCGTCGCTGGATCGCCTCTACGCGGTCGGCGAGTGTGCCCGGACGGGCGTCCACGGTGCCAACCGCCTCGCCTCCACGTCGCTTCTCGAAGGACTCGTCTGGGGACTCCGCGCTGGCGAGGACGCCGCCGGCACCCCCGTCGAGACGATCGAAGCGCCGGACCTGCTCCAGCGCGACCCGGAACTGCCAGAGCAGTTCGCCCGCGAGAAGTTCCACCGCCTCCGTCGCGTGATGGACGAGTACATCGGCCTCGAACGCGAACCCGAGGACCTCACCCGCGCGATGGCCGTCCTGCGTCGACTCAAGGGTGAGGTCGACGCCTACACCCGGACGCGGACCTCGCGGTCGCTGTACGAACTCCGCTCGGCTGCGGTCACCTCGCTGCTGATCGCGCGGCAGGCCGCCGAGAACGACGAATCCGTCGGCTGTCACCACCTGGTCGAACCGGATCAGGAGACGGCCGAACCACACGCCGACGACTGATGATTCCCGACTCGAAGATCGAAGACTGGCTGCGGGAAGACCTGGGCCACCACGACGTGACGAACCTCGTCCCCGGTGAGACGACTGGCCGGCTCGTCGCCAAGGACGACGGCGTCGCCGCCGGTCTCGACGCCGCTGTCGCCGTGTTCGAGTATCTGGGCGTCACCGCCCAGCAGCAGGTCGAATCCGGTGACCGAATCCGGGCCGGCGACACCCTACTCACGGCAGACGGTCCTGCACAGGACGTCCTGCGCGGCGAGCGGGTGGCGGTCAACGTCGCGGGTCACGCTTCCGGCATCGCAACGCGGACGCGACGGGCCGTCGACGCCGCACATGGTGTGAGCGACGACGTGTCGATCGCAGGCACTCGCAAGACGACGCCCGGCCTTCGGGGGATCGAGAAGCGAGCCGTCGTCGCGGGCGGCGGCGACACCCACCGGCTCGACCTCTCGCACATGGTGATGGTCAAGGACAACCACGTCGCCGAGATGGGCATGGAGGCGGCCATCGCCCACTTTCGAGAACGGGCCTCCTTTGCGACGAAGGTCGAAGTCGAGGTCGAACAGCCCGCGGACGCACCGCGAGCCGTCGAGGCTGGCGCGGACGTCGTCCTCCTGGACAACATGACGCCGGCCGAGACCGAGGCGGCGGTCGAACTGCTCCGAGACGCCGATTCGTCGGTGCTCGCCGAAGCCTCGGGTGGGATCACCATCGCCGACGTCCCCGACTACGCGGGCACGGGCGTGGACGTGATTTCCATGGGGTCGCTGACGCACTCGGCTGACGCGCTGGACTACTCGTTCCGGACTGGCTGACGTTCCGTCCCGTCTGTAGCCTGGTTTCGGTTGCCGTTCCCACGACCCGGGAATGTAGCCCCTCCTTCATGTTGGCTGGCGACGTAGTTACACCTGAGGTGACGACGATGACGACAATCAAAGAGACGGTGACGGGCGTGGCGCTCCTGGCGATCGGGACGATACTCGCGGCGCTCGTCCTCGTTCAGGGGCTGTTCGCCCAGCCGCCGATCGCACTTCCCGTGGCGATCCTGGCGATCGGTGCCGGCATTGCCACCCTCGACGTGCCCGAACACGCCGACCGGCCCGCCCCCGTCGGAACGGGACGGCGGCCGGCGTGACACTTCGGCAGACCATATCCTGGCTATACGTATTCTTCCGTGACTACCGAACTATTTTACCATTCTCCGGAGATAAGCCGACGAACGTACGATAATTCGACAATTGGGAAGCAACCGTCAATTACGGTGGCGGGCAACTCGAACCTGTATGTCACATCAGATGTTGGAGCGACCGATCACGCTCACGTCCAATCCGGGACTGTTGGGTGGGGCTGTCCTCCTCGCAGCGATTTCGGGTGGAATTCATCTCTTGCTCGCCCTCGAGGAGTGGGGCGAACCCGGGGAGGCAGTGCCGTTCCTGCTCGCGGGAATCGGCTTTTTCCTCGGCATCGCCCTGCTGCTGTTCACCGAGAAGCGACGGCGCCTCCTCTCTCTCCTGGGGGCCGGATTCACCGCTGTGCAGGTCCCGCTGTGGGTGCTGGGCGGGATGGACGAGTTCACGATCGGCGTCGCCGACAAAGTCGTGCAAGTGCTGCTCGTCGCAGTCCTGCTGTACGCGTTCGTGCAGAGTTCGAGACCGACGGAGCGCCCGCGGTAGTCTCGCGCTACCTGACGGTATTTTCACGCAGCGTTACTGGTTTGGCGTGATGTTCTGATTGCGTCGGAACAGGTTGTCGGGGTCGTACAGTGCTTTGAGTGCGGATAGCCTGGCGTAGTTGTCGCCGAAGAGGATCTGGGCGGGGTCTTCGTTGAACCCCGGGAAGTTGCCGTACTGACCGCCGGCGACTGCCAGGTCTCGTGCCGTCTCGATTCCCTCGCGAACCCAGGCGACGTTCTCGTCGTCGTCGGCCGGGTCCTCCCAGTTGGCCTCGTAATTGAGCAGGTAGGGCTTGTCGCGGTGCCAGAACGCCGTCTCGTCCTGGTCCGGATCGGCGATCGCGCCACCGAGATGCCAGACGTCGACCGTCGAGAGCTTCGACGGACTCGCCAGTCCGTGGTCGATCATCTGGTCGATGACCGCGTCGGTGAGGTCAGTGAGGAAGACCGACTTCCAGTAGTAGCGCAGCCCGTCGGGGTAGTCTTCGTCGAGCATCGTCTGTAACTCGGTGTAGTCCATCGCCCCGCTCAGGTCGGCGATCGGCTCGGCGAGGCTCCGGAGCGGCTCGAACGTCTCCGTCGCCTCGTCCTCGCTCCCGTCGTAACAGCCGAGGAAGACGACGGCTGGCTCACCCCAGGCAGCTTCTGGGAACTCCTCAATGTCGGGCACGTGGGCGGTGAACGGCAGGACGCTGGCTTCCCTGGGTGCGTCGGCGGCCCACTCGCGGAAGCCGTGGAGCGCGTCGCGCCCGTCGTCGCCGTGGTACCAGACGAACAGTGCGAACACGTCGGGACTGATGGGATGGAGGTCGTACTCCAGCGAGGTGACGACGCCGAAGTTCCCGCCGCCCCCTTTCAGCGCCCAGAGGAGGTCGCTGTCGGCCTCCTCGCTGGCCGTCCGCACTTCGCCGTCGGCGGTCACGACCTCTGCGGACCGGAGGTTGTCACTGGCCAGGCCGTACTCGCGTCGCAGGTGCCCCATGCCACCGCTCAGGGTCAGCCCCCCGATTCCGGTCTGTGAGACCACGCCGAGCGGCGTCGCGAGCCCGTGCAGCTGGGTTTCGCGATCGACGTCGCCGAGCGTCGCGCCACCCTCGGCGCGAACCGTCTGCTCGCGGCGATCGACGTGCACGCCGTCCATCTCCGAGAGGTCGATGACGAGCCCGCCGTTACAGGTCGCGTTGCCCGAGACGTTGTGGCCGCCGCCCCGGACCGCAGGCAGGAGGTCGTGGTCGCGGGCGAACTCGACGGCTGCGACCACGTCGGCCGTCCCGGTACAGCGCGCGATGGCGGCGGGAAACTTGTCGATCATCCCGTTCCACACCTGCCGCGCCTCGTCGTACGCCTCGTCCTCCGGTGTGACGAGAGTCCCCGCAAGCGAGGCACGGAGCGTCTGTTCGTCACCTTCCGGGAGGTGTTCGATCTGCTCGGTCTCTGGCTCTCCTGTCGACTTCATCCCCGCGGATAGGAGCTCAGAGCGCTTAGTTAGCAACGCGCTGTCTGACGAAAGAACGCCTTGCCAGCCGCTCAGCGTGCGTTACTCCTGCCGGACGGCTGTTCGGTGACGGCCGTCGAAACGACGTGGCGCCCGGTCGAGTGATCGGCCAGCGAAGCCCGGACTCGGCGCGTCTCTCCTGATGGGTCTCGAACTACTCGAGTAAGGACTCGCCAGTCATCGCAGCCGGCTGATCGATGTCCATCAGTGCGAGGATCGTCGGCGCGACGTCCGCCAGCGTTCCGCCGTCTCTGACAGTTCGCCCGCCACTGGTCCCGTCGCGGTCGAGATAGACGAACGGGACTGGGTTGAGCGTGTGGGCAGTGTGGGGGTTCTCCTCGGTCCCCATGTCGTCGGCGTTGCCGTGGTCGGCGGTGATGATGGTGTGTGCGCCGGCGGCTTCGAGTGCGTCGACGAGTCGACCGAGTTGGTCGTCGACGGCTTCGACGGCCGCGGTCGCCGCGTCCAGGTCGCCGGTGTGCCCGACCATGTCCGGGTTCGCGAAGTTGAGGACCATCGCGTCCGGGTCGTCGGTTTGAATGACGTCCTTGGCCGTGTCGGCGACCTCGGGCGCGCTCATCTCCGGTTGCAGGTCGTAGGTCGGCACGTCGGGACTCTCGACGATCTCCCTGATCTCGCCGGGGAACTCCACCTCTCGGCCGCCGTTGAGGAAGTAGGTGACGTGGGCGTACTTCTCGGTCTCGGCGATCCGGAGCTGCGTGTGGTCGGTGTCCGCGAGCACCTCGCCGAGGACGTCCGCGGGTTGGTTCGGCGGGTAGGCGACCGGGACCTCGAACGTGCTGTCGTATTCGGTCATCGTGACCACTCGCGTCTCCGGTGGGTTCGTCTCGAACTCCCACTCGGGGCGGATGTCGGCCAGCATCCGGGTCAACTGGCGCGCCCGGTCCGAGCGGAAGTTGAAGAAGACGACGGCGTCGCCGTCCTGGAGGGCGGGACCGCCCTCGATCAGCGTCGGCTCGACGAACTCGTCGGTGTCGCCCCGTTCGTAGGACTCGGTTGTCGCGCCGACCGCCGTCGCTGCCGTGTGGTCGGCCTCACGGTTCACGATGCCGTCGTAGGCGCGCTTCGTGCGCTCCCAGTTCTGGTCGCGGTCCATCGCGTAGTAGCGGCCGGTGACGGTCGCGACGTGGCCCGTCCCCTGCTCGTCGGCGTGGGCCTGGAGGTCCGCGAGGTAGGACTCGCCGCCCGTGGGCGAGGTGTCGCGTCCGTCCGTGAACGCGTGGGTGACGGCGTCGACGCCCTGGTCGGCGGCGATCTCGATGAGCGCGTGGAGGTGCGCCTGGTATGAGTGGACGCCGCCGTCGCTGACCAGTCCCATGAAGTGGACGCGCCCGTCGTTGGCTTGGGCGTGCCCGAACGCGGAGACGATGGCGTCGTTCTCCGCGAGGGTGCCCTCGGCGATGTCGTCGCTGATGCGGGTCGCTTCCTGCTTGACGACGCGGCCGGCACCGATGTTGAGGTGGCCGACCTCGCTGTTGCCCATCTGGCCTTCGGGGAGACCCACGCGGCGGCCGTGGGTTTCGAGCGTCCCGAACGCGCCCTGTTCGCGGTAGCGGTCGAAGTTCGGCGTCTCCGCGGCGCGGACGGCGTCGCGAGCGTCCGCGTCGGGATTGAGTCCCCAGCCGTCGAGGATGATCAGGCCCACCTGCATATCCCAGGGGACGACACAGGGGCCTAAAGAGCCGTCGGACTCCCTGCAGCCGTCGTCGGCCCCGGCAGCAGGTGCCGGAGACCACCGGTGTTATATATAGGGGAAGCCAGTGTGAAGCCATGGTGACCTCAATCGTGGACGAGGACTTCGCGGACAAACTCGTTACCACCGCACGGACGGCGGCCGGTGACAGCCTGCGCTCGCTCACGTACTTCACGCGCTCGAACTTCGAGCAACTGTACCTCCGTGAGGACCTCGAACGGGACGCCGACCTCGATAGCTTCATCGGCCACGAGTGGCGCGGCTTCAAGAACACGACCGACGCCTACCGCGGCACCGAACTCGGCGAGTACAAGTACACCATCCGCGTGTTCGAGAACGGCTTCCTCCTCCGCGTGACCAGCGACCGCGACGGCGTGTTCATGACGACCGACGGCGCGACCATCCGGGACTTCAACTCCTATCAGAAAGCCATCACGGAAGTCTTAAACGAGAAGACCGGCCGCGACGACTGATTCGCCCGTTTTCTTTCGATAGCGTCCGCACCCGATAGCGTCGCCGTCGCCCTGCCTCCCGGAAGTTTTTGATGACCCCCTTCGATGGCAGGATATGACCCTCGACCCGGTGCACTTCGACGGCATCGCCCAACTCGCTGGCCGCATCGAGAGCGGCGTCGACGCCAGCGATCACCGGGACTTCGCCAACACCGTCTGGGAAGAGTTCCTCGACCCCCTCTACGAGGACGGAACGCCCGTCCTCGAACCGCTCGGCGAGCAGCGCCGCCGTCTCGTCGACGTCGAGGACGCCGCGCTCATGGAACCCCGCTTTCCCACCCAGCACGGCCTCGACTCGGGCACGATCAATCCCACGACGTTCAAGAACGGGCTCGTCATCGACGTGGCCCAGGCCGCGATGGCTTCGGTCCCCTCCGAGCTGGAACTCCATCGCGCGCGCTCGGTCGTGAGTACCGTCCACTCAAACGACGCCACGGTCGCCGTCGGCGAAGACGACTGGACGATGTTCGACCGCGGGTTCAGCCGCGGCCGCATCATGCAAGCGCCCCGCGTCGACCGCTTCGAGCAGACCGTCGTCCACGCGCTCGCGCTCTACCTCGCCGAGAGTCACCACGCCGAACTCCAGGCCGAGGTGGTCGACGACCTGCTGATCCTCGACGGCCCCATCTACCCCACCGGCCTCCTGAAGTGGACGAACCAGGACCCTACACTGGCGGAAGTCCTCGTCGAGGACGAGCGTCCCAAGGACGTCGTCCAGAACTACGTCGACCTCGTCGAGACGTTCGTCGCCCGCGAGATTCCCCTCGTCGGCTTCGTCAAGAGCACGGCCTCGAAGGCGATCACCCGCGCGGTCCGCCGCAAGCACAACGCGCCCTGGGTGAACGACGCGGCCTTCTTCGAGCAACTGCTCCGCCGGACCGACGACGACGGCGAGACGAAGACGGACGCGCTGACGTTCACCAACTGGTTCGTCTCCCGCTGCGGGGCCAACCGCGCGCTCTCGACCGCTGGCGACCTCGATCTGGACCTCGACAAGGAACTGGACCCCGACGCCTACGAAGTCACCTTCTTCGTCATCTACGACCCCCGCGAGGAGTTGATCTATCGCGTCGAAGCCCCCTACGCGTTCACCCGCGACGAGGACCTCCGCGAGGACCTGACGATGCAGATTCTCACGGACGTCGCCGCTCGGACCGGCCCACCGCTGGCGGTCGAAAAGGCCGACGAACTCGCGCGGATCAGTCGCCAGGAGAAACAGGCACTCCAGCAACAACTCGAAGAGACGTTCGCCAGCGGCCAACAACGTGAGTACAACGACGTGCGCTGGGACACCGTGGAGTAACGTCGGACCGGTCCGCCGTCTGTGGAGTCGCTGGGAGCGATCCTTCGCTTCACGCTCTTCGTTTCCGAAACAATATGTGGGAGAAAAGATGTATCCCAGCGTGATGACGACGTTCACTCTCTCGAACACGATGGCGGACCGCAACCGGTCACGGGGGAAGGGTCGATGAATCGAACTGTACTCGCCGTTCTGGCCGTGTTTCTGGCCGCTGCGGCCGGTGGCGCTGGGTTGTACGTGCTCACCGGTGAGCAGACGCCCGCGAACAATTCGACTGGGACGGCGACGCCGACCACGGCGACGCCGACGACGCTAGTTCCCAATACGACGGCAACGCCGACACCCACGCCGGACGAGAACGAGTCGGAGCCGCAGCGTCCCCCGAGCAACAATTCGAGTGACGATCAGCCGAAATACGTGGCGATGCTGAGTCGGATTCTCCGCTCGAACTCGACTCGGATGGCCTCGCTCGACACCCCACTGCCCGACAACAACACGCTCCACTCGGGGATGGTCGAGATCAAATCGATCGAGATCGAGGAATACGGCTCCGGAACAGCGAACGATACGCGGCTTCGCGTGGAATACTATAACACCAGTAAAGGGTTAAATGAAATTAGAGTCATATCTATTGTCTACAATCATGTTTCAAACCAATCAATAATGTCTCCTGACAATATTTCATTTGATGAAATAAAAGCAGTCGAATATGAAAACCATAGCTCTGAGCGGCCAAGTGGTCTTTTAGTCATTGACGAAGCATGGTCACTCTATTACACTTCTAGGGATTGGGATGATTCGACTATCATAAAAGCAATAACTGCAACAGCGGACTCATATGAAGATATTAGTTCTGCTCGAAATGTGGAGCCATTCGAAGATATAAGAAACCAAAAACTACCGCAAAATGTCTCCCTTCTCCGAGCGGAAATATATGGTTCGGTCCTCTTCGTCGACTACTCTACTTCAACCTCACCACAATTAAATCAAACACGTGCTATTGAGATGTATAAAGTAATAGATAGTATCGGGAGCGAGCTCACCCGTGATAAATATTCCAGAGTAACAGATGTGTTTTTAGAAGAAAGATATCGCTCCAGCCCGAGAACCTATGATATTCGAACTTGGCATATGTACAATGATACCGATGTTGAAAGAATCTCGTCTAAAGACCCATCATCAGAGATATTTGATATCATTCGGAAAGAAATTGCCTATGAAGCTGATCAAATTGGCAAATAATTCTATCTGGTAGTAAACATATCAAAAGAGGCTGATGCCTGTATTACTGTTGTCTCCACTATTGTATCCGCCGTTACTGTGGCCGCCATCAGTACC
Source organism: Halorientalis brevis (assembly GCF_042678165.1). GTDB lineage: Archaea > Halobacteriota > Halobacteria > Halobacteriales > Haloarculaceae > Halorientalis > Halorientalis brevis. The sequence continues at coordinate 311,868 of NZ_JBHUDJ010000001.1, read as the reverse complement.
CGAATTATCTGATCCGTCATCGACATGAGAACCGAAACTATCGCCTGGGCCACCGGACGAGCAACATACCACTGTTCCCACGCTCTCGCCAGTGAATGGGCTCACGGCCGTGCTCGATCCCTCCGATTCTAAGTACGTTCCACCGTCCAAATTTGGTTGGTAATATCCCTGTGGCGCATTTCCGCCACCATTCCCACCACGACTCGCGGTCCGGGGATCAACTGTCATCGAGGCGTTCGCTTGCTGACCGGCCACGTCGACGACGATCGCGGTCACGTTGGTCTCTCCCTGCTCGCTAAACGAGAAGCCGTGATCGACGGTCTGTTGCTCGCCGCTGAGGCTCTGGTTGACGGCCGTACTCCCGTTTCGCTGCCACTCGATGCGGTCCAACGGCACGTTGCCGGCTGTGCTGTCCGCTGTATAGGTCGTGTTGGCGCCGACAATTGGGTTTTCAGGTCCAGATACGTCGACCGTCGGACCACGTCCCGGCTCGGCGGTGAGATGTAACGTGTCTGCGTGGGTGTGGCCCTCGTCGTCGGTGACCGTGACGGTCACGTTGTACTGGCCGATGCGGTACGGCCGGAACGAGGTCCGACCGCAGGAGCGGCACGCTGGCGTGACCGTCGAGCCGTTCGGCGTCTCGATCGTCCAGTTGTACGCGGCGATCGTCCCGTCGGGGTCGCGCGACCCGGTGGCGTCCAACTGCACCGTGGCACCCACCGGCGTCTGCTGGTCCAGCCCCGCGTCCGCGAGCGGCAACTCGCTGTCGACGTCCGCGGCAGATACCCCCGTAAGCGGTGCAACCAAGACTATAATCCCCACCAGAACCGATTTCATACCCGTGTGAACTGGTGTTCCCGCGGTTTCGTACTTAAACCTGGCTAGTTTGTTGGCGCGTTGTCAGAAACTCTCGTGCACTCGCGAACGGGGGTGAGGCGGCTGCCAGCGAGTGCCACGGGGGGACTGCTCCGAAATCGTTTTGACTGGCGCGCGCGCACCGTCGGTATGCCGACGGAACCAGAGCGGAACTACGACCCCTCGAAGGGCCGGAAGTTCATTTTTGTAACCGGCGGGGTCATGTCAGGGCTTGGGAAAGGCATCACAGCCGCGAGTACGGGACGGCTGCTGTCTAACGCCGGGTTCGACGTGACCGCCGTCAAGATCGATCCGTATCTCAACGTGGACGCAGGGACGATGAACCCCTACCAGCACGGGGAAGTCTACGTATTGAAAGACGGTGGCGAGGTCGATCTCGACCTGGGGAACTACGAGCGGTTCCTCGACATCGACATGACCTTCGACCACAACGTCACCACGGGGAAGGTCTACCAGCACGTCATCGAGAAAGAGCGTGCCGGTGACTACCTCGGGAAGACCGTCCAGATCATCCCGCACATCACCGACGACATCAAGCGCCGCATCCGAGAGGCGGCCGAGGGCCACGACGTCTGTATCGTCGAGGTCGGCGGCACCATCGGAGACATCGAGGGCATGCCGTTCCTCGAAGCGCTCCGGCAGTTCGCCCACGAACAGGACGAGGACGACATCCTCTTCACGCACGTCACGCTCGTCCCCTACTCGAAAAACGGCGAGCAGAAGACCAAACCGACCCAGCACTCCGTGAAGGAACTGCGCTCGATCGGGCTCCAACCGGACATCCTGGTCGGTCGGTGTGAAGACAAACTCCACCCCGACGTCAAGGAGAAGATCGCGCTGTTCTGCGACGTGCCGACGGACGCCGTCTTCTCGAACCCGGACGTCGACGACATCTACCACGTCCCGCTGATGGTCGAGGAGGAAGGCCTCGACGAGTACGTCATGGAACGGCTCGACCTGGCCGACGAAGCGCTCCCCGCGGACGAACGGGACAACCGCTGGCGCGAACTCGTGACCCGGGAGACGACGGGCGAGATCGACATCGCACTCGTCGGGAAGTACGGACTCGAAGACGCCTACATCTCGATCCACGAGTCGCTGAAACACGCCGGCCTGGAGGCCGGCGTGGACGTGAACCCGATCTGGGTTCACTCCGAGGAACTCGCCGACGGCTACGACGGCGAACTCGACGACGTCGACGGCGTCGTCGTCCCTGGCGGCTTCGGCTCCCGCGGCATCGAAGGAAAGATCGAAGCGGTCCGCTACGCGCGTGAAAACGACGTGCCGTACCTGGGCCTCTGTCTCGGCTTCCAGATGGCCGTCGTCGAGTTCGCCCGGAACGTCCTGGGACTCGAAGACGCACACTCCGCAGAGATCGAACCCGACACGTCCCATCCCATCATCGACCTGCTGCCAGAGCAGTACGACCTCGAAGACATGGGCGGCACGATGCGCCTCGGTGCCCACGAGACGGACATCGACGCCGGGACCGTCGCCCACGAGATCTACGGTGACACCTCCTGTACGGAGCGCCACCGCCACCGCTACGAGGTCAACCCCGAATACATCGACGACCTCGAAGAGGCAGGCTTAGTCTTCTCCGGTCACACCAATAACCGCATGGAAATTCTCGAACTCCCCGACCACCCGTACTTCCTGGGGACGCAGTTCCACCCAGAGTTCCGCTCGCGACCCGGCCGGGCATCACCGCCGTTCGTCGGTCTGCTGGAGGCGATTCTCGACGGTGACGAGGCGCGCGGTCGCACTGAAGAGGAGGTGGAGGCCTGATGGTCGACGTCGATTCCTTCATCGAAGAGAAGAAAGACGAAATCGCAGCGGCAGTCGGCGATGGACACGCTATCATCGCGCTGTCCGGGGGTGTCGACTCCTCGACGGCGGCCGCACTGGCGTACGAGTCGATCGGCGACCAACTCACGCCCGTCTACGTCGACACGGGACTGATGCGAAAGGGCGAGACCGACGAGATCCGCGAGACGTTCGACTACATGGACTCGCTGCGCATCGTCGAGGCTCAGGACCGGTTCCTCGACGCGCTCGAAGGCGAGACCGACCCCGAAGAGAAGCGGCACATCATCGGCGAGCAGTTCATCCGCGAGTTCGAGACGGTCGCCAAGGAGGTCGACGCGGACTACCTCGTCCAGGGGACCATCTATCCCGACCGCATCGAGAGCGAGGGGACCATCAAGTCCCACCACAACGTCGGCGGCCTGCCCGACGTCATCGACTTCGAGGGCATCGTCGAACCGATGCGAGACCTCTACAAGGACGAGGTCCGCGAGGTCGCACGCGAACTCGATCTGGAGGAGATCATCTCCGAGCGCATGCCGTTCCCCGGCCCCGGTCTCGCAGTCCGGATCATCGGCGAGGTCACCGAGGAGAAACTCGAGGTCGCGCGCGAGGCCAACCACGTCGTCGAGGAGGAACTCGAAGAGTACGAGCCGTGGCAGGCGCTCGCGGCAGTCATCGGGAAGGCCACGGGCGTCAAGGGCGACAACCGCGTCCACGGCTGGGTCGTCGCGGTTCGCTCGGTCGAATCCCGCGACGGCATGACCGCTCGCGCCCAGGAGATCGACTGGCAGACGCTCCAGCGCATCCAGTCGCGCATCACCGGCGAGAACGACAACGTCGCGCGCGTCCTCTACGACGTGACCCACAAGCCGCCGGCGACGATCGAGTACGAGTAAGCGCTCCGCCGTTTCTTTTCGTCGGCGCGGGTGGTTTTCGACGCGCCGAGGACGGCCCCGGACCGTGAGAGCCAAACCCCAGGGGCGTCAGGGAGTGATATATGAACGCAGTCATCGCCGGTCCCGACGAGCACGACCTGGGAGCGGCACTGGACGAAGCGGGTATCGACGTTACCCGAGCCGCGGGAACAGCGAACCGCCCCGCGCTCGAAGAGGCCGGAATCGTCGACGCGGAACTGCTCGTGCTCACCGACACGGGACTGGCGACGTCGATCCCCGTCGCCAAGGACTTAAACGACGACCTGCACGTCGTCGTCTACGCCACTGACTCGCTCCCGGAGTTCGCCAAGGGCCAGGCCGACATGCTCCTCGATCCCGAACTGTTCAGCGCCGACGCCGTCGCCGAGGAACTGGCTGCCGAGTGACCGTCTCAGAGCGCCTTCGCGAGCACGTCTAGTCGCTCGCTTCCCCCGTGTCGGAACGGGACGCCGTGTCCCATGCCAACGATCTCGACTCGCGGCATTTGACCGACGAGCTCGCGGATACTCTCCTCGACCTCGTCGGCGTCGTAACTCAGTAGCCACGGCGACGTCTGCAGCGCTCCGTTGGACTCGACGACGAGATCGCCCAGAAACGCCACCGAGAGGGCCTCGCTGACGTAGACGACGTGTCCCGGGGTGTGCCCGGGCGTGTGGTAGGCGGTGAACGAACCGATCTCGTCGCCGTCGGCGACTGTCTCGACGGGGAGTTCCGGGGCTTTGAGAACGGGGCCGAGCACGCGCTGGAGGAGTCCTTTGTGGTTGCGCAGTGGGGGCGTCCGCTCGCCAGTCACGAACGGCGCGTCACCCTGGCCGACGTAGACGGTCGCGTCCAGGCCGGGGAGACGGCCGAGAGCCCCGACGTGATCGAAGTCGTAGTGGGTGAGGAGGATTCGATCGAGGTCTTGCAGCGCGTAGCCGGCGTCCTCGATGCCGAGCATCAGAGTGCGCCCGTCCCAGGGATTGCCCGCGTCGACGAGGGTGAGCGTCCCGCCGTCGTCGACGAGATAGGCGTTCACCCCGCGCAGGTCGTACCACCAGACGTCGTCCCCGAGTGCAGAGACCATGTGGCCGCTCGGGACTGGAACCGCTAAAACCCACGTGTGGCGGCAGGTCGTCGCGACCGCCGCCCGAACCGATAAGGCCGAGTCGGCCGGACATGTGGGCATGACGCTCGATCGACTTCCCGACCTCGACCCCGCCGAGGGAGAGGTCATCGACGACGAACTGGCGGTGACCGACGACGTGCTGGTGAAGGTGTTCGCGCTCGGTCCCGGCGCCGAACTCGCGCCCCACGAACACGCCGACGCGACCAACGTGTTTCACGTCCTGGCTGGGACGGTCACAGTCGTCCGGGACGACGAGGAAGCGACGATTGCGGCGCCCGGCGTCGTTCTCAACGAACGCGGGGCGACCCACGGGGCGCGAAACGAGACCGACGAGGTCGCTGTGCTGACTGCGAGCCTCTGTCCGCTGCCGGGGTAAGTCGGCGGCTACTCCTCGAAATACCGCACCAACCACTCGTTTTGTTCCGGCGGGAGACGGAATCACACCGCTGACCCGCCGGTAAACACCGTTTTCTCAGCGTCGCGAGTTTCGCCCGCATAGCTGGCCACAAGCCTAATAACGGACGCATAATCGTTCCCGTAGTCGAGCCTTTCCGCAACCAATCGAACGCGACCCGCAGACTGTCTATAACAATGGGACAGAACGTGGACGCTCTGACCGAACTACATGACTGGATTACCTGCTCGTAATCCGATGGTCAGCGTGAGATCACATCGATGGCCCGAGGGGGTGGCCACGCCGGGACGGGTCCGCCCGTCTTCGGGTCGCGTGCGAGTGACTCAATCGACCGGGACTGGGGGCGAACTCGCATGAGCGGGACGCGCCACCGCGTCCGGAGTCTCGCACTGGTCGTGCTCGTGGTGGGGTCGCTCGTCGCCATGGCCGGCCCTGTCAGTGCGAGCTCGTCGGCCACTGCCCAGGCGACCGCGCTGCAGCACGACGGCAACGGGTCGCACGAAACGTTCGCCGTCAGGCAGGGTGACCAGTGTTACGAGGTCACGCCGCTCGGGGACGGGACCGAAACCGTGGATGACTATTTCAACTACCAGGGACGGGAAACTGATTACAGCTCGATCAACACCACTGCGGTACAGGAAAATCAGGAGAGTTCCCTCTTCATTTACCACGGCACGAACGATCGCTACAGTCTCGGTCTCGTTCACGACGAACACGGCGTGGCGCCGTACGGGAGCACGATCACCATGAACTTCTCCGGCCTGCCCAGCGGCGGGGACTGGGTGGTGCAGGACGACTACTACGGCGAGAACACCGACGACGACTGGAATACTGGCGGGACCACCGCGCACGTCGATTGGAAGTGGAAACGAGACCGAACCGATGGCGGCGCGTTCCGCGGGCTCACGACCACTGACGACCTGCAACTCACGATCGATCCCGAGTTCAACGAGGAGGCGAACCACTGGGGAGACTGGAATTGGTCCGGTGGTCAGAACAGAACCGAAGCCTGGCGGCTGTACACCGCCGACGGCGAGAACCGGACGTTGCAGATGGATCAGGACGTCACCATCACGCGCGGACCCTGTGGTGGGACCGCGCCGACCGCATCGCTCTCGGCGTCGCCATCGAACCCAGCAGTGAACGAATCGGTCAGCTTCGACGCGAGCGGAAGCAGCGACGACGCCAGCATCACCGAGTACGCCTGGGACTTCGACGGCGACGGCAGCACCGACCGGACGACTCAGGACTCGAACGTCGAGTACACCTACGGCGCGGCCGGCGAGTACACGGCGGAAGTGACGGTCACCGACGCCGACGGCAACACTGACACGGCGACCGCGTCCGTGTCCGTGACCGAGGACGTGAGTGAGCCGCCGTCGGCCTCGCTCACGGCGTCGCCGTCGAACGCGGCGCCCGGTCAATCGGTGTCCTTCAACGCGAGCGGCAGCCAGGACGACGAGGGCATCACCGAGTACGCCTGGGACTTCGACGACGACGGTACTATCGACGAAACCACACAGAGTTCGACCGTCACGCACGCCTACGAGACCGCGGGCGACTACACTGCGACCGTGACGGTCACCGACGCAGACGGACAGACCGCCACGGCGAGCGCAGCAGTGACCGTGACCAACGAATCGGACGAGAACGACCCGCCGACGGCCTCGCTCACGGCGTCGCCGTCGGACGCGGCGGTCAACGAGGCGGTCAGCTTCGACGCGGGCGGGAGCGAGGACGACAGCGGCATCGACACCTACGCGTGGGACTTCGACGGTGACGGCTACGTCGACGACAGGACGAACGATCCGACCGTCACGCACGCGTACGAAGCTGCCGGCGAGTACACGGCGGAAGTGACGGTCACCGACGCCGACGGACAGACCGACGCGGCGACTGCGACCGTGTCGGTGACAGGCGAATCGGACGGTGGCAACGGCTCGGACGGCGCTGACACGGAGCCGCCGACTGCGACCATCGTGGTGCCCGACCCAGTGGTCGTCGACGAGTCAATCACCGTTCGTGCGACGAACATCTCGGACGAAAGCGAGATCGAACACGTCTGCTGGTACGTCGACGGCGTGGAAGGCCCCGACGGCCGGTCGTTCGAAGAGACCTTCACGACCACCGGCACGCACAGCGTCACGTTGGACATCAGGGACAGCGCTGGCAACGCCAACGAACTGACAAAGACGTTCCAGGTCGTCGCGAAGGACGGCAACGACGGCGACGACGGCAACGACGGGAACGATGGCAACGATGGCGACGACGGCGACGACGGGAACGATGGCAACGACGGCGACGACGGCAACGACGGCTCTGACGATTCTGATGGGTCGGACGTCAATTACGGAGACTCGGACGGTGGGCCGATGGCCGGAATCACCCAGTCCTCGGTGAACTTCTACGAGGAGACGGAGACGCGCCCCACGCCGCTGCTCGTCCAGATGAACACGACCTCGGTGACGACGGGCGATCCCGTCTCGGCGACCGTCTGGCTCTCAGACACCGACGAGCTCCCCGACGGGTACAGCCTCAACCTGACTGTCGTCAGGACTGGCGAAGACGGTGTCAACGCGACTGTCGTCAACGAGACCGAGATTCCCGTCGCCAGCGGCCAGGGGTCGGTCACGTCGTCGGCACTGGTGTTCGAGGACCCCGGACAGTACCGTGCGCTCATCGGCAACCAGAGTAAATCGTTCGTCGTCCGCGACGACGAAGTCATCACGAGCCCCGATCCGGGCGAGGACTCGTCCGACAGCGACTCGGACGGACAGACGACGACCGCGCAGACGTCGCCGGAACCGACTCCCTCAGAGCCGGCCGACGACGACGGGGCGTCCGCGAACACGGCCACTGTCACTGAGGCGTCCACGACGAGTTCCGACGGGCCAGGATTCGGTGTTCTCGGTGGCCTGGTCGCGCTGGTGCTCTCCGTGGCGGCGCTGACCCGTCAGCGCTGAGGACTGCCCGCGACGCGTCTCTTTTTTCGATCGGCGACGCCGACTGGAAGCGGCTGCTTACCGCCAAAACGCTCGGATAACAATGACCCACTCCGTCGAACAGAGGGGTGAGTAGCATGCTGGGCACTCCGCACAGTGACACGCCCGTGGATGGTGTCGCGTGATGGGCCGCTTCGGCCTCGCGCTCGAACTCCGCACTCTCGCCCTGACGGCGGTGGTGGTTGCGGCAGTCACGACTGCCGGGGTCGTCCCTGTTCCCGTCAGGGGGATAGAGAGTTCGCCAACTCATGGTGACGTCGCATCACCGGCGGCCGACGGGATCTACGCGGTCTCACAGAACGGGACCTGTTACGAGGTGACGGCGCTGGGCGACGGGTCACAGACGGTCTCGCAGTTCTACGACTACAGCCCGAACTTCAGCTTCAGCTCTGCGGGGACGCGACGTATTCAGCAAAACCAGGAGAGCCGACTGTTCGTCTACGACGGTGCGAACGGCGACAGCCTGGTGATCCTCCACGACCAGTACGACGAATCCGGCGGCGGTGCCGTCTCGTTTACGATCACCGGGCTGCCCGCCGCTGGGACGTGGGCCGTCGAGGACGACCACTACACCGGCCGTGACGACAACTTCGCCCACCGTGGCTCGCGGAGCACGATCGACTGGGTCTGGCAGGACGAGCGGACCGACGGTGCAGCGTTCCGCGGACTCGGCGCCGCCGGGCAGTCGGGCATCACCATCAAGCCGTCGTTCAACGAGGAGGCCGCGCTGTGGGGAACGTGGCAGCCCAGGAGCGAGGGGGGACGGATCGACTCCTGGCAGCTGCTCTCGGGCGGTGGGTGGCCGGTCGCTACGCTCGCTCTGGACGAACCCGTCACGATTCGGCCCGGTGGCTGCGACCGGACGCCGCCGACGGCCTCCATCTCGACGAACCGCTCGACTATCGGCGTCTCCCAGCGAGTGACGCTGTCGGCGGCCAATGCCACTGACGACACTGGCGTCGTCTCGTACCAGTGGGACGTCGACGGCGACGGCGTCACCGAGCGCAACACGACGACGCCGACGATCACGACCACGTACGAGAGAGCCCGGACCTACACGCCGCGGGTGACCGTGACCGACGCTGCTGGCAACGCCGACTCGACCACGACGACTGTCACCGTGAACGAGGGCTCGTCACTCATGATACAACGGGCGGCTGCGGGCGGACTCCGGACGACGCTCACTCACGTCCCGGGGAGCGGGTGTGGGTTCAGCCACCAGCGCTCGCTCGGGGAGTGCGTCACTGGTGCTCCCGGCTGATGAGACAGCCCCCGGCAAGAGAGCCGCTCACTCGCGGGTCGCGAGGCCGACGAGGTGACCTGCTTCGGGGACGACGATCTTCTCGATGCCGAGTTTGGCGGCGTTCTCGCTCCCCGGGAGACAGAACACGGGGACGCCGTCGGCGATGCCGGCGGTCGCACGGGTGCAGATGGCTTTCGTGCCGACCGTCTCGTAGGAGAGCAGTCGCAACAGCTCGCCGAAGCCCGGGAGGCCCTTGTCGAACAGCGGCTCCGCGGCTTCGACGGTCACGTCGTCGGGGGTGACGCCGGTACCGCCGCTCGTGACGACGAGGTCGACGTCACTGCGGCCGACCAGCGCGTCCAGTGCGTTCTGGATGCCGTCGTAGTTGTCGCGAACGACGTCCCGTACCGCCACCTCGTGGCCTGCGTCCTCGATGGCTGCCTGGATCACGTCGCCTGCAGGGTCGTCGTCTCGCGTTCGCGTCGACGAGATCGTCACGATGCCGACGCCCAGGGTCTCCACGTCGTGTGCGTGATGCTCGTGGTCCGTGTGGTCGTGGCCGTGGTCGTGGCTGAGGTCGGTGGATTCGGGCGTCTCGTCGTCTGTTTGCTCCTCCGGTTCGTCCGCGCCGCCATCGTCGTCGTCGCTAAATCGGGTGTCGCGTGACTGGAAGTCGACCATGCGGTGACTTACGCTGCCGTGCTTGTAAACCGTCCCCCGGCGCGGGTCGCTCGAACTGCACTCCGTCCAGGCGTCCCCGTACGCGGCCTCCTATTTTCCGCCACGGCTGCGGACGCAACCCACGAGATTCGCCAGCGTTTTGCACGCGCGCGCGAACACCCCTGGTATGCAGGCAGTCCAATTCTCGGAACACGGCGACACCGACGTCTTAGAGTACGGCGAGTTCCCGGACCCAGATCCGGCCGAGGATGAGGTCCTCGTAGACGTGAAGGCGGCTGCGTTGAACCACCTCGACGTCTGGACTCGGCGCGGACTGCCTGGGATCAACCTGGAGATGCCACACATCCCGGGGAGTGACGCCGCCGGCGTCGTCACGGAAGTCGGCGACGAGGTCCAGCGGTTCGAACCGGGCGACCACGTGGCCGTCTCCGCCGGCGTCTCGTGTGGCCACTGCGAGTTCTGCCGCGACGGCGACCCGACGCTGTGTGTCAACTACCACATCCTCGGCGAGCACGTCCGTGGCGTCCACGCCGAACAGGCAGCCGTGCCCGCGGACAATCTCGTCCCCGTCCCCGATCACGTCGACTGGCAGGTCGCAGGCTCGTCGTCGCTGGTCTTCCAGACCGCCTGGCGGATGCTGATGACGCGAGCAGAGCTCCAGCCCGGCGAGACCGTGCTCGTGCTCGGTGCCAGCGGAGGCGTCGGCCACGCCGCACTCCAGATCGCGAAGTACGCCGGCGCCGAGGTGTACGCGACCGCCAGCAGCGAGGAGAAGCTCGACTACGCGCGCGAACTCGGTGCCGACGAGGTCATCAACTACGAGACGGACGACTTCGCCGACGAGGTCAGCGACATCACGGGCAAGCGCGGCGTCGACGTCGTCGTCGACCACGTCGGGGCCGCGACCTGGCAGCAGTCGCTGGCGAGCCTCGCGAAGGGCGGCCGCGTCGTCACCTGCGGCGCGACGACCGGCCCGAACCCCGAGACCGACATCAACCGCATCTTCTGGAACCAGCTCGACGTGCTCGGCTCGACGATGGGCACGCCCGGCGAGGTCGACGACGTGCTCGAACTCGTCTGGGAGGGCCACATGGAACCCCGCGTCCGCGACGTGCTGCCGATGAGCGAGATCGATCGCGCACACGAGATGCTCGAAAACCGCGAGGGCTTCGGCAAAGTTGTCGTCGTCCCCGACAGCGAACTCTGACGACCGTGACCGACGATACATACGTCCACGAACCGGGTGCCGGTCGGACGGCCGCCGACTCGTCCGACGCCGACAGCGACGACGATGGACCCGACCGACGCGACGAATACCCGCGGAACACCCCGGCGGAGACCGACGCGGAGTTCGACTGGCGCGGCTGGCTGCTCGTCGGAGCCGTCGTGCTGGCGTTCCTCGTCGTTCCCGGGATGCTGTACGTGCTCCCCACGGTCCAGGAGGCCGTCGCCAGCCTCGGCCTCGGCCTGCAACACACGTATCTCGTCTTGCCACTGGTCCCCGCGTTCCTGCTCGGAACCATCGCAGTCTGGTCCGCCGTGCGTTCTCGCGCTCGATAACTGCTGGCCTGACTGCTGGACACGTTCGGGCTTTCCGTTCTCAGGCTCGGGATTCCGGCCCGAATCCTTATTCGTGACAGCTCGTTATGGTTTACTACGGACAGTAGATGGCCCTCCAGTACACCCCGTACACGGCGCCGGTGTTTCTCTCCGCAGTCGTGGGTCTCGGGGTCGCGCTGTTCGCCTTCTTCCACCGTGACCGGACCGGTGCGCGTCCGCTGGCGCTGTTCATGATCAGCGCGAGCGTCTGGTCGTTCGCCGAGGGCATGAACCTCGCTCACGCCGATCTGGCGGGGATGGTGTTCTGGACGAAGATGGAGCTCGCGATCTCCGGGCTCGTTCCGCTTTCCTTTCTGTTGCTGGTGCTCGAATACACCGGCAACGAGGAGTGGTTGCGGTCGTGGTCGCTCGGCGCGTTGCTCGTCGAGCCGGCGATGAACGCGGCCGCCGTCTGGCTCGTTCCCGACCTCGTCCGAAGAGGACTCGGCGTGACGACGATCAACGGGTTCCGGGTAATCACCGAGACCTTCGGGCCCGCGTACTACGTCCACATCATTTACTCCTACGTGACGATACTCGTCGCCGGTGCGCTCCTGTTGCGCGTCATTCTCCTCGCCGAAGGGCTGTACCGAGCACAGGCGACGGCGCTGCTCGTCGCTGGCTCCGTCCCCGTGCTCGGGAACGTCCTCTACACGTTCGGTCTGTTCCCCGCCGGGCTCGATCCGACGAACGTCGGCTTCCTGCTCACTGGGTTCCTCATCGCGGCGACGATCCTCCGGCGACAGTTACTGGAGATCGTCCCCGTCGCACGCGACGTGGCCCGCGACGAGATTCTGGAGAACATGGACGACCGGGTCATCGTCACGGACGAGAACGATCGGATCGCCGATCTGAACCCGGCGGCCGCGGAGCTACTCGACCGTCCGGAAGACGAGGCGATCGGCCAGCCGATCGACGACGTGCTGCCGGCGGTCGCGACACTGCTCGACTCGGCGACGGAAGGGCGAACGCAGACGGAACTGTCCCTCGAAAGCGGTGACGGCGTCCGGTACTACGACGTGCGCGTCTCCCCGCTCAACCGAGCGCGAGGGATGGTTGCCGGGCGACTGGTGAGCCTCCGGGACGTTACGGAGCAACGGCAACAACGCCAGCGACTGGACGTTCTCAACCGACTACTCAGACACAACCTCCGCAACGAGATGAACGTCATCGCCGGCAACGCCGAACTCCTCGAGCACGAACTCACCGACAGCGACCTCCTCGAGCGGATCGACCAGATCGAATCGACTGCCACCCAGATCACGGCGCGAAGCGACAAGGTCGGCCAGGCCGCGCGGCTGCTCGACGACCCCGAACGGGTGGAACTGAATCTCGAAGCGACGGTCGTCGAGCAGGTCGAACAGATCCGCGAGACGTACCCCCAGGCCAGCGTCACGGTCGACGTCCCGTCGGACCTCGACGTCAGCGTTGGCCTGGCCGTCGCGGTGGCGATCCACGAACTCCTGGTCAACGCCATCGAACACAACGACGGCCAGCCGGTCGTCTCCGTCGTCGGCTACCCGGGCGATCAGTTCGCCGTCCTCGAGATCAGCGACGACGGTCCCGGCATCGAAGACCACGAGCTGGAAGTGCTTACGGAGGGCAAAGAGACGGCGCTTCGACACGGGAGCGGCGTCGGCCTCTGGGTCGTCAACTGGGTCGCCGAACAGTTCGGCGGCCGTCTGGCCTTCGAGAACGACGACGACGGCACTACCGTCAGGTTGCAACTCCCGCGCGTCTCCGACGACGCCGGGTCCGGGCCGTCGGACGCGGCCGATGCGTCCGAGTCAGCAACGGTCGACGGAATCGTGAACTCGCAATCGGCGACGCCCGATCACCGGCCGACCGACTGAAAACCCCGCGAACCCGGCGCTGCACGCCGAGTACCGGCTGACCAACCTGCAAGGAGCCTTTTGGGACGCTTCGTAGTATGGGGGTGCATGACAACGACGGCAGAACTGGCCGATTTCGTGGCGTCGGTCACGTACGACGACTTCAGCGACGAGGCAGTGACCGAACTGGAGAAACGCGTCCTCGATTCGGTCGGGATCGCCATCGGGGCGCTCGGTGCGGACCCGGTCGACGTCGTCGCCGAGACGGTGCTCGACCTCGACGAAGACGGGCCGTGTCGGCTCTGGGGTCGAAGCGGAACTGCCTCACCGCCGCAGGCAGCCATGCACAACACGGCGCTCACCCGCTATCTCGATTACATGGACTCGTTTCTCGCGCCCGGGGAGACGCCACACCCCAGCGACAACGTCGCCAGCGTCGTCGCCTGTGGCGAGGTCGTCGACGCCTCGGGCCAGGACCTTCTGGAGGGGATCGGCGTGGCCTACGAGGTCCAGGGCGAACTCGCCTGGAACGCCCCCGTCCGTGACAGAGGGTTCGACCACGTCACCCACACCGTCGTCTCGGCCGCCTGTGGCGCGGGGAAGGTGCTCGGCCTCGACCGCGACCAACTCCGCAACGCCATCGGGATCGCCGGCACGGCCCACAACGCGCTCCGGGTCACCAGGACCGGCGGTATCAACGAGTGGAAAGGAATCGCCAGCGCCAACGCCGCCCGCAACGCCGTCTACGCCTGTCTGCTCGCCCGCAACGGCATGGAGGGGCCGACCAACCTCTTCGAGGGCCAGAAAGGCTGGAAACAGGTCGTCGCCGGCGACTTCGAGGTGAACCTCGATCCCGGCTGTGGCCACGTGTTCGACACCATGACCAAGCGGTACGTCGCCGAGACGTACGCCCAATCTGCCGTCGAAGGCATCATCGAGATCGCCGTGGAGACCGACCTCGACCCCGACGACGTCGAGGCGATCCACCTCGAAACCTTCCACGGCGCGAAACTCATCATCGGCGGCGGCGAGGGAAGCCGCTACGAGGTCGAGACCAAAGCCCAGGCGGACCACTCGCTGCCCTACATGCTCGCAGCCGCGCTCGTCGACCGCGAGATGACCAGCAGGCAGTACGACCGCGACCGCATCCAGCGAGCGGACGTCCAGCGCCTCCTCCGAGTCGTCGACGTCGAGGAAAACGGGGAACTCACCGAGCGGTTCGAGAACGGCGAGATGCCGGCCGTCCTCCAGGTCGTCCTCGACGACGGGACGACCGTCGAGATCGAGAAGGACGCCTTCCAGGGCCATCCGACCCAGCCGATGGACTGGGGACAGATCGAGACGAAATACGAACGGCTGGCTGCCACGCGGTACAACGACGAGCGCGTTCAGGACGTCGAAGACGTCGTCGAGCGGCTCCACGACCACGACGTCGGTGACCTGGTGTCGCTGCTGGACTGAGTCACTCGCTGCGGGTCGCGCGTCCGCGGTCGCGATCCACCTGACTCGGCTTGACTGCGTAGGTCCCCGTGCCGTCACGCGCCTCGACGAGGGCCCGATCGCCCCCGACGGCTTTCACAGATTGTACAGTGCCAGGCGCTCTCGTGGGGCATCGGCTATCCTTCGCCCTCGGACTGGTAGGGTTCGCCCACGGCGCGTCGAGGCAGCAGGTTCCGAACCTCCGTCTCCAGTTCTTCGGCGGTCTCGAAGGCGTCGGCGTTCGAGTCCGCGATGACCGCGCCGAGGTTCTTGGTCCCGTCGGCCAACTGGAGCGTCACGTCGTCGACCGCCTCGCTCGCGGTCTCACAGTCGAGCGGGTAGTGGAGCTCGGCCACCAGGCTACGCAGCTCGTTGAGTTTGGTAGTGCGTCCCATGGCGTGAGTACGTCGGCATCGCTCTTGACCCCTCGATTCTCGGGACCAAACCACGCTGTCTGGAGACCGACTGGTACGTAGACGCGAGACGATCCGTCAAGTCACCACGACGCCTGACGGCTGGCAGTCGTCTTGTAGCCCGTTACCCGCGTTCAGTTCCCAGTTCATCCCGACGTGTGTTGCTGTGGAATCGAACGCTACGTGAGCGAGCGCCGAACTGGAGTGTATGCGGTCGGGTCTCTGCGGCAAACAGACCAGTTGGGGGCAGCGTACGTCCAACTCGGTCGGGGATTAGAGGAACTCGTTGCCGCGGTCGCGGAACTCGCGGCGCTCCGCCGGTCCGGGCAGACCGTGGTAGTCGGCGGCCCTCGTCTCGTTCGGCGTCTCCGGGGGCAAGTCGGGATATCGGTCGAGCAGGTCGACGGCGAGGGTCGCTCCGGCCGAGGCGAGTTTCCGGTAGATGGAGTCGACGGTGTCCGTCGGCTCGATCGGAACGGGTCGCCGCGTGAGGATCGGCCCCGCGTCGAACTGTTCGGTCATCCGGTGGGCCGTCACTCCGGTCTGGTCGTCGCCGTAGTACAGCGGCCAGAACGCCGTCGCCCGGCCGCGATAGGCGGGGAGTAGCGACCCGTGCAGGTTGACCGCGTCGGTCGCACAGTCGAGCAGTTCCGCCGACAGGCGCTGCCCGGCGACGATCGAGAGCAACAGATCGGGGTCCAGCCTCGCCACCCGCTCGACGAACTCCGGGTCGGTCACGTCGGACGCGCGCTCGAACGGAACGTCGTACCGCCGCGCCACTGCCTCGACCGAGTGGGGCCGACCCGCCAGCTGCCAGCCCAGTCGCCCGGGGAGTGCGTCCAACAGCGTCCCACGGAGGTAACGCATGGCCAGCCGCGTGCCTGCGCGGAATCCGTACATTCCGAGTTGGTCGCGAAGCTGCTCGGTGGTGGGTGTATCGAACGGCGCAACGACCACTTCCTCGATGACATCGGCGTGGCTCGCGAGGATGGGTCTCAGATACCGCGGGAGATACAGTGGTTCCTCGCTCGTGAACAGAACGGCCCGCACGACCGCTGGTGTGGAATCGACCGATATATGCTTTCTGTACGTGTCAACACAAGACCTATTCCGGCTACCGTTCGATGCCGTGTCATGTCCAGACGAAAACGAGACGTGAAACGGCGCGGCTATCGTGCCGTCGGACGCGAGACGGTCCGCACGGTCGCCACGCTCGTGGTCGGTTCGGTCGTCATCGCCGTCTTCTCGATCTGGCACCGACTCCTGGGTGTCCTGCGGTCGTCTCCCGGACCAGGCTCCCAGCAGCGCGACGGGAGTCAAGGCCCCGAACTCGTCGAGTACGAACTCGGCTGGTACCGCTATCTGAAAGCCTTCGACGCCCATCACGGACCTACCGGGAGCCCGGACCGAGACCCCGCGTCTGGGTCGTTCCTGCGCGGCCTGCGGACCTGGCTCGCGACCCGTTGCCTTCGAGGGTACACGCTCGGTGACGAGGTGTACGTGTGTCCGAACGCGCCGCGAGTCCTCCGCGTCCACCAGGCTGGCCACGCGCCCTCGTTCGGGAGCGAGTTCCCGACGCTCGTCCGGTCCAGACGCGACAGCGGAGGCCTCGACGACGCGCCGCTCTCGACGCTCGACGTGATGCTGCCGGGCGATTTCCCCCACACGCTGTTGCGGCTGCGAGACACGCGGGGATTGACGGACACCTACGAGGAGTGGCTCGACACCGGTCGCATCGAACGCGTCAATCGGTAGTCTCCTCGTCGGGTCCGAATTCGAGCACGACAGTGAGAACGCCCGCTATGAGGCCCGTCGTCGCGACTCCGGCGGCGATCGCTCCCGGGGTGACTGCTCCACCGGCCATCGCGACGGCGACGAATCCGACCATCCCGACGCCGGGCGGGATCGACAGCACGGCGAGCCAGACGAGTGCTTCCCGTCGGCTGGTGCCCCGTCCCCGACCCTCACTCATTGCTCGGCAAGTCTTGACCGACCGGTATAGTGCTGTGGGTGGTTCCCCCGAAAAACCGATTTGCGGACGGACGATCGGAGCCACAGTTACCAGTCGATGACCTGCTGGTCGCGCCAGAACTCACCGCTCGGGCTCTGTGGCTTGAACCGCGCGAGCCAGACCGGCGTTTCCGCGCCTTCTTCGGGACTCCGTTCGGCGTATGGGCCGCCCATGTCGGTGCGGGTCCAGCCGGGACAGACCGCGTTGGCGATGAGTCCCTGATCGCGGTACTCGCCGTCGAGATACACGGTCAGCCCGTTGAGGCCGGTCTTGGAGACGCGGTAGGCTGCCATGCCGCGCCCCATCTCGCCGGTCAGCGACGCCAACCCCGAGGAGACGTTGACGACGCGGCTCCCGTCGCGCAGGAGCAACAGCGGCAGTGCGTACTTGGTGAGGAGGACGGGACCGCGCAGATTCGTCGAGAACGTCCGGTCGATGACGCCGGTGGGCATCTCCTCCAGGGCGACGCGGGTGTCCATGACGCCGGCGTTGTTGACGAGGATGTCGAGTCGCCCTTTCTCGTCGTCGATGACGTTGATCGCCTCGACGACGTCGTCCTCGGACGTGACGTCGAGTTCGAGCGGCCGCTGGTCGTCACAGGAGAGCTCATCGGTGTCTTCGGCACCAGCGTACACGGTCGCGCCCAGTCCGGAGAGCTTCGCGGCGATGGCCTCCCCGATTCCGCGGGACGCTCCCGTGACCAGCGCGACCTGGCCGCCGAGCGACTCGTACGTCTCGACGTCCATGTGGAAATTCCCTGCGTCAGGGGGCAAAAACCCGACCCGCCAGTTACCAGGGATGAAAATCAGGCTCGGTGTCAGTCCTGGAAGTCGCGCCGCATCGCGATCTCGAACCAGGGACACAGGCGCAGTTGCCGATACCAGCGCGGGTGTTCGTGCAGGCGCTCGTAGGGGACCCACATGACGCCGGCGACCTCTTCGGGATCGGGATCGAGCGTCGTGTCGACCAGCGTCGCCTTCAGCACCGCACAGACCTCGTGTTCGACGCCCTCGTTCTGGTAGTACCGTTTGTACTCGAAGCGGTCGGTCACCCGGAGATTGTCGTACTGGTCGGGCGTGACCCCGAGTTCCTCTTCGAGTCGCTGTCGGGTGGCATCTTCCTGGCTCTGGCCCTCGACGGGGTGGGAGGCGACGGTGCCGTCCCAGTGGGTGTCCCAGAGGCGCTTGTCGGGGCTGCGCTGGGCCAGCAGGATGTTGTCGTCCTGGTCGAACAGCAGGCTCGTGAAGGCGCGGTGTCGGATGCCGTCACCGGTGTGTGCGTCCAGTCGGTTGACGGTCCCCAGTGCGTTGTCGTCGGCGTCGACCTTGATGACGTCCTGCCCAGCGTTCTCGTGCTGGAGGTCGTCACCGAGACCGTCCCCGGACGTGTCGTCGGAACTCATGCCTGTTTCATTGACGACGGGGTTCAAACACCCTTCGCTTCATGCCGTCGGACACGTGGTGACTCGGTCACCCCTCCGGATGTGGCTCGTATCCCTCGCCCACCCGGAGTCGAAGCGAGGCCGGGCTGACCTCGATGGCCAGTTCCCGTGCGGTCACCTCCTCGCCGTCGAGACTGAACGTCGTCGGATCGTCGTCCAGGACGCGCACGGTCAGCCCAGCCGTTTTCACCCGAGTGACGTGGTCGGCGTCAGCGCCGAGGAGCCGTTCGCGCGCCGTCGATCTGGCGAGTCCCGCGAGGTTCGACCCCGGTTTCTTCTCGATGATGGCCACGTCGAGCAGGCCGTCTTCCACGTCGGCCTGCGTCTGTCCCCGCGACGGAAACCGACGGCCGTTCCCGACGAGCAACAGGACGGCCGTCCCCTGCCAGGCCCGCTCGGCAGTCTCGTCCGTCTCGATGCGCAGTCTCGTCCCCTCGAAGTCCACGGCCGTTCGGAACATCGTGAGGACGTAGGCGACGACGCCGAGGTCCGCTTTGAGTTCCGACGTCGTCTCGCTGCTCGCCTGGGCGGTCAGGCCACCGATGCAGGAGTTCAAGAACGGACGATCACCGGCGAACCCGAGATCGATGTCCCGTTCGGTTCCATCCTCGATGACGTCGAACCCGTGTTCGACGCTTTCGATGCCGACGTTTCCGGCGAAGTTGTTGCCTGTTCCCGCGGGGATGACCCCGAACACGACGTCGCCGAGGGCGTCGGCCGCGACGAGACCCCGAACCACTTCGTTCAGCGTGCCGTCGCCACCGGCCGCAGCGACGACTGACGCGCCGTCGCTGGCCGCAGCGGCCGCTAACTCGATCGCCTGGCCTTCGCGCTCGGTCTCCTGCACTGTGAATCCGTGCTGGGCTGCGAGCGTTCGGATGCGCTCGACGTGGGCGCTGGTTCCGCTCGTGGGATTGAGAACGAGTACACGCGTCTCGTCCGGTGCGGTACCGCCGTCCGGACGTCCGTCGCACAGGTCACTCCGCCCGTCGGTCACTACCCGCTAGAGAAGTGGACAGAACCCAAAAGGACTCTTACCGCTTCCTTCCGGTGTGTTCGCCGTTGACCTTCACACGCATACCCGCTTTTTCCACGGGTTTCCCTCGCGACCGACGCCGTTCGATCCCGTCGGCGCGCGGCTGGTGACAGCCGTCGCCCGCGCTCGCGGTCTCGACGGCGTCGCGTTCACGAACCACGACTACTACGAGCCGGTGTCGCCCGTCGACGGCGTCACGACGATCCCCGGCATCGAGGTGTCGAGTACCCGCGGGCACGTCCTCGTCGTCGGCCCGGACCCGCCCACCGTCACGCGCGTCGACGCGCTCGACCCGCTGGCGGTCGTCGAACTCGCTCACGAGCGCGACTGTGCCGCCATCATCGCTCACCCCTACCGGAACAGCAGCGTGCGGGAGGTCGACGCGCCGTTCGACGCTATCGAGATCAACGGCAAGCACCCGCGGACCAGCGAGTGGGTGGAGATCCTGGCCGACGAGCACGACCTGCCGACCGTCGGCGGCAGCGACGCCCACTATCCGTTCGAGGTGGGTCGCGCCTACACTGCCGTGGACGCCGATCGGCTCACGCCCGAAAGCGTCGTCGCCGCCATCCGCGACGGCCGGGTCGAACCGCGCGTCACCGACTGGCTGCCACACCGACTCCTGCGACGAGTCTACCGCTCCGTCCACACCGAGAAAGGCGACCTCGACCGCCCCGACTGGCTCACGCCGGGCGTCGGCCCACCGCCGGGAGAACAGTAACTCTCCAGCGTCGTCCAAAGAGAAACTCCGAGAACCCCTGTGAAAAGATCGCTTCGCGTTACTCAGCCGAGCCGCTCGTCCAAAATGAGACGAGTCTTCGTATTCACGACCTCGTCCAACTCTCGGGCTCTGGTGATGAGTTGGTTGACGCGCTCCGTGTCGGCGGCGTCGACGACGAGCACGATGTCCTGGTCGCCCGACACCTGCCAGACCGAGTCGACTTCTTCCCACTCGATGATGCGGTCCGACACCGCGGACGTGTCGACGTTGACGTCGACGCTGAGTTCGATCATCGACTTGACGTTCCCCGTCGACGTCGCGACGGTAAAGCGCTCGATGATCCCGTCCTCGACCAGTCGCTCGACCCGATTGCGGACCGTTCCCTCGGACGTTCCCACCCGGTCGGCGATCTCCGTGTACGGCGTTCTGGCATCCCGCCGGAGGATGCTCAGAATCTGACGGTCCAGATCGTCCATTGAGATGCGAGAGTTGTCTGTGACTGTACTTGAGGATTGCGAAATTCGTAACTCAGCTTCGAAAGCAACACTTATGAACGGGTGGCGGATACGTATCTCGTAATGTCGGACGCCTATGTGGCCATCGAGGGCGGGCGCGTCATCGAAGCACGCGCTCGCGCTCCGGGCACGACTCGCGGGGAACTGGTGTTTACGACCGCCTACACTGGGTACGAGGAGAGCCTCACTGATCCCTCCTACGAAGAACAGATCCTCACCTTCTCGTATCCGCTGATCGGAAACTACGGCGTCCGAGAGGAGCGATTCGAGTCCGACCGCGTCCACCCGCGCGGCGTCGTCGCTCGCGAACTCACCGACGACGTCGCCGAGTGGCTCGAATCCGAGGACGTACCTGCCGTCGACCACCTCGACACGCGCGAACTCGTCACGGGCATTCGCGACGAGGGAGCCATGAAGTGCGGAATCGCCGCCGGCCCGGACGTCACCGAACAGGACGCGCTCGACCAGCTCGACCAGTGCAAGCACATGTCCGATCACACGGACATCGGTTCGCAGGTCAGCGTCGGTGAGACGACCGTCTACAACGAAGACGGCGACGGTGCGGACGTCGCGCTGGTGGACTGCGGTGCCAAGGGATCGATCGTCGACTCGCTCGTCGAGCGCGACGCGACGGTCCACGTCCTGCCCTACAACGCGACGGCCGACGACGTCGCCGCCGTCGACCCGGACCTCCTCTTCATCTCGAACGGCCCCGGCGACCCGCAGAACTTCGAGCAGGCCGCCGAGGTCGTCGACGAGTACGCCGGTGAGACGCCGCTGGCAGGCATCTGCCTGGGCCAGCAGGTCATCGCCAACGCGCTCGGCGGTTCCACCGAGAAGATGGAGTTCGGCCACCGCGGCGTCAACCAGCCAGTCCGTGACCTCCGCACCGACCAGGTCGTCATGACCACCCAGAACCACGGCTACACCGTCGCCGAACCCGGTGATCTGGAAGTCACGCAGATCAACGTCAACGACGACACGCCCGAGGGCCTGGAGAACGACGACCTCGACATCATCACCCGCCAGTACCACCCCGAGGCCCATCCCGGTCCCCACGACTCGCTGGGCTTTTTCGACGACGTGCTGGCGATGACTGAAAACTGAGGACTACCTGCCGTTCTCTCTCGTTTTCCTGTGACTCCCGTCGGGAGCGACGGCCCTCGCCCCGTCGACCGGCGGCGCCCAGTCGACGTCGACCAGTCCCGTCGCCTCGCCCCGCAGTCCCTTCCGTGTAACCACCTCGAAGGTTCGGTTCTCGGCTTCTGGCGTCCAGAGCGCACTGACCATCAGACGTGCCACGTCGGCGCGGGGAATCATGCCAGTGATCGTGTCGCCGCCCTCGGCCACGAGCACGTCGTTCCTCGGTGGCCCGTCAGTGAGCCCGCCGGGGCGGATGATCGTGTGTGGCGGCCCTGTGATCGCGAGGTACTGCTCGGCACGCCCCTTCGCTTTCAGGACGCGATAGAGCAGCAGCCGGAACGGGAGCGGGACCTCGGACTTTGAGTTGCCGACGCCGATGGAGCTCTCCATGACGAACCGCTCGACGCCCTCCCTGGCGGCGGCCTCGGCCAGATTGATGATGCCCTGCCCGTCGACCAGCGCGGGGCCGAACATCGATCGAAGCGACGACCCCACGGCACAGAGCACGCCGTCACACCCCTGGACGGCGTCCTCGGCGTCGGCAGGGTCGAGCAAATCACCGACGACGACCTCGTCGACGCCGCGCTCGAGGAGTTCGCTGCGGTTCTCGGCTGAGCGCGTGATCGCCTGGACCGTCAGGTCACGGCCGGCCAGCACGTCGAGAACCTCCCGGCCCGTCCGGCCGCTGGCCCCGGCCACGAGGACGCGGTCGTAGTCACTGGGCACGGTTCGTTCTCCACAGCCACGGCGAAGTAACTTGTTGCGCTCGAACTGACTGGTTGGGCCGTGCCGACTGGGTCAGTGCTGCTCACACGGTCCGGAGATCGTCGGTCGCTCGGGACCGGATCGCCGTCGTCGCGATCTCGTCGGCTCGGCGAACGACCGCCGCTTCGAGCGTCGCCGGTTCCACCGTCGTTCGACTCGTGTGCGAGAGAACGATGTGTGCGAGTTCGACCGGCAGTCCCGCCCGTGCGACGACGTGCACGCCGTAGTACGGATGTCCGAGCAGGTCACCGACGGCGGTCGTCTCCATCCCGTCGAACTCGTACAGTTTGCTCACGTCGTGTACCAGCGCACCTGCGATGACGGTGTCCAGCGAGAGGCCGACTTCGCGCCGCTCCAGCAGCGTCTCCGCCAGGGCGACGGCCCCTGCTGTGACGTCTCGGACGTGGTCGACCAGGGACTCGTCGTCGAGACCGAGGGCACGCTGCGTCGGTGGGAGCCACGGGACGCTCTCGAGGTTCTCGATGTCGTTGTCCTCGATCGCTGTCTCCCAGGCGGAGACGACTCCGTCCCGGAGGTCAGCGTTCTCGATACTGGCGAGTTCTGGAAAGGCGGCGTCGACGACAGCGTCGGTCATACCTGACGTCGGAGAACCAGTGAGAAAAACGCCAGGACGAGTGGAGAGTGGTGTCGACGCGCTGGATGGGCACCAGCAGCACGGATACTGGACAGGCAGCGACTCGCTAACTTATCTCCTCGCAGCGCGTACTGTCCGAACTGGTGAACCTCATCATGGAGAAAAACGTCGGTGGATACGACCGTCTCGCCCGGTTCGTCGTCGGACCGCTACTGATCGTACTCGGCATCGCGGCCGTCACTGGCCTCGTCAGCCTCGGAACAGGCACGCTCGGCGTGGCCCTTGCAGCGGTTGCACTCCTCCTCGGAGTGGTGTTCACAGCCACAGCCGCGATGCAGACCTGCGTCCTCAACTCGCTCCTGGGCATCGACACGTACGAATCTTCCTCGGGCCGACAATCGTCGTCCGACGAGGCGAAACCGAGCGCCAAGTGACCGGATCTCGCCTATCGGGGCGGAATCCAACGGATGCGACCCGTCTTTTCGACGAATGCTCGTCCTCAGTACGGGCTGTCGACACTCCGTCGTTCAGACAACCGGCCGCAAAACGAAATCGGTCAGCGAACGCGAACGAGGGGGCGAGTCGGACCGCTTAGAACGAGCCCCAGTCGCGACGGTCCTTGGGGCGTGCGGCGACGTCCTGGACGTTCAGCGGCTGGTCGGCCGACTCGATGGCCTCCAGGGCCGCCTCGGCGCTCTCGATGGTCGAGAAGTACGTGATGGTCTCCTCGACGCACACTTCGAGAATCTCGCGGTTGCGCGAGACGACCATGTCGATCTCGCCGTCGCGGAGCTGCTGTTTGATGGCGTCGACGTCCTCGTAGTCGTCGAGGTCCGAGACGTCGAAGTGGTCCTCGAAGCCGATGACCGGCAGGTCGACGATGGCCTTCCCTTCGAGTGGGATCGGCTTGCCGACGGACATCTGGGCCTTCTGGTAGGCCTTCCCGAAGGAGCCGGCGGTGCCCATGACCTCACCCGTGGACTTCATCTCCGGGCCGAGGCGCGGGTCGCTGCCCGGCAGGCGGTCGAACGGCAGGACGACCTCCTTGACCGAGACCTGGTCGGGGATCTGCTCGTCCACGTCCAGTTCCCCGAGGGTCGCGCCGGCCATGACCTTCGCGGCCAGTTTCGCGATCGGGACGCCCGTCGCCTTCGAGACGAACGGGACGGTACGCGAGGAGCGCGGGTTCGCTTCCAGCACGTAGACGGTGCCGTCGCGGACGGCGAGCTGGACGTTCAGCAGGCCCACGGTGTCGAGGGCGGTCGCGATGTCCTCGGCGACCTCGCGCACGCGTTCGAGCGTGTCCTCGGAGAGCGAGCGCGGCGGGATCATACACGCGGAGTCGCCGGAGTGGACGCCGGCGGTCTCGACGTGTTCCATGATGCCGCCGATGAGAACGTCCTCGCCGTCGGCGACGGCGTCCACGTCCAGTTCGACGGCGTCGGCGAGGAAGTCGTCGATGAGGATCGGCTTGTCCGGGGAGACGCGAACGGCCTCCTCGATGTAGGTTTCGAGGTCCTCGTCGTTGTACACCACGTCCATCGCGCGACCGCCGAGCACGTAGCTCGGGCGCACGAGGACCGGGTAGCCGATGTCGCGGGCGATCTCCAGGGCCTCTGCCTCGGAGGTCGCGGTGCCACCTTCGGCCTGGGCGATGCCCAGGTCGTCCATCAGGCGGTTGAACCGGTCGCGGTCCTCGGCGAGGTCCATCGCCTCGACGGACGTGCCCATGATCTCACAATCGAGGTCGCGGCGCTGGATCTCGTCTTCGAGGGGTTCGCCGATGTCGACGGAGGTCTGGCCACCGAACTGGACCATCACGCCGTCGGCGCCGGTCGCCTCGATGACGTCGGCGACCTCTTCGGCGGTGACCGGCTCGAAGAACAGGCCGTCGGAGGTGTCGTAGTCCGTCGAGACGGTCTCGGGGTTGTTGTTGACGACGTGGACCTCGATGCCGGCCTCTTCGAGCGCGCGGACCGCGTGGACCGAACAGTAGTCGAACTCGACGCCCTGTCCGATGCGGATCGGACCGCCGCCGACGACCACGACGCTCTCGACGTCGCGGTCGACCTGCACCTCGTCGCGCCCGAGTCCCGAGATCGGCTCGCGTGCGGAGTAGTAGTACGGCGTCGAGGCGGCGAACTCGCCCGCACAGGTGTCGACCTGTTTGAACGTCCGCGGGGCAGTTTCGTCCTCGACCTGATCGACCGTGATTCCGGAGCCGTCAGCCTCGACCTCGTCGGCGTCGACCTGGTTCGCCTCGTCGCGGTCGGGGAGCCAGGACGCGTGCGTGTCGTTGAACTCGCCGCCGGCGATGGCGGTGATCTCCTGGTCGGTGAAGCCGACGTCACCGGCGGTCTCGAAGTCGCCCTCGGCCGCGGACGCTGCGGCTTCGGCGATGCGCTTGTAGCGTTCGAGGTACCACTCGCGCATCTCGGTCAGTTCGTTGACCTCCTCGACGGTGTAGCCGCGCTCGAACGCCTCGAAGACCGCGTACGTGCGGTCCGGCGTCGGGCGTTCGAGATACTGGCTCTCGAGTTCGTCGTCGCTGACGTCCTGCCAGTCGACGGCAGGGTCGTACTCAGAGGAACGGAGCGCCTTCAGCATCGACTCCTCGAAGGTCCGACCGATGGACATCGCTTCCCCGGTCGACTTCATCGCGGGGCCGAGCGCGAACTCGACGTCGCGGAACTTGTCCTTGGGCCAGCGCGGCACCTTGGTCACGACGTAGTCGATCGCTGGCTCGAAGGCCGCGGTGGTCTGGCCGGTGATCTCGTTTTCGATCTCGTGGAGGCGCTTGCCCATCGCGACCTTGGCGGTGACGCGGGCGATCGGGTAGCCG
This sequence comes from Halorientalis brevis, assembly GCF_042678165.1. GTDB lineage: Archaea > Halobacteriota > Halobacteria > Halobacteriales > Haloarculaceae > Halorientalis > Halorientalis brevis. The sequence goes on along the minus strand of NZ_JBHUDJ010000001.1, from coordinate 285,407 downwards.
GTCGCCTTCGAGGCCAGCGCGGAGGAGCGAGAGACGCGCGGGTTGACCTCGACGACGCGGTACTCGCCGCCGGGCGTGCCGTCGTCGCGCCAGGCGAACTGGATGTTACAGCCGCCCTGGATGCCGAGTTCGCGGATCACGTCGAGGGCGGTGTCGCGCATGACCTGGTGGCCCTCGTCGGGGATGACCTGGCTGGGCGTGACGACGATCGACTCGCCGGTGTGGATGCCCATGGGGTCGATGTTCTCCATGTTGCAGATGATGATACAGGAGTCGTCGGCGTCGCGCATCACCTCGTACTCCAGTTCGATCCAGCCGTCGATCGACTCGGTGATCATCACGCGGTTGTCGCGCGAGAGGTTGAGCCCCTTGCGGGTGGCGTCTTTGAGTTCGTCCATGTCGCCGATGACGCCCGACCCCTGGCCACCCAGCGTGTAGGTGGTCCGCATGATGACCGGGAGGCCGCCGACGGCCTCGACCGCGTCCTCGACCTCGTCGATCGATTCGATAGTTTCCGAACGCGGGACGGGCTTGCCGATCTTCTCCATGCGCTGACGGAACATGTCGCGGTCTTCCGTCGCGTAGATGGTGTCGAGCGGGGTGCCCATCACGTCGACGTCGTGTTCCTCGAGGACGCCCTCCTCGGCGAGTTCGGCCGTCACGTTCAGGCCGGTCTGTCCACCCAGGCCAGCGATGACGCCGTCGGGGTTCTCCTTCCGGATGATCTCGGCGATGGCTTCGGTGTTGATCGGCTCGATGTACACCTTGTCTGCCATCTCCGGGTCCGTCATGATGGTCGCCGGATTCGAGTTCACCAGCACGACTCGCGCACCCTCTTCCTGGAGTGCGCGACAGGCCTGTGCACCGGAGTAGTCGAACTCCGCAGCCTGCCCGATCTTGATGGGGCCGCTACCGATGAGCAGAATCGTCTGGTCATCGCCTGATCCGTCTGTCATTACCCATTTGCAGTTCGCACATCGTAATAAACTCGGCGAAAGATTGCGAGCATCGCAATCGAATTTCGAAATTCGTATCCGATGGCTGTCGGTGCGGCGGGGCCCCGAGACGCCGTCAGGACGTCCGTTTGCGGATGCGCTCGGCCGCGTAGACGCTGAAGACGCCGAGTGCGACGCCGGTGACGACGTCGGTGCCCCAGTGGATGCCGAGGTACATGGTCGCGATGACCACGCTCACCGCCATTGGGATCGCCACGACTGGCCACTTCGGATAGTGCTCGCGCGTCCGGTAGGCGAGGAGCGCGACCGTCACCGACAGCGAACTGTGCAGCGACGGAAAGACGTTCGTGTTGCGGTTGACCTGGCTCGTGATGAGTTGGGCCTTCGGCCAGTCCGTGTACAGGAGCGACTGCACCTGGTCGGCGATGAGGTTCCGGGGACCGAAGGAGATGAACAGGACGTAAAACACCAATCCGATGGCGTAGTTCAGCGTGTACGCCATGGTCATCTCCCGGAGGGACTCGGCGCTCTCCAGCGCCAGGTACAGCACGACGGGGAAGATGAGCAGGAACGCGTAGCCGTAGACGTAGATGAACGAGAAGTACTCGGTCAACATGGGCGTCGCCAGCGACTGGACGTCCGCGACGAACGCGCCCTCTACCGAGTGGATGTACCCGGTGATGTTGATGCCGATCATCCACATGAGGTCGCCCCCGGCCTCCCGCACGAGGCTGTTGATCACGAGGACGACCCCCAGGACCCCGATCGAGGGACCGGCCGCGCGGACGCGGTCGCGAAGCGACCGAACGGTCGCCTCGAGTTGGCGCGGCCCGACGATGGCCACGGACGCGACGCCGACGAGACTGAGCACGACCACGAGTGTTTTCGCGGTGAAACTGAGGAGCGCCATGGATTATCGTTTCACGACGTCCCCGGCGTCGTACTGGTAGCCAGCCGTCTCGAGGGCTTTTTCCACTCGTTCCTCGTCCAGCGTTCCGTCCGAGCCATAGAACGGCGTCATGGGGTCGCCGTCGCCCCATTCGAGATCGGTCGGGAGCCAGTCGCTTCCTGCCAGCGGACTCGCTGCCGGCGTCGCGTGCCCCTCGAACACGTTCTCGACGAGATACTCCTTGTCGATGAGCCGCCCGAGGAGGTTGCGGAACCGGGGATTGGTCAGCGGCGAGCGTCGCGCGTTGTAGCCGACGAAGTAGAACGACGGCGACTGCTCGACCAGTTTCTGCGCGTCGTCACTGTCCTCGATCCTGGGCAGCGCCTTCGCACCGAGGGGCGAGACGGCCGCGTCGACGGTGCCGTCCGCGACCGACCCGGCCGCGGTCAGCTCCGAGACGGCCACGCGAACGACGAGCCGATCGAACGCGACGCCGTTTTGCAGCCACGCCGGGCCGTCGAACTGCGCTCCGGTGTGGAGGAAGTGGTCGTCGAACCGCGTGAGGGCGAGTCGTCCCGACGGGTTCCCGTCGAACTGGAGCGGCCCACTCCCGACCGGTGGGGTGTTGTCGGTGACCAGTGCCTCGGTCACCACGTCGCTGACCGTGACGCCGCCGATGGTCGCCGGGTTTCGCCGCTGTCGCCAGACGTGTGCCGGGAGGATCGGCACGGTGAGCGCCCGCATCGCGACCGCCCGCGAGCAGTCCGTGAACGCGATCTCGATCCTGTCGTCGCCGAGGACCCGTACTTCGTCCACGAGGCTCGACTCCCCACGGTACCGCGGGACCGGAATGACGTTGTCGCTGTCACGCGCGCTCGTGTCCGCGAGGAACTCGTAAGTGAACCGAACGTCCTCGGCGGTCAGCGATTTCCCGTCGTGCCAGACGGCGTTCGGCCGCAGTTGCACGTCCAGACGAGGCGTCTCCGAGTTTTCGACGAACTGCCACGACGTGGCGAGCCACGGCTCGATCCCGCCGTTCTCGCCGTACCGCCGGCCCAGCGAATCGTACAGCAGGTCCGTGATCGGCCCCCGGTCGCGGAACTCGACGGCCAGCGGGTTCAGGTTCCCCACCGTTCGCCCCCGCGTCGTCACGACTCGGAGTTCGCCGGGCGTCTCCACCTCACCTTCCGCACGGCTCAGCGCGAGGTAGCCCAGCGGCGACCGCAGGTCGGCGTTTTCCCAGTTCGCGTACCGGTCGGTTCGGACCGCCCGAATGTCGTCGGGAAACCCGACGATGCTGAACGGCTGGGTGCGGGCGAGACTTCGCTGCATGGCGGCCACTGCGTTCCGCCGCTCCTGCCCTGTCGTCCGTCGCTGGGTCTCGAGCAGGTCGTCGACGCCGAGGTTCGCGTAGCCGAACGGGTTCTGCCACCCTGGCGAGGGAACGCCCGTCGAATGCAACAGCGAGTAGAGCGTGTCCGGGCGCGGCTCGGCGTGTGGCATCCGGCCGACGAACACGTCGAACCCGTGTTGCAACAGGACCTGCTGGCGCAACTCCTTCTCTGCGGTCGGCACGACTTGCGTGTTGATCCCTGCAGCCGAGAACCACGCCTTGACCTGCCGGGCGATGCGGAGGGCGTACGGGTCGGTGTCTGCTGGGAGGGTTCCGATCTTGAGACTGACTGACCCGTCGATTTGCCACCCGAAGATAGATCGCAACCGCCCGAGACAGCCGCTGGTGGCTGCTGCGGCTCCGACGCCGGCCGCGGCAAGCACACGTCGTCTCGTCGGGTCGGGGACCTGCCCCCGAGTTGACATCGTACTCGGCGACTGTTTCTCGGTCGCCGATATATCCCTTCTGTCTTCGTTCCGTGTCACGTTCTGATCGACTCCGCTCCCGACCACGGTTGCCAGGGGCGTCGGCGACGAATCTCACGTCGCAGTGGTTGTCAGTGGAGGACGAACAACCGTGGCACCGGGGTAGCTGCGTCTATATCCAGGTTGGCTCCTTCTCATTGATAGCATCATCGCTTTGGAAGCAACGTCGTCACCGCGTCCTCACGGATTCGTTTGAGGCCAGTGAGCGGTCGGGACGCCCGTCGCTCGCGAAATCGATCGTTTTGTCGTCAAAACAGCATCGGGGAGACGCGACCGGACGAGCTGGCGGGGCCTCCGGGACACCGAACTGCCGCTCACACCCTGGCGGCCGATCAGGTCCCGTCCTGGAACCGGTACCGGTAGGGCTGTTCACGAATGACCTCGACGTCATCGGTTTCTGCGCGCCGACCGAGCACCGTCGCGATGCGGTGAGCGCTGTCGAACTCCTCTCCGTGTTCTTCCATCACGTCGAGGATCTCGCGCGCTGTCAGCGGTTCGTCAGCGTCGGTGTCGTCGAGCACGGCCCGGATCCGCTCGAAATCACCCTGACGGAAGCGCATACGCATAGACACGTCGTACTGACACATTAAACGCCGTCAGACACACGTCGGTCGTGAGCACGACACGAACCCCCGGGCGTCACCTCTCGTCCGATCCGGTGAGAAGAGTCGTTCAGATCGCCGTGTCGTATTCGGAGTCGAAGTCACGCTCCTGGCGGTAGCGTTCGACGAACTCCTCGACGTCGAACTCGAGCATCTGGGCCTCGAACTCGGCCATGGCGTCGTCGTCGCCGGCGTGGCTCATCGCGTGTTCCATCAGTTCGACCAGGAGCTCCACGACGATCTCGTGGAGTCGGCGCGAGTCGAAGTCGCTGAGCCACAGCAACGAGTAGCCGACCTGGCCGTCTTCCGAGAGGTCCTCGGCGACGACGGCTTCGGGGAACTCCTCTAAGACCATGCCCATCAGATGGGCAGTGGTGAACTCGTCGAACTCGTCGGCGGGTTCGACGGTGGCCCGCAACACGTCGGCCAGCGACTCCGGAACGAATCGACCCAGGGGGTGGATGTCCATGACGACCGCGTGGCGGTCGCCACAGGCGCAGTCGTACTCGCGCAACCCCATGTCGAGGTCGTGTGGCGTGATCGTTTCGCCACAGGGCAACTCGATACCGTCTCCCCCGCTCCCCGGCACGCGCGGTTCTGCCATGTGGCTCCCTTTGCACTTCGGTCGGTTAAACACCGCGAACTGCGACGGCGGGCCGTCGGGTGGTTAGCTGTCGTCTTCTCCCCCGGCGTCTTCGTCTCCACCGTTCTCGTCGTCCTCGGTATCTTCCTCGTCGAGGTCGACGTACTCGTCGGGAGTGGCCGCTCCCTCCTCTTCGATCTCCACGTCGGCTTCGACCTCGATTTCGAGTCCCTCCCGTTCGAGTTCCGCCTCGAACTCGCGGCTCTCGCCGACTTCGACTTCGAGTTCGTCCGAATCCACCTCGACGTCCACCTCGATTTCGATGTCGATGTCTGGGTCTGCCATCACGTCGATCGTCCACGTGCGGAAAGAAAAACGACGGGTGTCCACTAGGTGCCGGTGTTCCAGTTCCCGTCGGACCCGGTGTCGGTGTCACCGTCGTCGAGTCCCAGTTTCGCGTCGCGCTCCCGACGGAGTTGATCGTAGGCGCGAGTGGCGACGGCGATGCCGAAGACGGTCGTGACCGCGCTGACGAGGATGCTCACAGCCGTGGCCAACGTTCGGTCCAGGTACCCGATGAGCGTGCCCGGGCTGCTCGCGACGAGGTTGATGACGATCACGATGACTGCGAGTCCCAGCAACTCCCAGCGGTTCCCGTCTGTCAGACTCCAGCTATCGGCCAGTGCGTCGATGAAGTTCTTGTCCGCGACGGCGATTTCCTGGCGCACGAAAAACAGCGAGATAGCGACGTAGATCCCCGGCACAACCAGAAAGAGCAGCCCGAGCAGCGTGAGCGTCCCCGCGATGATCCCGCCGACGACGCCGTTGATCGTCGCGAGCCCGATCCGACGCGTCGCCAGGTCTCTCCGTATCGCGTCCGTCTGGTCGCTGGCGAACGCGCGAATCGAGACGACGTGGATCGCCTCCGCGACCAGCACCGACGCGAGCGACAGCAGCGCCAGGACCGACAGCGGAAGCGGGACCGCGAACGGCGTCGGGGTCTGTGCCTCCGGGCCGAACGGGTTCGGTTCCTGCTGGAACGACTGATCGAACGACTGTTCCAGCAGGGTAAACACCTGCGCTGACAGCGACTGTGAGATGACGGCGTTGGCGAACCCGAAGAGCACGAACACCGCGATCAGGATGAGACCGGCGCGTGCGAACGTCCGCTCGAACCCCTCGCGGAGGGCGGTATCGATTTCCAGGGCCATGACGGCATACTCTCCCGTCCGCGTGAAAAAACCGTTCCCTCCGCCGTCACGTCGCCCGTCAGGGCCAGTCGTCGCGTTCGTCGTCCGTCTGCTGGTCGGGCGACTCCGGTTCGCCCAGTTCCCAGTCGGCCGCTTCGGCGGCGTCCTCGACGGGCAGGTACTCCCACTCGACCTCGTCGGCGAGCGCCGCGTCGTCCTCGGAGGTGCCGACGAACACGTGTCGGTCAGTCTCGAACTGCGCTTTGACGTTCGTCAGACTCTCTTCGCGGCCGCGCGGCCCGGAGAAGAAGTCCTGTCGGATGCGATGTTTGCGCGTGAAGTTGGTGACGACGTACGTCGGTTTCTCGGAGACGACGCCGACGTACTCGCTCCATTGGCGCGCGTCGTTGAACACCTCGTCCGGGTAGGCGAGCTGTTTGAGTGCATCGAGCTCGAACGCCAGGGTCATGTCGCTGCTCCCGCCTCCGTCCATACCTGCCGGTCGGCAGTGCCCGGAGAAAACGCTTTGGATACTGCGTCGACCTGTCCGGTGCCCTGTCGGGAACTCTGGACGGGTCGATCACTCGCCGCGGCGTCGCTTTACGACGGCGGTGACGAAAAGAACGGGATGAGCGGCGGAGCGCGGGGGATTACTCGGATTCGACTTCCGCGGAGGCGTCGAGCTTGTCGAGGTCGACGCTCTGTTCGAGGAGGACCTCTTTCTGGTCACCGACTTCGCGCTCTTCGCGGATGAGCTGTTTGAACTTCGACTGCGGGGCCAGATCGCCGATGAGGACGCCGCCGACGACCTTGCCGTCCTTGAACGCGATGCGGCGCCACTCCGAGTCGGAGTACTTGCGCTCTGCGTACTCGTCGCCGATGGTCGGGTGTCCAAAGGAGAGGAACGGGAAGTCGAAGTGGGTGATCGAGTACGAGGAGACCCAGCGGAACTCCTCTTCCTCGGCGTCGGCGACCATGTTCTTCCCAGCGACGGCGCCCTGCTCTTTGGCCGAGCCCCAGGCACCGTTCTGTGCCTGCTCGCCGAGGATGGTGTCGTAGAACCGGGTGATGTCGCCCGCCGCGTACACGTCCTCGACGTTGGTCTGCATGTACTCGTCGGTGACGATACCGTCGTCGAGTTCTAGCCCTGAGCCCTCCAGGAACTCCGTGTTGAAGTTCAGGCCGATGGCGACGCCGACGAACTCGCCGTCGAACTCCTCGCCGTTGGGGTCGACGGCGCCCGTGACGTGGCCGTCGTCGTCGGTCGTGAAGTGGTCCACGCCGGAGTCGAAGACGGGCGTGACGCCGTTCTCTTCGAGCGCCTCGTGGATGATCTCCGCGCCGTCCTCGGTGAGGGCGTAGCGCCACCAGCAGTTGCCCCGCATCAGGTAGTTCGCCTCGACGTCCTGTGCGCCACAGATCGCCGCCAGGTCGATGCCGAGCAGGCCGGCCCCGACGACGATACCGGTGTCGGCTTCCTCGGCGCTCTCGCGGATGGCGCGGGCGTCCTGGAACGTCCAGAAGTGGTGGATGCCCTCGGCGTCTGCGTTGTCGACCGGGAGCTGCGTCGGCGTCCCACCGGTGGCGACCAGGAGCTTGTCGTACTCGTAGGTGTCGCCGTCGTACGTGTGGACTTCCTTGGCGTCCGTGTCGACTTCGGTGACCACCGTGTTGAGTTCGAGGTCGATGTCGCGCTCGGCGTACCAGTCTTCCTCGTGGATCGAGATCGGCGCCTCGGGCAGTTTGCCCTTCGCGAACTCCTTGATGAGAATGCGATTGTACAGTGCCTCACCCTCCTCGGTGATGACCGTAATGTCGGCGTCCGGGTCCTCTTCCCTGATAGTCTCTGCCGCGGAACTCCCCGCGATGCCGTCACCGATGATTACGTGCGACGCGCTCATGTACGGGGAGTTGCATACCGTGCCTAATGTGCATTGCTATCTCCATCATTGTCGCCACCCCCACAACGGCTCCCATGTGTGGCGGTCTCATAGACGGGGTCGCCAGCCGGGACGTTTTAGGGGGTTGCGTCCTTACCGAGACGACGAGATGAAGATCCGCCAGAACGTCCGTCACTGGGCAGCCAAGAAGGCACTCACGATGCCCGTCGTCGGGGACAAGACCAACGACTGGTTGGTGGACCTCCACACCAGCGTCTTCCTGAAACGAGCCGACGACGCGCGCCAGGAGGAGCGTCGCGAGCACCTCGACGCGTTCTTCGAGGGCACGATGGACGTCTATCTCGCCGCGCTCGAAGCCGGCCTCCCCGAGGCCGAAGCCCGCGAGATCACCCACATCCAGGCGAACTTCGACTTCTACAACCACGGCTGGACCGAGATGATGGAGTTCCCGAGCGACGAACTCGAAACCCACTACGAGCGGTATCAGGCGTTCTTCGAGTCCCACGACATCACCATCGCTGATCCCCTGGGCGAGTTCGAGCCGGCCGGTGGGATCCCAGACGCCCCATCGACGCCCGAGCGACTCGACGATCCCGATCACCCCCACGCCGAGGGTGGCTTCGCCGACGACGTGTACGTCGAAACCGGCGAGGGCGACCTCGTCGTCGGCGGTCAGGAGGAACCCGAGGACGTGGACGTCGAGCAAGCGCCCGGCGTGGACGACGAAGTCGACGCCGAGTAATCCGGACGATCCCGTCAGTTCTGTCGTGAGACCTCGAACAGGGCGAGACACTCGACGTGCGTCTTGTCCGTCTCCTGTTCCCCGGCCAGGCCTGTGATCTGGAACGCGTACGTGCCGTCTTGGAGGTCCTGCGTGACGGTCATCGTTCGCTCGGCCATTGCCTGGGTACGTTGTTCGACGCTCAGCTGCCAGGTGTAGCGCTGACCGCTCTCGACGGTGTACCAGGGCTCGATCCACTCCTCCGGCGCGACGTGTTCCCACCCGCTCTCGGTCTGGCGCTTGATCGCCCAGGCGTGGGGGTTGAGCCCGAACGGCGCTCCCGACTCGTTGTGGAGGACGAACGCCATCGTCTCGACGCTGTCGTCGCCGGTCGTCGGCTCGAAGACGGCCGTCGAGGCGTCGAGATAGATCGGCTCCGAGTCCGGGTCGGCCGTCGGCCAGCAGACCGTCCGGTCGACGCCGTCCGCGAAGGAGGGACAGTCCGCGTCCGCGAACGGATCGTCCGGGTCCGATCCCGGCGTCCCGTCGGTCGTCGTCGTTTCGTCGGACGGGTCGCTCCCCGAATCGTCGGTCTCGGTCCCGTCAGCGCTCGTTGTCGCGTCGTTCGAGCGATCGCCGGCGTCGCTGAGACAGCCGGCGGTCGCGACTGTTGCGGTACCGATCGTCGCGAGGACCGTGCGGCGGTTCATGTCTCACCGCACCAGCGACAGCGTAAACTGCCTTCTGTAAAGTCAAACGGCCGTTTGAGATAGCGCTCGCGGCTCGCGAACGACTGCTTACTGGCCTTCGAACTCGGTGTCCCGTCCTTCCATGAACGCGCTGGCTCCCTCGGCGTGGTCCTGGGAGCCGAGTGCGAGCGCCTGCGCGGTCGCCTCGTCGTCGAGCGCTTCGGTGAGCGACTTGGTGGCGTTCTGACGGATGAGACGCTTGGAGATCTTCAGACCGACGGTCGGTCCCTCGGCGATTTCGGCGACCAGTTCGGCCGTCCGCTCCTCGTACTCCTCGTCGGCGTACACGTCAGTGACGACGCCCATCTCTTGAGCCTCCTCTGCGGAGAAGACCTGCCCAGTCAGAACGAGTCGTTTCGCCACGTTCGCGCCGACCAGGCGCGGGAGCATCCAGGACGTTCCCGAGTCAACCGCCAGTCCGACCTTCCGGAAGGCGAAGCTCATGTCGACGTCCTCGTGGACGGCCTGGACGTCACAGGCGATCGCCAGGCTCGCTCCCGCACCGAACGCCTGGCCGTCGATCTTCGCCACGGTCGGCAGCGGACACCGGATGACTCGCTCGATGGCGCGGTGGAGACCGGACATGATCTCCTCGGCCTTTCGCCAGGCCGGGACGTCCCTGGATAGCCCTTCCATCATCGTGTTGATGTCCCCGCCGGCACAGAAGGCGCTGCCCGCCCCCTCGAACACGACGACGCGTGCGTCGGTCCCCTCGATTTCGTCGAGCGCGTCGACGATCCCCGAAGACACCGCCGCCGTCAGGGCGTTGCGCATGTCCGGATTGTTCAACGTCACTGTCGCTATCTGGTCGGAAACCTCGAGTAGAACCGCGTCGTCGCTCATATCTGTCGAACAGGCGGATACACTATAAATATGTGGCCTGTTGTTACGTGTCCGACTCGGCCGTTCGCCTCACTCAGTGACCGCCTCGTGGCCGTCCGTCGTCGAGGCGGTCACTGCGTCGTCCGTGATTCGGTCCGCGGCCGCGAAGCCGGCCTCGATAGCCCCGTTGAGACTCCGCTCGGGGTACTGGGCGCGACTCGCCATGCCGGCGTAGTAGACGCCCTCGGCCACGGCGTCCGAGAGGTCGTACGGAACGACCATGTCGAGGTAGCCGCGCTCGTAGACGGGCGCCGTCCGGGGGTTGCGGGCGGTCTCGACCCAGTTCACACTCTCGGACTCGAACTGCGGGAAGAGGTCCGCGATGCCGTCCATCCACAGCTCCTCGACCTCGCTGTCGTCCATCCGCCAGAGCTCCTCGCTGGGGTCCTGAACGTAGCTGGCGGTGTAGTAGAGGTGTTCGTCGCCGTAGCGCTTGGGCGGGACGAAGTTCGTGTGTTCGATGAACACTCCGAACGGCGCCTCGTCGGCGAGATTGAGCCAGTAGGTGTCGGTGAGCGACTCGTCCATGCTCCACACCGAACACACCGTCCCCTGGAAGTCGATCTCGCAGGGGTACCCGGTGAGGTCTTCCAGGACGTTCGGCATCGCGGCGACGACGGCCGCGTCCACGTCCCGAGTCGTCGTCCCGTCGGCCGTCTCCACGGTCAGCGACCGCACCCGTTCCTCGCTGGTGTCGAGATCGCTCACGCGTGCGCCCGTGGTGATGTTCTCTCTGCCGACGGCGTCGACGAGCGCGCCGATGAGCGGCGCGAACCCGCCCTGGAGATAGCCCAGGATCTCGCCGCGCAGGAGGTCGCGCTCGCCGCGGAACTTCACGCGGCCGAGCAGCCACGCGGCGCTGACGTCCTCCTTCCGGGAGCCGAACTTCGCGTCGAGCAGCGGCTCCCAGAAGTTCTCGTAGACGCTGCGGGTGGTGTGGTCCAGCAGGAACTCTTTGATGGGTACGTCCTCGAAGTCCTGGAGGCTCTCGTAGGTGTCGAACGAAGGGAGCCAGCCGCGCACGTCGATCTCGAGGGTGAGCATCGTGAGCCGGTACTTGTCGTACAGCGAGAGGTGGGGATACGCGGCGATCTCCCAGGGCTTGTCCATCGGGTGGACGACGCCGTCGACGTAGAACGCGTTGCTCATGTACAGCCACTCGAGTCGGTCGCCCAGCCCCAACTCCTCGATGAGGTCGACGATCGTCTCCTCGGACTTCGAGAGGTGGTGATAGAACTTCTCGATGGGGTCGCCGGCCGTCTCGTAGACCCCGGCCAGTCCCCCGAGGTCCTCGCTCGCCTCGAACACTTGCACCTCGCGGCCGCGCTGCTGAAGCCGGTAGGCCGCAGCCAACCCTGCGATGCCACCGCCGACGACGCCGATCATATGCGCACTCGTCGCTCGGGGAACGTGTGCTTTGCCGTTCCGGCACTGGATCTCCACTACGGAACTCGCACCCGAGCGGAGTGCGGGACCGGGACTGTGCTACTCGCTTTGCTCGTCGACGGTCCGCTCGACGGCTTCCTGGTCGGGTTCGTCGCCGGGGACGACCCCGTGGCCGTACTTCAGAAGGGCGACGAACACCGACCCGCCGACGATGTTGCCCAGCGTCGCCCAGAGGAGGAAGGTGGCGTACGCCCGGACCGAGATCGCATCGCTGGCGAACACGCCGAGCAGCACCTCGACGCTCCCGGCGATGGAGTGCGGGAGGTGGGCGTAGCCGATGGCGGTCGCGATGATCCAGACGAAGAAGGCCTCGCTGATGGTGCTCCGGCCTGCGGCGACCAGCCACGCCATCAGTCCCATGAGCCACCCGGCGAACACGCCGCCGAGCAGCGTCACGTCCCAGGGGTACGCCACGAGGCCGTGTGCGATCTCCGTGAAGGCACCTGTCTCGATGGTCTCCAGTGACGGACCCAACCAGACTGCGAGCAGTGCGAACAGCACGGCACCGACGAGGTTTGCGACGTAGATGATGGCCCACAGTCGGCCGAGGTCTCTCACCGTGGCCTCACCGGAGAGCACCGGGACGACTGCGATCGCCGTGTGCTCGGTGAACAGTTCCGACCGACCCAGCACGACGAACACGAACCCGATGGCGTAGGCGTTGGCCACCAAGAGGTTCGTCACTGGTTCGGCGAGTATCCCCTGGCTCTGGGAGAGCGTCACTGCCATGAGAAGCGGTCCGAACCCGATGTCCAGCCCCGCGGACAGCCCGGAGAGGAACAGCCCTGCTCCTGGCCGACGTATCTGGTGTAGTCCTGCCTGTATCTCCTCGACGAGTATGTCCTGATACGACCGTGGCATCGTGGGGAGCCGCGCTATGGCGAGCCATCGAATCAACGCAAGGCCTGCATCTGCAGGGGATACTGCTGCCGTCACTGCGCGCCTGACGGGCCGCTGTTATCTCACGAAACCGACGGACGGAGAGGCTAACCGTCCGCACGATCTAGCGATAGTGTACCATGGACCAGCTCGAACTCGGCGAAGCGACGATCGTCTACGAGGACCCCGACGAGGGCCGCACGGAGATCACAGTCGACAACGAGGAACTGCTGTACGCACAGGACCACTGGGTACTCCCGGTCGGTACCGACGAGGACGGCAACGATCTGATGCGCCACCTCCCGCGCGATCACGTGTACCACGTGGACCGAAACGTCGAGCAGTTCGAAGAGGAGGTCGCGACGGTCCGCCACCGCGTCGAATCGATCGCCAAGGATCTCCAGGACCGGCTCCCCGTCGAGATCCCCCTCGGCGGCGAACAGCGACTCCGAACTCACACAGAGGAACCGCCGTCCACGAGCACGACCGTCCAGATCGACACCGAGGACGTCGAAGAAGAAGCCTCGGAGCCCGACGACGAAGCCAAAGAAGAAGGGACCTACGAGGAACAGGCCGAGGAATCCTGATTTCGTTCTCTGTTCCTTGGCAATTTACCTCCGTCGTCTGCGACACGCACGGCTGTCGCTCGTAGGTCGGCGTTCGGAGAAGTGCGCCGGCCGAGATTTGAACCAGGCGAAGGCAGCCACTCACCGGTTATGACTACGGATTGTACCGAACGCGAGCGAAGCGAGCGTTCGGCTTTTTCGCCCACGTTTTTCGAGGAGGGTTCCCGCAGCGAGCAGAGCGAGGCGCGAAGCGCCTCGACAATGCGAACGGCGTAGCCGTGAGCCAGCGAGCGAGGAAACCTGACGATGAAAAAGGTGGAAGTGCGCCGGCCGAGATTTGAACCAGGCGAAGACGGTCGTCCTCGCTCCGCTCGGACGCTGCGTCTTCTCTCATTCAAATCTCTACTCCGCATACACCAGAAGCAAAGACGCGACGCGATGAAACGCGTCGCTACGTGGATTGCTTCTGTAGAAGTGCGCTGGCCGAGATTTGAACTCGGGTTAGGACCGTGGCAGGGTCCTGTGATACCACTACACCACCAGCGCGCCTTGCCTGCTACACTTCACTCTATTCGGGGTGGGAAGTATAAGGCTTCCGAATCGGAGCCAAAATCGCAGTGCGGCGTGCTATTGTCACCCACTCAGTCTCACCCCATCACGGCTCCCTCAGACCGCCCACGGAGGACCACGTCGCCGGTTTCCGTCTCGCAGACGAACGAGGCGACCATCTCCGTCCGCCCGTCCCGCTCCGTTCCCTCATCGATAGTGGACTCACAGGTGATCTCGACGCCGGTGTAGGCAGGCCTGGGGAATTCGAACTCCATCGTGCGCGCGAGGAAGTCGAGATCACCGCCGAGTTTCGTCGGCATCGTCGCCGTGAGCAACCCGTGGAGGACGACCGTCCCCTCCTCGTCTTCGACCATGTGATGGTAGCCCTGGTCTTTCGACAACGCCGCGAACTGCTGGACCTCCTCGTTCGTGAACGTCCGCGAGTACGTCGACGTATCGCCTTCCGAAACCGCGGTATCTTGTGACGTGGTCCAACCAACAGCGACTGCACTCAAAGATCTTTCTGACAGCTGTGAATTGATGTGGCGTTGGCTCGGATATTGTATACTAGTTCTGGTTACTGGAGCCGATATTGTTTGCTGTCCCACTCTGTGGGGCCGTTCGACCAGGTGAGGGGCGGGTCGGGAGGAGGGCTTACTGCTCTCCCGCGTAGGGTACCGTGGACAGCAGCGCGTTCTCGGCCTGCCTGGAGTCCAGTCGGGTGTGCTGACAGACGATCGGCTGGTCCGACTCGATGGTGCTGGCGAACGCCGTGCCTTGAGGGATCGGTTCGGGGTCCTCGAAGTCGTTGAACTGGACGTGTTCCGTCCGCTGGGCGGGAACGGTCACTTCGTAGGGGCCGACCGGGTCGCGATCCTCGAAGAAGATCGTGATCTCGACGTGTGCGTCCTCGTCACCGGCGTTGAGAAAACAGATCGTTTCGTGGCTGGTCATCTCCGGTTCGGGGCCGTGACTCCCTTCGGGGATGTACCCCTCTGCGATGGCCCACTGAGTACGTCCGATCACGGGTGCATCGTCGTACCACGCGCACTGGCATAAACGCCGGTTCCCGTCCACCGATGCCCACGGGTTGCCTGCCGGCAGCGTCCCGAGCGCGTCCCAGGTGCTGCCGCCGTTGGACGAAACCATCCCGACACCGAACCGGGAGTACGCATACACGACTCGGAGTGGAGGTGTCTGCCAGAGCCCTCGTATGTCCGCGAAGACGAACCCCACTGGCAACGGCGTCGAGGCGAGCAGTCACCAGGAAACACACCGTCCGTCCGAAACGGGACCCGCGTCTCGGACGCTCAGGCTCGGCGTCGAAGGTGGGACGATCGCGACGGCCGTGATGACGCTGTTCCGGATGCCAATCACCGACTCGCTGCCGCCGACGGCACAGTTCTGGGCCACGTACGTCGGAACCGGCGACCCGGACGACTACCCCGTGCAGGCGCTCCTGCTCCACTTCCTCTACGGCATCGGCGCGGCCACTGCGTTCACTGCGGCCGTCGGGTCGCGGCTCCGCGGTTCGGAGGTTCACCAGGAGCGACAGGGAACGCTCTGGGCGACGCTCTACGCACTGGTGCTGTCGGTGTTCGGGACGCAAGTGATCTTTCAGCGGCTGCTCGGGATGAACCTGGATCCGGACGAACGCTGGATCTTCCACGTGAGCCACGCGATCTACGGACTGACTCTGGGTGCGTGGCTCGGCTCGAACGTCGAGTTCGAGTGACCAGAACCAGGACGCTGAGTCACCAGCGGGACTCCGGTTCTGGGCCGTGACTCCTTTCGAGAGCGTCTTTCCTGGCTAGCACAGGAAACTGTACTTGAAAACTACCGGACAATAGGTGCCGTTGATAAGGCTACCTAGAGCTGACCGTCGACTGCCTTGGTGAGCGTCTCCGGTGCACCGTCGGGTTTGTAGTACTCACAGTGGTTCTGGACCTCGGCGCTCACGTCGACGGGACGGAGTTTGTCCGGGTAGTTGGAACAGGTCGGGCCCTCGGCACCGAGTCCTTCGCCGTCCGGCGTGTACCAGAACAGATCGCCCCAGAGTTCGTGCATGGTGCCGACCGCGAAGTCGTCGCTGGAGTAGAACACGTAGACCCGTTCGGCGCCCTGGTCGATGCCGTCGTAGTAGTTGTAGATCCGGTCGCCGGTCTCGTCGTGGTCACAGACGAACCGTGCCATGTCGGCCGCCCCCACCGTGACGACGTTCTCGACTTGCCGTCCGCGTTCTTCGAGTCGGTTCAGCATGTTGAGGGCCGCACGACCGCCGAGTGAGTGGCCGACGACGTTGACTGTCGTATCCGGATTCTGTGCCCACAGCTCGTCGATGATCCATTCGGCGGTCTTCCGACCGTACTCTGCGGCCCGATCCCAGGGGTCGGTGTAGGTCACGTCCGTCGACGGCCACTTCATCGCGACGACGTTATCGGCGTCGAACCCGGTCGACCGCTGGAGCAGCGTCGCTTGCTCCTCGGCGAAGGGTTCGGCAAAGAGACCGTGAATGTACACGAGGACTTCGTCGCCGAGGCTACTGACATCGAAGTCCGGTTCGTAGTCGCCGTTCCACCACCACGGGTCGAGCTGGACCGTTTTGTTGCAGTCGATGCGAAGCCCGTCCTCGACACACTCGAAGACGCCGAGGTCGAGTTCGTCCTCTTCGTTCGAGGTATCCTCTGCTGCGGCAGTCCCTGATACGGCCCCGATCCCTGCTGCTCCGATTGCAGCCGTCGACGACGTTTTGAGTACGTCGCGTCGGGACACTCGTCCCCCGGCGTCTTCGTTCTCGCTTGGTCGTTCCCCCGTGCTGCTGTCACTGCCCCCAATGTCGTTTGTCATCTACACCCAGTATCTCCCCAGTTACTAACTCATTTATGCTGCCGGATATGGGGTGTCCTTTAAGTTAAAATGGCCAAATTTCAACACATACTCTGTGTAATTATCTTGGGTGCGTGGAATGAAAACAAACCACATTTACGCCGGTTGACCAGGGTTGTATACACCAGGGGGACTTTCGGCTACGAACTACGGATTCGGTAGGTGTCCGTTCGACCAGAAGCGTCTCCGATTACTGCTCACGCAAAAACCGCTTTATTGCCGCTCTCTGGCCCGTGTGAACGCGTCTCACCGCGGTCGAGAAACGGTTTCTTTTTAAGATGGGAGTAGAGTAGTTTCGGCACAGTCTAGTGGCGTGGCGTGGAAGCGTCACGGCATGACAGTCAGCGTACTCGTGCCGTCATCGCTGACCCGGGAAGCCGAGGACAAACGCGAGGCAACTCGCAAACTCGGCTACGTCGCCCGCGCGGCGACGGTGTTCCGGGTCGATCGCCTGGTCGTCTTCCCCGATTCCGGGGCGGAGGGCCGGTGGGGTGACGGGTTCGTCGAAACCGTGCTGCGGTACGCCGCGACGCCGCCGTACCTCCGAAAGGAGGCGTGGGGCAAGCGGGACGAACTGGAGTACGTCGGTGTCATGCCGCCGCTCCGCACCGCACCACAGACCGGCTCCGGTTCGGACGAATCGGGGTCGTTAAGACAGGGAATCGTGACCGAGGTCGGATCTGAGGGACGCGTTCGGGTCAATTGCGGACTGCAACACCCGGTCTCCCTGCCCGTTCCGGACGGTATGGAACTGGGCGAGGGGGAACGCGTAACCATCAGGGTCTCTTCGCGACGGCCGGTCCGCGCGAAACTCGTCGATCAGTCCCCACGGGGCTACGACGTGATCGCGTCGGACCTCTCGACGGAACTCTCGCGTGACGACGCCGGCGTTCGCATCGCCACTTCACGGCACGGCGAACAGCTGAGTGTCAGCCGACTCGGCGACATCGTCGCCGACACTGGTGCACGCGGTATGACGGTCGCGTTCGGGTCGCCCGAACGCGGACTGCCGGAGATTCTCGGGTTCGATCCTTCCGAGGTACCCTCGGAGGGAACCGAGAGAGTCGCAGCCGCCGAAGCGACCGACGGAGACGAACTAGATGAACCGGATGGATCCCGGTTCGACCTCTGGCTTGACGCGGTTCCGAATCAGGGCAGCGAGGTCGTGCGAACTGAAGAAGCGATGTTCGCCGTGCTCGCCTGCCTGTCACTCACGGAGTGAACCAACGATGCCACAACCAAGCAGACCACGCAAAGGCTCGCTGGGCTTTGGCCCGCGTAGTCGTGCGGCTGGCGAGGTGCCGCGATTCAACACCTGGCCGGACGACGACGGACAGCCGGGTCTCCAGGGTTTCGCCGGGTACAAGGCCGGCATGACCCACGTCGTGATGATCAACGACGAACCCAACTCCCCGCGCGAGGGGATGGAGGAGACCGTACCCGTCACAGTCGTCGAGACGCCGCCGATGCGCGCGGTCGCCGTGCGAGCATACGAGGATACGCCCTACGGCATGCGCCCGCTCACGGAGGTCTGGACCGACGAGTTCCACCCGGAACTCGACCGGACTCTCGACCTTCCCGAGGACGGCGCTGCCGCAGGTGCAGATGAACTGCAAGACGCTCTTGACGACGGTCGTCTCGCGGACGTGCGCGTCATCACGCACACGGTCCCGAGCGACGTCGAGAGCGTCCCCAAGAAAAAGCCCGACGTGATGGAGACGCGTGTCGGCGGTGGCTCCCTCCAGGAGCGCGTCGACTTCGCCCAGGAACTCGTCGAGGACGGCGGCGAACACGCCATGACGGACGTGTTCCGCGCCGGCGAGTACATGGACGTCTCCGGTGTCACGAAAGGGAAAGGGACACAGGGCCCCGTCAAGCGATGGGGCGTCCAGAAACGCAAAGGCAAGCACGCCCGCCAGGGGTGGCGGCGCCGGATCGGTAACCTCGGCCCGTGGAACCCCTCCCGCGTGCGCTCGACCGTGCCCCAGCAGGGGCAGATGGGCTATCACCAGCGGACCGAACTGAACAAGCGCCTCGTCGATCTCGGCGACGGCGACGACCCGACGGTCGACGGCGGCTTCATCAACTACGGTGAAGTCGACGGTCCGTACGCGCTGGTGAAGGGCTCGCTGCCCGGGCCGGACAAGCGCCTCCTGCGCTTCCGGCCGGCGGTACGGCCGAACGACCAGCCGCGCCTCGATCCCGAGGTGCGCTACGTGTCCACGGAGTCTAACCAAGGATGAACGCGACAGTACACAGCCTGGACGGCGACGGCGAGGGCGACGTCGACCTCCCCGAGGTCTTCGAGACCCCGCTCCGAACGGATCTCATCCGGTCGGCGGTCGTCGCCGCACAGGCGAACCGGAAACAGGACTACGGCGCCGACGAGTACGCCGGTCTCCGCACGCCGGCCGAGTCGTTCGGGTCCGGCCGCGGTATGGCTCACGTCCCCCGTAACGGTGGGAAGGGTCGCCGCGTCCCCCAGACGGTCGGCGGACGACCGGCGCACCCGCCGAAGTCCGAGAAGGATCGCACGCGAAACATCAACGACAAAGAGCGCAAGCTCGCCGTCCGCTCGGCCATCGCGGCCACGACGGACGCCGAACTCGTCGCAGAGCGCGGTCACCAGTTCGACGACGACGCCGAACTGCCGCTGGTCGTCTCCGACGAGTTCGAGGATCTGGTCAAGACCCAGGAGGTCGTCGACGTGCTCGAAGCGCTCGGCATCGCTGCCGACATCGAGCGCGCGGACGACAAGAAGATCAAGGCCGGCCAGGGGAAGACGCGCGGACGCAAGTACCGCCGTCCGTCCTCCATTCTGTTCGTCACGAGCGAGGAACCCTCGCGCGCCGCCCGCAACCTCGCGGGTGCCACCGTGACGACCGCCCGCGAGGTCAACGCGGAAGACCTCGCACCCGGCGGAGAGCCCGGTCGACTCACGGTCTGGACCGAGAGTGCCCTCGAGGAGGTGGCGGACCGATGAGCGTCCTTCGCCACCCCCACGTGACCGAGAAAGCGATGAACAAGATGGACTTCGAGAACAAGCTCGAGTTCATCGTCGACGCGGACGCCTCGAAGGACGCGATCGCCGACGCGATCGAGTCCCAGTTCGAGGTCGGCGTCGTGAACGTGAACACGATGGTCACGATGAAGGGCAACAAGAAGGCGACGGTGAAGCTCTCACCTGACGACGACGCCGAGGAAATCGCGTCCAGGATCGGGGTGTTCTGATCATGGGACGACGAATTCAGGGACAACGACGCGGTCGCGGTGGTCCGACGTTCCGGGCCCCGTCGCACCGCTACAAGGCGGACCTGTCGCATCGCAAAGTCGAAGACGCGGACCTCGTGTCCGGGACGGTCGTGGACATCGAACACGACCCGGCCCGCAGCGCACCCGTCGCGGCCATCGAGTTCGAGGACGGCGACCAGCGCCTCGTGCTCGCTCCCGAAGGGATCGGTCTGGGCGACGAGATCCAGGTCGGTATCTCCGCGGAGATCGCGCCGGGCAACACGATGCCGCTGGCCGAGATTCCGGAAGGGGTCCCGGTCTGTAACGTCGAGGCAAACCCCGGTGACGGTGGGAAGTTTGCCCGTGCGTCGGGCGTCTCTGCCCAGCTGCTCACCCACGACCGCAACGTCGCGGTCGTGAAGCTGCCCTCGGGCGAGATCAAGCGGCTCGATCCGGACTGCCGGGCCACGATCGGCGTGGTCGCCGGTGGCGGTCGGACGGAGAAGCCGATGGTCAAAGCCGGGAACAAGTACCACAAGATGAAAGCCCGCGGGACGAAGTGGCCGAACGTTCGTGGTGTGGCGATGAACGCCGTCGACCACCCGTTCGGTGGTGGCGGCCGCCAGCACCCAGGCAAGCCGAAGTCCATCTCGCGGAACGCGCCGCCGGGCCGGAAGGTCGGGGACATCAGCTCCCGGAAGACCGGCCGCGGCGGGAAGGGTGGTAACGAATGAGTTCGGAGTACCAGATCGGTCACGAGGGTGAGTTCTCCTTCCGTGGCCACACGCTAGACGAGTTGCAGGCGATGGACATCGAGGAAGTCGCGGAACTGCTCCCCGCTCGACAGCGGCGAAGTATCGAGCGCGGCCTGACCGTCGAACAGCAGAAGCTGCTCGAGGAGGCCCGCGAGGCCGGCGAAGAGGAGACGGCCAACGATCCGATCCGCACGCACCTGCGCGACATGCCGGTGCTGCCGGTGATGGTCGATCTCACGTTCGCGGTTCACAACGGCCAGGACTTCGAGCGCGTCAAGGTCGAGCCGGAGATGCTCGGTCACTACCTGGGCGAGTTCCAGCTCACGCGGACGAGCGTCGAACACGGTCAGGCCGGTATCGGTGCGACTCGCTCCTCGAAGTTCGTACCACTCAAGTAACACATGGGAATCAGCTACTCAATCGACCCGGACCCGGACACGACGGCGAAAGCCATGCTTCGGGAACGGCAGATGAGCCACAAGCACAGTAAGGCCATCGCCCGGGAGATCAAGGGCATGACTGCCAGCGACGCAGTCGCGTACCTCGACGACGTCATCGAGGGCAAGCAGTCGGTCCCCTTCAAATCTCACAACTCGGGCGTCGGCCACCGCAAGGACATCGAGGGCTGGGACGCCGGCCGGTTCCCCGAGAAGGCCAGCGAGGCCTTCCAGGACCTGCTCGAGAACGCGATCGGGAACGCCGACAACCAGGGCTTCGACGGCGAATCCATGGAGATTCTGCACGTCGCTGCCCACAAGGTCGGCGAGAGCCCCGGCCGCAAGCCCCGCGCGATGGGGCGGGCGACCGCGTGGAACTCCCCGGAAGTCGACGTCGAACTGATCCTCGAGGAGGCTGAGGAATAATGGCTGACGAACATCAGTTCATCGAGGACGGCCTTCAGCGGACCCAGATCGACGAGTTCTTCGCAGACGAACTCGGTCGCGCGGGCTACGGCGGCATGGACGTCGCCAAGACCCCGATGGGCACCCAGATCGTCCTGAAAGCCGAGAAGCCAGGGATGGTCATCGGCAAGGGCGGGAAGAACATCCGGAAGGTCACGACGGAACTCGAAGAGCGGTTCGACCTCGAAGACCCGCAGATCGACGTGCAGGAAGTCGAAGAGCCGGACCTGAACGCTCGGATCGTCGCCGACCGCCTGGCGAACGCGCTCGAGCGCGGCTGGTACTTCCGCAAAGCCGGTCACACCACGATCGACCGGATCATGGAAGCCGGCGCGCTCGGTGCGGAGATCGTCCTCAGCGGGAAAGTCACGGGCGCACGCTCGCGCGTGGAGAAGTTCAACCGTGGCTACATCAAGCACAACGGTGAGCCCGCAGAGGAGATCGTCGACCACGGCCAGGGCGTCGCGGTCATGAAGCTCGGCACCATCGGCGTCGACGTCAAGATCATCCCGCCGAACGCCCAGCTCCCCGACGACTTCCAGATCTACGAAGACGCCGACGTCGAGGAGTACGTCGCGGACGTCTCCGAGGAAGGCGTCGAGGAACTGCTCGAAGGCGAGCCCGAGGAAGGCGAAGCCGCCGAAGGCGAACCCGAACTCGGTGCCCCGCCGGAAGGCGAGGCGGCCGAGGCAGCCGACGAGGCTGACGAGGACGTCGTCGAAGAGGAGATCGTCGAGGAGGAAGACGTCGAGGTTCCGGACGAGGAGCCCGAGGACGTCGACATCGACGAACTCGACGAGGCCATCGAGTCGGAAGTCGACGAGGAGACCGAGGCGGAAGCCGAGGAACTCGTCGAGGAGATGGAAAGCGCGGACGAGGAGTCCGCGGAATCGAGCGGCGACGAGCCGCGAGACGAGGAGGGTGACGACGAATGACGATCCTCCACACTGAGGAAATCCGAGACATGACGCCGCCCGAACGGGAGGCAGAACTGGAGGACCTCGAGACGGAGCTGCTGAACGCCAACGCCGTTCAGGCCGCAGGTGGCGCGCCGGAGAATCCGGGGCGCATCAAGGAGATCCGCAAAGCGATCGCCCGAATCAAGACGATTCAGAACGAGGAAGGCGACTTCGCGGACGCAGAGGAATAGAACAATGCCACTGACATCCGCAACACTGCCGCGACACGAACTCATCGGCCTCCCGGTTCGGGTGGCCGCCGCGTCGAATCCGGACCTCGTCGGCGTCGCCGGCGAGGTCGTCATGGAGACGACGCGGACGCTTTCGATAGCGGCGACTGTGTCCGGCGTGGAGCGGGTGTGGCAGGTGCCGAAGGCCGACGCGACGTTCGAGTTCAGTACGCCTGACGGGCAGAGCGAGGCGCGAAGCGCCTCGACACAGTCGAACGGCGAGAGCCGTGAGACAGTGACCGTCGAGGGCGAGCGACTCGTCGCGCGGCCGGCCAGACGCACGGAACGAACAGGTGATTCGAAATGGCGCTAGGACTTAACGTACCAGAGCCGGAGGAAACCTGTTCCGACGAGAACTGTCCGTTCCACGGCACACTCGGTGTGCGCGGACAGACGCTCGAAGGAGAGGTTGCCTCCACAGACATGGACAAGACCGTAATCGTCGAGCGGGAGTACGACGTGAAGGTACCCAAATACAACCGGCTGATGAAACGCCGGTCCCGGGTGCCCGCACACGCTCCCCCTTGCATCGATCTGCAGGAAGGCGACACGGTTCGTATCGCAGAGACACGACCGCTCTCGAAGACGAAAAGCCACGTCGTCGTGGAACAGCTGGCGGAAGCTGACGTCACGACGACTGCCCAGGCCGGAGGTGACGACTGATGGAAGCACTCGGTGCTGACGTCACGCAGGGCCTCGAGAAGGGCTCGCTGCTGACGTGTGCCGACAACACCGGCGCACGCGAGGTGAAGGTCATCTCGATCTCGGGCTACTCCGGGACGAAGAACCGACACCCGAAGGCAGGCCTCGGCGACAAGGTGACCGTCTCGGTCACCAAGGGCACGCCGGAGATGCGCCGCCAGGTGCTCGAAGCCGTGATCATCCGCCAGCGGAAACCGATCCGCCGGCCGGACGGCACGCGCGTCAAATACGAGGACAACGCGGCGGTCATCATCGACGAGAACGAGGAAGCCCGCGGGACCGAGATCAAGGGTCCCATCGCGCGGGAGGTCGCAGAGCGGTTCGGAGCAATCGCAAGCACGGCCACAATGATCGTCTAGTATGACACGACAACCATCCAAACAGCGTACCCAGACCGAGCGCGCCCCGCTTCACGAGAAGCACTCGCAGGTTCGCGCGACGCTGGCCGACGACCTCCGCGAGGAGTACGGCCAGCGCAACGTGCGCGTCAACCAGGGCGACACGGTCGAGGTCATGCGCGGTGACTTCGCTGGCGAGTCCGGCGAAGTGATCGCCGTCGACCTGCGCGAGGGCGTCATCCACGTGGAAGACGTCACGCTGGAGAAAGCGGACGGCGAGGAAGTGCCGCGCCCGCTCGACTCCAGCAACCTTCGCGTGACCGACCTGAACTTAGAGGACGAGGTACGCACGGAACGACTCGAATCTGAGGAGGATAGCGCATGACGAAGCATCAGAAACGACTCTCGGTACCGAAAAGCTGGCCGGTCGAACGCAAGACCGAGACGTTCACCGTCAAAGCCGACGCCGGTCCCCACGGCGAGGCAGGGGTGCCCCTGCTCATCGTCCTCCGGGACGTGCTCGGCTACGTCGACAACCGCAAGGAGGCGCGCTACGCGCTGAACCAGGACAACGTCCTGATCAACGGGAAAGCGGTCTCCGACGAGGAGCGTCCGGTCGGAATGTTCGACATCATGGCCTTCACCGAGCGCGACGAGTACTACCGCGTGTTCCCCGGCGACGGTGGTCGGCTGGCGCTGACCGCCATCGACGCGGACGCGGCCGACTCCAAGCTCGGGAAGATCGTCAACAAACAGCACGTCACCGGTGGCGACGTGCAGCTGACGCTCCACGACGGCGAGACCCTCGTCGTCGAAGACGCCAGCGAGTACGGTGGCAACGACTCCATCGTCGTCGCCAACGAGGGCGACGAGATCGTCGCACACTTCGCCTACGAAGAGGGTGCGCTCGTCACGGCAGTCGACGGGGCACACGCGGGCGAGATCGGCACGATCGAGGAGATCCAGGTCACGCCTGGCAGTTCCTCGAACAACGTGATCGTCGAGCAGGACGACGGCGAGGGCTTCGAGACGGTCGAAGAGTACGTCGTCGTCATCGACGAGAACTTCACGGGTGATGACGAATGAGCTCCGACAGCGACGCCAGTGCTGACTTCCACGAGATGCGCGAACCGCGCATCGAGAAGGTCGTCGTCCACATGGGAATCGGCCAGGGTGGTCGCGAACTGGGGAACGCCGAGGACATCATCGAGGAGATCACCGAACAGCAGTCGGTGCGAACCACGGCCAAGGAGACGGTCGGCGAGTTCAACATCCGCCAGGGTGATCCCATCGGGACGAAGGTCACGCTCCGCGGCGACGACGCCGAGGAGTTCCTCCAGACGGCGCTCCCGCTGGTCGAACTCGACGCCAAGCAGTTCGACGACACGGGCAACTTCAGCTTCGGCGTCGAGGAACACACCGACTTCCCGAGCCAGGAGTACGACCCGAACATCGGAATCTACGGGCTGGACGTCACCGTCAACATGGTGCGTCCCGGCTATCGCGTGGCCAAGCGCGACAAGGCCTCACGGCCGATTCCGTCGAACCATCGACTCAATCCTGACGACGCAGTCGCGTTCGTCGAGTCGACCTTCGACGTGGAGGTGAACGAATGAGCGAAAGTGAACGAGAAGACGCCGACGCCGAGGCAGCCACCGAGGAGGCCGAGCGTGACCCGACCGGAGAGCAGACGGCAAAGCGAACGGAGCAGCTCCGTTCCT
The DNA here is from genome assembly GCF_042678165.1 of Halorientalis brevis. Classification (GTDB taxonomy): domain Archaea; phylum Halobacteriota; class Halobacteria; order Halobacteriales; family Haloarculaceae; genus Halorientalis; species Halorientalis brevis. The sequence goes on along the minus strand of NZ_JBHUDJ010000001.1, from coordinate 259,892 downwards.
GCCAGCGCTGCGGGCGCGAGCAGGGGCTTGTCGGCAAGTACGACATCTTCCTCTGCCGGCAGTGCTTCCGAGAGATTGCACGCGGCATGGGCTTCAAGAAGTACTCATGACAGGGAACGATCCACTGGCCAACGCACTGTCGGGGCTTAACAACGCCGAGAGTGTCGGGCATCTGGAACAGACGGTACAGCCCGCCTCGAACGAGATCGGTAGCGTGCTCGAGGTCTTCTACGACCGCGGGTACATCGACGGCTTCAGCTTCGTCGACGACGGCAAAGCTGGCAAGTTCGAGGTCGAACTGAAAGGAGCGATCAACGAATGTGGTCCGGTCAAGCCCCGCTACAGTGCGGGCGCAGACGAGTTCGAGCAGTGGGAGAAGCGGTTCCTCCCGGCCCGTGACTACGGGACGCTCGTCGTGACCACCAGCCACGGAATCATGAGCCACTACGAGGCCCGCGAGGAGGGCGTCGGTGGCCAGGTGATCGCGTACGTGTACTAACAATGAACCGAGTAGAACTCGACATTCCGGAGGACGTGACAGCCGAAATGGACCATCTCGACCTGTCGGTCGAGGGTCCCAACGGAACGGTTACGCGCCGCCTCTGGTATCCGGACATCGACGTGTCCGTCGCGGACGGGCAGGTCGTCATCGAGAGCGAAGAGACAGACGCCAAAACGAACTCGACCATCGGCACCTTCGAGAGCCACGTCAGGAACATGTTCCACGGCGTGACGGACGGTTGGGAGTACGAGATGGAAGTCTTCTACTCTCACTTCCCGATGAAGGTGCGCGTCGAGGACGGCGACGTCGTCATCGAGAACTTCCTGGGTGAGAAAGCGCCCCGGCGGACCACAATCCACGGGGACACCGAGGTCGACGTCGACGGCGAGGAGATCACCCTGACGGGCTCGGACATCGAGGCCGTCGGGCAGACTGCCGCCGACATCGAACAGCTCACCCGCGTCACGGACAAGGACATCCGGGTGTTCCAGGACGGCGTCTACATCACGCAGAAACCGAACCGAGGTGAGGCCTGATGGCAGACGAAGAACAAGAATTCGAGGACCTGACGGACATCAGCGGTGTCGGTGACTCCAAGGCAGACTCGCTGCGCGAGGCCGGCTACGAGACGGTCGACGACGTGCGCGGTGCGAGCCAGGACGAACTGGCAGAAATCGACGGTGTCGGGAACGCACTGGCGGCCCGTATCAAAGCGGACGTCGGCGGTCTCGAGGTCCAGGAAGAAGCAGAGGCAGAGGTCGAAGAGGAAGCGCCCGAGGAGCCCGAGGCCGAGGAGGCCGAGGAAATCGAAACGGAGCTCCAGGCGCGCGGCCTGACCGAGAAGACGCCGGACCTGTCCGAGGACGAACAGCGGCTCCTCAACGCCCGCAAGGCCGAGGGGAACCCGCAGTTCAACCGCCAGGACTACCACAAGAAAAAGCGCACGCCCACGTCGTGGCGTCGACCACGCGGCGGGCTCTCGAAGCAGCGCCGCGGTGTCAAGGGCAAAGGTCCGAAGGTCGAAGCGGGCTACCGCCGACCGGAAGCCGTGCGCGGCCGTCACCCGAGCGGGTTCGAGGAAGTGCGCGTCCACAACGCGGACGACCTCGACGGCGTCGACGGTGACACGCAGGCGGTACGTATCGCCTCGAAGGTCGGCGCGCGCAAGCGCGAGACCATCGAAGAGCAGGCCGAGGAACAGGACATTCGCGTCCTGAACCCGACCTACGTCGAAGTGGAGGTCGAAGAATGACTGACCTGAGTGCACAGAAGCGACTCGCAGCGGACATCCTCGACGTCGGGAAGAACAAAGTCTGGTTCGACCCCGAGGAGCAGGGCGAAATCGCCGACGCGATCACTCGCGAGGACGTTCGCGAACTGGTCGATCAGGGTGTCATCCGATCGGAGGACGCCAAGGGCAACTCGCGCGGTCGTGCGCGAGAGCGCCAGCAGAAGCGTTCCTACGGGCACCAGAAGGGTGCCGGGACCCGCCGCGGGAAGGCGGGCGGTCGACAGAACAAGAAAGAAGACTGGCAGAGTCGCATCCGCGCCCAGCGGCGGACGCTGCGGGAGATGCGCGACGAGGGCGACCTGTCGAAATCCGAGTACCGCGAACTGTACGATCAGGCCGGCGGTGGCGAGTTCGACAGCGTCGCGGACATGCAACGCTACATCGACGAACAGTACGGAGGTAACTAATCATGGCAACAGGACCACGATACAAGGTGCCGATGCGGCGTCGCCGCGAGGCCCGGACTGATTACCATCAGAGGTTGCGCCTGCTGAAATCCGGGAAACCCCGGCTGGTCGCTCGCAAGAGCAACCAGCATACTACGGCGCAGCTGATCGTCACTGGCCCACAGGGCGACGAGACCGTTGCGAGCGCACATTCGAGCGACCTCGACGAGTTCGGCTGGGAGGCTCCCACCGGGAACATCTCGGCCGCGTATCTCACGGGGCTGCTCGCAGGCAAGCGCGCGCTCGCCGCCGGCCTCGAGGAGGCTGTGCTCGACATCGGGCTCAACACGGCGACACCGGGCAGTAAAGTATTCGCAGTACAGGAAGGCGCAATCGACGCCGGGCTCGAGATCCCCCACAACGACAGCGTGCTGGCAGACTGGGAGCGCACCAGCGGCGAGCACATCGCTGAGTACGCCGAACAGCTCGACGACGAGCTGTATTCGGGCGATTTCGACGCCACAGAGCTACCATCGCACTTCAACGACGTGCGAGAGACACTGATGGAGGCTGAACTATGAGCAACAACGGATGGGAACCGCGCACGCGGCTCGGCCGGAAGGTCCGCGACGGCGAGATCGACTCGATGGAGGAAGCGCTGAACTCCGGCCTGCCGCTGAAGGAACCGGAGGTCGTCGACCAGCTGGTCCCCGACCTCGAAGACGAAGTGCTGGACATCAACATGGTCCAGCGCATGACCGACTCCGGGCGCCGGGTGAAGTTCCGGTGCGTCGTCGTCGTGGGCAACCGCGACGGCCTCGTCGGCTACGCCGAGGGGCGTGACGACCAGGTCGGTGGTGCGATCCAGAAAGCGATCGAAGTCGGCAAACTGAACCTCATCAACGTCTCCCGCGGCTGCGGGTCCTGGGAGTGTGGCTGTGGGCGACCCCACACCGTCGCACTTCGTACGACCGGCAAAGCGGGCAGCGTCGAGGTCGAACTCCAGCCAGCCCCGCGTGGGCTCGGACTGGCGGGCGGAGAGACCGTCCGGCACGTCCTCGAACTCGCTGGGATCGAGGACATCTGGACGCGCAGTTCGGGGAACACCCGGACGACGGTCAACTTCGCGAAGGCGACGTTCAACGCACTCAAACGTACCGCCGAGGCACGCGTGCCAGAGCGGACGATGGAAAAGCGTGAGGTGATCGAGTAATGAAAGCGCTCGTTCAGCTTCGCGGTGACGTCAACATGGCACAGGACGTGCACGACACGCTGAAGATGCTCAACGTCCACGACGTGAACCACTGCACGCTGGTGCCCGATACGGACGCCTACCGCGGGATGATCACGAAGGTCAACGACTACGTCGCACACGGCGAGCCGAGCCAGGCAACGGTGGAGACGCTGCTGCGCACGCGCGCAGAGCCCCTGGAAGGCGACGCCGACGTCGACGACGAGTGGGTCGCCGAGAACACCGAGTTCGACGACATCGAGGCGCTGGCCTTCGGACTGCTTTCCGAAGAGACGACGCTGCGCGAGCAGGGACTCGCACCGGTCCTCCGGCTGCACCCGCCGCGTGGTGGACACGACGGGCTCAAACAGCCGACCCAGGCGGGTGGGCAGCTCGGCAAACACACGACCGAGGAGATCGACGAGCTCCTCACAGCGATGCGATAACAATGACGAGTAAGAAACGACGACAGCGTGGATCACGCACGCACGGTGGCGGCACGCACAAGAACCGACGTGGCGCAGGCCACCGAGGTGGCCGTGGGAACGCTGGTCGGGACAAACACGAGTTCCACAACCACGAACCGCTCGGGAAATCCGGCTTCAAGCGGCCCCAGAAGCTCCAGGAATCGGTTGCGGAGATCGACGTCCGCGAACTCGACGAGGACGCTGCGCTGCTCGCTGCGGACGGCGTCGCCGAGGAGACGGACGGCGGCTACCGCATCGACGCGCGCGACGTCGTCGAGGACGGGCACGCGGTCGACGTCGTGAAGGTCCTCGGTGGCGGCCAGGTACGTAACGAACTGGTCGTCGTCGCCGACGACTTCTCCGACAGCGCCGCGGAACTGCTCGAATCGGCCGGCGGAGAGGCGGAACTGACCGAACGCGGTGAGGAGCGCCAGGCCGAGATGGAAGCCGATACATCTACGGACGAGGAGTCAGAAGAGGCCGCGTAGCATGGGTTGGAAAGAGACCGCTGAACCGGTACTCACCCGGATGCCGTCAGTCCGTCGGCCGGAGGGACACGTCCCCTTCAAGCGCAAGCTAGCCTGGACTGCCGGTATCCTGGTGCTGTATTTCTTCCTGACGAACGTCTACCTGTACGGGCTGGGAACTGGTGGCGCCGGAGACGTCTTCGGACGCTTCCGCTCGATCCTGGCTGGCGGCAGAGGTACCATCCTGCAGCTCGGTATCGGACCGATCGTTACCGCGTCCATCGTGCTGCAGCTGCTGGGTGGCGCGGACCTGCTGGGGCTCGACACCCAGAACAATCCGCGCGATCAGATTCTGTACCAGGGCCTCCAGAAGTTCCTGGTGATCGTGATGATCTGCCTGACCGGCCTGCCGATGGTGTTTGCCGGGAACTTCCTTCCGGCGAGCCCGACGGTCGCCAACCAGCTTGGCATCGGGGCGCTCGGCGTCAAGTGGTTGATGTTCGCGCAGATCTTCGTCGGAGGGATCCTCATCCTGTTCATGGACGAGGTCGTCTCGAAGTGGGGCGTCGGCTCCGGTGTGGGTCTGTTCATCATCGCCGGCATCAGCCAGTCGCTGGTGGGCGGTCTCTTCACGGTTCCGCAGATCGGCGGTCAGACGATCGGGTTCATCCCGGCGTGGATCGCCATCGCCATGGGGGACCTCCAGATCGGGCCGCTGTTCGGCGGTGGCCTCCAGCAGGCGCTGTTCAACTCCCAGTACGGGATCATCTCGCTGTTCACGACGGTCCTCATCTTCGTGGTCGTCGTGTACGCCGAGAGCGTCCGCGTCGAGATTCCGCTCAGCAACTCGCGGGTGAAAGGTGCGCGTGGCCGCTTCCCGGTCAAGCTCATCTACGCCAGCGTCCTGCCGATGATTCTCGTCCGCGCGCTGCAGGCCAACGTCCAGTTCCTGGGACGCATCCTGAACGCCCAGATGGCGAACATGCCGGGCTGGCTCGGCGTGTACTCGAGTGGGCAGCCCGTCGGCGGGTTGTTCTACTTCCTCGCGCCGATCCAGTCACCGGGCCAGTGGATGTGGTGGCTCGGCCAGACGACGGCCGAACCCTGGATGATCGCGATTCGCGTGCTGATCGACCTGACGTTCATGGTCATCGGCGGCGCGATCTTCGCGATCTTCTGGGTCGAAACCACCGACATGGGGCCGGAGGCGACTGCCCAGCAGATTCACGGCTCTGGGATGCAGATCCCGGGCTTCCGGCAGAACCCCGGCGTGATCGAGAAGGTGCTCGAACGGTACATCCCGCAGGTCACCGTCATCGGCGGTGCGCTCGTGGGACTGCTCGCCGTCGCAGCGAACATGCTCGGGACCATCGGCAACGTCGGTGGGACCGGCCTGCTGCTGACAGTCTCGATCACCTACAAGCTCTACGAGGAGATCGCCGAAGAACAGCTCATGGAGATGCACCCCATGATGCGCCAGGTCTTCGGCTCAGATTAAATACAACTTCTCTATTTTTTTGCGGGGCATCGAACCGGTTAGCTGTGCCCATCTGACGTAGCGGATGCGGTGCCAATTATACTATAGTACCAAACTGACCATCACTGGTTGGTTGCATGTGGCGCAACATGTATTGCGCGAGGGCCTATACGTGTGAGTATGGCAACTGAGGACACTCCCGAAGAGACGAAAGTAAGTGAGCGGGGGATGGTCACGATCCCGGCGGCGCTACGTCGACGGCTCGACATCGAGGCGGGCGATAAGCTTCGCTGGGATACCGACGAGGAGGGAAATCTCTCCATTGAAATCGTTCGACAGCGCTACGGTGCGTTCGAAGACGACGATCTGAAGGCTTCGATGGGTGGCGATGGCCTCGAAACGCACGATCTCACCGGGAACGAGGATGATCCGGCGTTCCCTGAGGATGCCTGAATGGCGGTTGCCGTCCTCGATTCCAACGTTCTCATCGACTACAAGGACACGAGTTCGGATGCCCGGCACGAACAGGCGGAAGAAATCGTCTACGCCATCGATAGGGGTGACCTTCCGACCGCCCGCGTCACGAATTACGTGCTTTTGGAATCCTTGAACTGGATTCACGAGCGGCAACGCCACGATATTGCGGTCGACCTCCGCAATCGCCTCTCCGACTCAGCGGGCTTCGAGTTGGTGCATTCAGCACAGAAGGATTTCTACCGTGCCGTGGAACTTTTTGAAACCTACGATGGGTTCGCGTTCGGTGATGCAACCATCGTTGCGTACATGGAGCGAGCAGACATCGAGTATCTCTATTCGTTCGACGATGACTTCGACGTGATCGAAGACATCACCCGACTGGATACGGCGGACAACCCTTTCAGCTGAGTACGGATCATCGGAGCAATCGGGGCAATGTCGATCGACCAGCGCGGTGATTCAACGTGCTGAGCGTTCCACCGAGTGGCGTTGCGTTCGAACACCACGACCAGTACCGATGGTGCGCCAGGTCTTCGGCAGCGACTAACGCGACACACCCGTTTTCATTTCCAACCACCTGATCACGTCTCCCGCGGTCATCAGCACGTGGGCCCGACACGGCGAGCCGTGCTCACGGCTGGGGCAGTCGCCATCTCCCTCGGCGGTCGTCTGCGTGCCCCGTCGTCGGATGGGCCGCCGTACGAAACGTACGAGGTCGACGACGGGCCGGTGTACGGCCCCGGACTCGAAGCCGAGCGGCAGATCGCCTTCGACGCTGGGCTCGTCACCACCGAGGCCGACGGGGGCGCGTTCCAGTCACGACTTACGCCGACGGACAGGCAGTTCATCGACCGAATCGAGTTCCCGACGGACGCACCTCCTGCCACTGCCGACCGGGTGATCACGACGCTGCTCGTCACATGCGAACGCGACGGACGGTTCCAGCGCGGACGCACGTCGAACTGACCCCTGAACGAACGTCACGAGACCCGGTGTGGAGACCGTAGCAAACAGCGACTGCGCGCGACTGGTCACCCGATCAGCCGTTCGAGCAGCGACCGATTGCGTTTCTTCTCGGCGAGCAGCACCGAACACTCGACGTCGTCGATCACGTCGAGGACGAGCGCACCGCGGACGAGTCGCGAGAGCAGCCCTTCCTCGGTCGCGCCGATGATGAGCAGGGAGGCGTCTTCGGCGGCGGTTTCGATCGCCGTCTCGACGTCGCCGGTCTCGACGCGCAGCCGGGCGTCGCCGATACTGTGGTCGGCCGCCCACTGGCTGAGGAACGTCTCGCCTTCCGCCTGGTCGTCGGCGACGTGCAGGAGCGTGACCTCGCTGTCGAACTCGGCCTGGAGCGTCTTGGCGATGGCCGCGCTCAGGTCCGAGTCCGGACCGCCGGCCGTCGGGACGAGGATGTTCGAGGCGTCGAAGCCGCGGTCCTTCAGCACGAGGAAATCGCAGGGGAGGTCGTGTGCGAGTTCGTCGATGGCGGACTCGGCGCGGCCGGGCGACCCGTGGGCGTCGGGACCCCATCCCATGACGACGAGGTCGGCGTCGTGGGTCCGGGCGGCACTGAAGATCTCCTCGAACGAGCGGTGCGAAACGATGGTCTGGGTCTCGACCGGCACGTCGAACGTTTCGGCGTCGTCCTTGGCGGCTGCCAGCAGTTCTTCGGACTGGCCGTCGATCTCGTCGACGTGTTCGGCACCGTACGCCAGCGACGTCTGGTCGGGGACGGTGACGATGTGGGTTGCGAGGACGCTCCCGTTCCGCTCTTTGGCTACGGCACTGGCGAGCGTGATCAGTTCTTTCTCGTTTTCGGGATTCGCCAGCGGGACCATCACGCGGTACGTTCCCCCGTCGGGTTCGACGCCGCTGGCGGCTGCGACGGCCGAATCGGGCATCGTTTCGGAGCGCTCCTGGATGTACTCGCCGAGGATGCCCTGTTTCTCCGCGCGCGAGCGGGCGTACACGAAGTACCACAAGATGGCCGCGCCGACGAGTGCGAACCCGAGCTGGAGGATCGTCGCGTCGATGAAGTAGATCAGGGCAAACGAGGAAATCGCGCCCAGAATGGGGGTGATCGGGTACAGGGGCACCCGGTAGTCTGGTTCGTACTCGCTCGGATCGGCCGTCCGCATCACGATGAGTGCGATATTGAGCAGCCCGTAGATGACCAGGTGCAGGAAACTCGCCGTGCTGGACAGCGAGACGATGGCGTTCCCGCCGATGGCGTTCGCCGCCAGGATGAAAAACAGGATGAGCCCGCCGGTCACCGCGATCGATCGGTACGGCGTCGCGAATCGGGGGTGAATGTTGTTCAGCGCCGGCGTGATGAGCCTGTCGCGGCCCATGGCGAAGTTGATCCGTGAGGACGCGAGGATCGACGCGTTCGCGGAGGACGCCGTCGCCAGCAGTCCGCCGAACAGCATCGAGACGGCACCGATCGGTCCCAGAAGCTCGCTGGCGGCCGAAACGACGACGATGTTCCCGGCAGCCTGTTCAGCCGCGATAAAGCCCTGCTCGACGGCGGCACTCATCGCGACCAGCACGAGCGCGTAGATGGCAGTCACGAGGACGACGCTCCCGATGACCGCCCGGGGAAGGTTCTTCCCGGGGTTTTTGATCTCCTCGGCGACGCTCGTGATCTGGACGAAGCCGAGATACGAGACGAAGATGATCCCGGTCGTCACCATCATCGGCCCGTACCCCTTGGCCGTCGGCAGGTTCGCCGGATCGGCCCGGAGCGCGCCGGCGATGGTGAAGACGGTCAGGATCGCCACCAGGATGACGACGATGACGTTCTGGAGCCGGCCGGTCTCTTTCGCGCCGACGTAGTTGACGGTGATGAAGAACGCACCACCGACGAGGGCCAGCAGCGTCACTGCGTCCATCGCGATGGGGCCGAGGCCGATCGTCTCACCGATGCTCACGATGGTGGCGCCGAGGCCGACCTGCTCTCCGAGGCCGACGACGACAGCGCCGAACCTGATCGTGTCGCCGAGACCGACGATGTCCTGGATGTACTCGCCGAAGCCGACCATGTAGAATGCCGAAGCGAAGGCCAGCCCGAGCCAGTTCGCCCAGCCGGCGATCGAGCCGAACAGGGGGCCGAGCGCGTGGTTGACGTAGTAGTAGGCGCCGCCGGATTTCGGCATGGCGGTCCCGAGTTCGCTGGCCGACAGCGCGGTCAACAGCGCAATCCCGCCGCCGATGAGGAAGGCGATGATGGCGAACGAGCCGGATTTCTGGATGGCGTCGCCGGGCAGCACGAAGATTCCGGCACCGATCATCGTCCCGACGCCGATGGTCAGCGCCGCGAGCGGGCCCAGGTCCTTGGCGAGTTCCTCGTCGCTCATTCCGTATCACCGTCGGGCAGGACGACGACCGGTCGGTCTCGCTTGGTGATGAGGTCGAGTGCGACGTCGCCAGTCAGCAGACGCATCCATCGACTGCCGCCCCGCGGCGTGAAGACGACACTCGTCGCGTTCTCCTCGTCGGCGGCCGCGAAGATCGTCTCGGCCACGTCGGTCCCGTAGTCGATGCGGGTGTCGACGTCGACGGCGTCGTCTAACTCCTCGTGGACGATCTCGAAGATACGTTCGGCTTCCTCCTCGCGTTGCTCGACGGAGGCCTTGTCCGGTGCTCCGCCAGCCTTCTCGACGACGTGGACGGCGACGACGTGCTCGCCGACGTACGGGGCGAGTGCGCGGGCAGTGGAACGGGCGTCGTCGCGGCTGGCGACGGGGAGCAGCACGCGCTCGAACAGGTCAGACATGTGTAGAGACGTATCCGTGTCCGGTCGCTTCGGCCAGTGTTCCGAATCCAGCGACGGCGTGACGATTCATATCCGTCGGTGAGTCCGGACTGAACTTAAGTTCTCGTACATGTCTTCACACAGGTCTGGGTGCAATCGCCGGTCCGCCCGAAGGGAAATTCACTTACCCACCCCGACAGAACCACCGCGATATGAATCCTGTGCCGGGTGATCGTCCGTGCGCGTAATTATCGTCGGTGCAGGCCAGGTCGGGTCGACCATCGCGGCGAGTCTTGCCGACAGTCACGAAGTCGTGGTCGTCGACATCGATCCCGACCGCGTGGAATCGCTGACCTACGCGATCGACGTCCTCGCCGTCGAAGGCGACGGTGCTTCCGTGGATACGCTCAAAGAAGCGGGCATTGAGAAGGCGGACCTGCTCATCGCCAGTACTGACGACGACGAGACGAACATCGTCACCTGCGGGACGGCAAAGACCGTCGGTGATGCCTTTACGATCGCCCGCGTCAAGAGTACGAAGTTCCTGAACACGTGGCAACAGGCCGAAGGTGCCTTCGGCGTCGACCACATGGTCGGCACGAACCTCCTGACCGCGCAGACGGTCGTTCGCGTCATCGGACTCCCGGCCGCCCGAGACGCCGATACGTTCGCGCAGGGAGTCGTCCAGATGGCCGAGTTCACCATCGCGCCCGACAGCCCGGTCGCCAACCAGACGGTGCAAGAGGCTGATCGGTTCGAATCGCTGACGTTCGCGGCCCTGCTCGGCGACGACGAAGTCGTCATCCCTCGCGGTGAGACGGTCATCGAACCGAACAGTGAGGTCGTCGTCATCGGGAGTCCCGAGAGCGTCCGTCAGTTCGGCACTGCTGTCGCGCCTGATGCGGAGGCCGTTACCGACGTGCTCATCGACGGCGGTAGTGACATCGGCTATCACATCGCCCGCCTGCTCGAAGACCAGGGGCTCAAGCCACGCTTGATCGAACAGGACCCGAAACGGGCACGGGAACTCGCCGAGCAGCTCCCGGGGACGACCGTCATGGAGAGCGATGCGACCGACCGTGAGTTCCTCGAACGCGAGCACGTCGACGACGTGGACGTGGTCGTCTCCGCACTGGACAACGACGAAAAGAGCCTGTTGTCCGGACTGCTGGCGAAGCGACTCGGGGCGAACCGCGCAATTTCGGTGGTCGACAACGGTGCGTACGTCGATCTGTTCGAGGAGGTCGGCGTCGACGTCGCGGTCAACCCGCGCGAGGCGACGGCAGAGGAGATCACGCGGTTCACTCGCGAACAGCACGCCGAGAACGTCGCACTCATCGAGTCCGATCGCGCCGAGGTCATGGAGATCGAAGTCGACGGCGAGAGCGTCCTCTCGGGGAAACCGATCCGTGAGTCCGTCGGCGACCTCCCCGACGGCGTCGTGATCGGCGCGATTACGCGGAACGGTGAATTCGTGAAACCACGCGGTGACACTGTCATCGAGGTCGACGACCACGTCGTCGTGTTCGTCGACGCCGACGCGATCGAGGAGGCGACGCCGAAACTGTGACGATGCATCTCCGTGTCGACTGGCGGGCGGCGACGAGTCTCGTCGGCACCGTCATCAAGTACCTCTCGGTCGCACTCCTCCTCCCGCTCGTCACGGCACTCGTTTACCGGGAAGGAGTCGTCGCCTTCGGCATCTCCATCGGGGCCGTCGTCGTGATCGGATACTTCCTCGAACGGCTTGACCCCGACCCCGACCTGGGCGCCCGCGAGGGCTTCCTCATGGTTGCGCTCACGTGGCTGCTCGTGCCGATCATCGCGACGCTTCCGTACCTGCTGTCGGGGTACCTCGGTGAGGACCCCTCGACCCTTAGCTATCCGGTCAACGCGCTGTTCGAGACGATGTCCGGGTTCACGACCACCGGCGCGACCGTCATGGGCGACATCTCGCTGGAGCGCCACTCCCACGCCTTGTTGCTGTGGCGGCAACTCACTCAGTGGCTCGGCGGCATGGGAATCGTCGTTCTCGCCGTCGCCATTCTGCCGGAACTCTCGGTCGGTGGCGCACAGCTCATGGACGCGGAAGCGCCGGGTCCGGGCATCGAGAAGCTGACGCCCCGGATCGCCGAGACGGCGCGGGCGCTCTGGCTTGCGTATGCTGGGTTCACCGTCCTGCAGTTCCTGCTCCTGTACGGTCTCCACCTCGCGGGACTGGCCCCGAACATGGGACTGTACAACGCCATCGCACACCCGTTCACGACGATGCCGACCGGGGGGTTCTCCCCGGAGGCCCGGAGTATCGAGGCGTTCTCGGCGGCCGTTCAGTGGGTCATCATCCCGTTTATGATCGTCGCAGGGACGAACTTCGCGCTGTTCTGGCGAGCGCTCACCGGCGAGCCCGGCGTGCTGTTCGAGGACAGCGAGTTCCGGTTCTACCTGGGCATCATGGGTTCGCTGAGTGCCGTCGGCGCCGTCCTGTTGTTCACCGGTGCAGGACTGGCGATGGTCCCGGAGCTGATCCCGCCGATCGTCAGTGAGTGGGAGCCGGCGCTCCGGCACGCCACGTTCCAGGTCGTCTCGATCGTGACGACGACCGGCTACGCGAGCATGGACTTCAACACCTGGAGCGGCGTGACCCAGTACCTGCTGCTGTTCGGGATGTTCATCGGCGGTTCTGCCGGATCGACCGGCGGTGCCATCAAGATCGTCCGGTGGCTGGTCATCATCAAGTCCATCCGGCGGGAACTGTTCACGACGGTCCACCCGGAAGCCGTTCGACCAGTTCGGCTCGGTGGCCGTGCGCTCGACGAGCAGGCGCTCCGCGGTATCTACGTGTTCACACTGCTGTACCTGGCAATCTTCCTCGTGGCGGTGGTCATCATCCTGATCGACGCTACTCGGGTTTCTGACTTCCACCTCACGGCGTTCGACGCGATGAGTGCGGTCGCGGCGACGCTTGGGAACGTCGGGCCGGGCTTCGGCGTGGTCGGCCCGATGAACTCCTATCTCGATTTTCCTCGGACCTCGAAGCTGTTCATGGTGTTTCTGATGTGGATCGGTCGCCTGGAGATCATCCCGGTGCTAGTCTTGCTGACAAGTGCCTACTGGCGGTCCTGACACGGCTACGACGAGCTGCGGCCGACCACTTTTGCGTGTGCGTGGCGTGTGCTAGCTAATGGTCGAGCACACGCGAACACTGGGATTCAAGATCGCCTTTGCAATCGGCCTCGGAACGATGATCGCGGCGGGCATCTTTTCCCTGTCTGGCACTGCCGTGGCAGAGATCGGTAGCAGCGCCGTCATCGCGTTCGTCATCGCGGCCGTCGTCGCCGGCATCACAGCGGCCTCCTACTCCGAGTTCGCCTCGATCTACTCGGAGAACGGTGGTGGGTACCTCTTCTCGTCGCGAACCTTCGAACACGAGACGCTGGTGTACACCATCGGCGCCATGCTGTTCCTGGGGTACACCGGCACGACGGCCTTCTACCTGGCCACGATGGACGAGTGGTTCTTCCGGTTTATCGTCCCTGAGTCGCTCCACTGGCTTCCACACGGCACGACAGGTATCCTGGCCGTCCTCCTCCTCGGGTGGCTGAACGCGAGAGGCACCGAGGAGAGCGGGACCTTCCAACTGCTCGTCACGGGGGCGAAAGTGGCTGTCCTGATCGCGTTCGTCGGCGGCGCGTTCGCGTTCGAGGGGCCGACCACGGCCGTCGGGACCTTCGCCGGTGGGTTCTCCACTGACGCGGTCGGCATCGTCACCATCGCCGCGCTGGCGTTCATCACCTTCTTCGGCTTCTCGGCGATCGCCGCCAGCGCCGGCGAGATCATCGAACCCCGCAAGACCGTCCCGCGAGCCATCGCCGCCAGCATTCTCACCGTGACGGTCCTCTACGCGTTCGTCATCATCGCCATGGTGAACTCGCCGATTCCCGCGGAGATCATCGCCCAGGAAGGCGAGACGGCGATGGGTCGGGTCGCGTCGGCGTTCCTGGGACCGATCGGCCAGTCGCTCATCGTCGCCGGTGCCATCTTCAGCATGGTCAGCGCATCGAATGCGAGCATCCTCGCAGCTACGGGTATCGGGTCGCTGATGGGCCGACAGGGCCAGGCACCCCGGCCGTTCTCCCGCATCCACCGCCGCTACAACACGCCATACTGGAGCGTCACGGCGGCGACCGGCACGATCGTCGTTCTCATCCTGCTGTTCATCGGTGTGTTTCCAGCCGAGGGTGGCGGACTGGTTCCGTTCGATCTGACCGTCCCGTTCCCGCTGTTCGGCGCGCTCACGCTGACCGACCTGGGACTGACGGTGCTCACCGGGTTCGCGACGCTCAACCTCCTGCTCCCGCTGTCACTAGTCAACGTGGCACTCATTTATTCCCGGAGGCGGTATCCGGACATTGAACGGGGATTCCGGGTGCCTGGCGTCCCGTACGTTCCCGTCCTGGGCATCCTGGCCAACGTTGCGCTCATCTACAACTTGCCAGTGAAAGGCGTCATCGTGGGTCTGGTAGTCAACGCCGTCGTCCTCCTCGGATATCTGGTCTGGGGCGGCGCGCCGAACGTAGACGAACTGTTCGAGGAAGTCGTGGCACCGTCACAGCCGGGTGCCGGCCGGGAGACCCAACCGACGGGAGCCGAGCCGGAAACCGAAGATCGCTATCGGATTCTCGTTGCCGTTGCTCGACCGGAGCGTGCCCAACACTATACTCAACTGGCCGCCCTCCTGGGGAATTTGCAGGCCGACGACCCGATCGTACAGGTCTTGAACGTGACGCGGGTTCCCGAACAAACGCCCTTCGAGGCGGTGACGGAGACCGCCGTGGGGCGCACTCGTCGGATTGAAGAACTGCTCGCCGACGTCGACGTCGACGCCGAGTACACAGTGGAAGGCCACACCTGCCAGGACGTCGCGTTCGACATCGTCCAGACTGCTCGAAACACCGACGCCGACCAGATTCTGATGGGGTATCCCGAAGAACACACCGACGTCGCAGAGCAAGTCGAGTACAAAACACCGTGTCCCGTCATGTTTGTCGACGGGTTCACCGACCCGACAAACATCGACGTCGTCAACGTCGGTGCCGGCGGCGGTCCGCATCATCAGGCTGCCCTCCCACTCGTCGAGCGTCTCGGCCTGAGTGGCGTCGAAATAAACGTCATTAACGTCACGCCCCAGGGTGGCGGGGGACGAGCGGAGACGTCGGACGAGACGCTGGCTGCACTGTCCGACGCACCAACGGTCAACGTTCAGAACGTCACTGCGACGACCGTCGCGCAGGGACTGGTCGATACTGCCGTCGAAAACGGTGGGATTCTCCTCATCGGTGCCACACGGACGCGGCGACTCCGCAAGTGGGTATTCGGCAGCACGCCTGATCGCGTGATCGATCTGGCCGATGGGGCCGGTGTCCCAGTAATCGTCTTCGCCGGACCGCGCGGTGTTCACGGTCCTGTCGAGGACTACGTGTATCCCATCTATCGGTCTCTCACCGGCCGGTCGCGTACGACTGACGATTCTGAGGAGCCGACGACTGCCATCCCAGAGGCCGAACAGTAGTTCCGCTTCGGCGGGCTTCTCCGACGCTCAGGTCTCGCTTGGAGACACTCGGATCAGGGTTCCAGCCCGTAGATCGCTGACCGAACGAAGACGAGCACCGGAATGATCTCCAGGCGACCGATCCACATGTTGAGCGTGAACATCGCTTCGGCGAGCGGGTGCATCGTCGGGCCGGTGATGCCCGAGGAGAGGCCGACGTTGCCCTGGGCGCTGGCGACCTCGAACAGCGCGTCGGCGTAGCCGAAGCCTGGCGCGACGTTGGCAAGCACGATACTGCTCGCGATGAGGAGGAGTATCCACAGAATCGTGACGATCGCCGCTTCGCTGAACTCCCGTTCCATCTCCTCGCGGTCGAGCGTGCGGTCCCCGAGGCGGGCGGTGATGACGGCGTTCTTCGGCAGGAACACGCGCGAGAACTGCCAGATGATCCCCCGGGCGATGGTGTACCCGCGGATGATCTTGATGCCGCCGACGGTCGACCCAGCGGCACCGCCGAGCGTCATCGCACCGACGAGCATCACTTTGCCGCCAGCGACCCAGCGACCGATCGGTGCCGACTGGAAGCCAGTACACGAGAGGGCGCTCACCCACTGGAACGTCGAGTCCCGGACCGCGTCGCTCTCCTGGGGACCCAGCACCTGAACCGACTGCGGGAGGAACGACTGGGTCGCGAAGGCGTCGCTGGCGACCGGGACTGACAGCGCGTTCTGGAGCGAGAGGCCGACGACGCCGAGCGCGAGCAGGACGAACAGCCACCGCGTCTGGAGGTCTTCGCGGAGTTCAGCGAACTGTCTGTCGTGAACGAGGAGGTAGTGAACGGGAAACGCGATGGCTCCCAGAATCATGATCGGGAGCAGAACCGTCTCGACCAGCGGCGAGTTGTAGGTCGCGATGGAGTTGTCCGTGACCGAGAACCCGCCCGTGGTCAGGCCGGTCATGGCGTGGTTGAGCGCCTGCCAGGCGGCCTCCCACAGCGGGAGCGACTGGGCGTACGCGCTGTCGCTCGCCAGGATCGCGCCGAACAGGAGCACGAACGACAATAGCGTGTACCCGACGACGAGTTTCCAGACCGTCCGCACCGTCGAGACGACGCTGGGATGGATCTTCTCCTCGCGGGCTTCGCTCCGATAGAGCGTGTAACTTCCGCTGCCCGGGCGGGAGAGGATCGAGACTGTGAGCACGATCACGCCGACGCCGCCGACCCACTGGATGAACGAGCGCCACCACTGGATCGAGCGGGGGAGCGACGGCTCGTGAATCGCCATCGTCAGGCCGCTGCCGGTCCAGCCGCTCATGCTCTCGAAGAAGGCGTGCAGCGGGTCCCGGAAGTACGCGAGACTGGACAGCGTCGTCGTGCCGCCGACTTTGATCGGTTCCCACGCGCTCGTGTCCATGCCCGCGGGGACGAACGTGTCCATGACTGCTGGCGGGGTCAGCCAGGCCGTCAGAAAGAACGGGATGGCGCCGAAGGCGGCGGTCATGAACCACCCGCCGGCGGCGATGACCATCCCGTGTTTCATCCGGGGATTCGGCGCGTCCACGAACCCGCGATTGGCCAGTCCGCCGACGGACGCGGTCGCACCCGCCGCGAGGAAAAAAGCCATCGCGGCGTAGAACTCCCGGAACCCGAGGGCGATGGCTGCCGTGATGACCATCAGCCCGGCTTCCATCAACAGGAGCTTCCCGATGTCCCGGGCGATGATCCTGAGGTCGGTCGGGAGCAGGCCGTCGTTCCGTCGCGACATGTCAGCTATGGTCCTCGGTATGGCCGAAGACGTCCGTCACGCCGGGCGTCGCTCCCGTCGCCGAGTAAACCGTTAGCAGGTCGCCGGCGTCTATCCGAACGTTCCCGCGGGGCGTTATCGGCTCGCCCCGGCCGTTGCGCTCGATGGCGACGACCAGCGTCTCGCCCCCGACGAGCCCCTCTTCGTTGGCCTCCTGGAGCGTCTTCCCGACGATAGGTGCGTTCTCCTTGACGCTGATCTCGAACACTTCCGCCTCTTCACCGATGCGCATGAAGTCGACGATGGAGGGGCGCTTGACCGCCCGATACAGGTGCTCGGCGATGAGGCTTTGGGGGTTCTCCATCGTGTTCACGCCGATCTGTCGGAACAGGCTCATGTGCTCGGGATTGTGCACGACGGAGACGACTTCCGGCACGTCCAGTTCCTGTGCGAGCAAACAGACCATGATGTTCGTCGCGTCCTGGTCGGTCGTCGAGATGAGCGCGTCTGCCCGGTCGGAACCGGCGTCTTTCAGCGTCTCTTTGACCGTCGCGTCGTCGTTGATGACGAGACAGTCGTACTGTCTCGACGCTCGTTCGGCCCGCTCGGCATCGCGTTCGATGACGACGACTTCGTTGCCGCCGGCCGTCGCGATCTCGATGAGCGGCGTCCCGATGTCACCCGCCCCGACGATGACGATATACATCTGTCGCGGTGTTGAAAACCGACCGATGAAAACCTACCGTTCTCGGCGCACCTCCCAAAAAGGTTAAACGAACGGTCGTCCCGATACCCGATAATGGCACGCACACGATCGATCGACTATCCCACGTGGACCAAGCGCAGCTTCCTGATCGGCATCTCGCTGTTCGTGGCCGGCCTGCTGGCCGACGTGATCGGGAGCACGTACTTCGGCCCGCTTCCCGGGTGGGAACACACGCTCTTCGTCGACATGGAGTTCCTCGGCATCTTCGTCGCGCTCCTGGCGCCCATCGTCTTCGGTATCGTTCTGCCCCTGCTCGAATAGCTACGGTTCGACGATCGCCAGCGCGTAGCTCTCCTCGAAGTCGTAGACGTCCAGAAACAGCCGGTCGACGAAGTCCGCGGTGTGTTTCGGGTCCGCCAGCGCGGAAATGTGTATCTCGCCAGCGGGGGCTTTCCGGGTCGCCGGCTGGGCGATCTTGAACACGTGGAAGTCCGCGAGCAGCGCGTCCAACCGGTCGCGCTCGGCGTCGCCGACCTCGACGGTGATCTCGCGGTCGACGTACTCGACGACCGGCGACTCGTCGTCGGTTTCGGCACCGAAGTACACTGCCGATTGGCTGCCCGCCCGCCGATGAGCCGTGATGGCTTCGGCTAACTTCGCCCGACGTGTGGCGGCGTCTTCGCGCTCCGGACCTGCCATACCGGTACCTTCTCCGTCGACGGGCAAAAGCGCGATGCCACGCTCCTGTCTGCTTCCCGGGGTACTATAGGAGATACCACGCCAGCAGGACCAGGACGAGCACTTTCTTGACAAGGATGACGCCGATGATCGTCTGCTGTGTCGTCGCCGTCCGGAGCGCGCGGATGGCGCGGCGCGGCAGGTTCGGCAGTCGCGCGAGTTCCCGCGCCAGCAGGCGCAGTTCGGTCCTGAACGTCTCGGCCGCCGAGCCACTCCCCTCGACGTGGGCGGCGTGCGCCGACGGCACCCACTCGCCGCCGGTGTAGGTGACCTCGACGGTCTCGCCCTCGAGGAACTCGACCTGCTCGAACGCGAACCCTGCGGACTCGGCGAGCGATTCGAGCTGGAGGACGTCCCGGTCGTCGTTCAGCTCGTAGCGAAACCGGACCGCCTCGGCACGCCAGTCGAACCGGGCCGTGAGGACCACCGTCCGGGTCCCGACGGCGACGTCCGTCACCTGCGCCAGCTCCGTGTTCCCCTGTCGCTGGCGCTTTTTCGTCGTCAGGTGTTCGTACTCGCTGACGGGTTC
>NZ_JBHUDJ010000001.1:209620-240527 GCF_042678165.1 Halorientalis brevis | reverse complement strand
CATAATAGTTTACAAAAATCGAACGAGCGTTTTCAGAACGCCCCTGTCTTGGGGCCTGTCTGTCACTCTCTCCCACTACTTATCAGGGTAGAAACCCTTTAGCGAATCGTTCGGCTATGTCGGTGCAATGAGTTACAAGATCGGGCTGGTCGGCAAACCCTCGGTGGGGAAGTCGACGTTTTTCAACGCTGCCACGATGAACGACGTGCCGGAGGGCGCCTACCCCTTCACGACGATCGATCCGAGCGTGGGCGAGGCCTACGTGCGAGTCGACTGCGCCGCGCCGGAGTTCGACCACACCTGCACGCCGAACCACGGCTACTGCGAGGAGGGGACGCGGTACGTTCCCGTCAAACTCGTCGACGTCGCTGGCCTCGTCCCGGGTGCCCACGAGGGCCGGGGACTGGGTAACCAGTTCCTCTCGGACCTGAACGAGACGGACGTGCTGGTCCACGTCGTCGACTTCTCGGGGACGACGGACATGGAGGGCGAAGCCACTGAAGGTCACGACCCCCGCGAGGACATCGACTTCCTGGAGAACGAACTCGACATGTGGTACCTCGACATCTTAGAGAAGGGGATCGAGCGCTACCGGTCGGGGTACGAAGGCGAAGAGAAGGAGATCGAGGTCGACCTCGCCGAGCAGATGAGCGCGTTCCGGACGAACAAAGACGAGATCAAGCAGGTCATCCTCTCGCTCGGACTCGACCTCGACCCGGAGACCTGGGACGAAGACGACCGGGAACGCCTGGCTCGCGAGATTCGCATCCGGACCAAGCCGATGATCGTCGCGGCCAACAAGATGGACACCCCCGAGGCACAGGAAAACTTCGAGGAGATCACCAGCGATCCCGAGTACGAGCACCTGACTGTCGTCCCCGTCTCTGCGCACGCCGAGAAGGCGCTCAAGCAGGCCGACGAGCAGGGCGCCGTCGAGTACCGTCCCGGCGCGAGCGAGTTCGACATCGTCGCCGACCTGAGCGACGAGCAGGCGGCCGGCCTCGAACAGATTCGGTCGTTCGTCACGGCGTTCGAGGGGACGGGCGTCCAGCAGGCCATCGAGACCGCGCTGTTCGAGGAGTTCGGGGCCATCGCCGTCTTCCCCGGCGCGGAGAGTCCCCAGGAGGACGGCACCTTCCTGCAGGACTGTTTCGTCCTCCCCGAGGGCGCGACCGCCGAGGAGTTCGCGTACTTCCTGCACACCGACATCGGCGACGGGTTCCTCCACGGGAAAGACGTTCGGTCGGGCCGCCAGATCGGCTCCGATCACGAACTCGACCACCGGGACGTCGTCGAGATCACGACGACGAACTGACTGCTCACTGCGATCGTGTGCGCTCACCGCCACGCCGACCCCAGTTTTACACGGCTTGCGGTCATTCTCTCGACAGATGAGTACCGCGGAAACTGACGAGTCCATCGCCGCCCGGGAATCGTCGAGCCGGAAGTACCGCGTCCTGATCGTCCTCGCGCTCGCCGAGTTGCTGGCGATGACGCTCTGGTTCTCGGCGTCGGCCGTCGGGCCGGAACTCGCCGCGGCGTGGGGCCTCTCGGGTGCCGAGACCGCGTGGCTGACGAACGCCGTGCAACTGGGCTTCGTCGTCGGCGCACTGCTTTCGGCGGTGTTTACGCTTTCGGACGCCGTTCCGCCGCGCCACCTCTTTGCCGTTTCCGCGGTCGTCGGTGCGGTCGCGACCGCCACCATCGCACTGGCGGTCTCGTCGTTCCTCCCGGCCGTCGTCCTGCGCTTTCTCACCGGCGTCGCGCTGGCCGGCGTCTATCCCCCCGGTATGAAGATCATGGCCGGCTGGTTCCGGGAGGGCCGCGGGTTCGCCATCGGGTCGCTCGTCGGCGCACTGACCGTCGGATCGGCCATGCCACACCTGCTCCGGGCGGTCGGCGGCGTCGGCCAGCCGCGACTGGTTCTCCTCGGTGCGGCAGGGCTGGCGGGGATCGGCGGCCTGCTCGTCCTCTCCGTGCGGCCGGGCCCGCACCAGGCTCCGGCAGCGCCGTTCGACCCGGGTGCGGTGCGCCGGATGGTCAGCGACCGGGGGACGATGCTGGCCAACCTCGGCTACTTCGGGCACATGTGGGAGCTGTACGCGGTCTGGACGTGGATTCCCGTCTACCTGGCCGCCAGCTTCGCGGCCAGCGGCGGCGAGTCGGCGGCCTTCGCCGCGCTCGTCGCGTTCGGGACCATCGCCGTCGGCGGCGCGGGGGCGCTCGTCGCGGGCATCTACGCCGATCGGATGGGGCGGACCACGATCACGAGCGCGAGCATGGTCGTCAGCGGGGCCGCGTGCGTCGGTGCCGGGTTCGTCTTCGGCGGCCCCGTCGTCGTCCTCGTGCCCTTCGTGCTCGTCTGGGGGTTCGCCGTCGTGGCCGACTCCGCGCAGTTCTCGGCGGCCGTCTCGGAACTCGCCGAGGACAGTTACGTCGGGTCGGCGCTGACCCTGCAGACGGCCATCGGCTACCTCCTGACGATCGGGTCGATCCAGCTGACGCCGGTCGTCGCCGAGGCCGTCGGGTGGCGCTGGGCCTTCGTCCCGCTGGTCGTCGGCCCCCTCGTCGGCACGGCCGCGATGCTGTACCTGCGGACGCTCCCCGAAGCGAGCGCGCTCGCTGGCGGGCAAGGGTGAGTCGCCGGGGTCTCGAACCGCGCCGTTGAAACCGCTCGGTCGCAATCCTCCTGCAATGACCGAGGACGACCACGAGTGGCAGCCACCGGAACGGGAGACCTTTTCGCACGATCCGATCGCCCACGCCGAGGCGCGCGCCGGCATGACCGTCGGCCAGCTCGCCGACGAGTACGGCGAGGCCGGCATCGGCGCGGCGGACCTCCACGAGGCCGTCGACATCTACGCCGAGATGTTGGACGACGACGTGACGAACTTCGTCGGCCTCGCCGGTGCGATGGTGCCCAGCGGCATGCGCCGCATCGTCGCCGACCTCATCCGCGACGGCCACGTCGACGCGCTCGTCACGACCGGCGCGAACCTCACCCACGACGCCATCGAGGCCATCGGCGGGAAACACCACCACGGGCAGGTCCACGCCGAGGGCAAGACCGAGCGCGAACACGACGAACAGTTGCGAGACGAGGAGGTCGACCGCATCTACAACGTGTATCTCCCCCAGGAGCACTTCGCGCTGTTCGAGGGCCACCTCCGCGACGAGGTGTTTCCGGCCGTCGAGGAGGAAGGCACCGTCAGCATCCAGCGACTGGTTGCGGAACTGGGCCGGGCCAACGGCGAGGTCAACGAACGGGCGGACGTCGAGGAAGGCCCGGGCATCGCCGCCGCGGCGTACGAACACGACGTGCCGGTCTACTGTCCGGCCATCCAGGACTCCGTGCTGGGGCTCCAGGCGTGGATGTACGGCCAGACGAGCGAGTTCTCGCTCGACGCGCTCGCGGACATGAACACCATCACCGATCAGGCGTTCGAGGCGGACGAAGCGGGCGCGCTGGTCGTCGGCGGCGGCGTCCCCAAGAACTTCGTCCTCCAGACGATGCTGGTCGCGCCCGACGCCTACGACTACGCAGTGCAGTTGACGATGGACCAGCCGTCCACCGGCGGCCTCTCGGGGGCGACGCTGGACGAAGCCCGCTCCTGGGGCAAACTGGAGAAGGCGGCACGGAACGCGTCCGTGTACGCCGACGCGACAATCACGCTGCCGCTGGTGGTCGCGGCCGCCCGCGAGCGCGTCGCCGAGTGAGGAGTCCGCAGTCGGTGACGGCCTGCGTGCTACGTTCCGGGGGGCGAGCGGTACTCGTCGCGGAACACGTCGAGGGTCGCGCGGAGTGCGCCGATGACGATCGGGCCGAAAAACAGGCCCATGATGCCCATGACGGTGATGCCGCCGACGAGCCCGAGGACGATGACGGCGGGGCTGACCTGGGCGTAGCGATCGACGACGATCGGCCGCAGGTAGTTGTCCGAGAGACCCACGATGACGCTCCCCCAGAACAGGAGAAACACCGCGGGGAGCAGCTGGTCGTTCGCGATCAGGAACAGGACCGCGGGGCCCCAGACCAGAAACGAGCCGACGATCGGGAGCAGCGAGAGAACCACCATCACGGCGGTCCAGAACAGGGCGCTGGGGATCCCGACGACGAAGAGACCGATCCCTGCGAGAACGCCCTGGACGACCGCCACGAACACGTGTCCGGCCAGCACCGCCCACATGATGTCGTCCAGCGCGGCGTAGAGTTCGTTCTGGACGTGGTCCGGGAGCGGGAGCGTTCGACGCAACCAGGCCATGAACGCGGTCCCGTCCTTGAGGAAATAATAGAGGAGAAACACCGTCAGCCCGAGTCCGACGAACAGGTGCGTCACGGCACCGAACGCACCGAGGAGGCTGCCGAACGCTTGAGTTCCCCCGTCGCTGAGGGCCGACTGGAGCGTTCCCGCGATATCGACCCGGAGCCCCGTGACGCCGTAGATCACCTGCTCTGCCTGCGCGAGCGTGATGTCCCCCTGTCTGACCTGTCGGACCAGGCTGAGCCCTTCAGAGACGACGACCTGCCCGACCACGACGAGCGGTATCAGCAACGCCAGCGTGGCCACGAGAACGAGCAGGCTCGCTGCAACTCGCGCGCCGATTCGCGGTGTGAGACGTCTCTGTGCCGGTTCGAGGAGGTAGGCGAGCAACACGGCGAGCAGGAAAAACTGGAGAAAGGGGGCGACGAACGCGACCGAGAGCCCCAACAGCACGAGTGCGAGCGCGATGAGCACGCCCCTGGTGATATCCATATCACTGGCGTCCACGGCGAGCAGGAAAAGAATCGAGCGAGGGGTTTCGACGCCGACAGGTCACGATTCCGACGCTGTCGTCTCAGTGTCGTCCGACTCGGCGCCGTCGTCGCCGGCGTCTTCTGCGGTGTGTTCGTCGGCGATGATGGGGTCTGATCCGATCGCGGGCGCGGCCGTCACCTGCGGGGTGAGCGGTCTGCCGTGAAGCAACTCGGTGAAGCCGATGCGGACGAGCTGGATGCCGAGCACCAGGAGGAGCGGGCCGAGAAACAGGCCGTACCAGCCAAAGAGGATCGGACCGAGGATGTACGCGAACAGGACGAGGCCGACGTGGGTCTTGCGCCCGGCGATGCGCGGCAGCAGCACCGCCATCGGGACGAGGTCGGCGAACACGAGACAGGCCACGAACAGACCGACCGGAAAGAGCAGCAACGAGGGGTCGGTCCGGGCCGCGACGACCCCGAGATACGCCGTGAGCGGGACGTAGACGAGCTTTCCCACGACGATCGGGACCATGCTCGCGACGCCGGTCAGCAGTGCGAGTGCCGTCGGGAACGGGACTGTCAGACCGGCTGGTGCGAGGAGGTTGAACCCGTGATAGAACACGAGGGTGATGGCGGCCACGACGGCCACCAACAGGACGTTGCCGAAGTAGATGGTTCCGAGGTCGCGGTCCACGGCAGTCGCGTACGCGTGTGCCGGCGCTCCCCGGTCGGCGACGCTCGATTCGAACCAGCCCCGGATGTTGTCGTCGTCACGCAGCAGGTAGAACGCGACCGTCACCGTGATGAACAGGTGGAGGAGGACGTCGGTCAGGAACAGGAGCACGCCGGTGCTGGCGGCGACGACGCTCTGGACGGGGCTGTCGCCGCCGGTCGCGACCTGCTCGGCACCGTCGATCGGATCGGTGAGGTCCGAGAGATCGACGTAGGACGTGATCGTCTCTTCGATCGGTGCGTCCTCCACGAACGTGACCAGTTCGCCGACGCCGACGACGGCGAGCGAGCCGACGATGACGAGCGTGGGGAGTGCCACGGCGAGGAGTGCGACGAGCGCGGCGATGCCGGGCGAGACGTGCCGCTGTAACCGGTGCTGGAGCGGCCTGAGCCCGTAGTAGAGAAAGACGCCGAAGACGAACGTGCCGACGAACGAGTAGAAGACGAACGCGAAGGCCGCTCCGAGCGCCAGCGTGAGCGCCCACCAGCCAGTTCGGTACCGGTCGGTCCCCGGCAGTACTGAGAGCATACCAGCATTCGATACCGCAGGTCAAAAAATAACCACGGTGAGGGCCGGCCATCGCTACGTGAAGTCGACGAGCGGCTTGATGATGCCGTCTTCCTTGCTCTCCATCAGCTCGAAGGCCTCGTCGACGGCCGCGAAGTCGAACTCGTGGGTCGTCATCGGCGTGGGGTCGACGCGCCCCTCGTCGAGGAGTCTGAGCAACCGCTGGAGCCGCAGGCGCCCGCCCGGACAGAGGCCGGTGACGATGTCTTTCTCGGCCATTCCGACGCCCCACTCGCTCCGGGGGATGTTCACGTACTCGCCCTGGCCGTGGTAGCCGACGTTCGAGATCGTGCCGCCGGGTTTCGTGACTGCGATACAGCTCTCGAAGGCGGCGTTGGCTCCCAGCGCTTCGATGGCGGCGTCGACGCCCTCGCCGTCGGTGAGCGCGGTGATGACCTCGACCGGGTCCTCCTCCTCGAAGTTCACCACGTCGTCGGCGCCGTACCGTCGCGCGAGCTCGATCCGCTCGGGGACGGCCTCGACGCCGATGATCCGCCCGGCGCCCTGCAACGCCGCGCCCTTGACGGCCATGAGGCCGACCGGTCCGAGCGCGAACACGGCGACCGTTCCACCCATCGGGATGTCTGCGTTTTCGGCGGCCATGAACCCGGTGCTCATCATGTCCGCGACGTAGGCTGCTTCCTCGTCCGAGACGCCCTGAGGGATGTGGGCAATGTTCGCGTCCGCCTCGTTGACGTGGAAGTACTCCGCGAACACTCCGTCTTTCTCGTTGGCGAACTTCCAGCCGCCGAGCGCGCCGCCGGACTGGGACGGGTGGCCGTTCTGGGCAGCAGCGGACCCCCAGTCGGGCGTGATCGCGCCGACGGCGACGCGGTCACCGGGCTCGAAGTCCGTGACCGCCGATCCGACGGCGTCGACCACGCCGACGGCCTCGTGGCCGAGCGTCAGGTTCTCGCGCTCGCCGATCGCGCCGTGGACGGTGTGGACGTCCGAGGTACACACCAGTCCCTTCGTCGGCCGGACGATGGCGTCGGTCGGTCCCGGCTCCGGCACGTCCTTCTCCGCGAAGCCGACTTCCTCGAGCTCTTCCATGACGAATGCCTTCATGTACCGTACCTCCCGCTGGGACTTCGGCCGGAACGCTGCTAAAACTAGCTGGTGATTCACGGTCATGGACGGGTGTCAGCCAGGGCCGTGGCTGAGGCTTGGTATACGGGCTTTTGTCACGTCCTGTCCGGGTTGTTACAGTTGTTTTCGAATACATTAGGCGATAAGATTAATGATTTGGCTGGTGTATGTACGCCACCTTTGTTGTATTGAGAGCTACGGAGTCGGTGCGAATCGCCAGCCAACCACCGCGGACGGATTTGATCGGGTCACCATGGTTACCATCCTCTACACGTTCGACCGACGTTTCATGCGGAAAACGTTCGTCGCGATCGACCGGTACGTCGACGCGTCATCGGCTGTGCTCCCCTTGCGGCCCGAGGCGGGCTGTCCGACCTCGATTCCCGTCGTCCAACGATCGATCGCGTCAGTCGAGGACCTCGACGCGGCCGTGTTCGACATCGACCCCGACGTCGTCGTCCAGAACCACCGCTTCGGGACGGAAGTGCTCGACGAGCGACCGGCGTTCCAGCGCGAGTATCCCCTCGTCCACGTGCGACACGGCGCGTCACTCGGACGGGGCGAAGCGCGAAACACGACGCGGGACCTCGGCGACGTCGTCGATCTCGCCCTCGCGCCCGGCGAGCAGTGGGCGCGACACTATCGCGAGGAGTTTCCGGACGACGTGGACGTGCGGGTCGTCGGCATCCCGGAAGCGGACGAACTGGTCAGCACGGACCCGCCCCGCGAGCGCCGAGTCCTCTACGCCCCGACGAACCACAACTACGGCGGCGGCAGCTATCTCCGGACGGCCACACAGGTGCTCGATACGTTCGCCGACTCCGAGTACGAGCTTCGATTCCGCCCCCATCCGATGGACCGCATCGAGGAACCGGGGCGCACGCTCACCGAAGCCTGCAAGGAGCGCATCGCGGACCTGCCGAACGTCACCTTCGACGACACCACCACGCCCCGCGAGAGCATGCTGTGGGCCGACCTGTTGATCTCTGACTGTTCGGGCATCATCACCGAGTGGCTCCACACCGGACGTCCGCTGCTCCAGGTGACCGACACGGAAGCCGACCTCGACGTACCCGTCGTCGGTATGGTCACCGAGGAGTTGTCGCTCGCGACTGTCGATCAACTGTACGAACACGGGTACCCGGCGAGCGTGGCACGGGAGCGCTCGACCACGCTGGCGGATCTCGGCGTCCCGATGGACGGTCGCGCTGGGAAACGAGCGGCAACGGAGGTGATGGCGTGCACGCAGTAATCCTCGCCGCCGGTGAGGGGAGCCGCCTCGGCTCTCACGCGTCGGACATCCCCAAGGCGTTCATCGATCTCGCCGGGCGAACGCTGTACGAGCGACAGAAACGCGTCCTCTCCGGGCGCGTCGACTCGATGACCGTCGTGCTCGGCTACGCCTACGAGAACGTGATCGACGAGATCACGGACGCGCGAACCATCGTCTTCGAGGACTGGGACGACTACGAGAACGCGGAATCGCTCCGTCGCGGCCTCGCCGGCGTGGACGACGACGTGCTCGTGTTGAACGGGGACGTCGTCGTGACCGAAGCGGCCGTCACGGCGCTCATCGACAGCCACTCGTCGACGACTGCGCGAAGCGTCGTCGGGTGCATTCCGGGCTACCAGGACGGGTCGACGGCGGTCCGGTGTGACGACCGGGGACTCGTCACCGAGTACGGGATGATTACCGGACACCGGCACGCCGGCCTCGGCGTCATCGACAGCACGCACGTCGATGCGGTCCGCGATCACCTGAGTCAGCATCGCACCGAGTGGTATCCCGTGCTGTATCCCACCGTCGAGACCGAAATGGTGCCGATTCCCGCAGACCATCACATCGAGATCAACTACCCGCGTGACCTCTTTGCAGCCCGCCGTAAGCTCCCCCTAGACGCCGCTGACGGGCTCGATCTCCAGACCTGAGACGTCCGTGGCTACCGGGATCGGTTTCACCCGGTCGAAACAGCGGGTTACTCGGACGAAACTCGTTGGGGGGATGACAGACGAGAGAGCCGATAGCGTTAATGCGGTCCTACGCTTGGAGGCCGGTAATGGAGCTCATCGGCCACCGGGGCTGTGCCGCCCAGTGTCCGGAAAACACCGTCAGGGCGGTCAAACGCGCTGCTCAGTACCTCGATGCCATCGAGGTCGACGTGCGTCGGTGTGGATCCGGGGAACTGGTCGTCTTTCACGACGAGACTGTCGACCGATTGACTGATGGGTCCGGTCCGATCGCCGACCTCAGCTGGACCGAACTCCGGGACCTCGACGTGCTCGACTCGGGCGAGTCGATTCCCAAACTCGACCACGTGCTCGACGCCTTCCCCCAGGGCGTTCGGGCGCAACTCGAACTCAAAGACACTGGCATCGCCGCGGACGTTCGAGACGTCGTCGCCGACTACGACGTGGACGTGACCGTGTCGTCGTTCCGCCCGGCTTCCCTCCGGGAAGTCAACGCCGTCGACTGGACCGTTCCCACGGGCTATCTGTTCGAGTCCGACCCGTCGACGAGCCTCAAGATCGCGATCGAACACGGCTGTGACGTCGTCCACCCTCACTACGACCTCTGTCTGGAGACCGACGTCGTCACCGCAGCCCAGAGTTCGGGCCTCGACGTCGTCGCCTGGAAAGCCGCCCGCACTGCCGACGAGATCGCAGCGCTCCGGAACGTCGGGGTCGACGGCGTGACGACCGACCGCTGGGACATCGCCTGAGCGGCCGCTGCCGCGTTCTTGTCGCCGTTCTGACTCTCCCAACAGTTAACCACGGTTCTGGCGTATCCTGGATGGGCCGTCACTATGCCCGAGATTCTCTACACCGTAGAGTTTCCCTTCCAGGCCAAGACGTTCGAGGCGATCGATCCCCACGTCGACGTGGCGTCGGCGTACCTGCCGCTTCGGCCGGCGGCCAAAGGGTGCACTGACGAGATCGACGAGGTCGACCTCGCGTACATGGACGTCGGCTACGTGAACCGTCAGGTCCGCGAGATCGACCCGTCAGTGGTCGTCTACAACCACAACTACCGCCACAGGGACGTCGACTTCCAGACCGAGTACCCGCTGGTCCACGTGCGACACGGCGCGTCGATCGGCCGCGGAACGGTTCAGGTCGACGTCGAAGAGGTGTTCCCGCTGATGGACGCGGCACTCGCGCCCGGCGAGTGGTGGGCGACGCAGTACCGCGAGACCGAGTCGCCCCTCGCCGTCGAGACGGTCGGCATCCCGGAAGCCGACGCGCTCGTCGACTCGGAGCCGCCGCGCCAGCGACGCGTGCTATACGCCCCCACGAACACCCGCTACGGACAGGGCTCCCTGTGCAACACGGCCGAACACGTCCTCGATACCTTCGCTGGCTCCGACTATCACCTCCGCTTTCGCCCGCATCCACACGACACGCTCGAACAGCCTGCGCGCTCGCTGGTTCGAAAGTGTCGCGACCGCATCTGTGACCTGCCTACCGTCACGTTCGACGACGCGTGGTCGCCGGTCGAGAGCCTGCTGTGGGCCGACGTACTGATTTCGGACTACTCGGGCACCGTCACCGAGTGGCTGCACACCGGACGTCCGCTGCTCCAGCTGACCGACGTCGTCTCCGAGACCAACGAGGTCCCCGAGATCGGGACGACGACCGACGAGCTGGCAATCGAAACAGTCGACCGCCTCTACGAGGACGGCCACTCGCAGGCAGAACGGGACCGTCGCGACGCCTGGCTCGACAGGCTCGGGATTCCGATGGACGGCCGTGCGGGTCGCCGCGCGGCCAGCGTGCTCACGGCTATCGTGGAGTAAGCGCCGTCCGATCCGCGGGACGGAGGGCAACCGACTTGCCTCCCCGCCTCGTAGCCACCGATGGCCGATGACGATGGACTGCGGTTCAGAGCCGGCCTCGACACCCGGCAGTGACGAACCCTATGAGTGCCGAGGCCCAATTTCTGGCCGATCCTGGCTATGCCGAGCGGAACGTCCTGACGGTGTCTCGTTCCCCCACCTCGGCGTCGACCTCGACGAAGTCGAACTCGGTGAACACGCGGCTCCAGTCGCGATAGTACAGGGGAAAGTCGTCGTTGACGTAGTTGACGTCGGGGTCGTCCGAGTGCGATTGATCCTCCCCGCCCTCGTTCTCGACGGTGACGAGGAGGTCGTCGGTGATCCGGGCGATCTCCTCGAAGACCCACTCGACGTCCGGATGGAGGTGTTGGAGCGTCTCCACCGAGTAGACCGCGTCGAACTGCCCGTCCTCGAAGTCGCCGACGACGTCTTCGATCGCGGCGTGGTAGAACGTCCCCTGGTCGGCAAGCGCCGGATACGTCTCTTCCATGACGTCGAACGCGTCTCCGTTGACCTCGATGCCCGCCAGGTTCTCGAAGCCGTGGTCGAGCAGGTGCGCCAGGTGGCGACCCGAACTACAGCCCAGTTCGAGGACGGACGCGTCGCGGGCGACGAACCGGTCGAGAATACTGCGGATCGACTCGCTCGTCTCGTCAGGGCCGTAGTACGCGTAATATTCCGGCGAGTACTCCCCACTCCGCTCTGCCCACTCCTGCCGAACCTCGTTAGAATCCACGTCTGAGGACTGCCCTCGACACGTAAAGCCCCGTCGGCTCATCGCATCTCGTCGCACGTGCCGGCACGACGAGAACTGTGGATACGACGGAACCTGTCGCTCGTTGTGACGAATCCAGTACTATCTCCCCGAGAACCGACTGTGCGTGGTCGAATGTCCGCTACAAAACTTTTGGACTGGATGTTCGTCTATCTGAAATCCTATTTTACGGACGAATGCAGAACCTTTATCCCTGTAGTCTGCATTTGTCTATTTGCAATGGCAAACGGTAAGGTTGATTTCTTCAACGACACAGGCGGTTACGGCTTTATTGACACAGAGGACGCGGACGAGGACGTTTTCTTCCACATGGAAGACGTTGGCGGCGAGGACCTGACGGAAGGGACCGAGATCGATTTCGACATCGAGGACGCCCCGAAGGGCCCGCGCGCGACCAACGTCGTTCGTAACTAGAGTTTCGTACTGTCGCCACAGAGCGACACAGCGTGACTTCGTTCTTTTACACCCAGATCCACCGACAGCACCGACGCTGGACGTGACCGTGCATCCAGAGGCTGAGTGGCGACGCCCGGCGAACCGGTCTCAGTCGGGCGTCTCGTGGCTCGCAAGCGTCAGATCGGTCGGATCGAGCGTGTAGTATCGCTCCCAGGCGGGCGCGAGACTGACGACGCGACAGCCCTCGATCTCGGCTTCTTTGTGGCGGTGGTGGTGGCCGACGAGACAGAGGTCGGGGTCGAGTGCCGCCAGGAGGTCGTTGACGTGCCCGCAACCCGGATCGTAGCCGAAGTACAGCAGCCCGGTCGGTGCCTCGTGGGTCATGAGCACGTCCACGTCCTCGATGGCGGCGAGCTGGTCGACCTCCTCGCGGGTGAAGTGGCGCCGCCGTCCGCCGGAGAGTTCGCTGCACGGGCGGTCGAACTTCGTCGGGGCGTAGTTGCCGGACAGCCCGGCGATTCGCAGCCCACTGAGTTCGGCGGCCGTGCTCGCGAGCAGGTGGGCGTTGGTCACCTCGGGCAGCATTGCGCCGTCTCGGAGCGCGTCGATGACGTCCAGGTCCTCGTTGTTCCCGGCGATGAACCACGTCTCGACGGGGAGGTCGTACCACTCCAGGTCGCCCACCTGGAGCGCAACGTCGGCCGCCGCGTCGTCGTACGCGTTCACCAGGGCTGCGCGATTGTCCGGGTCGGCCGCGTGCGCGTCGCCGAGCACCAGCATCGTCGACGATACGGTCGCACCCACGGTAATTCCTCCGGCGATCCGCGCCTGGCTTTCTGTCGATGTGTGACTGACCGGACCGGCCCGCCGGAACGTAACCTCTATTCCCCTGACACCCTCGCCTTCACGCGATGAGTTATCGGACGTTCGCTGACGTGACTGTCGACGAGACGATCGACTGCGGGACGACCTCGGCAACGCGAGAGGAGATCCTCGCGTTCGGCGAGGAACACGATCCGCTCGCCATCCACACCGATCCCGACGCCGCGGCCGAATCACACTTCGACGGCCTGATCGCCAGCGGCATCCACACGTTCGCGCTGACCCAACCGCTCGTCGTCGAGCACTTCTACGGCGACTCGGACCTGGTCGCCGCCGGAAACTTCGAGGACGTGCGCCTGCCCGCGCCCGTTCGGCCGGGTGACACGCTTTCGGTCTCGCTGACCGTCGAGGACAAACGCGTCTCGGAGAACAACGACAGCCGCGGCGTCGTCACCACGCGACGGACCGCGACCGTCGAGGACGACCTGGTCTTTTCGCTGCGGAATCACACCGTCTGGCAGCGGTAGGTGATCGCCGACGCCGGGACCACCACGCTGTGCCTGCAACGATTTCCACGAAACCACCACTGCTGGCCGTCAGAACTGGGTATACTGCAACTTATCCCGCGCCACGCGCGATGCTCATATACTTCCGTTGCCTAGATTAGGACAGAATAGCCGCCCGGGCGGCATTCGGTGATACTCCTCACATGGCACCTCAGCAACCACCCGGTGAGAGCGACGGCAGCTCTGCCACAGCGAACACAGCAGTACAGCGATCCCGTTACGAGACGGTGTCCGTGCCGGTTCTGGTCATCGGTGCGGGTGCAGCCGGTGCCCGCACGGCGATCGAACTCGTCGACCGCGGCGTCGAGACGCTCGTCGTCGGGAAACGAGCCCACGGCGACGCACACACCATCTGGGCAGCCGGCGGCATCAACGGCGCGCTGGGGAGTCTCGACCCCGAGGACGACTGGACCGTCCACGCCGCGGACACGCTCAAAGAGGGCCACTTCCTGAACGACCCCGTCGCGGTCGAGACCGTGGCGAAGGCCATGCCCGCCCAACTTCGCGAACTCGACGCGTGGGGGACTGACTTCGACCGCACCGCCGATGGACGGATCAACCAGCGGTACTTCGGCGCCCAGTCGTTCCGCCGGACGGCGTTCGTCGGCGACCGGACCGGCGAGGCCATCCTCGACACGCTCGTCGCGACGGCACAGTCGCTCGACGTGCCCTACCGCGAGAACGTGCTCGTCACCGACCTGCTGTCCGACGGCGAGCGCGTGTACGGTGCCGTCGCGGTGGACCTGACGAACGGCGAGTTCGTCCTGTTCGTCGCCGACTACGTAGTCGTCGCTGCCGGCGGCTTCTCGGCGCTGTACGGCCGCCACTCTTCGCGCGACGACGAGAACACGGCCGACGGCCCGGCACTGGCATACGAAGCCGGTGCTGACCTCATGGATCTGGAGTTCGTCCAGTTCCATCCGACCGGAATGGTGGGCGACCGCTACGGCGAGGACTGGGCCGGCCGGCTCGTGACCGAAGCCGTCCGCGGCGAGGGCGGTCGCCTGTTCAACGCGGCGGGCGAGCGGTTCATGGCGCGGTACTCGCCAGACCAGATGGAACTCGACGCCCGCGACGTGGTCGCTCGCGCCATCGCCCGTGAGATCCGGGAGGGCCGCGGCACCGAGAACGGCGGGGTGTACCTGGACGTCAGTCACCGCGACGCCGAGTACGTCAGAGAGCGGCTCCCGGCGATGGTCGAGCGGTTCGCGTCGCTCGGCGTCGACGTCACCGCGGAACCGATGGAAGTCGCCCCGACCGCCCACTACACGATGGGTGGCGTGGACGTCGACTGGACGACCGGTGCGACTCGAATCGACCGGCTGTACGTCGTCGGCGAGTCCGCGGCCGGCGTCCACGGCGCCAACCGCCTCGGCGGGAACTCCCTCGCTGAGACCGTCGCCATGGGAACTGTCGTCGGCGAGCACCTCGCCGGTCAGCGCCCCGAGACGCCTTCCCTACCCGACGGAATGGCGGCGTACGCCGAACGAGCGATGACCGCGCTCGACGACCTGGCCACGTCCGACGGGTCCGTCCGGCCCGGCTCCCTCATCGCCGACCTCCGGACCTGCATGGACGAGTACGCCGGTATCATCCGGGACGAGGACGGTCTCCAGACCGGTCTCGCTGAACTGGGGGCGCTCCGCGAGCGGACCGGCGACCTCCGCGTCGAGGGTGACCGGACGGACGGGGACTTCGAGCGCGCCGTGGTCCTCTCGTTCATGCTGACGCTAGCTGAGGGCGTTCTCCGCGGTGCACTCGTTCGCGAGGAGTCCCGCGGGGCGCACTTCCGGCGTGATTTCGACGCGCCCGATCCCGACTGGCACCGCAACGTCCTGTTCCGGCGCGGCGTCATCGGGATGGACCACTACACCCGCGGCGTGCCCGAACCATCGAGCGAGGTCCGGGCCGCTCTCGACGAGGGACACGAACTGGACTACCACCATCTGGAGTAAGTGCGGGTGTCGACGCGACGCCGACATACCGTTCGGCGGGGAACTCGCGAGGGCCGTCAGCTGTCGGCCGCTCGCCGGACCAGTTCTTCGATACCGGGGACTACGTCGAGCTGCTGGAGCAGTCCCAGCGTATCGAAGAGCGACCACTTCTCGGCGATTACCCCGTCCGCGACGCGGAACTGTTCCATACCGGTCGCGACCACCGACCGGCCGGTCGGCGCCATCCCCATGAACTCGCCGTCGTTCGTCCCCCGAGCGGTGTAGCGTACCATCGCCGTGTCTTCGTCCGTGGTGACCGTTTCCACGGTGGTGTCGTAATCCGGGAACGCAGTCCGATACGTCTCGACGAGTTCCCGGTAGCTGTCTCGCCCTTCGACGTCGTCCTGTGCCGACGGCTCGTGGATCACAATGTCCGGAGCCACGATCTCGTCGAGCACGTCGACGTCCCCTTCGCCCCAGACGTCGACGACGTCGCGTCTGACCACGGCTCTGAGTTCAGCGTCTCGTACTGTCATGTGGTCTCTCCGATTCCGAGCGGTGTCGACCGCTAGCGGTTTTCGTCGGTCTGTGCACTCGTGATGAGCAACATTCCGTCGTTGACAGTGATGTCCGACGCATCTGGCGGAATCTCGAACTCGTACTGATCGTCGCCCGCGACGACGATCGCCACGTCACCGACGACGTCGAGCGACGGATGGACTGCGGGGCCGAAATCCACCACGACGACGTTCTCGTCCTCGTACTCGCGGCGAGCGATCGTGATCTCGTCGTGGCTGTCCGCGGCCGAACGGAGTTCGCCAGGTGCCTCCATGGGTCGTGTTCGCCTGTGTCTCACCTAAGTGCTGTGTCGCCCGGACTCCCTGACAGGACAGGGGCGTCGAATAGCGACGGACCGTTCCCCTGCTGAAACGGCTCGACGACCCACAGTGCGGTCGCTCGTCGTCACTCGGCGTCGAGAAAATGGAAGAAACTGCATCAGACAGCGACTGCTGCGTTACTGGATGTGGCCTTCGTCGCGGAGCTGGTCGGCGTCGCGGCCGTCGTAGCGCCACTCGATGTTCGCTTTGTCGTCGTCCCAGTCCCACGGTTCGGCGATGACGACGTCTTCCTCGTTGATCCACGTCCGGAACTTCATTCGACCTGGGATCCGTCCCATCCGGCTTTTGCCGTCTTCGCACTGGAGTCGGACGTGGTTGCCACCGTTGTGTTGGGTGACGACTGCGAATACCTCGTCATCGTTGGGCATGCGGAGATTCCGCCGCCCGGATTCTTCACTCATACTCTATCTACGAGCGAAGCACGGATAAGTTGTCTGGAACTCTTGATAACGTGTACCACGATCCAGGTCCCGCGACGGCCCCGAGAGCGTCATCGCCCGATAGCTGTAACGTCGGCAGGCACAATTCGGGACAGGTGTTTGTAGCGCGCGTCCGTACGCCGGGGTATGTCCGACGAGCAGGAATCCGACTCGCCCGCAGTGACGGCCCAAATCCCCGAGAGCCCGATGCACGTGAGCGGGACTGACCACATCACGCTCATCGGGAGCAACGAGGAAGACACGCTCGCGTTCTACCGCGATTTGCTCGGTATGCCGCTGGTCTTGCGCCAGCCCAACCTCGACGACCCGGAGACGACGCACCTGTTTTTCGACACGGGCGACGGCCGCATTCTCACCTTCTTCGTGCGCGACGACCGCGACTCGAACCCCGCGCCCCATCGCCACCGCGTCGGGTCGGTGCACCACCTCTCTTTTC
Organism: Halorientalis brevis; assembly: GCF_042678165.1. Taxonomy (GTDB): domain Archaea; phylum Halobacteriota; class Halobacteria; order Halobacteriales; family Haloarculaceae; genus Halorientalis; species Halorientalis brevis. The sequence goes on along the minus strand of NZ_JBHUDJ010000001.1, from coordinate 223,299 downwards.
GCGTCGATCCCGACCGGTTCGCCGAGGTCAAGGACGCGCTCGCGGACGCCGGCAAAGGGTTCAACGAGTTCGACCGCGGCATCTTCCACTCGCTGTACACCCGCGACCACAACGGCCTCGTGATCGAACTGGCGACCGACAAATTCGACGTGCCCGACGACCGCCGCGGCGAGGTGCTGGCGACCGCCCAGCGGCTCCGCGAGGACGACGGCGCGGAGTACGCCGAAGAGCGCCACCTCGAAGCGGCACTGGACGAACTCGGTATCGAGAGCGAGAGGTACGACCTGGGTGACGCACCGAGCGGTGCCGGCGGAATCGAGTGAGCGCGCGGAAAACAGTCTTACTCGTCCTCGGACTCGAAATCGAGCGCGGCGGAGTTGATGCAGTAGCGTTTGCCCGTCGGGTCCGGGCCGTCCTCGAAGACGTGGCCGAGGTGGCCCTCGCAGGTCGCACAGACGACTTCCGTCCGTCGCATGCCGTGACTGGTGTCGAGTCGCGTCTCGACGTTGTCCTTGGCCGCCTCGTAGAAACTCGGCCACCCCGAGCCGGACTCGAACTTGGTGTCGGAATCGAACAGCGCCGTTCCACAGCCGGCACAGACGTACGTTCCGTCGGCTTTCTGGTCGACGTACTCGCCGCTGAACTTCGGTTCCGTCCCCGCTTCGCGGAGGATGCGGTACTCCTCGTCGGTGAGAACCTCGCGCCACTCCTCGTCGGTCTCCGGAAGATCCTGATTGGCGTCCTGGGACATACTTCGCAGTTGGCGACGAGCACAGTTACGCGTTCCGCCACCGGTGAACACGGACTCGTCGACGGCTCCCGTAGACCCCTGGCAGATTCAGACGCCGGTCACGTGGGGGCCGTCTCTGCCGGCCAGCGTCAACTGCCGCGGCGGTTCCGAGTAGGCGCTGCTCAACCGCTCGAACTCGTCGGTGCCCGCCGCTTGCTGGTCTTCCCGCTCGATGTGAGCGAGACGCTCACGTACCGTGTGGGTCGCGTCCTGCTCGGTCGCGGGGGCGACGAACGCGAGGTCCTGGCCGTGATACTCGGCGAGCGTCATGACGGGGAACCGCACTGCCTGATAGGACTCGTTGACGATGCTGGACTCGACGCTCCGGTGTTCGAAGTGCTCGTCGACGGAGAGCCCGTTGGCCGCCGCCCACTCCGAGAAGACCGCCACGCGGTTGAGCACGAACACGCCCGCGTCGGTTCGCGCCTGGGCCGGTGAGGCCGGCGCCTGCCGCCCCCAGATGACGACCTGGAACTCGTCTATGGCACCGTCGTCCTTGAGCGCGTTCAGCCGCTCGATGACTTCGTCCTGTTGGCTTCGCGCCTGTTCGGCCAGCAGCGACCTGACGTACAGTTCCAGCCGCACCGGCTCGTCGCTCGTCATCGCCCCACCTCGCGACCCGACGCCGGCAGCCCCACGAACGTCTGGTGAATCTCCGCTCTCATTGAAATCGTGCCTGTACCGTGTGCCCCCGTCACCGTATTTGTATCGCTATACACAACTGAGTAAACAAGTACGATCGCTTATGCGGTGGGTCCGCGTTCCCTGGTCCCGGTTTCCCACGTGACCTGTTCTCGAATACAGGATACGCGTTCTGACACGTCTCTCGACCGGGGGTTGGCGTCGCACGTCGGGTGCCGGCGTCCTCTCACTCGCCTGGAACCGGGCTCCTGTTTCAAGTACGCGCCGCCCCAATTCCCGAGACGTTACAGAGATGTACGACAGGATACTCGTTCCAACTGACGGGAGTAGCGGGACGGCGAAGACCCTCGACCACGCGGCACACATCGCCGCGGACAACGACGCGACGTTGCACGTGCTGTCCGTGGTCGACCGTCGGGTGTACCTGGCGGCCGACGACGACACCAAAGACGACGTCGCCGCCTCGCTCGAACAGCAGGGCCAGCGTGCGCTGGACGACGCGGTCGAACGGCTAGCGGACTCCGACCTCGACGTCGTCTCCGACCTCCGTGAGGGGATTCCGCACAAGGAGATCATCGACTACGCGGCCGACGCGGAGATCGATCTGATCACGATGGGGACCCACGGCCGGACGGGGCGCGATCGGTTGGCGTCCCTGGGCAGCGTGACCGAACGAGTCGTCGAGGGCGCCGAACTGCCGGTGCTCGTCGTCGACATCGAAGACGAACAGTAACGCGAAAACGGGCGGGCGATTACTCGATGGTGTTTCGGAGCGTTCCGATCCCTTCGTAGCGAATCTCGATCTCGTCGCCGGGTTCGACCAGGCCGGGGTTGGCCGGGCTCCCGAAGGAGATGACGTCGCCGGGGCGGAACGTGTAGCGCTCCGAGAGGAAGGCGACGACCTCTCGGGGTTTGTTGAACATGTTCTCGGTGTTGTCGTGCTGGCGACGCTCGCCGTTAATCGTCGTCTCCATCTCCTTGCCGACCGGCTCGTAGTCGGTCTCGATCCAGGGACCAAGCGGGCCGGAGTGGTCGAAGGCCTTGCGTGCCGTCCGGCGTTCCTGGTCCAGCGCGTCCATGTCGTTGAGGATGGTGTAGCCCCGGATCACGTCGTCGACCTCGTCCTCGTCGATCTCGTGGCACGCCTCGTCGATGACGACGGCGAGTTCGCCGGCGTAGGTCAGTTCCTCGGTCCACTCGGGGTATGGAATCGGCTGTTCCGGCGGGTGGAGGCTGTGCGGCGGTTTGATGAACCAGTCCGGCACGTCCGGGACGTCGTAGTCCATCTGGTCGACCTTCTCGCCGAAGTTCCGGCCGACGCAGAACAGCACGTCGGGGTCACACGGCGCGAGCAGCGTCGCGTCCTCGCCGATTTCGTACGATGCGTCGTCGGTTTCGATCACGCCGTCGACGTACTCGCCCTCGACGACGCCGTCAGGTGTGTCAGCCCGTGCGAGTTTCATCGCCCGGTGATTCCCACCCCGGGGGCTTACCTTTCTCGGTCTGTCGAGAGGAGCCGGGACGACGCTGCACGCGCGCCCGCGCCTCCAATGTCAGCCCCCGCTGCTGACAGTCGCTGACGCCCCGAACTGACCACCAGTTCCCTCCCAGACGGTCGCAGTTCGAGCCTGTATCACGCCGCTCTGGGAACCACCTACGTGCCAGCGAGCCAATGATTTAAGTAGACTACTCCCTGCGGCGTCGTATGGTGGACAGTCGCGAGTACGCGTTCGAGGGGACCACTCCAGAGATTCACGGCTACGCACACGTGAGTCAGGAGGCAACGGTCGTCGGGGACGTCACGGTGGACGCGAACGCCAGCGTCTGGCCCGGTGTGGTGCTCCGCGGCGACGTCGGCCCGGTCCACGTCGGCAAGCAGTCACACGTCGGCGACAACGCGGTGGTACACGCCTCGTCTGTCGGCGACCACGTGATGGTCGGCCACGGGGTGATCCTCAACGACACGTCCGTCGAGGAGGGCTGTCTCGTCGGGTTCAACTCCACGTTGTCGGACTCGACCATCGGCGAACGCTCGATCGTCGCCATGGGAACCGTCGTCCCCGAGGGGTACGAGGTTCCACCGGAGTCGTTCGTTCGCGGCATGCCAGCGTCGGTCACGCCGCTCGCGGAGACGAACATCGATCCCGAATCGGTGTTCGAGGCCTACAGCTCCGGGGACTACACGAACCTCGCACAGCGCCACGACGACCTCTTCGCGTGATCGGCGCGGGGCGTCGCGCGACACCGGCGCGTCGGCCGGCTGCACTGTGGCGCAGTGTCTGCGTCAGACGCGCCGTCACACATATACACGACGGCGTACAGGTACGAGTATGGAACAGCCGGCAGGAGGAACCTGTTTGCCGGATGGGGGTGCCGACCAGGTGCAACTCGCCGAGTGGGAGACGGTCGTCGACCACCTCGACGAGTTCTGCCAGGGCGGGAAGTTCACGGTGACCGACGACCGCGTCATCTGTGAGTTTCCGAACGCGAAGGTCGTCGTCACGCGCGACGGGACCGTCGAAACGGGGATGCCGCTCCACGCCTTCGAACGCGACGGCGTCGAGACGCTCCTGTTCGACCACGACCGCGGCGAACTGACCGTCGCAATCGACGGTGACGGGGGCCGACTCCGTTACACGTTTCACCGACCGTAGCCGGCTTTTATCCCGACTGTCACGGCGGACTGTCCCCGTCGAACGTACGGAGACGCACCCGTCGCAGCCACGTTCTTAAATGGGATGACATCATATCTCTTGCTAGGCGGATATCGTGTCAGATGCAGACGACGGGACCGAGGATCAGTTCGCCATCCCGTGCCGGCCAGAGCGGCGCTACCCACACAGCGGCGGCGTCGAGTACGAGGGTGAGACGGTGTTTTCGCTCACCCCGACGCCGGCCCAGTCGGACGATCGGCTCCAGTCGATCGTCGAAGGGGTGCTCGCCGGGGAGCGATACACGTACGGCGACTGGTTCGACCTCCCGATGCCGCTGTATCTCGTCAACGACGAGGCGACGGGCGACGTGTTCCGGGTGAGCATCCGGGACGGGACAGTCCGGCTCCACGTCCTCCCGGCCACTGACTCGCCGGGCTTGCGCGGCCTGTTCGAGCACCTGCGTGCCGCGACCGACGACGTGGCCTGGCGCGTGGACTGTCACGTCGGGTGAGTAGCCGTGATCGCCGGCGCGTCGCCCCTCTGGTCGTCGGGACTCGGCGGCACCGTCCCGACCGTCCCGGTGCGCTCGACGCGGAGCGCTCACCGGTTGTCGACCGGCTGTGACTGCGCTTGCCTGCTGGCTGCCCGGGGGAGTTCGATCACGAAGACGCTGCCCGTGGGCTCGTTGTCGCGGACGGTGATCGTGCCACCGTAGTGGTCGATCAGCGTATCGACGAGGTACAGGCCGACGCCGGTCCCGGAACTGTCCAGTCCTTTCGCTCCACGGCCGAAGATGTCGTCTTTTTTCTCGTCCGGAATTCCCGGCCCGTCGTCTGCCACCTCGACGCGAACCGAAGCGGGCGTCTCCGTGACCGAGACGGTCACGCGACACGCGTCCGAGTCGTTGTGGTTGACGGCGTTGTTGAACAGGTTGGTGAACACCGACGACAGCATCTCGTTCGCCGTCACGAGACTGTTCTGGGGAATCGCGCCCTCCACGACGAATTCGGCTGCGTCGTGACGCATCCGGGCGCGATCCAGTTGCGTTTCGAGGACCGCGCTGAGGGCAGTCGGTTCGACCTCCATCGTCTGCTCGCTCGCGATCGATTCCATGAGCGTACCCACGTTGTCTGTCAGCTCGACGACGTGCTGGCTGCTCTTGCGGATCTTCTGGAGGTGTTCTTGGCCGCCTTCCTCGACGTACTCTTCCAAGAGCGCGCCGCGGCCGTCGATGACGGACATGTCGTTTCTGATGTCGTGGCGCACGATCCGATTGAGGATCGCGAGTTCGTCTTCGCGGCGTTTGCGTTCGGTGACGTCGCGGAAGACGAACAGCCGCCCGCCGTGGGCGGCTCCGTCGGCGGAGAGCGGTGAGATCTGGAAGTCGAAGTGTCGCGGCTCGCCGTCGAGCGACAGCGTGAGTTCGGTTTGCCCCTCACGCATGTCTTCGTGGGCCCGAATCGTCTCGGCGTCGAACACCTCGTCGATGGCGTTGCGGACGACGTCGCCGTCGCCGACCAGCCGTTTGCCCGCCTGGTTGACGTCGACGATGCGGTTCGTCCGGTCGACGACGAACACCGCGTCGCGCATGTTCTCGATGACCGTCTTCCGGGCGACGGGGACGATGTCGAGCAACTCGAAGCGAGCGACGCCGAACAGGAAGCCCGCGACTTTGACGGTGCTGGTCAGCGGGGCCGGATCGATGGGGATGACGTGGAACCACCAGAGCAGTTCCCCGGCGAGGACGAGCAGGATGGACCCGAGCAGGATCGTGGCCTGCCTGGTGAACGCAACCTGTGTCCGGGCAAGATCCAAGAGGAGATAGATCCCGACGCCGAGACAGCCCACGACGAACGCTGCGAACAGCCAGTAGAGCGGTCCGAACTGCGGGACCAGCAGGTTCGCCGCCTCGTCGTACGCGTACCCGTAGAACAGCCCGTGACTGTCGTTGGTCCAGATGAGTGCCTGGGTGACGATCGGAACCGCTGCGAGTGCTGCCCCCGTCCGGTAGGTGAGCCAGTGGTCGCGGTTGGTGTACTCGACGGCCGTCAGCATGTAGCCGACAGCCATGAACGTGATCGGGACGAACCGCCAGTTCCACCAGAAGAGCTTGGCCCCGACGGTCGTCGAGAGCAACTGCAACGCGTTACACACCGAGAGCAGGACGATCCCGCTGACGTCGAACAGAAAGCCCCTGGCTGCGCGGCGGTTCCGGTACCGCCAGAGCCTGGCGATCAGCGCCAGGTTGACGAGCACCGCGACGACGTACGGCAGGACGTAGTTCGTGTATTCGAATCCCATTGTCTCCCAGCGGCCGACTCCGTCTCGTCTGCGACCAACACACGCCCAGCAATAGTTGACGTGTGTATATGTTGGATCCGGTACAGGAACGTGTACGACGACGATAATGAATGTTGTGCCAAAGTATGTAGGCTGTAACCGGCGTTCCCTAGTTCCGCCGTCGTGGTCGACGCTCGACCCAAACCCACTTATCGCCGTCCGTCCATTTCTCGAGCATGACAGTCTCGCGCGAAGTCGAACTCGAGGGACACATCATCGACTCCGGGATGATGCAGACCTCGTTCGGCATCATCATGGACATGGGAGGTGCCTTCGAGGTCGAAGAGTTCCAGATCGGTCGCCACAAGGACGCTGAATCGTACGCCAAACTCCTGGTGACTGCCGACGACCAGGAGACGCTCCAGTCGATCGTCCACGAACTGCACCAGAACGGCGCCAATCCCGCCGACCCGAAGGACGCGACGCTCGAACCCGCCCCGGAAGATCAGGTCGTCCCCAAGGGCTTTTACTCGACGACCAACCACCCGACGCAGATCCGCTACGAGGGCCAGTGGCTCTCCGTCGAGGACGTCGAGATGGACTGTGCCGTCGTCGTGGAACCCGAAGGCGGCCCCGACGGCGAACCGCGCGCCTACACGAAGGTGCTCAACGCCATCGACGCCGACGACCTCGTGGTGACCGGCGAAGCAGGTATCCGCGTCAAGCCCCCCGAGCGTCCCCGCGACCAGGAAGGCGCCTTCGGATTCATGCAGGGCGGCGTCTCTTCGGAGCGCCCCTCCGAGACGACTATCGGTAACATCGCCGAGGCCATCGAGGAGACCAAAGCCGAGGACGGCACGGTGCTCGCTGTCTGTGGGCCCGCCCTCATCCACTCGGGTGCTCGGGAGGACCTCGCTCGCCTCGTCCGGGAAGGGTTCGTCGACATGATCTCCGCTGGCAACGGCTTCGCCGTTCACGACATCGAGCGCGACCTCTACGGCACCTCCCTCGGCATGGACACCGAGTCGCTCGACCACCCTCGCAAGGGACACAAACATCACATCTACACCATCAGCGAAGTCATCCGCGCCGGCGGCATCGAGGAGGCCGTCGAAACGGGCGTGATCGAATCCGGCGTCATGTACGAGTGCGTCGAGAACGACCGGCCGTTCGTGCTCGCGGGTTCCATCCGCGACGACGGCCCGCTCCCGGACACGATCACCGACTCCGTCGAGGCTCAGAACGCCATTCGCGAACAGGCCCACGAGGCCGACCTCGTTCTCATGCTCTCGACGTTGCTCCACTCGGTGGCGGTCGGGAACTGCCTCCCCTCGACCACCAGAACTGTGTGCGTCGACATCAACCCGGCGACGGTCACCCAGCTCCTCGACCGCGGCAGCGCACAGGCCGTCGGGATGGTCACCGACATCGGGACCTTCGTGCCGATGCTGGCGGAGAAGATTCTGGACGAAGAGTAGTCACCGCTCGGGAACGGAGTGAGCGAGCGCTTTTTCGCCCACGTTTTTGCGCGAGCGGTCGCCGGAGGCGACCCGACGCGGAAAAAGGTGGATTATGGACGTTCGTGCCGATGCTGGCGGAGAAGATTCTGGACGAATAGTCACCGCTCGTGGGTGAGCAGACGGAACATGGGACTGCGTTCGGCGGGCGGTTACACCGTTTGGCTGTAGGGCAAGAGCAACTCCTGCGCGCGGACGATGGCGTCGTGGACGTCCGAGTGAGTCTCACTGCGGAGATCCTGTAGCTGCACGCCGATGGTCTCGATGGCCTCGGACTCGGTGGCGTCGGTCGACGCGAGTTCTCCAACCTGGTGGGCCAGGCCGGCCAACCGTTCGGCGACGTCCTCCTCGTACGTCAGTTCTGACGCTAGCAGCAACTGCCTGTTCGCTTTCTGCAACCCTCGTGGTTGTCTCTGCTGGCCACCCCTCATCGTAGCGAAATCTCTCCTCCCGTTCTCTAAAATGTTTTGGTACTGGTACTTCCTAACATGCCTTTCCTCAGACGCCTTCGACGGTCGACCGGTAGTCGCTGATCTTCGCTTTGGCGTCGTCGATCGCCTCGACGGCGTCCTCCTCGACGTCCTCCTTGATGTCGTTGAGCGTGTTCTGGATGCGCGCCATGCTGCCGTGGTCCGGCCCGCGATCGTCCGTCGCCAGCGCGTCGAGTTTCTCGGCCAGTTCCGTCAGCCGTTCGCTCGCGTCGTCTTCTGCCGATTCGATCGCCGTTCGGAGGTCGTCCGCTGCCGTCTGGAGCTGCTCTCGGACCATACGCGACCGTACGTTAGAGACCGGCAAAAGACCTTCCGGTCGTATGTACCGGGAACGCATGCGGGGCGTAGCTGGAACCTATCTTGAGGGGGCTTCAGCCCGTAGGTCCATCGCATCGACTGCCAGGAGAGGACAGTCCCCGTGCGCGTCGAGATGAGTGCGCACCTGACGCTCTCGAATACCAACCAGTAAGGTATGTTCCTTAACGTGGTGCGAACCCTCCGGTCAGGTAAGCTGACGGATGGCAATGGATAGCCGACGTCGCCCCGGACGGGGCGTCCAGAGACCGCTACGATTCGGCGAAGCTGACACGTAATGGTACGCAACGACTCCCTCGAACAGAGCAAGGCGATTCACAGACGGACTGGAAAGACGTTCTACTACGCCACGCGGCTCCTCCCCGAGCGCGTCCGACACAAGACGTACGTGCTCTACGCGTTCTTCCGGATCGCCGACGAAGTCGTCGACGACGAAGACAACGACTACACGCCCGCCGAGCAGGAGGCCGAACTCGTTCGCATCCGGGAGGCAGCGCTCGGCCGGCGGGAGACCGACGACCCCGTACTGACGGCGTTCGACGAGGTTCGCCGCCAGACGGACATCACCGACGAGGACGTCGAGTTGTTCGTCGACGCGATGCTGACTGACATCGAAACGAACCGCTACGAGACCTACGATCAACTCGAAGCGTACATGCAGGGGTCCGCGTCGGCCGTCGGTTACATGATGACCGCCATCATGGACACCGAGGACCCCGAGGTCGCTCGGCCGCACGCCGGCGCTCTCGGCGAAGCCTTCCAGCTGACGAACTTCCTGCGGGACGTTCGCGAGGACGTCGTCGACCGCGACCGCATCTACCTCCCCGCCGAGACCTACGAGCAGTACGGCGTGACCGAGAAACAGATCGAGGATCTCGAACTGTCCGAGGGGTTCCGCTCGGCCATGCGTCACGAACTCCACCGGGCCGAACAGCTGTACCGCGAGGGCGTCGCGGGCATCAAATACCTCCCGGAGGACTGCCAGTTCGCCGTGTTGCTGGCCGCCGTGCTGTACGCCGACCATCACCGACTCATCCGCAAGCGCGATTTCGACGTGCTCTCGGAAACGCCGCAACTCTCGACGACCCGGAAGGCGTGGCTCGTCGCGAAGACCCGCTGGCACTGGATCTGGAACAAAGATCCCGAGGCCGTCTTCGAGCGCGTCTCGACCATCGGCGACGTCCCGGCCCACTCGCCGGGGTTCGAGCCGCCCGAATCCGTCCCGACGCAGTGACTCATCCGGAGGGGTCGACACTCACGTACTTGGGTTCACGAAGACTGAACTTATTTCTGTCAAACGTGTTTTGTGACGGCAATGGCTGGCTACTCCCCGCCCCCGATTCCGTCCAGTTGGTTCGGTGGTAGCGTCCTGCTGTTCGCGGTCCTGCTCGGGTACGCACTGTTCATTGTTCAGACCCCGCTTCTGGTTCTGTTTCCCGTCGTCTTGGCGGGCTTTTTGTACGTCGGGTGGCGTTTCCTCCTCGCCGTCGAGGCGATCGCCGATGCGCTCCAGCGCATCGCCCAGCAGCGGGAACGGGACTGACAGCAGCCCCCCTCAGAACTTCTCGCCGATCAGCGGCACCGTCCGTACGACCGCGAAGTCGAAGCGCTCGATCTGCACCAGACCGAGGAAGAACAGACCGGCGATCGCCACGGGCACCCAGTTCGCGAAGTAGGCGTTGATCGACCCCCAGAGGATGACGAAGCTCACCAGGTCGTCGAGCATGAACTCACAGCGCTGGACCCGCGCGATGAGCGCGGTGCGGTCGAAGGCCACGTCGAACAGTCCGACGGCTACGGTCGCAGAGAGGACCCAGCCGAGGTAGTTCGACCACGGGACCTGATAGTAGGTGCCCCCGGCGTCGTAGGCCCAGAATCCGAGGCCCACCGCGCCGGGGTCGAGCACGAGGTCGACCGCGATGACCGCCGCGATCACCACGGGCAGCCGGACGAACCACTGTTTCGCCCGGTCGCCCAGGAGGAGGAGACAGAGCAGGTAGCTGTTCAGGACCAGCGGGAAGAAAAAGACTGGCAGTCCGAGGGGAATCTCCCCGAACAGCATCGGCCCGAGATCGATCCCGTAGGCGAACTCGCCGTACGGCCAGCCGGTCGTCGTGCCGACGTACTCGATACCGTAGGAGTAGACCGTGAGCGCCCCCATCGCGAGGAGCGCCCGCCGGTCGGTGAGCGGTGCGACGCCCGCCACGAGCGGGAGTCGCATCACGAGCGTCCCGAAGAGGATGAGATACGGGTTGAAGTTGAGCGGTCCGGGGAGCAGGGACTCGGCGCTGGCGACGAGCAAGAGCGCACCCATCGCGGGGAAGACGACCGCGATGAGAAAGCGGTTCTCCCGCACGAGGTCGTCCAGTCGCGTCTCGACCCGCTCGCGGGTCATACTCTCAACCGCCATAGCCGAACACGAGTACCCAGAGGCCCGCCAGCGTCATCGCCATTCCGGTGAGGGTGTTGATGGCGGGATACCACCAGTAGGCGTCGTCGACGTCGATGTTCGACCGGGCGATCCCGAAGACGAGGGCTGGATAGAGGACGAGCAGGCCGCCGAAGAACGGGTGGACCTGCCAGAAGATGACGGCCGCCGCCAGCCAGCAGAGCGCGCAGTAGGCGTAGGTGCGACGCTTCCCGAGCACTGTCGCGGTGGTCGTGATGCCGGCCTCGCGGTCGGGTTCGATGTCCGGGATGGCCGAGAACGTGTGCATGCCCATCGTCCAGAGCCACCCGGCGACGACGGCGAGCGTCGGCGGCAGTTCGCCGGCGACGGCGGTGAAGGCGACCACAGCGGGGAGGATGTACAGGCCGTTCGAGATCGAATCCAGCAGCGGCGTCGTCTTGAACCGGAGCGGGGGCGCGCTGTACTCGATCGAGAGGAAGTACCAGAGTCCCAGCGCCAGCGCGGCCGCCGTCGGAACGAACGGCACGAACAGCAGTCCGAGCAGGCCGCTGGCGACGACGACGGCGACGACCCAGGTGCGGCCCTGGTAGCGGACCTCCTTGTCCTCTTTTTTCGGGTTGAGTTCGTCGACGTCAGCGTCGAAGACGTCGTTGACGCCGTAGAGGAAGACGTTCGCCGGGACGGTAAAGAACATGAGCAAGAGCACGGGAATCGGTGCGAACAGCTCGGGGACGGTGTCGGCCGCGTAGGTCGCCCCGACGATGACCGGGCCGCCGAGATACAGCCAGAACCGGGGGCGGGAGAGCCAGAACAGATACCCCAGCGGCGTCTCCTCGGAGGGAAGGTAGTCGGTGACCGCTTCGAGTCGGGTCCGGACGTCGAGAGCGCCGTCGGTCATCTGTCCTGTATGATGGCGTCAGCGGTGTGTTCCCCGCTGATGAGGCACATCGGGACGCCGATGCCGGGCGTGGTGAACGAGCCGGTGAAGTACAGCCCGTCGACGGCGTCCGAGCGATGCGGCGGGCGCAAGAGCGCGGTCTGGCGGAGCGTGTGTGCCAGCCCCAGCGCCGTGCCCTGGATGGAGTTGTATCGGTCGGCGAACTCCGAGACCGAGAACCGCTCCTCGTAGACGATCCGGTCCCGAACGTCGACGCCGGTGTGGTCGGCCATGTCCGCCAGCACCTCGTCGCGGTAGCGCTGGCGCACTTCCGGCCCGTCCTCCAGATCAGGCGCGATGGGGACGAGCACGAAGAGGTTGCTGTGGTCGCCGTCGGGGACGACCGTCTCGTCGGTCTCGGAGGGAACGCAGACGTAGTAGGCCGGATCGTCGGGCCACTGCGGGTCGTCGAAGATCTTCTCGAAGTGCGGGTCCCAGTTTTCCGGGAGGACGAGCGTGTGGTGGGCCAGCGGGTCCACGTCGCCCTCGACGCCGAGATAGAGGAGAAACGCGGAGGGCGCGTAGGTCTTCGAGTCCCAGTAGTCGTCGTCGTACTGTTGCTCGTGCGCGGGGAGGAGGTCGCGCTCGGTGTGGGCGTAGTCGGCGTCGCTCACGACGAGGTCGGGGTTGTACTCCGTGCCGTCCTCGGTCGCGACGAGGAAGCCGTCCTTCCGGCGGGTGATCTCGGCCACCGGCGCGTCGGTGACGAACTCGACGCCGAGTTCCTCGCCCAGCTCGACGATGCCGTCGACGACCGCGCCGAAGCCGCCGATCTGGTCCCCGCTGCCGTTCTTGACGGGGTAGTGGACGCCGAGGTTGAAGTCGACGTGGCTCATCATGTTGTAGAGGGCGGGCGTGTTGTGCGGTGCACCCCCGAGGAAGACGAGGGTGTACTGCATGATCTGCTGGAGTTTGGGGTTCTCGAAGTAGTCCTCGACGTGGCCCTGCATGTTGCCGAGCAGCTTCAGCCCGACTGGAGCCGCCTTGATGACGTCCAGGTCGACCCAGTCTCTGAGTCTGGGCCGGTCCTCGTAGACGAAGTTCTCCATCGCAAGTTCGTAGTTCGACGCGCTCTCTGCGAGGTACTCGTCGAACGCCTCGCCGGCACCGTCCTCGTAGGACGCGAAGATCTCCCGGACGGCGTCGCGGTCGGCCGGCACGTCGACCTCGTCACCGTCCTTGAAGAAGATGCGGTAGTGCGGGTCCAGCCGTTCGAGCCGGTAGTAATCCTCCGGAGCCTTCCCGAAGTGGCCGAAAAATCGCTCGAACACGTCGGGCATCAGGTACCACGACGGCCCCATGTCGAAGCGGAAGCCGTCCGCGGTGAACCGGCTGGCACGGCCGCCGAGCTGTCCGTTCTTCTCCAGTACCCGTACGTCTGCGCCGGCGTCGGCGAGGTAGCAGGCCGTCGACAATCCCCCGAAGCCTCCGCCGACGACGTCGATGGACGTCCCCTCCAGCGTACTCATTAAATATCATATAGTGACGAAACTGTATAAAGCTGGAACCTCACCTGTATGGTTTGCTGGTAGTTCACACACCGAACTGACGGTGAGCGAGGGGGAACTCCCATGGGGCTGACCGACGAAGAGCCACGACATGGACGGGGACACAGTCGTCGTCACCGGCGCGAGCCGTGGCAT
>NZ_JBHUDJ010000001.1:39825-209606 GCF_042678165.1 Halorientalis brevis | reverse complement strand
GCCCACGTGGTCATCTGTGCGCGGGACGCCGACGCACTGGAGGCGACCGCCGAAACGATCCGCGACGCGGGCGGGTCCGTGACGGCCATGCGCGCGGACGTCCGCGACGAGTTCGACGTGGAACGGTTGATGGAGACGGCAGCGCGCGAGGGCGGGTCGATCGACGTCGTCGTCGCGAACGCCGGCGTGTATCACGGGTCGCCGGGCGAGACGCCGCTCACCAGCGAATCCTACGCCGCATTCGACGATCACATCCGAACCAACGCGCGGGGCGTGTTCACGACGGTCCGCGAATCGCTCCCACACCTGGCCGACGACGCCCGAATTGTCGTGCCCTCTGGCGCGATCGCACGCGACGCGAAACCCGGCTACGGGACCTACGCCGTCTCGAAGGCCACCGTCGAAGCGCTCGCTCGCGGGTTCGCCGCCGAACTGGACCAGTCGGTTGCGATCGTCGACCCCGGGCAGGTCGCCACCGACCTCGCGGGGTCCCAGGGGCGCGATCCCGAAGACGTCGCACCGATGTTCACCTGGGCAGCGACGACGGCAGCACCCGACGACGTCGACGGTCAGGTGGTCGATCTGAAAACCTGGAAACGGGCGACGAACTGACCGAACCCCCGTTCTCGCCGGACTGGCCCCGTCTCTGACTCCTCGACCGATGCTTTTATTATTACAAACGGGCGTTTTTAACGCAGATGTCTAATAACATGAGCACGAAAATTATTAACTCTCCTGGCTCTCCGTCACTACTCGGAATGGCAGGGGTCGTGGCGTTGACCCTGCTGTCCGGTGTGGCGGTGATTGCTGGGATCTGGAAGATGCTCGTGATCTCGTGGGTGGCCTTCGCGGCGATGGCGGGGGCGATCCCGTTCGGTATCAGGGCCGCCCGCGAGGCGAATCCGACCGGACTGGTCTGGGGCTACGGGCTTGCCAGCGGGGCAATGATAACGAGCGCGGCGGTGTTTCTGCTCCCGCAGGCGATCGGCCTCGATCCGCGAATCGGCGGGTTCGGCGTCGCTGCGGGCATCCTCGTCGGCTTCGGCTCGCACGTCCTCGGACACCGACTCGCACACGTCAACGCTGCGTTCGACAACACTGCCGTCCAGCTCTCTGCGCACGCGCTCTCGGCCGGCGTCATCATCGGGCTCATCTACGGCTCGATGCCGGAACTCGGCCTCCTGCTGGGCCTCGCGATCGTCTCCCACAAGGGCCCTGCCGGCTACGCTGCCGCGCGTCGACTGGCCAGCGCCGGTCGCTCTCCGTCTGTCATTCTGCTGCCCGCTGCCGGCATCGGACTCGCTGGCATCCCCTCGGCGCTCGTCCAGCTTCCGACCAGCCCCGCGATCAACGCCGCGATCTTCGGGTTCGCCGCCGGTATCTTCCTCCACGTCGCGATGGACTTCCTCCCGCGGTGTGAGGTCGGCGGCGAAGTCGGGGAAGTCGCGCGCCTCTCGGACAAGGCCCACCACCAACTCGACCGACTTCGCCTCCACGCCGTCCTGAGTACGTCGCTTGGCGTCGTCGTCGTCTTTCTCACCTGGCTCGCGATCGGTGCCTGAGACTGGCCGTCACCGGTTCGTTTCTGTGCGATCGGTCACTGTGCTCTGCTCCTTCCTGACGATCGACCATCCCTGGCCGCAATATAAGGATAATATATCTATAGTGGACTAATTAGTGCACAATTGGGACAAGATTTATGCCGTAGTCTGACGTTCGTTTAGCCAAGCGATGACAGAATGTGACAACTGTGGGTGTGCGGTCACGCACGTCTGGCGGCACCGCGCGTTCGGAAGCGAAACGCACCGTACCATCGAGTGGGTCTGTGCGGCGTGTCATCCGGACCTTCCCGACCGGTTCACCGACGACGCAGACGTGGGCGGCGAGCCTGTCGCGATCACGGACGGCGGCAAATCCATGTTCGAGTGTCCTACTTGTACGGGGCCAACGGTCAACGGTCAGGGCCTGTTCAGCTGCGTCGATTGCGGCTGGTCCGGACCGTACTGACTACTCACCAGCAGGTCGAACGCCCCCGCTTTTCAGAGCTCCCGACGCGTTTCCGGATCGTCCAGTTCCCAGAGGACGGCCGGGAGAAACGCGTCGAGATTGTCGACGACGCGGCGCTCGGAGACGTCAAGCCCCTCGCAGTGTTCGTGGGCGGACTCGCGCACGTCGACGTGGATCTCGTCGTCCTCGACGGTGACGGTCAGGGGAAACACCGAGCAGCGGGCGGGCTTCCAGTCGTGGTCGGCGTGCAGCGAACAGAGTCCGTCCTCGCGGAGGAAGAAACAGGCGTCGCCGTTCTCGTCGACGTGATCGTCGCGGTCCTTCCGTTCCTGGCGGACGAAGTCCTCGCCGCGGAACGAGGTCGTCGCCTCGGCGAGGTTGGCGCAGTCCGCCAGGGCGAGGAAGTCCGGTTCGTAGAGGAGGACGCCGTGGTGACAGCACCACGTACACTCCTCGACGCACTCGAAGGTCAGCTCGGGATCGAACTCGACCACGGCCTCCTTGCCGGGGTGGACCTCGACGCGACGGGCGTCGGACGACACAGCCGGCCGTTACGCACGCGGCGACAAAAGCCCGCGGTTCGGCGGCGACGGCCCTGCTACCCGCGTTCGACAGTTGCGTGGATCGACCGGCAGCCGTCCCCGTGGCGTAGTTTCAAGGCCGTCGGCCGACAACTATCGTCTATGACGATGGATACCACCGGGCAGTGGATGGGGACGCCCATGGACGCCGACGACATCGACGACCTGCTCGTCGGGAAAGGGTGGGGCATCCTCTCGCTGGCCAGCGACGACGAGCCCTACAGCCTCCCGGTGTCGTTCGGCTACGACGGCGAGGACGTCTCCTTCGTCTTCCTCGAAGACAGCCCCCACGGCCGCAAGTTCGAGTTCATCGACGACGGCAAGACGGCGCGGCTGCTCGTGAACGACATCAGGGGCCGGTTCGACTGGCAGAGCATCGCGATCACGGGGCCCGTCCGGCGGGTCGAACACGACACCGCTGACTGGGACCGGCTCGTGGACGCGCTCGACGACAACGGCTGGTTCTCCAGCGACTTCGAGCGCGCCGACTCCATCGACGACATGCACGGCTGGCGGCTCGAACTCGACGAAGTCCGCGGCCTCGAAGTCAAAGAGCGTTAGTTGTACTCGCGCCAGCGGTAGCCACACTCCTGGCACTTGAAAAACCGCGTCGGCGGTTCGTCGGCCGACCCGGTCTGTTTGATCGTGTACCAGGCCTTGCCGTGGCCGCACTTCTCGCAGGTGACGTCGTTGGCGGTCGGTTTCCCCTCGAAGTTCGCCCCTTCCTCGGTTTCGATGAGTTCGTCGCCGCTTTGCTCTTCGGTGGTGACGAACTGATCGGCTTTCTCCTCGTCTTTGGCCACGCGAGCGCCGCAGGACGAACAGACCATCTCGTCCCCGTCGGCGGCGTGCATCATCGACCCGCACTCGTCACAGAATTGCATAGTGGATACCCCAGACTACGGTCCCGAATCCCATTTGCCTCTTTCGGCTAGAATGGCTGGAGCGACTCGACCTCGGTGACCTCGAAGCGTGCGCCGCCGTCGTCGCCGTCGGTCACCGTGACCGTCCACCCGTGGGCGTCGGCGATCCGCTCGACGATGGCCAGCCCGAGCCCGGTGCCGTCCGTGGAACTGGTCACGCCCGGCTCGAAGACGTCCGCGCGCTCGTCGGCCGGGATGCCCGGTCCGTCGTCTTCGAGGTACCAGCCGGTACGGTCGCCGTCGATGGTGCCGACGGTGATCGACGGGCCGCCGTGTTCGAGTGCGTTGCGCAGGAGGTTCTCGACGAGTTGCTGGAGGCGGTCCGGGTCGGCCTGCAGCGTGGCGGTCTCGTCGGCGAGGGCCAGCGAGGCGTCGGTCGCGTCCACGGTGGCCCAGGCGTCTTCGGCGACGGTCGCGAGGGTGACGCGTTCGGTGTCGTCGAGGACCTTCCCCTGGCGGGCGAGCGCGAGCACGTCGTCGATGAGCGTCCGCATTCGATCGAGCGCGTCCGCGACGCGGCGGAAGTGCTCGGGGTCGTCCTCTTCACGCGCGGCGGCCAGGTAGGTCTCGGCGACGTCGATCGGGTTGCGGAGGTCGTGGGAGACGACGCTCGCGAACGTTTCCAACTGCTCGTTGCGCGCTTCGAGTTCGCGCTCTCTGGCGACGCGCTCGCTCTCGTCGGTGTAGACGAGGTAGCCGCCGTCCTCGGCGGGAATGTGCTGAAGGCGGAACGGGCGCGCGTCGCCGTCCACGGGACAGGTGACGCGGCGGTCCAGCGAGTCACCGCTTTCGATGGCGTCGGCGACGTCCGAGACGGTCACTCCCGACTCGAGCGTCTCCTGGAGTGACACACTGTCCCCCGCAGTCACGTCGAAGGTCGTCTCGAAGGCGGCGTTGATCCGCCTGATGACGATGCCGTCTGCCGAGCGCCCGTAGTGGATGACTGGGTCCGGGTGGACCGCCAGGAAGTCCGACTGCGCCATTACTCGACTCCTCTCGTCGTTGTCAAGCCCAGCTAATAAGTGTACGTACGAACCCGAGCTGTGAGTCCCAGAGGGCGGTCCGACGACGCGAAATTTCGCAAAGGTATTTCAGTGCGTATCGCGGAACACACGCACGAACGTGTCCGGGAAGTTCACGCAGACGGTGCTCGTCGTCGACGACGAAGAAGACGTGGCCGAGGCGTACGCGCTGAAACTGCGCGACGAGTACGAGACGGAAATCGCCTACGGCGGTGAGCAAGCGCTCGAGAAGGCGGGCGACCACGTCGCTGCCGTCCTGCTCGACCGCCGGATGCCCGACATCCACGGGGACGACGTCCTCGTGGAGTTCCGGGACCGCGGCTACGACTTCCCCGTCATCATGGTGACGGCGGTGGACCCGGACCTCAACATTCTGGAGATGGATTTCGACGACTACCTCTGCAAACCCGTCGACAAGGACACGCTGCTCTCGACGCTCGACCAGCACGTCGACACGCCTGGGTCGGACCCGCGACTCGACGAGTTCTTCCAACTGCTGTCGAAGCTGTCGGTTCTCGAAGCCGAGCGGACGCCCAGCGAACTCGAAGACGACGAGGAGTTCAACCGGCTCAAGCGTGAGGCCGTCGAACTGAGCAACGAGCTCCGGGAGTCGATGGACGACTTCGAGGAAGTGGTCGAAACCTACCGCTCGCTGGAACGGGGCTCCGGGCGCTCCCTGTAGTCAGTCCGAGCCGATCTCGCCGACGCTCTCTTCGAGCGCTCGCTGCTCGGCGACGACCGGACAGTTCACGAGCCGCACCTGCTCCATGTCGAGGAACTCCACGATCGCGGCTCCCTCGTAGGAACACGAAGCTGCGGGCGGCTCGGAAAAGTACTCACAGCGCTCGCAGAACCTGTGTTTCGAGACCTCGTAGAAGACCTTCTCGTCGAACTCCGGCATTCCTTCCGCTTCGGCGGCTGAGAGCACGTCCCAGACCGCGTCCGGGTCGATCTCGTCGACGCCGACCGACTCGAACGCGCCGAACGGATCGTCGTCCGACCCACCCTGGGTCCCGGCGCTGCTGAAAGAGTCGAACGGGTCGTCGGTCGCGTCCGCCCCGTCGCCGCTCTCGTCGGTCGCGTCCGCGTCCGAGTGCGCGTCGCTGCCGACGGGTCCCTTCGCTCCGTCGTCCGGTTCGGAGATCTGAGAGAACGGGTCGTCGGTCATGCGACCCGGCGGCGTCTGATCGTCGTCCGGCGGCACTGTCGGCTCGCCCGCGTCGCTCGTCTCCTCGGCGTCGTCGGGTCCCTCAAGGTCTTCGAAGGGATCGACGTCGTCGGGGGCGTCGAACGACTCGAACGGGTCGTCGCGCTCGTCCGAATCGTCACTCACTGGCGCTCACCGTCCGATGCGGCCTCGATCCCCTGTGCCTTGACCAGCTCCGGTTTCCCGAAGAAGCCCGTGCCCGGCGTGACGTCGGTCACCGTCGCGTTGCAGTGGGGACATTCCGGTTCGGTCAGCAGCGAAATGGCGACGCCCTGACCACAGGCCTCACAGCGGGCGCGCTCGACGTCGTGTTCGGCGGCCGTCCGTTTGAGCTGCTCGACGGACGTGTCTCGTTTGTTGTCGAACGCCGCGTTCTCACGCAGGTCCCTGACGACGTACGCCACCGTCCGCAGTTTCTCCTGCATGTCCTGGACCGTCTCGTCTACCTCGTCCAGGCGCTCCTCGTAGTCGGCCCCTTCGGCGTCGAAATCCGCGCGCAGGTCGTCGATCCCTGCGGCGATCTCCTCGGTCTCGGCGGCGAGTTCCGAAATCCGGTCGTCCAGCGCCTCGTGCTCGTGGTCGGCCGGGGCCTTCTGGTCGGTCTCCTTTTTGACCTGGATCACGCGATCGCGAACGTCCTCGATCTTCGCCACGAAGTCCGACTCGACCGACTGGAGCTCGCTCTGGAGCTGTTGGCTCGCCTGCTCGGCTGCCGTCTGGGCCAGGTCCGTCGCCCGCTCGTCGAGGGTCTCGGCGAGGTGCTCGTCAACCGCCGCGGAGACCTGCTCGTCGACGGCGGCCGCGACCTGGTCGTCGAGCGCCGCCTGCACCTGTTGTTCGACGTCGATGCGGTCGGCGACGGCGCCGGCGATGTCCGAGAGCCGCCCGGCGATGATGTCGCGGACCTCGTCTTCGAGATCGGTCGTTCGGGCGAGGAGATCGGCGTCGATCTCGGTGCCGTCGTCGAACTCTTCGGTCGCCTGGTGGGCCGCGAGCAACTGTACCAGAACCGTCTCACGGTCGGTGTCCCGGTCGGCGGCCTGCTGGTCGATCCACTCTGCGATCTCCGGCGGGAGTGAAACCGACACAGGCTCGTCTGACGGCTCGCTGGCCATCTACCGGACGTTGACTGCTACGATAGTTAAGAGTTTGCCACTCCTTATCAAATTGTAAAACAGTCTCGCCTGGAAGTAAGGCGGTCCTACCGGTCGGTTTGGGGGATCGCTGACGGGACGTGTCAACGAATCTTTCGAACGTCGCTGATGTCGAACCCGGCGTCGCCGATCTCCGTCTCGAAGCGGATGATGTTCTCGTCCTGGATCCGCGAGAGGACGCCGCGGAACTTCTTGAACACGAGCGTCCGGGCGCGTTCGCTGCCGCCCTGTTCCCACTCGAAGATCATCGCCCCGTTGGCCGCGTCGATCAACTGTCCGTGTTCGACCGCCGTGACCGTCTCGTGGTTGACGTGGACGAGGATGAGACCGTTCCATGAGTGGGCGGCCTTCTGGAGTCCCTTGAGGAGGTAGACGATGTCCGACCAGTCGTGTTCGTCGCCGATGGCGCTGATGAGGTCCGACAGCGAGTCGAGGATGACGAGGTTTCCCCGTGCGTGCTCGTTGAGGTAGTCGCCGAGCGCGGCGAACAGCTCTTCGCGGTCGTGACGGCCCGCCATGTCCCGGATGTGAGTCGTCTCTTCGGCGTACCACGGTCGCGGGACGCTGCTGGTGTGGAAGTACACTTCCGCCATGTCCATGAACTCGACCTGATCGAAGCCGGATTCGACGACCTCCGCGTCCATCACGCGATTCATCTCGCGGTAGAGCTGGTCGCTGTCGGCGGTGAAGGAGATGTAGTGGATCTCGTCGGGGAGGTCGGCACTGGACGCGAGGTCGCCGTAGTAGAGGTCGTGGAGGTCCTGGTCCGTGAGCCCCAGGCCGTTCACGATGGCGCTCGTGTACATGAACTCCCGCGAGCCGGCCCCGGACTCGCCCGACAGCAAGACGACGCTCCCCGGCGGCGCGCCCCCGTCGATCAGCGTATCGAGTTGTCGGATGCCGAAGGGGATGCGGTCCATACCGCCCAATACGGACGCGGTGCCGTAGTTGTTACGGGGATTCTGACCAGTCAGACTTTCGGTACAGAGTCAGACAAGATCCATACTACGAATTGCTTCGATTACACCCGCTGTAGAGGATAACTGATGCGGACTCCTCTTCAATCTGAAGTTCGTCGAGACGTGATGAGATCTCTGCTTTCGTCTCGTATCGAGAGAAGATGGACCAAAAACGCCCACTGCCTGCTGTTGCGACTTGCGAGATGCGGACAGCATCAGGGAATACCTCTTGGACTTCTCCCATCGAAGGTGTAGCGGGGATACGAATCTGACTTCGGATATCACAGACTGGTTGACCTCTCCAAACGATAGACGACATGCTTCGCACTTCGTATCCTACTCTGTCGGCCGTTTCACTGAGCTTCCGATGGTCGTCAGTCTCGAAAAAGACCATTTGGACGTCGTCGCCGGTGAGAATCACCGGTGCAGGTGAATCGAACTGTTGCCTGATCTCCTCCGGCGAAGGGGCTTCGAGAACGAACATCAATCCTCGCCACGGCGAACTTTCACTCCCGAGCTTCGATCCTTGTGGACTCTGCTCTCGATCTCCCTCCTGAGATTCCGAGACGTTCTGTTCACCGGGGGATTCCGAGGCATTCTCTGAACATCCTGCAACGGCCACGGAAGTAGCCACGACGGAAGTCTTTCGCAACAGTTCACGACGTTGCATTCGAGAAGACACTCAAAGGAAAATGATAAAAGATTTTTCAATAAATGGCCGTCTCTCCCATCTAATATTCGACGACAGAGTCACTCTAAGCCGGAACACTCTGCGTCTGGTTCTCGGGACAAAGTTGGACTATTCTTCGATTTCTGGATTGATATGGACTTGAACTAAGTAATCGAGGAAGCCCAGAACCAAAATAATCACTACAAGAACAAGAGTAGCTAAAGCCATGTTTGTTACCGTGACTGGGATTCCCTCTAAACTGCCTACAAGTGTCCCAGCTATGGCAGCAATTGCATATCTGAAAGCCTCTGCAACCGATTTTAAGTACCTATCTAAACTCATTTTGGTCCACAATTAAGCATAGGTTGGACCTACCTCCCAATATACATGTCCGATTCTGGCACCAGAGTCGGATAAGTCAATATGTTTTGTTTATTTGTCAATAGAGGTGGTGGGGATGGTATGACCTGAGCTGATCGCGATCCATAATTTCCGGACAGACCGCTCACAAGCGCTAATATACTAAACAATAGTCACCTCGGTCCGACTCCTTACCGTTCGACGCGAACGCCGCGATTCCGCGGCGCGGTGACGAGCACGCGGCCCTCGACGCCTGCTGCCCCCAGAGCGTCCCGTGCGGCCTCTCGCGCCTCATCCACGCCGCGCTCCTGGGTCACGCCGTACACGGCCGGCCCCCACGACGACTGGCCGGCCCCGGCGATGGCGGGGCAGTCGGCCAGTCGGTCGACGATGCGGCCAGCGGGCGGCCGGTAGACGCCGCCCTGCTCGTCGGCGTACCAGGCGCCGTTGAGGCGCCCGAGTTTCGCCACGCCGGCGCCGAACGTCTCGCGGTCACCTTCCGCAGCGGCCGGGAGCACCCGTCGGAGGAGCACGCCCCCGACTTCGTCGGCGATCCCGGTGTCGGCGCGTTCGACCACCGCGCGCATGCTCTCGTCCTCGCGCTGGCCGCTCCGTCCTTCGCTGGTTTCCGGGACGACGACGACGAACCGCCAGCTCTCGGGGAGTTCGTGTCGCGCCGTCACCGGGGGAACGCTCCACTGGCCGTCGGCGGGCGGTGCGGCGGTGAACAGTTCCGTCGGGTGGCCGCCGTCGACGACGAAGCCGCCGTCCGCGAAGGCGGCGACGCCGACGCCGCTCCGTCCGCCGCGACCGAGCGCGGGAGCGTGCTCGCGGACCGCCGGGTCCACGTCGTAGGCGCCGGCGATGGCCGTCAGCGTCGCGAGGGCGAACTGCGTCCCGCTGCCCAGGCCCACGTGGCGCGGGAGCCGGTCTCGAACCTCGATCTTGGCGCCGTCGACGCCGAGGAGGTCGACGGCCGTCCAGGCGTACTCGGCGGCGAGGTCGTCGTCGCAGCGGATGCCCTCGGCCGGTTCGGCTTCGACGACGACCCGGGGCTCGTCGAGGGCGACGCCGACGCCGCCGTACAGCCGCTCGCGGGCGAGCGAGAGGTTCTGGAACCCGAAGTGGAGGCGAGCACCGGCAGCGACGCGAGCGGTCATTGTCGGTTAGTTCTCGCTCCGATGCTAATGCGTTTCGGCACCGGCACTCGCGACGGGTGCGGTCCGAACCCGACTGCGGCATCCGGGCAATTAAAGCCGCCACGGGGACTGTCCTCGATTATGAGTCAGGAATCCGAGCAGCGGACGGCGTCCGACTATCACGAGAAGCCGGACGACCTCCCGAGCAACGACGTGACCGAGGGGGCCGACAAGGCCCCGCACCGGGCGATGTTCCGCGCGATGGGGTACGACGACGAGGACCTCGTCTCCCCGATGGTCGGGATCGCCAACCCCGCGGCCGACATCACGCCCTGTAACGTCCACCTCGACGACGTGGCGGACGCTGCCTACGAAGGCACCGACGAGGCCGGCGGGATGCCCATCGAGTTCGGGACCATCACTATCTCCGACGCCATCTCGATGGGGACCGAGGGGATGAAAGCCTCGCTGATCTCCCGCGAGGTCATCGCCGACTCCGTCGAACTGGTCGCCTTCGGCGAGCGCATGGACGGACTGGTCACCATCGGCGGCTGTGACAAGAACATGCCCGGGATGATGATGGCCGCCATCCGGACGGACCTCCCCTCCGTCTTCCTCTACGGCGGTTCGATCATGCCTGGCGAACACGAGGGCCGCGAAGTCACCATCCAGAACGTCTTCGAGGGCGTCGGTGCGGTCGCCGACGGCGACATGACCGAGGACGAACTCGACGACCTCGAACGCAACGCGTGCCCCGGTGCGGGTTCGTGCGGTGGGATGTTCACCGCCAACACGATGGCCTCGATCTCCGAGGCGCTCGGGTTCGCACCGCTCGGCTCTGCGTCCCCGCCGGCCGAGGACGAATCGCGCTACGACGTCGCCCGCGAGGCCGGCGAACTCGTCGTCGACGTCGTCCAGGAACGCCGCAAGCCCTCCGATTTCCTCACGAAGGAGTCCTTCGAGAACGCCATCGCGCTCCAGGTCGCTGTCGGCGGCTCCACGAACGCCGTGTTGCATCTCCTGGCGATGGCCGCCGAAGCGGGCGTCGACCTCGACATCGAGGACTTCAACCGCATCAGCCGCACGACGCCGAAGATCGCGGACCTCCAGCCCGGCGGCGAGAAAGTGATGAACGACCTCCACGAGGTCGGCGGCGTTCCGGTCGTGCTGAACGCGCTCCACGAGGCTGACCTGCTCCACGGCGACGCGCTGACGGTCACCGGCGACACGATGGCCGAGGCACTCGAAGCGCAGGATCCGTCGGCCATCGAGGACCTGGACGCGGAGTTCCTCCACACGGTCGACGATCCGATCCACGAACGGGGCGCCATCCGCATCCTCACCGGCAACCTCGCGCCGGACGGCGCGGTCATCAAGATCACCGGTGAAGACCACCTCCACCACGAGGGGCCGGTCCGCATCTTCGAGGACGAGGAAGGTGCTATGGAGTACGTCCAGGAGGGACACGTCGAGACCGGTGACGTCATCGGCATCCGCAACGAGGGACCCCGTGGCGGACCGGGGATGCGCGAGATGCTCGGCGTCACGTCCGCCGTCGCCGGGCAGGGTCACGCCGAGGACGTGGCGCTGTTCACCGACGGCCGGTTCTCGGGCGCGACCCGCGGGTTCTCCATCGGGCACGTCGCCCCGGAGGCGTACGTCGGCGGCCCCATCGCCGCGCTCGAAGACGGCGACGTCGTCACCATCGACATCGACAATCTGGAACTCTCCGTCGACCTCTCGGACGAGGAGATCGAACAGCGGCTCGACGCGCGTGACGACCCCGAACCGTCCTACACGACCGGCGTGCTCGCGAAGTACCACCGTGACTTCGGCTCGGCCGCCAACGGAGCAGTGACCAACCCCGGCGCGAAGCGGGAGTAACGAGCACACAACCGCTCGCGAGCCGTTTCCGGCCGTGTCTGGCGGTCCGTTTTTCTTCGGCGTACTTGGTACGGCGCTCGTCGAGGCGACACTCTGTTTATAAATAACCAGTGATATAGGGGATAAGTATAAGGTGAGTAGATGAGAAACAAACCTGTGCCCTAGGGGGGAACGAAGTGTACGATAAAAGCATCCTTGCGAAAAGTACAGGCGCATCGCTGGGGGTTGTCGCCGTCGTCGGCATGCTCTTTTTGAGCACCGGAACGGCGTTCGCAACACCCATCTCAGGTATCGGGGGGTTCGTGATCGAGGCGGACACGATCACGGGGCAGGACCTCATGCTGTACCCCGGTGACGGTGACGCGGAGAACTACTCGAGCGGCGAAGGCTATCCGCAGGGCGTCGTCGAACTGAACGGCGTGACGATTGACGATCTGAAGCTCATCAAGCGCTTCAACCTCAATCAGTACAACGTCGCCGACGCCAACGCGCGGCTCGTCATCACCGCCGGTAGCGGATCCGCGAACGTGACGTCCGGACAGCTGCTCCTCAAGACGCCAGAACTGTCAGCGACCAACGCTGAGTTCAGCGGCCTCGAGATCGACGAGGAGAAGACAGCGAACACCAGGAAGGGTATCCACAACATGATCACGCTGCGCGCACCGGGGAACGCGACCGAAGCCTCGGTCACGCGCCAGGTCAACCTGACCGGCGGTTCCAACCCCGGTCTGCTGCTCGAGGGCGCGCAGATCCGCGCGACCTACCTCGCGACCAATACGATCACGCTGCCCGACCTCGGCCTCGAGGTGCAGCTCGACACCAACAACAACGGCAACTACACCGATCCGCAGGACTACACGTAACGTAGTCACCTCGCTGACCGCGAATTTTTTCGACCCGTCGATCCACCGTGCAGCTCGACTGCTCCCCTCGCTCGGCGCCGAGTACCGGACGCGAAGTGCATCCGCCGGTGGCGTTTCCGCCAGCTCTCGACGCTCACTGAGACGCCGTGACTGCCTGGACGAGTCGTGCTTCGGCTTTTCGGAGGTGGTTCGAGGCGGTGCTCGGTGCGCAGTCGAGGCTGGCAGCGACGTCCTCGACGGTTCCCTCCCGAGGCACCTCGTAGTAGCCGTGGGCGAGGGCGGCACTGACCGCCTCCTGCTGCCGGTCGGTCAGCAGTGACTGTGACGGCCGGAGGCCCTGGCCGTACTCGCCGACCTGGTCGATCTGGACGTCGATCTCGGCCGGGATGGCGTCGACGGTGGCCTGGACGTCCTCGCTACGGCCGACGATTGCGACTTTGGTCTCGCCGTCTTCCGTGTACTCGATGGGCGGAATCGCCAACACGCGCCGTTCGAGGAACGGTTCGCGGAACTGGTCGTCCACGTCACGGGTTTCGTGCTCGATGTAGACGTAGAACGAGTCGCCGTCGATTCGCGCCGTCTCGTAGTCGACGACGAACGCGGAGTCGTCGAGTGCAGCGGTGTACGGGTCCATGGCACCGACGATCCGAAAGAGGATGATGTCGAGGTCCTCGGCGCTCGTGTTCCAGTTCAACAGCTCGGCCGTGTGCATCTCGTCGTGGCCCATGAGAAACGTGTGCATCGGATTGCGCCACTCGGGCGGCTCCCGGAGCGTGAGATGCAGGTACTTCATCGTCCGACTGCTGACCGGCCATTGATAAATAGGCTAGTGACTACGAGTCAATCCGTTTGCCAGTTCACTTCGAACTCCCACTGTCATGAACGGACGCGACGCTGCAGAGTCGACGCCAACGGTGAGCGCCGTCTCGGGGGTGCGTCGCCGATGAGTCTCGAAGAGCCAGCGCCACGCGCGGGCGAACTCGGCGCGACGGAGGCGGGCGTGGACTACGACCGCCTCGCTCAGTTGCTGGGCGAGAAACTTCTCGCTCGCGAGGACCACGGCAACGCCGAGGGGTTCGTCGTCCGTCCCGACGACGTCCAGGACGTCCTCAGCACGCTCAAGCGAGACGCCGGCTTCGACCACTGCGCCTGTCTGACCGCCCAGGAGTACCGGGACCGCTACGAGTCAATCTACCACCTCCGGAAGTACGACGACCCGACCCAGGAGCTGTCGGTCGTCGTCCCCACGAGCAAAGACGACCCGGTGAGCCAGTCTGCCGCGCCGGTGTTCCCCACGGCCGACTGGCACGAGCGGGAGGCCTACGACCTGATCGGCATCGAGTACGAGGAGCACCCGGACCTCCGTCGGATTCTCCTGCCCGAGACCTGGCAGGGCCATCCCCTGTCGCTCGAGTACAACCAGACCCAGCCCCAGATCGTCACGCTCCGCGAGCACGCCAACCCGCTGGAAGAAGACCATCGCGGCGAGGGGAACCACGCGGACACGATGTTCATCAACGTCGGGCCGCATCACCCCTCGACCCACGGCGTGCTCCATCTGGAGACCGTGCTGGACGGCGAGCAGGTGGCCGACGTCGACCCCGACATCGGGTACATCCACCGCTGCGAGGAACAGCTGTGTCAGCAGAGCACCTATCGCCACCAGATCATGCCGTTTCCGGACCGCTGGGACTGGCTCTCGTCCGGGCTGATCAACGAGTGGGCGTACGCCCGCACGGCCGAGGACCTCGCGGACATCGAGGTGCCCGAGTACGCGCAGGTCATCCGGACGATGGGTGCGGAACTCTCGCGGCTGGCCAACCACTTTATCGCCATCGGCACGTACGCGCTGGACATCTTCGGGGAGTTCAACGCCGCGTTCATGTACGCGATGCGCGACCGGGAACTCGTCCAGGACGTCCTCGAAGATCTCACCGGCCAGCGGATGATGTTCAACTACCTCCGGCTCGGCGGTGTGGTCTGGGACGTCCCGGAACCCCGCGAGGAGTTCTTCGCGAACGTCCACGAGTTCCTCGATGGCCTCCCCGAGAAACTCGACGAGTACCACACGCTGCTGACCAGCAACGAGTTGTTCCAGATTCGCTGCGTCGACACCGGCGTGTTAGACCCCGAAACCGCGAAAGAGTACGGCGTGACCGGACCGGTCGCTCGTGGGTCGGGCATCGACTACGACCTGCGGCGCGACGACCCGTACGGCTACTACGACGAACTCGACTGGGAGGTCGCGACGCAGGACGCCGGCGACAACTACGCCCGGGTACTCGTCCGGCTGCAGGAGATCGAAGAGTCCGCGAAGATCGTCCGACAGTGCGTCGACCTGCTGGCGGACTGGTCCGAAGACGACCGAACGCTGCAGGCCAACGTCCCGCGGACGCTCAAACCGGAGCCCGACACGGAAATCTATCGGGCCGTGGAGGGTGCGAAGGGGGAACTCGGGATCTACATCCGCTCGGACGGGACTGACACGCCCGCCCGGTTCAAGATCCGCAGCCCGTGTTTCTCGAACCTCTCGGCGCTGGCGGAAATGGCAGCAGGCGAGTACGTCGCGGACCTGGTGGCGACTCTCGGCAGCCTCGATACGATCATGGGCGAGGTTGACCGCTGAACGCGGTGCCTACCCGTCGGTTTCGTTGTCGGCGGTCGTCGTATCGAGCGGGGTGACGATCCCGTTCCCGACAGTCGCGGTGAGCGTGTACTCGCCCGAGTCGAACGTGACGTCCGAGAGTTCGCGCCACTCGCCGTCCTCGTACTGCCAGAGTGCGGGCGTCGTTTCGTCCCGTTCGTCGAGCGTTATCGACACAACTGGCATGCTCGGGCCGTCTTCGGCGCGCGAGACGTTGATCGCCGGCCCGACCGCTTCGTAGCCCTCGGGCGCGGCCGGCGGTTCGGCGTCCGTGATAGTCGCCGACCCAGCGGTGAGTGAGACCGTCCCGCCGGGGCCCATCGTCAGTGCCTGGACGGTGACGTTGCGCGACTCGACGGCGGCGTACACCGCGCCAGTGTTGTTCTGAACGGTGACGTTCTCGAACCGTGCCCCGGCGACGGCCGTGAGCGAGAGGGCGGTCTCGCCGTTGTCAGTCGCCGTGAGGTGGCTCATCTCGACGCGGCCGCTGTCGAGCATCGTGAGCCCGTCGCCCCCGTTGCTGCTCGTGGTCGTGTTGACGAACTCGGTGTTCCAGGCCGGACCGATGCGAATGCCCGTTTCGCCGTTCTCACGGGCCGTGGTGTTGACGAGCCGATTGCCGTCGAAGTCGTTGCTCGTGTACAGGCCCGTGCCCTCGTTGTTCGCGACGGTCGTGTCGTGGAACGTCGAATCGGTGACGTCCCGCGTGAGGACGCCGTCCTCGTTGTCCGTCGCGGAGGTGTTCTGGATGGTGATCTGCGAGCTTTCGGTCACTGTCAGCCCGTTCTGGCTGTCTGTGACGGTAACGGAACTGAGCGTCGAGTCCGTCACGTCCCGGTAGGTGACGCCGGTTCCCCAGTTGGCGACGTGGACGTTCCGGACCGTCACGTTCTCCAGCAGATCGCCGCCCTCGGACGCGGAGACGAGGATACCCGTCCCCGTCGCGTTCTCGCCGTTCGTCCCCGTGATCGTCTGGCCCTGTCCGTCGAGAACGACGTCGCTCGATTCGATGCGGATGCACGTGTCATTGGCGGGCGCGCTCACGTTGGCGGAGAGTTCGTACGCTCCCGGCTCTGTGATCGTCGTGCACTCGGTGACGGTCTGTGTCGTTGCAGCCGTCGCTCCGGCGGTACTCCCGACGACGACCCCTGCGACGAGTGCGGCAACAGCTACTGTCACTGGCCCTGGGACCCATTCCATATCCGTGGCTGGAATGCCAGTCAATTAGTTAGAAACCGCGTATTTCCAGATAAGCCTGGCTTAGAACGTCCGGTCCCCGGTCACCGCCGCACCGACGGGCTTCGATCGACGAACCGGAATAAACTGTTCAAGCTTACGTCTACGGGCTTGGACAACTAAACGTGTTTGGCTGTTCTCTCCAGGCGAGAATCTGGGAACGAGATAGGGCCGCAGTTCCCGTAGTCCCAATCGAGCGTCTCGTGGGCGACACCCGTCGCCACCTACCCACCATCCCCTGTCACGCAACCTATGCTCGATCCAGTCCTCGCTAGTCGATTCCAGTTCGCCCTGACGACCATCGTCCACATCATCTTCCCCGTGATGAGCATGGGCCTCGCCCCGTTTCTGGTCTACTTCACGTGGAAGGAGATACGCGGTGGTGCGCCGATCTACGAGCAACTGCGCCGCTTCTGGACGAAGATCTTCGCGATCTCGTTCGTCGTCGGCACCGTGACGGGCATCGTCCTGGAGTTCGAGTTCGGGACGAACTTCGCGGCGTTCTCGACGGTCGCCGGCGAACTGTTCGGCGGCCCGCTGGCGGTAGAGGGCATGATGGCGTTCATGCTGGAGGCGACGTTCCTCGGCATCTTCGTGTTCGGCCGTGAGCGGGTCGGCAACGCCCTCTACATGGTCTCGGCGGTCGCGGTCGGTCTGGGAACCTGGCTCTCTGCGGTCTGGATCCTGATCGCCAACTCCTGGATGCAGACCCCGCGCGGGTACGAACTCGTCGAGAAAGGCGGTCGGCAGATCGTGACGCTGACCGACCCGATGGCCGCGTACTTCAACCCGCGCTTCCCGTTCATGTTCGTCCACATGCAGAACGCGGCGGTGCTGTCGGTTGCGCTGTTCATGGCCGGCCTCGGCGCCTACTACGTGTTCCGCCACCACGTCTGGGGCTACCCCATCGAGAACGTGGGCTTCTGGGAGACGACGCTGAAGATTGCCCTCGTGGCGCTCGTCGTCACCGCGCCGCTGCAGGCGCTCCACGGCGACCTCTACGCGCGACACGTCTACGAGACCCAGCCCCAGAAGTTCGCCGCGATGGAGGCCGTCTGGGAGACCGACTCCTACGTCCCCGAGTACATCGTCGCGTTCCCGACGAGCCTCGAGGACCTGACGAACCCGAAGGCCAAGGAACTGTTCGGCATCGGCATCCCCGGCGGGGCGTCCTGGCTGGCCAGCGGGGGTGATCCGGAGGCGACCATCGTCGGGTTGAACGAGTACGGCGAAGCGCCGCCCGTCGCCCTCGTGTTCTGGTCGTTCCGCATCATGGTCGCGCTGGGCTTCTGGTTCATCCTGCTCGGATTCTGGGGGGCCTACCGCTGGTGGCGCGGCGAGCTCTACGAGGACGACCTCCTGCACAAGTCGCTGATGCTGTCGACGCTGCTCGGCATCGTCGCCGTCGAACTCGGGTGGATCGTCACCGAGGTCGGCCGCCAACCGTGGGTGATCCAGGGCGTCCTCGAGACCAGCGAGGGGGTCTCGCCGGGTCTCACCGGTGCCGAGGCGACCCTGACGCTCGCGGGCTTCGCGGTCGTCTACCTCGGACTGCTCGCGCTCTACACGTACGTGATCGCCCGCATCGTCCGCGCTGGACCGCCGACTGGCGACGACCTCCGCGTCGTCGAGCGCGAGGACGCCGCTCCTGAAGGGGTGGCCGGTGATGACTAAGCCGCTGTCGCTGGCCGCCGAGCCGCTGTTCGGACTGCCGCTCGCGGAGCTGTGGTTCGGCCTCCTGTTTTTCATCCTCGGGACGTTCCTGTTTCTCGACGGGTTCGACTTCGGCGTGGGGGCGCTGTTCGCGACTCGCGAGGACCACGAGGAGCGCGAGCAACTCATCGCGGCGATCGGGCCGTTCTGGGACGGCAACGAGGTGTGGCTGGTCGTGTTCGGTGGGGCGCTGTTCGCGGCGTTTCCGGTCGTCTACGCCAGTCTGTTCAGCCGCCACTACCTCCTGATGTTCGCCATCCTCGGGGCGCTCATCCTACGCGGCCTCGCCCCCGAAATGTACGAGCAACGCGAGGACGCGAACTGGCAGCGCTTGTGGGGCCGCGCGTTCGTCGTCGGGAGCGTCACGGCCCCGTTCTTCCTGGGGCTGTTCACGGCCAACTGGGCAGTCGGCGCGAGTCGGACGCTGACGCTGCCGGGCGTCGTGGTCGGGCTGGCCGTCGTCGCACTCACGATCGTCGACGGGGCAGCGTTCCTTCGACTCAAGACCCGCGGCGACCTGCGCGCGGACCTGCGGGCTGACGCACAGCGTGCAGTGGTCGCGTACCTGATCCTGGTCGTGCTCGCGCTCGCGACGATCTACGCGACGACGCCCCCGGTTCGCGCGGCGCTGCTCTCGCCGGTCGCACTGGCGCTCGTCGGGGTGACCGTCGGCCTCGCGGTGGGCTACGTGCTGGCGATCAGGGCTGACCGCCACTACCTGGCGTTCGCGGCGGCTGCCGGCCTCGTGTTCGCGCTGGTGGCCGTCGTCGCCCGGCTGACCTACCCGTACGTCGACCGGGTTGCCGGCGTGACAGTCAGCGAGGGGATCGTTTCGACGCTCCCGCTGAATCTCATGTCGATCGGGGCGGCCGTCCTGCTGCCGCTCGTCTTCGTCTACTTCGGCGTCCTCTACTCCGCGTTCAGCGGCCCAGTCGAGGCCGGGGAGTCGTACTGATGCCGGACGAACCGAAACTGCTCTCCCGCGTGTTCGTCACCTGGCTCGAACTCACGCTCGCCGGCATCACCGGCGGGATCGTCGGCACGTCGATCGGTGGCCCGCCGGGGTTCATCGTCTATCTGCTCACGACGCTCGTCTCCGTGGGTATCCTGCTGTACAACGTGAACGAACTCGTGACTGCGCACCTCGCCGCTGCCGACGCGACTCAGAGGTCGTAGTTCTTCTTGATGTACTCGATCTTGTGCTGGAGCGAGCGCCGCCCGTGGCTGATCTGCTTCGCCTGGCGCACGAACTCCTCGCGGACCCGGTCGAGTCGCTCGCGGATCGGCTCGTCGAAGTCGACGTAGCGGTACTCGGCCGGTTCGAGGCCGTACTTCTCGCGCAGGAGCTCGCCGGTGAAATAGTAGAAGTAACAGCGCTTCACGGTGGCGCTGGCCGCGTGCCGGCGACGGTTGGCCGCTTTCAGTTGCCGTTTCGACTCGCTGAACCGCTCTTTGATCGGTTCTTTGGTTTCGTGGGTGTAGCCCTTCTCGGTCAGGATCTCTCCGACCTCGTTCAACAGCGTCAGGGCGTTTGAACTGTGGTTCCGGGTTTTCGAGACCGCGCTGCGACCGTCCTCGAGCTGTTCGTAGAACCGCACGTAGTTCAGTTCCGACAGCGTCCGCATCGTGTCCTGGAACTCAGCGTACCCGCCGATGTCTTCCTCGCCGGCCGAACTCAACGTCGGGTACAGTCGTTCCTCGTAGACGT
Source organism: Halorientalis brevis (assembly GCF_042678165.1). GTDB lineage: Archaea > Halobacteriota > Halobacteria > Halobacteriales > Haloarculaceae > Halorientalis > Halorientalis brevis. Next base: position 189,536 of record NZ_JBHUDJ010000001.1, on the reverse strand, counting down.
CCGCTAACTCGGTCCGGAACGCCTCGACGCCGTCCGAACTGTCGAGATGTCGATCGGGGTCCTCGGTCACTTCCTCCTCGAACTGGTCGCGGAACTGCGATTCGAGGTCGGTGTAGGCGTCCAGCATTCGCTCGCTGCGGTTCAAGACGCCGCCTTCGAGCACACCGACGTAGTCGTCGTAGTCTACGTCCGCGTCGTCGAGTGAGATCGTGCCGAGGTTTCCCGCCGCCATGTCGTCTTGCCGGAAGAACCCGCCGTGTGGTCATCAATGCTTCGGGCGATTCTCAAAATTGGTCCTCCCACTGCACCGTCTGTCCCGCGGTCGCCGCTTACGGTCTGCGCCACCGTCCCTCCGGGACGCCAAACAATCCCCTCGAATACGAGGCAGCAAGTTCAGTCTGGTCGCAATCGAACTGTGCGACGCTATGGCAGACAGAGACGAACTCCGCGAGCAACTCGTCGAGGCGTTCGAAGGCGCAGACTATCCGGTTTCCAGTCCGATGGACCTCGTCCCGGCGCTCCCGAACGGCCCGGCTACCACGTTCGAGTCGGGCGACGTGAGCTTCACCGCCATGGAACTCAACCAGAAGGGCGGTGGCGGGGACTTCCCCTACGACGACGTCGAATCGCTCACGGACGACGTTCTCGACGGCCTCGAAGACGAGGACTACATCTAATCGGCGTCGACGGCCGCTCCCGCTCGCCGGCTGTCCCACCGCCGACTCGCTCCACTACTGTGGTCCGGCGTCCTCGATGTATTAGAATAGTATCATTGCCTGTGCTGTCAACGGGGTGCCACGTGTAATTACGCTTAGGGTCCCTGTTGGCGTTATTTACGGTGGTTTGGCTGCTTAGTTTTCCCAAACTGTTTTATCTACGTCCGAACTACTCCATCGTAACATGACATTTTTTCACCGGTATTGAGTTCTCTCTGAGCCTTCTCTTTTCCGTCTCGGGAGTGTTACTGCTGGGACTCGCGGTCGTCGTCTCTCGGTATCCGGACGTTCGGGGTCGGAAACCGTTCATCGCGCTGTTGGCGCTCTGTTCGGTGTACTCGTTCAGTGCGGCGGCGAAGTTGCTGGCGCCACCGGCGGTCGAGTACGTCCTCGTGTGGCTGGAACTGCCCTTTGGCGTCGCCGTCGCAGTGGTCTTTTTCGTCTTCGCGTCGGCCTACACGGGCCGAGACTGGCACCGCACGCGGGCCTTCACCGTCTCGGAGACGATCACCATGCCACTGCTGGGGGCGATCCTGGTCACCAATCCGTTCCACAACTACCTCTGGACCGAGATCAGCTGGTCGACCGCCGTCTTCCCGCACTACGTGCATTCGGACTTTCAACCGCTGTTTCTGGTCTGTATCCTCGGTTCGTATCTCCTCGCGATGACGGGCATTTACATGCTGCTCAAACTGCACGTCCAGACCCGGTACAACACCACCTCGCAACTCCTGGTGATGTTCGGCGGGCTCCTCCCCTTTCTCGTGAACATCGTCTCGATCCTGGACGTCGCACCGATTCCCGGGCTGGATTACACGCCGTTCGGTCTCGCTGCCTTCGGAGCGCTGACGACCATGGCGATCTCCGAGGACCTCTTCGAGATCGTGCCGGTCGCCCGGGACACGGCCGTCGAACAGAGCAGCGAGGGGATGATCATCCTCGACACGAACCGGTGCGTCCACGACTACAACCAGTCTGCCAGTCACTACTTCCCGCAGCTCCCGCTGTACGAGGAACGGCCCATCGACGACCTCCTGCACGAACACGACCTCCCGTTCGATGCGGTCGACCAGACACAGACCCAGATCACGATCGATCGCCGCTCGACGTGCCATCTCGAACTCCAGATTTCCCCGATCAGGGACGGCCCCCATCATCTCGGGTGGACGGTCAACGTGACCGACGTCACCGAACTGCAGCGCCGACAACAGCACCTCGAAGTCGTCTCGCGCGTGCTCCGTCACAACATCTCCAATCGGATCACCGTCATCACGGGACACACCGACGTGCTGGCAGACCACGTCGACGCGGACGGCCAGCACCACCTCGAGGCGGTCACCGAGAACGTCAATTCCATCGTCGAGACCAGCGAGAAGGTCCGGCTGATCCAGCGCATCGTCGCCGATACCGACGGCAAGTCTACGATGCACCTCTCGAACGTTCTCGAGGACCTCGTTCGCCGGCAACGGGACGTCCACCCCGAGGCGACCATCTCACTGGACTGTCCCGAGGACGTGTGGGTGAACGCGTCGTGGGGACTCGAAGCGGCAATCGCGAACCTCATCGAGAACGCGATCATCCACAACCCGTCGGACACGCCGTGGGTTGAAGTCAGCGTGACGCTCGACGACCGCGTTCGCGTCGCGGTCGCCGATAACGGCCCCGGCATCCCCGCGACGGAACAGCGGATCCTCGAGAACGGCCTGACCGAAACGCCCCTCGAACACAGTTCGGGCGTCGGCCTGTGGCTCGTCTATCGCTTCGTCGAACAGTCCGGCGACGATCTGACGTTCGGCCAGAGCCGTCGCGACGGCTCCACCGTCTCCTTTACCCTCGAACGGGGCGAGCCGCCGCGGTAATTCCGAGCACGTGGCTGACGAGCTGGTATCGTGCTCGCATTTCGAACAGGAATTTTCAGCGGGACGGGTCACCTGTGAGTCGTCATTTCTCGCGTAATGTGTTAATTCACTGCCAGTGATTGGTGGCAAATAGGTTCACTATGGTGTCGGCGAACATCAGGGCACGGGTGAATCAACGTGGTAGTTCACACGCACACGATCGACGAACAGTTCAAACGCGTCGCGCTGCACGTCCACAGCCTCTCGGGCATCCAGGCGATCGTCGCCGCTGCGAAGACGGTGTTCATCACGTCGCTGTTGTCGCTCCCGCTCACGGCTGCGCCGCTCATCGCAGCACTCGTCACGCTGGGGATCTACACGGCGAACAAACTCACCGACCTCGACGAAGACAGCATCAATCGTCCGGAGCAGGTGGAACTGGTGACCGCGCAACGAACCCAGATCGTCGCGGCGATTCTGGTCAGTTTGTTCGCTGCCGCGGCGCTGGCGGTGCTCCGCGGTGGCCCGGCCGCACTGGCCATCACGCTGTGTCCGGTCGTCGCTGGCGTGTTCTACAATCAGGCGCTCGTTCCGGGACGCGACGTGCGGCTCAAGGACGTCTTCGCGGTCAACACGGTCCTCGTCGCCGGCGCGTGGGCGATCCCGCTCACGCTTCTCCCCTCCGTCCTCGCCGGGTCCGCGTCGGCTGGATTGCTCGCTGCCGCGACGCTGTTCATGTTTCTCAAGACCGTCGTCTCGGTCGAAGTGTTCAACGTCCGTGACGTCGCCGGCGATCGCGCCAGCGGCGTCGCCACTGTGCCGGTCGTCCTCGGACTCGAGAAGACCAAATACGTCCTCTACGCCTGTGACCTGCTCGCGCTCGCCGCGCTCGCACCGTTCGTCCTGCTGGTGTCGTCCACCTACCTCGTGTTCCTGCCGTTCGTCCTGAGTTCCCTCCTGATCACGTCCGCGCTCGATACGGTCCAGAACCGCGACCTGCTCTGCCTCCTCAAGGACGCCGAGTACCTCGGGCTGGCAGCCGTCGGTCTCCTCTTCCTGTAGCACTCCCTCGTGGGTCTCTCGTCGAGTTCGTCCACGACAGTCCGTCAGATCCACTCTGAGCGACGCCTTCGGGATCTCCTCGCGCAACGTTTCGTCGTACCGGTCTTTCCATCGACTGGGAACTCCACCTTGAATTTAAATACACGACCGTCGATATATTGGGTGATGTACGAGACAGTGCTCTTGCCGACCGACGGGAGTGAGACGGCCGCCAGCGCAGTCGACCACGCGATCGACGCCGCTGACCGCCACGACGGGACGGTTCATCTGCTGTACGTCGCCGACGCTCGCGTCGCGAACGCCGCGCCGGGACTCGCAATGGGCGAGATCAAGACGAAACTCGAATCCGAGGGCGAACGGGCGACCGCCGAACTCGCCGACCGCGTCGAGAACGCTGACCTCGACACCGTGACGGAAATCCGGGAGGGCATTCCGGACGACGAGATCCTCAAATACGTCGACGACGTGGACGCCGACCTCGTGGTGATGGGTTCGACGGGGAAAACCGTCCAAGAACGCGAGCGCGTCGGCAGCGTCACCGACAGCCTCGTCCGGAAAGCGGGGATTCCGGTCGTGTCCGTCCCGGGGAACTGAGCGGCCCGGCGACGCCGGTACCGATTCGACGACTGGCCCGGCCGATCCCGAAGGCGAGCCTGTGGTCCCGGCCGCGCTGTGACGTGGCAACTCGCGAGTTCTCAGACCAGCGGGTCGGCAGCACACGACTCGGCAGCTGCGCGTTCTCAGTGGGACAGTAGGCGGGCGTTCCGCCTTCAAACGCTGGCTTTGGCGTCTGCGATCCAGTGGAGAGGACGCTCCTGTTCCGTCTGTCCCCCGTAGTAGCTACTTATCGAAGAGTGGCCGATCCGCTATCCAGACGGCACCTGGGTCGACGGGAGACGATTGCGGTGAACTTGCGACACGCACTCCCGTCTGGTTGCGAGTTCATACGCTCTCTGCGGAGCTGTCACTCTCGAATTATACGGGTAAGCGACCTACAGCAGGTAATTCCGGCACCAGATAACCATACGTCCTACCGGGTTCTAGTCCGACGCACGCCGCATACGGGTTGTCGGTGGGTGTCGATGGCGACGGGAATCGGGCGTGCGTGACCATTCATGACCAGTGACCAAGATCCGACGGCAGATGCGAACGGCCTTTCCAACGTCCCTCTCGAAGAGTCCCGACGAACGCTGCTCCGCCTCCTGGGCTCGGCGACCACGGTCGGCGTCCTTTCAGGGACTGCTGCGGCAAGTTCCAGCGGCGGCGACGGTAAAGACGATGACGACCACGACAAACCGCATCACGACGGCGACGGACACGGGCACAAGAAACCATGCAAGGCTGATATATTCGACTGGCGGGGGATGTCGCTCCACCACGACAAGATGTGTGTCAGGAAGCTCTACGCCTCACCCGTCTGTCGTGACAAGAAGGTGTTCGGCTGTAAACACCTCAAGGTGGGCGTCAAAGGCGACACCGTCACGAAAACCCACGTCGAGCAGGTCAAAATGCGGGAGTCGCTGGAGCAGCGACTCCTCATGTTGGTCAAACACCTCGCCGACGGAGACATGGCGGGGAACTTCGACGACCTGGACCACGTCGACTCCCACCTCCCGAAGTGCTCCAAGAAGCATTTCAAGCGCCTGAAAAAAGACTTCAAGCACTACGGGCCCGCGTGTGCGCTCAAATACCGGCTTCGAGCCTATCGAAAGCACGAGCATCGCGGTTGTAAGCACGGCCACGAGAAACGCTGTGAGTGTAACCGCAAGCACGAGAAACCCTGTTACTGTGAGCGCGATCACGACCACGGGAACGGGTGTGACGGGAACCACGGCGGGTGGAAGCCCGGCCACGGGAACGAGTGTGACTACAAGCACGACGACCGCAAGCACGAGCGCTGGGACGGTTGCCACGAGAAACACGGCGGGTGGGAGCCGGGCCACGCGAAGGGCTGTGACTCCAAGCACAAGGACTGGAGAGACTGCGACTGCAAGCATCGCGGTTGTAAGCACGGCCACGAGAAACGCTGCGAGTGCAACCGCGAGCACGAGAAACCCTGCTACTGTGAGCAGGATTACGACCACGGAGAAGACTGCGACGGGAACCACGGCGGGTGGAAGCCCGGCCACGGGAAGGACTGCGACAAGAAACACGACGACAAGCACGAACACGGGAAGCACTGTGACGAGAACCACGACAGTTGGAAGCCCGACCACGGGAAAGAGCGCGACGGCAAACACGACGACGGCAAACACGACCACGAGAAATACCGCGACTGGAAGGACAAGCACGGCGACCGGAAGCCGTGCGTGCTGCTCTTCGAGATCTTCCTGATCTTCATCCTGGTCATGATCTGCCTGCTGTTCTTCTACGACCAGGATTAATTCGGAACCGTCCCGTTAGCCAGTTTTCTTTTACTGAGGTCTCCAGTAGGTACTCGATGGTATTCAGGCGCGATAAAAGGGAAAAAGTCGTGCTGCGTTACGACGTTTTCGGACCGGTGTCGGAGGCGAGCGTCGCGGAGTTGTCGCCCTCGGATGACTCGTAGACGAGACGGAGGTCGTAATCGTTGTCCACCCACATCCTCATATAGTCACCAGACACGACAGCACTGTCGCCACCCTTTTCGGAGCTTGTCGTTGCTGAGCCGTTTGCTTGGGCAGTCGACCATGCTGTGTTGGGGCCGTCTACCACATTTGGAGATCCGTTGTACGTTCCAGAACTGAATCCTTGGCCCCTGATCACCAACTCGCTTGCTTTGATCGTCGTACCACCATCATGAGTCACTGTCAAATTTCCGTATGGGTTGTTATTGTTTGCGTTATAATCCCACGTGAACTTCGCTTGCGGCGTCTTGTTGGTGGAATCGCCCAGTCCGAGTACGAACGATGCGATGACTGCTGCCAGGATGACCGTGATCGCGACCATCAGGATGACCCCGATGACCGGCGACACTGCGTCGTCCTCCTGCCAAAGTTGTTTGATGTTCATGGTTGTAGGTACCGTTTTCCACACCGCACCCCGGAAAGGACTCGTTTCTCTGTCGCTCTCTCCGCAACGACGAGGCGGATGCACCCAGGCATCCGTGACCAGCCCTTTCCGACGTCCCGGTGTTGATTCTAACGTTTCCAACCACATTGCATAAAACTTCTGGCAGTATCACTTTTCGAATTGCCAGCTGGTAAGGGGTGGTTACTACAACGATTAATGGCGTCTTATAGCCGCCATGTCTGGCGATCTCGTAAGTGTTGTCCCACTGTATTATTCAGTATCTCTGTTCGAAACGAGCGAGAAGGACAACGGCTCGAAAACTTCCACGGGCCGACTATTCCCCTGCATCTACTAGAGCATCTTCGTCGAAATCCCGCTGGGAAGGTGACCAGTCGTCAGGATCGTACCGGTCGGCCTGGGCTTTTCGGGTTCACCACGTCTGATCATCCTTCTCGACGCGCTCGACAGCACGGCGAACCTGCTCGTCAGTCGCACCGCTCTCGACGAACTGGAAAGTCGGAACGAACTCGTCTGGTGAGTACGGCCACCGTTCACGGTGCAGTTGTTCGATGACGAAGCGGAGTTTCTTGACAGCCTGCTTGGGTTACTCAGGGCTATTTAAAGAGCGACATCATTCAATAGTAGCACAGCTCGGAATATGGATCAAGGGACTCTGAACTGTCGGCTGTGGGAATTTAACAGAAAGTTGAGTGGGACCGCCGAGATTCGAACTCAGGTCCGACGCACCCCATGCGCCGAGGATACCGCTACCCCACGGTCCCGCATTTCGTCAGAGGAGTGTCCCCCGATTAAACGCTTCGTTTTGCGATTACGCCAAGACCCGTTCTAATTCCACGACGGTCCCGGCGTCGGCGCCGGGGTCACCGACCAGCCGGCCGATACAGACGGCAGCCTCGTCGGGCGTGTAACAGGCCACCAGCGGCCGCGCTTCCGTCTCTTCGCTGCCCACGTCGGCGTCGATCACGCCCGGCGCGTACACTGGCGCGCCCTCCGCGACCTCCACGGCGGCGCTCGGAGCGATCGTCACGCGGGGAAGGTCCACGAGCGCGCGCTCGGCCGGCTGGACGACGTCCCGCAACGCCGTCGCGTCGTCGTCCTCTTCCCACCAGCCGAGGGCGTCGGCGAGGTCCGGCAGCGTCACGAGGGTGGTGTCGTCGAACGATCCCGTCATCGTCCGGCGGAGGTGACCCATGTGCGCGCCGGTCCCCAGCGCCAGGCCGATGTCGTGGCAGAGCTTCCGGACGTAGGTGCCGCTCTCACAGCGCACGCGGAGCAGTGCCTGGCGGTCCTGGACCTCCAGGACGTCCAACTCGTGGATCTCCCGGATGCGGAGTTGTCGGCGGACGGCGCTCTTCCGGGGCGGTTTCTGGTAGATCGGCCCCTCGAACTCGGCGACGACGTCCGCCAGGTCGTTCGGGGCGGGGCCGTGGAGTTCCAGGACGGCGACGTACTCCTTGACGGCGTCGTCGAACACCTGGGCCATCCGGGTGGCGTCGCCGAGCAGGAGCGGGAGACACCCAGTGACTTTCGGGTCGAGCGTGCCGGCGTGGGCGATGCGGTCGGCACCGACCATGTCGCGGACCCAGGCGGCGACCTGGTGGGCGGAGGGGCCCGGTGGCTTGTCGAGATTGACGACTCCGAATCCGAGCAGATCGGCGGGCGAGCGCTCGGCTGGCGGACCCCGTTGCATGTCTGTGCCGTTGGCCCGCCCCGGCTTACGTTGTTCGATTGGCGGGCGAACCGTCCCGGTTCGCCTCCTGCCGTCGCGTCACGATCTTTATAGGTCTCCTCCACGAACCGGACGCCAATGCGTCTCGCTGGGCTGGTCGACGCCATCGCGCTCGTCGGCGTGGGGGCCACGGGACTGCTCGTCGCGGGGGTTCTGTCGGCGCTCCTCAAGCGGCCGCAGGTCGAGGTCGTCGACGTCGGGACGTGGCATCCACGCGGGGACGAACGGCTCGACGTCGTCACGACCGTCCGGGTGACGGACGTGCATCCGCTACTCGCGGCGCTGGGTGACCGACTCCGGGCCAGCTACTACATCGACATGAACGGGGTCCGCCTCGCGACCGGCGAGAAAGTGGGGATCGAACTCGACCGCGACGGCGAGCCCATCGAACTGCGGACGACGATCGAACACGAGAACGTCCCCGATCTCTGGGCGACGTTCGTCCGCAGCGACGAGTCGATCGCGGTCACGACCGGCGGTGAGATCGCTTTCGGTCCGTGGGGGCTGCTGACGGTCGCGATCCCGTCCGTCGAACGGCGCGTCCTCGACGACGAGACGCCGGTCATCGACGCCCTCTCCAGCGCCGCCGATGGGATCGTCGAGAACTACGCGCTGGATACGGGTTCGCTGGTCAGCCAACTCACCGACGGGTTGCTCAGGTTCGGCAGCACCAGTCCGGCCGTCGGGTACGAGATCGAGCGCGGGTGGGCGACCTGGGGCACGGTGACCCCCGCGGAGACGACCGTCCGTTTTCACTTCGACGTTCGCAACAGAGGTGACGTGCCGGTCCCGAGCGTGCCCGAAGTGCTCGACGTGACCCTGGAGATGAACGGCGTCGCGCTGTTCACGGCCAGGAACGACGGAGCCTCGCTCGTGGACGCCACGTCGGAGCCGCCACTGGCCCCCGGCGAGCGGCGGCGCGTCGAGTATCCAGTCACGATGGACAACGAGAAAGTCGACGCCTGGTTCCGCAGTCACGTCCGGAACGGCGAGCGCACAGAGCTGACGGCGAGCGTGCGCCTCGTCTTCAGATCGGCCGTCTTCGGGACGGCGCTGACGCTGCCGCCCGGTCGCGTGCCGACCGTCACCTGCGACGTCCAGACGGGGCTGCTCGTCGATCAGGAGACGAAAACCACCTGTGACGGGCCAGTCGGCACCCCGCGGTGAGGCTCGCCGACCCGGTCGTCGCTGCTCAGAACTCGTAGCGGACGTTCTCGACGGGATACGTCCCTTCGTCGCCGGCCGGGTCGTACGACTCGGCGGCCGCCAGGACCAGGTCGAGCGTCGCCTCGGCGTCCCAGCGGGCCGTGTTGACGACGAGGTCGTAGATCGAGCGATCTTCGATGTCGATGTCGTAGTACTCCTCGTAGCGCAGGGCCTCGCTGTCGGCTCGTTCGCGTTCGCTCTCGCGGACCTGGTCGACGGGGTCGCCCTCGCGGTCGGCGATGCGGTCGACGCGAACGTCGAAGGGGGCGTCGAGCCAGATTCGCAGATCCGCGTAGTCGCCCGCCATCCAGCCCGCGAGCCGCGATTCGAGGACGAGATCGTCCCTCTCTTCGGCGGTCGTCCGGAGGCGCCGGTCCAGATCGCGGTCGATCTGGTCGTCTTCTTCGGCGAGTTTGTTGAACTCGACGAGCGAGTACCCGCGCTCGTCGGCCAGCGCGCGGAAGATGTCGCCCCCACTGACGTGCTCTACGGAGAGCGCGTCGGCCAGGCCGGCAGCGAGCGTACTCTTCCCGCTGCCCGCCGGGCCGGAAACGGTAATCAACATACCCGACCTCGGTCACTGGCGCTAAAAGAGATTGTGTCTTCGCTCCGGCGTCCTCCCGGCCCCGATGACACCTGACCCGACACTCCGCTTTTCCCCGTCCTTCCCCATGTCCGTGCATGGGCGCGAGCTGGGATCTGACCCGCGGGCAGGTCGCCTGGACCGTTGCCGGCCTCGTCCTGACGCTCGTCGTCGCCTTCGTGCTGTACTCGTTCATCGGCGCCATCGTCGTCGGCGTCTTCCTCTACTACGCCATCCGGCCGGTCGACCGGTGGTTCGCCCGGTTCAGCGACCATCCCGCACTCAACGCGACGCTCACACTTCTCATCGTGGGCTTCCCGGTGCTCGCGATTCTCGGCTACAGCGGCCTCGTTGCCGTCCGCGAACTGAATGTCCTGTTCACCCAAACGGGCATCCAGCAGTACCGCGGGTACCTCCAGCCGTATCTGCACATCGCGCAACTCGCGGAACCGGGGCAACTGCGCTCGTTGCTCCGGTCGAACGTCGGCCGCCTCCTCGGCTATACCAATGCGGCGTTCACCTGGCTTCTCCGCCTGTTCGTCATCGTCACCGTCGCCTACTATCTGCTCCGAGACGACGACCGGATCGCCGCCTGGTTCCGGTCCACGTTCGACAGCACGCCTGCCGTCGTCTCGTTCATGAACGACGTGGATAACGATCTGACGACCATCTACACCGGCAATCTCATCACCATCGGCATTACGGCGCTGATCGCCGTCCTCGTGTACAACGGCCTCGATTTCGTCGCGCCGCGGGGGACCGGTGTCGCGTTTCCGCTGCTGCTCGGCCTGTTGACCGGCATCTTCACTATCGTGCCGGTCATCGGCATCAAGCTCATCTACTTCCCCTACACGGCGTATCTCGGCTTCCAGGCCGTCCGCGGTGGGGCGGTGCCCCCGTGGTATCCCGTCCTCTTTTTCGTCGTGACGCTGATCGTCGTCGACTCGATCCCCGATTTCTTCATCCGGTCGTACGTGTCGAAGGGCAGTCTCCACATGGGCCTGGTCCTGTTCGCGTACGTGCTCGGGTCAATTGCGTTCGGCTGGTACGGCATCTTCCTGGGGCCGATCGTCCTCGTGCTGTTCGTCCACTTCCTGCGGAACATCCTGCCGAACCTCGTGCAAGGGCGACGGGTCCAGATCGACGAGGACTGACCACTACTGAGTCCGAGACGAGCGTGAAAACGAAAATCGAGCGATCTACGTCGGCGTCGTCTGGATGTTCAGCGATTTGCGGATGATCTGGGTGAAGCCCATCGAGCAGAGGAAGTACCAGAGGATCCACGCCTGGAGCGGCCCGAGGACGCCCGCCGTCCAGGTCTTCGTGCCGACGAGCGGCATCGTGATCGTCTGGGGGTGAAGCGACTGCGCGGGCGAGAGGATCATCCAGTACATCCAGAGGAAGACCGGGATGGTCAGCAGCATGATCCAGACCATCGGGCGGAACTGCTCTTTGAACATGCCCATCTGGTCGCCCATGGCGTCCATCTGCTCTTGCTGGATGCGGTCGAGGGCCTCCTCGTCGCCCCGTTCCTTCGCCTTCTTGCGTTTTTCCTGGATTGCCTTCATCTGCTCCTGGTACTCGCCCATCTTGTCCATGTCCATCAGGTTCGCCTGCAGGAGCGTCGAGTACAGCCCCGTCAGCATCGCGAGTACCATCACGACCACGTAGAACGGGAGGATCGCTTCCAGGGGACCGAAAATCACGTCGAGCGCGCCACCGATCGTGTTGCGAACTGACGTCAGCGAGTAGCCCGCCATCATCGCGAGCGCGCCGACGCCGGCGAGTTTGTCCCACTGGGACCACGAGGAGTCGCCGTCCGTGTCGAACGACGCCGCCTCCTCGACCTCGTCGTCGGAGAGCGCCTCACGGATGCCGTCGGGGTCCTCGACGGCGAAGCCGTTGCCGTCGGCGTCGACGAGCAGTCCCTTCTCGATGAGTCGCCCCCACTGCCCACTGGTCATCTCGCCGCTGACGTCGCTCCACTCGACGGTGCCCTGCTCTTCGGCAACGTCCAGAACGTCGTCGAGCGCGTCGAGCAACTCGCCGTCTTCTCTGGCGAGCGACTCCACTTTCTCCGCTGTCCGTGCCATTATGCGCTCTGTAGGGAAGCACCGCTAATCAACCTTTTACTCTCGTCCGCAAAAGCGCAGCCGGAGAATCCGGCAGTATCAGACGCGCTCGTCGATCGCAGCGTCGATGTCGGCCCAGACCTCGTCGGGAGTCTGCTCGCCGTCGATGGCGACGAAGCCGTCGTGGTCCTGGTAGTGTTCGATGACCGGCTTCGTGTTCTCCTCGAACACGTCGAGGCGGTTGTTCACCGACTCCTCGTTGTCGTCCTCGCGCTGGATGAGTTCCCCGCCGCACTCGTCGCAGACGCCCTCCTCCTCGGGCTGGTTGAACTCGACGTGGTAGTTCTCGCCACAGTCGTCGCAGACGCGGCGACCGGTCAGGCGGTCGACCAGCTCGTCGCGGCTCACGTCGAGCGAGAGGATCACGTCGAGGTCGGTCATGTCTTCCAGCTCCTCTGCCTGGTCGAGGTTGCGCGGGTAGCCGTCCAGAACGAACCCGTCGGCGCTGTTGAGCGCCTCGTCGACGATGGCGTTGACGACCGCGTCGGGAACCAGGTCACCGGCTTCCATGTACGCCCGCGGCGTGTCGTACTCGGTGTCCATGTCGCTGATGTCCATGTCCTTGTTCGCTCGGAGCGCGTCACCCGTCGTGATGTGCTCGACGCCGAACTCCGCGGCGATGTTGCTGCTCTGTGTGCCTTTGCCTGCGCCCGGCGGCCCAAGGATCAGCAGGTGGGGGTTCGCCATACTCGCCGCTTCACCACCCCGGGACTTTTACTTATTGTTCTCGGCTGACCCGATCCAGGGAGCGAGGCTGGCGCGAACGCCGGCGACGACCCGGCTGCGAGCGACGACGAGTTCGGCGACGCCCCAGCAGAGCGCGATGAGCACGGCGACGACCCCGAGGAAAAAGCCGTCCGGGCCGAACCAGACGGGCCGCACCCAGGGTGCGACGCCCTGATAGGTGTCCAGTCCGCTCGCCAGGAGTCCGCCTCCGGGGAGGCTCGCGACCGCCAACTCGACGCGCTGGGGGAGCGACCGGTCAACGACCGCGTCCGATAGCGCGTCCTGTTCGATGGTGTACGACCCCGTCACGTTCTGGTCTGCCATCGTCGGCCCGCCGGCTTCCTGTCCGTGGACCGGCCGCTCGGCGTCGAAGGGGAGCCACGGCGCGTGATACGACCAGACCACGTCGCCACGCGGGGTGATCTCGACGACGCGGTGATTGATGGTGTCGGTGATCAGCGTGTTGCCGTTCGGGAGGCGGTCGGCGTCGCGGGGCCACGACAGCGTGTCGACGCCGACCTCCCAGGTCATCGACCAGTCGCAGTTGGGTTTCATGTCCCCGTCGAGCGGGTGGTCGGGATCGCCGCGGTCGCAGGCGTACTCGACGACGCGATCGTTCTCGCTGTCGGCGACGAGCAGCGTCGGCCGCCCCGCGTCGTCCTGCAGGTAGGCCGGGTTGTGCTGCTCGTCGAGGATCGAGTGGTTGCCGTCGGCGCCGAGACGCATGACGACGTCTTTCGTCGAGCGGTTGACCACGATCACCTGGTCGAAGTTCCGCGGCGACAGCATGTACAGCCCCGGCGCGACGACGTCGACGTCGTTGACGTGTGTCCAGTCCCCGGCCGAGATGCCGACGTCCGTGTCGTTCGCGTAGTGGTTCTTGAACTGCCACTCCCACTCGACGGCGTCGGTCGTCCGATTGTAGACGTACACCCGGTCGTTGCTCGTCCCGTTCTGCGTGTTTCGCATGTGCGCGATCAGCAGGTTCCCGCGCTCGGTGAGCGTCACGTCGTGGGTGTCCCACAGCGGCAGCGTCTCGCGCCACTTCACCTCCTGCGTCGAGCGGTCGATCCGGAGCACGCGCGTCCGCTGGCCGACGGTCCCGACCACGAGCAGATCGTCGTCGGGGAGCGGGTCGACGTCGTAGAACCACGACACGTCGAACTCCGAGCCGGAGACGTCCCACTGCGCATCGCCCTCCGGACCGACCGACAGCAGACGAGCCGGTTTGTTCGGGTTCACGTTGCCGCCGATGTTGTACCCCTGGACGGCGATGACGGTGCTGCCGTTTGCGGGCTCGCGGATCGTTCCCGGCCCGGCCGAGGGCGGCGTGTGCACGGCTGCTTCGCCGGCCGCAGCCAGGAGCAGGACCACGATCACCAGGGCCAGGACCGACCTGACGACGTGAGCGGTGCCCCAGCGAAACTGCGGGATGGAGGACCTCATGAACGGTTCGCCTGATTTTGGCTCATTTGACATATTTGTCTTTGGATTCCCGTCGTGCGGAACCGCGACGCTGTGTCACCGTGTCACATGTCGGTGGGCACGAGGACTGCCCGAGGGCAAAGAGTTAGGTCGCTGGGCGGGTCCGATACCCCTATGACGGAACGGACGCCGCCACTTCATGCGGTTCACGAGGAACGCGGGGCGAAGTTCACCGAGTTCGGCGGGTGGGACATGCCCGTGGAGTTCGACTCCATCCGGGGAGAACACGAGGCTGTCCGCGAGTCCGCCGGCATCTTCGACGTCTCGCACATGGGCGAGATCGAAGTCGGCGGCCCCGACGCCGAGCGACTGATGCAGCGACTCACCACGAACGACGTCGGCGCGCTCTCGCCGGGCCAGGCCCAGTACGCGATGATCACCGACGAGGACGGAACCATCTTGGACGACACGGTCGTCTATCGACTCCCGGAGGGAAGCGCCCACGACGCCGAGTTCCTCTTCATCCCGAACGCGGGCCACGACGAACAGATGTCCGAGCGGTGGGTCGACCACCGCGACGAGTGGGGCCTGGACGCGACCGTCGAGAACGTCACCGAGGAGTACGCCATGCTCGCCGTCCAGGGTCCGGACGCCGAGCAACTCCTGCTCGACGCGGTCGCCGAGGACCAGCGGACGACGATCTGTGACTGCTCGCGGTTCCAGGCCGAACCCGTCACCGTCGCGGGGGTCGAGACGCTCATCGCCCGGACCGGGTACACCGGCGAGGACGGGTTCGAACTGATCGTCCCGTGGGACGAGGCGGACGCCGTCTGGGACGCCTTCGACTGCCAGCCGTGCGGACTCGGCGCCCGCGACACCCTTCGCATCGAGATGGGCTTTCTCCTCTCCGGGCAGGACTTCGACCCCGAGGACGACCCGCGCAACCCCTACGAGGCCGGCGTCGGGTTCACGGTCAAACTCGACACGGAGTTCGTCGGCCGGGACGCCCTCGAACAGGCCGACGCCGAGGGCGTCGAGCAGAAACTCTGTGGGTTTCGCCTCGTCGACCGGGGCGTGCCGCGCCACGGCTACGAAGTCACCGACATCGACGGCGACGTCATCGGCGAGGTGACCAGCGGTACGATGAGTCCGACGCTGGACAAGCCCATCGGGCTGGCGTATCTCCCCGTGGAGTACCGGAGTCCGGGCGTGAACGTGTTCGTTACCGTCCGCGGCGAGTCGAAAAAGGCACAAACCCAGGCGTTGCCGTTCTTAGATAGATGACCTTCGAAGTGAAAGCGGACTGCCGGTACCTGGACTCCCACGAGTGGGCCCGTCGCGAGGACGGGACGGTGCGCATCGGCATCAGCGACTTCGCGCAGGACGAACTCGGCGACGTGGTGTTCGTCGAACTCCCCGACGCGGGCGACGACGTCTCCAAGGGCGAGGACTTCGGCGTGATCGAGAGCATCAAAGCGGTGTCGGACCTCTACGCCCCGGTCTCGGGGACCGTCACCGCCACCAACGACGACCTCGTCGATGCCCCCGAACTCGTCAACGACGACCCCTACGGCGAGGGCTGGATGCTCGAAGTCGACCTCGACGACGAGAGCGAACTCGAGGACCTCCTCTCGCCCGACGAGTACGAAGACCAGATCGCCTGATTGGCGGGGCCTTCCCCGCCGACCCTTCTTTTATTGGACCTGCTCCCGTACTGCGTGCAATGTTCGAGTCGGTCCTGATTCCGACCGACGGGAGCGAGCGAAGCGAGCGTGCGGCCGTCCACGGACTCGCGCTGGCGAGGGCGTACGACGCGACCGTACACGTGCTCTCGGTCGTCGAGACGACTGCACTCGACGTCGAGTCGGACGTCGAGACGACGGACGTCAAAACGACGCTCGAAGAGCGCGCCGAAGCCGCGATCGGAGGCGTCGAAGCACTCATCGACGACCCGACGCTCGACGTGGTGACCACGATCCGAGAGGGCAACCCGACCACCGAGATCCGGCGATACGCGACCGAATCCGGTATCGATCTGCTCGTCATGGGGACCCACGGCCGGACCGGTGTCTCGCGGTTTCTCCTCGGGAGCGTCACCGAAGAAGTCGTCAGAGAGGCGAGAGAACCAGTGCTGGTCACCCGATCAGAGGACCCCATCAAGACGGACTACGAGACGATCCTGGTTCCCACCGATGGGACCCCGGAGTCACGGGCGGCGACGCGCTACGCCGTCGACGTCGCCTCGCGGTTCGACGCGACGGTCCACGCCGTCTCCGTGGCCGACACGCGGATCGTCAGCTCCGGCCCACTCGTCGAATCGCTGCGAAGCAGTTGCGGCAAGGCCGTCCGGAACGTGGCCGTCCGAGGTACACAGCACGACGTGCCCGTCGAGACGCAGGTCCTGCAGGGGACGCCGGCCGTGGAGATCCTCGACTACATCGGCCACCACGCCATCGATTTCGTCGTCATCGGTCGACACACCCGGAGCGGCCTCGACCGGTTCGTGACTCGCAGCACCGGCGAGCGCGTGATCCGGAACACGGACGCGCCGGTGCTGTCCGTCCGTGATGGGGACGAGTCGTAGCCGGTGTGGCTGTCGGCTCGCGGACGGGTCGGTTGCCGGCAGCGTGCTTTTTTGCCCCGGCTGTGCAACCGAGAGTATCATATGCACCGGGCCGTAACTCCCGCGCATCGATGTCCGTGCGCCGGACGCAGCCACGTTTTACACCTGTTCAGTCATGACTGAAAACGACACACGCGGGAGCCCATACGCACCTCACACCGACGCGGAGACGCAGGCGATGCTCGACGCCGTCGGCGCCGACAGCGAAGAGGATCTGTTCGACATTCCCGAGCCAGTTCGGTTCGACGGCCAGTTCGACATTTCGCCGCGGAGCGAGCAGTCCATCCGGGCTGAACTCCGGGACACGCTCGGTCGCAACGACGACCTGACCGAGTTCCTCGGTCGCGGCCACTACGACCACTACGTCCCCTCGCTGGTCGACCACCTCGCCGACCGCTCGGAGTTTCTCACGTCCTACACCCAGTACCAGCCGGAGGTCGCGCAGGGGTTCCTGCAGGCCCTGTTCGAGTACCAGTCGATGCTGGTCGAACTCACCGGCCTCGAAGTGGCCAACTGCTCGATGTACGACGCCGCGACGGCGCTCGGCGAGGCCGCCACCCTCTCACAGCGGGTCCGCTCGGTCTCCGGCGACCGGGCGCTCGTCCCGGAACGCATGGCCGAGGGTCGTCGCTCCGTCCTCGAGAACTACGCTTCGGGTTCGGGTATCACCGTCGAGTCGTACCCGATGGCCGACGGCAACGTCGACGTCGATGCGCTCGACGACTTGCTGGCCGAGGACGTGGCGCTCGTCTACGCCGAGAACCCGACCGTTCGCGGCACCATCGAGGAGTCGCTCGGGGCGGTCGGCGACCTCGCGCACGCGCACGATGCACTGTTCTGTCTCGGCTCGGACCCGGTGGCACTGGCGCTGCTGGAAGAACCGGCGAGCGTCGGCGCGGACGTGGTGGTCGGCGACGCGAGCACGCTCGGCCTCGGGACCGCCTACGGGATGGGGATCGGCCTGTTCGCGACCCGGGAGGAGTACCTCCGACAGGTGCCGGGTCGACTGGTCGGCGTCGGCGAAGACGACAGCGGCCGCCGCGCGTACACGCTGACGCTCCAGACCCGCGAACAGCACATCCGCCGCGAGCGGGCGACCTCGAACATCTGCACCAACCAGGCCTGGGTCGCACTCAGGACGGCGATCCACGCCGCCTGGCTCGGGCCGGAGGGCCTGGTCGACCTCGCCGAGGACTGCGTCACGCTCGCGCGCGACCTCGCCGCGAGACTGGACGACGTCGACGGCGTTCGGGCACCGGCTCACGACCGCCATCACTTCCGGGAGTTCTGCGCCCGGACCGAGCGGCCGGCGGCTGACGTCGCGGCAGCCCTCCAGACGGAAGGCTTCGCGGTTCACGTCGTCGACGAGCACGAACTGCAGATCTGCGTCACCGACACGACGGCCGACGCGGTCGACGACTTCGTCGCCGCGGTGACGGAGGTGGTCGCATGACCGAGAACAGTCCCGACCACGAAGACGACCGGCTGGGCTACACGCAGGCCCGGTGGACCGACTCCGAGGAGCGCTACGAACCGCTGCTCGCCGAGAAGGACACCACCGAGGTCGAAATCGGTGGCGACTCGCCGCTTCCCGACGACCTGACGCGCGATTCGGTCGAACTGCCGTCGCTCTCGGAGCCGGAACTGGCGCGCCACTACACTCGCCTCTCCCAGATGAGCTACGGCGTCGAGAGCGGTCCGTTCCCGCTCGGGTCCTGTACCATGAAGTACAACCCGAAGTTCACCGAGGACGTGGCCGCCCTGCCCGCCGCAGGGGTCCACCCCGACCGCTCCGACGAGACCGTCCAGGGCACGCTCGAACTCATGTACCGGCTCCAGGACTACCTGGGTCGCATCGGCGGCATGGACGCGGTGACGCTCCAGCCGCCGGCGGGCGCGGCCGGCGAGTACGCCGGCATCCTCGTCGCGAAGGCCTACCACGAGGCCAACGGCAACGACCGCTCGGAGGTCATCGTCCCCGACAGCGCCCACGGGACCAACTTCGCGACGGCGGCGCTGGCCGGCTACGACGTGCTCGAACTCCCGAGCGCCGAGGACGGCCGCGTCGACCTCGACGCACTCGAGGCGGCCGTCAGCGACGACACCGCGGCGCTGATGCTGACGAACCCGAACACGCTGGGCTGTTTCGAGCGCGACATCGAGGAGATCGCGAGCGTCGTCCACGACGCCGGTGGCCTGCTCTACTACGACGGCGCGAACCTGAACGCGCTGCTCGGCCGCGCGCGACCGGGCGACATGGGCTTCGACATCATGCACTACAACGTCCACAAGACGTTCGCGACGCCCCACGGCGGCGGTGGCCCGGGCGCTGGCCCCGTCGGCGTGGCCGAGCGACTCGCACCGTTTCTCCCGAGCCCCCGCGTTCGGCGGACCGACGACGGCGCGTTCGAACTGTTCGAGCCCGAGCAGACCGTCGGGAAGGTCCACGGGTTCCAGGGCAACTGGCTGGTGCTCGTCAAGACCTACGCCTACATCGCGCGGCTGGGCGATCCCGGCCTCGCGGACGCCAGCGCCAAGGCCGTCCTGAACGCGAACTACCTCGCCGCCCAGATCGACTACGAGGTGCCCTTCGGTCCGTTCCATCACGAGTTCGTCGCCAGTGCGGGCGAGCAGGACGCCGCCGACGTGGCCAAACGAATGCTCGACTACGGCGTCCACCCGCCGACGACGAAGTGGCCGGAGATCGTCGACGAGGCGCTGATGACCGAGCCGACCGAGATCGAGAACAAACGCACTCTGGACCAGCTCGCGGCGGCGTTCGACGCCGTCGCAGCCGAGGACGAGGAGGCGCTCGACGCCGCACCACAGCAGACTGCCGCGCGTCGGATCGATCAGGTGGCGGCCGCCCGGACGCCCCGGCTCTCCTGGCAGGCGCTCGACGAGGAATCGTAGCGCCGTCTCCCGTCCTTACCTAGTTTGGTCTCGCGCTTCTCGGGGTCGCGACGCACCGCATAGTCGAATGAGCGAGATGCCACGCGTCATCGACGTCCGTCAGTCACCGATCGGGTGCCCGTGGACGGACTGTCGGCGCGGATCGACACCGTTCATTACCCCGCCGTGCTGTCTGCGCTGCTGCGTGCTCACGAGCACACCACCGTCTCCGGAACTCCGAGTCCCGCTGAGCGGTGCCTCTCCCGGACGCACTCACTCCACAGATTCCGATTTCATATAGCGTCATGTGGTTTATCTGCCTGGCGCTGTTCGCTAGACGGACCTGCCTCTCGCAGACGCGACGGCCGAATCACAGAGTCATCGGGCAAATAGAGTGGGCCAGAGCTGACAGACCGCTGGTGAACCGAGTGCTCGGTAGTGATCCCTCACGCTCTGATTGCTGCCGGCACCAGTCGCGTATCCCGGACGTCGGTGCCGAGATCCGGCGCCCTGGACTGCGACGGCAACCGGCGCGGCCGCTCCGGCGAACTGGACGGCGAGAGTACGGTTCAGACACGGTTCCAGCTAGCGGACGCCAAAAGACGGGCTGGTGTCCTGGTCTAGCTGCCCGCCGACTCCCCGGGGTCACATGGGAATCATCTGGATCAGAAAACTGACGCCGAACCGATGCCGGTGGCAGGCAGATGGGGTCGGCGCCAGCCGAGTCGGCCTCCATCTCGATCCGGCGAACTCGCCGAGGCCGTCACCGTCCTCGACGGCGAGTCGGGAGGGCAATCGTTGGTAGCCACGACGGGGTTGTGACACACGTTAACTGCCGTCGAGCTGAGCGATCGGTTCGATCCAGCGACGACCGCGCAGCTGGGGCTCGGCTATCGAGAATTGGTCGGCAGAAGCGGTGTTCAACTGTGGGGGGTGAATCGGATCAGGCCGTCGCGCCGGTGTTGATGCCGTCGATCGTAACGAAGCCGTAGTCACAGTCCGGGCAGTGCCACTTGACCTTCTCTCCTAGGTGCAGGGTCGTGCTCGCGGCGCGGTAGAACTCCTTGTCCTCCTCACAGTTCGGACAGTACTGCTCGCGGTCCATGCTCATACGTCCCGCATCGTACGCCTGCTAATTGAACGTCCCGGTTTCGACCATCGTCGCCGGGACGACGTAGCTCACTCTTCCCTTTCGAAATCTCCAGTGCTGGCGGTTTCGGATGATAGACCCTGTGTTGCGACTGTTTTGCGTGTCGTGGCTGTCGCGGCGAACGCAGCCCGGTAAACTGGTGGCCGCTATATCGAATCCCTCGGGTCGCCTTTCACGGATGCTCGCCGAACTGCGGCGTTCCGACCCGCTTTCCGGGGTAGGCGGCCACTTCGCCCTGTTTTCTTCCGTGTCCGAGTCGGAAACCTAACGAAGTTAGGTATCATCCATAGTTCGGTAGCGTCCGACCTGTCTCGTATGGCAAACGAGTTCGACGAAGTCATGACGGCGTTCGCAGACGAGATGGAAGCGTTCGAAGAGCGGATGCGGGCCGTCAGCGACGCGTTGTCGAAACACGAGGCGGACGGTCCCGACGCGACGGCGCCTGGCTCACCGGCTGCTGGGGACTGAGCGGTCCGGCGACCGTCTGAGCAGGTGTGCTCGCCCGGCCAACAACCCGACGAGAAAGCCCGTGAAGTGCGCGATGAGGGCGACGCCCGGCTGCCCGGTCGCGACGGTGACGGCGATCGCCAGAATCACGAACGCGAGCAACTGCGTCCGGCCCGAGAGCTCGACGCCGCCGATGGCAGCTTCTGCGAGCCTGTTCGCGGACAGCAGGTACCCGATGAACGCGAAGACCGCGCCGCTGGCGCCGAGGACGCCCGCCGGGCTGCCCAGCAGCGGTCCGATGGTGATCTCTGCGACGCCGGCCGTGGCTCCGGCCGCGACGAAGAAGGCGTGATATCGGAGCTCGCTGGTCTGGTGTTCGAGGATGAACCCCGGGAGCAACAGCGCGATGGCGTTCCAGAGGAGGTGCACCGGTCCCGAGTGGGCGTACACGCTGGTGACGATGGTCCAGGGATTCGTCGTCACCGGCGGCGCCAGGACGAACAGTGCGGGGAAGACGCCGAGCAGCCGTGCGACGGTCTCGACGGCGAACACCACCACGAACAGCGTGATCGTCGTGAGGGTCGGACTTCGGGCGGAGACCATCGCTCCTAGAGAGGGTCGCTGGCCGCATAACTTCCGGGTTCCCGCGCGGTGGGTCCCACGTCCGTCGTCGGGTACTATAAGACCGTGGCAGCCGTCTCCGCGCACATGAAAATCTATACCGGCCGCGGTGACGAGGGAATGACGGACCTCCGGAACATGGACCGCGTCTCGAAGGCCAGTCCCCGGATCGAAGCCTACGGGACCGTCGACGAGGTCAACGCGCTCGTCGGCGTCGTTCGGCCGACTGGCTACGACGACGTTGACGACCAGCTCAGGGAGATCCAGAATCACCTCCACGTCGTCCAGGCCGACTTCGCCAATCCCGATCCCGACGACGACGATCCGCAAATCCGGGACGAACACGTCGAGCAGCTCGAAACCTGGATGGACGACTACGACGACGAACTCGATCCCCTGGAGGCGTTCATCCTCCCCAGCGGGAGCGAGCCGGGCGCGAAACTCCACCAGGCGCGGGCAGTCTGCCGCCGGGCCGAACGCCGTGCCGTCACGTTCGGCTCCGAAGAGGCCGGCGTCAACGACGCCGCGATCGTCTACCTGAACCGGCTGTCGGACTGCCTGTTCACGCTGGCCCGCGTGGTCAACAAACGCGAGGGCGTCCCCGAGGAGAGCCCCAGTTACTGAGCCGGCTGTGGCTTCCCGGATTCGGGGAGCGCGGGCCGCGTCCAGTCAGTCCTGTCGAGATACGCCGAGAGCGGTGTGGGCGCGAAGTCCACGTGTCGCTTGAACTGCGCGACGAGCCCCGCCGGCGCGTCGCGGTTGTACCACTCGAACAGGCGCGCGTAGGCGTCCCCGTGCTGTGAGCGGACGACGTCGATCGGGATGTGAACGGTCTCCATCTCCCGGTGGAGGGCCGCACCGAACGCCTCGGCCATCTCGCCCAGCGTGACCTCTTCGCTGGCGACCGGAATCTCCGCACCCTGATACTGCGCCGGCGTCTCGAGGAGCCGTGCGACGAGGCGGCCAACGTCGGCCGCGTCGGTGAGTGGGAGTCGAGTCCCGGGCGCGAGCGGGAGCGCGAGCGTGCCATCGGTCACGTCCTCGCGTCGCAACTCGAAGTTCTGCATGAAGTAACTCGGGCGGAGGATCGTCGCTGGCAGGTCCAGACGCCGGACGTGGCGCTCGATCCTGGCCTTCGCGTCGAGCACCGGGACCTGCGTGTGCTGGTCGGCGCCGGCGACGGAGCTAAACACGAAGTGGTCGACGTCGGCCCGCGCAGCGACGTTCGCGACGTTGATTCCCTGGGTCACCTCGCCGTCGAAACCGGCTTCCCAGTAGTCAGTCACGGCGAAGACGGCGTCGACCGGCTCGATGGCGTCCACGAGCGTGTGTGGTTTCCAGAGATCTCCCTTGACGACGATCGCCCCCTGTTCTGCGAGTTTGCGAGCGGCCGTGCTGCTCGGATCGCGGGTCAGCGCGTACACGTCGATCTCTCGGTCGTCGGCGAGCAGCCGTCGCGCAACGGCGCCGCCCTGCGTTCCCGTCGCCCCCACGACGAGCACCCCCCGGATGGTCATGTCGATTTGCTATATCGGCCAGTGGTTTAAGCGGACCTATCTGTCAGACTGTCTGTCGGTGAAAGAATCGTCGATGACTCTCCTCACGTCCGCTCGTAGACGAGCACGCCGCCCTGATCGTTGGCGACGACCTCGCCACGGGATTCCAGCACGTCGAGGTGGCCGACGGCTTCGCTGATCCCGGCGAAGTACTCGGTGATCGGGAGGTCGCCGAACAGTCCCTCCATCACGTCCACTGGCGTTGTCGGCCCGTCGACGAGGGCAGCGACGTTCTCGGTTCGCTCGTCGTGTTCGGCCAGTATCTCGTCGATGCGGTCCGACGGCGCGTCGATCGGATCGCGATGGCCGGCCAAGAACCGATCGAACGACTGGTCGCGCAACCGGTCGAGGGATCGGTTGTAGGCGGGGAGGACGCGCGGCCGGTCCGCGTCAGGTTCGGGCGGCGGGACGAGAAACGGGTTCGGTGTGATGTCGGCCAGGACGTGGTCGCCGACGATGGCCCGCTGACCGTCGCCCGTCGCGTAGCGAAAGAGGAGTTCGCCCGCCGCGTGTCCGGCGGTCTCCCGGACCGTGAGGGTCGTGTTCTGGACGACGATGCTGTCGTCGGTCGTGACCTCGCGGTCGATGGGGACGCTGGGTGCGTACCGGAGGAACGCCTTCGGGAGGTCGGTGACGGTCTCGGCGGTCGCGCCGGCCATCCCGCAGCGCTCGAAGAAGTCCGTGAAGTAAGTTCGCTCGTACTCGAACCGCCCCTCGAAGTCGGCCACGATCGCCGCCGCGTCCGGACTGGCGACGACGGTGGCACCGCGGTCGCTGAACCGGTGGGCCAGGCCGAAGTGATCCGGATGGGGATGGGTGACCAGCACGCGCTCGACGTCGCCGGGGGCGATCTCGCGCTCTTCGAGGGCGTCGAGGAGCCGCGACCAGGCCTCTTCGCTGTCGGGACCTGGATCGACCAGCGTTCGCCCTGCGAGATACGCGTTGACCGGCCCGACCTGAAACGGCGTCGGGATCGAGAGGCGTGTGAACATACCTCCAGTTACCGGCACTGGGACAAACCCCTTTGGACTACTCGCTGGCGGGTGTAGGTGACCGGGCCACGGAGGGTGCCCACGGTAACGTCCTCGGCGGCCCAGACATGTGGAACAGACGCTGTGGCCGACCCCGCCGACGCGGGTCGCTTCGGCCAGTTTTAGGTATGCCTAAACCAGTGAAAAACCTTCTGGTTCGTCCGGTAGTACGAGGAATCGTCCCGCAGTGTGGCGATTTCGAAACTGTAGTGCCACAAACCTTATATCTGTCCTCGGCGTAAGGACGAATATGAACAAGCACTTCGAGGACACGCAGTACTACCTGAAACGGGCGGGCGAGACGGCGAAACGCGGTGTCGTCGAAGAGCTCGAACCGGTCGAGGAGCGGTTCAAGCAGTTGACCGGTGGCGACGCGGAACCGGAACCGGGTCGCCTCGACGAGGTACGCGAGGACCTCAAGGAGGTCCAGCTGAAGGCAGAGGGCGAGGCGAAGCAGGCGATCGCAGACGCTCGCGAGAAGATCGACGCGTATCGGAAACGCGAAGCGTGAACCGCGCCCTTCGAAGGTAACTCTTAAGTCGCGTGCAGGGATACGTCCGACCGCGGGTTGGTGATCTAGTCCGGTTATGATACCTCCTTCACACGGAGGAAGCCGGCGGTTCAAATCCGCCCCAACCCACTAACGAAGTTCTCGGTTTTCATCGGATGCTATTTTGGGGGCATAGCGTGCTGTACCTCCCGAATATCCGGGAATCGTGTTTCTGAATTTTGGGGGTGCAAAGTCCAATCGAGGAAGTTGGTTCCCCCGGACGCATTGCGTCCGGTGGTTTCCGTATCCGGAGGTGGGTGCGGTGTCTAAGACTGCAACCTCCACGCGCGAGGTTCCAGAGACGACCGTGCGGAACCGCTCGCAGTACGCGGACACCCTGCACCGGATCGATTCGGACCACGACGAGCCATTTCCGGCGTGCTGGGAACAGAATCGAGACGGCGAGTTTACCGACGTGCCGACCGTGGCATACCTGCCACACTACAATCTTTGTGGCAATCCTGAGTGTTTCGGGGGTGAGCAGGCGTGAACATCAAGCGAACCAGCCTGTCAGATCTGACGCCTGCCGAACGAGAGGTATACGAGGCCGTCGAGCAGGGACCGTTTAGTGCGCGCGAGTATGCGCATCACATCGGCTGCTCACACGAAACGGTGAGCCGTCTGCACGGACAAGTTCGCCAGAGTCTTGACGAGTCTGAAAGCGTTCCGTGGCCTGTCGAGTTTGTCCGGGCGTCACGACTGATTCGGGATGAAGCAACTGACGCCGACGTGCGCGCAGCCGTCGAAGCATTGGAAGCCGAGGAGTAGATGCCCGTCTTCGATCCGGTTTCACAGCAGTCCGTCCACATCCCTCGGCTGGACGAGCGGAGGCGCTGATGTCGCGGTATCTCAAGTGCGCGCCCCACGAGGGCGACGTGCGCTTTACCTTCGGCGTTCATCCCGATCCCGCCGTCATAGATCATGGCCTGGCACCGTACTACGCGATGCACGGGCTGATGAAAGAGTGGGGTGACAAGTGGAAGAGCCACGGGAAGCCCAGCCGAGAGGTCCAGTTCCGAGGAAAGCAGTGGGCGACGGTCTTCGATTACTCGAAGAGTGGTCTCGATCCCTGGAGTCACCAGTCGTTCCAGATCGAGGAGGTGCGTGAGTTCCACTTCTATTTCGTTGCGAAGGACTCCCCGCACTATTCCGGCCGACCTGCCGATCAGGATCAGCGCGTCGAGGGCGGGACTATCACCGTGCGGCCGCGCTGGCCGAATCTCACGTCAAACGGGAAACCCGTGTCAGTGCCGGACTACGGCGGGCCGTATCTGGACGTGCAGGTACAGGCGTCGAACATTCCGCACGAATCATACTTGACGCTCGTCAAGCGCGTCATGGACGCCTACGGGATTGCTGGGCGGTATTTCGACCAACCGCACCCCGACAGCCACATCAACGACCTGGCCTACTACGTGCGCCTGTATCGCTCTCAGAGTGGCCCCCTGTTCGCGCCGGACGGACCAATTGCGCGGTGTCACACGCTGATCCAGGGAGATCGAAGCGGCTACAGAAAGCACGTTGAAGACAACACCAAACTTCCCGGCTACTACGTCACCGCTACCGTCGAAGACGAGAAAGCTAGCGAGTTGATTCGCGGGCATAAGCTGGGCAAGGAGCTGAAACACTACTACCCGGAACATCCGGAAGTGTACGACCCCGACGACGCTCCATACCACCCGAAATTCGAGGTGTCTTATCAGACGGCACGAACCGAGGAAACTGTTCGATGGGACGATCTCGCCGACGCGCGTCGTGAACTGGAAGAGACGATTCTGAATTGCCTGGAATGGTGTGGTATCGCTACCACCGCCGACGGCAGTGCCTTCGTCAAATTTGATCCGTACTGGACAGTCGAAAACACGAACAAAGCTCGGAAGCTCGTGGCTTGTCCCCTGCCGAAGATCGAAGACGACCAAGAACATCGCGTGATGAAACTCTGGGGTGAAATGACGCAGAGCGACCGTGACGTGACCGAGTTACTGCTAGCTGACGGTGGGAAAATCTCGCCCCAGGAGGCAGCCACTCGAACGGGCTACACCTACCGGACGATCCGTAGAGTGATCGACCGGTTGGAAGGACTCATTGAGCATTCCTACGGCGAACTCGAAATTGTGAGTAAGCACGTGCAGCAGAAACTGCTGAAACGGGTGCGTGCAGCCGGTGGGAACTTCGAGCAGGCTATCGGCAGCGCCGTGATGGATCTCGCCGACGAAGCCGAGGAACGACCGCAGAACTCGTGGACGCGTCTGCGCCGTGAGTACGCGATCTCCATCGACACGGAGCCCGCAGACTGCCGGAAGCTTTTGACCATTGGCTACCAGCCAGCAGATCGCGACGAAGCTAGAGAGCTACTGGACCGCGTGAAATCACGCTACAGCGAACACGTCGAGAACAATCTGTTTGGCGTCCACGTCGTCGTTACCTATCAGGACGGCAGCAAAGAGCGGTTCCGGGATCTCGCGACCTTCCGGGGGATCAACGGGACCACGTCCGTCGAAGTTCAACAGCGTCACCGAGAGCACAACGACAAGGTGCGCGAGGGCTTCGACTGGGACAGTTGGATGACCGCTGAGCCAACCGGGTAACATACGACTGGCGAGAGGCATCACTGTCTCATACCCTCTTTTCCCGGCATATTCGGCCTATTCTATGGTTGGACTGTGGTTTGTGGTTAGATCTGCTTCGGTAGTGATCGGCGGTCACCCCGTTTGCCCAAGGAGGAACCGTACAAACCGTGTCCGGTTCCCTCTTAGAAGTGTGGCTAAGGCCACCTCATCAAAATACACCGCACCGCTGCAAAGCGCGCGAAAATTTTTTCATTATCTACTTGTCGAACGTGGCGTCAAGTTGACCTGCTAATGCCACGTCGGCATCCGTAACCGTCTCCGGGTTGACTAATTCGATTTCCTGCGTGAGCTTGTGGTGAATTCTTCGAATAGTACCGTTGGTCCCGTACCGACGTCGACGCCGGTGGATCGTTCTAAGTTGGTTCTCCGCCCAGTCACTCATCTCCTGGCTCTCAAGCAAATTGACGATAGTCTTTGCCTCTTCATTAATCTCTTCGTCACTGTCTGCCAATTGTCTGCATAATTGCTTAATATCGGTTAATACGTCGCTATCGCCTGATTGGCGGCTGAGAATTTCATCCTGCCATGTACTAGGTGTCTCCAATTCGCTAGTGAAGGACTCCAAACGTTCGTAGTCTTCTTTGGGAAGGGTGTGCCGAGTGTTATCGGACGAAGAGAACGACTCGAAGATTCGGACCTCGTCGGTTTCGAGGCGAGGGAACCGTGTAAACATTGTCTGACCGCCGATAGTAGTGCTCTGTAGCCGCTCGGGGTCGAAAATGGTCGTCCTCCATTCGGAGCGACCGCTACTATGTTCTAAGTGAGTGAGGGTAACGTATTCGTCGTCGTCGTTCGGTGCAACGAAATGCTGTGGCTCGGTTCGGCCTGCAACAGTGTCGCGCATCTCCTGCAACTCGTCGATACCCACATCGTGCTCCTCGCAGAATGCTTTCACTGAGTTCCGGAGGTCGTCGTACTTTGACCCAATTCCTTCTAACCGCTCGTCTCCGAACTCCCCACCGCCCTCTTCCAAGCGCTCGTACGTCATAAGCGTCTTATGGACCTGCTCTTCGGCGCTGTCTAGAATCGGCGCAGCGTGACCGAATGTGTTCGAGATGTCTTCGATCTTATCTTCGATCCGCTCGATAAGACCCAACTGCTTTCGGAGGTCACCAGTCGGGGCGAAGTTGTATATCCAGAGTTCATCGTGCCTCGTTGTGATTCGATCGATCCGCCCAATGCGCTGTTCCATCTTCATTGGGTTCCAATGGAGGTCGTAGTTCACTAAGGCCCGAGCGTCCTGTAGGTTCTGTCCAACCCCCAGCACATCCGTAGCTAACAGGATGTCTATCTCCTCTGCAGGGCCGACGTCTGCGTTCTGTGCCTCCGGTGCGAACCGCTCCACGATACGCTCGTCGAACCCACCTCCTCCGTGGACGAACCCAACGGTCGGATTCTCTGGCTCTCGCCCGAGCTTACCTGTGTCCGTCGTAGCTGGGTCTTCCTGAGTTAACTGTTCGAACAGGTGAGTAATCGTAGGAACATACTGGCTAAATATTATAACCTTCTCGTCAGGAAGTTCCCGGTTGATAAGCGCTTTCAGTCGCTCAGCCTTCGCGTCTTTCGTCTTACCGCCTTCCTCGGTTTGGAGTGCATCCTGTGCTTTCTGCTTGATGCGTTCTAGCTCTTTGAGGTCCTCGTCAATATCCTGAACGATCTCTTCTCTCTTGGACGGACTAACTCGGGTAATCGCATCGGCAACCTCATCGAAGTCCACATCCTTCGCAAAGCCGTCATCGAATGTGTCGCTAATTTGTTCGACGGCACTACTCCGAGCCTCCGCGTCTTCCAAGTCACCCGTCGCAATACTCCGAGTGATTCGCTCTCGCTTCATGAGTCGCTCGACGGAACTCTCGAAGGCAGCCAGACTACTCTCAAGACGTTTGAGGAGATTAATGAGCATCAGGACACTCGCATTCTGGTACTCGATTATCAGCTCCTCTTCCTGGTCGCCATCGGCGTCATACCGGTCCGCACTGACGTATGGGATGTTTAGTCCGGAGTCCTTCGAGTCATCCGTTCCAACCACGATATCGACGATTTCGCTGTAGAGTTCGTCGAGGCGAGGATCGTCCGGAGTAACCAGACGAGGCTTTCGTTCTGGGACACTAATCGAACGACCTCCTATCGTGATGTCGTCATAGTTGTCGAGAATGTACTTTCGGTCCCGAGAAATTACAACCTCGCGCATGATGGACTCAATGAGTTCCTCATAGTCTGAGAGGCGATTTTCCTCCCGTACGGTCCTTTCTTCCTCACTTGAGAGGCGATCATACTGTTTGAAAATCTCACTAGGTGAGAGGTTCTGCAGTTCGATGTCGAAGTCATCGTCGTCGGCGAAGACCTTGATGAGGTTGTCGACATCCCTGACAGAGTTGTGAATTGGAGTCGCGGTGAGCATCACGAATTTCTTGCCCTGACGGCCGATTGACTGGAGCTTAGCGTATCGTTGTGTTCCTGTGTTCCGAAGATTGTGGGCCTCGTCTATGAGGACCATGTCGACGCCACGGAGTCGCTGAATCTCCTTCTCGGAGAGACGTGAGAGCTTATTGAAGCTCATGAACGTTTTTTCCGCTGTCGTCGGGAACTCCCCGATCTCGGGATCAAGCAGGTCTCGCATCCACATCCGCTTGAGCCGTTTCGGTGCGATGATCAGGACCTCGTCGGGTGATGTCGTGTAGTCTTGTACGAGTGGAGCTCCGATGTACGACTTACCGAGCCCAACACTGTCCGCCAAAATGACTCCGTTGTACTTCTCCAATGGACGACGGGCAGCACGGAATGCATCCTGCTGGAAGGCCGTCAACTGCTCTTCATAGTCCCCAGAGATGTCCTCAAGCAGGGTTCCCTCGCGAACGTCGCGGTCGAACTGTTCGACGATGAAGCGCTTGGTCGCCTCGTACGGGGAGATTGTTTCGACCTCAGCAACCGACGTTTCTTTTCTACTGTCGATTTCAGGGAGATCATCGCCAAACTGTGAGTCCTCGATCTCGGCGGACATCAGCTCTTTGTCGAACTCACTGGCCTCGGCCCAGATCTCCTCAAACCACTCGCCGAGATACCTGATGGTATTGTTGTCCTTCTTTTCGACGTTGAGTTCGACGTTCCCGCGAAGACCGCTGGCCGAAAGGTTCGAGGAACCGATGATCGCCCGCCCAAGGTCCGGAGATCCAGCGGGGTGTTCGAAGAGGTAAAGCTTCGGGTGGAAGCGGCTATCGTCGTAGACCCTTACGTCGACCTTGTCCTCCTGAATGAGTTCGTAGAGCCGGTTGATACCCTCCTGGGCTTCGTCGCGGTCATACTCCTCCAGATCGTCAGCAAAGCCGCGTTCTATCTCGTCAATAGTACGCTGGTTAGTGTCCGTCCCTATGAGGATCTCAACGCGCTCGGCTCCCCGGAGATTCTCTTTTAGAAGATCAAACCCGCCGAGGTAGAAGTAGCCGACAGCGATACGGACGGTTTCCGCTTCTGGAGCGAGAGCGTTCGCCCGGTCGGCGACATCGTATTCTCGGTTGTCGAGGACATCGGAGTAGTCGGTCCAGTTTGGATTACTCATCCAAGTCCACCTGATAAATTTGCTCTACAATCTCTTCAACCTCTTCCTGAATCGATTCAAGAGACTCTGACCGGTTCCCTCGCTGAGATTCGATCGCTTCTTCTACCAGTGTTTCGACGCTCTCCCGCTGTTCTTCGGTCGGAATCGGAATGGGAATCAGCCGGAGGTCGGCAGTCTCCATTCCGGTTGAATTGATGAAATTTTCGGTGATGTGAATAGGTACTTCCGAGTTGAGGATCCCAGTGAGGTACTTTACCGATAGCTTTTGTGGGTCAGTTGGTGCCAATATACTTCCAGTAGCGTCTATAGCCCGATTATCCGTGTATCGCGCCCGGAGGTTTGCAAATCCACCTCTAGAAATGAAGACACCGGGCTCAAAGTAGTAGTCGATATTTTTCAGAATTCCGTTCCTGTGACTTTGAATCTCCTGTAATGACTCTTCTGACCAGTTTATGTATTCGACCTTAGATTTGTAGTACAGATCTGACTGGCGGAACCCTTTTTCGATTGGAACCCACGTAGCTTTCTCCGAGCTATCGATTCCATTTAATTGTTCATCGGAAGTGAGATTACTAGAATCCGCAACTCGGTCTTCGCTGATGACCCTGTCGAGGTATTTATATGCGTTTTCATTCCGCTCGTTCAGATCGAAATCTGGGTTTCGATTAGCTAACTCATTGGCTTCCTCTGTTCCTTCTAAAAATGCCATATACTTAGCATTTTTATCAGTTGTTAGCCCTTGTCCACCGAGAGTTAGTAGTCCGATTATAGACACGTCACCCGCATCCAATTCTGATATGTGGTTTCTATTTATTTTTTCCACATTATTTTTTAATGTCGTTACATCCTGTAGCTCGGCTTCCCACTCCTCAGCGAGTCCCTTGATCCGGGACATGAATTGGTCATGGAGCCTCAGGTTCATCTCCGTCGGCTCGAAAAACGCGCCCCGCAGCGTATCTTTGTAGACTTGGAGGCGGACGCGGTATCCGCGGGATGAGTCAAGCAAGTCAAGCGGTTCAACCCGTTCCGTGCCTGACTTTGAACTATCTAATTCCTGAACAAACGAGCGATACTCTTGGATCTCTGTTTCCGATGCATCTATATAATTAAACTTACATGATGGGTCCGGGTTCTGTTTCCGCAGTGCGAAAATAGCGGGCTCGACCGTCGCATCGAATGTGTCGGGGTTTGCTCGTAGTAAGTCGAGTAACTTGTTCTGCTGGAGCAATTGTCGAGTCGTCTGCTTGGAGCCGATGGTGTAGAACGTATTGCTCGTAATATAGGACAGCACGCCCCCCTCTCGTGTCAGCTCCCAGCCCCGGATAATGAATTTCTGGTAGAGGTCATGTCGCATCCGGGGAATGGTCTTATAGAAGTCGTACTCCTCGTCGTAGAATCGGGCCAGTTCTCCGATGTAGTCCTGCTGAGACTGCCCCTCGTATGGCGGGTTACCAATAACGATGTCAAACCCACCTTCCAAGATTACCTCCGGAATGTTTGTAGTCCAAGCGAAAGTTTCTTTCGCAGCTTCGGCAACGGGAGTCATCCAGTTGCCCTTTTCTACGGCTAACTGGGTCTCCAAATCGGACGTAAGTTCGCCAAGACGTTCAGTAAGACGGTCTTTTTTGTCGCCGTGGGCAGTCTGATACTTCGTTCGAACTTCGTGGATTTGTTCAAGCGTTTCGTCGAGCCCCCCGGTCAGTGTTTCCTGTTGGGCTTCAACGTTAGTCGGGTCATGTTCACCGACAAGACTGTTCCCAACAAAGAACTTGAACCCGAGGTTAGGAAGTGCGAACTCGTCGTTTGCATCAAGGAACTCCTCGTGATCAACATCAAGATCCTGCATCAAGTGGAGCCAAACGCGGAACTTACACAGTTCAATGCCGCCAGCATCAATGTCGACGCCGTAGAGCGTGTCAGCAATAAAGTCCTCTTTGAGCTGGAACCTACTGCGGTCATCCCCGCGACTCCCATCGAGTGTCTCTGATACCGCAACTAATTCCTCCAGCATAGCGATTATGAACGCGCCACTGCCTACTGCTGGGTCTAGTACCGTCGCAGAACGAAGCGCGTCATTGATATCCTCGATCTGATCATCAGAGAGAGATTCAGGGGCAGTATGGTCGCTAACGAGTGATACCGCTTCTTCGTGAGTGATGTCTGTCTCCCCCAGCAGATGCTGCTTGAGGGCATTCTTTGTCATGTAGGCAGTAATGGGCTTCGGAGTGTAGAACGCGCCTACCTCCGAGCGCTCGTCCTCCTGCATGAACATCTCAAAGATACGCCCGATGAACTCCGGGTCGACGACTAGCTCTTGCTCGCTTGGGTTCGACTCGCGGAGCGAGATCTTGTACCGACGGAGGAATCCTTTTGGCTCACCACCGTCGTCTTTCTCCGGGCTGAGAAGCGTATCGAAGAACGCCTCGTCAATCTTGACATCCTCCTCAATATCCTTTCGCTCGAACAAACCACCGTTGAGGAAGGGGATCCGGCCGAGGTTGTCCAACTCTGTCGTCCCCTCTTCCGAGAGTGCATCGAAGAACAGCGGCTCGAAGAAGTCGTCGTAGACGTGCTTGTCGTCCTCGTCGGCGACATCCTCGTATCTGTTCTCGACGTAGTCTACGTCCCCATCGAGCCATCCCTTCTCCTCAATGAACAGCAGGAACAGCACTCGGTTGACAACGGTTCGCGTGTAAGCGTTGAGGTTCTCTTCTGGGTCTTCCAGCCCATGAATAGCGTCCTGAAGATCTTCCCGGAATATCTCTCCGAAGTCCTGGTAGAAGCTTCGTGTTACCTCCCGGATGGAGAAGACATCCTCGACATCGCCTTCAAGACTCGTTCGTCCCTGTCCGGAGTCCACAGTGAGGTCGTTGAGATAGTCCAAATACGCTGGTTCGACCCCGAATTGTTTGACCGTGAAATAATTGAAGTCGAACGTCACTTCCACGTCTTCTGAAGAGAACTGCTGTTCTAAACGAAGGAATGTCAGGTCGTCATTCAATGGGCTTGTCAGGGGACCTTCGTCGGCGTCCCTATATGCGATAACTGTGAAGAGTTCATTTATCGGACTTCCATGGCGCTTGAGGTGCTGTTTTAGGTCGCTGAACGATGCACTGTCACCGGAGGCCTCAAGTTCGATATACCGGATAATTCCATCTCCGTCCTCGTCCACGAGATGGACTTCGTACCAGTCGTTCTGACCGCGCCCTCGAAGAATTCCGTCTGGCACGTCGACAAAGGAGCCATACCCTAATCCCTCAGAACCGAGTAAATAGTCGAGTATGTCGCCGCCGTCCTCAGCGGAAGCGAGCCCATCGATGGGTGTCCGAACAGACATATTTCGGTTGTGCGTTGGCCCACCACTCTTAAAATACCCTTGGCAGGAATCCCGTGGCTGATAATGATTCATGCGTCTGACGGGGACTGCCTGCCCTCCCCTATGTCAAACTTCGCCCCCTGCTGTGGTTGTTATCTATCCCATGAATTCAAGCCGGGGGTGAGATACAAAATCTCACTTTGCATTGAATCTCGTACGGCATGGAATCAAGAAGCGATACCGTCTCTCGGCTCTGAACAAACGATCCTCTCTTTCCTACGTAAGCCGGTCTTTACAATATCGCGTCATTAGAGAGGGTACATCAGAGTGACGTATTTTTCAATTTGGGAATTGATACACTAGTTCTGAAAACCATATTATACGCGCATATATTATAGAAGTATACTCGCCTGCCGGAAACGGAATCGGCTGTAACCACTTGCCCGCTAGTGATTTATTCGTTGGTCGATTCCACGCCCCATTCCGCGGATTCCGTGGTGTGTTCGTACACCCACGTTTTGCTCATTCCCACGATATCGGCAATCTCTGTGCCACTCATGCCCTTTTCGCGTAATCGTTGAGCTTGCCGACATTTTTCATCTTTCCGCGCTGTCTCAGCGTCACCATCTTGCCCGTCATCGAGCGCCCCGCTCATGTCGAACGAAGGATCTTCAGTTGTACTAAAACTGAGTCTCGTCTTCTTGATGCCAGTATAGACGGTGTTGGGCTTGGTGTCCTGAATTTCGGTGTTCCCAACGAGTTCCTGGCCGTAGACTTCCAGCCGTTTCTTCGAAGCCTTGTGAACGAACGCACCAGTTTGAGCAACCAACCGCCGGAGATCTCGCGAGAGGTCAGTAATTGTCTGCCCGACGAAACACACCGCGCGCTTCGTGCCTGCGGGCGCGTCACCCTTGCGCACGAGTTTCAACAGGCGCGCGAGCGCCTGGGCTTTCTGTTGGTCACCACCGACGCCAGTGAGTCCTTGGCCGGTTTCATCCACCAGCGCGAAAAAGTCGTCTGTGGACTCCTTGAATAGTGTTTCCAGTTCCGCGAAACTTGATACTGCTTCGACGTGCGGGTTCCGGTCGGCTGCACTCTCGACGTTAGTGACGATCCGCCCACGAGTGACCATGTGCCACTCGTCGGCCGCACCGAGTGCCCAGTCAGTTTTCCCGGCACCCATACCGCCAGTCACGAACAGACAGGTGGCTTCGGATATCAAGGTCGAGTGCAACCAGGCGCGATACGACCGGCTCTCGGCGTCTTTATCGTGATTAACCATGCCCACAGCGTACTGCATCTGCGAGACGTTGCCGGCTTCCACGGCATCCGTGAGCGCGTCTGTAGCTTTGTTCCGAAGGATCGTCTGATATAGTTCCGAATCTTCGACGGAATCCAGGCCAGAGTGTGCTGCCGGATCGAAGGCGGTCGCCAGGGAGTTCAACAGTTCGCGGGCGTCCGGGTTCGGGACCATGCCCGCGTGGGCATGCGCCTCATTAATCGCGCCCTCGCTGACGTGCTTGCGCAGCTGTGCGGCTGCGTAGGTGACCTGTTCGCTGGCTTTGCGGTCAGTCATCGGCCTGGCCTCCATCCGCGACAGCCTGCCGATCAGTCTGATCGGTTAGTCCGTCGTCGGAGATTGGGTCGGTTTCCTCGGTCTGGTGTTCCTGTTTCTGCTGTTCGTTCCGCTCGCGTTCTTCCCGCTCTTGGATATCGTAGTCGTCCATTGCGTCAGTAACCGCAGTCTCGATGTGTTCGCCTCGATGGATCGCGGTGGTTTCGTACTGTCCCACGAGGTCATTCACGATGTTTTGGACGGCTGTCCGAACGATGCTGCCCATTCGCGTGCGGATCGTCAGTCCTTCCTGGGCGTGCTGTTCGAGCGTCCGCCGAATTTCGTCGATCCGCTCGCGTTCCTGCAACAGCTCTAGATCGGTCGACGATCCGCGCCAGGTGCCAATGCAGACGTCGTAGTCGGGCCAGTATTGGCGACAGGCGTAGGCGTTGGCCTTGGTCTTGAGACGGTAGAGTTCACCCTTCTCGACGGTCAGATGTTCCCACTTCTCCGGCGAGAGACGATAGAGTGCGAACCCATTGTCTCGACTGTCGATATCGACGAGAAACGTCGCATCTGGCGAGTAGAGATAATCGACGATCTTCATCGCAGGGGCGTACCCGCCCGCGATTGCCGCGAGCGCGCCCATGGCGAACAGACGCGGGCCGCGCGGGATGGGCGGGAGATCGGGCAGTCCGAAGTACCACAACAGGCCGAGCGTGACGACGACAGCCAGGCCGATCCAGTGGCGATAGGCTTTCAGTAGTTCGACGGCTGCTTTTCGGCGGTTCATAGGACACGCTCCACGGAGCCCCTATCACTGTGAACGCGGTACCAGGCGACGAATGAGATAATCACCAAGCCACCGATGAAGCCGCTCAGGCCCGCTATTCGCGTGTCCTGCCAGGTTGGCTTGCCGGTGAAGAGGTGGGAATCTGCACTCTCGCTTGTTCGGTAGGGAACGGCGTAGCGGACACCATCGGAGACGATTGTGATACCGACCATGCTGCCAACCTGTGTAACAGGCATCGTCATGGTGGTGCGGCCGTCAACTACGGCAGTACGGGTGGGGAGTTCGCCCCCGCTCATGAACGCGCCGGCGTCGATCAACGTGACCGCCGTTGGCCTGTCGGCTTTGAACGTCAGCACGAGCGTCCCGTTCTGGCCGCCGTTGTCTCGATACGTCTTCTCGACGAGCAGCAAGTCGCCGTGTATTCGTTCGCCACCGACTGGCTGGGTTGTGTTCTGCGGTGTTGCTGTCGTCTCCTGAGCGGCTGCGGTCCCGGACAGAAGTGAGACTCCGATCAACAGCACGGCCAGCAGGGACAGCAGCGCGGCGAGTTGTGCGTGTTCTCTGGATAGTTTGAGTGTCATGGTCTGAAAAACGGGTAGTCGGTTATCTCCGTGGCATCAGCACCAGCAGGAGTACCAGCAGGAGCGCGCCAGCGGCCGCGACCCCGACCCCGCCGTAGGGGAGA
The DNA here is from genome assembly GCF_042678165.1 of Halorientalis brevis. Classification (GTDB taxonomy): domain Archaea; phylum Halobacteriota; class Halobacteria; order Halobacteriales; family Haloarculaceae; genus Halorientalis; species Halorientalis brevis. The sequence goes on along the minus strand of NZ_JBHUDJ010000001.1, from coordinate 151,702 downwards.
GACACGTCAGCCAGCAGGCCGCCGCCACCACCGCCGGTCGAGCGATTGAGCAACCGTTGTTCGCGGGCTTCAAGCTCGGCCCGGAGGAGTTGGTTGGTCTCGATGATGCTCTTGAGATTCGAGACGTTGGCAGTCTCATAGCGCACTTCTCTGATAACAGTCCGCTCGACCATCTCGCCGTCTGCGTTGGTGATGTTCTCGATGGTAAACGGGCCGTCGAGGTCGATCACTCCGGAATCAGAGATGAGGTACTGCGGCCCCGGAAGTTCGCTCCCGTCGTATGTCTGGCCGCTCTCGAATGCGCCGCTGGGGGGATTTGTCCCGCTCGCGAGCATTCCTTTCCAGGTGTGGTGCCCGTGAGTCACCGAATAGTAACCGACCGTAGAGAGGTTCTCCGGCGTACTCACGTTCCGCGTGTTCGCGAGGCGGACTGCGGCCCAGGCCTGGAAGTTGCCTTCTGCCGCGAAGTTGCGGGCGATGGTCGAAGCTCCGACTGCCTGCGACCACGTGATATCGCCGGCTTGGACTTCCGCGTAGGTCTGATCGATCCAGGTTTTCACCTCTGCTTTCGTCTGCTCGCGCTGGGTGCGCATCTTTTGAAGCACTTGATTCCATGCCGTGGAGTTCGGAGTAGTGACGGTCTGATTCACCATCAGAACCGTGCTGCCGGTTTCAGAGACGAGCCCGTACTGGTTGATCCGGTAGGCATCGGCAGTACTCCCGTTCGAGAGGGAGACGGAATCCGTCGCCTCAATCGAGGCATCGTTCCGCTGCTCTCCATCTGTCCGGAGTCGGCCGACAAAGAACCCGTCTAGACCTTCGGTTTCTTCCGTGTGCTGGTAATCGTCCCAAGCGACGACGAGTTTGTTCCAGTCAGCGACGAGGTTGGTCACGCGGACGCTGTAGAACTCGTTGACAGACTCGTTGGCTTGTATCTGGGCTGCTGCTTGTGAGGTACCGTTATCGAGCGCGCGGCCGTAGGCAGCGAGCGCGTCGTTGCGAGCCTGCTGGGGGAGGCCCTGGAGGCCGTTGTGCCACCACTTCAGTTCGTCGCGAGCGTGCTGGGCAGCCGTGGCCGCGGCGATCTTGAGTTCAGTGCGGGCCTGCTCTTTGTCGGTGCCGTTGAGTGCGCCTGTATCGGTTGATCCATGCAGCAGGTCGCATCCCGGCAGCATGTCGCCATCAAAGTCCTCGTTGGTGCCCAGTCCGAAGGCCTCGGCCGTTTCACCACCTGCGGTGATTGCGAGGCCAGCGGTGAGGTCTATCGCGCCGCAGTTGTGGGAAGCTGCGGCGGTCCCGACCGGGCTCATGCCAGCCGACGACAGCACCAGCAGCGCGAGCGTAACGGAGAGCCCGCGCCGGAGTGTCGCTCGCATAGCGCTCTTGCGATTGGATCGTCCCGTCATGTTACCCCACGTAGGAGAGGCTGTAGTAGCCGCCAGCCTGGATGACGACGGCGATGAGGCCGGCGAACTTGTTACTGAGCAGGCCGCTCAAGACTGGGACGAACGGCGGGGCAATCACCAGGCCGACCGTGGCGACGACCACCCACAGTTCAACGAAGCCCATGCCGGAGAAGTCCCGGCGATTCGTGGCGTAGGCGATCAACAGCGCGAGCAGGCTGATAATCCCGGCGTAGGTAACCGTCGAGACGTAGCCGTCAGAGGTAAATTCGAGTGCGGTACTGGCGAGATCGAAGCCCATCAGCTCGAAGTTGATAAGGCCCATCGCGATGGCCGACGACAGCACAAAAAACGGGCTGATGACGGCATCCGGTAAGTCGAGTTTGCCTTGCATAGTGCGATTGCCGCCTGAAAGCGGCTATCTCGACCGAGTGAGCAATAGAGTAAAACAGAGGGTGGCAACAAAACATGTCTGTGAATAGATCGGGTTCTACACGGTTTTAAATGCAATAACCCATGTATGAATAATAACATATAGTAAAAATTAACAATCTGTATTTGATAATTAGCGCTCAATTGTGCGCACGATAGTAGCCACAAAGAGAGCAGTCAGGAATGCACCTATGAAACTCTCGATTGAACTAATGAAATGAATTATCGGTGCCTCTGGAGCTAAGTTCCCTGGGAGAAAGAATGAAGTGAATGCTTGAAGGCTAAAATTCAGATATTCAATAGATTGCTGGGTGTTTATTTGTATAACTAAATTTTTCTTCTCGATGATGATTTCTTTGGTAAGCCAATAGACAAATGAGAAAATAAATATAGAGCTAATAGACCATGATAAAATCCGCCGAGGGTTTTCACCATATTCACAGGAGATATCATAGAGATAATTTGAGATAATATTCACCCCTAGTTTCAGTTTGTCTTTGTAACTGTCTACTGATTTTATATCCGATATATATCGTTCTCTGCGGAAACGTCGCTCTCTTATCAAGAAATTCGATTCTGAGTGAGTATCTCCTTGCTGAGCGGCTCCCGCTTTTGCTTTTGAGTAAGTGGTTTCTCGTTTTAAGGGCTCCTGATCATTCTGTTTCAGAGCAACACCATCAATAATCCAATCAGAGTCTATTAGGGATCTGCGATAGTTTGAAAAGTCGAATCCATCGAATCGAGTGTCTGCAATATATAAATTATTAAATGCACTTTCACCGTTTGGCCAGCCCAAATCAACCGCGCCAAGAGTCGCATGACTTAATTGATACCGAGTTTTATCAGCATCTTTCACAATTAATTCTCCACGGTTAATATTCGCTCCTTCTAAGGAAATCGCATCTCTCCGATGACGGTGTATTTCCGCGCTCAAAGCCAGATAATCAAATGATAGTTGAGTGAACTCTATCGGCGACGTAGCTGAGACGTTTTCAAAATAGAAATAATCATCAGGACGCGATCCAGCAAAGCTTGCTGACAGGTCCCACATTTGACTGGCCAGAAAAGCGTAAAAATGGTTCCGCATTGCCTTTTGACAGGCAGAAGCATAATTCATGGAACTTTGAATCCCTTCAGCAGTAATATGATTGCTTATCGAGGTTGTAAGATATGGCGGGAATTGCCCTCCAAATGTCACATCTTCGAATCTAATAACATCCTCGAAGTGTGCTGAATTAAAACCAGTATATCCTAATGATGCCTCACTGAAGTCAACACGACCAAGAAATCTTGCAGAACCGAAATGCATTCCTACTTTTGCTTTGACACGCTTGAAACTTCCTCCGAGTCGGAAAATTGCATCTGAAAAAATAGCAGTAGTGTTGAAATTCACACCAGAAAATATTGCAAGATTTTTAAATTCTGTGCCAAGGAAATTTGCAGGCAGGGCGAATTCTGCACCTCTTTTGCCAATCTCTTCACTTACTTCTTTTATTGTTGCATCTTCTGGTTCTTGTTCACAGAACGATGCTGTGCCGTGGAATGTTGTATTATTGAATGTAGCTGTACCAAACGTGGTGTTCTCGAAATGTGAGTCACCACGGATCTCTGTCTTGCTCAAATCGAATACAGCCACTGAGCTATCCCAGAGGTTAAGATATTCAGAAAGTGTACTATTTTGGATGATCAGAGATGGTATATTGCAACCAGATATGTTGACATTATCATCGAACTTCATCTGTGAAAGGTCAATTTTGTGATTGAATGTTGAATAGCCAATACTGATTGGCTCGTCTAGATCAACAACCTCTTGTAGATCTTGAAAATCAAGATAAAGTACAGTACAACCGAGCAGCTTTATCCTCCCTACCTGACGAATTGTCTCTTTATATACCCTCTGCAATTCCTGTCTAGATGAATATAGCATGCTAACGACATCCGCAGAATGAAAAGCACAGTAATCAGTATCTCCTAAAGTTGGGTAAGGGCAAGGCTCTGGTTGTCTAACGCGATCTGCTGCTCCTTCCCAATATTCTGGATGAAACTCAAATTTACAGCTATTCACTATACCAAGATGACGTGTTCATATCAATTAAGTCTTCTACACAAAGGATATGCTAAGAATACATATGATTACTATCATTTGAGTTCATCCCTGAATAATTGTGGGTGTTTTTCCAATGGGCTACTGACCTGAACTTCGATCTGTAAAGCAAGATGTGGATTCAAACATCAGTAATCGGATAGAGAGAAAACCGGTTCGTATACTATGTACCGGACAAGGCGTGATTGTGTGAATTTACCGTAGGTGTACCCATCAATGAAAGTATCATTTACCTGGTCTTATTTCTCGTCTAAGCATATCTCTTGGAATTGTTGGAGTTACTGATATCATGGCAATTTTGTTCATTTTCATAAATGTAAGTGGTAATGCGTGAGGCATCACTTGTGCCCGACTGACCATTCGTGGTCGTAGCACACTGGGAGTTCATCGAGATCGAGGATAGTCGCAATTTGTGCTGGTGTAACGCTCCCCTCATCGACAGCTAACTGCATCAGCTGTTCGACCGCGCCAGTCGGGACGGCATCACACCCAGCCATCTGGATATAGTACTCGGCTGCTGTGTCGATGGCTTTACTCTTGGTGCGTTCACCAGTGGCGTCGACGAGGTGTTCTAGGCGACGCTCCCGGCCTTCGTTCATGTGAATTCGCATCCTGTTTTTGCACATGCTCCCTGGAATCCTAGCTGTTTCGACTAACTCAACCGGATATAGTATATAAAGAGAGGCCTGGTAGCCAGCGTGATCAGGGCGATTTCGCCGGTGGTCCTCAGCGATCACCGATCAAATTGCACATGGGGTGACCGGTCAGTATGTGCAAAACCGGGCGAGGGAAAATATCGACGTGCAACCGCCGGCTGTTGCACTGATATGGGTTTTTGAGCATCCACAGAACTCAATTCTTCCCAGTTTGTTACTGGTACTCATCGGGGGTTCCGGACATCCACCGAGTAGTAACCTTTCGGGATAACTTACATTAAGATGGGAAAAAGCACATGATACGCTGGTCTCATATATCGAAAATATGGCTAGTCTGATTATCGTTAATTAATTAACTATCTGGTTTTAGGGTTGTCACCATGGCAATACAGCAACTTAGAATATATGATATATTAGTGGATATTTTGCCTGGAATAATGTTTCTGCTTTTGCTGTTCCCAGTCACTACTGATACATCATTAGACAATATTCCTGATAGTCTGACCTCTGGAGCCGTCGCAGCCATTGTACTTGTAATATTTGGGTTGATTGTTGGACGAGGAATTCACTTTATAACTGGTAAGATCAATCAAATATTGCACACAAATATCGGGCTTCTTTTCGGAGTACTGATGTTACAAATATCATTATTGTTACTTGTGTCACAGGGGTTGCTACTAGTTTCCTCACCTTTACGCGACACTGAGTCTATTTCCGAGGTCTTCCTTTCATCACCAAGTCCTCAACCGCCGACACCAGAAGCTCTTATACTGTATTTGTTTTCACTGGCTTTCAGCATTTATGTGCTGTTCAGTCTTCAACTACCGATGATTAAACTCCTCCACGGACTCATATTGAATGTGATTCCAATAAATACCGAACAAGAGGGCCAAGATGATATAATAGAAGTGCTATATGCCGATGAAGATTCCTTTCAACCTGTACTTTTCAGCGACATAGACCATTTCAAATTTAGGCATCTTTACAAATTCTTGCCTGCTGAATATCCGGATGAAAATATTGATGAATGGTTTAAGAAAGGGAACACAAACATCACAAATCCATCTACTGAACTGGCCGGTCATTGTGAATCAACCATCTCGTCAAACATAAAAGAAGAAATAGAAAGTAAGGTAGATTTAGACATATATCAGACATCACTTCCAAACGGAAAACCTGACTTCAACTGGGTTCGTTACTTAGGGTATTCAAAACTCTTTGGTGAGCAGACTTTATATGGTCGATATAATATACTAACAACCTTTTCTAGGAACATTTCGTTCTCGCTTTGGGCGCCTTTTTTCATATTTTCATTAGTGAATATATTAGCGATATTAACAACATACACACCTACGATGAGATGGACTGATTGGACACTAGAACAAAGATACTTGCTTACATCGCTATTGTTATTCCTGGCTGTGACTTTTTCTGCACAGGTTAGTAGATTCTCAAAATTCAGAAATAGGCACTTTGTTATTGATTTCCATGAGAAACTCAAATCTGAGGATTAATTCCAACATCGTATTGTGGACACAACTGTTTATTTAGAACCCTGCGAAAAATATAGTAGAAGAAGTTGAGATTGTACGGCCAATTTGTGAGTGGATTGTGGAACCAATTCAACCTCTGTAACAAGATAGAGTAACTGAGAATGTTGAACTGGTTTTTTCCTATGACTAGACGAGAATGACGTAGGTTTCTTTGAAAACTAACCGGCTATAAAAGGTCCCAAGAATAATTAACTGCTTGAAATGAAATCCATTCCTACGTCTGTTATCCACCACGCTCGCCCCTGTCCAATCTTCTTACTCTCTACCAAGCCTCGATCTTCGAGATCCTGGAGTCGTTGATATGTTCCCTGCTCGCCAATCGTGAGTTGATCTGCAATCTCTGGGGCAGAGAGTACCGGATCTGTGGCATCAGCGATAATGGTTAGTATTTTATCATCACTCACAGTCGGTTTTCGGCCGCCCATAGGATAAGTAGTTGCGGGTGGCGTGTATAAGTTGACATGCATCAATACTTACCCTGGCACTATTAACTTCCCCAAAAGTATTAACTTCTCTGGGGAAATTGTATGCTCTCACGGAAGCTACATGCGGACCTCTACCAAGCAGGTCTGATCGCAAGAAGCGGACCCGATGTTGCAGCATCGGCCCGCCGTGGCTCCCGTATCCAAGCTACGGAAGCATGACTATCTTCAAATCCGCGGGACAAAAGCATCCCGCACGAAAGCGTCACGAATCGCTGTCGAAATTCCTTCTCACGGGTATCTGGAACCTGCCCCCGGTAGGGCTGAATCACTTCGCAAAGGTAGCTTCCGAAGACGGTTACCACCTACTGTGGGTGTGGCGGTGAGCGGGAATGAGCGACAATCTTGATCCGCTCGAACCGGAGGCAGCGATGGATTTGTACCTCGATACTCGACGAGGGGAACTTCGGCCGAAGACGTTCCGGTCACAACGCTATCGGCTAACAGCGTTCGTCCGGTGGTGCCGCGCCGAAGGCATCACTAACATGAACGACGTCGACGGTCGGACTCTCCACGCGTTCCGCGTCGCCCGTCGTGATGGATTCGAGGACTATGATCAGCACTACATGGACGATTACGCCGAGGTGGGACAGCAGACTCTCTACAACCATTTGTCCACGCTTCGTGTCTTCCTCCGTTTCGTTTCGAAGGTCGATGCAGTACCAGAGAGCTTGCCGTCGAAGATTATTCTGCCGACCGTCAGCGAAGACGAACAGGTAAGCGACACCACGCTCGACCCGGCCCGTGCCGATAGTATTCTCCACTATCTGGACCGCTATCACTACGCCAGCCGGAAGCACGTCATCTTGCTGTTGCTGTGGCACACTGGCTGCCGTGCTGGTGGTATTCGTGCATTGGATCTGGAAGACGTAGATCTCGACGGCACTCACCCGAGAGTTGACGGCCCAGCTGTGAATTTCGTTCACCGACCGGAAACCGATACCCCACTGAAGAACGGGGAACGTGGCGAGCGGTGGAACGGGATTTCCGAGTACGTCGCTGAAGTTCTCCACGACTACATCAACGGTCCACGGAACGACATCGAGGATTCCTACGGGCGTGATCCGCTTCTGACGACGAGACAGGGCCGGCCGCGTGTCTCCACGATTCGGAACACGATGTACGCGATTACAAGGCCCTGTTGGTACGGTGAAGAGTGCCCCCATGACCGGGAGATCGACTCCTGCGAGGCAGCACCGTACAAGATGGCGACGAAGTGCCCGTCGTCCCGGTCACCACACGATGCGCGGAGTGGATCGTTGACTCGCTATCTGCTACAGGATACGCCGCGCGACGTGGTTCAGGATCGGATGAACGTCTCGGACAAAGTTCTTGACCGCCACTACGACCGGCGGACCCTACGCGAGAAGATGGAACAGCGCCGCAAGTACCTGCCTGATCAGTAACCCATGAGCGAAGACATCAACCTACGAAGCCGCAACTACCACGTAAGCATCCCGACCCGCCCCAACCCACTGATTTTGCGCCGAACAACTCGTGAGGTTCACATCTGTCCTTGGACAGATTGCACCTAGAGGACGAGCGGTAGCGAACTCCTCGCGGTTCAAATCCTCACTAACGACGGCCTCATCTCTCAGTCACAGCTCCGCGACGAGCCGAGCGTCCTTTCTCTGCCGAACGTGGCAGAACCGCTTTTCCAAACCCGTAGCACAAGAACGTGTCTCACGACGAATCGCGTTTGCTGAACTGGTCTGCCCTGATACGAACGTGAGATTGAAGATAGCTACGTGTCTCTGAAAAACTGTAAGAAACAGAAAATGAGTTCGAAAAAACTCGCGAAGAGTGTCCTTTCTGACGGGGCGGACGAGCAGGCAACTCTGCGACGGGAACGTGACTTCTGGCGGCAACTGTTCGACACGGTCGTTGCAGCGTTTCCAGAGCCGGTAGTCGTCGTCGACGAGAGCGGTTGTATTACGCACTGGAACGAGGGAATGGCGGACATCATCGGGCGGGAAAAGCAGGACGTGATCGGCAAGCCGGCGTACGACGTCATCGGAACCGACGGCGAGACGGAAACGCTCGCCGAGACGGTCGTCAGAACGGGTGAGTCCATTCGGGAAGACGAGATCAGGACCGGGACGGGGACGACGGGGGAGACGTGGCACGTCCGGGCGGCGGGGTTCCCGTTGACTGCCGATGACGGCACAGTCGTCGGCGCCTTCGAGGTCGCGTCTCGGGTCACGGAACTCGTCGAACAGCGGTTGATGGTCGAGGAACTGCAGGAGCAGATGGCCGAGGAGGTCGAATCTGCAGTCGCCGATCTACAGACGTCGTCGGAAACCGTGGCGACGAGCTCCGAGCAGATAAGTTCGGTGAGCCGAGAACAGGCCCAGGATCTCGACGAGATCAGCGACGAGATCGCGACGTTCAGCGCGACGATCGAAGAAATCGCGTCGAGTGCGGAGGAGGTCAGCGCGACGAGCGACGAGGCGCGCCGATTAGCCGAGGCGTCCCAGGAGTCCGGGCAAACGGTCCTCGATATCACCCAGAAAGTGGCCCAAGCGGGTGAAAACGTCGGGATGAGCACGCAGGACCTCACCGCCAAACTCGACGAAATCGATCAGATCGTCGACGTGATCACCGAGATCGCAGAGCAGACGAACCTCCTCGCGTTGAACGCGAACATCGAGGCGGCCCGGGCCGATCAGGACGGTGAAGGGTTCGCCGTCGTCGCAGACGAAATCAAACAGCTCGCAGAGCAGTCGAAACAGGAAGTCGACGAGATCGAGCAGATCGTGTCGGAACTGCGGGACAACGCCGCCGACGTGACTGACAACGTCCAAACGGCGAACACACACGTCGAGTCCGCCGTCGGACACGTCGAGACGCTCGTGGAGAACCAGGTCGCGATCGTCGACGCCATCCAGGAAACGACGTCCGGTATCGACGAGATCGCCGACGCGACGGACGAGCAGGCCGCCAGCGCAGAGGAACTCGCCAGTATGGTCGACACGGCTGTCGAACGTGCCAAGACAGTCGCAACCGAGGTGGAAGACGTCGCAGCGGCAAACGAGGAACAGACAGCGATGGTCGACGAGATCCACGCGAGCGTGTCGCGGGTGAAAACGCAACTGGACTCGAAGTCCAGCTAACTCCCGCCCGCCTCGGCACGCGTTGTCCTACTATCCCCAGAACGTCACTTTGTGACCTGCCCGGTCCGAGCGAACCTGGAATTGTGATTTGAATGATAACTCGAGTGTGCGGAACACGAGTTGCTACTGAGGTTCTTTCGGAGTGTGACGGACCCGACAAAACTGATTCGGGTAGTTATCAAAAGTAACTTTCCGATATTCTGGTACAGGAGTCAGATACGATAATTTGGCCGAAAAAATCATAGGCGATAATTCTGTCTGTGGGTTCATGGTCAACACTGAGTATCCGCGAGATTGGCGGTCTCGCAGACGGGAGGTGTTCGAACAGGACGGGTACACGTGCCAGAATTGTGAACGGAAAGGCGGTGAAAAGGGCGACGCCGAACTGCTGGCCTATCACCTGGTCCCGCTCGACGCCGGGGGCTCTCACGATACTGCGAATCTGCTCACCGTGTGTCGGCAGTGTAAGCGACGACTCACCGAGGCGGCCGATGCTTCGGCCGAGGGGGCTGCCGAGGACTCGATGGTCGATCCGATCGAGTCACTGCAGGACCTCCAACGGGCGATCGCGTACGTGGACAAGATCGAAAGCCTGGTGTCGAAATACGCGAATCAGGTGCTCGGCGACGGTGACGTCGACGAGGGAGAGATCGTCAGGAACAGCGAGAGCTTTCTCATCGACGCGCGGGACGCGAAAAACCACATTCTCACGGCCAAGCTAATGTTCGCGAACCTGCATCTCGAGGCCGACACCCAGGCGAAGCGCGACGCGATCGCGCACCTGTCCGAGGAGGTTCTGGGTCTCCTGCGATACGAACTGGAGATCGTGGGCTACTTCCAGGACTACATCAACGTCCTGACGACGGTGAAGTGTCCGAAATGCGGCTACGACGCCGATCAGGACTCGAAGCTCTGCGGTGAGTGCAGTCGCGAACTTCCCGTGTTCTGGGAGTGTCTCCAGTGCCGAACGGACGTCGACGAACTCGACGAGGACTACTGCTCTGCCTGCGGGAACGAACTGCCGGAACTCCCGCCGGAACAGCAGCGGGAACTCGAATCCGTCCAGGAAGCAACCGCGGCGACGCTGACGGAGTGGCAGTCGCAGTTGGAGACGGTGCTGACCGTCGTCGAAACCGAAGTCGTTCCGGCACATAAAAACTGATCGCGCCGGGCTGGCGTCTTGCTCCTCTCGGACCACTCGCCCCTCGATGGCTCAGCTGACGATCTCTTCGATCGAGGCGTGCCCGAAACACACCGTCGTCCCGCGCATCGCGAACCGGTCACAGCCGTCCTCGCTACAGGGTTGCTGGGTGGGCAGACACATGTCTGTGTGGGTTGTCCCCAGGACACATGACTGTGTCGGCCGTTCCGACCCGAGCAGTTGCGGAACGGTAGCCGATCCGGGATCGGCGGCCGTCCGGCGCGGGCTAGTATCGGAGACGAATGGCCTGGGGGCGGGTGGCGTTGGCGCGTTCGACCAGCCGCTCCACGCGGTCGTCAGTCCCGGGGTGGGTCGAAAAGATACGCCCCAGTCCGTTGTCCTCGTCCCCGCGCGTGTACAGCGGGGAGAGCAGTCCCCAGTCGGGATTGCTGATCCGATCGATCTTCGAGAGTGCACGGGCGAGCGCCAGTGGTCTGCCGGTCACCTCGGCGGCCCGGTCGTCGGCAGCGAACTCGCGACGGCGCGAGTGGGCGCGAATCAGTAGCGTCAGCACGAGAAAGACGAGCGCGACGCCGTTGTGGACGAACAGCTGGAACTGCCCGAACAGTCCCTTCGACCACTCGGCGGGCCGGCCGCGTATCCAGGCCATCGCCCGGGCGACCCCAGTGACGAACAGCAAGAGCGGCAGGAACGCGAACGTGACGAACCCCACGACCGTCCGCATCGCGCTGTAGGCCATCGTCTGGACGAGGCTGTCGCGGCTCTCCAGGTGGGCGAACTCGTGGGCGAGGATCGCCAGCAGCTCCTCGTCGGTGAGAAAGCGAAACAACGCCCGATCGAGCACGACGACGCCGTTCCCGGCGCTCCCCAGGGCGAGCGCGTTGGGCAACGACATCTCGGCGACCAGGAGCCGCGGGGAGTCGACGTCCATCTCCGCCGCCAACTGGTCGACGCGGTCGTAGAGCCCCGGCGCTTCGCGTCGCGGAATCTCCACGGCGTCCAGACTCGACAGGATCCGAGCCGTGCCGAACTGATAGCTCAGATACCCGAAGACGACCGTCATCCCCGCGACGACGAGGACGGTCGTCCCCAGCGGGGGACGATTGGCCCAGAACGTCGCCAGGAGCGCGTACGTGAGCCAGGCAGCCAGGCCGTAGAACGCGAGCAGGGAGAGGCCGACGAGTCCCATCAGCAGGCGCAGTCCGAACCGACCCATACGCGGACATTGGCCGACGCCGCTCAAAGGCGTGTCGTCCCCCACAGCGGGCTCGTCGGTCGGCGCCCGACGGCGCGGCACCGACGTCGCTCGCCCCAAGATTGAAAAGGTCCGATGGGATAACTCCCCTCGTGCCGAACGTCGAAGTCTCGCTTCCACAGGACGTGTACGCACAGTTCGAACGGCTCGTCGACGAGGAGTTCGTCACTGAAGAGGAGGCCGTCGAGGAGTTGCTCTCCGCGGGACTGGACGCCTACACGCGTGACACTTCCGCAGACAATCCCGCGACGGACATGGCCGACGAGTTCGCCGACGACATGTGGGACACCGCCGAGGACCCGGCCGGTCGCGGTCCCGACGAGGACTTCCTCTAGGACCTCCCTGGCCTTCGGAGTCGGACCTGCCAGTGGCAACACTGGGGCCTCGCAGTGCCCGATCGCCGCCCGCAGTCACGCCGCTGCGTCGGCCTCGGCCGGACCGGCGTACTCCACGTCGTCGAGGCCGCTCGCTGCCAGAATCTCTGCGATTCGGTCCTCGCCAACTTCGGTGGCCGTCGCGTCGTCCGACGCCTCGACGGTCACGGACAGCGTCACCTCGATGTGGACGCGATACGGATCGAACGGGCCGGAGGGGAACTCGTAGACGTCCGTCGCTTCGACGTCGAGCGCGGCGATCGCGTCCGCACCCGCTTCGGTCAGTTGTTCGCGGACGTCGTCGGCCGCCGTCGATTTTGCGACGCCGGTACTCGCCGCGTTTGCAGTGCCGACAGACTCGATCTCGCGCCGGACCGTGTAGAGAGACATCGCCGCCTGCGTGTCGGCCCTCGAAGGATAAATACTTGTGGCGCAGTTCGAGGGCCGGGACCGCCCCCGGGCCACCACACGCATTTCCACCTGGCCGTGGAACTCCGGCCGTGACTCGCTACCTCCTCTACGGTGGCAAAGGCGGGGTCGGTAAGACGACGTGTGCGGCGGCGACTGCCGTGGGTCTCGCCCGCGACGGCCAGGAGACGCTCGTGGTCTCGACGGACCCGGCCCACTCGCTGTCGGACTCGTTCGAGCGAGACGTGGGGGCGGAGCCGACGCGGCTCGCCGACCACCTCTGGGCCGTCGAGATCGATCCCGAGGCACGCATGGACGAGTACGAGGACCTGTTCGCGACGTTGTTCGACGAGTTCGCCGACGTCGGCGTCCGCGTCGAGGACGAACAGATCGAAGACGTGTTCGCCGCTGGGCTCGCGCCCGGGAGCGACGAGGTCGCGGCCCTCGACACGCTCGTCGAGTACGCCGCCAGCGACCGCTGGGACGTCGTCGTCCTCGACACGGCCCCGACCGGGCACACGCTCAGACTGCTCGATATGCCCAGTGTGGTCGGCGCGACCGCCCGCACGGCGATGTCGATCCGCAGCCAGGTTCGCCGCATCGCCGACTCGACCAAGCGCATGGTCCTCGGGCCGGCCTACTACATGACCAGCCGAGAGGCAGAGACACAGGACCGCTTCGCCGACCTCCAGGAACGGATGGAGCGCGTGGCCGCGATCCTTCGCGACCCCGACCGAACCGAGTTCCGGGTCGTCCTCGTTCCCGAGCGCATGGCGCTAGCCGAAACCGAACGGCTGGTCGAGCAACTCGACGCCTTCGAGATTCCCGTCGACGGCCTCGTCGTGAACAAAGTAGTCGTGGACCCCGCGCCCGACTGCCAGCGCTGTCAGGCCAGACACGAGTCACAGCAGGCGATCATCGCGGAGACTCGCGAGCGGTTTCCGGACCACGAGGTCAGCGTCCTGCCCGAACGCGAGACCGACGTCCGCGGAATGGCGGCGCTCGGGGACGTGGCCGACTGGCTCGCCGACTGAGACTCGTCAGGACTCCCGGACGTGCGTCTCGTCGTCGCCCGCCGGCGAGTGCTCGCTGTCCGGGAGCGGGACGACGGCGTCGGAGCGGAGCCACGCGTGGGGGTTCCCGCGCTCACAGACGACGTACTCACCGTTCGAAACTTCGTATGCGGTCCAGGTCGGTGCCGCGTCCGAACGTTCGCTCATGGCGCTCGCCTGTCTCTTCGGCGTCGGGGACATCAACGCCGTCGACCGTTCCCACGCTGTGAAAACCTGCACTGCGAGCGCCCGTGGGCGGTCAGGCCGCCTGATACACCGTTTCGAGGGCGGTTTCGTATCTCGCGGGGACGCCGGACCTGAACTCCCTGGCCAGGTCGCGCGCCCGTCGGAGGTGTTCGCGGGCGCGCTCGAACGCGTTGCGTCCGGCCTCGTCGTCGCCCTGCTCGCGATACTCCTCGCCCGCCCTCACGGCCTGTTCGGCCGCCCGCTCGTGTGCGTTCAGACAGTTCTGAACGAGCCACTCGATCTGAAAGCGAAGTGCCGCCGGATCGCCGTCGAACCGGTCGTCGCGGTGGAGAATCCCGTGCACGTCGTGACACACGTCGATTGCCGTCCGCCAGCGCTCCGGTGCCGGTTCGTCGGCCTGGATCGCTTCCGCACAGGCGTTCATCGCGCGCAAGAGCGGTTCGGTCCGTATCTCCTCGACGGCTTTCGAGACGTCCGTCAGTTCCGATCGTAACTTCTCGGCGTCGCGATTCTGGCTCGCCGCGGCGAGGTCGACGGCGCGCTCGTACTGGGACTTCGCCGTGGTGTACGCGTCGAGCGCTGCCTCGTAGTCGTCCTCGCCTCGCGCGTCAGTCGCAGTCTCGGCGAGCTGTCGGCCCCGGAGGCGGTGGCCCCGAATCTCCGTCAGCGTGAGCCGGGTCTCGAGCTGGTCGATCCGACGCTCCATCGCGCGGGTGCCGGACTCGAACGCTTCTGCGACCTCGCTGGCCTGGTCGAGCAACTCCTGAGTCCGGCGATACGCGTCGGCTGCGGCCCGTGGATCGCCCGCTTCGATGGTGGACTCGATCGTCGAGAGGTGGTCTCTGGCCTTTTCGAGTCGCCGATCGACCGCGACCCAGTAGGCGATCGCTCGCTCGACGTACGCCTCGACCTCGTCCAGGGCCTCACGGCCGCTCAGCACGAAGTGATACGTGTCGCTGGTTCGGGCCGTGATCGTCAGTCGGCTCTTGAACACGCCGGTCTTGGTCTCGATCGAGCGGATCTCCGTGTACGGCAGGGAGACCTCGCGATTGCGGCCGCCCCGCTCGTCGTTTCCACCGACGACCAACAGCACTCGCTCGTTGGTAACGGCTGCAACGGCCTGGTAGTCCTCGCCCGGGGTGACGACCGCTGTCTCGCCGCCCCGTTCGTGTTTGATGCCCTTCGTCTCGTTCGAGAGCACGAACGCCGGGCGTTCGGACCCCTCGAAGTAGTCGGTCAGTCGTTTGCCTCGCAGGTACCCCCCCGACGACCCCGCGTCGGACCCGGATCGCAGTATCTGCTCGGCGTCCAAGCGTCCCCCCATACACTACACGTCGTATTTCTCACTTGTTGCTCCTCCATAATGAATCGCTCGACCGTTCACGCTCGGAAACCGCCGGTGCTCGTCGCGCTACTCGCCCAGTCGTCCGGCGGTCAGCGCCTCCTCGACGAGCCGATCGATCTCCACCTGTATCGACTCGATGGCTGCCTGCCGGTCTTGTCCGTCGTGGGACTCGCCAACGAGTTCGTGGGCCTCCATCGAGAGGGCTGCCAGTCGCCGACTGGTCTCCGTGTCCGGCCAGCCCGGGAGGTGGAGCTCCGAGACGACGGACTTCGAGAGACTGGCTTTCCCGTTCGACGAGATGTCCCGGAGCGTGCGCTGGTAGGGCGCGGAGTTCAACAGGGCACAGAGGAAGTGCGCGGTCTCACGGTGGTCCGTGGCGACGAACATGTAGTGGTCGCCGGGGATCACCGGTTGCTCTCCCAGATCGGGGTCCTGGCGCGTCGAGAGCACCGCGAAGTCCGGTTTGAATCCCAGCCGACACCAGGCGACCTTGTAGTCGGCCCACGTGTACTCCCCGAGACCGAACACCGAGTAAAAGGGGCCCTTGTCCAGCCACGACGACGACCGATCGAGCAAGGTCTCGCGATGGGCTGCGAGGTAGTCGTAGGTCTCCGGACAGGTCTCCCGGAGCCACGATTCGTTGTCCTCGCCCGCCTTCTCGGCCGGGACCAGGCGCAGGTCGTGCCCGGTCAGCCCGTACTTCCGCACGTGCCGCGACTTGACGTACGGATACACCAGGTCGGGCTCCAGTTCGTCCAGCACAGCCCGGTCGAGCCCGAACACGGCGTTCGCGTCGTCTTTGAGCCCGTGTCTGATGTCGTGGGCGCACTCGCCGAGTGCCGCGCGCTCCGCGTCGGCCCGAATCCAGGCCGTGGTCGCGTCGTCGGGGTCGAGCGGCCGCAACTCCGTCCGCTGTCGCGTCGCCGTCTCGCGCAGCGTCGACCCCGTCCCGTAGTCCGTGGACGCCCCGTCCGTCGACCGCCAGACCGTCGTCTCGATGGGGAACGAAGAGTCGGAATCGGCCGCGAACCGGTATAGCGCCGCGTTCGCGCCCACCTCGGGGAACGGCTCCAGGCCGGCGAAGTCGTGGACGTGTTCGACCGACAGGGACCGGTCGCCGACCTGGAGGCGGCGCAGGACGGCCCCCGCGGCGCCGCGCATGATGTCCCGTTTGAGGACGAAACTCGCCGTTCCGTCCCGGCGCAGGTACCGGTGCAGACAGACCCAGACGAACGGCACCGCGATGTCGTCGTTGTTGTGTCCCAGCCGTGCCACCACGCCCTCGTGTGGCTGCAGTCCTAACTCGTCCACGTACCGCTCGCGCAAGCGGGTCTTGAGTTCGCTGGGCAACCGCTCCCAGGGGACCCAGGGTGGGTTTCCTACGAGGGCATCGAACTTTCCGGTCGCCATCTCGCCGCTGACACGGGGGTCGTCTTCCCGCACCAGTCCGAGCGCGTCGGTCAGGAACACCGGGACTTCGATCTCGTCGACCGCAGGCGACGCCAGGTCGTCGAACAGGGTCGCGCAGTACGCGAGCTTCGCGCTCTTGACGGCCACCGGGTTCAGGTCGATGCCGACGACGGAACTGACGACGGCGTCGAGTCGTTCCTGGGGCGACTCGTCCGCGAGCGCCGTGAGCTTGCGGTCGAGACAGGCGGTCAGGAAGACGCCCGAGCCACAGCCCGGATCGAGGACCGTGGTTTCGGGGTCGTCGACGTCGAGTCCCTCGACGGCCAGGTCGGCGACGCCCCTGGGCGTGTAGTACTCGCCGAGGGCGAGGCGGACTTCTCGCGGGACGACCCGTTGGTAGAGGTCACGGAGCGCGTCGGGGCCGAGACGCCGGAGCGTCGCCTCGTCGACTGCTGCTCGCACTCGGTCGCGGCCGCGCTCCGGCGGCAGGATGCGGTCGTGGAGCGGCCCGAGGGCGACCGACAGCGCGTCGGTGTTCGTGCGCGGGTCGCGGTTACGGAGCGTGACGCCAGCGGTGCCTTCGAGGGCATCGAGCAGGGAGTCGACGAGAAAGTCGAAGTAGCAGGCTCGGACGAACACGCGATCGATGGTCTCGGCGTCGGGGGCGACGTCGCTCTCGGGGAGGGTCACGTCGGCGACCACGTCGCCGTGACACGCGCGAACGTACTCGGCCCAGGTGGCTCTGGCGTCGGCAACTGGTCCGTCTGCCGCCAGTCGGTCGTGTGCGTTCGCCACGTACTGGTGTGCGAGGTCGTCCGTCAGATCCGAGAGCAGTGCCCCCATGTCGCTGCCCGGTGTTCACTCGCCCCCGACATATAACTCCCGTCACGTCGCCTCCCGCTGGCTATTAGGGCGTGGCCCGCGTCTGTACGCGTCACCGATGACTGCGACCTTCGAGTTGTTCCGAGACGACGCGGACGAGTGGCGATGGCGGCTTCGACACGCGAACGGGAACATCATCGCCGACAGCGGCGAGGGATACACGACGAAGGCGAACGCCAAGAAGGGGATCCGGAGCGTCAAGGCCAACGCGCCCGACGCGGCGGTCGAAGAGCTCGAGTAGGGCCAGCGCACAGTGTCGTCGGTCCCGGTTTCTCACCGTCCGTGGAGTTCGACGTCGCCTGGCTCGCGGGGATGCCTCGTGGTCGATTCGTGGAGGCCGATCGAGTTCGTACCGCTGGAGGAAAGTGATGCGGATGAGGCGCGGCCTACACGTCCGTCGTCGCGAATCCCGCGGCGTCGAGAGCTTCGTCGAGGCGCTCCCCGTCGAGTAGCTTCACGTTGTGCTCTCGGGCGAGCGACCGGGCGCGCTCGGTGAACGACCCGTTCGTGACGACGACTACCACGTCGGCGTCGCCGTCGGCGTCGCGAACTGCGACTGCCGACTCGACGACTGACTGGTCGCACTCGCCGTCCGGTGACCGCTCCTCGACGACCAGCAACTGCTTCTCGGGGATCGGAGCCTCTCTGGTTGCGACGACGTCGACCACTCCCTCTCGATCGTGAGTGGTCTCCCAGTCTCGTTCCGTCCAGAGACGGGTGACGCGGTCGCGGACCGACGGCTCGTCGGTCTCGTCGTCGTCCGGAGCGGCATCGTCTGCGTCGTCGGTTCCGACGCGGTCGAGGTCTGCGTCGAGCTCTCGCTTCGCGGCCGCCAACTCGGCGGTCAGTCCGGGCTTGAGTTCCTCGGCGACTGTCAGTGCCGCGTCGACGTGTTCTCTCGCGGCCGTGAGTTCCTCGCGCGCCTGATCGAACTGCCCGGCGTCGCTGTACCAGTTGCCAGCGCGCCAGTGCTTGTCGGCGAGTTCTCGGCGCGCGCCCACGAGTTCGTCGACGACCGCCTCGATCGTCGTGCGGATCTCGTCGCTGTCACCGGCGAACCGCTGCGTGTCGTTGCCCCAGTCCAGGACCAGCGCGGACTGGTACTTCTCCAGGGCGTCCGCGAGCAGGTCGACTCTCGTGGATAGCTCCGTGGCGGCGGTGGCCTCCTCGAAGGTCTCCTCGGCGCGCTGGAGCGGTGACTTCGACAGGCGATCGATGCTCTGGGTCACCTGGTCTGCCCGCGCCCGGATGTCGTCGGCCACCGAGAGATCGCGTTCCCTGGCGAGGTCTAACGCTCGCTCGTACTGGTTTCGCGCCGCCAGGTACGCGTCGTACGCGTCGTTGTACTGCTCCTGGCGCCACAGGCGCTCGGCCGACGCCACGTCCGCTTTCGCGCGGGAGACGTGAATGTTGAGGGCGCCCTCGTCGAGACGCTGCTCCGTGAGCTGGATGCGTTCCCAGATGGCGTCCGCCCGGTCCTCGGTGAGTTCCGTGGCCTTTCGCTGGGCCTCTTCGACGTACTCGCGTGCGTTCTTGGCCGCCTCGCGTGCCGCCTCGTGGTCGCGCTCGGACGTGTGGTCGCTGATCGCGGCGATGTGCTTCCGGGCGTGTTGTAACTGGCTCTCGACGCGCGACCAGACGACCGCCGCCCGTTCCAGGTACTCCGCTGCCGACCTGAGGTCGACGCTACTGCGGACGTAGAACCGCCAGCGGACGCCGCTGGTCGTCCACACGTCGACGCTCTTTTTCAACACGCCCCGGTTCGTCTTGACGTCCTCGATCTCGGTGTACGGGACGCCGAACATCTCGTCACCGTCGTCACAGCCCCCGACGACGAACAACACCCTCGTGTCCGTCACCGCGGCGATCGCCCGGTAGTCGTCGCCCGGCGTGAACGCCGTACTGTCGTCGTCTGTCTCCCTGCGGACGCCCTTTTTCTTGTTCGATAGCAGGTGAGAAACCCGCTCTGACTCCCCCAGGTACTCGATGAGCGGTTTGTCCCGCAGGTACCCACTGGCGAATACGCCACCGCTGCCCGTCCCTGTGAGCAGTTCCTCGTCGCTGATTGCGTCGTCGTCGTGGGAAGCGAGCATGGCGGGTTCGTACTGAGTACTGTCACTCACTGCATATGAGTCATGCGGCCAGCTGTTGCTCAGTTTGAATCTCTTCGACCTCGCGTCGTCTGAACGACGCCGGTCTCACTGCCATCGTCTGCCGGAGTGCAGACGCGCGTCTGACTGAGTTTTAGGTGATTGCTGCCGAAACCGTCTGGCAGTTCACAATGTCAGGGCTCAAGATCGACATGCCGGACGAGTTACGACGGACAGCGACGGAAGCAGGCGAGGCGACTACCGAGCGTGGTCGAGAGGCCGCCGCTCGCCACGAGGGTGCGGTGGCGCATCCGGCTGGGCGGAAAAGCGAGACGTCGACGCCGCGGGTCGTCCGCTGGCACCGTGCCTGGGCGGGCGAGTCGAGCGTTTAGTTCCCGATCAGGTGATCGGCGATGCGCTGGGCACCGACGCTCGCACCGAGGTCCGGATTGTCGGCGGCCACTGCCTCGACGTCGCGGTTCAGCTCTTCGCTGAGTCGGTTCTCGAACTCGTCGACGATGCCCGGGATGCAGGCCATCCCGCCCGTGAGGACGATGGGCTGGTCGAGCGCGAGCTGGTAGACCTTGATGTGGTCGTTGGCCAGTTCCGGGAGGAAGCTGTTGGCGATCTCGTCGACGGCGTCGTCCAGGTACTGGTTGCAGGCGTCCATGACGCTACGCTCGATGGTGAACTCGTGGGCGCCGCCGCCCGGCTGCTGGATGATGTCCGTGAACGGCTCGAAGTCGACGAAGTCCGCGTGCTGTTCCTTGTACTCGCGCGCGGTCGTCGTGTCGATGTTGACGCGACCCTGGGTCTCGCCCTCGACGTTGTTCGCGATCATCCGGTCGACCTCGTTCCCGGTGACCGCACCCGTCGCGAAGGGGTTGAGCTGCTCGCCGCGACGGTACGCGGCTGCCTCCAGGTTCGTCGATCCCATGTTGACCGACACGAAGATCTCGCCGATGGCTTCCAGGCCGTCGCCCATCGCCGGAATCGCGCCACAGAGCGACTCGGGGTAGCTCTCGACCGTGCGCTGGCCGATGGCGCTCTCCTGGATGACGGCTTCGAGGTTGTCCAGGCCGCGCTCGTTCTCGATGGTCGGGATCGCGTACACGACGACGCTGTCCTCCGGAACGTCGTTCTCTTCGAGCACCGTGTTGAAGAACTTCTTCGTCAGCTCTGCCCGGTCGTCGTCCTCGGGCAGCCCGGACCGGAGCATGAACTGGACCCGGTCGGGGTACTGCGTCGCAGCTTCCTCGCCGTAGAGGACCTGTTCCTCGCCGGTGAGCGGATCGTCGTACGTCGCCAGACAGGTCAGCGTCCGAATGATGCGTACGTCGCCCGACTCTTCCGGGATCGCGATGACCGTCCGCGTACTCCCGAGCTTGACACCGACCGGAACCGGTCCGTCGCTCGCTGCGTCCGCCTCGACGTCCTGGGTTTCGGTCTCTTCTTCGACACGTTCCTCGGCCTCCGTCTCGGCCGGGTCTTCGCTCTCAGTCGCCGCCTCGTCGTCGTCCGCATCCGCTTCCTCGCTCATGACGGCCGTCGCTACTCGCGGCTCTGATATATAATCTACTCCTTGTCTTCAAAATTGATAAAGAAAGCGGCAGAACCCGTCCCCGTCCCCGACTTTTCGGTATGTCAGAGCATCGAGACGAGGCGCGCAACGTACACCAGACTGAGCTTGTGGCTGTCGATGTCGCCGTCCTGAACGGTGTTCGCGTCGGGCTCGTTGATCCCGACCAGGTAGTCGTTGAGCGTCGTCTGGATGTCCTCTGTGATCCAGCCGACCGACTCGTAGTACTGCAGTGCTTCGTTGGCGCCCTGGTAGCCGAAGTCCTCCAGGAGGAAATCCAGCCACTCGAAGACGACGATCTCGGCCGCGTAGTTCTCCGGCAGCGCGTCGAGATACGGTTTCGCCAGCTCGTCCTCGCCGGCTTCGAGGGGGAGCAGTTCCCGGTGAATATCGGAGTCGAACTGCTCCTGCAGGAGACCCTCCGGAGCGCCGAGTTCTGGTTCGGGTGTTCCCCAGCCGTCCAGTTCGGGCGGTTCTGCTCCGTCGTCTTCGTCGCTCGCCGGCGGGCTTCGTGGACCCTCGCTCTGACCGCGGGCCATCTTCCGAAGTTCGTCGAGGTCGTAATCACGTGGGTTGATGGTCATATTTTCTAGTGTTCACCCATTCTTGCTACTCTATGTTAAATGTTGCACCCCGTTCATGTCTCTGTTACGTGTGCTCTGGTCCTCGATTTTCGACGCGTCAGCCGGACGGCTGACTCCTGACTCGCGTGCGTCTGACCCGTGCGTCTGTTTCGGTTGCGAACCGACGATCGCTTTGCCCGGGTGAGACGCGAGCGGACCGAAGCCCCGTGACCGATCCACTGAGGGTTCATTCTCCCTGGTCAGTCGCGGCTTCCTGTCGTGGGCTCACCCACTCAGCAACAACGGGACCAGCAGAACGCCCATCAGCGTTGCCCGCCGCGCTCCGAACCGCGGCGGGATCGACCCCACTACCGTCGCGACGGCAAAGACGGCGACACCGAGCGCTCCTGCAAGCACGAACGACAGGACGACGAGCAGTCCCAGGACTGCCACTGACAGCCGGGTGTACTCGACGCGGCCGACCACCTGCAGATAGCGGTCGCCGAGGGCCAGCACCAGCAGGAACCCAACGATGGCCGCCAGCGCGACGCTCGCGAGCAGGAGCGGGAGCGCGAGCGGGACGCCCGCCTCCTCGACGGCGACCAACACGCCGGTTCGCGGCGACCCGAGCGCCTGGAGCGCGAACAGCGCGAAGATGGCGTTGGCCGTGTTCACGCCGCTGGTCGTGACCACGAACCCGCGTGCGCCGTACCGATACGGGACTGCCAGGAGCGCCCCCGTCGCCGCGATGGCGCTCGAGACACCGGGGACGAACCCGACGATCGCACCGGACAGCGTTCCCACCAGCGCCAGCCCGCCGACGGCCGATCGGGAGAGCGCGACCGTCGCATTGTCTTGCGTCGGGACGCCACCGCCTCCGATCGCCTCCAGCAGCACGGGCGCGCCGAACAACCCCGCGAAGAGCGGGGCGAGCATCCCGCCAGCCGCGAGTCCACCTGACTGCAGGTCGAGCGTCGCCATTCCCAGGACACCGCTTGCCACCAGCGCGAGCGCGGCGCCGACCGTCGCCCGGTAGCTCGATTCCGTCGTCACGAGCACGACCGCGACGCCGGCCAGCACGGCCGACAGGTGGTCGCGGAGCGTCGGATAGATCGCTGTCACGGCCTCGGTGACGGGCACCGCGAGCGGCACCGCGAACACGACTGCGAGCCCACTCCCCAGTGCCGACAACCGCAGTGCTTCCCGACCGCGGCCCGCCAGGACGAGTTCGTGCCCCGGGAGGGCCGAGGCGGCCATCGCGGGATCGGGAACCCCCAGCGCCAGGGTCGGAACTACGTCCAGGAACGTGTGGACCGTCCCCGCCGCGAGCATCGCTGCCCCCACGTACCGGGGCGGCCCCGGAATCGCGTTCGCGCCCGCCGCAAGGAGGAGCGCCATGTTGTTGGCGTGCAGGCCCGGTATCAGGCCGCTGACGGTCCCCAGTGCGATGCCGCCGAGCACGAACGTCAGCGCCGTCGCGGTCGCTTCCGGCGCGACTGCGACCCGGACGCCGAAGACCGTTCCCACCATCGAGCGGAGCTGGTCCCGGTTTCGGATAAAAACGTTCGCGCCGCTCAGTCGCCGGCTGGCGTCTCGGTCCCCGGCTGTTCGAGACCGGTGATCTCGAACCGCGCGCCCGCGTCGACGCTGTCGGTGACCGTGATCGACCAGCCGTGGGCGGTGACGACGTCGGTGACGATCGAGAGTCCCAGTCCGGTCCCGTCGGGACTCGTCGTGTAGCCGCGTTCGAGCACGTCGTCTTTCTCGCTGTCCGGGATGCCCGGGCCGTCGTCTGCCACGAAGAACCCTGTTTCGCCCTCTCGCTGGACGTTCCCGACGGTGACCGTCACGTCGTCCAGTCCGTGTTCCAGCGAATTGCGGTAGAGGTTCTCGAAGACGGTGAGCAACCGGGCTCTGTCGGCCTCGACGGTCCGATTACAGGTCACCGTCAGGCTTGCGGTCCGAGTCGAGACGTTCTCCCAGGCCGTCCGTGCGACCGCTTCGACGAGGACCGGCTCGGTGTCGGTGATCGCTTTCCCCTGTCGCGCCAACGTCAACGCGTCGTCGATGATGCTCGCCATCCGCTCGTGTGCGTCCCGTACGTCCACGAGGTGGTCTCGCTCGACCGTCACCGACTCGGTGTCGTCGGCGTCGACCAGCATCAGTTCGGTCCGGCCGGCGGCGACGGACAGCGGATTCCGGAGGTCGTGGGAGACGATGCTCGCGAACTCGTCGAGGCGTTCGTTCTGGTGTTCGAGCTGCGTCTTCTGCGTCTCGAGCGTCTCTTTCTGTCGCTGGAGCTGCTCCTCGCGTTCCTTCTGGTCCGTAATGTCGTGGAGGAGGATGACGTGGGCCGTCGATGCAGCGTCCCCCTCGGTCAGTGCCGAGATGCGCACGTCGTAACAGCGCATGCCGCTGTCGCTTTCGACCCAGATCTGATCGTGAACCGTCTCGACCGGCGTCTCGCCCTGGAGGATCGGCAGGAGTTCGTCCCCGTCGAGGACCTGGTTCAGTCTCGTGATGTCCGTGAGGTGCTTGCCGATGGGCCGTTCGGTCCCGATCATGAACTTCGCCGTCGCGTTGATGTCGACGACCCTGTCGTCGGGGTCCAGGACGACGATCCCATTGTCGACCTCCTGCATGACGAAATCCCGAGCGAGCGGGATCGTGCTGTCAAGTCGAGACCGAAACAGCGAGAGCGCACGGTCGACCGGCAGCCGCCGAGCGAACGTGACGCTCGTGGTCCCGAGCAGGAGAAGGCTCCCGACTCCCAGATACGTCAGCGGGAGCAGGGTGAAGTGCGGAAACGGGCTCACTCGCGTCACCGACGCGACCGTCGCCAGAACGGTGAGGATCGCCGTCATCCAGATGACGAAACTGAGCTTTCTGTAGACGTTTCTCGACCGGAGGAGCTTCCGGAACAGCAGGACGGTGTACGTGGCACAGATCGCGTACGACCCGGCGATCGTCGCGTACATCGCCGGGCCCCACGTGTACCGGAGCGTTCCGGACGCGACCCAGCTGTCCGCGACGACGAGTCCGTGCGTTCCGTTCGTGAGGCTGAAGCCGAAAACTGCGACTGGAAACAGCGACACGAGGGCGCGTCGACCTCGCGTGAGCCACTCGGCGCGTCCGCAAAAGTGCAGCGTAAAGAAGAACGTCGCCACGACGCTGAGGGGAATCGTCGGGATGAACAGCAGGAACCAGTACAGTTTCGCCTCGTAGCTGACGCTGGCGAACGTCAAGAGCGTGAACAGCGCCCACAGTCCGAACGCGACCTGGATCACCACCGCCCACAGTTCGGCTTCGCCGTCGCGCTGTCGCCACGCAACCACTGCACTGACCGCACACAGAACGACGGCGAGGGCGAGCGGAACCGTTACGGGCGTGTATTGAAACTGCATCGGTCTGAGCGCCGCCGAACGTGTCTGATTGTCATCCAGGCTGGCTTAACTCTCTCGTTCGAGTTTCACAGTTGATAATTTGGGCGCGGATCGGCCAACAGCGGTCGGTTCGACCGGTGTGAAGCGGCTCACGCTGGTTCCTTTCGGGCGTGACAATCTTCATGGGTCGAGACTGAGATGTCACGGTATGGCAGACGTGCGATTCCCGATCGGAGTGCCGGACCTGGATCGCCTCCTCGGCGGCGGCGTGACGGCGGGCGAGTCGATTCTGACGCTCGGCGACCCGGGTGCCGGGCATCGAACCTTCCTGTACACGGCCGCGATGGTGCACGGCGCCTGGCAGTCGGGGCTGAGCAGTTCGAGCTGGAGTACGGCAGCCTGACGGCCGAGATGACTGAGCCCGACACGGTCCACTACGTCTCGCTCACGATGAGCGAAGACCGGTTTCGACAGGAACTGCGGCACACGCTCGGCGAGGACTGGGTCGAGGCGGGACTCGCCGGCATCGAGTTCACCAGCTTCGCCGACGGCTACACCTCGCTGGCGCCGCTGAACGGCCACGACGCGGGTCGCTACCGCGAGTTCTTCGATCGGATCAACGACTTCTTCGAGCGGGAGGTCGGCCGGGACGTCGTCTTCTTCGACAGCCTCTCCAATCTCGTCCCGATCGTCCACAAGTTCGCCTCCTGGGAAGACATGTGGCTGGTGCTGGATCTGCGCCGCATCCTGAACCACCGCGACGGGACCGTGACGATAACCCACGCCGACGTCGGTGCGCTCACCGACCGCGGGTACGGATTCACGACCGCGATGTTCGACGCCATCCTGCGATTCTCGTGGGAGAGCGCCGGCACGCAGCGCTACCGCGTGTTGACCGTCGAGAAGTTCCGCGAGCTGATGGCGCGAGCCGGCGAGGACGTCTGGCGGAAGTTCGACATCTCGCTCGATCCGAACGGCGTCGGGATTCACTCGATCAAGAAGATCCCGGCAAGATAGCGCTGCTGCTCGTCGGCGTGAATAAAGTGGAGAATTGAGGGTGTGGCTGCGTTAGCCGAAGAGTTCGCCGAGGCCCTCGCCGTCGGCCTCGTCGTCCTCGTCGTCGCCGTCGTCTTCTGCTTCGGCTTCTGCTTCTTCCTCGGCCTCGTCGTCGTCACCCTCTTCGAGTTCGCCCTCGGCTGCGCCGCCCGCGGGGGCAGCTGCGCCGCCAGCCGGCACGGCTGCGGCCTGTTCGACGGCTTCCTCGATGTCGACGTCCTCGAGTGCCGCGACGAGGGCCTTGACGCGGGATTCCTCCACGTCGACCTCTGCGGCGTCGAGCACGTTCGTCAGGTTGTCTTCGTTGATCTCTGCGCCCGTCTCGTTCAGGATGAGTGCTGCGTAAACGTATTCCATGGTTGGTAGTTGTGGGTTTGGTATTTAGTTGTTAGCCGAACATCGCGCCCATCGCATCGCCTGCGTCCTCGTCATCGTCGTCGTCGTCGCCGGCGTCTTCGTCTGCGTCGGGCTCGTCGGCGTCGTCTTCGTCTGCCGATTCGTCTTCCTCGCCCGCCTCCTCGGCGGCCGGTGCAGCTGCGTCGACGTCCTGGAGCTCCTCAGGGAGCGCCTCTGGGTCGTCGATCTGCGCCGCGAGGGCGCGCACCTGCCCGTCCGCTTTGCTGATGAGGTCGGGCATGAGTTCCTCGTCCTCGATGGCGGCCTGGAGCCCGACGGACTTGGCCTCGCCCGCTCCTTTACCCAGGAGCGCGGAGACCGTCTGCGCGGTCGGGTAGACGGCGTTGATCGAGAGGTTGCGAGCACCCGCAACGGCTGCTTCGATGTCCGCCTGGTACTCCTCGACGTCCAGTTCGAGCTCTTCGGGCTCGAAGAGGACGCCGTCGGCGAACACTGCTCGGAGGTCGAGTCCGACTTCCTTGGGCTCGATGCCGAGTTCGCCGAGGACGTTCGCGAGCTGGTCGTCGACCGTCTCGCCCGCTTCCAGCACCGTCGAGTCGGCCATCACCTGGATGGAGCCTTCCTGGATGCGCGCTTCGGCGCCGACGGCCTGGAGCTCACCGACGAACTGGCCCGGGTCCATGCCGGTGTCGCCCTCCGGAATGACGATGTCGTTGGGGGCGACCTCTCCGGCGTTGATCGGGGCAGCCGTCTTCGAGGCCTCGAGCTGCTTGTACAGGGCGAACGGGTTGTCGTTCGTCCCGATGAGGCCGACCTGCCCGCCGATGTACTGTTCGAGGTCTTCGAGTCCGTCCTGGACCTCGTCGAGCGCACGGTGCATGAGCGTGTTCCGGCTCACGCGGAGCTCTGCGGTGCCGTGCAGGTTGGCACGCATCTTCTGCAGCTGGCGGCTCGGGATGCCGGTGATGTCGACGATCCCGACGCTGTCGTACTCGCCGAGCGTCTCGACGAGGTCGTCGACCTCTTCCTTTTTCCACTGCGGGATGGTCTCTGTCTTGCGTTCTGCGCTCATATCAGACGACCTCCACTGCCGGGCCCATCGTGGTCTTGACGAACACGGTGTCGATGTTGAGCGGGCCCTTCTCTAGTTCTGCGTGCAGTCGGCGGAGAATGACGTCGACGTTGTCGGCGATGTCTTCGGCGTCCATGTCCTCCGCGCCGACGCGCGTGTGGAACGTCCGCCGCTCCTTGCTCCGAATCTGCACGGTGTTTTTCATGCGGTTGACGACTTCGACGACGTCGTCGTCCGGGTCGAGCGGGGTCGGCATCTTCCCGCGCGGCCCGAGGACGGTCCCGAGATAGCGACCGATGTTCTGCATCATGCTCTGCTCTGCGATGAAGAAGTCAGTCGCGTCGGCCAGGTCCTTGGCCGCGTCGTCGTCGTCGCCCAGTTCTTCGAGGTCGTCCCCGTCGAGCACGTCGTCGGCGGCGTCTTCGGCACGGACGGCGGTCTCGCCCTCCGCGAAGACGACGATACTGGTCTCCTGGCCGGTTCCGGCCGGCAGGACCACGCCCGTATCGACGCGGTTCGACGGTTCGTTAAGGTCAATGTCGCGCAGGTTGATCGCGAGGTCGACCGTCTCGCGGAAATTCCGCGGCGGGGCCTCCTCGAGTGCGCGAGTTACTGCTTGCTCTATGTCCTGATCTGCCATTGTCCACCTCCGTAGTACGCGTAGTGCTCCTACGGCGTGTCACAGGCATTCGCCTGTTGTGTGTGAGGAATCGGATGCGAAACTTAAAGCCGTCGAACCGATACTCCCCCGAGCGACGTCGTCACGGGCGACGCTGTGTGCACTCCGTGATCGCGAGCGAACGGGAAGAAACGAGCCTGACAGTCAGGCTTCCGCGGCGAACTGGTCGTCGTACTCGCCCTCGTCGATGAGTTCCTTGAACTCGCGGGGGTTGTTCCCCTCGATGGTGACACCGAGCGAGGTGCAGGTCCCGACGACTTCCTTCGCGGCGTTTTTCAGGTCGTAGGCCAGCAGGTCGGTCTGCTTCTGCTCTGCGATCTGTTTGACCTGATCGACGCTGAGGTCGGCGACGAAGTCCTCCTGGGGCTCACCGCTGCCGGTGTCGAAGCCGGCTTCGTCCTTGATGAGCTCCGCCGTCGGCGGCACACCGACGTCGATGGTAAAGGAGCCGTCGTCCTCGTACTCGACGGTGACGGGCACTTCCGTGCCGTCGAACGCTTCCGTCTCGTCGTTGATCTGTTCGACAACTGCCTGCACGTCGACGGGCGTCGGCCCCAGCTCCGGGCCGAGCGGTGGGCCAGGATTGGCCTGCCCGCCAGGGACGAGTACCTCAATGGTTCCAGCCATATACTCCGCTATCACGTGGGCGCAGTTTTAAGGGTTGCTTTTGCGACCGAACAGACGCTTTTCCGTGCGACTCCGTCACGCGCGGCTGTGGGATCGTTTGTCTCGGTGCACCAGACGAAAATATGACGGGGACGCCGTCACTCGACCGAAATCCCGTTGCGCGTGAGGAACCGACTCGCTTCCTTGATCTCGACCGGACTACCGACGATCCGATACTGTGCGTCGTCTTTGAGGATCGTGAGCGTGAATCGGCTCTCTAGCTCGTCCCGGAGGCCCTCCAGGGCGGCCTCAGGGAGCAGGATTTGCGTGCTGTCGCGCAGCATCGCCGCGTCGGGCATCACCCGAAACGACGCCAGCTCGGCGTATAGGTGTGTCGAAACGGATTCTATGTTGTCTGTCTGATACCACGGGCAGCGGCCAGTCGGGGCAAGTGTCTATTTCCTTTGCGACCGTACGGCACCGTATGAACTACGACGTGGTCACGCTCGCCGTTCCACCTGGGGAGGCACACGACCGAATCACTGCCGCCGTGAGTGGACTGCGGACGACCGAGTCAAACAGCGGGTACGAGTACCGGACGTCACGCGGATTCCATCTTGCGACTGTCAGCGAGCATCGGACCGACGATGGCGAGCGGTACTCGACGCTCCGCTACCGGACGGCGATCGTTTCGCCGACGGCTGCACACGCCCGGCGGACGGCCAATCGAATCAAGGACGCGGTCGCCGACCTCCGCGTCTCGTCGGCACCCGGCTGAACCGACCGAGCGTGAGACAGCGGGGTGCTTCCCTGTCGGGTACCCCACCGTGGGCTGGATTTATTGGGTGGCTCGACCCCAACTACGATCATGACCGTCTACGAGGCCGAGGTCCCGGGCGTCGGAAAGAAGTTCGAACTTGACGCTGGCGACGGTGAGAGACTCATCGTTATCATCCACCACGACGGGAAACGCGAGGTGTACCGGCGACCGGACGAGAACGCCGACAGCGAGAAGCTGTTCACGGTGGCCGGCGAGCAGGCGCGGAAACTCGGTTCGATCCTGGAGGGTGCGTACTTCCAGCCGGTCGAACTCGACGACGTGCAGGTGCCGCTCGGCGACGCGATCATCGAGTGGCTCGACGTCACGGCGGACTCGCCGCTCACCGGACAGACGCTCCGCGACGCGGAAATCAGACAGCACACCGGCGCGTCCGTCATCGCGATCCAGCGGGGCGATCAGACCAGGCCGAACCCCGGCCCGGAGTTCACCATCGAGGCGGACGACATCCTGGTGACGATGGGGACTCGCGACGAACTGCAGGCGCTCACCGACCTGCTGTCGGGCGACCGTGAGGGGCCGACCGACGACGCCGAGGGCGCCTGACATCGATGGCCGGTGAACTGCTGCTTGAAATCGGCATCGCCTTCACGGCGGTCGCCGTCGCGGGGTCGCTGGCGTATCGAATCGGTCTGTCGGTGATCCCCGCCTACATCCTCGTGGGCATCCTGGTCGGTCCGAACGAGCCGACGGCCATCGGGAGCGTGCCCCTGACGCTGGTCACCGACGGGGATCTCATCTCCGGCATGGCGGAACTCGGGATCGTCTTCCTCCTCTTCTTTCTGGGGCTGGAGTTCAGCGTCACCCAGTTGCTCCGGGACCGCACCCGCATCGTCAAAATCGGGTTCGTCGATCTGGTCGCGAACTTCGGAGTCGGCGTCGCGCTCGCGCTCGCGTTCGGGTTCTCCCCCATCGAGACGCTGTTTCTGGCGGGCATCGTCTACATCTCTTCTAGCGCCGTCATCACGAAATCGCTCATCGACGAGGGGTGGGTCGCCAACCCCGAGAGCGGTCCCATTCTCGGGACGCTCGTCTTCGAGGACGTCTTCATCGCCATCTATCTGGCCGTGCTGTCGGCCGTCGCTCTCGGCGAGGGGACGCTCGCCGACGCCGGAACTGCCGTGGGCATCGCCTTCGTCTTCCTGGGGACGCTGACCGCCGTCGCCTGGTACGGCACGGAGTACGTCGAGCGGCTCTTCGGGACCGATTCGGACGAACTGTTCTTGCTGCGCGTCTTCGGCGTCACCGCGCTCATCGCCGGTGCGGCCCTGGCGACCGGCGTGAGCGAAGCCGTCGCCGCCTTCTTCGTCGGGACGGCGTTCAGCCAGACGGACCACACGGAGCGCATCGAACACGTCGTCGCCCCCGCGCGCGATCTGTTCGCCGCCATCTTCTTCCTCTCCATCGGACTCACGACGGAGATCACGGTACTCGCCGGGGTGCTGGACCTGCTGGCGGTCGCGCTCGTCCTGACGACGGCGAGCAAACTGGTCAGCGGCGCCCTCTCGGGACGCGTGTACGGGCTCGATAGCCGGCGCTCGCTACGGGTCGGTCTCGGGATGGTGCCTCGCGGCGAGTTCTCGCTGGTGATCGCGGCGCTGGCCGCGAGTGTCGGCGGTCCGACGCTCGGAACGGTCGTGCCCGCTTTCGCGGTCGGCTACGTGTTGCTGATGAGTATCCTCGGGACGCTGTTCATCCAGAACGCGGACGTGGTCGAGCGACTCCGAGCGACTGGATTCGCTTCGTAGCGGCTTCTCAGCCCCGCAGCAGGTTCATGACCTCGTCGGCCACCTCTGGTTCGGTCGCCACGACGTACTGCTTTCCCGCGTTGAGTACCGTGTCCGGCCGGGCGACGCGTTCTCCCTCGTCGTCGGAGATGATCAACGAGCCGGACGGGAACCGCACGTCGGACAGCTGCTTGCCCGCGGCGGGTGCGCCGTCCTCGACGCGGATGAGCATGATGTCCAGCGTCCCGGTGACGTCTGCCAGCGTCTGGACGTCGTTGCCGACGATCTCGTTCGCTGCGATCCGCGCACCCGCTCGCTCCGGGAAGCAGATGGCGTCGACGAAACGTCTGTACGAGTCGCCGCTGCCGTTCTCCACGCGCGCGACGGTCCGTATTGCGGGTGCGAGATCCGTCGCCGCCATGCAGATGGCGAGGTTCATCCCGCTCTCGCCGGTGAGCGCGGCGATGACGTCCTGGTTTTCGATGTCGACCTGCTCTAAGATCTCGGGGTACGACGCGTCGCCCTGGATGACGGTGGCGATGTACTCGTCGGCCAACTCCTCGCACAACTCCTTGTCGCGCTCGACGATGCGGACCGTGTGTCCGCGGTCGGTGAGAATCCGCGCTGTCTGTAGGCCGACGCGCCCGCCGCCCGCGATCACGACGTTAAGGTCTGTTGTCATGTCTTAGTCCTCCTGTTGCGGTTGCATCTGTATGTCGGTACCGCTGGCGTCCGCCTCGGTGCTCGGTGCGCCCGAGCCGCGTCTCTCCTTGGCTCGTTCGAGCGACCAGTGGACCACGACGCCCAGGCCGAGCCAGACGACGCCCAGCGCCCACGTCTGCCAGCTGATGAAGACGCCGAGCAGAACGTTGAGGACGATGCCGAGCACCGGTGGCACCGGATAGAACGGCATCTCGTATGGCCGAGTCATGTTCGGGCGCTCCCGGCGCAGGCGGATGACGCTCGCGTTCACCACGACGAACGACAGCAGGAAGAACAGGCTGGAGAGGTTGCCGACCTGCCGAATAGGGATGAACAGCACCGAGAGCACCATGACGACCGCGCTCGCCAGGATGGCGACCGCGGGCGTCCCGTACTTGTAGTGGATCTGGCCGAACCGCGGGAGCAACTGGCCTTCCCGTCCCATCGAGAACGCGACGCGGCTCGACGCGATGACGACCGCGTTGAGCGCCGTCAGCGTCGAGAACACGGCCCCGAAGATGATGAGCGCCTCACCGCCACCGAGAACCGGAATCGACGGCATGAACGACTTCGCGGCTTCGGCGATACCGGTCTCGCCCGCCGCGCCGAGTTCCTCCGCTCCGAGCGTCCCGATGGCGACGATCACGACCGCGAAGTAGACGATGACTGTCGCGAGGAGACTGATGAAGATCGCCCGCGGGATGTTCTTCCGCGGGTTCTTGACCTCCTCCGTCACTGTGGTGATGAGGTCGTATCCTTCGAAGGCAATGAACGTCAGCCCCATCGCCGGGAGGAGATCGATGGGCGTGTGGCCCGCCGGAAACATGGGCTGGAACTCCGCGCCGGAGAACCGGGCGGCGGTGAACCCGAAGCCGACGAACACCACCAGAATGGCCACCTTGATGAGCGTGAAGACCGTCTCCACGCTCCCGCTGGCTGCCGTCGAGAGCGCGTTCAGGAGCACGAGCAGTGCGACAGCGCCCAGCGCCAGCCCGGTGATGATCACCGTCGCCGCGTGTTCGGGGGCCGGCACGCCGCCCTGAAAGTAGATGTGGAGCAGTTCCAGGAAGTTCGGGGCAAAGCCCAGCGCGTACAGCGCGCCGGCGATCATGTACGCGAACCAGAGCATCCACCCCATCAGGAACGACACGAGGTCGCCGAACACCTCGTTGACGAAGGCGTAGCCGCCCCCGCTCCTGGGGATGGCGCTCGCTAACTCGGCGTAAGACAGGCCGGTGAACGTGGTGACCACGCCGTTGAGCGCGAACACCAGGATGGCTGCCGGGCCGGCGGTCTTGGCCGCCAGTCCCGTGAGAACGAAGATGCCGGCACCGATCATCGCGCCCATGCCGATCATGGTCGCGTCGAGCAGGCCGAGTGAAGCCTCGGGTGACCGCTCGCCGTGACTGCTCACTGGCACCTCCGACGCAGTGTCTCGCGACAGTTGTCCGCTTTGTCTACATGACTGACATGCTTCGACCTCGTCTGTGAGCCTGTGCGACGCATCAGATATGCACAATTGCTGGCCACTGACTGATAACTCTATGGCAGGTTACACACTGCTGGGGACCGGCCGTGGGAACGAGGCCCAACGAAAGCGCTTTTGAGTACCGATGGCCGAAGGAGAAACGATGGGGCTCGAGGAGGAAA
Organism: Halorientalis brevis; assembly: GCF_042678165.1. Classification (GTDB taxonomy): domain Archaea; phylum Halobacteriota; class Halobacteria; order Halobacteriales; family Haloarculaceae; genus Halorientalis; species Halorientalis brevis. The sequence goes on along the minus strand of NZ_JBHUDJ010000001.1, from coordinate 117,562 downwards.
TCCAGGAGATCGAAGACGAGATCGCCGAGACTCCCTACAACAAGTCGACAGAGGCCCACATCGGCCGGCTGAAGTCAAAGCTCGCACAGAAGAAAGAGCAACTCGAAAAGCAACAGTCCGGCTCCGGCGGTGGCGGCGGCTACGCCGTCGAGAAACACGGCGACGCCACCGTCGCCCTCGTGGGCTTTCCCAGCGTCGGGAAGTCCACTCTCCTCAACGCCCTCACCAACGCCGACAGCGAGACCGGCGCCTACGAGTTCACGACGCTCGACGTGTTCCCGGGGATGCTCAAGTACAACGGTGCGAACATCCAGATGCTCGACGTCCCGGGGCTCATCGAGGGCGCCGCCAGCGGCCGCGGCGACGGCCAGGCGGTGCTGTCGGTCGTTCGCACTGCTGATCTGGTCGTGTTCATGCTCGACGTGTTCGAGATCGATCAGTACGAACGCCTACACGAGGAACTGTACAAGAATCAGATCCGCCTCGACCAGGAGCCCCCTCGCGTTTCGATCCGCCGCAAGCACAAGGACGGGCTCTCGGTCAACAGCAGCGTCGATCTGGACCTGGACGAAGGGACCATCAAGGAAGTCCTCCGCGACCAGGGGTTCGTCAACGCCGACGTGACGATCGGCGAGCAGGTCGACCTCGACCGCCTCATCGACGGCGTCATGGACAACCGGGAGTACATCCCCTCGATCGTCGCCGTCAACAAGGCCGACCTCATCGAACCGGACTACCTGGAGACGGTCAACGAGAACCTGCGTTCACACGACATCGACCCCGACGAGGCCATCTTCATCAGCGCCGAGGAGGAGAAAGGACTCGACTCGCTCAAAGAGGAAATCTGGGAGGCGCTCGGGCTCATCCGCATCTACATGGACAAACCTGGACGAGGCGTCGACTACGAGGAACCGGTCATCCTCCGGAAGGGCGACACCGTCGACGACGTCTGTAAGGAGATCGGCGGCAACTTCGACGAGCGCTTTCGCTTCGCCCGCGTGACCGGGCCGAGCGCCAAACACGACGAACAGCAGGTCGGCCGGGACCACGAACTCGCCGACGAAGACGTCCTGCGCATCGTGGCCCGGAAGTGATGGCCGCCGCCCGTCGCCGACTCCTGGCCGTCGCCGCCCTCGTCCTCGCTCCCCTGACCGTCGTCTTTTCCCGCAGGGCGCCTACCATCTTCTTCCCGTTCGGCTCGTTCACGCCGAACCCGACCTCGTTCACTGCGATCTGGGACTACTATCTGCGGTACACGAACGGCCTTCCGGAGTATCTCGTGGCGTGGGGCATCGCCGTGGTGCTGGTGGTGCTGGCGATCCTGAGCGCGCTCTCGGGCGTAGTCTGGCGCGAGGACGCCCGCGTCACGGCCGCTCTCCTCGCGCTGGCGGGCGCGAGCAACCTCGCGTTCGCTGGGGGATTCATCCCTCGCGTGGGATACACCGGCGTGCCGGTCGGGACGCTACTGCTCTGGACGGTCGTCTGGTGGTACTATCGGGACGCCTTCCGTCGGGTGCTGGCCGTCACCGAGCGTCAGCCGGACTGAGTCACTAGCCTTTTCGCCGTGCCGCCCGTGCCGTCGTGTATGCACGCGACGCTCGACCACGTGATGATGCGCGTCGAGGACCTCGAAGAGTCCCTGGACTGGTACAAGACCTACCTCGACTACGAGGAGTACGGTCGGTGGGAGGCCGAGACGTTCACCAACGTCTACCTCGCCCCGCCGGACAAACACGATGACGGTGCGATGCTGGAACTCACCTACAATCACGACGACCGGAGCTACGACATGGGCGACGCCTGGGGCCACATCGCCGTCCGCTGTGACGACGTCTACGACGCCTACGAGGAACTGCTGGACCAGGGCGTCGAGGACTACCGCGACCCCGACTCCTGCGGCGGGAGCTACGCCTTCGTGACGGACCCGGACGGCCACGAGATCGAGATCGTCGAGCGCGACCACGGCGCCAAGTGGAGCCTCGATCACACCATGGTCCGCGTCGAGGACGCCGACGCCGCTATCGGCTGGTACACCCGCAAACTGGAGTACGACCTGTTCCGCCGCGAGGAGTTCGACGACTTCGCGCTGTACTTCCTCAAACCCGAGGACGCTGCCCCCGAGGAGATGTCCGTCGAACTCACCTACAACTACGACGGCCGGAGCTACGAACTGGGCGACGCCTGGGGCCACCTCGCGGTCCGGGCAGACGACCTCCACGAGGACTGGGACACGCTGATGGCCCGCCACGCCGAGGACTACCGCGATCCCGAGAGCTGTGACGACCGCTACGCGTTCACCAAGACGAACGACGGCCACGAAGTCGAACTTCTCGAGCAGTAACGCCTCGTCCTGAACGGGGTCGCTGCCGTTTCTCTCCTCGTAGATTCCGTCGTCCGCTAGCTCGGGCACTGGTCGGGACGACTGCTCGCCGACGCTACCGGGCACTGTGGGTTCGCCGTCGAACTACCGAGTGTCGCGCACGTCGCACCCGCAGGCCGGACAGTTGAGCCGGTCCTGCTCGAACGTGAGCCCGCAGTACGTACAGGCGAACGCCGGGGTGCTGTCCAGGTGGCCTCGAAGTTTGTCGGTGATGCTCATGGTTGGGTGCGAGCCGTCAGTCGAGTTTCCCACACGTTCGGCAGCGTGAGCCGCCGGCGTCGGCGTCGTACACGAGCGATCCTTCCTCACAGTGACGACAGCCCATGTAACTGGCACTCAGACGCAGCGGCGGCGTTTCGGACGGTTCGAACGGTGAGTCGGAATCGACGTTTGACCTGTCTACGCTCATCGACTGTAACGAACGTCTACTGTTACAAAAGCTTAGTGGGCATACGTCCTAGTCTACCTAATATAGGTCAATATTCCCCAGGCCAAATGCGCACTCGTCGTGGGAACGACGATTCTAGCGGCTGGAAGTGGACAGTCGAGCAGATGGCGGGAGAAAGAGGGGCCGATGGGCGGTCGGGCGCCGGAACGCGTGCGTCGGCACGGAGACGCGGATTCGAGCCGGTTCGGTGCGAGCGGCTAGTCGTCTGCTTCGCCCGACTCGGTCGCGTGGTCGTGGTCGGGGCTCACCGCCTCGGGCAGGTCGGGAACGCGGCTCATGTCGTGGGTACCGGTCGGCGGGAGGTTCACCTCGGCGGCCGCCGAGGACTCCAGGTCCGTCGCCCCGTCGATGGCGTCCATCTCGCCGTCGGCCACGTCGCGGGCGTCCTGGTCGATGCGCATCGAGCAGAACTCCACGCCGCACATCGAGCAGAAGCGCGCTTCCTTGTAGTTGTCGCCGGGCAGGGTCTGATCGTGGTACGCTCGCGCGCGCTCGGGATCGAGCGCGAGGTCGAACTGCCGGCGCCAGTCGAAGTCGTAGCGGGCCGCCGAGAGCGCGTCGTCCCAGTCGCGAGCGCCCGGCAGGCCGGCGGCCACGTCGCCCGCGTGGGCCGCGATCCGATACGCCGCGAGGCCGTCGCGCACGTCTTCTGCCTCGGGGAGACCCAGGTGCTCCTTGGGCGTGACGTAACAGAGCATCGCCGCGCCGGCTCTGGCGGCCTCGGTCGCGCCGATGGCGCTCGTGATGTGGTCGTACCCCGGCGCGACGTCGGTCACCAGCGGCCCGAGCAGGTAGAACGGCGCTCCGTCACAGACCTCCTGCTGGCGTTCGACGTTGTCGGCCACGTCGTCGAGGGGAACGTGGCCCGGGCCTTCGACCATCACCTGCACGTCGCGGTCCCAGGCCACCCGAGTCAACTCGCCGAGGGTCTCCAGTTCCGCAAACTGCGCCTCGTCGCCGGCGTCGGCGAGACAGCCCGGGCGCAGCCCGTCGCCGAGGCTAACGGTCACGTCGTGCTCGCGGAAGATTTCGCAGATCTCCTCGAACTTCGCGTAGAGGGGGTTCTGCATCCCGTTTTCCTCCATCCACTGGGCGAGGATCGAACCGCCGCGGGAGACTATGCCCGTCGTCCGGCCGTCGGTCAGCGGGAGGTGTTCCATGCGCACTCCGGCGTGGATCGTCATGTAGTCGACGCCCTGTTCGGCCTGCTTCTCGATGACGTCCAGCAGGAGTTCGTGGGTCAACTCGGCCGCGCCGCCGGCGCGTTTGACGGCCTCGTAGATGGGGACGGTCCCGATCGGCACGGGCGAGTGTTCGACGTTCGCCCGGCGGATCTCGTCTAAGTCGTCCCCGGTCGAGAGGTCCATCACCGTGTCCGCGCCGTAGTGGACGGCAGTGTGGAGCTTCCGAAGCTCGCCGTCGAGATCGCTGGTCGTCTCGCTGTTGCCGATGTTGGCGTTGACCTTGGTCGCGAACTCGCGCCCGATAATCATCGGGTCCAGCGCCGCGTGGTCGTGGTTCGCCGGAATGACGGCCTGCCCCGCAGCGACTTGCTCGCGGACGAACGCCGGATCGCGGTTCTCCCGCTCGGCGACTCGCTCCATCGCGTCGGTTATCTCGCCGTCACGTGCACGCGCTAGCTGGGTCCGAGACATGGACAACTAGTGAATACCACTCGGTGATAAACTTTGCTCACGTCGGCGCATAGCCACGGTGGGAAGAAGCAGCACCGGGTTAACATCGAGCGGTCACTCGTCGACGACGACGACCTTGACCTGCTGGACGCCGCTCTGCGCCCGGAGCCGGTTCGCCAGTTCGCTGATCGCGTCGCCGGGACCCTCGACGACCAGCGTCTCCATGCAGGTGTCGTGGGAGAGGTGGATGTGCTGGACGGAGGTGATGATGTCGGCCATCTCGTGTTGGATGTTCTGGAGGGCGTCCGCGATGCCGTCCTCGTGGTGGTCGTGGACGATGACGATGGTCCCGTGGTGGCGCTCGTGGGTCCCTTCCTCCCACTCGTAGGCGGCGAAGAAATCGCGGAGGGCGTCCCGAATCGCCTCCGACCGACTCGCGTACTCCCAGTCGCCGACGATACCGTCGAGACGCTCGACCATGTCCGGCGGCAGCGTCAGACTGATCCGGTCGATGTCGTCGCTCATGGCGTCGCGTAGGAAACCGGTCCCTATAGGGGTTGGCTCACGCTTCTTTCCGGCGCCCCGTCGACCAGTAATACTGGCGAAGGAGAAAGTATTATTTGCGCCGGTCGGTCAGTGAACATATGCACATTCCCGATGGATACGTGGACCTGCCGCTCGCGGTGGCGCTCGCCGTCGCGTCGGTGGTGGTCCTCGCCGTCGCTGCTCGCCGTGGCGGTGACGAGCTAACCGACGCGCGGGCGCCCCTGCTCGGCGTCGTCGCCGCCGGCGTCTTCGCAGCGCAGATGCTCAACTGGCCGATCCCCGGCGGCACCAGTGCTCACTTCGTCGGTGGCGCGTTCAGCGCCATCCTGCTCGGCCCGCATCTGGGCGCGCTCTGTGTCGCCACGGTGGTCGTCATCCAGAGCCTCGTGTTCGGCGACGGCGGCGTCGTCGTCCTCGGCGCGAACGTGTTCAACATGGCCATCGTCCAGGTGTACGTCGGGTACGCCGTCTATCGGGTGCTCTCGCCGGTGGGCGACGTTCGGGCGGCGTTCGTCGCCGGCTGGCTCAGCATCACCGCCGCTGCCGTCACGGCCGGCGTCCAGCTCGGCCTCTCCTCGGCGTTCGCCTACGAACTGACGACGACGGTCGCCATCATGGGCGTCGGCCACCTTCTGCTCGGCCTCGTCGAGGGTGCGATCACGGCGGTCGTCTACCGCTACCTCGCCGACGCGCGTCCGGACCTCCGCCCCGGCGCTGACCCGGAGGTGAGCGTCTGATGACCCGCGCTGATCTCGACGGCTGGCGCAGTCGCGCCGCCCTCGTCCTGCTGGTCCTCGTCGTCCTCGCTCCGGTGTTCGGGTGGGCCGCCGGCCAGGTCGGGTACGCCGAACCGCTCGAAAACGCCGCCGAAGAGACGGGGGCAGCCGACGACGCGGACCCTGTCCACACCGGCGTCCTGCCCGATTACAGCGTGCCCGGGCTCGGGTCAGTGAGTGGGACGTTCCTCTCGGCCGTCGTCGGGACAGCGGTCACGCTGGTCGTCGCGACTGGACTGGGTCGACTCGTCGGCCAGACACATGACGCGGAGTGACCTGTTCGCCCGCACGGTCGGCAACCTCGCGGGGAAAGCGCGCTGGTTTCTCCTGGCCGAACAGACGCCCGACCGCGACGGGTTCCTCCAGGCCGTTGCCCCGTCGGTGAAGCTGGTCGGTCTCGTCGCGCTCGTCGCCCTCGCGGCGACCAGGGATGCGCTCGCGGCGGCGGCCGCACTCGGCGGCCTCGCGTGGCTGCTCGCGCTCGCGTCGCGGGTGCCCGCGAGAGCGTTCTTCGGGCGGGTGAGCGCCCCGCCGGCGTTCGCGTTCCTCGTCGTGGCTCCCCAGGCCGTCCTGATGGACGGCCCGGCACTGGGCGGGACGCCATTCTCGGAACCCGGCGTGAGCTACGTCGTCCTGTTCGTCGTTCGGGTCGCGGCCTGCGTCGGTTTCCTCTCGCTCGTGCTGCTGACCACGCGATTTACGGACCTGCTGGCGGGACTTCGCCGGCTCCGCGCGCCCGGCGTCGCCGTGACGCTGCTGGCGATCACGTACCGCTATCTGCTGGTCTTCTTCGCGGAACTCGAACGGATGGTTCGCGCACGCGAGAGCCGCACCATCCGAGCCCGTGGGATCCGGAAGACGTGGCGGGACTCGGGGAACTTCACCGGGACCTTCCTCCTGCGGAGCATCGAGCGTGGCGAGCGCGTCCAGCGGGCCGCACGCGCCCGGGGCGGCACGCAGCTGACTCACTACGATCGGACGCAGTCACTCGGTCGGGCTGACGCCGCGTTCGCGGCGCTGGTCGCGGTCGCCGTCGTGGCGGTGGTGCTGTGAGCGTGATCGAGGCGTCCGAGGTCAGGTACGCGTACCCTGATGGCACGCTCGCGCTCGACGGCGTCGATCTCGCGATCGAACGCGGCGACCGGGTGGCGCTCCTGGGGCCGAACGGCGCGGGCAAGAGCACGCTGCTCCAGTTGCTCGGCGGGCTGCTCGATCCCGACGGCGGTACAGTCCGGTACTTCGGCACCGATCAGCCTCCAGGCGAGGTCCGCGACCGCGTCAGCGTCTGTACGCAGAACCCCGCGGACTACCTGTTCAATCCCACCGTTCGCGAGGACGTCGAGTACGGTCCCGCCCAGCTCGACGTGCCGCCCGCCGAAGCCGACGAGCGAGTCGACCGCCTCGCGGACCGATTGGGCCTCGAAGGGCTGCTCGACAAGCCGCCGTTCCGGCTGAGCGGCGGCGAGAAGCGACGAGCGGCGCTGGCCAGCGCGCTGGCGACGGAGCCGGACGTCCTCCTCCTCGACGAGCCCGTGAGCAACGTCGACGCGGCCAATCGTCGGGCCATTCTCGACCTGCTCGACGAACTCGCCGCCGAGGGCGTGACCCTCGTCGTCTCGACGCCCGACACCGAACTCGCCCCCCACGTCGCCGATAGGGTGGTGCTGCTCGACACCGACGGGACCATCGTCCGGGACGGACCGGCCCGTGCGGTCCTGACCGACACCGGGCTCCTCGAACGGTGCGATCTCGTCCCGCCGCAGGTGGTCGAGCTGTTCTCCCGGCTCGACGAGTCGGACCCGCCGCTGACCGTCGCTGGAGCGGTCGAACGACTCGAATAGCGTGCACTGTCGGTCTCGACTGCCGATCGGCAGCCGACCGCATCCGGCGACGAGCGGACCGTACCGGCTGACGGGATGACCGTCCGTCCGCCTGGGGACGCTCTTCTCGAACGCTGGGTCGCTTCGAGCGCTGTTGGTCACGGTTCGTCAACGCTCCCGCGGCTCTGGCGCCCGCCCGTTGTATAATGAACGATCATGAGGTTTATGGGCGTAGGCGTCGGACGAGTGAGTGAGGACATCGCGTCCAGACTGACCATGACCCGGCCTCGACGAGACGAGATCGACCCGATGGTGCCAGAGTTCGCAACTGACACGTACGCGGCCGACGGAGGCGGTCGCATCACGACTGCGGGAGGCGTCGCAACCGACGCCGAGGCCGAGGCGCCGCTCGTTCCCGACCTCTCGTGACGAGTCGCCGGGCGTCCGGATTCGTCGCATCGCCAAGCGGATCGCACGGACCGTCCTTTCCCGGCTCTCTTCGCGCCCGAGCGATGGCTCCAAGCCGGCCGCCCTCGGGGAGAGATACAAGCCGTACTTTGATAATCGCGGTCGTTATTTGCGCGAGTATGGGGTCTGACCGAAACGAAGTGGACGACGATGAGTCGGACGCGCAGCCAGCGATCGTCACGGACGGGGGGCCAGAGGACGGCAGCCGGCGGACCTGGGACCAATCAGACCCGGACTCGCTCACGAGTACCGTAGTCCGTGCCGTCGCTGAGACCGCCGAGATCGATCCGCTGGAGATGTCCGAACCCCTGAACGACGTGCTGGACGCCGACGCACTGGGATCGCTCCTGGCGTCCGGCCCGGGTGACGGCAGCGTTTCGGTCACCTTCGAACTCGCTGGACAGGTCGTGACGGCACGCGACGACGGCGTGATCACCGTTCAGTCGGCCCCGTCCGCTTCTGGTGCCTGACGCCTCAGGACGCGTCGCTCGTGGTTTCGCTGAGCGTCGCTTCGAGGAGCGTTGCCAGTCCGCGCCGGAGCCGCTGTGAGGCAGCGGAGTCGGAGATGTCGAGCAGATCGCCGAGTTCGTCCAGCGTCACCGCTCGCGGGACCTCGAAGTAGCCGTGTTCCATCGCGGTCTGCAGCACCTCCCGCTGTTCGGGAGTCAGATCGCACTGTGGCACGTCGGTCGCCTTGCTCGGACTGTACAACTGCTGTAACTGGATCCGGATGTCTTTCTCCCGACAGCGGCGGCTGAACGTCGAGAGCGCTTCGTACTCGCGAAACCGCAGTCGGAAGGTCCACTCGTCGTCCCGCATCGACGCTTCGAGGACGATCGCGTCCGTTTCGAGCAGGACCGGAATCAGATCGTCTGGGCTGTCGTCCCACTCGATGTCGAGGAGCTGTCTCGCCTCCATCTCGGCGACGACCGTCACGCGCTCGACGTACTCGGTTTCGTCCAGCGCGTCGATGAGTGCGCCGGTCTCGGCAGTTTCGACCCAGACGTACGGCATCACTGTCGAGGAGATCGGGACGATCGACTCGACGCTAAGCGTCGCGTCCGGAACCGCCTGGAATGCCCGGCCGAGCGCGAAATCCGACGCGGAGAGGCGGACGCTTGCGATGACGCTCATGTCCCCGCCTCGGCGTCCACTGGCCGCGAGACGTCCCGTGCCGGCCGTCCGAGGGATCCTCTCGGTGAGGTGCTCCGCCGTTCGGGCCCCTGCTCATCGTTCACTCCGCGCTGTCCAGCCACGCGGTAGCTCGCGTCCATCATGTCAGGATCTAACAGTCCTGCGGCTGCGACCCCATCCGTGCGTCCCCGTCCAGATTCCAGACGAGCACCGAGCGCGACCAGTCAGTGTCGTGCCAGCTTGTTGCCCTAATAAATCGGCGTTCATCTCAATCCTGCCTTTTCATTCGAACCCATATACTACCCCTGCTTGGCTTCCGAAGGTGTTTATATATCAACCCGGCTCCCGTCACCCGGTTACCGGCGTCCCTACGTCGGCTGCGTGTCGGGGCGTTCGTTGTCGACCGTCGTCTCGGGTTCCTCCGGACCCTCGACGGGCGTCGACTGTTCGTAGACGTCCAGTTCGGCCGCTCGCTGTCGCCAGAACTCCTGGTACCCCTCCCGTTCGCCTTCGACGGTACTCATGCCGTCACGGACGTAGTCGAGGTTGAGGTTCACCTCTTCGAGCAGGCGTTCGCCGACGGCGTCGCTGAGGACGCCGTTCCGCGACGCGTCAATGATGGCACTTTTCTCCTGGCGGAGGATCTGGCGCTCGCCGACGAGCAACTCGATCGGAATACCGCCCGCAGCTGTACCCACTGGGGTTCCCGGCGCCGACCGAAACGGCCAGTCATTTATCAACCGCCACGTATGCGAGGATATGGGACTGCTGGGCCGGTTACTCGATGGGAGCGAAGCCGTGCGCGTCGGACTGTTCGTCGACGGACCGAACGTCCTGCGCTCCGAGTTCGACGTCGATCTCTCGGACGTTCGCGACGCCGCCGAAACCAGGGGCCACCTCGTCGTCACGCGGCTGTATCTCGACGAACACGCCTCGCCGGGGCTGATCCAGGCGGCCGAAGCCAACGGGTTCGAGGTCGTCACGACCAGCGGCGACGTGGACGTGAAACTCGCCGTCGATGCGACCGCGCTCGTCGCCGAAGACGCCATCGACGTGCTGGCCATCGCCTCGCGCGACACAGACTTCAAACCGGTCGTCGAGGCGGCCGCCCGACGCAACGTCCGAACGTTCGCGATCGCGCCCGGTGAATACGGCCGCTCCGACGCCCTCCGGACCGCAGCCCACGACGCCGTCACGCTGGAGTGACGGCGACCCTCAGAGAAACAGACCAGCGGCGACCGCACCGCCGAGGAGCACCAACGCGGCCCCGGCGACCGCTTGCGTACGTGCTCTGAACTGCAGGCGTCGGCCCCCGTCTTCGAGCGCACCGTTTGCCACCACGAGCGGCATCTCCGTCGTGTCGCGAACGACGAGTCCGTCGTCAGTGCGCGCGATCTCGCCGCGGAGCAGGAGTCTCTCGCCGTCACGGACGATGGTGGCCTGGTACCGGTCCGGCGTCTCCGATTCGAGGCCGAGGCGGCGACCGAGTTCCAGCCCCGCGAGGAGTCCGTCCTCGCCCGTCAGACCGAGGTGCTCCGAGAGCCGAGTGAGCAGACCGGGCTCGCCGAGCGGTCGATCGACGTCCGGGGTGCCGAGTTCGAGGTCCGACGCCTCGAAGGGGTCGTCTATCCGTTCGAGCGACTCCGCCAGGTCGGTGCTGACCCACGACTCGTCGAACCTGACCGGTCCCCACTCGTCAGTAAACTCGAAGTCGCCGACGGCGAGCCCGCTCTCGACGGTGGTCCAGCGGCTCCCGTCGGCTGCGTCGTCGTCTCGCTTCCGGCGGACCCGCCAGGCCCAGAGTGCGGGCGCGGCCCCGTCGATCGGCTCGGGGGGCGTCCGCTCCGGCGTCGCCTGGTCCCGCACGCGCGTCCGCCTGCGGACGATCGTCTCCGCGCCCGGCGCGAGTTTCTGCTCGGTCGTGGTCAGCAACTGGGCAATCGTCTTGAATCGGCCGTACGGCGCGCGCGCCTGGACGAGCGCACCCACTCCGACGACCACGGCGATACTGCCGACGAGGATCGCGTTCACGCTGGTCACGTGTCGGCGTTCTCACGACCGGATAGTAAAAGTCCATACACGAACTCACCGCCCACCACCGCGTCAGTTCGGGAGGAAGTCGACGACCGTGGTCGTGCTCTCGGCGATGACCCAGGCGATGAACACCACGTAGGCGACGAGCAGGAGGGCGGACTCGCCGTCCGTCAGCGAGAGGTCGGTCCGCATGACGGTAAAGAGGAGGATGGTTGCGGCGGTCAGCACCCCGAACATCGGGACGGCCATGGCGAAGTCGATGGGCGACTGGCCGACGATGAGGACGCCGACGGGGATCGCGACGAGGAGGTCGAACGTGTTCGAGCCCAGGACGTTTGCCAGCGACGCGACGCCGCGCTCGTCGCGCGCCTGCCGGACGCTCACCAGGGCGTCCGGCATGCTCGTCGCCGCCGCCAGGATCGTCACGCCCATGATGAACCCCGGGACGCCCAGCGACTGCCCGATGAGGTCGACGGAGTGAACGAGGCGCTCGACGGCCACCAGGATGACGACCAGGCCCGCCAGGAGGTAGCCCCACTGCGTTTTCACGTCGAGGTCGGCCGGGGGTTCCTCGGCCTCGTAGTCGCCCGTGTCCTGAATCTGGATGAAGATGTAGAGGCCGTACAGCCCCAGCGGAATGATGGCGAGCGGGCGCGTCACGAGGCCGACGAGGTCGCTGGTGGCGTTCGGGTCGGGATAGTAGATGACCGCGAGCGCGAACGTGATGACCAACACCGAGACCGCGAGCATGTAGAACTGCGCTTCCTTGTAGACGAGCGTGCGGTTGGACTCGATGTCGTCCTCGGTCAGGATGCCGGCCAGCGCCGGGATCACCAGGATGTTGAAGATCGCGGAGCCGACGATCGCGCCGACGCCGAGTTCGAGCGAGCCGGCGAACACGGCGGCGAACACGACCGACGCGAGTTCGGGGAAACTCGAACCGACCGCGGCGACGATCGCGCCCTGGACGACCAGCGGGAGGCCGTAGTACGTCGAGAGCTGATCGCTGGCGCCTTCGAGCCAGTCGCTCCCCTTCCAGACCGCGAGCGTCGCCACCAAGATGACGCCGACGTCGAACGCAGAGGCCTCGGCCATCGTGCGGGACCTCAGGGGGAATCCACAAAGCCGTTGCGCAGGCCGGGTGGTGAGACGAACCGCTTTTGGCGACGGCAGGCCCGCGTACGGACATGGACGAACTCGACACGCCGGTGCTGGACGACCACCTCCACCTCGATCCGGTGAACGGCCGGAACACCGAGGCCGTCGAGGAGTTCGCCGACCACGGCGGCACGCACCTCCTCGTGCTGAACAAGCCCTCGTGGTCGCTCGGGGTCGACGTCGACGCCCCCGAGGACTTCCGCGAGGTGTTCGACCTCACCGTCGAGGCGGCTGCGGACGCCACCGACGTGCTGGACGGGCGCGCCTGGCCCGTTCTCGGCGTCCACCCGGCGCTCATCTCTCAGCTGGAAGACCGCGGGTACGACCCTGCGGAAGCACGCGATCTGATGCAGGCCGGCCTCGACGTCGCCGCCGAGTACGTCGCCGACGGGCCTGCGCTGGCGCTCAAGTCCGGCCGCCCCCACTACGAGGTGAGCGACGAGAGCTGGGACGCCTCGAACGACGTGATGAAACACGCCTTCGAGTTGGGCGCCGAGGCGGGCTGTGCCGTCCAGCTCCACACGGAGGGCGGCGAGGACTTCCGTCAGGTCGCCGAGTGGGCCGAGGACCGCGGGCTCCCGCGCGAGCGCGTCGTCAAACACTACTCGGGCGGCCACGTCGAAGGCCCCACCCCGAGCGTTCTCAGCAACAAGGACGAACTGGAAGTCGCGGCCCAGGCGGGCGAGCCGTTCCTGATGGAGACGGACTTCATCGACGATCCCGACCGCCCGGGCGCGGTGCTCGGTCCCAAGACCGTGCCACGGCGCGTGCGCTGGCTCCTGCAGGAGGGCTACGACGACGCCGTCCGGAACGCACACGTGGAGACCCCCTCGCGCGTGTACGACATCGACACCGAGGCAACGCTCGATTCCTGATCGCCAGGGCCGAACCACTGATTTCTCGCGGGACCGAACGCCGGGCATGGACGTCGACTGCCCCGACTGCGGCGTGGCCATGCGACAGGTCCAGTACGGGATGAAAGCGGGCCTCGAGGAGTACCAGGCACCGTACGTGCGCACTGAAGAGCGTCGCGAAGGGCTGTTAGGGCAGCTCGGACTCCACGAACGCAAGCGGGTCGTGACCGTGCTGTGCCCGGAGTGTGGGCTCGTGCGCCAGTACGCGGTCCTCGACGAGTAGGCGATCGGCGGGGCGGGACGAACCTGTTAGGATGGTATTGAGTCGCGGTGACAGGTCTTCGTCGCTGGCGGTCGTAGCTCAGGGTGTTTATATTCCCGGCTGTGTATAGGGCGAGGTATGAGTGAACCGCCGGGTGCGTACTACACGGAAGAGCGTTGGCAGAACTGGATCGACAGGATCGACGAAGAAGACATCGATCCGGAAGACGAGGATTCGGCGCGCCTCCTGTTGAACCTCCAGGACGACACCGCGATCGCGGTCGCCAAGATCATCACGGCCTACGACGACGGCCACCTGGAGGAAGACGAGGCCGTTGACGAGCTCGCGGACGTCCGCGACATCGTCCTCGCGGAGGTCACCCTCGACGACGAGGAGAAACTGATGCTCGTCGACGGCGTCCAGACCTCCCTGGTCTGCGTGTTCTACGCGGCCGAGGAGTACATCGCGGGCGGCGTCGCAGAGGACGGCACCATCGAGGAGTACGTCCGCGCCGCCGCGGACGCGGAAGCCGAGGAAGACCTCGACGCGGCGCTGGGGTACTGTGCCCAGGCAGGGACGCGCATCATCGACGGGCAGGAACTGTCGATGGAACTGGCAGAGGACCTGGAGTTCGGCCTCGTCGCCGAGTGGGTCAACGGGCTAGACAGCCTCCAGACCGCGATGAGCGATCCGGAGGTCGTCGAAGAGGACGAAGAGGGCGAGTAAGCGCTGGCGCGTTCGTTTCTCCGATGCGCGTCACTCCCGCAGCGGCAGCGCTGCCCCTCTGTGGGTGACCCGTCCGCTATTTATATCAGTCCGGGTACCCAAATCGCAGTGAAATGCAACTCCGGGACGACGACAGGGCACAGGCCATTCAGATCGGCGCCGTCCTGCTGTTTGGTATTCTCGTCATCAGTTTCAGCACGTACCAGGCGTTCGTCGTCCCGAACCAGAACGAGAACGTCGAGTTCAACCACAATCAGCGCGTCCAGGGCCAGCTCCAGGAGGTGCGCAACGCGATCGTGTCGATGCCGGGCGCGAGCAGTTCCAAGTCGGTGTCAGTGGCGCTCGGCACCAGGTACCCCAGCCGACTGGTCGCGCGCAATCCCGGCCCGGTTTCGGGATCGCTCCGGACGCAGTGGACCGACGAAACGGACAGCGCGTCGTTCGATTTCTCGAATATCAGGGCGACCGACGAGGAAACGGACGACTTCTGGAACGGCGACCGGTCGTTCAACACTGGGATTCTCGTCTACGATCCCTCGTACAACGTCTATCAGGGTGCGCCAGTGAGCGTCTACGAGCATTCGGTCCTGTTCAACCGGTTCCGGGATGGCAATCGTCCCGTCACCGGACAGACGCTGATCGACGGCAAAGACATCACGGTCATCACGCTCGATGGGAAACTCGACCGAGCAGCCTCGGACACCGTGAGCGTCGACGTCGAACCGGTTAGCTCCTCGGACAGAACCATTCAGGTAACGGACACAGGTTCCGGTAACGTCGAACTCACGTTCAAATCACAGTTCCCGGAAGCGACCTGGGAATCGATACTCGAAGCGGAGTACGATCCCGACGGCACGGCTCCGGACAAGTATATTTCCGACATCAGCGATACGGGGGACGACTCTCCCTACGATATCACTCTCGAACTGGAACCCGACACGAATTACAATCTCAGGATGGCGAACGTCGGGGTTGGAAACGGCATTCCGGAGCGGGAACTGGCGTACGTAACTGACGTCGAAGGCGACGGATCCTCGGTGACGGAGGGCAACACCCAGGAACTCGTCATCGAGGCCCGGGACGAGCACAACAACCCACTCAGTGACGTGACGGTCGAACTAGACGAGGGTGATTCGGATGCTGATAGCAGCGAGTTCGATGACGTGAAGAAAACGACAAGCGCTGATGGCCGCGTCTCGTTTTCCTACGAGCCGAGCAGCACCGGCGACAAGGACATCGTGTTCAGCGCGAGCGAGCAAGACGACGTCCCGGACAGCGTTCCTGCAGAGCAGGAAGTGACGTTCGACGTGACTGTGCAAGCGTCAGGCGGCGGTGGTGGCGGTGGTGGTGGTGGAGATGGCGATGGAGATGGAGATGGTCAACCGCCGATTATCGAAACGTTTGACGTGACTGACAATAGCTTTGAGATAGGGTGGTATAGTTCAGCTCTCTACGAGATAGAATGGACCGTTACAGATCCAGACGGGGATATCGGTCCAGACTCGGTAACGGTATTCGTATACAACAAAGACGACAACGAAATGCAAGATACCTTCTCTGGATTAGACAAAACGGAGACTTCCTCAGGTAATTGGGATTACGACAATCAGTACGAGATACAACTCGAAGCAGAAGATGACGCAGGCAATAAAGTCTGTAAAGTCATTAAGGGGAAGGCTGATGGTAACAGTAATAACGAAAATAAGAAAACCTGTTAATTCCTTAGAGAATAAACCTCTGCCTTCAGGAATCTTGTGCTAATCGAAGTCGGGCGCGGAACGTAGCCACGATAGCCCGAGTACCCGCTGAAGTAAACTGCCCTCAGATTCACCGTCCCGGTGCTCGAACGGCCGTCGGCTGACAGCCGCAATCAACAGGTTGCGCCCGCTTCGTTTCGATAACGCATACCAGGATTCGCTCCGAAACGGGAAGATGATTGGTTCCCACGTCGTGCCATCTCCGTCGCCGAGCACGATTTCGGTCCCGTCGATCCGGGACACGCCGTCTCGATCAAGAAGTCGTTCGTGCGCGGTGCCAGCGGCGTCGGCGTCCCGGTACCGTTGGACGAACACCGATTGTGAGGGGAGTTCGGAGCTGTAATACTTCTCGTCGAGGTCTACCCACGCGGATACGATACAGTAGCACCTGTCGACCCGACTCGTGCCGACCTCCAGTTCTTCGACGACGTCCTGCAATCGAAGCTGACCGGATTCCAGATTCGATCCGTCGATGGTCGCTGTCGGCTTGGCCTGATACAGTGCCTCAGTTCGCTCAGTGCCTACTGACTGCTGGTTAACAAACGCCGTGTGACCGAGTTGGCCCTGGTGGTACTCGACCTCGAAAAGCGGCGGAGCAGGGATCGTATCAGCGTCTGAAACCATATAGTCGGCCAACCGATTCTGTATCGGGTCATTGGAGAGGTTCTTTTGGACATACGCCGCGCTGACAACGGCCTCGTAATGCTCGAACAGTCGAACGAGGCCAGCGACCACCATCGCCCGGTCACCCAAGTCGTTGAACCGCTTGATGACGTCGATCGTGTTTTTACTGAACTGCCGTTCCTTCTTCCCACCAGTGAAGTGGGGGTCGAACTCCGCTTCGAAGGTGTCTGCGAACGCCTGTGTCTCGTCTCGTAGCCGCTCGACGTCCGACGCGGCCAGCGGCGTCTCGTCCGACTGGTCCTCGCTCGGCTCCTGCCAGTCGACGTCTATCCGTCGCCAGCGCTTCTCGCCTTTCTCCCACCAGATGTTCCAGGGCCACCCCTGATCCATCTGGGGTCGGTCGATCTCGCCGTCGAGCCGTCGCACGTCCTGCTCGGTGAGCGGGACCGTCTCGCCGACCTCACTGACCGCCGACGTGACCTCGTCGCCAGCCTCCTTGTACGCCTCGATCGCGTTCGGGTATTCGGTGGCGAACCACGCCAACTCGTCCATGATCCGGTCGGTCGTCTCGGCGAGTCTGGCCTCTGCCTCGGTCACCTCCGCCTGCTCGTCAACGTCCGGTTCCGAGGGTTCGGTCGTGACAGTCTCCGGGGTTTCCTCGACGGGTTGGTCGGTCACCGCTCGGGTGGTCACGACCTCCGCGTCCGGCGTCCGCTCGGTCGGGCCGCGCGTGAGACAGCCCGCCGATCCCAGCCCGAGCCCGGCGCCGAGGGCTCGGAGGAACAATCGCCGCTGGTCGTCCATACCGTCTAGACAGACCTCGCACATATAATCATTTAGCCATTTGTGCCGTCAGGAACTCCGTCCGCGTTCTGGGCCAGTCGGCTCACCCGTCGGGGCGCGGTTAGACCGTGTTCCAGCGGCGGAACAGCACGATCCCACCACCCGCGAGCGTGATGACGCCCGCCCCGAAGACGTAATCCGGGACGAAGCCGATCAGTCCGCGCTCCTCCTGCCCGGTCCGCTGTTCGGTCGGCGTCCCGCTGTCCGGCTGCTCGTCCGGCGTTGCCGCTGGTGAACTCTCCGCGGGCGTCGTCGTGACTGTTCCGTTCGTGGTCGCGTCGGTCCCGTTCTGTTCCGTTGCGACGTCGTCCCCGAGAACGCTGATGGTCCGATTCGCGACGGTGTCCTGACTGCGTGCGACGATTTCGATCGCGGTTCGATCCGCCGTCAGCTCCTGGGTCAGCGTCTCGGACTCCCCGCGGTCCAGGTCGAACACGCCCCTGACGGCGGTGTCCCCGTCGACGGCGATCGCCAACTCGCCGGTGCCAGCGCTGTCGCCGGTGTTCGTGACGGTGGCGGACACGTCGAAGGTGGCGTTGTAGGCGGTCTGTGCGGGTGCATCGACGGTCACGTCGAAGTACGGCTCCTCGACCTGGCTGACGTTGCGGAAGACGACGTCGTAGGTGTCGATCGTCTCCTCGCCGACCTGGAACTGGACGTAGCCCTCCTCACCGACGACGCGACTGCCCAGGTCGAGTTCGGTGCTGAAGGAGCCGTCGTCCTCGACGTCGACCTGCTGTCGGGCCAGGAAGCTCGGGTCCTCCTCCGGCAGCTGTTGATCCGGCGGCGTGAGCCGGACGCTCACCATCGCCTCCGAACCTGGTGCGACGTTCGTGGTGCCTGACACCAGCGCGTCGGTGTCCGGTGCCAGCTGGACGGTTTCGTCGTCGCCTTCCCCGTCAGTGTTCGCGAACCGGACAGTCGGCTCCCCGAACGTGATCGCCGCAGCCTCGGTGACGTTCTCCCTGAATCCGTCCGGGAAGTACGGGTATGCGGGATTTGTCTCGTCGCCGTTTTGCCCGCCGAGCGGGCCCGCCCCGTCGAAGGAAAACGCACTGCCGGCCGCGTCGTAGAGCAACCCCGTCTCGAACCGCTCGCCGTCTTGCAGCCCGTCGTCGAACGGTTCCGCGTCGGTGTCCACCACGACGTTCACGACGCCGACGTTGTCTTCTGCCGTCTGCTGGTCGACCAGCACGTACGCGTCGCTGTCGGACGCCCCCGCGAGGGCAATCTCGTTGCGGTCCCGGTTGACCAACTTCTCGCCCTCGAACGAGAAGTGGATGCCCTCGCCTTCCCACGCCGTCTCGCCGACGGCGAGTTCGTGCAGGACGTTCGGCGGGAATCCCTCCTCCAGTCCGTCGGTGATGTCGTTCCCGTTTTCGACGTAGTCGATGGTCGCCATCGCGCCGACGAGGCCGGTCGCGTTGAACTGGACGACTGCCCGGTCGCCCAGCGCGATCTCGTCGCGGGCCGTGAGGTCCGGCGAGAGGTCCGCGACCGTGCTCTCCTCGTCGGCCTGTCCCCGCGGGGCGGCCCACGTGTGGACGTCCCTGATGCTCGGTTGCACGAGGTCGAACTCGGCGGACCCGATCTCGTCGTCGACCGTCGGCTCCCCGTCCTCGGCGACGAACCGACCGTTGTTGGCCACGACGAGGTCGTAGTCGGTCGGCTGTAGCGGCCGGGAGAGTTGTGCCGTGGGGCTGTTGCCGTTCACGTCCTCGACGTACTCGCTGAACGTCAGCTCGTTCTCGTCCGCGACCGTCTCGTCGTAGAACGTCGCACTCGTGACGGCCGTGCCCCTGTTGGCGATCGCTTCGTCGTGAATGTGACTGGTGACGGTGTCGCCGCTGGAGTGGTAGACGACGTCGGTGTCGTCGTCGCTGAGTCCGCTCACGCTGGCGTGGTCGGTTCCGACGAGGCGGGTGTTGGCGGTGAACGTCACCTCCCCGTCGTTGTCGTCGTCGCTCAGGTAGAGGACGTCCACGAAGTTGCTGTCCGGATCGACGAACTGGACCCAGGCTTCGTCGGTCGCGCCCAGCGACACGGAGAACTCGGCGAGGTCGCCGGCGGCACGCGTGTACAGCTCCTGGTCGAACTCGGCAGTCGTCTCGCCGGTCTGGAGCGTGACGTTGTCCGACGCGGTCGTGTCGGTGACGAATATCTCGAACTCGTACTCTTCGCCGGCCGCCAGGCCCTCCTCCGCATCGACGTTCGTGAAGTTCGCGACGATCTCTTCTTCGTTCGCGAAGCGCGTCGAGGTCGAGAGGTTCAGCGTGATGTAGCCGCTGTTCCGGAGCTCCCTGAGGCCGTCGCCCTCGTCGCGGTCGAATCCGAGGCGGTCGAGCGGGAGGTGGCTCGGATCGGTCACTTCCGTGAGTCCCGTCCCGGGATGGATGAACGTCGCGTTCAGTTCGTCGTAGTCGAGACCGTCTGCGCTGATCGTCACGTTGTACGCGGGATCGCGATTGCTGGAAATCTCCAGCGCCACCGCCTCGTCGGTCTCGGTGACCGTCTCCTGTGACCACTCGGCGTCGAACTCCTGCTCTAAGATCCCGAACTCGGTCTGATACGCTTCGTCGGAACTCCGGTTGTTGATCGCGAACTGACCGCCGTCGTCGAGCGTGGCGGTGTCGAGCGTTATCTCGCCGTTTTCGACCGTCTCGGTGTCGATCAGTCTGATGTCGTCCCCGTCCAGTAGCTCGTAGAAAAACACCGTCTCCCCGTCGTCGACCTCGAAATCCTGATTGGACGAGCCGGTCACGCCGACCTCCAGCTCCTGTCCCAGGTAGATCGCCGACGACGGGAGGTCGTTCCCGGCGACCTCCAGCGGCGCGTTCGTCGCCGCGGCCGTTCCCGTCAGAGACGCGGTCATCGTAACTGTCGAAAGGCCGACGACGATCACCAGAAACACTGCTCGTACTTTCTTTCGCGACGATGAACAAGTCATGCTAGTATCATACTCTGACAGTGTCGGTCGATCAGCGATCCGCCGGAATCCGGCCGTCGAGATCGGTATTTATTGAGTGAAATGTCTATTTGCCGCCAGCACATATTAGTTTATGCCTCTGTGCGTCGATGTCGGATTGGAGCGTCGGGCCTGGCCGTCTGACTTCGACAGTTGTCGATAGCTCAGACGACAATATATTATAGTAGCTCTCCTGAGAATAGGATATGACAGCGGTCGGCATCGACGCCATCGAGATCCGGACGGGCAAGTTAGAACTCGACCTGGCTGAGACGTTCGCGCCAGCGAAGGGCGACGACCCCGAAAAGTACACGAAAGGGCTCGGACTCCACGCCAGTTCGTTCCCCGACGCATACGAGGACATCGTGACGATGGGAGCGAACGCCGCCCATCGGCTGATGGAGCGCAAAGGGCTGACGCCCGCGGACATCGGCCGCATCGACGTCGCGACCGAGAGCGCGTTCGACAACTCCAAGCCGGTCTCGACGTACATCGCGGGCTGCCTGGAGCAGGTGTTCGACGAGGACTTCCACCACGCCAACAAGGGCGAACGGAAGTTCGCGTGCGTCGCGGGCACCCAGAGCATCGACGACGCGTACAACTGGATCCGCGCCGGCCGCCACCGCGGTCGCTCGGCGCTGGTCATCGCGACCGACACCGCGCTGTACGCCCGGGGCGACCCCGGCGAGGCGACCCAGGGCGCGGGTGCCGTCGCGATGCTCATCAGCGAAGACCCCGACGTCGTGGAACTCTCGACCGAACAGGGTTTCGGGAGCGCGGACGAGACGGACTTCCTCAAGCCGAACCAGCAGTTCCCCTCCGTGGACGGCAAGCGGTCCGTCCAGGTGTATCTCGCACGCATGCGAGAGGCCGTCAGGGACTTCGAGTCCGTCGCCGGGACGATCCACCCGGACGATTTCACCCTGCTTCCCTTCCACACGCCGTTCCCGGGGATGGTCCGGAAGGCCGCCGCGCTGGCCTATCGCCACACGATCCGCGACACGGAGATCGAGGAGGAACTCGCCGAGGACATCGGTCGCCAGCCCCGTCCGGAGGCGTTCGACTCCGACGAGGCTTACGTCGACGCGATGGGTGAGTACACGGACGAGCTCGTCGAGACCGACCAGTACCGTGACTGGTACGACCGCGTCGTCGACCCGACGCTCGAGATCAGCCGCGAAGTCGGGAACTGGTACACGGGCAGCGTCCACGTCGCCCGCGCGAGCGGCCTCAAACACGCGCTCGAAAACGACATGGATCTGACCGGGGCGACGCTCGGCGTCGCGTCCTACGGCAGCGGTGCCCAGGCAGAAGTCCACGCCGAGACCGTCCAGTCCGGCTGGGAAGACGAGATCGCGGCCCTCAACGTCGACGAGCAACTCGACAACCGCTACAGCATCTCCTACGAAGAGTACGAGCACATCCACGACGTCCACAACCACGACAAGGACACGGACGCCGAGGCGGAGGCGTTCACGCCTCCGGAGGGCGAGTTCGTCTTCGACGGCTGGGGGCGCATGGGCGAGCGGAAATACCGGTACGTCGAGTAACGAATCGCGTCGCGGACGGACCGTTCGTCAGACAGGTGGCTGACGAACGCACGGGTGGTTCCGTTGCCGTCTGGCGGTACGTATCTCTTTTCGAACAGTCGGCGAGAAGATTCAAATCCAGTGAGGCTATACTCCTGGATATGACCAGCCTCGCCGAGAAGGTGTCCGTCGGCATCCTCGTGGTGGCGGGTGCCGCGTACGCCGTCCTCCCGAACCGTGTGTCGAGGCTCCTTTCGCCCGGGACCGCGCTCATCGTCGACGGGGTCACGTGGGCGGATGCGAACCTCCCGCGACCGCTGTTTGTCAGTTTGATCTTTCTGGCGACGACGGTCGTGTCGCTGTTGATCGCGATGTCGTTCGCGCGCGTTCTCTACACGGTGTTGAAACACGCCGGTCCGCGGACCAAACGACTGTTCGGGTTCGTCACGCCGAGCACGCCCGTCGGGAAAGTCGTGCTGGTGCTCGCCGTTGTCGTCCTGTTCCTCCTGGGGTCGGTGTGGGGGATTCCGTACTTTTTCGGGTAGTGCGACCAGGCCGGATCGGAGCCGCGACCCACGCTGTCAGGGAAGTTCGTCGAGACTCTCGAGCATCGTCGGCAGGTCCGCCGTCGTCACCGCGAGCGAGAAGCCGTCGATGCGGGCGAGCGCCGGGGCGTGCTCCCAGAGGGCGTCTTCGTTCAGGCCGTGGAGGACGACGGCGTTGGGCGTGGGATTGACGACGCGCATGGCGACGAGCGGTGACTCGCCGCGCGTGACGCTCGTGAACACCAGCGCACGATTCGTCGACTGGCCGTACAGGCGGTAGAACTCCTCGCTGGAGAGGCGCGTGATCGCTTCGATGCTGTCGATGACGGTGTGGCCGGCGACGGTGTCCTGGGCGCCCCGGACGACTTCGGTGGCGTCGATGGCGTCGTAGTATCGTTCGACCGGAATGGTCGCCGGGTACTCTCGCAGGTCGTGGACGATGTCGCTCTCGAAGCCGGCCGAGAGCACGCGGGCGTGCTGACGGATCCGACCGCCGCCGCGGTGTTCGTCGATGTCGAGCAGTGCGGCGACGACGCGGTTGATGATCCCGATCCCCGGACTCGACCGGCGACCGCTCTCGTAGTCGGAGATGACCGACGAGGAGACGTCGAGTTGGTTGGCGAGTTCAGTCTGGGAGACATCGAAATCAGTGCGCCACTTCCGGAGGGTGGCGCCCGGATCGTCACTGAGCGTGATCTCGCCGGCGATCTTCTCGGCGAGTTCCCGACGGGGGCCGCGAGGCATGTTGAATCCCCTCTCACGTCCGACGCAAAAGCGTATCGACAGCGACCTCTCGGTCGGAAGGCACCGACGGACAGGTAACACTTGCTGGAACCAATATG
This sequence comes from Halorientalis brevis, assembly GCF_042678165.1. GTDB lineage: Archaea > Halobacteriota > Halobacteria > Halobacteriales > Haloarculaceae > Halorientalis > Halorientalis brevis. Next base: position 94,217 of record NZ_JBHUDJ010000001.1, on the reverse strand, counting down.
GGGCTGTCGGCCCATCCATCTGTGGTATGCCCTCCACGGTGGTTCATCTCGCCCTCGCCGGATTGATCGCCGCCGGATTGCTCGGACGCGCGTTCTCGGCTCGGAGTCTCGCCGTCGTGTTGGCCGCCGTCGTCCTCGTGGACTTCGACGTGTTCGTCGGTCTCGTCGTCACGAGCGCCCACCGGGCAGCCTTTCACACGCTCCTCGTTCCGCTCGGCGTCGCCGCCGCACTCGCCTACGACACGCGGATTCGCGACTCGTCGCTGCTCCGCGCCCGGTTCGGTACGGACGCGCCACGGATCGGATGGGTCAGCCTCGTCGCCGTCGTCCTCTCGGCCATCGGGCTGGACTTTTTCACGAGCGGCGTGAACCTCTTTTACCCGCTCCACGACCAGTTCTACCGGCTCAACGGGAAAGCGATCCTCTCGAACAAGCAGGGGTTCGTCCAGACGTTCGTCGAACTCGACACCGGGATGGTGGAGGCGAAACCGCTCGGCTCCACCCAGGAGATGCACGTCGACAGCGGCGTCGACCCCACGCGCGGTGCCGAGCCGAAGCACGTCCGCCGCGTGTTTCCCTTCGTCGAGACCGGCTGGCAGTTCCTGCTGGTGTTGACGAGTCTCGTCGTCGTCGGTGGTCGGCTCCGCGAGACGTGACGGTCCCGCGGACTGTGCCGCGGCGGCGTCAGTCCTCGTCGCTCCCGTCGGCCTTGGGTCGCGACCCCGTTCGGTCGGCAGTTGCGGGTCTGCCACTCAGCAGCCGTCCTACCCCGACCTGTCGGCCTGCGACCCTGAGGGCGTAGAGCCCGATCGCCGTCAGGACGACGGTGCCGCCGGCCGCGAGGCCGTACTGATAGGCGATGGTGATCCCGAAGAGGATGCCGAGTTCGGCGGCGAGAACGCCGGTGACGAGCGACCGCCGGAAACTGCGAGCGCCACCGGCGGTGGCGACCGGGACGACGAGCAGCGCCGCCACGAGGATGACGCCCATGATCTGCATCGCACTGACGACGACCAGGGCGGTGAGGACGGTCATCAGCCGGTTGAACCACGCGCCGCTGATGCCGGCGACGCGCGCCGCCGTCGGGTCGAACGTCACGTACAACAGCGGTCGATAGGCGAGCCCGATGACCGAGGAGACGAGCAGCGTCATCAGCACCAGCAGTCCGACGTCGGCCTTCGAGACGGTCGCGAGCGAGCCGAACAGGTAGGCGTTGATGCCGACGGCGATGCCGCCGTCGGTCACCGAGATGAGGACGCTCCCCAGCGCGAAGCCGCCGGTCAGGACCATCGCCAGCGACGTGTCCGTCGTCACCGACCCGCGCTGGACCAGCAGTTCCACGAGCAGGGCCGTACAGATGGCGACGACGAACGCGGTGGTGATGGGTGAGAGGTTCAGCGCGAGCGCGCTGTTCAGGAACAGGCCGACTGCGACCCCCGCGAAGGCAGTGTGTGCCAGCGTGTCCGCGATCATCGAGATCTCGCGGTGGACGAGGAAGGTCCCGACGAGCGGGCCGATAATCCCGATGCAGATCGCCGCGAGGTACGCCCGCTGCATGAACGGATAGCCCAGCATCCGAACGCCGAGCTCGGCGCTCAGCCCGTTCATCAACGCGCCCCACGCGTCCCGCAGGAACCACTCGAACGCAGCCCTGAGCGGCTCCGTGACCGTCGTCTGGAGGAGAGTTCGTGTAAGCATGTTAGTGACTGTGATGGATCGGGGCCTGATTCCCGCCGTAGGCGTCGGCGAGCGCGTCTGTCTCGACGAACGTCTCGGGGTCGCCGTGGAAGTACAACTGGCGGTTCAGACACGCGATCTCGGTCGCGTGGGTCGTGACGACGCCGATGTCGTGTTCGATGAGGACGATGGTGAGTCCCTCCTCGTTGAGATCGTGGAGGAGGTCGTAGAACCGCTCGCGCGACTCCATGTCGACGCCGACCGTGGGCTCGTCGAGGACGAGCAGGTCGGCCTCCGCCGCGAGCGCGCGGGCGATGAACACCCGCTGGCGCTGGCCGCCCGAGAGGTTCCCCACGCGGCGGTCGGCCAGGTCCGTGACGTCGACGCGATCGAGCGCCTCGTCGATGGCTCGGCGGTCCGCGTCGGAGAACCGACCGACGAGTCGGTGGGGATATCGCCCCATCCTGACGACTTCCCGAACGGTCACTGGCATCCGACTGGCGGCCTCCGTGGCGTGCTGGGCCACGTAGCCGAGGCGCTCCCCGTCGTCGAACGCGTGCGCCGGTTCGCCGAACAGTGTGACGCGCCCCTCGTCGGGTCGCCGAAGTCCGAGCAGGAGTTCGACCAGCGTCGTCTTTCCCGAGCCGTTCGGGCCGACGAGTCCGAGGAACGCGCCGGAATCGATGGTCAGTGAGACGTCTTCGAGAACGGGTCGCTCGCCGAACCCGAAGCTCACGCCGTCGAACCTGACGACGTGACGCTCCGACCGGTCGCTCGCTGCGTCGCGCTCGCTCATTTCGCGTCCAGTGCCGCTTCGAGCGTCGGCAGGTTCAGGTTCTCCATGATCTCGACGTATCCCCAGCCGTCCTCGTCCCAGGCCTCGGTCTGTCCGGGGATCGACGTGAGCGGTAGCACCTCGCTCGCGTCGGTCTCGGCGACCAGTTGCTCGGCGGCCTGCTGTGATTCCAGCGGGTCCGCGCAGACGTACTCGACGTCGTGGGTCGCGATGATCTCCTGGGCGGCCCTGATGTCCCGGGGCGTCGGCGTGTCGTCGGGCGAAAGCCCGGTCAGCGTCTCGACCTGGAACCCGTAGCGCTCGCCGAGGTAGCCGAACGCGTCGTGGCCGGCGACGAAGATGGTGCTCTTCGTCGCGGGTTCGAGTCGCTGCTGGAACGTCTCGTGGAGGTCGTCGAGTGCAGCGCGGTAGCGCTCGGCGTTCTCCGCGTAGGCGTCAGCGTTGTCGCGGTCCACGGCGACGAACCCCGCTCGAACGTTGTCGACGGCCTGCTTCGCCCGCATCGGATCGAGCCAGAAGTGCGGGTCTGCCCCTCCCGAGTGGTCGTGGCCGTCCGATTCCTCGTGGGCGGTCTCGGTCTCGTGCCCGCCGTGGCCGTCCGTTTCCTGATGATCGTCGTGTCCGTCCTCCTCGTGGTCCTGGTGCGCTCCGGGCTCGTGCAGGTCGATTCCCTCGGCTGCAGAGATGGAGCGGACGGCGGCGTCGTCGCTCTCGATCGACGTGACGATGTCGTCGGCCCACGGCTGGAACCCTTCCATGCCGTGGACGAACAGGTCAGCGTCGAGTACGTCGCCCTGAACGCGCGGCCCCGGCTCCCAGCCGTGGCCGTGTTGCCCGAGCGGGACGAGCGTCTCCGCCGTCGCCGTCTCGCCCGCGACCTTCGATGCGAAGTCCCCGAAGACGTGGAACGACGCCTGCGCCGTCGTTCCCGTCTGACTGGATTCCCCCGACAGACATCCTGCCAGCGTCCCCGCGGCTCCCAGTGCGATCCCTGCGCTGATGATCTCTCGACGAGTGTGCGTCGGCATATATTATTAAATCTAAAGCCTATTCTAATAACTCCTATGATTGGGATGTGAAGTTTTATTAATAGTGTTCCGGTGACACTTGTTGCTCGCTCGAGGGGCTGGAGACAGGCACAGTTCCCGGCGGGCTTCGAACGCGGTTGGCCAGCAGCTACCGGATCAGATTCACACGGATAGAAGCAGCAGGAGGCGGTGGTCTCGTCGCGGGTCGCGTCTGGATCGGAACTGCGACCGCTGAGACGGCGGCTGGTCGGGCCCGCCCTCAGGACAGCATGCCGATGTCGTCGACCGGCAGCACCGAGTAGTCGACGGACATGGTGTCTTTCGTCGCTCTGATTTTCCCGACGAAGGTCGAGATGTCCTCCAGTTCTCCCTCCAGCACGAACAGTTCCATGCAGTAGTGGTCGCCGACGTGGCTGTGGAAGTTCGACGCCACGAGTTCCTCGTGGTCGTGGCGCAGGTGCATCATCTTCTCCTCGACGGTCGTCGTCTCGTAGTCGAACATGACGGTGACGACGGCCATCAACTCCCGGTCCTCCAGGCGCTTGTCCTGGAACTCGCCGAGGAGGTTCCGCGCGGCCTCGCGGAACACTTCGCTCCGGCCGGTGTAGCCGTGATTGTCCGCGAAATCGTCGATCCGTTCGAGGAGTTCGTCCGGCATCGAGACGCTGACGACGGTCATGTATTAACTCATGGCCATTGAGTTATTAAATCTTAGTTTTCCGTGCCGTACCGGTAGCGATTGGACCGATCGGTTGGCCGAATCGCGTGTCTCTCGTGTGTTTCGGTGACTCCACCTACTCACTAAAACGTGATCTGAAACCCGAGGTCGGTGATGGGTAGAACGATAGATCTGGGGAACTCTTTTAGACTCACCCATCGTATAGAGAAATATGTCCGATGCAACGCTCGACGACCGCGGGCGTCTCACGCTCCCGAAGGAGATTCGAGAGCGCTACGGCGACAACTACCACGTCGTCGACGTCCACGACGGAATCAAGTTGATTCCGGTCGCCGAAGACCCTCTCGAAGCACTTCGTGACGAATTCGACGACGTGGACAAGTCGTCCGACGAACTCCGAGCGGAGGCGCGCGAAGCGTCGCTGGACGAGGCCGGGCGCTGAATGTACGCCGAAACGGACTTTCTGCTCGCGCTCATCAAGGACGAAGACTGGCTGGGCGAGGCGGCCGAAACGGTGTACCGGGAACACGAAGACGCACTCTGGACGTCCCAGTTCACGCTCATCGAACTCCTGATGGTCGCCTACCGGGAAGACCGCGATACCGAACGAGTCGTCACGAACGCTGCACAACTCGTCGAGGTTCGCGGCGACGTCGACACCGTGGTCGCGGCGGCGACGTACGTCGAAGACCACGGGTTCACGCCGTTCGATGCGATTCATCTCGTCGAATCCGACGGTGACCCCATCGTGTCTAGCGACGAGACGTACGAGTCGTTCGCGCCACGACTCGATCTGAAGGGCGTCGGCGACGAGTGACGCTCCGCAATCCCTAAACGCGGGCCGCGCTTCCCATCGTGCAATGAGCGACTGGACCGAGAAGTACCGGCCGTCGACGCTGGCGGAGGTCCGGGGGAACGACAAGGCCCGTGACGCCCTCAAAAAGTGGGCCGACACGTGGGCGGACCACCGCGAGGCCGTCATCGTCCACGGCAGTCCGGGCATCGGGAAGACCTCGGCGGCACACGCGCTGGCAAACGACATGGGGTGGGACACCGTGGAACTCAACGCCAGCGACTCGCGGACGAAAGACGACATCGAACGGATGGCGGGCCGGGCCGCCCAGAACGCCACGCTCGGCGGGAGCGGTCGCCAGCTCATCATCGTCGACGAGGCCGACAACTTCCACGGTAACGTCGACCGCGGTGGCTCGCGGGCCGTGACGTCGATCGTCAAGTCGGCCGGCCAGCCGATGGTCCTCATCGCCAACGACTACTACGAGATGTCGAACTCCCTGCGCAACGCCTGCCAGGACATCGAGTTCCGGGACGTGGGCAAGCGCTCGATCGTGCCGGTGCTGCGGGACGTCTGCCGCCAGGAAGGGCTCGAATTCGAGGACGAGGCGCTCGAACAGATCGCCCAGACCAACAGCGGCGACCTGCGCGGCGCCATCAACGACCTCCAGGCACTCGGTGAAGGCCGCGAGAAACTCCGGGCGGAGAACGTCGTCACCGGCGAGCGCGACACGACCAACGGCGTCTTCGACTACCTCGATACGGTCATCAAGAAGGCCGACGCCCAGGAGGCCCTGGAAGCGTCCTACGACGTCGACGAGACGCCGGACGACCTCATCAACTGGATCGAGGACAACATGCCCAAGGACTACGAGGGCGCGGAACTGGCGCGGGCCTACGACTTTCTGGCCAACGCCGACCGCTGGCTCGGTCGCGTGCGCGCGACGCAGGACTACTCGTACTGGCGGTACGCCGGCGACAACATGACGGCCGGCGTCGCGGCCGCCCGCGACGGCAAGAAGGGCGGCTGGACGCGCTACGGCCCGCCGAGTTACTGGTCGAAACTCGGTCGCTCGCGTGGCACGCGGAACAAACGCGACCACATCGCCCAGCAGATCGCAGAGGAGGGCGGCGTCAGCATGGCGACGGCCCGCCGCGAGATCATGCCCCACCTGGCGGTGATGACCCACCACTGCAAGAACCGCGAGCTCACCGTTGCGATGGCCGCTCGCTACGATCTGAGCGCCGAACACGTCTCATTTATTACCGGCTCTGGGAAGGATACCAACAAGGTTCAGCGCATCGTCGAGGACGCAGAGCAGTTGCGGGAGGAAGCCGCCGTCGAACACTCGGGCGGTGCCTTCGAGGGAGCGCGGCGATCGACGACTGACGACGAGGACGACGATTCGGACGGGGCGGACGATGCGGACGACGGTGACGGGCAGGCGACGCTGGCGGCGAGCGCCAGCGGTGACGAGGACTCGGCGAGCGACAACGAGGGCGCGGACGACGGGTCCGAGGACGCGGACGCGGAGGCCACTGACGACGACCAGCAGTCCGGCCTCGGCGATTTCATGTAGGTCGCGTAGAGAAGAGCGACCGACTCAGAGCCGGACCGGTCCCGATTGACCGGACTCGGCCCCTGCGTCGGTGTCGGTGTCGGTGTCCGCGTCGGCCCCGGTCGGCGTTTTGGCGGCCTCGAACGACCAGGCGGTCGTGGCGATCATCGACGCGAAGATGATCTGTGCGGCGGCGTGGTGGGCGACTGACGCCATGACGCCGAAATTGAGGACGGTGTTCCCGCCGAGCAGGATCTGAACCGGGAGGACGGCAACTGCGGCGGTCATGGCCCAGCGGATGCGTTTGGACCGGTCCTGGCGCCACGCCTGGACGGCGGTCCCGATGATCATGAACCCGGTCACCATCGCGACGAGACGGTGGAACCACTCGATGAAACTCGGCCAGTTTGCAGGGAACAGTCCCATCCAGCCGTCACAGAGCGGCCACTTTGCACCACAGGACAGCCCCGCGCCGGCTGCACCCGTGTACACGCCCAGGAGGATGAGCGCGAAGGTAAACCCCGTCGTCACCGCGGCGAGGTGGCGAAACCTGTATCGCATACCAAATCGTGAGGACTACGAGTATTTAGACCCGGCTTTTCGTTCCCGGCGCGTGATAACGGATCGATACGTTTAGTCGTCCGATTCCCGATATCGCCAGCGACAGTCGCTCAGCGTCGGTTCCACGTCCGCCATTCGGTCCTGACTCCCGACCGACCGCTCTGGTCACCGTTGCACTGCACTCACTCCACAAATGCGACCACTTAGTTGCGGTCCGTGGAACGTTCCGACGTTCGAACCGGAACACGCAGCTATTGCCCACGAGGGCATAAATTGGTCGACGTGTAACGCGGAATCGACGACTGTCGAATGTCACTTTCGGTTATCTTTTTACGCTGGCCCGGTGCCAGTTTCATCATGGGACTGGACGAGGATTCACTCGATTATCACCGGGAAGACCCTCCCGGGAAGATCGAGATCTCGACGACGAAGCCTACTAACACGCAGCGAGACCTGAGTCTCGCGTACTCTCCGGGCGTCGCAGCGCCGTGTCGCTCCATTCGCGACAACCCCGACGACGCGTTCAGCTACACCGCGAAGGGGAATCTCGTCGGTGTCGTCTCCGACGGCACGGCCGTCCTCGGCCTCGGTGACATCGGCGCGCAGGCCTCGAAACCCGTCATGGAGGGCAAGGGCGTCCTCTTCAAGCGCTTCGCGGACATCGACGTCTTCGACATCGAACTCGACGAGAACGACACGCAGGCGATGATCGACTCCATCGCCTCGATGGAACCGACCTTCGGCGGGATCAATCTGGAGGACATCAAGGCGCCGGAGTGTTTCGAGGTCGAAGAGCAACTCCGCGAGAAGATGGACATTCCCGTGTTCCACGACGACCAGCACGGCACGGCCATCATCTCCGGGGCCGCCCTGCTCAACGCCGCGGACATCGCGGGCAAGGACGTCGAAGACCTGGACATCGTCTTCTCCGGTGCTGGCGCGAGCGCCCTCGCGTCGGCCCGCTTCTACGTCTCGCTCGGCGCCTCACGCGAGAACATCACGATGTGTGACTCCTCGGGGATCATCACCGAGGCCCGCGCCGAACAGGGCGACGTCAACGAGTTCAAACGGGAGTTCGCACAGGACACCGCCGAGGGCGACCTCGCGGACGCGATGCGCGACGCCGACGTGTTCGTCGGCCTCTCGGTCGGCGGCATCGTCGACCAGGAGATGGTCGCCTCGATGGCCGACGACCCGATCATCTTCGCGATGGCCAACCCCGACCCCGAGATCGGCTACGAGGAGGCGAAAGCCGCCCGCGACGACACGGTCATCATGGCCACGGGCCGCTCGGACTACCCGAATCAGGTCAACAACGTGCTGGGCTTCCCGTTCATCTTCCGCGGCGCGCTCGACGTGCGTGCGACGGAAATCAACGAGGAGATGAAAGTCGCCGCCGCCGAAGCGCTGGCAGATCTCGCCCGCCAGGACGTGCCCGACGCCGTCGTGAAGGCCTACGGCGATCAGCCGCTCCAGTTCGGCCCCGACTACATCATCCCGAAACCGCTCGATCCGCGGGTCCTCTTCGAGGTCGCGCCGGCCGTCGCCCAGGCTGCCGTCGACAGCGGCGCCGCGCGACAGGAACTCGACATCGAGGAGTACGTCGAGGAACTGGAGGCCCGCCTCGGGAAGTCCCGCGAGATGATGCGGGTCGTCCTGAACAAGGCCAAGAACGAGCCAAAGCGCGTCGTCCTCGCGGAGGGCGACGACGAGAAGATGATCCGGGCGGCCGCACAGCTGGTCGACCAGGGGATCGCACAGCCGGTGCTCATCGGCGACCGCGAGCGCATCTGGGCGATCATGGAGACGCTGGCGCTGGATTTCGACCCGGAGATCATCGACCCCGGCGAGGGGAACCTCGCGCCGTACGCCGAGCGACTCTACGAACTCCGCAAGCGCAAGGGCATCACCCGGCGCGAGGCCGACGAACTCATCCAGGACGGCAACTACCTCGGCAGCGTCATGGTCGAGATGGGCGACGCCGACGCGATGCTCACCGGTCTGATGCACAACTACCCCTCGGCGCTGCGCCCGCCGCTGCAGGTCATCGGAACCGCCGACGACGCCAACTACGCGGCCGGCGTGTACATGCTGACGTTCAAGAACCGCGTCGTGTTCTGCGTCGACACCACCGTCAACCAGAACCCCAACGCGGAGGTGCTCGCCGAGGTCACGGGCCACACGGCCGAGTTGGCCCGTCGGTTCAACATCGAGCCGCGCGCCGCCATGCTGTCGTACTCGAACTTCGGCTCCGTGGACAACGAGGGCACGCGCAAGCCGCGCCAGGCCGCCGAGATCCTCCGCGACGATCCCGCCTGTGACTTCCCGGTCGACGGGGAGATGCAGGCCGACACTGCGGTCGTCGAGGAGATTCTCAACGGGACCTACGAGTTCTCGGACCTGGAAGAGCCAGCGAACATTCTCGTGTTCCCGAACCTCGAAGCCGGCAACATCGGCTACAAACTCCTCCAGCGCCTCGGCGGCGCGGAGGCGATCGGCCCGATGCTCGTCGGCATGGACAAGCCCGTCCACGTCCTCCAGCGCGGCGACGAGGTCAAAGACATCGTGAACCTGGCGTCCGTCGCGGTCGTGGACGCCCAGCAGAACGACTACTGAGTCGGCGCTTTTTGGTCCAGATTTTTGCGGTGAGTGGGTCGCGCAGCGACCCCGAACCGGAAAAAGGTGGGTTGTGGACGCCCAGCAGAACGACTACTGAGTCGGCGCTTTTTGGTCCAGATCTTTGGACGAGCGGTCCCGACCGTCGGACGCGATCCGCGGCAAAACCAGCGATTATCAAATTACTGTGCTGTCAGCACATATAAAACCCGCTCCCGTTTTCTGGTTCAGAAACTCTCGGAGGGTCTCTTATTGGGTTCGTGTGTAGCCACGGCCGTTGAATGTCACGGAACCATCCCGACAATCCACGACGGCTTCCGCTCGTCGGACTCGTCGGTCTCCTGTTCGTCACTGCCGGCTGTCTCGCGCCGGCCGGGACCGAGATCGACGACTCGAACGCCGTCGCGGATCACGTTGAATCGCGCTACGAAGCACTCGACGGCTTCCAGGCCACCATGGTTCGGACGGTCGAGCGTGGCGGCCACAACAACACGACGCGAGCGACGGTGGCCTTCGATAAGGGGGACTATCTCCGCATCGCCTACCGGGACGGGCCGAACGCCGGCACGGTCACGGTGATCGACGATCCCGAACCGTCGCGACTGTTCTCGGACGGAGCCGCTGCGACCGGCCGCGCCGACGCTTCGGAGGTGTACGGCGCGCTCGCAGCCGACCTCGTCGAGCGCAACGACGTCGTGTACGACGGGACGGCGACGGTCGATGACCGCCGGGTGGCTATCTACTCTCTCACTCCCGCGACCAACCAGAGCGGTGACTCCGACCAGCCCCGACTGATCGAACGGCGGGTCTCGGTCGACGTCGAACGCATGGTCCCGATCCGGCTGGAGTCGACCTGGCGCGCTGACGGGCAGGAGGTCACCGAGACGATTCGATTCACCGACGTCAGCCTGCGAGCCCCGCAGACGCCCGGCGTTGGTGCGCAGGAGGCTGTCGCGCCATGAAACCCGACTCGCCCAGTCTCCTCGACAGACTCGGGGGCCCGCTCGTCGTCTTCGCCGTGATCGGAATGCTCGTCGGTGGCGCACTCGTGCCGTACGCGTGGAACGCCGCGACGGCGTCCGATGGGACCGTGGCTGTCATCGAAGTGCACGGCTTGATCACGGAGGACACTGCGACGACCGCCGTCGATGACCTGCGAGAAGCACGACGGAACGAGTCGATCGAAGCGGTCGTCCTCGACGTCAACACACGCGGCGGACTGGCGTCGTCCAGCGAGCAGCTCTACCTCGCGGTGAAGCGGACAGAGCAACAGATGCCGGTCGCTGTGTCCGTCACCGGGATGGCAGCGTCCGGCGGGTACTACACGAGCGCGCCCGCGGACAAGATATTCGTCTCGCCGGCGACCGTCGTCGGGAGTATCGGCGTCAAAGGACCCGTACCACCGCAGGGGGCACCTGACGGTCAGATTACGACTGGTCCGGACAAGAGCACGAGCGCGACGCAGGCCGAGGCACGGCGACGGGTCGAAACCATGCGGCGCGCGTTCGTCGGTGCAGTCTTCGAGGAACGGGGAGAGAAACTCGAACTCTCCCGAACGGAACTGTCCCACGCGAAGGTCTATTCGGGGACGCGCGGCGTCGAACTCGGTCTCGCCGACGGGGTCGGCGGTCTCGACGCGGCGATCAACTACGCGGCCGAGCAGGCGGAACTGTCCGACTACCAGACAGCTCGGATGCGCTCGCCGGCACAGAGCCCGCTGAGCCAGCTCGGACTGAACGCTTCCGGAGCGTCCGGAGCGGAACGGCTCAACGCCACCGACCTCGAGACAGGTCGGTATTACATGGTGTACGGACAGCTGAACGCTCCGACTGCTGCGGACACAACTGAGGTGACATCCAATGCCACGAACTGATCTGTTGAAGGGCCTCGGAGTATTCGGACTCGTGGTCGTCGTCGTCCTCGCGGGCACGGTGGCCACGGGAACGCTCCTGACAGGCTCGTCGACGACCTCGAACGCGGTGAACGTCTCGGCGTACGATTCGGACGCCCTCCTGCCGACGGCGGTCGACGACGACGGGACCGTCGACGCACCCGACGAAGCAGACGCGAAGACGATCGTCATCGACAAGAGCCACGGAAACGCCGTCAGCGAAGGCGAGATACAGCCGCTGGTCGACGCGCTCGTTCGCGACGGACACGACGTCCGGTTCTACACCGGCGGTCAGAGCCAGAGCTTCGGTGGGGCCGGCGGTAGCTCCAACCTGAACTCGACGCTCGAATCGGCTGACGCGTTCGTCGTCGTCAATCCGAGCAGCACGTACTCGGAGAGCGAGATCGACGGCGTCGAGTCCTTCGCCGACGCCGGCGGTCGCGTCCTCATGCTGGCCGACCCGGTCAGCGCGTCACAGAGCCAGTCCGTCTCGATTCCCCTCATCGGTAGCTCGGGCGGGAATACCGTGACGCCCGGTCAGCCGACGAACCTCGCCGCGCGCTTTGGCATCTCCTTCGGGTCCGGCTACCTGTACAACATGGAGGAAAACGCCAACAACTTCCAGAGCGTCTTCGCGCGCCCGGTCGGAAACGACTCGCTCGCCTCGGGCGTGGACCGGGTCGTCGTCCGCGACGCGACCCCGCTGACGACCAGTACGAACGTGACGCGAGTGGTCGAGAGCGACGGCGCTCGCCTCTCCTCGACGCGCCGAGCCGACGCGTACGCGGTCGCTGCCCGGGTCGGCAACGTGGCGACCGTCGGTGACACCGACTTCCTCGCGCCGGCGACCGCGACCGTCGCCGACAACGACGCGTTCGTGAGCAACCTCGCGCAGTTCCTCGTGACCGGCGACAAGGAATCGAACGCGCCCGCCACCGATTCGGCTGCGAGCGGTCCCGGTGGGATCACGACGCCGTCCATGCCCGGGAACGTCTCCGGGCCCTAGTCACACGCACTGTTTTCGCGGACGACCGCGCCGTCACCCCTCGCTCGGAGCGGGGGCTTCGCTGACGCCGAGCGCACGGCCCTGTTCACAGGCCGGTGAAGTGTCTCACTGACACTGGCTGTTCACAACTTATCCACATGCCCGGACGGTCGGTGTCCAACAAGCAGAACGTCCCGCGGTCGATCGCTGCGTTGTCGAGTCGCCAGGTTGCGAGCGTTTGCTGTGTCTCAGTCATGGTGTCTGGTCCCCGCACGCACGCTGGATGGGGCTCGCACTTGCTCAGTCGCTCCGGTTCGCTCGTCCTCCCGATCGCCGTTCTGTCCGTGTGTCACGGTGATGTGCCCGCTGGAACCACTCGCTGCCCGACTTGCCCGTGGCGTCTCTCGGGCGTCGGCGCTGAAGTCCATCGTGCCTGAATCTGCTGACACAAGGTCGCTGTGTCTTCGGGGTTGTTGCCGATCGCTGGCGACCTCGCGTGGATCGCCCAGTGCCCCGGTCCCCGCGCGAGTCGAACGGCGACGAGTTTCCTCCGGGTCCGGTGAGCCTCACGCTCTCGGGTCATCGTTTCACAGTCGAGCAAAGGCACTCCGCACGGGTCGGACGCGAGGCTGCAAAAGCAAGCAACTGGCCGTCAGTCGCTCGCGTGCCGATCGGCTCGGGACGGCGGTGGGTACCGGTCGTCCGTGCCACCGGTCGAACGCGGCGTCTCGGGAAGGACGCACCGGTCTGATTCGTGATTGACGTGGTCGTACTGGTCGGGAGCGTTCGCGAGTGGGTGCGCCGGGTTCACGTCGCTGTTAATCCGGGCGGCCCGGAGTTCGCCGAACCCGCTGATGCGCGCGCGGATGCCGCGCCAGTGGTTCGTGGTCGCTCCGGGGACGGACACGTCGTGGGTGCCCCAGTCTGCGCCGCGGGACGCCAGGACCGCCTGGTTGACGTTCCCCGCGAGGTCGTCGTGGTCGATGAGGACGCCGACCCGTGCATCGTCGGGCGCACGCGCGGCGAGGACATCCAGTCCCAGGTGCAGGGCGCGATACTCCGCGACGTTGTTGTCGGGCGCGTCGTCGGGAAGCGACAGACGTGCGACGCGCTCTCCGTCGCGTGTTTCGATAACAACGCCGAGTCCGCCGGCGGGTCTGGTTGCCCCGTCGCCGCCGTCTGTGGCGACGGCACCCGATCCTCTGAAGGAACCGTCTGTTGCGAGGTAGAAGTCCCGATGATGGGTGCGAGGGGGGTGTGCGATGTGCGGCGTTGGCGACTCGTCGAACAAGTCCCGAAGGGACGGCCGGCCGTAAGCGGCCATACGTCGTCTATATCGCGGGAGGAATTTAAATATATGGGCAGACCGCAACCAATGGTGGACAGCAGCAGTCCCTGGACCCACCTTAGCCACCGAGGGAGTCCGACCTTTCCGTAAGGTCGTTCGGAAATCGGGGATTTTCATAATGACGAGAATCGAAGATTCTCGAACCACAGGACGGGCGGGAATCGCGGAAGCTCCCGTGACCAACTGCCACGTCACTGCCCGGCTAACTCCCTGACTTTTATAGATAGTCAGTGCCACCCGTGGCCTGTCGATGGAGATTCAGCGTACCGCCGTCGTCAAACTCGCCGTCCCCGATGAGCGCTGCGACGAGCTGAAACGCACCATGAACACGTTTCGGGACGCCGCACAGCGGTTTGCCGACCGGGGATGGCAAGGAGACGACGACGGGTACGTGATAACGTCGCGCTCTCGGCTCCAGCCGCTCGTCTACGACGACATTCGGGACGATACCGGGTTGCACTCGGACCTGACCGTGGCCGCTGTCAACCATGCCGCCGACGCGCTCACACAGTGCGTCGAGAAAATGAAAGCGGGCGAACGAACCTCGAAACCCGTGTTCACGTCGAACACGACCGTCTACAATACGAACGCCATCAGCTACTTTGACGGCTACTGTTCGCTGGCCGCATACGGCAACGGGCGTGTTCACGCTGAGTACGTCTACCCGGACGACTCCCCGCAGGCCGAGTACATGGAAAGCGACGAGTGGACCAAACAGGGCGCGAAACTCCGCTACGATCAGCAGACGGATACCTACTACCTCCACGTTTCCATCAAACAGGAACGCGATGAGTCGTCGGGAGAAACCGAGAACCGAACAGTTCTCGGTGTAGATCGGAACGTGAACGGGTATCTCGCCGTCACCAGCACGGGGGTGTTCATCGGCAACGCCGACCTCCTGAATCACAAGCGCCGCGAATACGAACGTCGCCGCGGTCAACTGCAACAGCAGGGCACGCGAAGCGCACACCTCACTATCGAGTCCATCGGAGACAGGTTTGCCCGGTGGTCCGAGGACTTCTTACATCAAGCGTCGAAGCGACTGGTCGCAGAAGCCGTCTCAAAGGGCTGTTCGGTCATCGTGTTCGAGGACTTAGAGCAGATACGCGAGCGTATCTCGAACGCCTCGAAATTCCAGCAGTGGGCGTTCCGCGAGTTGAAACGTCAGATCGAGTACAAAGCCCATGCCGAAGGCATCACTGTCGAGTCAGTCCATCCGGCCTACACCAGCCAGCGGTGCAGTCACGCCGACTGTGGCTTCACCCACGAGGACAACCGCGACAGCGACAAGTTCACCTGCCAGAAGTGTGGCAAAGAGCTACACGCCGACTATAACGCGGCACGCAATATCGCACACAGATACATCCAGAACCGGCTCAAGTCTGGGTCTGGAGGGGCGACCCATCACCTCGCCCTGAAGTCGGGAACGTTGAACGGAAACGGCGAGTATTCGCCTTCCACGGTATAGTGGACAGACCGGGAGTTCACCGACAAACCCCGCCGTCGTCGGGTTCTGCCCGACTGCTTGAGGGATCTCCGATCCCTCTCTGCTCACGGCGGGTGTAGGTGATCGGAACGCATACGGATGGGCCACTCCTCACTTCAGCTATGTTGACCGCCCGTGACATCATGGAGAGCGAAGTCGAGACCGTCGCACCGGACGAGGACGTCGCCGACGTCCTCACGCGCCTGGCTCGCGCGGAGTTCAACGGGTACCCAGTCGTCGAGGACGGCGAGTCACGAAGTGACTCGGAAACATCGAGCGGGGAAGGGACCGATTCGCGAGAGGGCGAGCTGGTGGGGATCGTCACGCAGGGCGACCTCGTGGATCTGTTCCAGCCCTCGGATCGGACGCTGTGGCTCCCCGTCGGACTGCCGCCGTTCCTGGAGAGCCAGACCTACGCCATCGACCTCTCGTGGGACGAACTGGACGTCGGCATCGACCTGGCCCGGAACGCCAACAAGCCCATCAGCACGGTGATGACCACAGACGTCGTGACAGTCGCGCCTGACGACACCATCGACCACGCGCTGGACCTGCTGTGTGACGAGCGAGATATCAACCGGCTTCCAGTCGTGGAAGACGGCGCAGTCGTCGGGATCATCGCCCGTGAGGACATGCTCAGGGCGCTCCGCGACGAGCGCCAACAGCGATAATAATCATTGGGTAAACACGACGACAAACGAAAGTTTCTCGGCCGGCACGGGAGAATCACGGCCGTGACGCGTTATCGCAACGCCCTCCTGTTTCTGACGCTGGCAGCGCTGTGGGGTTCCGCGTTCATGGCGATCAAGGCCGGGCTGGCGTACTTTCCCCCGGTGCTGTTCGCGGCCATCCGGTACGACCTCGCGGGCGTCATCATGCTCGGGTACGCCGGCTGGGTGACTGACAAGTGGGTGCCGACGACCCGGGCCGGCTGGACGCAGGTGATCGTCGGTGGTGCGCTGATGATCGGCAGCTATCACGCGTTTCTGTTCGTCGGCGAACAGCAGACGACGAGTGCGGCGGCGGCGGTCATCGTCAGTCTCTCACCCATCCTGACCACCGGCTTCGCGCGGGCGCTGCTCCCTGACGAACGGCTCACCGTGACCGGCGTCGTCGGGACGATGCTGGGACTGCTGGGCGTCGGCATCCTGACGCGACCGGACCCCGCGAACCTCCTGACGGCCGACGTCGTCGCCAAGGGGCTGGTGTTCGTCGCCGCGCTCTCCTTTGCGCTCGGCAGCGTCCTGACCCGGCGCATCGACGCCGACCTCTCGATCGAGACCATGGAGGCGTGGTCGATGCTCAGCGGGGCAGCGCTGATGCACGCCGTCAGCGTCGCGCTCCCCTCGGAGTCGCTGGGTGCGGTCCGATGGACGCCGGAAGCACTGGCAGCGCTGGGCTACCTCTCGATCGCAGCCAGTGCCGTGGGCTTTCTCATCTACTTCGATCTACTCGACAGACTCGGGCCGGTCGAAATCAACCTCGTGTCGTACGTCGCACCCGTCTTCGCAGCCGTCTCCGGCTATCTGGTGCTCGACGAGGTCATCGACGGCTACACCGCGGTCGGCTTTCTGGTCATCGTCGTCGGATTCGCGTTACTGAAACGCGACGCGCTGGCGGCCGAACTCCCGAAGCTGCGGGCGGCGCTGGCGCGGGAGTGACAAGCAGTCGTCGGGCTACTCGGCCCGGTGGAAATGACCGACGACGGCGGTGAGGACGTTCAGTGCAACGAGGGCTGTGAAGGCGATCGTGACCGACGTACTTTCCAGACCGGTCGCCAGGAGAGGGAGGTGGAGGAACGGGAGGATGATGGCGCTCCAGAACGCGACGCTGGTCACGCCGGCTTTCAGTCCAGTGCCGTAGCGAGAGAGCGATGGAAGGACGCCACTCTCTGCGAGCACCGTTCGTAGTTCTGTTCGTGAGGGACTTGACGGGGACATCGTGTTGGTCTACTTCGAGATAAGGCCCGACTACCTCTTATAACCGGCCGAGAGTTCGACACGTTTCGACTCATTTCACCGCGACGCTCTCTCGGCGCCGACCTTTCATAACGTACGCAAAGGGAATCTAACGTTTTACCGCTGTATCTAAGCCAGTCTAGGCGGTTGCTCCATGTCAAAAATTACGATAGAGAGGTGGTTAAAATAACGGGCGACGAACTCTGTTGTGCGTGGTGTGTGGCCAGTTAGCACGATACTGCGGTATCAGGCCACCTTCAGATTACCCGAGAAGTGTGACTTCGATCTCGTGGGAGCCGGACTGCGTGTCGATGGTGGTGGTTTCGACGACGTGGCTGCCGAGGTTCGCTCGCCACTCGCCGACGGCAGTCGCGTGGCGTTCGTGGTGACGCTCGCGAGAGTACGTCTCCGTTGGGTCTGCTCGAATTTCGTCCTCTGTCTGGGCGGGCGTGGGATAGTCGGGTGCGGACTCGGCGACGAGCGTCGTCGGATCGACGTGGATGGGAGAAGGATCGTCGTACTGGTCGTCGCCTTCGACGTGGAGCCGGGCGCGCATGCGGCCACTGAACGGCGGTGTCACTCGGAGAACCGCGTCACGGCCGCTCCGCTGGGCAGATTCGAGGGCAGCGACCAGGTCCTCCGTGCTGATAGCGATCGAACGGATGACGGACGGGTCGTCGGACTCTGTCCCCATGCACGTGCTGACGGCCGCAGGAACTTGACCGTGACGACGCGAAGGAATTGCTCCGCTCAGTCGTCGGCTGCGGCCATGGTCTCGACGTCCTCGATGAGGTCGTCGACGGCCTGGTTGATGTCGACGATCTGGTCGGTCTGGCCGTCGACTTCGTCAGTGATCTCGTCGACCTGGGTCGCGATGTCTTCGGCGTTCGTGGTCGCCTGATCGACCATGCTGGCGACTTCTTCGGTGGAGGCTGCCTGCTGGTCGGTGGCGGTCGCGACCTCTTCGATGCCGTTGTTCACCTCGCGAACTGCCTCGCCGATCTCCTCTAAGTTCGCCATCGCCTCGTCGACCGACGAAATTCCCCGGTCGATGCGCTCGTTGTTCTCCTCTAAGCTTCCCACCGCTCGTTCGGTGTTCTCCTGAATCTCCTCGATCATCCCCTCGATCTCGCCGGCCTGGGCCTGGGACTCGCCCGCCAGGTCCTTGATCTCGTCTGCGACGACGGCGAACCCCTCGCCGGCTTCCCCGGCGCGGGCGGCCTCGATGGAGGCGTTCAGCGCCAGGATGTTCGTCTGGTCGGCGATGTCGTTGATGATGTCGACGATCTCGTCGATCTCCGTGACGCTCGCCTGGATGGTCCGGACGTCCTCGGCGACGCTGTCGGCCGCCTCTCGAATCTCTTCCATCGCACCGACGACCTCCTCGGCGGAAGCCTGCCCTTCGTCGGCGAGGTCTCTGGCCTGTTTGCTGGAGGCTGCGACCTCCTCGGCGGAGGAGGCGATCTCCTCGACGGACGCGCTCAGCGTCGACACCTCGTTTGCGACCTCTGCCATCCCCTCGTGTTGTTCGTTCGCGAGCTGGGAGATCTCTCGCGTTCGCTCGGCGATCTCCACCGAGGAGCTCTCCAGTTCCGCGATCGACGTCTGGATCTCACTCGCCGCTTCGTGATCGTACCCCGCGTTGCGGTCGATGTCCTCCTCGATGTCGTCCTCGATATCCTCTTCGATCCCAGCACTCACGCCAGTTTCGTGGGACATTACGTACGGTAGATTGGGACGGCTCTCATAAATGACCACTACCTTACGTATTTGGCATGTCGAACGATGTACCGGTATCTGGGCACATGCCCTGGCCCGTGAAACGGGTTTTGATGGGGTGAACGACGAATACTCGAAAGTATCACTCGCGCTCGAAGAACGCGTCGAGGACCTTCCGTTCGGCGACCCTGAGGTGCTGGTGGAAGGTCGACCGGGAGATGTCCATCATGGCGGCGAGTTCGTCGCCGTCGACGCCCCGGGGCCAGTCGAAGAACCCGCTGTAGTAGGCCGTTCGGAGGGCGGTGAACTGTCGGTCGGTGAGTCGGTCTTCGAGGCTGGCGCGGAACTCCTGGCGGGTCTGGACTGGCCGCTCGTGTTCGTGATAGCCGACGAGGTCGACCCGGTCGTACCGCTCGGAGAGCGACTCGAACAGCGACTTCGCGTCGGCTTCCTGGGGGAGTTCGACGGTGAATCGAGCCTGTCCGTTCTCGCTCGTGACCTCCTGGGTGACGGCGCCGCGGTCGACGAGCGTGTCGATGAGCGATCCGTCGAACGTGAACTGAAACAGCGACTCCTCGTCGTGGTCCGCGAGCAGTCGATACCCGACGACGTCCTCGTCTGCGTCTGCGAACGCCGCCACCGAATCCGAGTCGGCACCGGTGACGGTGTAGAACTCCTGGAGCAGGCCCTCTGATTTGTAGACGGACCCGGAGTAGGAGAGCCGACAGTCCAACTCGGCCGACAACCGACACGGGAACAGCGACTGGTCGGCCAGAGTGACTTCCATCTCGATGATGCGGTTCGTGGTGAGCGTTCGCTTGCTCTGGACGGCGTTCATGGCGTTCGCGATCACCCGGCCGAGCGCTTCGAGGACGACCTGCTCGCGCTCGTCGAACGCGTCGGGCTCGCTGGCACACACCGTCAGGACGCCGTAACTGGCGTCCCGTGCGACCAGCGGGATCGCGATGAGCGAGGCGACGTTGTCGGCGCCGTAGACGCGAGCGAGGTGCTCGTCGTCGCCCGCGGACTCGACGATCTGGACCGTTCGGGTGGCGAGTGCGCGCCCGCTCGGATCGCCCGCCGACTCGCCGAGCTGTTGATCGGTCGACTCGATGGCGACGTCGACGGTGCTGGCGACCGCCCGCGGCTCGACGTACTCCTCGGGGAAGTCGGCGTCACCGATCCAGGCACAGACGTAGGGATCGGTGTCGACCAGCCGCTCGCAGACGCCGTCTTCCATCTCCTCGCGGGACGCCGCCCCGACGAGTAACTGTGTGATGTCCTGGACGAGTCCGTTGATGCGGTCGACGAGGTGTTCGAGATTCTGCCGCTCACGCTCGGCCTGTTCGGCGTTCTCGTTCGCCTCGATCTCTGCGAGGCGGCGCTCGGTGATGTCGATGTGGGCGACCGTCGCGAAGGTTCGCCCCTCCAGGGAGAACGACGTCGCGCGCATCATGAACCACCGCTGTTGGTCGGGCGAGTGACAGGGGTACTCCAGGCGGAACGCGTCGGTCTCACCGTTCAGAACCGCTCTGATACCGCTGACTGCCTCGGTTGCGTAGTCGTCGTCGGTCGGATCGACCGAATCGAAGTAGTTGGTCCCTTCGGGTTCGGAACCGGGGGCGGACTCGTTGCTCGTGGTCCCCCAGGCACTGTTGGTAAAGAGAATGTGGCCCTCGGCGTCGAGCACTGCGACCTGGCTCGACAGCGTATCGAGAGCGGCACGCGTTATCGACTCGGAGACTTCCATTCACCGGCTATCGGCGTTCCAGCCACATTATTCCCGCGGCGACTCGTCGCGTCGCCCGGGCAGGGCTCGTCGTCCTCGGCCCCGCCCAACGCGGGTGTTTTCGCGCTCTGAAAACACTCGTCTCTGTTTATAGTTTTAGAGTTATACGTTACTGGTAGACAGATGGTTTCGGATGGAGCGGACGCAGAGACCGTTCGGGTGTTGGTAGTCGACGACAACCCCGCCGTCGTCGACCTCGCCAGCGAGTATCTGGAGCACACCGACAGCCGGTTCTCGGTGCGGACGGAGACGAGCGCGGCTGCCGCCCTCGAGCAGTTGCGCGAGCGAAACGTCGACGTCGATTGTATCGTGAGTGACTACAAGATGCCCGAGATGAACGGGTTCGAGTTCCTGGAGGCGGTCGAGGAAACCTGTGCGGACGTACCCTTTATTCTCTTTACCAGTCAGGCTCGGGAACTGTTCGAGCAACCGACCCCCGATGGAATCACGGAGATGATCCAGAAAGACGGCAGGCGGGGGCTCTACTCCGAACTGGTCGAACACGTGGCCAGAGTGGCAGAATCCGAAGCGACCTAGTCCTCGGTTCGCTCCGTGTCCCCGGGCGAATCCAGCCCGTCCAAGTCTTCTCCCGCGTCCCCCGGAGTGATGCCGATCGTCTCGTCCGTCTCGATCGAGGCCACGCCGTCGAGTTCACAGAGCGCTGGAATCCCTTCGTGGGGAATCGTCACGGCGATCGTGTTGAACTGGAGTTTCTCCTCGACGGTACCGCCGGCCTCGGAGACCGTTTCCTCGATGTCGGCTTCGACCGCCGCCGTGTCGTCTGCGTGCTCGTCCGCCAGCGAGAGCAGGAGCGTCACTCGCTCGCCGGGGACGGGATCGTCCCGGAGCGTTCGCACCACGGGTGAGAGATACATGATACCGGCCGTTCGAGCGGCCGTTCCTTAGCGGTACCGTCACGAGCACGCTCCGCTGGCGTCGCCGTCGGTGCTCGCCGCACGGCCGCTCACTCCGGCGCGAACCGATCGAGGACGGGAATCTCCGCGCGGCGCTCCTCGGACAGCAGGTCCCAGTCGATCCCCGCGGGTTTCGTCGCTGCCGTCTCCGTGTGGACGGTCCGTTCGGGCGTGGCGACGACGTCCATCGGGACGTCGTGAGACTCGATGGGAACCTCGTCGTCGACGACCTGGCTCTCGTGGACCGTGGTCGCCACGGGCGTCTCCGCGTCGACGAGCCCGAGTTCGCGAAGCACCGCGTACTCCAGGTCACTGTACCCTTCTCCCTTCCCGACTCGGGCGCCGTCGGTCGTCACGGCGACGCTACCGGAGACGATCAGATCGATCGGCCCAACGGCTTCCGGGCCGACCTGTTCGCCCAGTTCCGACGACCCCGAGATCGTCGTCGCGCGGTCGACGTCGTCGATGCGCGCCGGGTCGAGTTCCAGGAAACACTGTTCGTCGCTGAGCCGCGGAACGGCCATGTAGACGGTCTTGCCGGCTTCGAGCGCCCGTCGGCGGACGGGTCGCTGGGGCGAGTCGGGATTGGCCTTGATCGTCGCCGCTGCCTGCCACTCGTCGGTGGCAGCCAACCGCTCTGCCGCGTCGTCGGCACCGGCGAAGTTGGGGATGCGCCCGTGGGGCGGGAAGGGGAAGCGAGCGTCCCCCGACGCTTCGAGGGTGTCCCACACCCGCTCTCGAAGGGAGTGCTTGTCCATACGTGTCCGTCCGCGGGCGTCGCACTAATAGCTCGATACACTGCGACTGTTTCGCGCTGCTGGGCCGTTAAAAAAGGACCATACAATGTTCGCAGAACGGCTACCCCGGATCCTGTGGGTAGTGTCCAATACACATGAGTCAGGCTGACGACACGGGAGAGGAAGCATGGGGGTGCAGTGGGCAGGACGAGCCACAGTGCGGGCCGCGGACTGGGACGCCGCGGATCGCGGCGTACGAGAGCGACGGCAGTCACGCGGTGTTCACGGAACCCGGGAACAGTGACGCGTGGATCGCGACGGACCACGTCGTCGACGTCCGGAAGTAGGAACCACCGCCGTATCGAGGGGCGGGCGGCTAGATGGTCCCGACCTCGGTTACTGCTCGACCGGTGGCTGTGTCGCAGCAATGTCCATCAGCGAATCGAACACTTTCTTCTCTGCTTTCCGGAGATGCTGGTGGAACGTCGGTGACTGCGACGGCATCGACTGGCGACCGGGCGCGCCTCGCAGCGGAAGTGATCGACGTCCACGGCGTCGTCAACGTTCGGGAACTACTGACCCATCAGCAGAACCTGGTGATCGAACTCGTCGACATTCCCGTTCCACTCTCCGAGGTGATCGGTCCCGACGCGCTCGATTCGCTCTTTTCCCTCCTTCGCGGTCTAGCGCGAACGGGACCGTCTCGTTCACGTACTTCGGCTATCGGGTCGTCGTTTCCAGCGACGGCCAGGTGTCGGTGACCGACTCTGACTGAGTCAGCAGGACACGGAACCCGTCACGGTTGCCTCGATCCCGCCGCGGCAGTCGTTTGCCGCCCGCCGTCCGCTGTCGCCTTCTCCCCGCCTTCCGCCCGAAAACTCCGCAATCTCGGAGTCATCTGCAATACGACTGTTGAACAGATCCAGGCTTCTCTGGCGGGAGACACCACCGCTCGCGAACCAAACAGTGCTAACGCGTCCCAACGGTTTTGCAATCACTCCACCGAGAGCAGGGTATGAACAGACGCCGCTACCTCGCCGCGATTGCAACGACGACGGCCGTTCTCGGTTTGCACGGCCAGCGAGGAGCGAACGCCACCCAGGGAGATTCCGGCAGGGAGACTGGGACAGCAACTGCGGACGGACAGCCCGGCGGCCAGACGCCAGGCCAGAGCCCGACCGGGCCGGCGGTGCAATCGTTCACCGGCTCCGGGCCGAGCGTCGAACGCGGGATCGAGATCGAGGGGGGCTTGACCGTCGTTTCGGCCACGCACGCTGGGACGTCGAACTTCGTCGTCACGCTCGTCGGAGAGGGCGAGTTCGACGACCTGTTCGTGAACGCCATCGGCGAGTACGAGGGTGAGACCGCAGCGCTGCTCGAACAGGGATCGTATCTCCTCGACGTCGACGCCGACGGCGACTGGGCGGTCGAGATCCGCCAGCCACGGGCGGCACGCGGCGAACCGCTGCCACAGTCACTGCGCGGGAGTGGTCCCAGCGTTTCCGGCCCTTTCCAATTCACCGGCACTCACGTCGCGAGCGCGACCCACTCCGGCGAGAGTAACTTCATCGTCGAGGTGTATCCGGTGGCGGGAGCGTTCGCCGAACTCGTCGTCAACGAGATCGGCCAGTTCGAGGGCGAGTCGGCGTTCCGGTTCGACGGCCTCGGCTGGGTCGCCGTCCAGGCCGACGGGGACTGGACGGTCGCGCTGGAGTGACAGGCCGCGGCGTTGTACAGCATCACCGCTCACTATCGATCCTGGTTTCTGTGAAAATGCCCGGGGAGGGCCCGCGAACTACGGGAAATCGAAGATTTCCCTACTCTGCGCTCACTGGCGTTCGCGCAGACCCTCCCGGGTTCTCCGCCCACCGCTGGCATTTCGAGCGCTGTCGCTCGACGAAGCGAGCGACGAAAGGAAATGCCCGGGGAGGGCTCCGAACCCTCGATCTCCGCATGTCCCAGGTTCGAGGTTCGACGTTCCTCGGGGGACCGGGAGCACGCCGCGTGAGTCTCGATAACCCTATGAGTGCGGCGCTATGTCCAGCTAAGCCACCCGGGCGCACTCGTTCGTAGTTGAGTGCCCACCTTTAAGCTTCCCATCTCCGTCCGCGGATTCCCTCGCCGACACCCGGGACTGTTCAGCCAGTTGAACAGTGGGGCGGATTTTCCCCACCATCCGAGGGGCGACACACCGAACGCGCTGGGACATAGCCCTGTCGTGGTCTGCCGAGAGGGGATCGGCGCGGGCCGCGACACGTCGGGACGAGCACAGAAGCGTTCCCCGCGGACGCCGAACCGGGTGGTTTGCTGGGCAGTACCGCACCGACTGGTGCGTTCGGGGATGGCCGACGAACGGTCCGGTTGTTGTCACGACGGGGTGGAACTACCCGCGGATTTAAGCCACCCGGACGGCACACAACGGGCATGGAGGTACCTAGCCTCGTCCGGAACGTGCTCGGGGGCGAGGAGATCGAGGCGAGCGTCAACCTCGGTGACGAAGACACGGTCTATCTCACCGGATCGCGCACGCTCCTCTACCGGGCCGAGGGACTGCTGAGCGACGAGAAAGTCGAAGAGTTCACTCACGACGTTGAGCGCCTCGACGTCAAGGAGGGACGACGCAAGACGAAGTTCGTTCTCGAATACGTCGACGGGACCGAGACGTTCACCGTCCCGGGTAACCGCGCCGACCCCGTCCTCGAACTGCTGTTGACGGGCGTCCTTCGCGCGGCCGACGTCACTGCCCCCGACGAGACGCTGGCGGGCGTGTTCCGATTCAGCGAACTCGCGGTGATCGTCACCGAGACGAGCGTCGTAAAACACATCGGCGCCGACGTCTGGACCGACGATTACGAGGTCTACGCCTTCGCCGACCTCACGCACCTCTCGTTCGACCGCGGCAGCGTCGCCACCGAGATCGTCATCGAGATCGACGGCCACCCGCGCCGCATCAAAACCCCGAACGACGACGCGCGGAAGGTCCAGCAGGTCCTCGAAAAGGCGGTCTTCCACTACTACGGGGTTTCCTCGCTCGAGCAACTCAACGCCGAGATCGCGCCGACCGAGGACGCCGCAGACGCCGGCGGCACGGCGAGACAGAGTCGCAGCGACATCGAGATCGGCGACGGCATCGACCCGCTGGTCACTGACAGCGACGAGTCAGACGACGAACAGTCGGGAGCGACCCAATCGACCCAGTCGCAGCCGTCCTCGACGCAATCGCGCACCACGCAGAGCGACGCGGCGACGGCCGATGCGGCCACGTCCCAGTCCGGCTCAGGGTCGAGCGGGACGTCCCAACAAGCGTCCGGATCTGAGGCTCAGTCGTCGAGTCAGACCTCACAGCAAACCAGTACGCAGGCCGACGTCGCTGCGCTCAAAACACAGCTCGACGAGTTGACTGCCGTCGTCGAGCGACAGAACGAACTGCTGGAGAGCCAGCAAGAGACGATCGATCAGCTCATCGCGGAACTCCGCGAAGGGCGCGCCTGAGGCTACTCTCTGCCGGTGACTTTTCGGATACACGACGAGCCGAAGGGACCGTGCTCGCCGGCGTCGAAGCTGATGAAGTACCCGGTCGAGATGCCGGTCCCGCATCGCTGGCAGGTAAACTCGCCCTCCCGGGAGACGACGTCGGACTCGAAACTCACGTAGTTGTGGCTCGTCGGGCGGACGAACCCAGCCTCGCGGTCGATGATGCCGCGAACTTCTGCGGTGTCGAGGATTTCGCGCTGGACGTTCGGATCGGTCGTGATGGTTTCGATCCGGTCGAGCGCCTCGGCGACGGACAGCTCCTCGTGTTCCAGACTGGCCAGCAGGTCGAGACCGAGCGCGACCTGATCGCTGTCGGGCACACTCGTTGCTGGGACAGCCGGTGAAGTAAGCGTTGTGTCACGCCAGTTGGCGCCGAGACGACCACAAGAGGTTTTACCGGAGACGGTGGGCACATGGATAGATGCAACGGGCGACGCGCCGGCAACTGTTCGGCAGCGTTCTCGCGGGCGGAGCCGTGCTCGCGGCCGCAGTCGTCCTCTCACCGGCGGCAGTGCTCGGACAGGCCGAGACGCTGTCGTCGCGGCCGGCCCTGTTTCTCGCCGCGTTGACAGTCATCTATCTGTTCCGCCCGTTCGTGCTCTGGCCGATCAGCGCCGTCTCCGTGCTGGTCGGCTACGTCTACGGCGTGGCGATCGGAATCCC
Organism: Halorientalis brevis; assembly: GCF_042678165.1. Taxonomy (GTDB): domain Archaea; phylum Halobacteriota; class Halobacteria; order Halobacteriales; family Haloarculaceae; genus Halorientalis; species Halorientalis brevis. The sequence continues at coordinate 67,485 of NZ_JBHUDJ010000001.1, read as the reverse complement.
GTTGGGGCTCGCCGGGGCCGTCGTCACGAGCCTCCCGCCGTTCGTGCTGGCGCGCTACGTTCGATCCGACGACGGCGTGTTCGGATACCTCGGGCAGCGTGGCGACCGACTGGTCGAGGCGACCGGCGCGCTCCGCGGCATCGTGGCCGCGCGGCTGGCCCCGCTCCCCGCAGACGGCGTGTCGTACGCTGCGGGCCTCTCGCAGGTCTCGGCGGTGACGATGCTCGTCGGGACTGCGCTGGGCGAGACGCCCTGGGTGATCGCAGCGGTGACGGCCGGCAGTTCGATGCGGACCCTCTCGCTCCAGGGACTCAGTAGCGGCCTTCCGCTGGTGGTCGGCGCGGGCTCGCTGGCCGTGCTCGTGCTGGCCGGCCCGGCGTACCGCCACCTGCGCGACGGCGGTGACCTGGCCTGACAGACGGCTGTGCAGTCACTCCGCGGCGACGCTCCGCACACGTCCCTGAACCGCAGTCGCTCAGTAGAAGGTGTCCGCACAGTCGAAAATGACGCCGTGTTCCGGACAGACGTACTTGCAGTGGCGACTGTACATCGGCCGCTCACAGCGCGGACACGGACGGCCGCCGACTGGTTGCTCACTGCGCTCGTCGCCGGTACTGTCGCTCTCGGTCCGGTCGGTCCCGTCGGCCCCGCGACCGTCGTCCATACGTGTGTGGTGCTGTTGAACGTGCTTGACTGTTCTGGACGTGTCCGGCCGACTGCTGGCCTGCCGACCCGCGTCCCGTATAATTCCAGTCGACGGGCCCAGTGACCCGCCGAGCGTCGATGCGACGAGCCGGTGGGGTGGGAACGAGGCCGTCTGATCGCCGGTGCACTGTTAGCTGCGCGACAGTGGACGTAATACCGCTGGCGCCCTAGCTCTCACGATGGCCATGTCACGAATTGTCACGCTCGTGCGGCGCGCGCTCCCGACGGTTCTCGTCGGCGTCTTCGCTGGCGTGGCTGGCGTCGTCGGCTCGTTCGCCGTCGCGGGGTACACCCCGACGTTCGTCGTCTCGCCGGTCGCGGACTTGCTCCGGACGGTGATGCCGGACGTCGTCGTCCGGTACGCGATCACGGTGCTGGGGAGCCTCGGCCAACAACTCAACCTCTTGACTGCGTTCCTGCTGGTGATCGGCGGTATCGCGACCATCGCCGCGCTGTCGCTGTTCGTCGGCCAGTGGCTCACCAACCGGGCACTGCCGGTCGTCTTGACGACCGTTGGAACCTGGGGCATGGCTGTGATGCTGACCGGGAGCCTGCTGCTCTCGCTCGGCGCGGGGCTGGCCGCAGGGGCGGTCGTGTTGCTCGCAGTCGCCGTTCCCTCACTTCCGATCGCGACCGGGATCGACGAGGACCGACGGACCGTCCTCGCGACTGCGCTCTCGGTACTGGGACTCAGTGCTGGGGGGTACGTCCTGGGAACCCAGCGCACCACGACGCCCGAGTCACTGAGTCGCACGGAGCAGATCCAGCGGCTGCTCGACGACGCCGACGCGAAGTCGCTCGGCGTCACGGGCATCGAGCCGCTCGTCAGCGAGACTTTCTACGAGGTCGACTACAGCGCCGTCAACCCGGCAGTCGACGGCGACGACTGGACGCTCACCGTGACGGGCGCGGTCGAACGGGAGGTCACCTACACGCTGGACGACCTCACGTCCATGCAGTCCGAAGATCGGTTCGAGACGCTCCGCTGTGTCGGTGAGGACCTCAACGGCCACAAGATGGACAACGCGCTCTGGACGGGCGTTCCGATCATGGACCTCGTCGAGCGGGCGAACCCCCACAGCGGGTGTGGCTGCGTGATGCTGCGGGCTGCCGACGACTACTACGAGGAGTTCCCCATCGCCGCGATGGAAAACGGGTTGCTCGCGTACGGCATGAACGGGACCGAACTGCCGCGGGCGCACGGGCATCCGGCCCGCGCGCTCATCCCCGGCCACTGGGGCGAGATCAACGTCAAGTGGCTCACGGAGATCGAGATCCTCGACAGAGAGGTGGACGGCTACTGGGAGAAACGCGGCTGGCACGGCACGGGCCCGGTCAACACCGTCGCGAAACTCCACGCCGTCAACGATCTCGACGACGGCCGCACGGAGGTCGGCGGACACGCCTACGCTGGCACGCGTGGCATCCGGTCGGTCGAGGTTTCGACCGACAGTGGCGGGACCTGGACCGAGGCGACGCTCTCGGCGGAACTGCCCGGCGACGACGTCTGGCGGCAGTGGCGCTACGCCTACGACCCGCCGACCGGCAGCCACGAGGTCGTCGTCCGGGCGATCGACGGGACCGGAGCGCGCCAGTCCAGCGAGCGGTCGGGCGCGTTTCCGAGCGGGCCGACCGGCTGGGTCGCACAGACGATCGACTGACCGTCGCCGTCGTCCCTGCCACGGGGCAACCGGCGACGACGCCAGTTGCCGTGACCCTCGTGAACGGGGCACAGAGGGCTGTAGCCCCCACATAAACACGTTTCACATACAACCAGGTCAGTCAGGGTGAGCGAACGTGGAGTGACAGTACTGACAACAATGACAGGAATCGACGTAGTTACCGATGGTGACGACCAGTGTCGGACAGTCGTCGGCGAGAGCGAGGCGGTGAGCGAAGCGGTCGTCCGCCTGGTCGCGACGGTCGACGAAACCGATCCCCTTGAGCTGCCACCGCTCGCACGCGTTCTCGACCCCGACGCCGTCGATGCAGTCTTCGAGCCCGCTCCCGGCCGTGCGGGGACGGCGAGCCGCACGCTGACTTTTTCGTACGCTGGCTACACGGTGACAGTCGACGGGACCGAGTCTGAGCAAGTCTGCTTGATCCGGGAGTCGTAAGGGCTGAACCCCGCAAGGAAGCCGAAATAATCCCCTTGTGGGAACGACAGGATTGCGAGCATATGTGTGTCATCGCGGAGTTCACGCTTCCGCACCGGGCGTTTGCGCTCGCCGAAACGTTTTCGCAGGTACCGGGCTTGGTACTGGAAGCCGAACGGACGGTCGCACACGCGTCCGGCAGTTCGATCCCGTTCCTCTGGGCGGTCGGGACGGCGATCGACGTCGAGCGAGAACTCGACGCCGATCCGACGACCCGCCGCGTCGCGTGTCGGGCGACGTCCGGGTCCGGTGCGCTCTACGAGATCGAGTGGGTTCCCGCGGTCGAACGCCGCATCGGGACGCTCATCGATGCGGACGTCACGGTGCTGACGCTGGTCGGCCGTGCGACCGGGTGGACCTTCAGGGTCCGAGCCACCGACCACGAGACGCTGGCGGCCTACCGGAATCGACTCCGCGAAGCGACCTGCTCGGTGACGCTCGACCGGCTCCGCACGCCCGAGTCGCCGGTCGCCGACGGCCAGTTTCTGCTCACGGACAAACAGCGCGAGGCGCTCGTCGCCGCCCAGCAGCTCGGGTACTTCGACGTTCCTCGCGAGACGACGCTGTCCGAACTGGCCGACGAACTCGGCATCTCACAGCAAGCGCTGTCGAAACGGCTGAGACGCGCACAGCAGACGATCACGCGCGAAACGCTCGCTGGTGGACGAAAACAGCAGCAACCGGCATCGATCGGTCGGTAACGCCGCGCGGGCGCGACCGACCAGTCGTCGGCGATCGGTTCTGGCTCCGTCGTGTCACACGCGCCGGATTCTACCCGCTCAGCACTCCGACCAGCCGCAGGACTCGCAGTGCTTGCAGCCTTCGGAGTAGTACAGCGTCATCGCACCACACTCGGGACACTCCGGGCTCTCGCCGCTGGCGATGAGGTCCTGGGTGGCGTCTTCTTTGGCGCCGGCACCGCCGGCACTCGCTGTCGCACCGCCGGGACCGCCGTCGGGTTCGGGCGCGCCGGAGCCGGTGTTCGTCGCGGCGTCGGCGTTCGGGTCTTCGGCGACCTCGGTCGCGGTCTCGTCGAGAGTCTGTTGCTTGGGGTAGGGCTTGTCGACCTCGTCGTCGAGGTAGCGGCGCATCGCCGTACCGATGGCGTCCGGGATGGACTGGATCTGCTCGCCCTTGTCCCAGGCGACTTTCGGCGATCGGGTGCCCTGGAGTTCGTCGACGATCTCGACCGGATCGACGCCCGAGCGGAGCGCCGTCGAGATGACCTTCGCCAGCGCCTCGGTGAAGGAGTTGGTGAAGCCGCCGGAGTGACCGATGTTCGCGAACAGCTCGAACGGCTCGCCCGTCGCGGGGTCCTCGTTGATGGTGACGTACACCTTGCCGTAGCCGGTGTCGATGCGCTGGGAGACGCCCCGGAGTGCGGCCGGTCGCGAGCGCTTCTCGGCGTACTTGGCCGCCTCGAAGTCGAACAGGTCCTCGACCTCGGTGTCGACCTCGGCCCGGACGCCCTCGTGTTCGAGGAACTCCTCGAAGCTGCCGAAGATGTCCTCGATCTGCTCGGTGAGGACCTCGGCGGCCTCGTCTTCGTCCATCTCGGAGAACTCGGCGTTGTCGGCGCGCGTCGTCAGCACCTGCTTCGAGCGGGTGCCGTCGCGGTAGTAGGTGACGCCTTTGCCGCCGTGTTCGTAGATGTACTCGAACACGTCCGCGGCGTCCTCGACCGAGGAGTCGTTGGGCGCGTTGACCGTCTTCGAGATGGCCGAGTCGACGCCCTCCTGGCAGGCACACTGGATGGCTGCGTGCTGCTTGGCCGTGAGGTCGCCGGTCGTGACGAACAGTTCGCCGATGGCGTCCGGCACCGTTTCGAGGCCTTCCAGGCCGTCGAACTCGTTGTTGGCCATCTGCTCCTGGGCCTCTTCCTTGACGGCCTCGACGTCTAAGTCGTTGGCCTCCAGCGTCCGGAGGAAGTAGTCGTCGAACTCGACGAGCATCTCGTCGCCCTGGACGTCGTCGGAGACGTTCTTGTAGTAGGCGACGTTGTAGATGGGCTCACAGCCGCCGGTGGTGTTGCCGACCATCGAGGTCGTGCCGGTCGGTGCGATGGTGGTCGTGTTGTGGTTGCGGACCGGGAAGCCGTCCGCCCAGTCGTCGGCGTCCAGGCCGGTCTGTTTCTCGAACCACTCGCGGTACTCCGTGGGGTCGGCGTACTTCGAGTTGTCCCACTCGTCGAAGACGTCGCGCTCTTCGGCGAGTTCGTGGGACGCCCACTTCGAGCCGTGGTTGATGTGGGTCATGACCTGCCGGGCGACCTCGTTGGAGGCCTCGCTGCCGTACTCCATGCCGAGCTGGATGTACAGCTGCGCCAGACCCATGATGCCCAGGCCGATCTTGCGCATCTCGCGGACCTTCTGTTCGATCTTGGGCACCGGGAAGTCCGACATGGTGACGACGTTCTCGAGGAAGCGCGTCCCCATCTCGATGCGGTGGTCGAACTCCTCGAAGTCGATGGCCTCCTCCAAGAAGGCGTCGACGGCGGCCTCGATGGAGTCGTACTCGTCGCCGTGCTCGTCGTACCAGACGCGCCAGTCCGGCCCCTCCTGAGCGGCGAGCGTCGAGAGGTTGATGTGACCGAGGTTGCAGGCCTCGTACTCTTCGAGGGGCTGCTCGCCACAGGGGTTCGTCGCGAGGATCTGGTGGTCCGGGTGCTTCTCCACGTCGAAGGAGTGCTGTTTGTTGATGCGTTCGAGGAAGACGATGCCCGGTTCGCCGTTCTCGTGGGCGCCCTCGACGATACGCTGCCAGACCTCGTTGGCGGGGACCGAGAGGACCTCGCCGACCTCGACGTACTCGCCGAGGTCGAACATCTCGTACAGTTCCTTGGTCTCCTCGGTGGCGACGTGGGGCTCCTCGGTGCGCGGGTTGGTGAACGTGAACTCCTCGTCGTTCTGGACTGCTTCCATGAACCGGTCGGTGACGCCGACCGAGATGTTGAAGTTCGAGAGGTGGCCCTCGACGGCGTTGCGGAGGTGCTTGGGCACCTTGCCGTCGTCGTCGATGAGTTCGCGGGCCTCGTCCAGGGCGTCCGCGAAGGACGTGTGGGTGTAGTCGTCGGGGTCGTTGAGGCGCAGCGAGTGTGCGAGCGAGACGTCCTTGTTCTTGGCGTGGATGAACTGGATGACGTCCGGGTGGGAGACGCGCATGACGCCCATCTGGGCGCCCCGACGAGCGCCACCCTGTGCGATCGTCTCACACATCTGATCGTACGTCCGCATGAAGGTGATCGGCCCGGAGGCGATGCCACCGGTCGAGCCGACGGCGTCGCCGTACGGGCGCAGCTTCCAGAAGGCGTACCCCATCCCACCGCCGCTCTGGAACACCTGCGCGGCCTCCTTGGCGGTCTGGTGAATGTCGTCGATGTCGTCGGCCGGGGAGTCGACGAAACAGGCCGACAGCTGCTGTAGTTCGTCGCCCGCGTTCATGAGCGTCGGCGAATTTGGCATGAAAGCGAGGCGCTCCATCAGGTTCTGGAACTCCTCGGCGGTGTCCTCGACGTGTTCCTTGATGTCCGCGGGGAGTTCGGGGACCAGCGTGTCGTAGGCGAACTTGTTGACGTTGTAGATAGAGAGCGTCGTCTCTGCGTCGTCGTCCGCGGCGACGCCCTTGCCGAACACTTCCGCGGCGAGCTCGTCGCGGCGCGGGTGGTCGGGCTTGAGCTGGTCGGGCGTGACCGTGATCTGTTCGTCCCGTTTGTCGGCTTCGTAGACCGCCTCGGCGAGGGCGATGTTCTTCGCGACGCGGTCGAACAGATCCTCCTGTTCTTCGATGAGATTGCCGTCCGCGTTCTTCCGCAGATAGCGCGCGGGCAGAATGTTGTGATAGGCGTTCCCCGTCAATCGCTCTTCGAGCGTGTCCCCCTCCGTCCGCTTGATCGGGAGTGTTACTTCGTCGACCGTCAGTTCGTTCCGACTCATAGTGGCTCCTCCGTTGCTGCCTGGCGTACGATACTCTGGTGATATGTGGGCCTCAGACCTGTCATCTCTGGCGGAATTCGTGTACTCATTGATCGCTAAATAACCCTTCTCTTTGGGTTGCTCTACCGGCTCGACACAGTTGTCACTGTTCTGTAAGTCCGTACTCGCAAATGGCCATCTGCGGGCCTGTTGTCTACGCTGGATAGCAACGTGACGGCCCGTCTTAATGCCTACCAGACCGAAGTGAAAGTGAAACAACCGACGACAGAATCGACAGACGTGGCGTGGGAGTCCAGTGGAAATCGTCGGGGGTTCGACCGCGATTTGTGCGCCCGCGACGACAGGTCCGACTCGTCGTGCGCCGATGGCGACTGAACGTCTCAAAACCCGTAGACGTCGCAGGGATTGCGGCGGTCGAGGCGCCGACTGTCGGCGGGCGAGCGATCGACTTCGCGACCCGAGAGAAGGAGCGCTTCGACGGCGCGGTTCGCTCGGCCAGCAGCGTTTATGTCCCAAGACTACCACATTCGAGTATGGTCGCGTTGCAACTCAGCCAGATGCTCTCGATGCCGGAACTCGTCGTGGGGCTGGTCGCCCTCGTCGGCGTCGTCATGCTCGTCCGATTCCTGATCGGCCTGGCTATCAAGGTCGCCATCGTCGGGCTGGTCGTTCTCGGGACGATGCTGGTGCTGAATCAGGTTCTCGGTCTCGGACTGCCCGGGATCGAAACGCTGCTGGCCGCCGGCTGATCGCGCGCGCCGGCTCAGACGGCGTCGACGAAGTTCGCGATGACGTCGTGACCGACGGCCGTCAGGACCGACTCGGGATGGAACTGCACGCACTCGATCGGATACTCGCGATGGCGGACGCCCATCACGAGGTCGTTCCCGTCGCTCTCGCAGGTGGCGCTCACCTCGTAACAGTCCGGAACGCGCGTCGCGACGAGCGAGTGATAGCGTCCGGCCTGGAAGCCCTGGTCCAGTCCCGCGAAGACGCCCTCGCCGTCGTGCTGGATGGCGAATGCCTTCCCGTGGACTGGCTCGGGCGCACGCCCGACCTCCCCGCCGTAGGCGTACACTGCGGCCTCCAGGCCGAGACAGACGCCGAGCGTCGGGATTTCGGGACTCAGTTCGTCGAGGACGTCCATCGTCACGCCCACGTCGCGGCTGTTTTTCGGATGGCCGGGGCCGGGGCTGATGATGATCGCGTCGGGGTCGACCTCGCGAACGTCGGCGAGCGAGGCCGTGTTCCGGAGGACTTCGGTCTCGGCGTGCTCGCTCGTGTACTCGACGAGGTTGTAGGTGAACGAGTCGAAGTTGTCGACGAACAGCACTCGTTTCTCCTCGCTGTCGGTCGCGGCGTCGGTGACGTGGGCGGTCATCGCTGCACCTCCTCGGCACCGGCCGCCCGATCCGGGGCGGGTTCGCTGTCGGCGCTCACGTCCACGTCGGCGATGCGGTCCAGCGCCGTGAGGACGCCGTTCATCTTCTTCTCCGTCTCGAAGTACTCGCTCGCGGGGTCGCTGTCGGCGACGATCCCCGCGCCGGCCTGGACCGTGATGCGGTCCGCGTCGCCGGCCAGGTCGTCGGTGTAGGGGCCGTCTCCGCTCTCGACCGTCGCCGTTCGGATGACGATGGCGAAGTCGGCGTCGCCGGTCCAGGAGTAGTAGCCCACGCCGCCGCCGTACAGACCGCGGGGCGAGCGTTCCAGGTCGTCGATGATCTCCATCGCCCTGATCTTCGGTGCGCCCGAGAGCGTTCCCGCCGGGAACGACGCCCGCGTCGCGTCGAACGGGTCCGAGTCGGCGGCCAGCGAGCCCGTGACGGTGGACTCGATGTGCTGGACGTGCGAGTACTTCAGCACGTTCATGAACTCCTCGACGCGGACGCTCCCCGGTTCGGATACGCGCCGCACGTCGTTGCGTGCGAGGTCGACCAGCATCGTGTGTTCGGCGCGTTCCTTCCCGTCTGCGAGCATCTCGCCGGCCAGCCGGCGGTCCTCGACCGGGCTCGATCCGCGGTCGCAGGTGCCCGCGATGGGGTTGGACATCACGTCCCGCCCGCGCACGGAGATGAGCGTCTCCGGACTCGCTCCGACGACCGTCATCCCGTCGTATCCCAGGAGGTACATGTACGGCGAGGGGTTGACCGCGCGCAGCGCCTCGTAGAACCCGAGCGGATCGACGTCGCCGTACAGCTCGCGTTTCCGGGAGATGACGCCCTGGTAGATGTCGCCGTCGAGGACGTGCTCTTTGGCGGTGCGGACGGCGTCCTCGTACTCCTCGCGCGGGCCGGCCGTGTCGCGCTCGTGGGCGAAGCCGCCTGTCTCGACGCGCACGTCTCCTGCGAGAAGGTCGGCGACGCGGTCCGCTTCCGCACGCAGTTCGTCGTACCGGTCGCCGGCGTCCTCGCCCGGCGTCAGGAGGGGCGTGAACACGAGCGAGACGGTGTCGTCGATGTCGTCGAAGACGAGCGTCCTGGTGTTCAGGACGAACTGAGCGTCCGGAAATCGGGAGTCCGGGTGGTCGAGGCCGACCTCGTCGAGCCAGAGGTCGTACACGGCGTCGTAGGAGAGAAAGCCCACGAGTCCGCCGTCGAGGTGCTGGCGGTCCTCGCCGTTGAACCCCCGGAGCGTCGCGTCCGGGAGCGCCCCGCGCAGACTGTCGACGGTGTCGCCGTCTCGGTCCGGCGTCACGTAATCGGCGTAGCGGTCGTCGAACGTCTCGACCGTGGTCTCGTCGGCGTCGACCGTCACGACGGCCTCGGGGTCGTACCCGACGAACGAGTAGCGGGCGTGGCGTTCCTCCATCGAGGGTGCGAACGCTCCGTCGGGGTCGCTGGAGGCGACCTTCTCGGCGCTTTCCAGCAGGAACGCGTAGGGAGCGGGGTCGGCCTCGGCTGTGCGCCCGGTCAGCGCGGCGTACGCCGAGAGCGGTTCGACGTCCACGTCGAGGTCCGCGGCGACGCGCACGACGGCCGGTCGCTCGCCTTCGCTTCGTGCCTCGTCTCCCAGCTCGACGAACTCCTCGCGCGACGTGTCCATCATGCTTCCACCCGGGCGCGCGTGGCCCGCTCGACGAACGCCTGTACTGCCGCCTGGTCTTTCACGCCGCCCTCCTGCTCAACCCCGCTCGCCACGTCCACTGCGAACGGTTCGACCGTCTCGACTGCCGCGGCGACGTTGTCCGGCGTCAGCCCTCCCGCCAGCACGACAGGCACGTCGAGGTCGGTGACGAGTTCGCGCGTGCGATCCCAGTCGTGCGTCTCGCCCGTCCCGCCACCGCCCTGTTCGTCCACGGAGTCGACGAGCAGTGCGTCGGCCGCCGCGGCGTACGCCTCGATCGAGTCGCTCTCAGCGTCGATCGCTGCAATCACCTTCGAGGGCACGTCCCGCCCGACCGCAGCGATCTCGTCTGGGTCGAGGGTGCCGTGGAGCTGGACGGCGTCGGGCTCGACGGCTTCGACCAGTTCGACAGCGCGCGCGACCGTCTCGGGCATGGTGACCAGAACGCCCGTGACGAACGGCGGGACAGCAGCGATCAGGTCCGCTGCGCGGTCGACCGAGACCTCTCGCGGCGTGTCGACCGACACGGCCGCGGTGACTCCGACCGCGTCCGCGCCCGCGTCCACGACCGCGTCGAGGTCCGTCTCGCGCGTGATCCCACAGATCTTCGTCCGCGTCATGCCTGCCCCGAACACAACTCGGCGAGCTGCTCGGCGGCGCTCCCGGAGTCGATCGCCTGCTGCGCGACCTCGACGCCCTCGCGATGCGAGTCCGCCTCGCCGGAGAGGTAGATCGCCGCCCCGGCGTTCGCGAGGATGATGTCCTGTTTCGGCCCGTTCACGTCGCCCTCGACGATCCCACGGAGGTCGGCCGCGTTCTCCTCGGGCGTGCCGCCCGCGACGGCCTCGATGCTGGCCCGTTCGAGGTTCAGATCCGCCGGTTCGATGGTGTACTCTTCGACGTCGGTCCCCTGGACTTCCGCGACGGTCGTCTCGTCGTGGATAGTGATCTCGTCCAGTCCGGAGCCGTGGACGACCATGGCGTGCTCGACGGGCATGTGTTTCAGCGCGTTGGCGATGAGCGGCACCAGGTCGGGGTCGTACACGCCGAGTACCTGCGCGTCTGCGCCCGCGGGGTTCGTCAGCGGCCCGAGAATGTTGAAGATGGTCCGCATGCCGAGCTCCTTCCGCGGCCCGATGACCGCCTTCATCGCCGGGTGGAACACCGGCGCGAGCATGAACCCGATCCCGCTGCTCTCGATCGCGTCCTCGACTGCCGGCGGTTCGGCCTCGACGTTGACGCCGGCGACTTCCAGGACGTCCGCGCTCCCGGACGACGAGGACACCGAGTAGTTGCCGTGCTTGGCGATGGGAACCCCTGCCCCGCTGGCGACGATGGCGCTCGTCGTCGAGACGTTGATCGTGTTGTAGTCGTCGCCACCGGTGCCGCAGGTGTCCACCAGCGGCGTCCGCTCCGGTTCGATTGTTCGTGCAGCTGCGCGCATCCCCTGTGCGAACCCGGCGATCTCGGTCTCGGTCTCGCCTTTGGCTCGCAGCGCCGACAGCAGCGCCCCGATCTGTGCCTCCGTCGCCCCCTCGAAGACGAGCGTCGCCGCCTCCCGCGCCTCTTCGAGCGTGAGATCCTCGCCCTCTGTCACTCGTTCTATGTAGTCCTGCATTGTGGTCACCAATGAACTAGTCTGTGTTACGATGTACAAATCCGTACATCAACTTAATCCCTTCGGACCACCTTTTTTCATGGGGGCATCGCGCTCGCCGCAGGCGAGCGCTCAACCCCCATCAAAAAATCTGGACCAAAAAAGCGCGAGCGACAAAGTCGCTCGCGTACAAACAAACCCGCAATTCCTGACTACACCTCTTCCATGGTCCTGATTGGCAGACGGCACGCCGATGACGAATCCGAAACCTTCAATTACCACTGCCGATTACGCTTGAGTGCAAGCAGCAAGGGTTCGTGGTCTAGACTGGTTACGACACCTCCTTGACATGGAGGAGGCCGACGGTTCAAATCCGTCCGAACCCATCTCGTAATTTTCTTTACATTTCCAGCCCGTTAGATGGGGAGTTGTTATTCGAGGCTATTGGCCTCCTCACTGGGTTCTACAGTTGTTCCCGGTGCATCAGGATAGTGTGTGCGGCAGACAGTTGTCAGATTTCGTAGTACGTGAGCATCTGCTGGTGGCTTATCCCATGCGGCAAATGCCCTCACTGGGACTTTGTGATGGACTTCGAGTCCGCGACCAAATCGGCGAACGTGTTCTTCGTCACTGATTCCACACACTGTACATTGGTAACTATCACGTTCGAGTGCTTTCTCCCGTTGTTTAAACCAGGTCGTCGAATAGTATCCCTCCGTCTCAGTTTGATATCCGTTACCCCAGCAGGCCATCGAGCAATACTGGGTGTCCAGCGACGCTCGCCGTTCGAACGTTTCCTCACATGATGGACATGTCATTTGGATCTGTCTACTACGCTGTCCGTTTGCACAGTCGTTCGAACAGTATTCGCCATCGCGAACCGAGGGATAATATCGAAACGGATCACCGCACTCCGCACAATGAGTCCGTTTCAGTGATCCCCCATCCGTGATGCCGTGACGACCCAACCAATGGCAGATTGTGGTTTTTGCGACATCACATTCCGCAGCGATATCATCTTGATGGCGACCCTCACTTACATACTGGTCGTAAAGCCAGTCACGTTTCTTGTACCGAGGTTTACGGCTGATTTCGTGTCTATCGAGCCATCGTCTGATCGTGCTTGGAGAGACACCACATGATTCCGCGATCTCGTTCGAGGAACGTCGACGTTCGATATATTGTTCGGCGAGCCACTCACGGCGAGTATACAGTGGTTCACGTTCAATATCGTGACGTTCGAGCCACCGCCTTATCGTCACAGATGTAACATCACAAAGATTTGCGATCTCCTCTAACGTCTTTCCTTGTTCCACATACTGCTCTAAGAGGAACTCGGGATTGCGATACCGACGATTGGTACCACCATCACAAACGATGCGTGAGTCAAAGTTTTGCCTCTCAAGATTCTTTCTCGACATGCTTCTCAGACCCGAGAAGCGCGGTCGCCTGTGCCAGCAGGCGGCCACTTTCTCGTGACCCCAGGACCACACTCCTCACCTTTTCGTACGTAAAGTCACGCAAAGGATTTTACTATATGTCTACTGCAATAGTAAACAATCAATCAGTGAACCCAAACCGGTAAAACGGATTGCGCTCATCGGTGAGAACGTAACAGTGCCGGTTGACCTCACGGCTGCCGACGACGCAATTCTCGATCTCTTAGCCGAGGGGCGGTGTACAGTCGGGTATCTTGCTGACGAGACGACCTACTCCCGTCAGCACATTCACAACCGGCTCAACGTTCTTCTCGCAGCTGATTACGTGCAGAAATTTCACGACCCAACAGGGCTCTACGAACTCCGCGACGATCCTCGGTGATTCCGATATTGTCCTGGTCGCAACTGGTCACGCAGTCCCTTCCTCGGTCGTTCCCGACGACGACAGCGGCACGTACTCGCCGCCCAGCAGCGCCCGTTCGAGCGAGAGGACGCCGGGACCGCTCAGCACGAGCGAAACCGACGCGAGTGCGAGCAGCAACGTGAACTCGTAGCCCCCGTCCGAGACGGCGAAGCCGTTGGGGAGGTGGACGAGCAGCGTGGCGACGACCATGTCGCCCGCGATGAACACGGCCGCGTACCGGACGAACAGGCCGACGAGCAACAGCACACCACCCACCAGCTCGACCAGCGTCACGAACCAGGCCGTCACGAGGGCGAGCGGAACCCCGAGCGACGCGAGGAACCCGGCGAACCCGGCGACGCCGTCGGGGGATGCGAGGGGTCCTACGCCGAGTTTCCCCAGCCCGTGGATGGTCATGATCGTCCCGATACCGATGCGGAGGGGCAGCGGCACCCACGACGAACGAGTAGATAGCATCGTACACGCGCGAATCGGTCAGACGGAGCAACGGTGTTTCGGCGACGTAGTGTCGATTAGTAGCACAGTCGCTGCGACCAATCCATCGGATGGCTATCGGTGCGTCCCCAGCGGGACCTGGCGGTTGGCGGGAACAGAGTCTCGACTGATCGTGGACTGAAAGGATAAGAAGACGAACGGAACCACCCGCGGAAGCAGCGTCACTCTTCTGCGACGGGCGACACTGTCGCCTGCTCGGCGGCCGAGGGGCCGGCGAGCCGACGTTCGAGTTCGTCGAGATGGTCCGTGATGCTGTAGACGTCGTCACCAGTCGTGCACGGGGCGACCTGTTCGAGTTCGCTGCCGTGGTACTCGGCGAGCCCCATCTTCGGGAGCACGATCTTGGTATGGTCCTCGCCGGTGATCGACGAGGACTGCTCGTGGGTCTGGTAGAACGACTCCAGCGTGGTGTTCTCGGCTAGCGCCCACTGCTTGAATTCCGCGATCCGGTTCAGGATGAACTGCCCCTGGTCCGTGTCCGCGGCTCTGGTCGTCGGGTCGATCTGTTTGCCCCAAACCTTCACGTAGAAGTCGTCGATGTGGCCCTCGTCCTCGAGGCGCTGGAGGCGTTCGAGAACCGCTTCCTGACGGGCCCGTGCACCAGATGGTGACAGTGTCCGTACGTAAAGTTCGAGACGAATCGAATCGGAGTTCGTAGTTGCTTCCATGGGTTTCCCCTCCCATCAGTAGATGGTCGCTGATCTCCCTAAAGCGTTGCTTTAATAGATATAATACCACATAGGACCCCTTTCACTGATATAATGTCACGCAGGCCGCGAAAACTCGCTACAATGTAAGAACTCTACCTGGAATAAATAAACATACCGATCCGACAGAACGAGTACGGAAACCAACTTATGTTTCTGCAGTTGACTGTTCGGAATCTCTGGACGTTGGTTGATCGAGGAGTTGCTGGAGAGTTTCGTGTGTGCCGACGACCATGGCGGGGACGACGAGCATGAAGATGTGTTCCTCGATGGGGATGCCCAGCAGTTCGATCCCCGTCCGTAGCGGAATGACGAAGACGCCGACTTCGAGGGTGTACCAGTCCCAGAGGTACGCGAAGGGGTAGAGGACGGCAGTCGTTCGGAGCGCCTCCCTGGCAACGCCGGCGTACGTCACCAGGACGATGGCGACGGTTCCCCAGAGCAGTTCAGTCACCAGGTAGGTGTACCGACCGAAGACGGTGATGTCCGGAAGCACAGGCAGAATACGGGCTCTGGCTGGAAATTGGTACCGCTAAGTTTGATTACCCCCCGCGACCAAGCCACGAGGAGAGATTACGATGGATATTGCCGAGATCGCGACAAGTGATTTTATAGAAGTTGATACCGGCGAGCGACTGGCGAAAGTCCGCTCTATCTTCGAGCGCAAGAACCCCCGAGGCATCATCGTCACGGACGACGGCGAGTACGCCGGCGTCATCGGGAAGCGCCAGCTCGTCCAGTCGCACGTCAACGACGACATGAAAGCCGAGTCGATGCTCGTCTCGGCGCCGAACGTCGAGCGCACCGACGACGTGCGCGAGGTCGCCCGCGTCCTCGTCGAGGGCGGGACGAAGATCGCACCGGTGTTCGAGGCCGGCGATCTGTGGGGAATCGTCACGACGAACGAGATTCTCGACGCCGTCCTCGAAAACCTGGACGCCATCGACGTCGAAGACATCTACACGGAGAGCGTCATCACCGTCGAGGAGGACACGCACATCGGGCAGGCCATCAACCTCCTGCGCGAACACAGCATCTCGCGCGTACCGGTCCTGAACGAAGACGGGAACCTCTCCGGGATGACGACGACCCACGACATCGTCGACATCGTCGTCCGCGACGTGGACAAAGCCACCACCGGCGACCGCGCCGGTGACATCGAGCGCATCCTCGACATCCCGGTCTACGACGTGATGTCCAGTCCCGTCTCGACGACGACGCTGGCCGAGTCAGTCAAGACCGCCGTCGAGCGGATGCTCGAGAACGACTTCAACGGACTGGTCGTGACCCCCGAGGACAACGACAGTGAGGTCGTCGGCATCCTCACCAAGACCGACGTGCTCCGGGCGCTCACGTACACCGAGGAAGAGCACATGGACGTCCAGATCACGAACATCAACCTCCTGGACACGATCGTCCGCGAGGACATCCGGACGGACATCGAGGAGGTCGTCGACAAGTACCAGGACATGCAGGTCCGCCACTCGCACGTCCGGTTCCACGAGCACAAGGAGAAACTCCGCGGGACCCCGCTCATCCAGTGTCAGATCCGCCTCCGGACGACCGAGGGCCAGATCGCCGGCTCTGGCGAGGGCTACGGCGCCGAACAGGCGTTCAACGTCGCGCTCGACAAACTCGAACGGAACGTCCTCGAACTGAAGAACGTCCGCTCCGACGAGGAGTACCGCGGTCAGCTACTGCGCAAACTCGCCCAGCTATAGGACACACGGCCGAGCGCGTGCGGGTTCCACCGTCGACTTGGTGGCTCCCGCTTCCACTATTGTCTCTATATAGTGATCTGTCAGTTATTGCTTCTCAATTCCCGAATAGAGGGTTGATAATAGAAATTTACGTTCGATAACTGGCGGAATACGTTTAACTCGATGTGTCTTCGCTCTCCGAACAATGGGGCCCAACGGTGACGCCGGTGAGTGGCTAGCAAAATTCGACAGGATACTTCCCGTGTCGGTCCGGGAGAGTTACTTCCGGAAGTTCCTCTTCGGTCTCGGATGTGTTGCACTGCTCACGTGTCTCATCGGCTTGTACACCTACGTGGCGGTCGGACAGGCCGTCACGACGGACACGAACGCCGAGTTACAGACGGTCGCGAGTTCGAAGGCGACCCAACTCGAGCAGTGGCATACGCAGCGCGAACTCCTCACGCGCATGCTGTCGCGGTCCGGCGACCTGTCGGACGGTGACGTCTCCACGATCAGTCCCTTACTCGACGCCAAGAAGGCGCATTTTCCGTCCGACATCCACAACATCCACTACGTCAACGAGAGTTCCGACACGATCCTCGCGTCCACGTCACCGATCCTCGAAGGGCAGACCGTCGAGGACGCGGCAGCCCCGTGGGCTGGTGAATCGCTGACGTTTATAAACGAATCGTCGGTGCTGGTCAGCGAGCCCTACGCCGGCGGGAGCGGCCAGCCCGTCATCGCGTTCATCAGCCCGGTGCCGCAGTCCGGTGACCGTGTCATCGTCATCACCGTCTCGCTCCGGGCGGTGGCGGACACCCTGGAGACGTCCGTCCAGGACGGGCGGACGATGGTCGTCAACGGCGACAACACGGTCGTCTTCGACCAGGCGGGGACGGCGACCATGGACGCGTACGGCAACGGGACCGAACCCCCGGTGACCGTCGTCCGGGGGCTCAACCGGACGACCGGCGTCGCGACGCAGGGGACGAACGCGACGGCCAACGGGACCCTCGTCGCGTACGCACCGGTGAACAAGTCGAGTTGGGCGCTGCTCGTCCGGGCGCCGACGGGCAGCGCCTACGCGCTGCGCTCGCTCGTCACCACGCATCTGGGCGTCTTGCTCGGCGTGATGTTGCTCGGACTGACGCTCATCGGGCTGACGCTCGGGCGTAATACCGCTCGTCAACTCAGTGCCCTTGCGACGAACGCCCGGACCATCGCCAGGGGGAACGTCGACGTGGCGATCGAAGCCACCGATCGGGAGGACGAGGTCGGCGACGTCGTCGATTCGTTCCAGGAGACCCAGTCGTACCTCTCGACGGTCTCCCAGCAGGCCGAAGCGCTCGCGAGACAGGAGTTCGACGCGCCCGTCATCGACGAGGACGTCCCGGGTGGGCTCGGGCAGTCGCTGTCGACGATGGCGACCGATCTCGAAACGCTCATCGACGACCTCGAAGCCGCTCACGAGAACGCAGCCCAGTCCCGCGAGGAAGCGGAACGCCTCACCAGTCAACTCCAGCGGAAGGCAGACGAGTTTGCGGCCGTCATGGAGCGGGCAGCGGACGGGGACTTCACGCAGCGGCTCGACGCGGACGCCGAGAGCGAGGCGATGACCGAGATCGCCGACTCGTTCAACGCGATGCTCGCGGACCTGGAGACGACGATGGGCGACATTCAGGCGTTCGCGGCGTCGGTCGGGCACGCGAGCGACCGCGTCGTCGAGAGTGCGACCGACGTGGAAGCGGCGAGTCAGCAGGTCGCAGCCAACATCGACTCCATCGAAGACGGTGCGAGCGAGCAGTCCGACCGCCTCCAGGCGATCGCCAGCGAGATGAGCGACCTCTCGGCGACCGTCCAGGAGGTCGCTGCCTCGGCCGACGAGGCAGCGTCGGTGACCGGCGATGCGGCCGACGAGGGCGAGCGCGGGACGGCGCTGGCGACCGAGTCAGTCGAGACGCTGGATCGCATCCGGACGACCGCCGACGAGACCGTCGACGCCATCGAACAGCTCGAATCGGAGATGACGGCCATCGTCGAGGTGGTAGATCTCATCGACGACATCGCCGAGCAGACGAACGTGCTCGCGCTCAACGCGTCGATCGAGGCCGCTCGGGCCGGGGAAGCCGGCGAGGGCTTCGCCGTCGTCGCCAGCGAGGTCAAGGACCTGGCGACGGAGACGCGCGAGGCGACCGACGACATCGAGGCGCGCATCGAACGCGTCCAGCAGACGACCGACGCCACCGCGAGCGACGTCCGCGAGATGCAGACCTCGCTCGCCGACGGCATCGATACCATCGACGACGCGCTCTCCTCGCTGGAACGACTCGGTGACCACGTCCAGCGCGCGAACGAGAGCGTCCAGTCCATCAGCAGCGCGACCGACGAGCAGGCGAGTGCGAGCCAGGAAGTCGTCTCGATGGTCGAGAGCGTCACCTCGATCAGCGAGCGCACGGAGGACGACGCCGTCGGTGCGGCCGAGGCAGTGGCCCAACAGGACGCGCGGATCGACCACATCGCGGCGAGCGCCGACCAGTTGAACGCCGAAGCGAGCGATCTCACGAGCGAACTCGCCCGGTTCGAGACCGACGAGACGACGGATGCCGGTGCCGCTGGGAGTGACGTGACAGCCGGCGACGAGAAAATGCGGACGGAACCTGACCAAGAGTCGCACGCACTCTCCTCGCTCGAGGGGACGACCGACGACTGAGCCGGTTCCGACAACAGCCGGTGTCGCCCTGGGCATGACGATACTGACGATCTGATGGCCACTGACTGGCGGTGTCGTCTCTCTATACCGTTACGTCGGTCGGACGAATGGCAGCGACGCTGTTCGCTCACGGTCTCCCAGCAGTCGTCGGGGCCACGGGCTGCGCTGTGAGTCGTGGGCAGCGCGTGGCGCGGCGGAGCCGCGCCGTGAAAAACGGGATCGCTTACTGGAAGCCGATGCGGCCGCCACCGCCGCGGCGCTGCTGGGCCTCGGCACCGCCGCCCTTGAACTCGTCTTTCATGCGCTCGAAGTAGTCGCGGATGTCTTCGTCCACGGTCGGACGGACGCCCTCGAGCGCCTGGCGGAAGTGGCGCATCTCGACGACCTCTGCGTCGTCGTCCTCGCGGAGCGCCTCGATGGCCGCCTCGCGCGCGATGGATTCGAGATCGCTGCCGACGTAGCCCTCGGAAATCTCGGCGAGTTCTCGCAGGCTCACGTCGGCCGAGAGCGGCATGTCCTGGGTGTGGATGCGGAGGATCTGCTCGCGGCCCTCCACGCCCGGTTCGCCGATCATCACGAGGCGATCGAACCGACCCGAGCGGATGAGCGCCGGGTCGATCATGTCCGGCCGGTTAGTCGCGCCGATGACCATCACGTCCTCCATCTCTTCCAAGCCGTCCAGTTCCGTCAGGAGCTGGTTGACGACGCGCTCGGAGACGTTCGAGCCCACTTCGCCGCCCCGTCCAGGGGCGAGCGAGTCGAGCTCGTCGAAGAAGATGATCGTCGGTGACACCTGTCGGGCCTTCCGGAAGGTCTGCCGGATCGCCTTCTCCGATTCGCCGACCCACTTCGAGAGCAGTTGCGGGCCGCGCACCGAGATGAAGTTGGCGTCGGTCTCGTTCGCGACGGCTTTCGCCATCAGGGTCTTCCCCGTGCCGGGCGGGCCGTACAGCAGGACGCCCGAGGGTGGCGTGATGCCGAAGCGCTCGAACTTCTCTGGTTGGGTCATCGGCCACTCGACTGCCTCCTGGACCTGCTCTTTCGGCTCGTTGAGGCCGCCGACGTCGTCCCAGTCGATCTTCGGGAGTTCCACCAGCACCTCCCGCATCGCGCTCGGACTCACCTCGTTTAACGCGCCGCGGAAGTCGTCGCGCTTGATGATCATCCGGTCGATGAGGCTCGGCGGGATGTCCTCCTCGTCTAAGTCGATCTCGGGGAGGTACCGCCGGAGCGCCTTCATCGCGGCCTCTTTCGTGAGGCTCTCGATGTCGGCACCGACGAAGCCGTGGGTCTCCGTGGCGAGTTTCGAGAGGTTCACGTCGTCCGAGAGGGGCATCCCGCGGGTGTGGATCTGGAGGATCTCCTCGCGACCCACCTCGTCGGGGACGCCGATCTCGATCTCGCGGTCGAAGCGACCGGGACGACGCAGCGCGGGGTCGACGCTGTCGACGCGGTTCGTCGCCGCGATGACGATGACCTGGCCGCGGGATTCGAGGCCGTCCATCATCGTCAGGAGCTGGGCCACGACGCGGCGCTCGACCTCGCCGGTCACGTCCTCGCGCTTGGGGGCGATGGAGTCGAGTTCGTCGATGAAGATGATCGAGGGCGCCTCTTCGCTGGCGTCCTCGAAGATCTCTCTCAACTGCTGTTCTGACTCACCGTAGTACTTCGAGATGATCTCAGGGCCGGCGATGGAGAAGAAACTCGCCGACGTCTCGTTGGCGACGGCCTTCGCGAGCAGGGTCTTCCCGGTGCCGGGCGGCCCGTGGAGCAACACCCCCTGCGGTGGCTCGATGCCGAGTTTCTTGAAGATCTGGGGGTGTTTCATCGGGAGTTCGACCATCTCCCGGACCCGCTGGATCTCGTTCTGGAGGCCGCCGATGTCCTCGTAGGTGATGCCGCCGCCCGTCTTCTCGAACCCGGAAATCGGTTCTTCTCTGAGTTCCACTTCAGTGTCCTCGGTGATGAGGACGACCCCCTCCGGTTCGGTCTCGACCGCGATGAGCGGGATGGCCTGGCCGGGCGAGCGCATGAACGGGTGGTTCGTCGAGGACATCACCGGGACGA
Source organism: Halorientalis brevis (assembly GCF_042678165.1). Taxonomy (GTDB): domain Archaea; phylum Halobacteriota; class Halobacteria; order Halobacteriales; family Haloarculaceae; genus Halorientalis; species Halorientalis brevis. The sequence goes on along the minus strand of NZ_JBHUDJ010000001.1, from coordinate 46,490 downwards.
TGTCGCGCTCGACGACCGGCCGCTTCAGGATCTGTCGCTTGACCATCCCAGCGGCGTCGCTGCCGAACTGCACGCTCGCTTCCTCGGGAGGCGCGAGGACGAGTTGATCTGCTTTCTGTGCTTCTGCTTTGCGGATGGTGACGCGCTCACCGATGCCCACGTCGGCATTTTGCCGCGTGAACCCGTCGATTCGGACGGTATCGGTGTTCCAGTCCTGCCGATCCGCTCGCCACACCTTCGCCGCAGTGGTGTCGCTCCCTTCGATCTCGATGATATCTCCGGGAGAGAGCTTCAGGTGGAGCAGAGTATCCGGATCAAGGCGGGCGATACCGCGACCCGAATCGTTCGGGTAGGCCTTCGCCACCTCCAGTTGGACTTCATTCATACTTGTTGCCTGTGGGGATGTGACACAGTCCGGGACGCCGGGAGATATGCTTTTTGCTACCGGTGGTCCGCTTTGATAATTGCGACGGCGACTGAGTACCACACTGCACCCACGTGGGAGGCGAGTCAGGGCTCACTCGGACGTAGTTCCCGCCGACCCACGAGCACACCGCCGAGCGACACTGCACCGACGACCGCCGTCACGCCCGCAGCAGCGAACGCACCTCGAACGCCGACCGCGGGAACCAGCGGGCCGAACGCTAGCGGCGAGAGGAACTGGCCGACGTACCCGAAGGAGGCGACGTAGGAACTGTACTGGCCCTGCCGGTCCGGCGGAGCCAGGGACTCGACCCACGCGAACGCGGAGGGAAAGACAAGCCCCAGTCCGAGCCCGAAGAGGATCACCGGCCCTGCGGCCAGCACCGGCGAGTCGGCCACCGTCGCGAGACCGAACGCCAGGCTCCAGAACGCGAAGGCAGCGAGGACGAGCGCGTGCCCGCCGACCCGCCGTTTGAGTCGGTCGTACGCGACCGCCGAGACGCCGCCCGCGGCTCCGTTCGCAGCGAGATACAGGCTGATCGAGAACGAGGAGGTGACCCCGATGCGATCGAGCAACTGCGGGTAGAAGACGACGATCCCGTACAGAAACACGTTCGCCCCGAAGTACAGCAGGTAGACGAGCAAGAGCGCGGGCGTGCGGCGGAACACGGCGAGCACCCCAGCCAGTCCGCCATCCGTCTGCGGTTCGGGCGAGCCGCCGTTGGCCTCCACTTGCCCCTCGCCACCATCGCCACGACCGGTTTCCGGAACCGTCGCGATCGCGAGCAGCCCCAGCGGCAGTGCGATCAGGTAGATGGCGAAGGGGAACTGCCAGGAGAGGGTTCCGAGCGCGCCGCCGACCAGCGGCCAGACGGCGGCGCCGGCGCTGTTGGCGCTGCTGCGGAGCCCGAGCGCGCGTTCCATCCGCTGGCCCTCGTAGAGGTCGTAGATGAGGACCGTGATGCCGGTGTAGACGAAGGCGGTGCCGACGCCGAGTACCGCCCGCGAGACGAGCAGCGGTGGCAAGGTGTCGACGACGAGGCCGGCACTGCCGCCGATCGCGTACACCACCAGGCCCCCGATAAAGGGCCGACGCGGGCCGAACCGGTCGATCACCGCTCCGGCCACGGGGCTCGTCAGCACGATGAGCGCCCCGTGGGTCGTGATGACGAGCCCGGCGAGCGACTCCGACACGTCGAGCCCGTCCTGGATCTGCGGGACGACCGGCCCGAGGATCGCGCCGGCCATCACCGTCAGCGTCGCCGAGGCGACGATCACCCACAGCGTGTACTTCGATGCCGCCGACGATTCCGTCATCGAATCGACGGTACCCGGGCCGCACCCATGACAGTACGGGGTTTCGCTGTCCGTCGTGGCCCTCGTGCGGACCGGCGGCCGTGCCACTGCGGATCGGACGCTTTTACCCGTGCAGGGCACTCTGTACGATCATGCGAACGCTCGCTTTCGACGGCCGGATGGGTGCCAGCGGCGACATGCTTCTGGGCGCGCTGCTGGCCGCCGGTGCCGACCGGGACGCCCTCGCGCCCGTCGAGGACGCCGACGCGCTGGACGTGGCCTACGAAGTCGACACTGTCGTAAAAAACGGCATCAGTGCCACGGCAGTGGACGTCGTTCTGACCGCCGAGGACGCTGACGAGTTTGCGGACGACCACGACCACTCTCACGATCATCACCACGATCACGACGAGGCTGACCACTCGCACGATCATCACCACAGTCACGGACACGACCATCACGACCACGATCACACCCACGCAGAAGGGCACGGTCCGAATCGCTCCTACGCGGAGGTCGTCGACGTCGTCGAGTCCCTCGATCTTCCGAGCGGCGTCGTGGCGGATGCGACGGCGATCTTCGAGATTCTCGGGGAGGCCGAGGCGGCGGTCCACGGCACCGACCTCGCCGAGACGCACTTCCACGAGGTCGGGGCGGACGACGCGATCGCCGACGTGGTCGGCGTCTGTCTCCTGCTGGACGACCTGGGCGTCGACCGCGTCGTGACGACGCCGCTCGCGACGGGCGGCGGCGAGACGGAGATGGCCCACGGTACCTACCCGGTGCCGACGCCCGCCGTCGTCGAGATCGCCGAGCGAGCCGACTGGAACCTGAAAGGAGGACCAGTCGACGCGGAGTTGCTGACGCCGACCGGCGCCGCCATCCTCGCACACGTCGCCGACGGCGTCGAGACGCTGCCCTCGATCCGCATCGCCTCGTCCGGCTACGGGGCAGGCGGCTACGAGTTCGCCCACCGACCGAACGTCCTGCGGGCCGTGGTGGGCGACGGCGGTGGCGACCTCCGAAAAGACGAGATCACGGTTCTAGAGACGAACCTCGACGACGCGTCCCCGGAGGTCCTTGGGGGCCTCCAGGACACCCTCGCGGACGCGGGCGCGCGAGACGTTTCCATCCTGCCGGTGACGATGAAGAAATCGCGGCCCGGTCACCTCGTGAAGGTCATCGTCCGGCCGGCCGACGCCCAGCGAGTCGCCCGCAAACTGGCCGAGGAGACGGGAACGCTAGGCGTCCGCGAGCACGGCGCCGGCCACCGCTGGATGGCCGACCGTAGCATCGAAACCGCGACGATCGAAATCGGCGGCGAGGACTTCGAAGTCGACGTGAAAGTCGCCAGCGACACCGACGGCACGGTGTTCGACGTGAGCGCCGAGTACGACGACGCGCTGGCCGTCGCGAAGAAAACGGACCTGCCAGTCCGGGAGGTCATGCGGCGGGCGGAGAACGCCGTGAGCGAGTAGGCGCTCGGTCAGGTGTCGTCGCCCTGGTGTTCGGCCAGCGCTTCTTCTATGGTCAACTCGCCGACGGCGACGCGGCGCGCGAGTTCGTCGTCGATCGTCCAGTTCGCCTCGGACAACTCGCGAGAGCGCTCCTTGATCGTCTGGAGTTCGCCGGCCGTCGGTTCGACCTCGCGGGATTCGACTTCCTCACCCTCGATCTGGGCGATGTTGACCGCGGCGAGGACGTCGCCCATTCCACGTGCGCCGGTCCCGAGGTACGGCGTCGTCCCGGTCTCGTCGACGAGTTCGACCGGCACGTCCGGGAGGTCGTCGATGATCTGTGCGCCGATCAGCCGCGCGCCGTCGCCGATCCGGACCAGGGGATTCGGGGCGTCTTCGAGTTCCGCTGCGACCACCTCTGCGGTCTGGGCAGCGGGGACGTGAAAGGCAGCGACGACCGAGTCCCCGGAGAGGACGGCGATGCCCGGTCGGTCTCCTGGGTCGATGCCGACGACGATCCGGCCGCCACCGCCCCGGAGTATCGTCAGGACTTCTTCGACGGCCCGGCGCGGGTCTTCCGGGTCGGCGCTGACTGCCGGGACGCTGGCGTCGATCGTGCTCTCCGGGCCGGTCACGAGGACCGACGCCTGGTCGGGGAGCGGATCGCCGGGCTCGACTGTGGTGAACGGGACGCCGCGGTCGCGCAGCTCGTTGACCACGCCGTGGTACACCTCGAAGTCCTCCGTGGCGACGACGATCACACCGGGCGTTCGCAGCGTGGTGACTTAGATTGTAGGAGAAGTTCTTTACCGATGTGCTTCGGTGAATCAAACATGCACGAGCAGTTCCGGAGGCCTGCCCGCCAGTTGCCGGACCGGCCGGACACGTTCTTCGCGTTCGTCGCCGGCCTGTACGCTGCCGCCCTCCTGTCGCCGTTCGTCGTCATCGGTCTCGGGGCTTGGGTCACCGGCGACGCGGGTGGTCTCTATATCGGCCTGCTGGTGGCCATCACGGTGATCACCGGTCTCTCGTCGTGGGGCGTGTCCCGCTGGCATGGACTTCCGGAGCGACTCGGCGCGACGCCACTCGCGTGGGGGCTGGCGCTGCTACCGGTCCTCGTACTAGTGGGACACTTCGCGTTCGTCGCCCACATGAACGCGGCCGGGACCGATGGGGCCGCGGTCGCTGGGTTCCTCCTCGCACTGCCGGGGATGCTCGTCGGTATCGGTTTGGTGACGATGGCGAGGAACCGGTACTCCGCAGCCCTCGTCGACGAAGACGCGGTCGAGTGCGAGTGGAAAGCCGGGTGGCCCGAGCCCCAGCGCCAGCGCATGCAGTACGCGAGCATCGCTGGGATGTTGCTCCTCGTGGGTGCCATGGCCGTCGACGCGCTCTGGAACGTCGACTGGCTGTTCACCGTCGCCCAGTTCCTGTTCGCCCCGGCGATCGTCCTCGGGAACCTCGGCCAGCAGCGCACCTACCGAGCGACGCCCGTCGGACTGGAACGACGATACCCGGCCTCCCGGTACGTCTACGGCTGGGACGACTTCGAGAGCTACGCCGTGACCGACGAGACCATCGTCGTCCGGTGGCGGGCGTGGTGGCGGCCGGCCATCCGGTGTGCCCGCGCTGACCTTGACGACGAAGACGCCGTCGTGGACGCTCTCGCGGCGCACCTCCAGCGAGCGTGAGTGAGAGGGCTTTTGTCCGGTGGTTCCCAACGCCAGGACGTGAGCGAGCCGATTCCGACCGGTTGCACGTCGATCGACGACCTCCTCGGCGGCGGGTTCGAGCGCGGTGCGGTCACCCAACTGTACGGCCCACCGGCCGCGGGCAAGACCAACCTGGCGCTCTCCGCTGCGGTTGAGACTGCCGCCGCTGGCGACAGCGCGCTGTTCATCGACACCGAGGGGCTGTCCGTCGAGCGCCTCGAACAGGTCGCCGGGGCGCGGACCGACGACATCGACGACCTGGCCTCGCGCATCATCATCTCGGACGTCCTCGACTTCGACCAGCAGGGCGAGGCCGTCCAGGACGCCGCGGAGTTCGCAGAACGGGTCGAACTGATCGTCCTCGACAGCGCGACCGGGTTCTACCGGATCAAGCGCTCCGAAGACGACGAAGCCGGCGACGCCCTCCGGACGGTCGCCCAGCAGGTGACGCATCTGCTCTCGCTGGCCCGCAAATACGACATCGCCGTCGTCATCACGAATCAGGTGTACACCGACCCGGACACCGACCGCGCCAGCCCGCTGGGCGGTCACACTCTCACGCACTGGTCGGGCGTCGTCTGCCGGATCGAGCGGTTCCGCGGCGGTAACCGCAGGGCCACGCTCGAAAAACACCAGGCCAAGCCGGCCGGGCAGACCGCCCGGTTCAAGATTACCGGTGAGGGGCTGGCGAGCGTCGAGGAATCGCCCTGAGCAGGATCGTTGTTGCGGTGGCCGCGCTCGCGTTTCATCGCGAGCGTCGGGGAAGGGCAGGCCCACCACGAGCATCCGGCGCCTGTGGCCGCCGGTTCACTCCGACGAACGAAGTGAGTCGGAGCAGTTTTTAGCGTAGCTTTTTGCGAACCGGGTGCCCGCAGGCCCAACGGGCCGAGGACACCCGGTGAAGTAAAAAGGTACTAGTAGATGAGCGCGTCGTCGTTTTCGACCATGTAGAGGGTGCGAGCGGCGATGTTGACGGCGTGGTCGCCGACGCGTTCGAGGTCGCGGATGGTCAGGAGCATGCGGGAGACTTCCTGCATGAACTGTTCGACGTCCTCGTCGTCAGTCTCGCCGTGCTCTTCCAGCTCCGTCTCGATGAGGTCCCGGACGACGAGTTCGGAGGCGCGTTCACAGCGGGTGTCGATGTCGTCGTCGCGGTCAGCGATCTCGAAGCAGATCTCGGGCTCGCGGTCGGCGTAGGCGATCATGGCGTCTTCGACCATCTCGAGCGTCTCGTCGCCGATGGCCTGGATGTCGACGTCGGGGAAGACGTCCCGGGAGGCGTCGAGGGTGTAGTCGCCGAGGTTCGTCGCCAGGTCGCCGATCCGTTCGAGGTCGGTGATGATCTTGAACGAGGCGGCGATGAAGCGCAGATCGCTCGCGACGGGCTGCTGGAGCGCCAGGAGGTCGATACAGTCCTGTTCCAGATCCAGGTACAGTTCGTTGATCTCGTGATCGCCCTCGATGACGTCCCGGGCGAGTTCGTCGTCTTTGTGTTCGAGCGCTTCCAATCCGACTCGGAACCGCTCCAGGACGACCTCACTCATGTAGAGAACGTCGTCCTGCAGATCCTCGAGTTTCTGTTGGTAATCTTTCCGCGGCATAGTGGCTCCGACACAGCCGAACTTAAATAACCTTATGTTCGCTTATAAATCACGCTGAAGGCGCTCAGTAGATGAGTGCGTCGTCGTTTTCGACCATGTAGAGAGTGTGGGCGGCGATGAGACGCCCCGAGTACCGGCATTTTGATGCAGGGCCTCGCTCGCGTTTCGTCGCGAGC
>NZ_JBHUDJ010000001.1:0-39734 GCF_042678165.1 Halorientalis brevis | reverse complement strand
GGCCCACCACGAGCATCCGGCGCCTGTGGCCGCCGGTTCACTCCGACGAACGAAGTGAGTCGGAGCAGTTTTTAGCGTAGATTTTTACGAAGGGGGTTCCCGCAGGCCCAGCGGGCCGAGGAAACCCCCTGACGTAAAAAGGTACTAGTAGATGAGTGCGTCGTCGTTTTCGACCATGTAGAGGGTGCGGGCGGCGATGTTGACGGCGTGGTCGCCGATGCGTTCGAGGTCGCGGATGGTCAGGAGGACGCTCGTGACGGATTCGAGCAACAGTTCGAGTTCGTCGTTCGAGGGGGTCTCGTCGACGAGCGTGCGAATGATCTGCTGGGCGGCTCGCTCGCAGCGCCCGTCGAGATCTTCGTCGCGCTCGGCGACTGCGAAACACGCCTCAGCGTCGTCCTTGGCGTAGGCGGCGATGGCATCGTCGAGCATCTCCACGGTGATCTCCGCGAGGTCGCTGATGGCGATCTCGGAGAAGAGCCCAGTTTCCGCTGAACGGATCGATGCGGCGAGGTTCGCCGCGAGGTCGGCGATGCGTTCGAGGTCGGTGATGATCTTGAACGAGGCAGCGATAAAGCGGAGATCGCCGGCAACTGGCTGCTGGAGCGCGAACAGGTCGATACAATCCTGTTCCAGATCCAGATACAGCTCGTTGATCTCGTGGTCGGTTTCGGCGATACGCGTCGCGATCGACTGATCGTACGTTTCGAGCGCGGCGATCGTCTTCTGGAGCCGCGTCGAGACGACGTTACCCATCCGGACCACGTCGTCGCGGAGTTCGTCCAGCCGCTCTTGGTACTCTTCGCGTGGCACGCCTTATCCGAACTTTCCGGTGATGTAGTCTTCGACGCGCTGGCTCTCGGGGTTCTCGAAGATCTTGTCCGTGTCGTCGTACTCGGCGAGCTCCCCGCCGGTCAGGAAGACGGCCGTCTGATCGGAGATACGCGCCGCCTGCTGCATGTTGTGGGTGACGACGACGACGGTGTAGTCCTCGGAGAGGTCGTCGATGAGGTCCTCGATCTTCGCGGTGGCGATGGGGTCGAGCGCGGACGCGGGCTCGTCCATCAGGATGACCTCGGGATCGACGGCGAGACAGCGGGCGATGCAGAGCCGCTGTTGTTGGCCACCGGAGAGTCCGAGGGCGTTGTCGTCGAGGCGGTCGTTGACCTCGTCCCAGAGGGCGGACTGTTTGAGACAGCGCTCGACGAGTTCGAGTTCCTCCTCGGTGTCGTCGCGACCGAGGAGCCGAGCGAACAGGCCGGTGTCGATGTCACCGTGCTTGCGCGGCCCGTAGGAGATGTTGTCCTTGATGGACTTGGGGAACGGGTTGGGGTGCTGGAACACCATCCCGACGCGCTTGCGGAGTTCGACGAGGTTCGTGCCGTCCTGGTAGATGTCCATCCCGTCGAGTTCGACCGTCCCGTCGACCTCGGCGGCCTTGATGCGGTCGTTCATGCGGTTGAGACACCGCAGGAAGGTGGACTTCCCACAGCCGGACGGCCCGATGAGCGCGGTGACGCTTTTTTCGGGGATGTCCATCGAGACCGACTGCAGCGCGTGATCGTCCCCGTACCAGACGTCGAGGTCGGTCACCGAGAACTTCGTCTCGCCGTCGAACTCGTAGTCAGTCCATTCGTCCTGGATCTTTTCCTGGCTCTCACCGGTCGTCGTGACGGACGACGAGTCGGTCGTCGATGTAGCCGGTTCCTCTTCTGTCTCGGTACTGTCTATTTCGCTACTCATAGGTGCTTGAGCTTCTTCCTGAAGTACATTCGAGCCGCGATGCCGATCGCGTACAGCGAGAGCACGACGATGAGGAGGACGAGCGCGGTCCCCCATCCGAACGCCTGGGTCTCCCCGACCCCAGCGGTGATGATGGCGTACAGCTGGAGCGGCAGTGCGGTCGCAGCCTCCATCAGTGCTGGATTCGTCATGAACGGCGGTGAGGCCGTGAACTGGAACCCTTCGATCACGTTCGGTGCCGCTCGTGGGAACGTCGAACCGCGCATGACGAGCAGAATCGGTGCCGTCTCACCGGCGATTCGGCCGACGCCGAGGATGATCCCGGTGATGACGCCCGGCATCGCCGCCGGGAGGACGACGCTGCGAATCGTCTCCCACTTCGAGACGCCGAGCGCGGCGCTCGCGTCGCGGTAGCCGTCCGGGACGCTCTTGATCGCCTCACGGCTAGTGATTAACACGAGTGGGATAAGCATGAATCCCAGGACGAGTTGTCCTGCGAGGATCGAGAGTTCGCCACCGAAGCGCGGAACGATGAACGCCAGGCCGAACAGGCCGTAGACGACGCTCGGAGTGCTCCAGAGGCCGTTCGTCGCGACTTCGATCGCACGCGTGAACAGTCCCTGCTCGGCGTACTCGGTGAGGTACACCGCTGCGCCGATCGCCAGCGGGACCGAAAACACGATTGCGCCGACGACGAGGTACAGCGTCCCGAAGATTGCCGGCTTGATCCCGCGCTGAATGCCGAGCCCCTGTGAGGGGTTCATCACGAACGGCCAGTCGATCGTGAGCGGTGCGACGTACTCGAAGTTCTTCATCATCGGGCCCCATCCTTTGGAGACGACGAAGCCGATGACAACCAGCAGGATGGCGATCATCCACGCGGCGTTGAGGCCGATCAGGAGATACGCCCCGGACTGGCGACCGCGGGTACCGAACCCGCTTCGGGCCTTCGCGGCGCTCCAGGCCGTGATGATCCCACAGAACAGGGAGAGCATCGGGACGACCGCCTGTGCGGGGAACTGAGCGATGATGTCCTGAGGCTTCCACGCCCAGGCGGGCGTGATGATGCCACCGAGCAGCAGCGCGGCGACGATGACGGCGAGCCCACCGGAGGGGAGCGTCGTTCCGACGTCCTCGTCGAGTAGAGCGACCGTGACGAACACGCCGACGCCTGCGACGAGGCCGATACCGAGGCCGGCAGTCGCGCCGAGCCCACCGAGGGACGTTGCCAGCGCAGCGATCACGAGCGCCCACAGGACCCCGGAGAACGTCGCCGGGACCAGGCCCGACTCTGGATCGGGCGTCGTTTCGGCGATACCGACGGCGGACGCGGCCCCGAGACCGATGACGCCGACGCCTGTGACGCCGAGCAACAACCCGAGGAACTGGTACAGCCCCAGGCCGAGAATCGACGTGTTGGCGGTCGTTACCTGGCCGAGCGTCGTCAGCCCGAGGACGAACGTCAGAATACTGAGGCTCATGAACGCCTCGGCGAGACGCTCGTATCCGCTGGTCGAACCGGTGATGAGTTCCGTCTCGCGTGCGTCGGCGTTGCTCATGCGTTCCCCTCCAGTTTCTCTTTCATCCGCCACTCGATGACCTGGGAGGCAACGCTGATGACGGTCACAGTGACGAACAGGATGACGCCGGCGGCGTAGAGCGCGTTCATGTGGACGCCGTGGGCGTTCCCGTACTGGCTGGCGATCAGACTCGTCAGCGTCTCCCCGTTGAAGAAGATGTCGTAGATCGGGTCGGGGATGTCCTGAGCGTGACCGAGCATCACCGTCGCAGCCATCGTTTCACCGATGGCGCGACCGACGCCGAGGAGGACTGCGGCCGCAACACCCGAGAACGCCGCGGGGAGAGTGACGCTTTTCATCGTCTGCCAGTCGGTCGCGCCGACGCCCATCGACCCGCGTTTCATGTCTTCCGGGACGGAGGTGATGGCGTCTTCTGCGACCGAGACGACGGTCGGGAGTGCCATCAGGCCGATGACGAGACCGACCGAGAACAGGCTCCCGTAACTGGTTCCCAGCACGTCCTGCGTGTACTGGTTGATGATGACGAAGCCGATGAACCCGTAGACGATCGACGGGATCCCGGCGAGGATCTCGATGCCGGGCTTGACGATCTCACGGGCCCACGTGGGTGCGATCTCCGCGATGAAGAGCGCGCCCGCGATCCCGAGCGGGCCGGCGACGAGGATCGCCAGCACCGTGGTCACGAAAGTCCCGTAGATCATCGGGAGCATCGAGAAGACATTCTCGCGCGACGCCCAGTACGGCGGCTGGGCTTTCGTCAGCATTCCCAGGCCCGGGATGGTGATTCCGAAGATCGTGTCACTCATCACCTCTGCGGCCGGTAGCGATTCGAGGATTACGAAAACGGCGATCAGTCCGAGGATCGCGACCGTCGAGACCGTCGCGACGAAGGTCAACGCCTTCGCCATCAACGATTGCTCGGTCGCCCACCCGTAGCCAACTGCCGCGACACAGACCACGAACGGGATGCCCGTCGCTGACGAGTTCAGCAAGAACAGGGCCACCGTCGCGAGCAGCGAACCGCCGCTCACTGCGAGCACTCCGAGCTGTGAACTCGTCATGCCATCGAGCGAGAGACGGACTGATCGGCCGAAATCCGAAATTGTGGACATCCGGTGTAGGAAAATCGAATGGGGTTGTTATGTCGTTTTCTGTTCGCTATTTGTTCGGCGACGGAAGCTTGTCCTTCTGCGCCGTCCGCCGCTCCTGGGGCAGTTTGAAGTAGTTGTTCGACTCGACGAAGACTTTCTGTCCGAAATCAGTCAGGATCATGTTGATGAAGGCGGCCTCCTTCTTGGACGTGTCTTCCCACGTGTAGTTGTGGAGGTCACGGCTGAGCGGGTAGCCCTTCGAGCCGAGGTTCTTGCCGTACTCGTAGGTCGTTCCCTCGAGTTCGAGCGCGACCGGCGGCGTGGCTCCGTCCGGTTCGGTGAACGCCAGCGCGAGGTAGGCGATCCCGTTGTCGGAGTTCTTGATGAGCGTCTTGACCTGCTGGTTCTGGCCCTTCCGGACGTCGGGCTTGATCGGGGCGTCCGGGTTGCCGTAGAGGTTCGCGCGGAACGCCGTGTCGGTACCGGACCCTTCGGCGCGACCGATGGCCTGAATCTCCTTGTCCGGGCCGCCGACCTCGCTCCAGTTGGTGATCTCCTTCTTGTAGATCTTCTTCAGCTGGTCGCCGGTGAGCTTGGTGACGCCCGCGTCGTAGACCTCGCGGGAGACGACGATCGGCTGGCCGTCGACGCCGAGCACGTGGTCGATGAACTTGTCCAGCGTGGACTGGTCAGCGTCGGGGAGTTCGTCCTCGACGGGCGCCGAGGAGTTCCCGATGTCGACGCGGCCTTTCTGGACGGCCTGGACGCCGGTCCCGGAGTGGGAAAGCGCGACGTTGACGAGGTACGGCGGCGTCGAGCGCTCGCCCGTCTCTTCGAAGCCGTACATGCCGGCGAAGTAGTCGGCGAGGTTCTTGTCGGTCTTGATCTGGCTCCAGCCCGGGACGCTTCCCTCGGAGTTCGATCCCCAGTATTCACCGTCGTCGGCCGGCGAGTTTCCGTTCCAGTAGGACGATGCTGTGTTCGCAATGGGATAGACCGTCGACGAACCGTCCGCCGTCAGCGGACCGGTGTCCGACCCTCCGTCTGAGCCACTGCCACCGCCGAGACAGCCGGCGAGTGCCGTCGCAGCGATCCCTGTACCCGTCGCAGCCATGAATTTGCGTCGCGAAACGCGTGAACCTGACTCGCGTGTCATCATCAGATACGGGTAGACTAAGGGGTAAATACTCTACTATTACTTTTCCCTAATAATCTATTCTCTATATAGTATTCTATATCAGTATCGATCCGTCTATACGCTTCACTTGGCCGATACGGCTTCCGTAGGGTGGTTTGTTGATGTTCTGTCTCCGTTGAAATGAACGTCAGGCTACGTGAATGCCGGGCGACCGCCGTAATATATCTCACATGTCGACCGATCCAGACCCGTTAATTTGCTCTAGTTGTAGCTGAGTCTGAAAATGGGTAAATCTGGCGTTCGTATATAGATATGGATTAATTTATTGCGGGTAAGGAGCTACACGCTCGCATGGAGACGCGAAAAGTCCAGGTCACTGGTGGATCGACGTATACAGTGTCGTTGCCGAAAGACTGGGCAACGGAAAACGACGTCAGCGCGGGAAGCGTCGTCGAGTTCCACGCCGAGAGCGACTCACTCCTCCTTTCTCCCAAAGAGAGCAACGAGCGTACAGAGGGTACCCTCGACGTGAGCGGGCTCGAAGGCGATCAACTCACGCGCGCAGTAATGACGATGTACGTCAGCGGGTTCGACATCATCACGCTGGAGACGCCGCGCGTCGAGGCCAAACAGCGCCGCACCATCCGTCAGGCCACCCAGGGGCTGGTCGGGCTGGAAGTCATCGAGGAAACCAGCGAGCGCGTCGTCCTCCAGGACCTGCTCGACTCCTCGGAGCTGTCGGTCCACAACGCCATCACGCGCATGCGCCTGGTCGCCCTGACGATGCTCTCCGACGCCGTGGACGCCCTCGTCGAGAACGACGACGACCTGGCGAACGACGTGATGGAGCGCGACGACGACGTGGACCGCCTCTGGTACATGATCTCGCGGGTGTTCCGGACGGTCCTGCGTGACCCGACCGCCGCATCCCACATCGGGCTGCCACGGGTGACCTGTTTCGACTACCAGTCGAGCGCTCGGCAACTGGAACGGATCGCCGACCACGCGACGAAGATCGCCGAATTCGCCCTGGAGATCGACGAGATCGACGACGACATCGCCGACGGGCTCTACGAACTCCGAGAGGACGCGCTGGCCGTCCCGGAGACCGCCATGGACGCGCTCCTCGAAGACGACCCCGACGAGGCCACGCGCCTGGCGAACGAGGCTCGCAGTCAGATCCGGCCCATCGACGACCGCGCCCGCGAGGTCGACGACCGCATCCACCAGATGGACTCCCAGACTGCTCAGGTGCTCGGGCTCGTCGTCGACTCGCTGTCCCGGACCGCCGACTACGGCGGGAACATCGCGGAGAGCGCCCTCCAGAAAGCCGCTCCGCGTCCCTGACTCGCCGTTCGCGAGACGACTCTCTTTTCTCGAAGCTATCGTAGTCAGCAAAATTTTCACTGTCCACGAGCGTCAGCAGGTCTGTTTTCCGGCTCGCAACGCCCTGACCGAGTAGACTGTGAGCAAAGACTTCTGGTGACTACTATAGTAGTCTCGAAGGAGAGAGAAGAGGGCGCCGTCCGGCCACCGCGAGTATTCACAGGAACTTGTGACCTGAAACGTGACCATGAGGTGCGGGTCGGACGCGCCAGTTAGGCCGAGTCGGGGGGATGACATAAACGCCGCTAAGACCTCTCTACTGGGGTCCGTGTGGGCACTGAGAATATATATCGGTACTGAGAACGAGTCGGCTTACTCCTCGACGAGGACGGCGTTGACCTGGCCGTCCTGGCCGGGGCGGGAGGTCACGCGGGCGCGGCCCTCGCTCGTTTCGAGGACGGCGCCTTTCGTGATGATGTTTCGGCGCGCGTAGTTCGGGTTGGACTCGTTCTCCGCCACGTTCTCGATTTCGGCGGCGACGACTTCGTCACCGACAGCGATGCTGGCGGTGTCCGTGGTGATCGCACGAATCTTCTGCGTGTCGCCGCGCGTGTCGACGAACTTCAGCTTCTGGTCGCCGACCTGCGTCTCGGTCGACTCGCCGGCGAGTTCGTGCTTTTTCTTCTTGTGGTTCGGTCGAAGGCGGCCACCCGTGCGCTTGCGCGTGGAGCGTCCCTGGTCTTTCATACGTGTCCGATTCACGAGCGGACACTTGAACCTCTCGACTCTCACCCGGCGGTCAGCGGGTGCCTACTCCAGGCGATGCTTCTCGAGTTCTGCCTGCACCGCTCCGAAGTCGATCGGCGGTTCGAACCCGTCGAGCGCGTCCTCGACGGCCGAGCGCCGATCTTCGAACCGGTCCCGCCACGCTGGTGGTGCGACGTCGTCGATCCGGTCGCCGAGCGTCCTCCACTGGTCTTCGAGCTCGTCGAGTCGCCTCTCCGCGTCGTTTCCGTACCCCTCTGCGTCGCCGTCGTCGTCGGCCGCCCACGTCCTGAGGTCGGCGAGCTCGGCGCGAGCGTCCATGAGCCCCAACTCCCGCACGCGGTGCGTGACCGATAGTTCGAGCCAGGCGCCGGCGAGGTCGTCGTCCGTCGCTTGGTGGTCTCGGTCTCCCGCCACCAGGGACGCTAACTCGTCGACGTTTTCGCCGAGCGCCTCGATGGACTGTTCGATCACGTCCAGATCCCGTTCGAGTTCGCGAAGCCGGGCGTTCGAGTCCGCGAGCCACTCCTCGAACGATTCGAGATCAGTCCGGAGTTCCTCGGCGGTCGCGTGGACGGAACCCGCTTCCTCCGTGAGCTGCTCGATCTCTGCTGCCAGATCGTAGAGCGACGCCGGGTCGTCCTTTCGACCGACGAGTTCCTGAAGGGTCGCGCCCAGGTCGCTCGCCCGTTCCTCGATCGCAGCGACGTCGGACTCGAACGCGTCGACGCGTGTCCGAATCGCATCGAGGTCGGGAGCGTCAGCGGCGCTCTCGCGAACGTCGGCGAGTCTGACCGCGGCCATCTCCGCGCGGCTTTCAGCGTTCGAGACGGCCATCGATGCGTCGGCCAGTGCGGCGTCGACCGCGTCCCGGCTGACGACGCCGTCCTCGGTGATCGTCGCGAGTACAGCTCGCGCTGTCTCCCGGTCCAGTGCGTCGACGGTGGCGACCACCGCGTCCACGGCGTCCGATAGCGACAGCCCGGCGATGTTGTCGGCACCGTCGCTCTCGTCCTGGCTCATGTGGCGCGCTTGACTGCGGGACGCCGTATAGCTTCCGTCACCGGTCGATTCGCTCGTGTCCATCGACTGCCACTCGCTGGACGCCGACAGCGATGGCTTTAGATGGGTGCCAGTTGCGCGTAGGAACGATGAGTTTGCGGACGGCCGTCGCCACGCCCTTTCGCCAGCAGGGTCGGGACCGGATGGGGAAAAGCGAGTTCGTCGTCGCGCTCTCGCTGGATCGCGACTGGTTCTCGCCCGACCAGGCGAAACGACTGCTCGACGTCGCGGCGAGCGAGGGCCTCGTCGAGCGAGCCGACGGCGAGGTCGCCGTCACGTTCGACCTGGACGAGGTCACGGTGCCGGACGGGTTCGTCCCCGACGAGTCCATCCTCCAGGAGCGGTCGACGTTCGAGCGCGTCCTCGACGCGATCGTCGACGCCGGCGTCCAGAAGCAGGAGGCCGTCGCGGCGATCAACTCGCTCCAGGCCGACCTCGGCGTGACGGTCGAGGCTGCGGCGGTCGTTTACGCGCGACGACAGGAGATCGACGTCTCGGAACTGGCCGACCGCGCACTGGGTGAGATCTGATGGTCGAGAAACGCATCACCGACGGCAAGCGCATCGCACAACTGCTCTCCTCCGAAATCACCGGTCGCGAAACCGGCGTCCTCGCCGAGCTGGCCGTGGTCGACGCCGACCCGGACGCCGACCCGTCCGACGACGGCGCGTTCGCCTACGCCGTCGCCTTCGACGACGACCGGATCGCTGACGTGTTCATGCAGCCGGACCGGGCGTATCTGGAACTCGAAGCCGGGGTCGACGCTGCGACGGAGACCGCCGAAACGGAGGGCCTTCGCGTCCGTCCGAAGGCCGTCGAGCCGCCGCGGACCCTCGTGTTCGTCGAGAGCGGCGCCGAGGTGAAAGGCGCCGTCCAGGTGCTCGTCGCGGCCGCCGAACGCTACGCCGAGTGAAGCAGGTCGGGCAACCGCTCGACCAGGTTCTCCCTGTCGACCGCCGCGTCGGCTCTCGGATGCCGGTTCGGGTTCTCCGGCGTCAGCACCTGAATGGTTCGGAAGCCCGCGGCGGCTGCACCCGCGATGTCGACCTCGGGCCGATCACCGACGAAGACGGCCTCCTCGGGACCGACCTCGAGTGCGTCACACACTGCCGCGAACGCTCGCGGGTCTGGTTTGCCGGCCTGTAGCTCGCCCGTGATGACGACGGCGTCGAACAGCTCTTCCCAGCCCAGTTCGACGAGTTTCCCCCGCTGGGCGACGCGCGGTCCGTCGGTGAGGAGTCCGACGCGGTACTCGCGACGGAGCGCCTCGACCAGGTCGACGGCGTTCGGGATCGGTTCCAGCGCCTCCTCGATGGCGTCGCGGTACGCGGCCGCGAGGGCCGTCGGCGTGACGGTGGCGTCCTCGTCGAGCAAGCGCTCGAAGATCGGCGCCCGGGTGTCCGTCGCGTCGACCGATCCGTGGGCCTGCAGGTACGCCCCCCGGTCGATGTCGGTGCTGCCCACGTGGGCAGTCGCCTCGTCGAGCAGTTGCTGACGACGCCGGGCCGTGACCGCGAGCGTGTCGTCGAGGTCGAACACGACTGCGACGGGCGACGGGGTCATTCGGTCGTCAGTAGTGACCCACGGGATTTGAGTGTTCCCGCGATCTGGTGCGTGGCTGACGACGGGGAGTCAGCCAGTGTGATCCTCGATAAGTCAAAGGCGCATTTGATTCTCCGGCGAGTATTCAACCGTTCCCGTCGAAGCCACGGGTGCAATGCGAGACAGAGCCCTCCCCGTGCTCCTCGCCGTCGTCGCCCTCGTGGCGGTCGGGACGGCGGGCGCGGCGTTGACGGTCGATAGCACAGACAGCACGACGGCGGCGCCGAATAGCGACGTCGCGACGGCCCACTCGTCTGGCGAGCAAACCGTCAGCGTCTCCGCCGACGGCAGTGCCAGCGCGACGCCCGACGAGGCGGTGGTCACCGTCGCCGTCGTCGCCGACGGTGACGACACGCAAGCCATCAGGCGCGACCTCGCGAACGGGTCGGAGCAGCTGCGAACCGCCCTCAATTACGCGAGCGTCGCCGGCGATCAGATCTCGACGACGGACTACCGCATCACCGAGTCACACCGGCCCGAGAAGTCGGCTGACGCGCCGAGGTACCGCGGCGTCCACGCCTTCGAGATTCGCCTCGAGCAGACCAACGCGACCGGTGGCGTCGTCGACGCTGCCGCCGACAGCGGTGCCGAGGTCACCGGCGTCCGGTTCACGCTCTCGGAGGACACCCGGACGGCCCTCAGAGACGAGGCCCTCCAGAACGCGATGGCCGACGCCAGACAGCAGGCCGACACGCTGGCTGCAGCCGGCGACCTCCAGGTGACGGGCGTCGCGAGCATCGACGCGTCGGATCGCAACTACCAACCGGTCCGCTACGAGGCCGACGCAGTCAGCGCCGCGGCCGGCGGGCGCAGCACCACGATCGAGTCGGGTGACGTGTCCGTGTCCGTCGACGTGCGCGTCGTCTACAACGTGACTGACGCCTGACGCCCGGCCGACGAAGTCAGGATGGGAACCTTGTAGTGGGCACCAGTCCAGCCCTCGGTAATGACTTTCTTCGACCGACTCGCCGACCGCATCGAGACGGCGAACAGCGTCGTCTCCGTCGGACTGGACCCGGACCTGGCGCGGCTTCCCGACCACCTCATGGAGAAGGACCTGCCGCGCTGGGCGTTCAACCGCCGGATCATCGACGCCACGCACGAGCACGCCGCCTGCTACAAGCCCAACGCGGCCTTCTACGAGGACCCCGACGGCTGGCGCGCTCTCCAGGAGACGATCGCCTACGCCCACGGCAAGGACGTGCCCGTCCTGCTGGACGCGAAACGCGGCGACATCGGCAACACCGCCCGGCAGTACGCCGATCTCCTTGATTCGGCCGACGCCATCACGGCCAACCCCTACATGGGTCGCGACTCGCTGGAACCGTTTCTGGAGCGGACGGACGCGGGCGTGTTCCTGCTCTGTCGCACCTCGAACCCCGGCGGCGCGGACATTCAGAACCTCGAACTGGCCTCGGGCGAACCCGTCTACGAGCGCGTGGCCGCCCTGGCCGACACCTGGAACCGGAACGGCAACGTCGGCCTCGTCGTCGGCGCGACCCAGCCCGAAGAACTGGAGGAGATCCGTGAGATCGTCCCCGACATCCCGTTCCTGGTGCCCGGCGTCGGCGCCCAGGGCGGCGACGCCGAGGCCGCCGTGGAGTTCGGACTGGCGAAGCTGGACGAGCAGAGCTCGTCGGCAGACCGGACGAAGTCCGGTATTGGCGTCGGCCTGGTCAACTCCTCGCGGGGCATCATTTTTGCCGGAGAGGATCAGGGCGAACACTTCCACAAAGCGTCCGGCCAGGCGGCCAAGCGACTGAAGGAGCGCCTGAACGAGTACCGCTGATCAGGAGCGTCGAGCGAGCCGGCTATCGAGCGCGTCCGTGACGGTTCCGAGATCGGGAACGTCCTCCCGCGCCGACCGGAAGGCCAGGAGCGGGAGCCACCGGTCGATGACGAGCGTTCGATCGGTGACGTCGTAGCCGGTCAGTCGCGACCAGGGAACGTACCGCCCCCCGAGACTGCCGGCGTCCTGGACGTAGAGCCCGTCTGGCAACGCGACGTAGTGGCGGCGGCGACCGGCGAACGCGGTCGCAGCGAACAGGATGCCCGCCGCCGTCGGCGCGAACTCGCCGAGGAAGACCGCGTCCGGGTAGTACACGCCGACGCCGAGCAGCGCCGTCGCACCCAGGAACGTCACGCCCCGGAGCGCCCATCGCTGCCGTCTCGTCGGTCCGGCCTGCCACTCGGCGATGACGGCGTCGTCGGCTCGCGCCGCCGCGAGGACGCGCTGGTTCGCGAGGAGGTACGCTGCGAGACCCACCAGCAAGGCGACGACGAGGAACGGGATCCACGGGAGCACCGTCCGCTCCGCCGCAGGCAGCGCGTCGTAGACGAGCATCCACCCGACGAGCGCGAGGGCCGGGACGCCGAGGAGCACCGCGTGCAACTGGCTGCGGGCCATCGTCGCAGCGAGGTTCCCGCGGCGAGTGGCGAACGCGACGACGGCGAGGAAGGCGACGCTACCGGCGGCTGGTGCCGCGGTCCGGACCGTTGCACGGCCGGCGAGGGCGACGACGACGGTAAACGTCAGCGCGCCGACGTACGCTCCGAGCAGGATCGCGAACGAATCAGGGCGACGCATAGGGTTCGCCTCCACGTCGAGCGCAAAAAACGCCCGGTGTGATAGCTACCGAAGGGGTTCGCGACCCGCTCGCCGTCACGGCGCCGACGCTCCGACGTGCCAAACGTGTTGGATAAACGACCGAAAATTACTCGGGGATTTTATCATGATGGTATCCATATACTGAAGTATCGATCGCTAACCTATCTATATTTGTATATGAATACCCGCAGAGCGTTTTTCGTCGTTCTGATTTTCATCGCGATCTTACTGTCGAGTGCCGTCTTTGCGGGGTTCCAGCTGTACAAGGAGACGCTCGCGGAGCAGGGCCGAGCCGAGGTGAACCACTCGGCACACCACATCGGCTCGCAGCTCTCGGCGCAGTTTTCGAGCCGCGAGCAGACCGTCGAACTCGCCGCGAACTCGCCGTTCGTCGCTGCGGAGAACCGAACCGTTCAGCGGACTGCACTGGCCACGTTCGTCAACACCACGTCGTTCTCCGGCGTGTCTGTGATTCACCGCAACGGGACGATGCTGAACATCGCCGCCGGACTGCCGCCGGACGAGCGCCGGGCGCTGATCGGGAGCGATTTCAGCGACCGGACGTACTTCCAGCGAGCAGTGGCGGGTGAAACGTACATCAGTGACCCGATCGCAGCCGAATCCGGGAACTACATCGTGACGATCAGTTCGCCGATCCGTCACGAGGGGCGCATCGTCGGGACGCTCAACGCCGCATATCACCTGCCCGAGAGTGCGTTCGCGGGAACGGCCACGTCGCTACTCAAACCGAACGCCGAACTCACGATCTACACGCAGTCTGACGAGGTCGTCTACTCGACCGATCCGTCGCCGGAACGGGACGCCATCGTCCGGAACGTGAGCGTCGGTGACCTCGGCTGGACGGTCAGTGTTCGCCAGAGTCGCGGGGAGCTGCGCTCGACCGCTCGGACCGTCTCGTATCTGCAGGCGGGGAGTATCCTCGTGGTGCTGTTCTCGATCGCCGGGTTCGGCTGGTGGGTGTATCGACGCAACCTCCACCAGGTCGAACACCTCCTGACGGGGTTCAAAGCCCTCGAAGAGAAGGAGTACGGCACGCAGATCGCCGTCGGCGGGAGCGACGAGTGGCGACAGATCGGAGCGAGTTTCAACGAGCTGAGCGAGTCGCTCGACCGGTACGAGACCGAGCGGAAGGCGCGGGAACACTCGCTCCGGGAGTTCAAGCGCGCCGTCGAGCACGCCGGGTACGCGGTGTTCATCACGGACGTGGACGGCACGATCCAGTACGTGAACCCGGCGTTCGAGGAGATCACCGGCTATCCGGCACGAGAGGCCCTCGGTGAAACCCCGAAGATTCTGAACTCCGGGAAGATGTCCCAGAAGTACTTCGCGAACCTGTGGGAGACGCTCCTGTCGGGCGGCGAGTGGGAGCGGGAGATCATCAACGAACGGCGCAACGGGACGCTGTACTTCGCCCACCAGACGATCACGGCGCTCACCGACGAGAACGGGAACGTCGAGGAGTTCGTCGCCATCCAGACGGACATCACGGAGTTGAAGGACCGCGAACGCCACCTGCAGACTCTCAGTCGCGTGTTGCGACACAATCTCAGGAACAAGATCAACGTCATCACGGGGTACGCCGAGGTGTTCCTCCACGACCCCGACGCCGCCGACGAGACGACGGCCCGGCAGATCATCGAGACTAGCAAGGGCCTGACGGATCTGGCCGACAAGGAACGTCGGATCGTCGAACTGCTCGTGGACCAACCACACCCCCAGCGGATCTCGCTCACCCGCCTGCTGGACGCGGTCACGCGGGACGTCGGGCACAAGTACCCTGACAGCACCGTCTCGGTCACCTGTCCGGACGACGTCGAGATCGAGGCCATCGATCAGCTCCAGAGCGGCCTCTACGAACTGATCGAGAACAGCATCGTTCACACCGGCAGCGACTCGGATCGCGTCGAACTGACGGTCGAACCGCGCGCGGAAACCGTGGCGATCCGCATCGAAGACGACGGGCCCGGGATTCCGACCGACGAGCGGCGCATCCTCACTGACGACGCCGACATCGAACCCCTCTCACACGGCTCCGGACTCGGACTGTGGCTCGTCCACCACATCGTCCGACTGTCGCAAGGGAACGTCCGGTACGAAGAGGCGACGCCGTCCGGGAGCGCGGTCATCGTCGAAGTGCCGCGAGCGTAGCTGACCGTCGGATCAGACGTGAGTCCGCTCGATGTGCGTATCGAGCGTGGCGATCACCGTTCGGAGATCGTCGATCTCGGCTTTCGAGCTGTGTATCGGGCCGCGCCATCGCCCGCGGTAGAGCACGAGCGCGTCGTCGGTAACCTCGTACCCGGTGAGTCGCGACCAGGGGATGACAGTGACGTGTAGCCCGGCTCGCGGTTCGACGACGAGACCGTCGGAAAACGCCGCAAACCCTCGCAGACGGTCGGGGTCCCCCGAGCGCGTCGAGAGCACATTGGCGACGATGAATCCGCCGAGTATCCACGCGGCGTCCGCGGAGACCACGTCCGCGAGCACGCCGACCGCAACGAGCACGCCACCGAAAAAGACGAGTGACTTTCTGCGCTTGATCGCACGGCGAGGTGGGCGAGCAGTCCACTCGACGGTCGGGCTCTCACGCGTACAGATCTCCGCTACGCGGCGGGCGTCCGCGACGATTCGTACGACACCAGCGGGGAGCGCGCCGAGCATCACGACGAGGGCCGTGCCGTCCGAGAGCACTCCCGATTGCGGAACGACCGTCACCCAGTCCTGGGCGGCTTCCACGAGGAAGACGCCGATCGGAACCGCGACGAGCAGATCGTGGATGCGACTCCGCCACAGCCAGTTAGCGGGGTCGATCAGGAACGTCGAGAGGAAGACCGTCCCGACACAGGCCGCAACTGCCGGAGCGGTCACCGCGTTTGCGGTCGACGGACGACCGATCGCGATCGTGAGCGCAGCGAGCACGTCGATCCCGACGGTGACGCCCAGTGCGACAGACAGCAGCCCCCGTGACGGTATCAACCGATCACCGAGACGACGCTGAGCCATGCACATTCCGACGACCAACGTCTGGAAAAAACTGGCTATGGCGTCGTTCGGATTTGGACGGTGTGTCGTGATCGTCGACGGGACGAGACGACCGGTCGCACACCTGGGCTAGAACCGATACGTGTCGACGCCGTCGGGCATGTTCTCGGGGCTGCGCTGGCGCTCCTTGCCGCCACCGCCGACCTGTGCCAGACACTCGACGCAGAGGCCGGTCTCCTCGTCGAAGTCCTCGCTGCAGACCAGTTGGGCGCAGCGCGAACAGGTGTGGTGGACATCCCTCGTGCCGCAGATCTCACAGATGCCGGACACGCTCATGCTAGACGGTAGCAGGCCAAGCCGTATGAACCCTGCGCGGCGCGGACTCTAGTTGTCGGTCGCGTGGGCCGGCAGCGAGAGGCTTACAGTCGTTGCGTCCGAACGGACAGCCGTGCAGCACGACCGGCTCATCACCGGCATCGCGATCGCCCTCGCCGGGTGTGCGATACTGCTGGCGCTCCTCGGGGTGGTCTACAACCCGGCGATCATCTTCGTCGCGCTGGCGCTCGGTGCAGCGGCCTACTTCATGTGGTACCAGACGAGCGGCCGTCTCGCACGGCGCGTCTACCGATCGGTCGAACGGCAGGCGCGGAAAAACGCCGGCGCGTCGGGGAACGGCCAGCGGCGGACGCGCGAGCGCGGCGGCTTCGGTGCCGGGCCGCGGGAGGACTGGGTCCCGCCGGGCGGACGAACCGGCCAGCGAACGCGACGGCAGCGCGGTGGCTTCGGCGGCCAGCGCCGCCAACGCCGGCAGCGACGGCCCCCATCACCGAACGACGGACCGAGCGAAGCGGAGGCCTACAAAGTGCTCGGCCTGGACCCCGGTGCGGACGACGACACCGTCAAACAGGCCTACCGGCAGAAGGTCAAGGAAGTCCATCCGGACACCGACGGCGGTGACGAGGAACAGTTCAAACGCGTCAACCGCGCCTACGAACGACTGACCTAGCGGTCGAGGTACTGGAGCACGCCCACCACGTCCCGGCGCAGCGTCGGACTCTCCCATTCTGGTCGGAGCTCGGTCAGTAGTTCGTCGACGTCGTCACCGACGGCCTCCCGTGCGTCGCGGACGGCCGCGACCCACTCCGGGAGAATCTCGGCGTAGTCGTCCAGTTCAGCGACGGCGTTCCCGCGCTCGCCCGGCCCGAAGTGGCTGTAGAGCGTGCGCGAGGGGTCCAGTTCGCGGAGGCGGTCGACCGTCGCCAGGTTCGCGTCGAGGTCGAAACTCGGCGGCGGTGTCGTCGGCGCGACGCCCGAACCCTCGGGATCGAACGCACCGACGGCGTCGGCCGCGAACAGCATCCCGCTCTCGGGGTCGAGACAGACGAAGTGGTGGGGAGCGTGGCCCGGTGCGTCGTAGATGTCGAGGACGCGATCGCCGAGGTCGATGGTTTCGCCGCCGGAGACGGCGCGACAGCGCGCTTCGGGAATGACGTCCGGGTCGCCGTAGGGGTCCTCGAACCCGATGGCTTCGTTCACGCTCTCGGTGAGTCGGTCGAGGCGGTCGGCGTCGGTCAGGAACGGGTAGCCGCGCTCGTGGACGAGAACGGTCGCGTTCGGGCAGGCCTCGACCAGCGTGCCGGTGCCGGCGGCGTGGTCCAGGTGGACGTGGCTGACCACGACGTACGCGACCGCTGCGGGGTCGATCCCGAGGTCGTCCATCGCGGCCAGGATGCGGTCGGCGCCGTCGGCGGTGCCGGCGTCGAGGATCGCGGGCCGCTCGGCGTCCAGCAGGTAGGTCGCCAGGGCGTTCTCCATCCCGAACAGTCGGTTGTCGACGAGATAGGTGTCGGGACAGCCGGCAACGGGTCGGGGGTCCATAGCGGAGGCTCGGACCGAGGTCACTTATGCGGTTTGAGAGCTACGTCCGGACATGGACGGACTCGGACGCCAGCTGGAACGGGAGGCGATCGACGCGTGACGCCGCCGCTGGTAGTCGACATCGACGGGACGCTCACCGGACCGGACCGCGGGCTCGATCCGCGAACGATGCCGATCCTCAAAGAGTGGGACGCGCCGGTCGTCGTCGCCACCGGGAAGGCCTTCCCGTATCCCGTCGGCCTCTGTGAGTTCCTCGCGATTCCGATCCGAGTGATCGCCGAGAACGGCGGCGTCGTCTACGTCGCCGAGACCGAAACCGTCGTGTTCACCGGCGAACCCGAGGCCGCACAGGCCGTCGCCGAGGAGTTCCAGGCCGCCGGGTACGACCTCGGGTGGGGCCGTGCCGACATGGTGAACCGCTGGCGCGAGACGGAGATCGCCGTGAACCTGGACGCGCCCCTGGAGCCGCTGGAAGCGCTCGCCGCCGATCACGGCCTGGAAGTCGTCGACACCGGCTTCGCCTATCACGTGAAATCGCCCGCTCAGAACAAGGGCAAGGGCCTGAAAGCCGTCGCCCGCGAACTCGGCCGCGACCCCGAAGAGTTCGTCGCCGTCGGCGACTCCGAGAACGACGTCTCGACCTTCGAGGTCGCCGGCCGGGCGATCGCCGTCGCCAACGCCGACGACCGCGCGCTCGCGGCTGCCGACGAAGTCACAGAGGGCGAGTACGGCGAGGGCTTCCTCGAAGCCGTCGACCTGATCGAGGGCGGCCTGGAAGGGTAGTCTTTCGCCGGCCGAGCGGCCGCGGACGATCGGGTCTTCGGGACCCGTGACAACAATACACAAAGGAAAGGAAATCTTTTATTTATGGTGCCCTAAACGCGGTGTATGAGCCCCGACCGGGCCGTCCTCGAACGTGCCATCGAGCGCGGTGAGGAGGAGGGCGGCAGCGTCGAATTCAAAGAGCGGCTCACGAAAGACCTCCACGCACGTGAGGGCCGATTCGAGAGTTTAGCTGCACAGTTACGTCACCGCGTCCTCTCGGGGGAGGGTGAAGCGACCTACGTCGTCGGCGTCACGGACGACGGCGGGATCACCGGGATCGCCCCCGACGCCTTCTCGGAGTCCATGGACGTCCTCTCGTTGCTGGCCGAAGAGGCCGGCGCACACATCGAGGACGTCGAGACCTGGGGCGTCGACGACGGCGGCGCCACTCCGACCGACGGCCAGTCCCCTGCGTCCCGATCGGCCGAGCGCGGCATCGTCGGCGTCGCCACCGTCCGCGAGGGATCGGTGATGGAAGACGACGAGCACATCGTCGTCGGAACCGCCGGCCACGTCGACCACGGCAAGTCCACGCTCGTCGGCTCGCTCGTCACCGGCGAACCGGACGACGGCGAAGGCGGCACGCGATCGTTCCTCGACGTCCAGCCCCACGAAGTCGAGCGCGGGCTGTCCGCGGACCTCTCCTACGGCGTCTACGGGTTCGACGACGACGGCGACGCGATCCGGATGGACAATCCGCATCGGAAGTCCGACCGCGCCCGCGTCGTCGAAGAGGCCACCCGCCTCGTCTCGTTCGTCGATACAGTCGGTCACGAGCCCTGGCTCCGGACGACCATCCGGGGACTGGTCGGCCAGAAACTCGACTACGGCCTGTTGACCGTCGCGGCCGACGACGGCCCGACGAAGACGACGCGCGAACACCTGGGCATCCTGCTCGCCACGGAACTCCCGACGATCGTCGCCATCACCAAGGCGGATCTGGTGGACGACGAGCGGGTCGCAGACGTCGAGCGCGAGGTCGAACGCCTCCTGCGCGAGGTCGACAAGACGCCGCTCCGGGTCGAGCGCCACGGCGTCGACGTGGCCATCGAGGAGATCAGTGAGACCGTCGTCCCCGTCGTCACGACGAGCGCCGTCACGAAGGACGGACTCGACGCGCTCGACGAGTTCTTCGAGCGCCTGCCCAAAACCGCCGGCGCGGAGGCGGACGATTTCACGATGTACGTCGATCGGTCCTACAGCGTCACCGGCGTCGGTGCGGTCGCGTCGGGGACGATCAAGTCCGGCACGGTCGAGGCCGGCGACGAACTCCTGCTCGGCCCCATGCAGGACGGGTCGTTCCGCGAGGTCGAAGTCCGGTCCATCGAGATGCACTACCACCGCGTGGACGAGGCCCGCGCGGGGCGCATCGTCGGCATCGCGCTCAAGGGCGTGGCCGAGGCGGACATCGAACGCGGGATGGTCCTGCTGCCAGCAGACACTGACCCCGAGCCGGTCCGGGAGTTCGAGGCCGAAGTGATGGTCCTGAATCATCCGACGCGTATCGGCGACGGCTACGAACCGGTCGTCCACCTCGAAACGGTCAGCGAGGCCGCCGCGTTCTATCCCGACGACGGGCAACTCCTCCCGGGCGACAACGGGACGACGCGCGTCCGATTCAAGTTCCGGTCGTACTTCGTCGAGGAAGGCCAGAAGTTCGTCTTCCGCGAAGGCCGCTCGAAAGGCGTCGGCAAGGTCGTCGACGTGACGCCGACCTCGTGATCTCGTTTTAGCGCCAGGGAGGGTCCTGCAGGTCCGCCATCGATCGCAGCAGATAGTCCGGTGCCGTCGCTGGTTCGTCACCGTCGGGTCGGAGCAGCGCGGACTTGATACCGGCGGCGTCGGCCCCCCAGACGTCGAAGCGGACGGAGTTCCCGACGTGGACGACGCGGCCCGGCGTCGCGTCGAGGGCGTACAGCGCCTCGTGAAACGGGCCGGGCTCCGGCTTCGGCGTGGTGTCGTACCCGCCGTAGACGATCACGTCGAACGCGTCTTCGACGTCGAGGGCTGCCAGTTTCGGGTCCTGCATCTCCGGTCCGCCGTTGGTGACCAGCGCGAGGTCGTACCGCTCACGAAGCGAGTCGAGCGCGTCGAGCGCGCCGGGCAGCGGTTCCACGTCGCGGTGGTCGCGCATCGACGCGTAGACTGCTGCGAGCCGGCGACCCACGGCCGGGTCGCGGTCGTCGAGTTCCGCGAGCGTGATGAACGCCTGCTCTCGCCGCTCGGCTTTCGTCTCGTCGGTGACGATTTGCGAGAACAGTTGATTCCGGTACGTCTCGGCGGTGAAGAAGGGATCGACGTCCAGCCGGTCGAAGGCGCGGGCGAGCAGCTCCGCGCTGGACTGGCGGTACTCACAGAGGGTCCCGTCCATGTCGAGGAAGACGGCGTCGACCGGATCGGTTGGCATCGGTCATGCTTGCCCGCCCGATTGGGTAAGCGTTTGGCGCCGGTCGCACTCGCGTGGCGACCGCAACAGTCTGTTCAGCACTCGAAAACACTCCGGTAGCAAACCCGCCATCTCGCATTTATTCCGAGCTGTGCATGATCCGGTGAGACATGTCTGAGACGGACCGCTCGGGGAGGCGATACACCAGACGACGCGCGCTACTCGCCGTCGGCACCGGACTCGCCACCGCGCTGGCGGGATGTTCGGACGCGGCACAGTCGACCACGGCAACGCCGTCGCGATCGGCCCCGACCACGACGTCCAGGACGGCGACCACTACCGACTCCCCGTCGACGGGCACCGACACGCAGTTGGCCGAGTCGTCGGAGCAACTCAAAACGCAGTTTCAGTCCGTTCAGGAGGCGACGGCCGAGTACCAGGACACGGAAGCCGCCCGGGCGGACGGGTACGCGGTTCTCGGTCCCTACATGGACGGCATGGGGTGGCACTTCATCAACCAGGGGTACGTCTCCGAGGCCGCGAACACGGGTCTCACGCGGGAGAAACCGCCGTTACTCACGTACGTCCGAACCGGCGACGGACTGGCGCTCGGGTCCATCGAGTACGCAGTCCCCGTCGATGCCGTCGACTCCGAACTGGATCTGTTCGCCGACGAAGGGACGCCGTTCACCGAGACCTGGGGCACGCACCACGCGGCCACGCACGTGTTCGCGACGCCCGACAGCATGCAGCGCGACGCCAACAGCTTCGACCTGGAGACGCTCCTGACGAGCGAGAACTGGTCGGAGTACACCCCGGCGGACGCCTCCCTGTCGCCCGGCGATACGACAACGCTGAACTGGGGGTCGACGACGGGGAAACAAGGCGAGCGAACGATGCGAACCGTCGATTTCGTCATCACCCACCCCGAATTGCGGACCTTACACGTCTGGTTGCACACGGACAATCCGAAGGGCGTCTTCGCAGAGACCAATCCGCGGTTCGCCGACGGCGATGGCGGCCACCATCACGGCGGCGGTGGGGGTCATCATCGAACCACTCATCAGGGTTCCTGAACCCCGAATCGAGGGCTACTGACGCTCCTGCGAGGCGGGCGCGTCGACGTATCCGTCACTCCGTTTTTCAGCTACCCCCAGCAGGGCCGCCCATTCCAGCAACCGACTGGTGCGCTCTCGCCACACCCGCTCCCAGTCGTCGTGTCGATTGCGCTCCCAGGTCGGCACTATCGGTCGAATCTCCGCGAAGGCTTCACCGGCCGTTACCGCGTCCTCGGCGGCCGCGAGCGCGTCCAGGATCTCGCGGGCGCCGAAGACGTGCTCACGGAAGGCGGCCCCGACGGCGTCGGCGGCCGGGTCGGTCTGGACGCGCTCGTACCCGCGCGTCGTCTCGGTCGCCAGGCCGAGCGCGTCGAGGAAGGCGAGCCACTCGCGAGCGTCCTCACGGGTGGTGAGGTCGAGCCGCGACTGGAGGCGGGCACAGCAGTCGTCCGTGCTCCCGGGGACGAGCGGCACGGCGCGATGCGCCGCCGCCAGCGTGTCGCGACCGTCTTCCGGGTCCGGTGCGACCTTGTATCGCATCCTAGAGCTCGAAGCTCTCTGCGAGCCGCTCGTGATTCTGTTCGCCGAGGACGTACGTCGAGCCGCCGACGACGTCGATCGTCACCTGTGCGGGCGCGAACACGTCCTCCGGAACCTCGTAGAAGTCCCAGTCCGCGGCCTCGAAGATGTCGGCGAAGGGCTCGTCGTACTCCTCGGTGGCCGTCGAGGGGACCTCGTCGAAGCGGTCGAACTCGCTGTCGACGGTCACGTGGACCTGTCCGCCGTACGCCAGCGCATCGTTCGTCCGCGCGATAGCCGTCTCCTCGTCGTCGGCGACGGGGGCGACGGGGGCACTGCCGGTCACCGAGAGCACGTCCAGCGGATCGTAGCCGAGTTCTGAGAGCCGGAACACGGCGAGTTCCGCCGCCCGCGCGGCCATCTGTACGGAGCCGGTGATGCTCGCCGCCGAAAAGGCCGGCAGGAAGACGCTCGATTCGGGGACGCCGGTCATCTCTGCGACCTGTTCGGCCACGGCTTCGTCCGGGACGGTTTCGGTCTCCAGTGCCAGCACCGCGAAGTCGAACTCGTCGCGGTACCCGACTCGCTGGTAGACGTCCTCTTCGGCCACGAGCGCGCGGGCGGGGCCGCTGCCCAGCCCCTCGAAGCCGTCGACGCTGACCTCCCAGCCGGCCTTCTGGCCACAGAGCAGCGCCAGCGCCGGGTGGTCGGTCGACAGTTCGACGTGTGTCAGCGGCGCTCCCGCCACGGTGTCGATGGTGGTCTGGACGGACGACAGTCCGGCCGTCTGGATCTCGGCGAGCAGCAGTCCCGCCTCCATCCCGCCGGGAACGTCCACGCCGAAATCGAGTACCGTCGCCTGTCCATCCAGCGGACGGACGGCGACGTTCAGTTCGTCGGCGAAGTCGATCGCCTCGTCGACGAGATCGGTCGCCATCCTGTTGAGACTCTCCATACTCCCCGTTCCGTTCGCCGTCGGTTAAAAACACTCGTCCCGACCCGGTCACTCGTCGTCGGTACTCCGGGCCGGCCGTCCCAGTTCCGCCTCGACTGCCTCGACTTTCTCCTGGGCAGTGGTTTCGCGGGTCCGCTTGTCGTCGACTTTCAGGACCGTCGAGACGCGGTCGGCGTCGACCGCCTCGTGGGCCGCCTGGGCGGCCGCGAACAACTCGGCGCTGTCCGGTGCCTCGATGGTGGTTCCCATCGGCGTCGTCTCGTAGGTGACGTCGAACTCCTCGAGAGCGGCGACGGCCTCGGCGACCTGGCCGGCCATGCTCGCTTCTTGCACTGGTGCGACGCTGAGGAAGCCGATCACGGTCATTCTGCGAGTTTTCGGGCTCCCACCAGATGAACACTCGGAAAGTAGTCTCGTAATGTAAAAAGGAATTTACCATTCACGGCTAAGCGATTTGTAGGAATGACTGACGAAATTACACGACGTGGCACGCTTCGGATCGGTGCGGCGACTGCAGGGTTCGGGGTCACAGGGAGTCTCTCTGGCTGTAGCTCGATTCCGTTTCTCGGCGGTGGCAGCAGTGCGTACGATTCCTGGTTGCCCGAACCCGGCGTGATCGTCGAGGGTACTGACCACTACTCGTTCTCATACAGCGACGTCACGGCGATCCGGAACAACGAGGACAACTTCGACGAGGACGTGTTCGAGGCCTTCGAGCGCTTCGAAGACAGGTTCCCGCTCGACCAGATGAACGTCGACTTCGACGAGGTCAACTCCCAGATCAGCGTCAATGGGTCCAACGGCGTCATCACGGGCAAGTTCAAGAAAGACGACGTCGGGAGCGAACTCGAAGACGCCGACTTCGAGGAAGACGGCGACCACGAAGGGTACACCATATACACGAAACAGGGGTTCCAGGGCGTCGCTGTCAAGAAAAACGAAGTTGTCTACGCCCGGATGAGCTTTTTTTCCGGCGGCGGCGAGCCGAAGGACGTCCTCGAAGCGCTCATCGACACCAAGAAGGGGAACGAAGAGCGCTACGCGAAAGCGGAGGAGGACTTCAAAACGCTCATCGGGAAACTCGGTTCCGGGACGTTCGTCTACGGGGGAACTCAGGAAGAATCCGACGAGACGAACGCGGAAGCGGGTCAGTTCGAGGGGGCCGTCGCGAGTGGGTTCAAACTGACCGTCAACGGCGAGACCTCGAAAGCAAAGCGGGTCGTGGTGTTCAACAGCAAAGACGACGTCGACATGAACGACGTCGAAGACTGGACTGACGGCGATTCCTTCGACGACTACGACAACGTCAACTCCTCGAAGAACGGTCGTGCGGTCGTCGTCACCGCGAAGATCGACACCGACGACTACACCTTGAGCTGACGCCGCCGCTGCTGTTTCTGCCTGATACCCAGTCGGTAAGTGAGCCGGCTGTGACGCTCCGTCCATGACCGACGAGCGACGCGAAGTGACGGCCAACGGCCTGGACTTCGAGTGTCTCACCCGCGGCGACGGGGACCGACTCGCGCTCTGCCTGCACGGTTTTCCCGACGACGCCGGGACCTTCGAACCGCTCATGGGACGCCTCGCCGAGGCCGGGTTCACGGTCGTCGCCCCGTACATGCGCGGGTACGAGCCGACGGGACCGGCCCCGGACGACGACTACAGTGCGACGGCTCTCGGCAGCGACGCCGTCGAACTGGCGACGGCCCTCGACGAGGCGGACGACTACGAGGACGTCGTCCTGATCGGGCACGACTGGGGCGCCGTCGCAGCCTACGCGGCGGCTCGCATGGCTCCCGACCGGTTCGAGCGGATCGTGACGATGGCGGTCCCGCCGCGGTTCGCCGCCGAGATCTGGCACCACCCCCGACAGTTCCTCCGGAGCTGGTACGTCTGGTTCTTCCAGCTCCCGGGGCTCGCCGAGCGAACGCTGCAACGGGACGACTTCGCCCTGATCGAGGTGCTGTGGAACCTCTGGAGTCCCGGCTGGGACTACGACGAGGACCGCATCGACGCCGTCACTGAAACGTTCCGCACTGCGGGCACCGTCGACGCGTCGCTCTCGTACTACCGGCAGTTCGTGAACCCGCTCGTTCGCGACCTGGTCGGCAGCGGGCGTCCCGACCTCGACGACCTCCCGACGATCGACGTCCCGGGGCTGGTGATCGCGGGGGAAAACGACGGGTGTATCGGGGCGGACCTGTTCGCGAACGCGGACGCGGCGTTCGAAGCGGACTGTCGCGTCGTCGAAGTGCGGGACGCCGGCCACTTCATGCACCAGGAACGGCCAGACGTCGTCGGTTCGGAGGTCGCGTCGTTCCTCGCCGACTGACTGACGGCTGGAGTCAGGGGCACCCAGAACCAACAGTTCGCTACCTTTTTGACCGCCCTACGGAAAGCCACGTGCATGCTGACCGTCCGGGCACCGGCGACGAGTGCGAACCTCGGGAGCGGCTTCGACGTCTTCGGCGTCGCACTCGACCGCCCGGCGGACATCGTTCGCGTCGAGAAGGCAGCGAAAACGACGATCGAGGTCACTGGCGTCGGCAGCCAGTACATCCCCGAAGACCCGGAGAAAAACACCGTCGGTGCGGTGGCAGAGGCCCTGGAGGCTCCGGCGCACATCGAGATCGACAAAGGCGTCCGGCCGGCCTCGGGACTCGGGTCTTCGGCCGCCAGTGCGGCCGCGGCCGCCGTCGGCCTCAACGAACTGTACGATCGGGGCTACAGTCGCGAGGAACTCGTCCCCATCGCAGCCAAAGGCGAAGCTGTGGTCTCCGGCGACGCCCACGACGACAACGTCGCGCCGTCGATCATGGGCGGGTTCACCATCGCGACCGACGAGGGCGTCACCAAGGTCGACGCCGACATCCCGCTGGTGGCCTGTCTGCCCGACATCGTCGTCTCGACGCGGGATGCCCGTCGGGTCGTTCCCGAGACCGCACGCGTCGAGCAGCTCGTCGAAACCGTCGGGTGGGCGGCGACGCTGACTTCCGGCATGCACCGTAACGATCCGGAACTCGTCGGCACCGGGATGAACGACACCGTCGTCACGCCGGCCCGGGCCGATCTCATCGACGGCTACGAGCAGGTGAAAGCCGCTGCCCACGCTGCCGGTGCGACCGGCGTGACGATCAGCGGTGCCGGCCCGACCGTCATCGCGGCCTGTCACGAGTCCGACCAGCGGTCCGTCGGCACGGCCATGATGGACGCGTTCGACGAGGTTGGCGTCCAGTCACGGGTCTACCAGACCGAGATCGGCGACGGCGCAACTATTTACTGAGCGGCTCGTGCGTCGGTGACTGATCGCAAAAAATCACACCGCTACCACTGCTGGCGTTCGCCTTCGCTGATCCAGTTGAAGCGACTCTCTGAACTCGACTCCTCGTCGACAGTGGGGTCCTGCCAGGCGATGCAGAGGTTCCCGCCGACGATCCCCACGAGCATGCCGATCACCAGTCCACCGAACGCGCCGATGAGCGAGAGGATCGACATGGCGATGCCGGTGACACCGATGAGCGTGGAGAGATTGGGCTTTACCAGCGCGAAGGCACCACAGGCGATGACCATCGCACCGAAGACGATCCCGAGCGCGGCCTTCGAGGGCCCGGAGGTGGCGGGGATCGTCTGGAGTCGGATCGGAATCGCCGCGATGATCATGCCAGCGAGGATGAGCATCACTCCGCCCGCGAACGGACGGCGAGCGCGCCACCCGGCGAACCCGGGCCGCTCGTGTGGCGGCACGTACTCGACTTTCTCGCCCTCGGCGACCGACTCGGACTCGTCGTCGCTTCCGAACGGCAGGCTGAGGTCCGCGTCTTCGAGAACGAGGCCGTACGTCGTCCCGAGCACCTGCCCGAAGATGACGAAGGCGAGGACGATGAGCGGACTCACCGGCGGAATCAGTCCGGCGAGCGCGCCACCGTAGGCGAGCACGCCGAGCGCGAGGCCGTAGACCAGTCCCATGCTGCCGGCGGTGACCGTGAGTGCCGCACGCGTGATCAGGGGCACCAGGATGGCCTGGGTCGTCTCGCTGCGCCGGGAGAACATGATGACGGTGGTCGTGAAGTCGTTGATCGTCCGCGAGACGTAGGCGACGAACGCCAACCCCAGGACCGCGCTGACCCCCATCCACACGAGGAAGCCGGTGAAGATTCCGTCCTGTCCGACTAGCTCTGCGAGCCTGCTGAACACTGACAGTCCCACGAACGTGAGGATGAACAGCCCGCTCAGCAGTCCCGCGCCGACCGAACCCGTGAGGCCGGCTCGGTACTCCTCGCTCGGCCCGAGTCCCGAGAGGTCGACTTTCTCCATCATCAGCCCGTAGCCGTTCCCCAGGACGTTCCCGTACACGGCGAACGCCAGGAGGCCAGCCAGCCCGGTCTGGGGGACCACGCCGACCGTCCCGAGGGCGACCGCGGCGACCCCGAGGACGAGACCGTAGACCAGTCCCATGCTGCCGGCCGTGACCGTGAGTGCCGCTCGGGTGAGCAGGGGCACGAGGATTTTCTGCGTGGTCTCGCTGCGCCGGGAGAACATGATGACGGTGGTCGTGAAGTCGTTGATCGTCCGCGAGAGGACCCAGGAAAAGGCGACGCCGAAGAGGAGCGCCGCGAGCATGAACACCAGCACGCCGTGCGGGACGGACCGGCTGCCAACGAGCGTGCCGAGCGTCGCCACCGTCTGGGCACCGCCGACCAGATAGAGGACGCCACTCCCGACGAGTCCGCCCCCGACTGCACCCACGAGCGCTGCGGACTGTTCTGTGCCGTCCCCGCTGCCCAGTTCGTACCACTCCGCTTCCAGCAACATCCCGTACACCGTCCCCAGAACTTGCGCGTAGACGATGTACCCGACGATGACCGGGAAGTTCGCCAACGGGAACATCTCGACCGGATGGCCGTTCATCGCGTGGATGATCGGGACGAGCCACGCGAAAAAGCCGAAGCCGAGAATCTGACCGTAGAGGAGACCCATGCTCCCGGCGGTGAGGCCGAGCGCCGACCGGTGAAGCAACGGCACCAGGATCTTCTGGGTGGTCTCACTCTTCCGGGAGATCATGATGATCGTGTTCGTGAACTTGTTGACCCCGCGCGACATGAAGATGGCAAACCCGGCGCCGAACACCAGAGCCAGCCCCATCCAGACGACCCAGCCGGTCGCGACGGTGCTGCCGTCGATGAGCCACGCGAAAAGGAGCATCGCTTCCGCACCGCCAGTCAACTGAATCAGCGCACCGCCCAGCAGTCCCCCAACCACTGAGCCGACGACTGACGCAACCTGCTCATCCCGCCCAAACCGTGATTTCTGATTTACACTCATGGTAACGCACGTTTCGCGCCGCAATTCCCCAGATGCGGTGCTCTCTTGAACTGTACTACTCCGGAACACTAAAAAAGAATTCTGCGACGATTGACCGGTAATTTAAGGGTAGAGGTACGTCCGTCTGATATCTTCCGGCATAAGATACAAGAAATAACTGGTGATATAAATGGCGGAATAATTCCGGGAGAATCTTTATTAAAAATACTGTTGATTTCTTCCTGCTGTCGCAAGTACGGAGGATACAACAATGGCACTACCGTTTCCAACTAACGAGTGGATCGAGGAGTGGGAGGAAGCACTGAGCAACAACGAGGACTATCAGGAATCCAGCGAGGGCTGGGGGGTCGATTTCAACGGGAACTTCATCTTCCATCTGGAAGCCGACGACCGGCTTCCCGAGGACCGGTATTTCTTCATCGGCCTCGAGGACGGTGACGTGTTCGACTGCCGCGAGATCGACGACCCGGAAGCCGTCGACTACGGGTTCATCTACAGTGGCTCGTACGCTGACTGGGTCCGCCTGACCGAAGGTGAAGTCGGGGCCATCGACGGCCTGATGTCCGGCGTCTTCGAACTCGACGGCGACATGCAGAAGGTCCTGCAGTACTCCGACGCCGCCGTCGCGATGGTCGAAACCGCCAGCACCATCGACACGGACTACGAGTACTAGCCACCCACTTTTTACAGATCGGGGTTTCCTCGGCCGACGCCGTCGGCCTGCGGGAACTGCGTGGCTGCGAAGCCGCCACGACATACGGTCGCGGGCCTGCAGCCCGCGACCCGCCCCCGATCTCCAAAACCTTGGGGAAAAACTACCGGACGCTCGTTCCATTCGCGTCCGGAGAACCGCACCACTTCGTGCCGCGGATGCGTCCGCCACCGCCGAGTCGGAATCACGGCCAGCGTGCCTCGACGAGTCGGTGAAGCCCATCTGTTGCAGTTACTGCCGATCATTGACGAGCCGCGGTTCCTCGTCGGCGACGCCGTTCACGTGGAAGCCGCCGGCCTCCTCGCGGCCGAGCAGTTCGCGCTGTGGATACGGGATCTTGATGCCGGCCTCGTCGAGTGCCGCTTTCACCTCACGGACGACCGCTGCGGTCGCCATCGCTCGCTTGGCCGCGCTGGGGTGGTCGATCCAGAACCGACACTCCAGCACGATCGCGGAGTCACCGAACGATTTCGGGACGACCTGGGGCGTGGGGTTCGCCAGGACGTGGTTGATCTCGGTGAGCGTCTCCTCGATAACGGCTTCTGCCCCTTCGACGTCGGCCTCGTAGTCGACGCCAACGTCGACGGAGAGCCGCAGCCGCTCGAAACTGGTCAGGTTCGTGACCGTCGCGTTCGCGACCCGCTCGTTCGGGATGACGATCTCCTGGCCGGACGCGCTGCGAATCCGCGTGTTGATGATCGTGATGTCGGTGACGATCCCCTCGTCGTTGCTGATC
The DNA here is from genome assembly GCF_042678165.1 of Halorientalis brevis. GTDB lineage: Archaea > Halobacteriota > Halobacteria > Halobacteriales > Haloarculaceae > Halorientalis > Halorientalis brevis. The sequence goes on along the minus strand of NZ_JBHUDJ010000001.1, from coordinate 9,464 downwards.
TCGACCCAGTCGCCGATCTCGAACGGGCGAGCGAACATCAGCACGAAGCCGGCGATGAACGAGCCGATCGTCGTCCGTGCGGCAGTCCCGATGACGATGCCGAGGAAGCCCGCGCCAACGAGCAGGCCCCCGAGGTTGACGCCCCAGAGCGACAGCGTGACGATCGCGGCCGCGATCAGCACCGTCACCTGCAGCACGCGGAAGACGATCCCCTGCTGGTGTTGGTTCAACGCGTCCGACTCCTCGGCGTACTCCTCGATCGCCGACTCCAGCACGTCGATGCCGATCAGCGTCCCGCCGACGAGACCGATCGTCAGGAGTCCCCGGAGCAGGGTCGGAATCAGGATCGCCATCGTCGCCACGGTCCTGAGCGCCAGGTCCACGAATCCCCAGACGACCATAACAGAGAGGCCCACGGCCAGGAAGATAGCGAACTGGATCGTCCGGACGAACGCCGTCACCGGCAGTTGCCAGTCGAACTCCGGCGGTTCGAACGGCATGCGCTCGTGGCCGAACACTCGGGTTTTCAGCGAGCGATGGACGAGCCTGACGACGCGCGGTGCGAGGACGACGGCCGTCACCGCGGCTGCGAGCGTCAACACGACGGTCGCCGCGACCCGTGCTTCCGTGGACACCACTCCCTCCAGCAAATACCTAAAATCATTTATATATTTGGCGACCATATTCGAATCAGTGACTTCGGAATGAAAAATCCGGGCCTCGGATTATCGTTTCTTGTATTTCGACCGATTATCGACGGCTGGCCGACCGCTTTCCGAGACGGTGTGGTGTCTAATTGTCAGTCGAACGACCGTTCGGCGAACCGTTCGCGGAGTTCCGGGTCCGGCATCGGACACTCGTCTTTGCTCCCGAACACGCGGTACCGGTACTTCGCGACGAGGTCGTAGATGCCGTCTCGAAGCCGTCGCGGGAGATAGACGAGGGGATATAACAGCGGCCACGGGCCGTCGAGTCGCCGCGCGACCCGGAGCGCAGCGGTCGATCTGGTGTACGCCTCGCCGTCTTCGACGAGTACCACGGTGTCGAACGTCTCGTCGTCGGGTTCAAGGTCGTATCGCGCGAGCAGTTCCTCGCCGATGGCTGACTGTAGGGGAGCGAACCGAAACGTGCCCTCGGCGTCGAACCGAACGACGAACCGCACGAAGGAGTTACAGAGGTTGCAAACGCCGTCGAACAGCAAAACAGGTGTGTCGAGGTCGTCGGCGACCGCGGCGGGGTCGCGGGCCGACTCCCCGGACATCGACTCTCAGACGCCCCGGCCCTGGAGTTTCTCTTCCTCGGGCAGGTCCACGTTGGCGTTGCCTTTCATCCCGGAGCCGATGTTCGAGGAGATCTCGGCGAGCGCTTCGGGGTCGTCCCAGTTGTTGACCGCTTCGACGACGGCTTCGCCCATTGCCTCGGGGTCCTCGGCACCGAAGATGCCGGAGCCGACGAAGATGCCGTCGCACTCGTGGTGCATCATCAGCGCGGCGTCGGCGGGCGTCGCGATGCCGCCGGCGGCGAAGTTGACGACCGGCAGCCGCCCCATCTCTGCGGTCTCGTGGACGAGTTCGGCGGGCGCTTCGTTCTCGCGGGCCCACTTCTCGCGTTCCTGGTGGGTCATCCCTTCGAGTTCGCGGATGGCGCCCTTGATGTTGCGCTGGTGGTGGACGGCCTGGTTGACGTCGCCGGTGCCGGCCTCGCCTTTCGTGCGGATCATAGCCGCGCCCTCGTCGATGCGACGCAGGGCCTCACCGAGGTTGCGGGCGCCGCAGACGAACGGTGCGGTGAACTCGCGCTTGTCGATGTGATAGCGGTCGTCGGCGGGCGTCAGCACCTCGCTTTCGTCGACCATGTCGACGCCGATCGCTTCGAGGATCTCCGCCTCCTTCCGGTGGCCGATGCGGGACTTGCCCATCACCGGGATGGAGACTTCGTCGATGATCTCGGCGACGTCCGCGGGGTCGGCCATCCGGGCGACGCCGCCGCGCTTGCGGATGTCGGCGGGGACGGCTTCGAGAGCCATCACCGCGACTGCGCCGACGTCCTCTGCGATACGGGCCTGCTCGGGGTTGACGACGTCCATGATGACCCCGCCCTTCTGCATCTTCGCGAAACCGCGCTTGACCAGCTCGGTTCCGCGCTGTAGATCCTCCAGATCGGTCTCTTCAGGCATATCAGGCGCTTAGGTTTTCATCCACTTAACGCGTGTCCTTTGCCGGACGACGCGACGGCGTTCCCACGTTGTGTCTCGCTGTGTGCGCTCCGGTACCGTTTTGCTACCGCCCGTCGACAACCCGTCCATGTCGGTCACGGATGCGGGCCGCAGACTGGAGCAGTTCATCGCCCGCTACTTCGACGGCCGGCTCCCCGACCGGGAGCCGTTGCCGCGGTACGTCGCGCCGCTGCCCGCCTGGCTGGAAGACGCCGCCCTCCGACTGGCCTGGCCCATCGCGATCGTCAACCTCCTGGGCACCGCGTTCGGGTTCTGGTACTACGGCTTCCAGCCGATCCCGCTCGACACCCCGCTCATCGCTGGCCAGTTCGCCGTCGAACCGCTCGTCGCCTGGCCAGTTGTGCCCGACAGCCCCGTGGCGACGATGTTCATCGGGCTCTCGCTCGTCGCCTGGAAGCTCGATCTCGATCTGGAACTGCTCCACGTCCTGGCGTTTTTCGGCTGTATCAAACTCGGGCTCTGGACGCCGTACGTCCAACTCTACGTTAACGGCCTCGGGGACACGCCGCTGTGGCTGTATCACTTCCTCGTCTGGAGCCACTTCGCGATGGCCGTCGAGGCGTTCATCATCTACCGCTACAGCGCCTTCCCGATCTGGGCGATTGCCGTCGCCACCGGCTGGTACCTGTTCAACGACGTCGTCGACTACTTCATCCCGCTGGTCGGTGAGCCACACCACACCCTGCTCCCGGCTGAAATCGCCGCGGGCTTCAACCACGACCTCGCCGTTCACGACCAGGCCGCTGCCGGTGCGGTGGTGCTGACGGTGCTGGCCGTGTTCCTCGCGATGGCGACGCGAGCGACGAAGGCCGAACTCGGCCACTGACCGAATCGCCCGACCAATTCGTTTCCGCCCTCACTGCGCTCAGGCACGTTGCTCACGGCTTCGCCGCTCGCGTTTACGTTCCCTCGCTGCGCTCGGGAACGCTATCCGCGTGCGCACGCACCCACAACTCCCCGATCCGCGAGAGCCGCGTCCGGTAGGACTTCCCGTGTTCCTCCTGTTCGATGTAGCCTTTCCCCCCGGGGCCGAGGCGGTCGACGTTGTAGATGACCTTCGAGCGGAACGAGTCGGTGTACTCCTCCCCGAGTTCGCGCGCGAGTTCCTGGGCGAGTTCAGAGACGGACTCGAACTCGCCGTGTTCGCCGAGGGTGAAGAGGATGATCTCCTCGAAGGGCTTGACGTTCGAGAAGGAAGCGACCGGAAGTTCGACGATGTGACTCCCGCCGATCTCCTTCGCGCCGATGGTCGTCCCGCGCTCGTCGAACTCGTCGAGCAGATCCTGGGCGCTCTCCAGGCGCTCGGTGACCCGGTCGTCGTCGACGCCGCCGTCCCGGAGGTCCGACAGGAGGTCGATCTGGCGGCGCAGTTCCTCGGCCAGTTCGGTTTCGAGGTACTTCTCGGGGACCGTGTAGTAGGTGTGGATGCGGTCGCGGTCCTCCTGGCGCTCGACCATGATCGAGTGGGCCGCCGTCGCGAAAGCGAACGACACCGTCCGGGGCATCGCCGAGATGTTCACCCAGACCCCCTCGATCTCCGTGTCGTTCCCGTCCCCCTCGCGCCCGCGGTCGAGTTCAGCCATGATGAGCGCGTACGCCTGCTCGAAGGCCGCGTCGTAGTCGTAGACGTCCTCGACGACGACCCGTTCGGTCTGGGCACCGAGCAGGTTCGTGAAGTCCTTCTCCAGCTTCTCGGCCAAGTTCCGCGAGTACTCGACGTTGGCCTCGCTGCCCACCGCCCCCTCCAGTAAGATCACGCGGTCGACGTCCAGTTGCTCCCGGACGAGCGGCGCGATGAGCCGGTCGTAGTCGAAGCCGACCGGCACGATGTGTGTCTGCATGGGTTCCAGTAGTTAGGACGCACTGTTAAGCGTTCGAGTTCTCACCCCACTCGAACCGCGCACGTGGCCGGAAAAAACGCTCGAAACCGCTGGCGCTCAGTCTGCCGACTGGTAGTTGTCCGCGTTCCCGACGGGGTCGGACTCAATGAGGTGGTCGTAGGGATGCGGTGACCGAAGGAACGCGATGACGCTCCACATGAGCCCCGTCAGGAGCGAGCCGGCTGCAGACATCGTCATTCCCAGCGAGAGGAACGTCGTCCCGTAGATGATGCCGATCGTGGCCGACGGCAGCGAGGTCCCCAGGGGAACGTTCGCCATCTGATCCCGCAGAGTCGGGACCAGGACGATCAGTGAGAACACGCTCCCGCCGAGAAAGATCAGGTCCTGCCACATCATTGTTCCAACTCCGCGTTTTCGAGGTGTTCAGAAGTGGTTCCAGTCATTACTCTTCTCGACGCCGCTGAGTTAAATAAGCTTTACTTACTATCGAGTAAAAACTATCGTGAGGGTCCACGGAGTACCATGGGTACGTCCCCCACGAACGTCGGAACTCACGCTGCCGATCCGGGAGGAGATACGGTCGGATTACCCGCCCGATGGGGGTCTGGTGGGTTACTCGAGGCCACTCGATCGGACAGAAATCTAGCGATACTCGCGAATAAGACGGCCCTAGATCGGCGAACGGCGGCCGAGAACGGGGAGACGCTCAGTACAGCCGGGTCCCGTCGGGCACGTCCCGTTCCGGTTGCAGGTGAACCACGTCGCCGTTCTCGTCGTCGACGCCCGTGACGAGACACTGGCTCTCGAAGCCGGCGATGGTCACCGTGCCCAGGTTCACGACGGCGAGGACCTGCCGCCCTTCGAGTTCGTCTTCGGTGTAGTTGCCCGTGAGGCCGGCCGCGGACTGGCGGACCTCCAAGCCGAAATCCACTTCGAGTTTGTACACGTCCTTGCGCGCCTCCGGGAAGTCCGCCACGGAGACGACGGTGCCGATGCGCATCTCCACGTCTTCGAGGAACGTCGCGGGGTCGATGTCGTCTGCTTCGATTCCCATGGCAGTCACCATCTCGCGACCGGGAAGTATCCTGCGGGTCGCTGTCGTTCGTGAGATCCCCGACGAAGTACCAGGCGATTCGGCAGTAGGTATATGGACCCGTCGTCACCTACGTCACACTGTATCCATGGATTCGCTCATGGACACGTCATCACATCATTCACGCCCCTCAGCGGGGCAGTTCATTACCAATGCAGGATTCAGCAAAATACCTCATTCACGCGGACATCAAGACGGACGGGGTGGTAGAGCGGAGTGACGTCGTCGGTGCGATCTTCGGCCAGACCGAGGGCTTACTCGGTGATGACCTCGACTTGCGGGACCTCCAACAGTCCTCGAAGGTCGGGCGAATCGACGTCCAGATCCGCTCGGAGAACGGCCAGTCGTTCGGCGAGGTGACCATTGCCAGCGGCCTCGACAAGATCGAGACCGCGATCCTGGCGGCGGCCCTGGAAACCATCGACCGGGTCGGCCCCTGTCGCTCGGACTTCGAAGTGACGAAACTGGAGGACGTGCGTGCGGCCAAGCGCCGCGAAGTCGTCGACCGGGCCACCGATCTGCTCTCGTCGTTCGAAGACGACGTCATGAGCAGTGAGGACCTGGTCGAGGAAGTCCGCCAGGAGGTTCGCGTCGCGGACATCACCGAGTACGAAGGGCTCCCGGCAGGCCCCCGCGTCGCCGACAGCGACGCGATCATCGTCGTCGAGGGTCGCGCGGACGTGCTCCAACTGCTCCAGTACGGGATCAAGAACGCCATCGCCGTCGAGGGGACGAACGTCCCCGACGCGGTCGCCGGACTCACCCGTGAGCGGACGGTTACGGCGTTCCTCGACGGTGACCGCGGCGGCGATCTGATCCTCAAAGAGCTCCGACAGGTCGGCAACATCGACTACGCGGCGTTCGCTCCGGAAGGCCGGTCCGTCGAGGACCTCTCGCGTGACGAGATCATGTCCGGGCTCAGGGAGAAAGTTCCCTTCGAGGTCGTCGCAGACGCGAGCACGCCCCACGAACTGGCCGCCGCGACCGACGGGAGTACGCGTCCGGCCCCGCCCGAAGCCACCGGCGAGCAACCGGCAGCTGACGCGCCGTCACACCCTGACGGCCCCGACGAGCGCGTCGACGCACCGTCGTGTGAACCCGAGGCGACGACGGCCGAAGAGCCACAGACTGACCGGGCCGAGGTCGGTACCGGTGCCGACGATGCGGATAGCACCGACGACACTGAACAGTCACCCGCCGATACCGCGGCGGCGAACGACGACACAGCGGATGACCCAGCAGCGACTGGCGTGGGTCCCGGAACGCCGGACGAGCCAGAAACTATCGCCGGACACGTCCACGCCGTCATCGGAAAGGAGTCGGAGTCGGTCGTCCTGCTCGACAGCGAGTTCGGGCGCGTGGGCGTGGCGCCTGCCAGCGACGCGTTCGACGCGATCGCCGACTCGGAGCAGGTGCCGGCGGCCGTGATTCTCGACGGCGAACTGACCCAGCGGGTCCTGGACGTGGCGGCACAGCGGGGCGTCGAACAGGTAGTCGCGCAGCGCGAGGGACAGTACGTCAAGAAACCGACGAACGTGCGCGTCCGGACGGCAGACCAGTTCGAAATCGAAGCCAACGCCTAGAGCGAGCGAACGAGCTGCAGGCCGTCCCCGGACTCGTAGTGGTGTGGCAGGAGTGACCGCACCCGGAACCCTTGCGAGTCGTAGAACGACCGCGCGACCTCGTCGCCCATTTTCACGGTGAGTCGAAGCGCCTCGAACCCCTCGTCAGCGAGTCGCCGGCAGAGCGCGTCCATGAGCGCCGACCCCCGCCCCGATCGGCGATAGCCCGCGGCGACGGCGAACTCCGCCAGGTAGGCGCAGTCCCCTTCGGGAATCGCCACGGCGTAACCGACCGGTTCGTCGCCAGGTCGTCGGGCAGCTCCGGGCTCGGTCGTCGATCCGTCGGCAGTCGAGTCCGGGGTTGCCGTGGTCACGAGGACGATGGGCGGCCCCTCGATGGCCGGGTCCAGCAGCTCCGGCCACGGTTCGTCGAGCGCAGCCAGCTGGATGGCGCGTATTCGTGAGCGGTCCTGGGGCGTCGCGTCTCGGATCATAGCAGCCCGGCGCCGACGGCGAAGAGGCCCCCGGCGATGGCGGCGACGAGCGTCGCCAGGAAGTTGACGCCCTGGTTCCCGACGTAGGGGCCTTCGATCGTCGCTCCGAGCAGGCTGTCGGCCGTCATCCCGACGACGCCTGCCCCGGCGATCACGGCGAAGCCGAGGACGCTGACTTCGTCGAACATCGCCAGCGCGATCGCCGCGATGAGCGTCGCCCCGGCCAGTCCCGCGAGCTCTCCCTGCCACGTGATCGCCCCGTCGGTCCCGGGGTCCACGCGCCGAAAGGTCGTGATCAGCCGCGGGTTGTCGAACAGGCCGCCGATCTCCGAGGAGAGCGTGTCGCTCATCGCGGCAGCGATCGAGCCCGCGAAGGCAAACAGGAAAATCTCCGGTGCGACCGGAATGTGTGTCGGGCTTGCCGCCGCGCCGATGACCGCGACGAGCGCCGTCGTCGAGTTCGCCAACACGTTCCCGCTCCCGCGTGCACCTTCGTTCTCCTCGGCGATCCCGCGCGTCTGTTTTTCCTCGTAGCGGAACTTCGTCGAGAGGCCGCCCACGCCGAAGAAGGTGATGAGCATCGCGAACCAGCCGTAATCCCCGAGCACGATCGTCAACAGGCCCAGGAAGACGCCGGTCAACATGCCCGGCAGCGACGCGGTCTCCAGCGCGTAGGAGACGTATCCCAGGCCGACGGTCACGCCGAGCGCGACGGCGATGCGCGTCGTCGTCACCGACACCGCGAGATCGGCGAACAGCCACAGCAAAAGCGCCACCGAGAACATCACGAGCGGATCGTCGCGCGGGAACAGCACTGTGCGCAACAGCGAGGCCAGCAGTGCACCGCTCGCAGCGAAAAACAGGACCGTCGGAATCGACAGCGAGGTGTCTGTCAGCGCCAGCGACGAGAGCTGTGCGCCCGTCCCGACCAGGAACCCGCCGGCGACGAAGCCGGCGGTCGCGACGATGTCTTCGCTCGTCACCGTCCTGACGAGCTGCTCGGCGAGATTGCCGTACGCGAGGATGAACACGGCGCCGATGAAGACGTTCATCGACAGCCCGAACTGCAGCGAGAGGAGCGCCAACCCGGCGACCGCCAGCGAGAACCCAGCGAGCCCGTACAGACGGCCGTCTCGTCGGTCTCCCGGACGGGCGAACGTCTCGAACAGGACCCCGTCGTCGATGACGTACAGCGCCAGGATGGCGAGGAGAATAAACGGGGCCGGCCCGGCGACCGTCGCGACGGGCGTCGGGGTGGCACGGCTCACGAACGGGACGAGTAGCGCCAGGGTTCCGACCAGCGCGAACGCGCCCGCTCGCCGGACTGTCGACGTCACGTGCCGGGGTACCCGCGAGAACCACTTAAACCACCACCTTTTTTCTTCGGAGGGTCGCCTCCGGCGACCCCCACTCGAAAAAATCTGGACCAAAAAAGCGCGAGCGGCTATGCCGCTCGCGTACAATTTCCTACACAGAACAGTACAGCTTCCGCAACTGTACAGCACTGCACAACTTCCGTCCCCGCACGGCACCCCACACGCAGAGCCGTGACCTTCATTGCTACTGGTCGAAAAAGCAACAGTCGTGGGTATCTACGACCGATATCTCGCCGCTCGCACCCAGTGGGCAGCGGAGGCCACGCCGGACAACGTCGCAGTCGTCATCACCGAGCGTGACCTCCTGGAACAGGGTGCCTACGACACGCTGGAGGCGTTTTTCGGGTGGGCCTTCGAGTACGGCGCCGAACGGGTGATGGTCTACGTGAGCGTCCTGGACGAGGGGGCAGTCCCGACCTTGCGGCGGTCGCTGGAGGACGTGACTGCGCCGCGCGAGATGGCCGTCCGCGGTCCCGAAGACGAACGCCGGGCCGACACGCCGATCCAGATTTCGATCGGACTGGGCGGGAAACACGAGTTCGCGACCGCCGTGCAGGGCGTCGCCGAGGAGGTCGACGCCACAGAGCTCGATCCCGAGGACATCGACGAGGCGGACATCGAGAAACGGCTCGTCTTCCCGACCGATCCCGATCTGGTCATCAAGACCGGTGCCGAGCGACTCTCCGATTTCATGATCTGGCAGTCCGTCTACTCGGAACTGTACTTCACGGACGTGAACTGGCGCAACTTCCGAGAGCGGGATTACATCCGCGCGATTCGGGACTTTCAGGATCGTCAGCGGCGGTTTGGTCGCTGACGGAAGGAAGCGACCAAACGCCGAGAGACGAACAGAGCGAGTCTC